>CAWJDY010000067.1:0-78893 GCA_963841705.1 uncultured Alphaproteobacteria bacterium
GTCATGTCGATCGGTTTGCCGAGGGGATTGAATACTACGGCCCTGCCGAACCTGGGCGCCACGGCCGGCCGCTCGACAACGGTTGGACGCTTGATCCACCCGACTTGGTCATTCAGGACGAGTTGCATCTCATCGCCGGGCCGCTCGGGACAGTCGCTGGCCTTTATGAGGCTGCAATCGATCAACTCGCGTCGCGCAAGTTTGGCGAGACGCGCGTTCCGGCCCAAGATCATTGCTTCCACCGCAACGGTGCGGCGGGCGAAGGATCAAATTGCCGCCCTTTTCGATCGCCACGCCACCACCATTTTTCCGCCGCCCGGCATTGATCGTAGCGATAGCTTCTTTGCGCGAACGGTGCCCTCATCGCGCGAACCGGCCCGGCGCTATCTCGGCATTGCCGCGCAGGGACGCGGGCCAAAGCTCGTATTCTTGCGGGCGCTCACGACCTTGGTTTCGGCGGCTCAGGCAGCCTACGACGCATGCGCCATCAGTTCGGAGTTGGGAAAGAATCCCGCTGATCCTTACATGACTGCGCTTTGCTCTTCAACGCATTGCGTGAGCTGGGTGGTGCACGCCGCATCGTCGAGGATGAGGTGCGGGATCGCGCTGCGCGCTACGGGACACAGCGTCGGCGGGTCGATCCCAAGGACAGTCCGTTCGCTGATCGGGAAATCAAGGAGCCGATGGAAATCACCTCGCGTGTTTCGACCGATGACGTTGCTAAAGCAAAGCAGCGTCTCGATGCTGTGTTTGGCCGGAACGTCGAGCCGGTCGATGTGGCACTCGCCACTAACATGATCTCGGTTGGTCTCGACATCCTGCAACTCGGCCTCATGGTGGTGCAGGGCCAACCAAAAACGGCTGCGGAATACATCCAGGCGACCAGTCGGATCGGTCGCGATCACGATCGGCCGGGGCTGGTCGTCGCGGTGCTCAACCTCCACAAACCGCGCAACCGGTAAGCATCGAGCATTTCGGGATCTTCCATCGCAGCTTCTATCGGGCGGTCGAAGCGACGAGTGTTACGCCGTGGGCGGCGCGCGCATTGGATCGGGCACTGGCGGCGGTCGTGGTGGCCGCCGCGCGGCACATCGATCCTGCCCTCACGCTGGATGCTGCAGCCGTTAATGAGCTGAAGAACCGGCCGGCGACCCGGGCCGCTGTTCGTGATGCTATCGTTGCACGGGCACCCGCGAACGCTGTTGCAGGCGATAGCGCAGCGTTGGCGGGCCTCGTGGACGGCCTCTTTGATGACTGGATCAGGATATCCGACGAGCAATCAGCCGGCGGCAACGTATTCGGTTACGCGAACAGGCGGAGCCCGCATCGCCTGCTTCACATGCCGCTTGCACCGGAGATCCCCAACTTGAGCGTCCCTCATCAGCAATTCGTCGCAGGCCGCTCCATGCGCGATGTCGAACCGAGCGTTGCAGTTCACCCGCGCGACCCAAAGGGTCAGCCGATCGCCAATGCGGATGACCTCGATGACGAAGAACGCGCAGCGGCTAAGCCAGGTCGTCTCGACCTTCGGTCCCGGAGCGATGGTCGATCTTCCCACCCGCTCGGTCGTCATCGGCGGCTTGGAGCTGTGGGACATGCGTGGCGGGTCGTTTACGACGATCGCTGAACCTCGCCTAATCATGCGGCTCGAGCAATTACTAAAGGCTCAAGGCCGCCTTGGCGACAACAAGAGCCTGTCGTTGCGCACGCCCCCGGTCGCTGACGGCAGGCCCGGCCAGTTGCCGGCCGGCATCGCGGCCCCCGTTTTTCCCGCTTGGTTCGTCTGCGAGCGGCTCGAGACCACCACGGTGGCAGGCAAGCCGGCCCGCCGCCGCCGATTGGTTCGCTGGCAAGACATGCACCCTGCTGGGGGTCGACGCAATTCGTTTTTGACGACGGCAACAAATCGGAAGTGACGCCGATCCGCTTCGTCTGCGCGTGCGAGAACGGCCATTTGCAGGACATCGACTGGAGATGGATCGTGCATGAGGGCCAGGCATGCCAGGAGCCGATGTGGTCGAGGAAAAGGGCACCAGCGCCGACCCCGCTGACATAACAATCGCTTGCGGCTGCGGAAAAAGTCGGTCGCTGCAAGAGCTGTTCCAGCCAGGAAGGCTTGGCAACTGTCGCGGAGAGCGTCCTTGGCTGGTCGATCGCGATCCGAACGGTTGCGGCCAAAAGCTCAAGCTCCTGACGCGGACCGCCACAAACACGTATTTCCCGCAAGTCTACACCGTGATCTCACTGCCGACCGAGGAGGACGAACTCACCCGCCTCGTCGACAGCGTGTCCGGGGAGTTGAGCAACGTGCACTCTGTGCATGACGTGGCGGCGCGCAAAGCGCTTCAACTCAAAGGTCGCGGCCACGCTGGAGGGCTATTCGGACGAGGATATCTTCGCAAGGCTGCAGCGGCTTCGCGACGGCGCGATCCTTGAAGCCGGCGGCTCCCCGAAGCTCTCTGAGTTTGAAGTGTTCGCCAGCGGCCGGCCAGAAATTGGACCGAACAGTCCGACGGCCAAGCTCTACGCGCAGACACTGCCGCGCGAGGCATGGGCTGCTTCGACGGTCCGCGTGGACTTGTCTCCAATCAAGAACGTGGTTGCGGTCCATCGTTTGCGCGAAGTCTCCTGCCTCTACGGCTTCACTCAATTCGAGGCTGCCCCGACCAGTGCTGACGGCGACCTCGAGGATATTCAGCTTGCGGTGCGCGGCGCCCCGCTTGCGCAAGATGCGGACTGGTTGCCCGCGATCGAGCAATTCGGCGAAGGGATCTTCGTCCACTTTGATGAGGCGACAATTCGCGAGTGGGTCGAGCGAGATGCAACGCGGCGTCGTCACGATGAGCTGATGACGGGATACGGGTATTGGTGCTCGCGGTTCAGCGGGCATGCACCACATTATCCGGGGACGGCGTATGTGCTTCTGCACAGCCTATCGCACTCGCTCATGGCCGAAATCGCTCTCGACTGCGGCTATCCCGCGAGCTCGCTGAAAGAGCGTGTGTATGCGCTATCCGGCCCGGACGGCGCCCCCGAACGCTGCGGCATTCTCATCTATACCGCGACGGCCGGCGCGCGGGCACGCTCGGTGGTCTGGTCGGAACAGCGCCAAGATTTGCGCAAATCCTCGAGGGCGCATTGGAACGGTCAAGGATCTGCTCGAACGATCCGATCTGCGCCGACCATCAACCGGACAACCGAAGCGGCGATCGGGCGACGCATGGAGCTGCGTGCCATGGCTGCTTGCTCATCGCAGAGACGAGCTGTGAAATGAGGAACCTGTTTCTCGATCGCAGCCTGCTCGTGCCAACCATGGGACCGGACGGATCGGCGTTCTTTCGGATTTGAGGATTTGAACCGGAAGCTGCCTCGCCGGCGGGCGTGTCATCAACGTGGTGCGCCAACGTACAAATTATAGCCCCTGGAAAGGACTTAGATCAATCATATGCTCTTGCACAGAAACGGGTATTTCCACGTACTCGTGCGTTGTGCGACCAACGGTGCAGGCGAGGATGACTGAGCGGTGGGAGGCCTCCAGTTTCCAGCAAGCAGCCTTCAAGTGGCCGGCAAGGGTCCATACATCGTCCACAAGAACAATAGGGCCGCTTACATCAGCCACAAGTTTATAAGCAGCATGCAAATGAGAGGCGCCGCGTGGCCCACCTTTGCGAGCTTTTTCCTGTGGTTCACTAAAAACCAGCGCAGCCGTTGTCTTAAGCCGACCAGAACTTGCGGCTGATATTCCATGCGCCAAACTCAGCGTCGAAAAGTTAGGATCGGTGGGCGTGACTACATGAGAATTCGGGATTGGAACGAGCGTTGCGTTACTGTCAATCCGTTCAAGGATAGCTGCAGCCATCGCTTGGGGTACGCAGTCTAAATATTCGCGAATATTTTGCTGATTAAACCTACGATTTACGCCGCCTACCGTCAGATCAAAATAACCGTTGATCGGGTCGCCCTTTAAGGCTTTGACCATTTTGATTGCCGGCCAATCGATCTTCCGAGCCGCCAACTCGCCAGTAAGATATGAGCAAAGCGAAACGACTTTAAGCTCGCTGGATGCAGATTGCATCGAGAATATCCCGAGTTGACTTAAGCGGCACAACTTTCGGCTTTCCGAGGAATTTGCTAGGCCAAGACAATCGGTCGTCTTCTAATATTGATTGCATTATGAACAGCCAGCGGCCGAGCCGGCCGCACTCGGCTGCCTGATGCAGTGTACCGGAAGTATCAGAGGCCTCGACAATGACAGTAGCATCGGAAATTGCTGCCATGACGCGGTTTCGCTTAGGGAAGTTTGCTTTGAAGGTCCTTTCCCCAATTCGAAAGGGTGTCATAAGGAGATGATGTTGATAGATGTTCTCTTGCAAACGTGCGTTCTCTGCCGGGTATGCGCGATCAATTGGAGTGCCTATGACAGCGACCGTAGAGCCGCCCAACTCAATGGCACTCGTCAGAGCTTCTGTATCGACACCTCTCGCCAACCCACTCACAACAACGATCCCAGCGGCTACTAATTCGCGTGCAAGCCGACGAGCTCGTGTCGCACCGTCGTGCGAGACCTCTCTGGTTCCGACCACCGAAACGCAAGGACGCTCCAGAAGCGCGACCTCTCCAGCATAATAAACTCGAACCGACGACCCTTCAGATCCGAGAAGGTCAAATTGCCTTTCCTCTAAGGCGTCTCGCTTGGTTTTTGCCAAGAGGTCTTGCAGCCGAATAGACGAAACGTTCACCGGCGGGCGGTAACGCGATGAGCGGTATTGATTCTGCGCGACAGCTTGCATGCTCAATGATTTTTCCGGATTTTAATCGTCAATCCATCGGATTGAAATCTGTGTGGATAAGAGAGCTGTTCCAAGCCAATGTTCCCCATTTACAACAGGACCCCTAATCTAGCAGAATGGTCGACCAAATCATTCTTTCTTTTGCATAATTGCTATTGTATAGGGCAGTCGAGGCGTCAGAAAGACAATCCGAACAGCAATTTGATCGCAGGGACTGGACCAAAGCCGTCACCAATTCCCCGCCATTTACTTATCCCGCCATTTACTTGCTCGGCTGGGGTCATCGACCTTCGTAACCGACGTTCTGACGCCTGATGTCGCGGCAACGATGTGCTCATCGGACGCCAGCATTAGTTAGAAAGCGCCGTCCAGTGGGCAGGGCGGAGCAGAGCAGGAACAGAGCAGGGCAGAGAGCAGGGCAGAAGGGGCAGGGTAAGCCGGGGCCGGTCGCCGTCCCGCATGTATGCTCGCCATTTAGTTTCGAAAATCGGGATTATCGGCAGTCGATGTTATTCGGCGAGCGGCTGAATTGCTAACCGGAAGCCGCCCGGTCGCTGGCGAACGGTCGGCTGCCACGGCAAATGGCAAACGACGGCAAAGCCCTTGTGGTCGTGGACGTTGCTGCGCTGGCGCGCAAACCGATGCCCGCCCGGTCACCGGCCGGTGACCACCCGATCACCGCCACTCTTAAGGCCCGCGTCGAGACGTTGCAGGCGGAGTTGGCCAAGGTCGAAGCGGCGGCGGTCGGTCACCGGGGAATTCGAGCGCGAGCGTGCCGACCGGGCCCATGACGGAGCTGTTGCAGGCGACGGCCGAGACGCAGGCGGCGAAGGAAGCATCAGCCCGACTAGAAGGCGAACTGGCGGACTTGCGAGCGAGGCCGTGGTGGCATCGGCTCGCGGGGTAGGGGCAAAAATTCCGTTACCGACACCTCAGGCGGATGTCAGGCTTGTGACCTCGCAGCGGGGGTACGGCTGCTACCGTTCGCGGCCGTCGATTGGGTTGCCGCCCTACGCGGGCGCGAGGGTTTGCCAGCACATCTGACCACCAACTTCCGGCTTAGCTGGATCTGGCCTGTTTTGGGTTACTGCCCCTGGGGTAACTAGTTGATATTATTATAAAGCGCCACGAACTTTCAGCGCATCGGAGCATCCGGTTTCGCACTGGGCCGCATCCGCGCTGAGCAGTCTCCTCAGTTGCCAACGATTTCTTTGCGTTACGCTGCAACCGTGGACGGAATGCGCGAGGCGATCGACAAACGCATCCGCGCTGTTCTGCCCGGGGACGGGGGATCGATTGCGTCGGCGCTGATTACCGGCAAGCGCGACCCGATTTCACCTCAGGTGAACGACGCCATGTACATTTCGGGTCTCGGACATGTGCTGTCCATCTCCGGATACCACATGGCCGTCGTGGCGGGGGTCGTGTTTTTTGCGATCCGGGCGCTGTTTGCGCTCATGCCGGCATTCGCGAACAAGCACGCCATCAAGAAATGGGCGGCACTCGCCGCCTTGCTCGTTGCTGGATTTATCTTCTGCTCTCAGGAGCGGAAGTGGCCACCCAGCGCTCGTTCATTATGATAGGGATCGTCTTGATCGGCGTGCTGGTCGATCGGCAGACCCTCACATATCGCACGATCAGCGTCGCTGCGTTGGTGGTCCTCGTACTCGCGCCCGAGTCAGTGGTCCATCCCAGCTTTCAGATGTCCTTTGCCGCAACGCTGGCCCTTGTTGCGGGCTATCAGCACGGTCTTCCCTGGATGATCAGGGAAGGCAAGACCCAGCTTGCCGCGAGGATTGCGCTGTGGGGCGGACGCGAGGTCATCAGCCTCGCCGTTGCATCTCTGCTCGCAGGCACCGCAACAATTCCTTTTGTTGCCTACCACTTCCATCGAGTGTCGCCGTACGGCGTTGTTGCCAACCTCGCGGCTATGCCCATCGTATCGGCCTGGGTGATGCCGTGGGGCATCCTGGGCGTGCTTGCAATGCCGCTCGGGCTCGACTCCCACTGCTGGCGGCTGATGGGCCACGGCATCGACTGGATGAATGCTGTCGCGCTGTGGACTACCACTTTTCCCGGTGCATCAGGGCGTGTCGCTGGGTTCGGTGCGGGTCCACTGCTGCTCTCCACCCTGGGGCTCGTAATCCTTTGTCTGCTGAAAACTCCGCTGCGGACGATCGGAGTAGCGCTGATCTGCGGCGCGGTGGCGATGATGGCTCGAGCGCCCAAGCCCGATCTTCTGATTGCACCTGACGGAAGCGCTATGGCCGTGCGTGCGGGCGACGGCCGCCTGGCCATGATCAATCTGAGCAAGGACACTTTTGCCTTCCGCGAATGGCTCGCTGCCGACGGCGATCCACGCTCCCCCCGCGACGTCGCTTTAGCGGACGGACTCAAGTGTGATGAAGCAGGGTGCATCGGAAAGCTGCGAGACGGGTCCCTCGTTGCGTTCGTGAAGCGAACGGAAGCCTTCGAGGAGGACTGCCGGCGCACATCCCTTGTGGTCAGCGCACGCAAAATTCCGAGCGACTGCGCCGCCCTCGGCATCGGTCGAAATGACTGGCGGTTGTCGGGGGCGATGGCACTGCGCCGCGTCGACGGCCGTTTCGAAATCGAGCCTGCGCGCGCTGCCAGCTACGATCGTCCTTGGGCGCGCAAGCTTTCCGGCAGCTCCTTACTGTCCGAGAGCGGCCAATCGGTCAACCGCCCAACTCTCAATTCAACTCCGAATCGGGAAGACTTGGAGGTAGGCGATTAGACCGGCAGCTGGCGCAGCGAGCCTTTGGCCTGAAGAATCAGTAGCGTCGAAACAGTCCGACCAACTTGCCCTGGATCCGTACGCGGGTCGGAGGCAGGATTCGTACCTCGTAGGCAGTATTGGCGGGCTCGAGCGCAATCGACGCGCCTCTTCGCCTGAAACGTTTCAAGGTCGCCTCCTCCTCGTCGATCAGAGCGACCACGATATCGCCGGTGTCCGCGCCGTCCGTCCTTTTGATGAGGGCGACGTCGCCATCGAGAATGCCGGCCTCAATCATGCTATCCCCGCGCACCTCGAGAGCGAAATGCTCGCCTGTCGAGAGCACGTCGGCGGGCATATTGATGACATGGCTCTTGTTCTGAATAGCCTCGATCGGCGTTCCAGCAGCGATGCGCCCCATCACCGGCACTGCCACGGGTCGCGCGGCGCCCTCATCTTCGGCGGCTGCACGTCGGCCGAGATTGCCTTCGATCACGTTGGGAGTGAATCCGCGGCGAGATCCGCCCGCGCCGTGCGCGACCGAATCGGGCAGCTTAATCACCTCGATGGCACGCGCCCGGTTGGGCAATCGTCGAATGAAACCGCGTTCCTCCAGTGCCGTGACAAGACGATGGATGCCCGACTTCGACCGGAGATCGAGCGCATCCTTCATCTCGTCGAAGGAGGGAGGCACGCCGCTCTCCTTCAGCCGCTCGTGTATGAAGCGCAGAAGTTCAGCCTGTTTCCGCGTGAGCATGTCGGGGTCCCCGTTGCTAGGCTAAAGGTTCAGAAAACAAATCATGAACGAACATATACGTTCCATATGTGTTCTGCAAGCTCTTTATTTTCCATGAATCAGAGGGGGAGCCTGACCACGCGGCAGCGGCTCCCCGCCGCGGCAGCCGGAGCGTGGGGCTCCCGAATCAGCAGGCACTCAGCCGCCGCCAGCGGGGTGAGCATCGAGCTGTCCTGCACCGGGGCGGGGGTAGCGATGGGCGTCCCGTCCGCTGCGGTGAGACCCGCGCGCAGATAGTCGGCGCGCTCGTCGTTCTCGGGAAGGTCACGGCCGAGGATTGCTGTTTCAAATGCGGGCTCGACGTTGGCTTGTCCGGAAAGGCGCCGTATCAGCGGGACGAGAAACAAAAACGAGCAGACATACGCAGAAACCGGATTTCCGGGGAGACCGAGCACGTGCATCTGGCCCAGGCGGCCGTGCAGCATGGGCCGACCCGGCCGCATGGCCACTTTCCAGAAAGAAAGGGCAAGTCCCTCGCTCGCCAGCGCCTTATGCACCAGGTCATAGTCACCCACCGATGCTCCGCCCGACGTGACAAGAATATCGGCGCTGCGATCCCGGGCGTGGCGTACCGCTTGGGTGGTTTCATCCAGTCGATCGGGTACGATGCCAAGATCCAGCACTTCGCAGCCTTCTCGGCGGGCAAGGGCCAGAATGGCATAACCATTGGAATGGACGATCTCGCCCGATCCGAGCTCCGAGCCTGGCATCAACAACTCATCCCCGCTCGCAAAGAACGCCAGCTTCGGGCGACGATGCACCGGTAGGCGAGGGTGGTTCATTGCCGCCGCGAGTGCCAGGTCCCGATCGGATAGCCTATGCCCTTTTGCCAGGAGCACAGCCCCACGTCTGAAATCCAGTGCTTCGACGCGGACGTTTCTGCCTCGATCGGCTCCAATTTTGATGAGGACGGTTTCGCCATCGAGCGTGGTGTTTTCCTGAATGATAACCGTATCGGCACCCGGTGGCATCAGCCCCCCAGTGAAGATGCGTACCGCTTGGCCCGCACTCAGGGTGCAGCCAAAAGGGTGCCCCGCCGCCACTTCTCCGATCACCTTCAGCCGTGACGGAGTCCTCGCGACGTCCACGGCGCGCACCGCATAGCCATCCATGGCGGAAACGTCGCCTGGCGGCTGGCTGCGCAAGGCGGCGATGTCAGAAGTAAGAACACGCCCATGGGCGTCCGTGAGTGCAACCAATTCTGCAGGCAGTGGATGGGCATCAACGAGCACGCGGGAGAGCGCCTCGGCAACCGACATCAGTGCCACGACTTACTCCTCGGCGCGATAATGCCCCGACTTGCCCCCGTATTTTTCAATCAAGTGAATACCCTCGATGCGAATCCCGCGCTCGACTGCCTTCACCATGTCATACACCGTAAGGCAAGCGACGGCGACGGCGGTCAGCGCTTCCATTTCTACGCCGGTGCGGCCGGTCACCCGTACAGCTGCGCGGACATTCACGCCAGGCAACCGCAGGTCCGGCTTCAGGTCCACCGCAATCGCCGAGATCGATAACGGATGGCAGAGAGGAATAAGCTCATGCGTGCGCTTGGCTGCCATTATACCGGCAATTCGCGCAGTTCCGAGCACATCGCCTTTTTTCGCATCGCCCTTGAGGATGAGATCGAGGGTTCCCCGAGCCATGATAACCCGGCCCTCGGCGACGGCTTGACGCTCGGTGGCGGGTTTTTCCGACACATCGACCATCCGTGCCTCTCCCCGCGCATCAAGATGGGAGAGTTTCGACGGGCTCATCTCATTCCTACTCTGCTGCGCCCAAATGCTGGCGCGACTGGCCGATCAGGGCGCGCGTTGCCGCCTCGACATCGCGTCGCCGCATGAGACTTTCTCCTACCAGAAAAGTCGAAATGCCGTGGGCGGAGAGACGTTCAATGTCAGAGCGCGAGAAAATCCCGCTTTCGCTGACGATGATATGACCGGATGGGATCAATTTTGCGAGCCTGATGCTGGTATCGAGCGTGGTCCGGAAGGTTTTGAGATCACGGTTGTTGATTCCAACAAGCTTGGAATTCAAGCATAGCGCGCGCTCAAGCTCATGCTCGTCGTGGACTTCGAGCAGCACGTCCATGCCCATGGACTCGGCACTCTGCTCGATATCCTGCGCCAGCTTGTCATCCACTGCGGCAAGAATGATCAGGATGCAGTCGGCACCCCACGCGCGTGCCTCGAGCACCTGGTACACGTCGTACATGAAGTCCTTGCGCAAAACCGGCAACCCGGTTGCCGCTCGCGCGCTGACGAGGTGCTGCGGATCTCCCTGAAAGGAGGGAGCGTCGGTCAACACCGAGAGGCAGGCAGCGCCACCACGCTGATAGGCAGATGCAATCGCTGCAGGATCGAAGTTGTCTCGGATCAAGCCCTTCGATGGGCTCGCCTTCTTGACTTCCGCAATGAGAGCATGGTGGCGTGCAGCGACTTGTCGTACGATTGCGGCAAGGAACCCCCGTGGCGCGGACGCGGATCTGGCATCACCTTCGAGAGCGGCAAATGGGCGCGCTCGCTTCGCGGCAGCAATCTCCGCGCGCTTATAATCCGCGATCTTGGCCAGTATGTCGGCTTTCACGTTCACGCCGGCCTTTACTCCCAGTGCTGCAGCGGCCTGCTGACAAGCCGCCTTCGTAGTGCGTTCTGCTCAGGCATGGGAGATCGTTACAAGCCGCTCTAGCCGATTGTGAGCCTCGCCCGAGTTTACAGACTTCTGGGCAAGCACCACCGCCTCTTTGAGTTCCTTGGCGCGCCCGGCAACAATCAGTCCGGCGGCAGCATTGAGGACCGCAACGTCGCGGAACGGCCCCTTCTTGCCCTTGAGCACGTCCATCAGCGCTTGCGCGTTTTCGCGCGCTTCCCCTCCGCGCAACGCTTCTGGCTTGACGCGGGACAGTCCTGCGCTTTCCGGGGTGATCTCAAAGGTCCGCACCGCGCCGTCTTCCAGTACGGCCACATAGGTGGTACCCGCAGTCGTGATCTCGTCCAGCCCATCGGAGCCATGGACGACCCAAACGAACTTGGAACCGAGATTTTTCAAAACCTGGGCAAGCGGCTCGATCCAGTGCCGAGAAAAGACACCTACCATTTGTCGCTTCACGCCGGCAGGGTTCGAGAGGGGACCCAGCAGATTGAATATCGTGCGCGTTCCAAGCTCGACACGGGTGGGCCCTACATTCTTCATGGCCGGGTGGTGGGCCGGCGCAAACATGAAACCGATGCCCGCCTGTCTGATGCATCGTGCTACCCCCGCAGGGGTCAATTCTATGTTCACGCCGAGAGCGGCTAACACGTCGGCGGCTCCTGAGCGCGACGAAAGTGCCCGGTTGCCGTGCTTCGCGACAGGGACCCCCGCTCCCGCCACGATCAAAGCGGCGCAGGTGGATATGTTGAACGAACCCGAGGCATCCCCACCGGTACCTACGATGTCTACGGCGTTCGCAGGCGCGGAAACCGGCAGCATCTTTTCACGCATCGCGGTGACCGCGCCCGTGATCTCATCGACCGTTTCCCCCCGCACTCGCAACGCCATCAACAGCCCACCCATCTGGGACGGGGTCGCCTCTCCAGCCATCATGGTATGAAAGCCGCGTGCTGCTTCCTCTCGGCTCAATGCACCGCCACTGGCAGCCTTCGCAATCAGCCCCTTGAATTCATCGGTCACGTCGTTCTCACTGCATCGCGTATTGCCGGTCGGCTTGACTGTGAGCGTCCACCGCCGGCCTGATTCCATACGGCGGCGAGATCCAAAAAGTTACGCAGCATGAGATGTCCATGCTCCGAGGCGATGCTCTCCGGATGGAACTGAACTCCGTGCACCGGAAAACGGCGGTGAGCAAGACCCATGATCAATCCGGCGGTCTCGGCAGTTACAACAAGCTCGGAGGGAAGCGTCGCGCGATCGACTACGAGGGAATGATAACGCGTTGCCTTGAACGCGCCCGTGATGCCGCTGAAAATGCCTTCTCCGCAATGGGTGATTTCCGAGAGCTTGCCGTGCACGGGAGCCGGGGCACGCACTACCGTGCCCCCGAACGCCTGTCCCACGGCTTGGTGGCCGAGACACACCCCGAGAATTGGGATGACAGAACCCACATCGGCAACAAGCGCCAGGCAAATGCCCGCCTCGCTCGGCGTGCAGGGTCCGGGGGAGAGCACTATGGCCTCAGGATCCATCCCGACCACTTGATGCACCGTGATCTTGTCATTGCGATGGACTACAACATCCGCACCGAGCCCGCCCAAATAATGGACAAGATTAAAAGCGAAGCTATCGTAATTATCGATC
The DNA here is from genome assembly GCA_963841705.1 of uncultured Alphaproteobacteria bacterium. Taxonomy (GTDB): domain Bacteria; phylum Pseudomonadota; class Alphaproteobacteria; order Rhizobiales; family Xanthobacteraceae; genus VAZQ01. Next base: position 12,620 of record CAWJDY010000067.1, read on the forward strand.
AAAACGATCATGGTTTTACACGCCCTCTCAAGGTCTTAAACTTCGATCTTGAGACGGTCAAGAAACACAAATGTACCGCGGCAAAGCGGGGGGCCGACGGCGATCCCTCCTTCAAAGCCGTTCAGGGCGACGCGGACCGGCTGCAATCACTGCTGTGATCGGGCCGCAAAACGTTTGGCTTCCTCCGCTGCCCGAAATAGCGCCTTGGCCTTGTCCACGCATTCCTGCTGCTCGGCTCTGGGAGTCGAATCCGCAACGATGCCAGCGCCTGCCTGGACATACATCACCCCATTCTTGATCAAGGCAGTGCGGAGGGTGATACAGCTGTCGAGCTCTCCTGCGGCGGAGAAATAGCCAACGGAGCCCGCATAGAGGCCCCGTTTCTCCTTCTCCAGCTCGTCAATGATCTCCATTGCCCGGACCTTCGGTGCTCCCGAGACGGTCCCTGCCGGGAATCCTGCAATCAACGCGTCCAGCGCATCTTTGTTTGCGTCCAGCTTTCCTTCGACATTGGAAACGATATGCATCACTTGGCTGAAGCGCTCGATGAGAAATTGATCCGTCACCATGACGGTCCCCGTCCGAGACACACGGCCGACATCATTACGTCCGAGATCAAGTAGCATCAGATGCTCGGCGCGTTCCTTTGGATCTTGTAACAGAGCGGCTTCGAGCGCCTTGTCCTCGCTTGGGCTAGCGCCGCGCGGCCTGGTGCCGGCTAAAGGTCGGATTGTGACGGTCGCGTCGCGCACGCGGACCAGAATCTCCGGGCTGGAGCCGGCAATGGCGAAGCTGCCAAAATCGAGGAAATAAAGGAATGGCGCGGGATTGATCCTGCGCAGTGCTCGATAGAGCGAAAAAGGCGGGAGCTCAAAAGGTGCCTGGAAACGCTGTGAGAGCACGACCTGGAAAACATCCCCGGCGACGATGTATTCCTTGGCAGCGCCGACCATGCGCTCATATTCCGCCGCTGGCGTGTTCGATGAGGGCCAAACAGTAAGAGGGCCACGCTTCATGCGTGGCGACGTATGGGAGAGCGGGGCATCCAAGGATCGGACGACGGCCGCAAGCCGTTCCTCTGCCTGGGCGAAGGCGGTTTCCGCCGAAACGTCCGCCTCGGGTCGGACCGGGGTGACCACGGTGATGGTGTCCGTGACCGCATCAAATACTATAACGATAGTCGGTCGTACGAGCATCGCGTCGGGGATACCAATGGGATCGGGATTGGGATCGGGCAGATGCTCCATCAGCCTGATCATGTCGTAGCCGAGATATCCGAAAATACCTGCCGCCATCGGCGGCAGGTTTTCCGGAAGCTCGATACGGCTTTCCGCAATCATGGCCCGAAGGGCCGAAAGTGGCGCCTCATTGCACGGCCTGAATCGGGCGTGTCCGTCGGAACTGCGGTGAATCTCGGCGCGGCCGTCGACGGTGCGCCAAATGAGATCGGGATTGAGCCCAATGATTGAATAGCGCCCGCGTACCTCGCCGCCTTCGACCGATTCGAGCAGAAAGCTCATCGGACGCTGGCCCGCAGTCTTGAGAAAAGCCGAAACCGGGGTTTCCAGATCGGATACCAGCGTAGTCCAGACGATCTGGGGCTCACCGCGCGCGTAGCGTCTGGTGAACGCGGTTGCTAGTGGCTCGATCTGCATATGGAGTAAATCAGTCGACGTCGTTGCTGCCGGCCGCACCACCCGTTACCTGATTCAAGGCGTTCTGATTGATGCTCACTCCGCTCTCGCTCTCGAGGTGAGCGATGTACTCCGCAGCAACATCTTCCGATACGGCGCGATTGAGGGCCTCAGCCATACGCTTGGCTTCGGCTGAATTCGTGTCCAGGCTGGGCACCACGATATCCGTCACCCGAAACACCAGTTGCTCCGGCGGCTTCGCTGCCTCCGCCTTTCCGGCGGCATCCTTTGCAGTGCGGAAAACTGCCTCGACGGCAGAGGTGGAAAGCAGTGCTTTGCTTTCGCCGCGCTTCAGGCCGGTCAATGTCTCAGTGTTGAGGTGATCCGCGGCTGCGGCGTCAGCAAGAGACGAGCCCCCCTGAACCTTCTCGAGGATCTCAGCTGCCTTGGCGTTCAGACGGGATGCAATCTCCTGCTCTCGCCAGCGCTGCTCGACTTGGTCTTTGACCTCGTCGAGCGGTCGCTCCCGAGAAGGGGTGATGCTGAGGACATCGTACCAGATATAGCCGCTCTCGAACTGCAGCGGGTCACGCTCCACCCCCACATCGGTGGTGAAAGCGCCCTGCAGGAGCCGTTGCTCGTCAGGAAGTTTTATCGGCATGCCGGAAGAATCGCGCCCTGAGCGGTCGATGGCTTCGATGCTCCGCACCGGTACCTTCAGCTGTTCGGCAGCCTCCGTCAGGCTCTTTCCCTCGGCGCGCGCGTCTTCGATCTGGTCATAGAGCTTCAGAACCTCGGTCTTGGCCCGCGATGTCGCGAGCTCCTGCTTAAGCTCATTGGCGACATCCTGAAACGAACGCACCTGCTCCGGCTCGATCTTCAGCACTCGGACAAGGACCGGGCCAAATCGCCCCTGGATCGGAGCACTGACATCGCCCTGCTTCAGCGAGAAGGCAGCATCGGCAACGGCGCGATCGATCATGCCGGCCTTCGTCACCGTACCCAGATCGATGTCCCTTTCGGTCTTGCCGAGCTCTTTTGCGATGTCCTCGAAGCTCGTCCCCTGCGCGATGCGCTGGGATGCCTGCTCAGCCGCCTCCATGCTCGGAAACGCAATCTGCTCGATGTGACGACGTTCGGGCGTCACATACCGGGCACGCCGCTCTTCATAGGCGCGGTGGAGATCGGCGTCGGAGATTTCAATCCAATGTGCCTGCTCCGCCGGGATGAGCGACACGATGGCCAGCTTGCGGTACTCAGGCGCACGGAACAGATTTTTGCGTTCCTCGAAATACTTTGCCAAGACGTCCGGCGCCGGCGCCGGAACCTCACCAGCCAACGCGCGGTCAAGCAGGACGTATTCGATCGAGCGCTGCTCGTTCTGATATCGATTTGCGGCTTCGATCAGTGCTTTGGGGGCATTGGAACCGGACGTTAAGGTGGTCGCAAGCTGGCGGCGCAGGAGAAGGCGGCGCTGTTCGGCGACATAACGCGCTTCAGTGTAGCCGGCGCTGCGGATCAACTGCTCAAATCGGAAGTGGTCGAACTGACCGGTGGGGCCTCGGAATGTGGGATCGCTGGTGATCTCCTTGACCACGTCGGTGTCGGAGATGTTGAGCCCAAGCTTACGCACCTGCTCGTCCAGCAGGGTTTCCGATACGAGCTGTCCGAGAACCGTCCGGTCCAGACCCAGCGCCCGTGCCTGCTCCATACTTATCGGGCGTCCCAACTGACGGGAAAACTGCTGGAGTCGTTCATTGTACAACGTCCGGAATTGCTCGACCGTGACCTCGGTATGTCCGATTTTGGCCACCGTGGATCGGCCGAAGCCGCGAAAGATGTCACCGATCCCCCAGATCGCGAAGCTGATGACCAAAAAGCCGACAACGCCGGCCATGACCACCTTGCCGAGCCAATTTGAGGAGGCTTTTCGAAGCCCGCGAAGCATCGCTTGGATCCGCTGGAAAAATCTCTCGATTGCGAGAGGCGAGCGCATTCTAGGGATGGCCCGCGTGTGCCGCAACAAGTCCGAGTGCCGCCCCGCGGCTGCTGTACCAGCCGAGAGCGCACCTGATGCAAGCTCTGGCGCCCTGTTTGGGCCTCTGCTAACCCCGAATTGGGGAATTCGGAAAGGGTTGTCGTGAACTCCGCCCAGCCGCGCCGCCCGCTGGTCGCGGGAAATTGGAAAATGAACGGCCTGCGCGCCTCGAGGGCCGAGTTTGCCGACATGGTGTCCGGCGCCCGCGCGCTCTCGGCGATCGATGTCCTCGTGTGTCCGCCTGCGACCCTGATCGTTGAGTTCGCAACGCTGGCGGGCGGAGCATCGCTGCGCATCGGCGCGCAGGATTGTCATCCCGAGCCGGCCGGCGCGTTCACTGGCGACATATCGGCCGAAATGCTCAAGGACGCGGGGGCGAGCGCGGTCATTGTCGGACATTCGGAGAGGCGGATTCTTCACAAGGAAACGGATGCCCAGGTGCGCGACAAGGCGTTAGCTGCACGCCGCGCTGGACTGCTCGCAATTGCGTGCGTGGGCGAGACCCGAGCCGAACGCGAGAGCGGGTCGGCGCTTTCGGTTGTCGGTGCACAGCTCGATGGCTCTCTGCCGGATGGGCTATCGCCGGAGGATCTGGTTGTCGCCTATGAGCCGGTATGGGCAATCGGTACCGGACTGACCCCAAAGCCAGATGATGTCGCCGAAATGCACGGTTTCATCCGCCAGCACCTGTTTGCGCGCTTCGGAGACGGCATGCGGCGAATGCGCATCCTCTATGGTGGATCGGTGAAGGCCGCCAATGCGGCCGAGTTCAGAAGCGTACCGCACGTGGATGGCTTCCTGGTCGGGGGCGCAAGCCTCAAGGCAGCTGAATTTATCGGGATAGCCCGTACGTGGAATGGCGGGCTCAGGCGTGAGCAGGCCAGCTGAAGGGCAGGTTCGCCCAAGCTCGGAGCCACAAGCGCGATATCAGCATTGGAATTCCGGCCGGGGGTGCTGTAGACGGCCGCACGCCCCATATCAGTGCTGGCTGTTGGGCGGAGCCCCAGGGGAACGCAGATCCATGCAGACAGTGATTGTAGTCATTCACCTTATGGTCGTCACCACCCTGATCGGTGTCGTTTTGCTGCAGAAATCGGAAGGGGGAGGGCTTGGGATCGGCTCTACCGGCGGCTTCCTTTCCAGCAGGGGCACGTCGAATGTGCTCACGCGCACGACCGCGATCCTGGCGGCGGTGTTCTTTGGGACGAGCCTCTTGCTCTCGGTGCTGGCAGGCTGGGAGAGGAAGCCGCACTCCATAATCCAGGGCACACCCGCTGAGCAGCAGACCCCGGGGGCGCCGGCCCCGCCCGCAGGGCAGGGGCAAGGTCAGGGCGGGAACCTTCTCGACACGCTGCGGAAGAACGAACAAGCTCCAGCGCCTGCGCCGAGCGGACCACAGGTGCCGCAATCACAGTAAGGATGGATAAGGGACAAGGCGCCGGGTGGCCGGGCCCTTCGTATGATGAAGCTATGCATGCGGCGAATGGCGAAGCCAGAATCTAAAGCAGCAACTAACCGCAAGCATCTGAATCTAAGCGTAAAACCCGCGGTATGCTAAATTCGCATGGAAAACAGTGGGACCGGTCCACCGAAGCTCTCGGCGAATCGGCAAGGTCCGGATAAAGGTTAGGTCCCATGGCGCGGTACATCTTCATCACCGGCGGCGTGGTTTCCTCTCTCGGCAAGGGTCTCGCATCGGCAGCACTGGGGGCGCTCCTGCAAGCGCGTGGGTACAGCGTGCGCTTGCGCAAGCTCGACCCGTATCTCAACGTCGATCCCGGAACCATGTCGCCTTATCAGCACGGGGAGGTTTTCGTAACCGACGACGGGGCGGAAACCGACCTTGACCTCGGCCATTACGAGCGCTTCACCGGCCGGCCGGCATCCCGGCAGGACAACATCACGACCGGGCGCATCTACCAGGAAATTCTCGCCAAGGAGCGACGCGGAGACTACCTCGGCGCGACCATCCAGGTGATCCCTCACGTTACCAACGCGATCAAGGATTTCATCCGCGAGGGCAACGAGGGCTACGATTTCGTGCTCTGCGAGATCGGAGGGACCGTCGGCGACATCGAGGGGCTGCCGTTCTTTGAAGCCATTCGGCAGCTCGGAAACGACCTCCCCAGGCACCGCGCGATCTACATCCATCTCACCCTGTTGCCGTTCATCTCAGGTGCGGGAGAGCTCAAGACCAAGCCCACACAACACTCGGTCAAGGAGCTACGCTCAATCGGCATCCAGCCCGATATCCTGCTGTGCCGTACGGACCGGCCAATTCCAAAAGAGGAGAGGCGCAAGCTTGCTCTATTTTGCAATGTGCGCGAGAGCGCCGTAATCGAGGCCCGCGATGTCGACAACATCTATGCGGTGCCCGAGGGTTATCATGCGGCCGGTCTCGACCGCGAAGTGCTGGCGGCCTTCGGGATTGATCCACAGGGCGAGCCCGACCTCGCGCGCTGGCGCCTCATCAACGAGCGCATTCGCAATCCGGAGGGCGATGTCACTATTGCCATCGTCGGAAAATACACCGGTCTTAAGGATGCATATAAGTCGCTCATCGAGGCCCTTTCTCACGGCGGCATTGCCAACAAGGTTCGGGTCAATCTCGACTGGATCGAGTCCGAGGTATTCGAGCGCGAGGATCCCGCGCCTTTCCTCGAGCATGTGAACGGCATCCTGGTGCCGGGAGGATTCGGGCAACGGGGCAGCGAGGGAAAGATCCGCGCCGTTCAGTTCGCGCGCGAGCGGCAAGTACCGTATTTCGGAATCTGCTTTGGGATGCAGATGGCGGTGGTCGAGGCCGCCCGCAATCTTTGCGGGATCGAGGATGCCAATTCCACGGAGTTCGGCGCCACACCCCACCCTGTGGTTGGCCTGATGACGGAGTGGATGAAGGGCAACGAGCTCCAGATCCGCGGCGTCAATGGCGATCTCGGCGGAACGATGCGGCTCGGCGCCTATCCGGCCGTGCTCGAGCGGGGGAGTCGCGTGACCGAGATTTACGGCACGGCCGCAATTTCCGAGCGCCACCGCCACCGCTACGAGGTCAACACCCGCTACAAGGATCGACTCGAGCAGCACGGAATGCGGTTCTCCGGGATGTCGCCCGACGGTCTGCTGCCCGAGATGGTCGAGTACCAGGATCATCCGTGGTTCATCGGCGTACAGTTTCATCCCGAGCTAAAATCGCGGCCGTTCGAGCCGCATCCGCTATTTGCCTCATTTATCGGAGCTGCGGTCGATCAGAGCCGACTGGTATAGGGCGGCATGGAAACGCTGACAGGTCGGATGTTTCACGCTGCCCTACCGTCATCAGCTGGCAGGCGGGGACGCTCACGAGCCGCGGTGTGATTGCCTTTCGCCGCCAACAGGCTAACGTCCAGAATTTGGGCTCAAGCAAGAGGGCAGCATGATCTACGAATTGCGGATTTATCACTGCGTGGTCGGACGTTTGCCGGCTCTGCTGAAGCGCTTCGAGGGCACCACTCTCGATCTGTGGAAGCGTCACGGCATCCGACAGGCGGGGTTCTGGACGGTGCTGGTCGGCGATGGCGGCAATCAAGACCTCCATTACCTTCTGGCATGGGAGTCCCTTGCCGAGCGTGAGCGCAAGTGGAATGCGTTCATTGCCGATCCCGAATGGATCTCCAAGCGGGCCGAGAGCGAACGCGACGGGCCCATCGTTGCCTCGATCAAGAACATGTTTCTCCAGCCGACCAGCTTCTCGGCCGTGCAGTGAACGTTCTGGTCGAGCCTCCTTCCAATCCGGTTGTTGCGGTAGGTCGATCACGCTTCGGTAACGAGCTGCCGCTGGCACTGATTGCGGGACCGTGCGCATTGGAGAGTCGCGCCCACGCCTTTGAAATGGCCGCGGCGCTCAAGGACATTACCGGCAGATTGGGGATGGGGCTCGTCTACAAGACCTCGTTCGACAAGGCCAATCGCACCAGCACCAAGAGCAAACGCGGCCTGGGTCTTGGACCGGCGCTGTCGATTTTTGCCGATCTCCGCCGAGAGCTGGGCATTCCCGTGCTCACCGACGTACATGAAGCCCACCAATGCCAACCCGTTGCCGAGGTGGTGGACGTGCTGCAGATACCGGCGTTCCTGTGCCGGCAGACCGATCTGCTGACGGCCGCCGCACTTACGGGGCGCGTGATCAACATCAAGAAGGGCCAGTTCCTGGCACCCTGGGACATGACCCACGTGGTGGCGAAGGTTGTTGGGGCGGGCAATTCCAACGTGCTCGTAACCGAGCGCGGCGCCTCCTTCGGCTACAACACGCTGGTGTCCGACATGCGGGCGCTGCCCATACTCGCCAGCACCACGGGCGCGCCGGTCGTCTTCGATGCCACCCATTCCGTGCAGCAGCCGGGCGGGCAGGGCGCATCCTCAGGCGGTGAGCGGCAATTCGTCAGCGTCCTCGCCCGTGCCGCCGTCGCGGTCGGCATCGCGGGGATTTTCATCGAGACGCACCAGGACCCGGACAAGGCACCCTCCGATGGTCCGAACATGATTCCGCTGAGTGAGCTGGAAGAATTGTTGCGCCGGCTCATCGAGCTCGATCAAGTCACGAAGGGAAATGCTGATGCCGAAGCTCGCAAGAGCTGAGTTGCGAGCTGCCCTATCGCGCCCGTCCTGAAAATTGTTGCTCTGGTCGTCTTTGCGCAGACGTTGTTCACGCGCGCCGTCGATCCGGTGATCCCCATGATTGCCGAGAGCTTGGCGATCGACGTGAAAACGGCCGCGCTGCTCTCGAGCGCATTCACATTCCCGTACGCATTCGTGCAGCCCGTGCTTGGTGTGATCGGCAATTCATTCGGCAAGACACGCCTGATGAATGCGTGCGTTCTGGTCGTTGCGCTGTCCGGACTCGTCTGCGCCGTGGCTACAAGCTTCTCGCTTCTGGTTGCGATGCGCGTAGTGGCCGGGCTGGTCGCCGGCGGGATCTTTCCCGTGGCGATGGCGCTTCTGGGCGATCTCGTCCCCATGGATCAGCGCCAAGTAGCTATCGGCCGGCTGCTCGCGGTTGCGCTCACCGGCAATCTGGTGGGCGCCTCGATCTCGGGAGTGATCGGGGATCTGTTCGGCTGGCGCGGCGTTTTTGCAGCGCTGAGCCTGTTCGCGCTCGGAGTGGCGATTGCCGCCTTCCTTGCGCTGCGTACGGTCGTGCCCCACCAACACGCGGCATTCGACCGCAAAGTGGTGCTCGCGAACTTCCGCGGCATCTTTGCCGACCCGCGGGCAAAAGTGTGCTTCGGGTCGGTATTCTTCGAGGCCATCTTCATCCACGGCCTGTTTCCGTACGTGGCACTGCTGCTGCTCGCGAGCGGAGAGGCGCGCGCCTCCGTCGCTGGGCTCCTGATTGCCACTTTCGCCATGGGAGGCGTGCTCTACTCGTTTTCCATTCCCCTGCTCATCACCCGGTTCCGGGAACGTCGGCTGATGCTCCTTGGGGGCACCTTGGCTGGCGGCGCGCTGATCCTGATCGCGCTGCATTTACCCTGGACCTGGCAAGTCACCGTCTACACCGTATTCGGCTACGGCTTTTATCTCCTGCATGCGTCGATCCAGGTGCATGTGACCGACCTGTCGCAGACGGCGCGCGGGGCTGCCGCCTCCTTGCACTCCTCATTCTTCTACATGGGCCAAGCGCTTGGCCCGGTGATTTACGGTTATGGTTTTGCCCATGGCGGGATGCAGCTCAGCATCTGCATTGGGGCGGCGGTGGTGTTCACGGTGGGCGCGATCTGTTCGCGCACGCTGCGCCATCCGCTGCGGCCGCGGTAGCTGGGCAGTCCGCGTCGCCCTATCCCCGGCCGCGGTAGGGAGCAACGCCCTGCTCCGGGAGCCACACGCCCGCCGGCAAGCCGCCTTTCTGCCAGAACACGTCAATCGGCATTCCGCCGCGGGGATACCAATACCCGCCTATGCGCAAGAACTTAGGCTGAAGCAATGCAACCAGTCTCTTCCCGATCGCCACCGTGCAGTCCTCATGGAAGCCGCCCACATTGCGGAAACTGCCGAGATAGAGCTTCATCGACTTCGACTCCACGAGCCATTTCCGCGGCACGTAGTCGATCACCAGGTGCGCGAAGTCCGGCTGGCCGGTGATCGGGCAAAGGGTCGTGAATTCCGGGGCAGTGAAACGGGCGACGTAGTCGGTGTCGGTGTGAGGATTGGGTATGCGCTCCAGCTCGGCCTCGGCGGGAGTCTCGGCCGGGCGGGTAGCGCGGCCCAACTGCTTAAGGCGCTGTGCGCTACCCATCGAGAGACCCCGAACGACTGTCGCGGGCGGCTGCCGGCCCGCTCTGAACACTAACAGAGCGTATGACTAACGTATTGCGAACGGTGCGAGAAGGCTCCGATCACCATCCGAGACTCAGCTTGCCGCCCTGCAGGTTCTCCAGCAACGGATTGGACCCACACCCGCTCGCTGACAGATAGCCTGCCGTCAGCTTTCGGCGCACGCTCGTACTGCCTTGCTCTGTCAGCTGTTGCCTCAGAGGCAGAGCGCAGCCAAAGTCGCCGTGAGAACGTACCAACGGACGATGCGGCCGCGCCCTTGCGCATGGCTTGGGATGGCCTACAAGCCCGACATCCATCAGCTTTTCGCGGGGCATGCATGACCGCCATTGTCGATATTGTGGGCCGCGAAATCCTCGATAGTCGCGGCAACCCAACGATCGAAGTCGATGTCGCGCTGGAAGAGGGCTCGCGGGGACGCGCGGCGGTTCCGTCCGGTGCATCGACCGGCGCACACGAGGCGATCGAGCTGCGCGATGGCGGTGCTCGCTATCTCGGCAAGGGGGTGAGCAAGGCCGTCGAAGCGATCAATGGCGAGATATTCGATGCGATCGGCGGCATGGATGCGGAAGCGCAAGTGAAGATCGACGAGACGCTTATCGGCCTCGACGGAACAGCGAACAAGGGCAGGCTTGGTGCCAATGCCATTCTGGGGGTGTCTCTCGCGGTAGCCAAGGCCGCCGCTGCCGCCCGCGGGCTGCCGCTTTATCGTTACGTCGGAGGCACGTCCGCACGCCTGCTTCCGACTCCGATGATGAATATAGTCAATGGCGGCGTCCATGCCGACAACCCGATCGATTTCCAGGAGTTCATGGTCATGCCGATCGGTGCTACGAGTTTTGCAGAAGCGCTGCGCATGGGCTCAGAGATCTTTCACACGCTGCGAGCGGCGCTCAAGGCGGCAGGTCACAACACCAATGTCGGGGACGAAGGTGGATTTGCGCCCAATCTGCCGTCGGCCGATGCTGCGCTGGACTTCGTGATGTCGGCCGTCGCCAAGGCAGGTTTTGTGCCCCGGCGCGATGTCGCGCTGGCGCTCGACTGCGCTGCTACGGAGTTTTTCAAGAACGGCAGGTATCACTACGAAGGTGAGGGCAAGTCGCGCTCGAAGGAGGAGCAGGTGCAATATCTTGCTGATCTCACTTCGCGTTACCCCATTGTGTCGATCGAGGACGGCATGGCCGAGGACGACGCCGAAGGCTGGCGCATGTTGACCGAGAACTCTTGGGAAGAAATGCCAGCTCGTGGGCGACGATGTGTTCGTCACCAACACTGCCCGGCTATCCCAAGGCATCAAGGAGGGGATCGCCAATTCGATCCTGGTCAAGGTCAATCAGATTGGCACGCTCACCGAAACGCTGGCAGCGGTGGAGATGGCGCACAAGGCTGCATATACCGCGGTCATGTCACATCGCTCCGGCGAAACCGAGGACTCGACCATCGCCGACCTCGCGGTTGCAACGAACTGCGGGCAGATCAAGACTGGATCCCTTGCGCGATCGGACCGGACTGCCAAATACAACCAGCTGCTACGCATCGAGGAGGAGCTGGGACCCCAGGCCAAATACGCCGGCCGCTCGGCATTGAAGACTTTGTAGGGGCCCGACGCGTCCGCGGCGGCACGGTGGTGCATTTTCCTTGGACCGCCACGCGCCCTGACAACGCTGGTCTCGATCGTGGTGCGACTGCTGCGATCCGTAGTCGTTAAAGTTGCGTTAAGGTCGTGCAGACATGTTGCTTCCATGGTCACGCGTCGGCGAGTTCGCACAATCCTCAATACGATTGCGCTCTACACGATCGCTGTGCTGCTGATCGGATATTTCGGGGTCAATGCCTATACCGGCGCTCACGGGCTGCGAGCAAAGCAAGACCTCGATGAGCAGATCACGGAGCTGTCCGATGAGCTCGCGACGCTGCGAGCCGAGCGGGTCAGCTGGGAGCATCGTGTCGCTCTGCTGCAATCGCAAAGCATCGATGCCGATATGCTCGACGAGCGCGCCCGGGCGCTACTCAACTATGCCGATCCGCGCGAGCTCACGCTACAGCTCAAGCGGCCCTGATCGCCACGGAGTCTCGTAGCCTCTTCCTGCATGCGCTGTAGGACAGCATGGCAGGGCACGGTGGCCGCCCCGAGCGTCGTTTCCTCGACAATCGATCACGGTTGCGTGCCGGACCGGGTGCCGGCCGCTTCCGCCTCGTCGTGATTTCCGCTATTGGGGAATGGGTATCGACGGCATGCAAGCCCCGAGGAGGAAATGGCGGTAGCCAGCAGCAAAACAGCGGCCGTGCGCCGGGCGGCGGATCAACCTGCGGCGGTTCAGGATCTGGACATGGAGCACGAGTTGCGTGCCTACCGGCAGATGCTGCTCATCCGTCGCTTCGAGGAAAAGGCGGGCCAGCTCTACGGCATGGGTCTGATCGGTGGTTTCTGTCATCTCTATATCGGGCAGGAAGCCATCGTGGTTGGGATGCAAATGGCGATCAAAGAGGGGGACAAGGTGATCACCGGCTACCGAGATCACGGCCACATGCTCGCCTGCGGTATGGATCCCAAAGGCGTGATGGCCGAGTTGACCGGACGCCAGCATGGCTACTCGAAGGGCAAGGGTGGCTCCATGCACATGTTCTCGCTCGAAAAATGCTTCTATGGCGGCCACGGCATCGTGGGTGCCCAGGTTCCTCTCGGAACCGGGCTGGCGTTTGCCAACCATTATCGGGGCACTGACAACGTCTCCCTCACTTACCTCGGCGACGGAGCCGCCAATCAAGGCCAGGTGTACGAGAGCTTCAACATGGCAAAGCTGTGGAAGCTTCCCGTCATCTACATCATCGAGAACAATCAGTATGGGATGGGGACCTCCGTCGCCCGCGCTTCGGCGACGATCGATCTTTACAAGCGCGGCACCTCCTTCGACATCCCAGGCGAGCGCGTGGATGGCATGGACGTTCGCGCGGTCAAGGCGGCTGGCGACAAGGCCGTGAGATGGTGCCGAGATGGAAACGGCCCCATCATTCTGGAAATGCTGACCTACCGTTATCGCGGCCACTCCATGTCGGACCCAGCGAAATACCGCAGCAAGGAGGAAGTCGATAAGATGCGCACCGAGCATGATCCGATCGAGCAGGTGCGCAGCCGCATGCTCAAGAAGGGACTTGCAAACGAAGACGCGCTGAAAAAAATCGATGCCGAGGTTCGCGCTCGCATTAACGAAGCGGCAGAGTTTGCAACCAACGACAGCGAGCCCGATCCGTCCGAGCTGTATGCGGACGTCTACAAATAGCGGCGTAGTCAGCCAGCGGCCCCCCAAGCCCTCACATGCCAATTCAAGTCCTCATGCCCGCGCTCTCGCCCACAATGGAGAAGGGCAACCTTGCAAAATGGCACAAGAAGGAGGGCGACGAGGTCAAATCCGGTGAGGTGATCGCCGAGATCGAAACCGATAAGGCTACGATGGAGGTGGAAGCGGTCGACGAGGGCACGCTCGGCAAGATTCTCGTTCCGGAAGGGACGAACGATGTGGCGGTGAATACGCCCATTGCCATGATCCTGGCAGAAGGCGAGGACGCCGCCGCCCTCAAGGACGGCGGCGCCCCCGCCCGGCAGCAGAAGGCTGCGGAATCAGCGCCGCCCGCGCAAACCGAGCAAGCGGCGCCGCGGCTAGCCCGGACGCCTGCTCCACCGAAGCCGGCGCCTGCCCAGACGCCCGCGCTCGCTGCGCCTTTGGAGCCGGAGGTGCCGGAAGGGACCGAAATGGTGAGCATGACGGTCCGCGAGGCCCTGCGCGATGCCATGGCGGAAGAGATGCGTCGCGACAAGGACGTCTTCGTCATGGGCGAGGAGGTGGCCGAGTATCAGGGTGCCTACAAGGTGACGCAAGGCCTGCTGCAGGAATTCGGTGCGATGCGGGTTATTGATACGCCGATCACGGAGCACGGCTTTACCGGCCTTGGGCTCGGGGCGGCGTTTGCGGGGCTCAAACCTATCGTGGAGTTCATGACCTTCAACTTTGCCATGCAGGCCATGGACCAACTCATCAATTCGGCGGCAAAGACGCGCTACATGTCCGGCGGGCAGGTGGGCGCATCTATAGTTTTTCGCGGCCCGAATGGTCCGGCGGCGCGTGTTGCCGCGCAGCACAGCCAGGATTACTCCTCGTGGTACTCGCATGTGCCGGGGCTGAAGGTGATTGCGCCCTACAGTGCTGCGGACGCCAAGGGACTGCTCAAATCCGCAATTCGCGATCCCAACCCAGTCATATTTTTGGAGAACGAGATCCTGTACGGCCGGAGCTTTCCAGTTCCCAAGCTCGCTGACTATGTAGTGCCGATTGGCAAAGCCAAGGTCGTCAGATCCGGCACCGACGTGACGATCGTCTCATGGTCGATGGGCATGAGCTATTCGCTCAAGGCGGCCGACGAGCTTGCGAAACAGAATATCAGCGCAGAGGTCATCGATCTACGAACGCTCAAACCCATGGACCTCGAAACCATTGTCGAATCCGTCAAGAAAACCGGCCGGATCGTCACTGTTGAGGAAGGCTGGCGCCAGTCGGGTGTTGGCGCGGAAATTGCGGCGAGCATCACCGAGCAGGCCTTCGATTGGCTGGACGCTCCGGTTGCGCGCGTGACCGGCAAGGACGTGCCGATGCCCTACGCGGCCAATCTCGAAAAGTTGGCCTTGCCTTCAGTCGCCGAAGTGGTCGAGGCCGCCAAGGCAGTTTGTTATCGCTAGGCGAGACAAGACAATCCCGGTTCATCGGTCCCATCGTTGAGGGCGAGCAGTCATGGCGACCTTCGATCCACTGGCGGCGCCGCCCACCGCGCTCGAGCACGGCGGTGTGGAAGTATTACGTGCCGCTATCGTGGCAGGGGGACTGCACGTTTCGCTTCGCCGCGCGTTCGAAGACCCGCAGGCGTGGGGTCTCCTCATCGCCGATGTTGCGCGCCATGCGGCGCGGATCTTCGCCAAGGAGACGCAGCTCACCGAGGACGAGGCACTCGAACGTATTCGTTCGATGTTCGATGCGGAAATGGATACTCCAACGGATACCGGCACCACGGACGCGATCGACTGACAACCCATGAGCGTGAACATTCTCATGCCCGCGCTGTCTCCCACGATGGAGAAAGGGAATCTCTCCAAGTGGCTCAAGAAAGAGGGCGACAAGGTCAAGCCAGGCGATGTCATCGCCGAGATCGAGACAGATAAGGCGACGATGGACTATGAGGCCATCGATGAAGGCACCCTAGCAAAGATCGTGGTGCCCGAAGGCACGCAGGACGTGCCCGTCAATCAGCTCATCGCGGTGCTTGCGGAGGAGGGAGAGGACGTCAAAGCGGCGGCAGCGGCCGCTGGGAAAGCTGCACCGGCGCCGAAAGCCGCGGCGGCTCCTTCACCGTCTGCGCCGGCAGCGCGCGAGGCGCCGAAGCCCGCCCCCTCGCAAGACGCACAAGCAGCACAAGCACCGGCCCCAGCGGCCACCCCTGCGCAAGCCCCCCAGCCTCCGCGCCGTGATGGTGGAAGCGAGAAGCTCGCAAGCGCTCAGCGGGGCACCAACCGGGTCTTTGCCTCTCCGCTTGCCCGCCGGCTCGCGAAGGAAGCGGGCATTGAGCTTGGCCGCATTCAAGGTTCCGGTCCACACGGGCGCATCATTGCGCGTGACATTGAAGGCGCAAAAGCGGGCAAGGGGCTGATCCAGCCGGCAGCTGCGCCTGCACCGACAGCACCGACGCTTGCCATTGCAGCACCCGCTGACGAGAGGATTCGCGCGTTATTCGAAGCCGGCAGCTACGACGTCGTGCCGCATGACAACATGCGCAAAGTGATTGCGCGCCGCCTGGTCGAGGCGACGCTCACCATCCCGCATTTTTATCTCACCCTCGATTGCAACATTGGCAAGCTCCTTGCTGCTCGCGAGGAGATCAACGCGCTGGCACCAAAGGACAAGGAGGGCAAGCCCGCTTACAAGCTTTCGGTTAATGACTTTGTCATCAAGGCGCTCGCCCTGGCGCTTCAGCGGGTGCCCGAGGCGAACGTCACCTGGACCGAAGGCGCCATGCTCAAGCATAAGCAGAGCGACATCGGGGTCGCCGTCTCCATCCCTGGCGGACTGATCACGCCGGTGGTGCGCCGTGCCGAAACAAAATCGTTATCGGTCATCTCCAATGAAATGAAGGATTTTGCCGTCCGCGCCCGGGCGCGACAACTCAAGCCCGAGGAATATCAGGGAGGCACTAGCGCTGTATCAAATCTTGGAATGTACGGCATCAAGGATTTCGCCGCGGTGATCAACCCGCCGCATGTCACCATCCTCGCGGTCGGCACCGGCGAGGAGCGTGCGGTCGTGCGCGACGGGAAGATCGAGGTGCAATGGATGATGTCGGTTACGCTTTCGAGCGATCACCGCGCCGTTGACGGCGCGCTCGGAGCGCAGTTGCTCGGCGCCTTCAAGGCGCTGATTGAAAACCCCGTGCTGATGGTAGTTTGACCGCATGGCAGTAGCTATATCCAGTATCTGAGAGGTAGGAGGGCCCGTGTAAAGGGGGCGGGATTTGACCCCGCCTGACTTACCCAATGAGAGCCGATAACGACCTGTCCTGAGAAGCGGGCCACATCGGAGTGAGTGCGATGGCGGAGACGAGCTTTGACGTGATCATCATCGGCTCCGGCCCGGGAGGCTACGTCACGGCGATCCGTGCGGCGCAACTCGGGTTCAAGACCGCAATCATCGAGCGTGAATATCTCGGCGGCATCTGCCTGAACTGGGGCTGTATTCCGACCAAAGCGTTGCTGCGTTCGGCGGAGATCTTCCGCTACCTGCAGCATGCAAAGAGCTTCGGACTCTCGGCCGAGAAGGTCGCGTATGACGGCGCGGCCGTGGTGAAGCGCTCGCGCGCGGTGGCGAAACGACTTAACGACGGTGTCGGGTTTCTGATGCGCAAGAACAAGGTCGCTGTGATCTGGGGCGAAGCAGCGCTCGAAGCTCCAGGCAAGGTTACGGTGAAGCCGGCAAAGGGCGAGGCTCCCAAGGGCGCGCTCGGTCCGGGCTCATATGCGGCACAGCACGTGATTATCGCCACGGGTGCGCGCCCGCGCGTGTTGCCCGACCTGGAGCCGGATGGCAAACTGATTTGGACTTATTTCGAAGCGATGGTGCCCGATCGCATCCCAAAATCGATCCTGGTGATCGGATCGGGCGCCATTGGGATTGAGTTCGCGTCCTTCTACCGTGATTTTGGCGCCGAGGTGACGGTAATCGAGATCTTGCCGCAGATCCTGCCCGTCGAGGATGCGGAAATTGCCGCGTTCGCACGCAAGCAGTTCGAGAAGGACGGCATCAAGATCTTCACTGGCGCCAAGGTAACCAAGCTGGACAAGAAAACCGATGGGGTCGTCGCGACCATTGAAGACGCAAAGGGTGGGGCGCAGAACATTCTCGTCGAGCGGGTGATCTCCGCCGTCGGAGTCACTGGAAATATTGAGAATCTCGGGCTGGAAAAGCTCGGCGTAAAAACCGAACGCGGTGCCATTGCCGTCGATGCCCTCAATCGCACCAACGTTCCCGGCATCTATGCGATCGGCGATGTCGCCGGCCCGCCGCTCCTGGCTCACAAGGCGGAGCACGAGGGCGTCATCTGCGTCGAAGCAATCAAGGGTCTCAAACCGCATCCCATGGACAAGCAACTCATCCCGGGCTGCACCTACTGCTCGCCGCAGATTGCTTCCGTGGGGCTCACCGAGCGTGCGGCAAAGGACAAGAACATCGACATTCGCGTCGGCCGCTTTCCCTTCGTCGGCAACGGCAAAGCCATCGCGCTGGGCGAGGACCAGGGTCTCGTCAAGGTCATCTTCGACCGGAACAGCGGCGCCCTCCTGGGCGCGCATATGGTCGGAGCGGAAGTCACCGAGCTCATCCAGGGTTATGTGATTGCCATGAACCTCGAGACGACGGAAGAAGAGCTCATGCACACGGTGTTCCCGCATCCGACCCTTTCCGAAATGATGAAGGAAGCGGTGCTCGATGCCTACGGTCGCGTACTGAACATCTAACGGGAGGAGCGCATGGACGACCATGTCTATCGCGTCATTGAAATTGTCGGCAGCTCGCAGCAGAGCATCGAAGATGCGATTGCCGCCGGCATCAATCGTGCCAATGCGACGATCCGAAATCTGCGCTGGTTCGAAGTTGTGCGCACCACCGGCCAGATCGAACAGGGCAAGGTCAAGCATTATCAGGTGACGCTGAAAGTAGGCTTCACCATGGAGGGCGCAAGCTGACGCGCATTGTCGCCGTCGTTCTTCTTGCCGCCCGAAGCGGCCGTGCGTAGATAAGGCGCAGAAGGACCGCAGCAATGGTCGTCGTTCTCGACAGCCTCAATCGCCCCCGCCACCCCGAGAAGGCCCACCGCCCCGACCTCCCGGCAGCGAAGAAGCCGCCCTGGATCAGAGTCAAGGCGCCGCTCTCAAAGGGCTATGCCGAAACGCGAGCGATCGTACGTGCTCATGCGCTCCATACCGTGTGCGAAGAAGCGGGCTGCCCGAACATCGGCGAGTGCTGGGAGAAAAAGCACGCCACATTTATGATCATGGGCGACACTTGCACGCGCGCCTGTGCATTCTGCAACGTAAAAACTGGGCTGCCCGGCCCGCTCGATGCGGCAGAGCCTGCTCGGGTCGCGCTCGCCACGGCCCAGCTTGGGCTCAAGCACGTCGTCGTCACCTCCGTCGACCGCGACGACCTCGATGATGGCGGCGCACGACATTTCGCAGCTGTGATTGGCGCGATCCGCGCGCGCTGCCCCGAAACAACCGTGGAAGTACTGACGCCTGACTTTCTCCGCAAAGACGGCGCGGCGGAGATAGTCGTCGCGGCAAAACCGGACGTGTTCAATCACAACCTGGAAACGGTTCCCTCGAACTATCTGACGGTACGGCCCGGTGCGCGTTACTACGCATCGATCCGTCTGTTGCAGCACGCAAAGGAGCTCGATCCGACCCTGTTCACCAAGTCGGGCCTCATGGTGGGACTAGGCGAGCAGCGCAACGAGATTCTGCAGGTGATGGACGACCTCCGCGCAGCCGATGTCGATTTTCTCACCGTCGGCCAGTATCTGCAGCCGAGTCGCAAGCACCATCCGGTCGTACGTTTCGTTCCACCCGAGGAGTTCAAGGCCTACGAAACCATCGCCTATGCCAAGGGTTTTCTGATGGTCTCTGCCTCACCGCTAACGCGGTCTTCTCACCATGCTGGCGACGATTTCGCGCGCTTGCGAGCGGCGCGCGAGGCCAAGCATGGTTGAACGGCGAGGCCTGCGGTCAAAAGGTTGCCAGATCGCGCCAAATGGGGGAGGGGAGCGCGCATAACGGCGCGCCCGGGCGTGCGCTGATGCCGCAGTTTTCCACCAGCCGTGCGGTCAAGCATTCGGCGGGGGACATGTTCGACCTTGTCGCCGACGTCGAGCGCTATCCTGAGTTCGTGCCGCTGTGCCGCTGCCTCAAGATACGAAATCGCATTTCCGAGCCCGAAGGCGTTGAAGTTCTCATCGCCGATATGACCATAGCCTACAAATTTATTCGTGAGACCTTTACCAGCCGCGTCACTCTCGATCGCCCCAACCTGCACATTTTGGTGGAGTATCTCGAGGGGCCGTTCAGAAGGATGGAGAACCGTTGGGTCTTCCACCCTACCAGTGCAAAAACATGTCGGGTCGAGTTTTTCATTGCGTATGAGTTCAGGAGCCGCAGCTTCGCGCTCCTGATGGGGACGATGTTCGATGCGGCATTCCGCCGTTTCGCCGCAGCGTTCGAGCGACGCGCCGACCAGATCTACAAGGGAAGGAAGGGCTGAGCCTTACTCTTGCTCTGCGACCTGCCGCAGCAGGGCCAGTGCCTGCGTGACCGAGGCGCGCCGCACCTGGGTACGACCGATATCGCCATATCTGCGCTCGCAATCGATCAGTTGGCCGCCGCGCGAGGCAGCTGCAAAGTGAACAAGCCCCACAGGTTTCTCGGCGGTCGCGCCCTGCGGTCCGGCAATTCCGGTAACTGATACCGCCAGCTCGACCGGCGCGTGCGCGATAGCTCCGGCAGCCATTGCTCTCGCCGTCTCCCGGCTCACCGCGCCGTGCCGTTCAAGTATCTCCGGGGCGACGCCAAGCATCTCCTGCTTTGCATCGTTGCTGTAGGTGACGAAGCCGCGCTCGATGACGTCCGAGGAGCCCGCGACATCAGTCAACGTTGCTGCAACGAGGCCGCCGGTGCACGATTCCGCCGTGGCGATCCTGAGCTTCTTTCTCCGGCAAAGCTCAAGCAACGCCCGGGCGTCCTCGACCAAATCCCGATCCATTCAGTCGCTCCACGGCAGGCGTACCGTTGCAGTGGCGAATGCGGCCATGCCTTCACCGCGTCCGATAAAACCCATTCTCTCGCTCGTGGTTGCTTTCACCCCGATCCTCTTCATCGGGATGCCCGCAATCTCTGCGACGCGCGCGCGTATGGCATCGCGATGCGGTCCGATACGTGGAGCTTCGCACACGATAGTGACGTCGAGATGCGCGATGCGCCCGCCGCGTGCGCGCACCCGCTCAACCGCAAAAGCGAGGAAGCGATCCGAGGATGCCCCACGCCATTGTGGGTCGGTCGGGGGAAAGTGAACGCCGATGTCCCCCTCCGCAAGAGCTCCGAGAATGGCATCGACAAGGGCGTGCAAAACAATATCGGCGTCCGAATGACCGGTGAGACCACGCTCGTGGGGAATGCGCACCCCGCCGAGCATCAGGTGATCGCCGTCCCCAAATTGATGAACGTCGAAGCCGAAGCCGGCGCATGTCTCCCACAGGGCTGCAAGCTCCGATCCCTCCATCCGTGTGAAATCCTCGTTGGTGGTGAGCTTCAGGTTGCCGGTTTCACCGTCAAACGTACTGACCTTAAAGCCCGCCCATTCAGCAAGGGCGGCATCGTCGGTGAAATCCTCGCGACCCGCCGCGTGTGCCCGCTGATGGGCATCGAGCAATAATGAAAACGCAAAGGCTTGGGGCGTCTGCACCAGGCGCAACGGGGCGCGGTCGATGGTGCCGGTGATGATTCCTGCGGGATTTACGGTTTTGACCGTGTCAGTAACGGCAATTACCGGGACGGCGGCTGCGCTGGTGCGAGTCGCCGCGATGGCTCGCGTGATGAGAGCGCCGGACACGAAGGGTCGCGCGGCATCGTGAACCAGCACGAGCTCCGGAGCGTGCGGCTCCAGGGCCTCCAGACCGGCGCGGACCGAACCCTGGCGGAAATCCGCACCACCGACTGGTGGCAATAAGCGAATCTCCTGGCTCGCGGCGAAGTAAAGGTCCTTGTCCGCCGCATGGATCACCGGCTGGACAAGGGAAACCTCGGGGTGTTGCGCAAAGGCGAGGAGGGCGCGTCTGATGACAGGCTCGCCGCAGATCTGCCGATACTGTTTCGGCATTTCTCCGCCCGCCCGCAACCCGCGGCCACCTGCCACCACGACGGCTGCGACTTTCCCGGCCACGTCAGCTCCATCAGATTCAAAGCCCTCATAGGGCTTACCTGCGCAGACCACGTGCCGCAAACGTGTCTTTAGGCCGTTCGTCCCGCTTAAACCAATAGGGGATTTTTGCAGTGCAGCACTTGCGCCTAAGGCACAATTGGCTAAACTCTATGCACAAATGTGCGCCGCCTATTTGATATGCAAATGACTAATTTGGCCCCAAACTCAATGCTTTACAGATTTCCGCAAATCGCGCTTGGCGATCTCAGTCTGCGGAACCCGGTCTTCCTTGCCCCAATGTCGGGCATCACTGATGCGCCATTTCGGCGGTTGGCCGCCCGATTAGGGGCGGGGCTCGTGATCTCCGAAATGACCGCCAGTGCCCAGCTAGCCAATGGAGAAAGGGACGCCTGCTTGCGGGTCGAGGGGGAGGGGACCGGACATTACGCGGTTCAGCTTGCAGGGTGTGAGCCCTACTGGATGGGGGAGGCCGCCCGCATAGCGGAGACTTCGGGAGCTGCCATCGTCGATATCAATATGGGTTGCCCGGCGCGGTACGTGGTTGGCGCGCAATCAGGCTCCGCCTTGATGCGGGATCTCGACCGTGCGGCCGCTTTGATCGAGGCAACCGTCAAAGCGGTCTCCGTGCCGGTGACCCTCAAGATGCGGCTCGGCTGGGATGATCGTACCAGAAATGCGCCCGAGCTTGCCCGGCGCGCCCGAGATAAAGGCGTGAGGCTGGTCACCGTCCATGGCCGAACGCGCAGCCAATTCTATGAGGGGGAGGCAGACTGGCGTGCGGTGGGCGAGGTGAAGGCGAGCGTTTCCATTCCGGTTGTCGTGAATGGCGACATTCGCAGTGGTGCTGATGCACGTGCCGCGCTACTGACCTCGGGCGCCGATGGTGTGATGATCGGGCGAGCGGCCTGCGGACGGCCCTGGTTGCCCGGACAAATAGCGCGTTTCCTCAGAGGGCATGCCGAAAACACACCATCGCTCGAGACGCAGTCGCAGCTCATTGACGAGCTCTACCAGGAAATGCTCCTGCACTACGGCCGCAAGGTCGGACGGCGGCATGCGCGCAAGCATCTGGGGTGGGCCCTGGATGTAGCCGCGGAAACCGCAGGCGCCGAGCCGTTGCAGGCCAAGGCGCATCGGTACCGCGTCCTCACTGCGGAGGAGCCGATCGCGGTCCGGCGATATCTTGCTCAAGCCTATGCTGCGTTCGCCGAAGATGCAGCAGCCCCATCCAACCCGACGCATCCAACGGTGCAGATGGGCCCTGCTTGGAGAGTGGCGGCATGAGCCGGCCCCACCCCATGCCCATACTTCCTTCCGGCACGTCGGATGCACTGCTGGATGCATTGCCGCACCCGGTGATGATGGTTTCCGCCGACGGAAGCATTGCAAATGCCAATGCAGCGGCGGAATCGTTTTTCGAAGCCTCCGTGACACTGCTGCGCCGCCACACTTTGCGTGAGCTAGTGCCGTTCGGTAGCCCCTTGCTGTCGCTGGTAGAGCAGGTGCGCTCCCGCGGCGCCGCCGTGAACGAATACAAGGTCGACCTGGGAACGCCGCGCAATCCGGGCGAGCGGCTGGTCGACCTGCATGTCGCGCCCGTGCCGGAGCGGCCGGATCACGTGGTCGTCATGCTGCAGGAGCGTACCATCGCCGACAAGATGGACCGCCAACTCACCCATCGCGGCGCGGCACGCTCGGTCATCGCGCTCGCTGCCATGTTAGCCCACGAAATCAAGAACCCGCTCTCGGGCATTCGCGGCGCAGCGCAGCTGCTCGAGCAATCCGTCGGCGATGAGGACCGCAGCCTCACGCAGCTCATTTGCGAGGAGGCCGACCGCATTGTGAAGCTTGTCGATCGGATGGAGGTATTCACGGATCAGCGTCCGATCGAACGAGAGCCCGTCAATGTCCACGCCGTCCTTGAACATGTCAAACGGCTCACTCAGTCAGGTTTTGCGCGCCATATCAAGTTTATCGAGGACTATGATCCCTCGTTGCCCGCGGTGCTCGCAAATCGGGATCAGCTCATCCAGGTCTTCCTCAATCTTGTGAAAAATGCCGCCGAAGCGATCGGGGAGGAGGCCGCAGATGGTGAGATCTGTCTGTCGAGCTCCTTCCGCCCGGGCGTGCGCCTTGCGGTTCCTGGCAGCAAAGCGCGCATCGCGCTTCCGCTGGAGTTCTGCGTGCGAGACAACGGGCCGGGGGTGCCCGAGGACTTGCTCCTGCATCTCTTTGATCCATTTGTGACCACGAAGCCGTCCGGATCTGGCCTGGGTCTTGCTTTGGCAGCGAAGATCGTCGGCGATCACGGCGGCATCATCGAATGCGAGTCGCAGCCGCGACGCACGGTGTTTCGCGTGCTCATGCCCATCTACGCGGGCGATGGCGGTGACTCCGCAGCCCGCGACTGAACCAGAGGAGCAGCCATGCCTGCCGGGAACATTCTGGTCGCCGATGACGATGCGGCCATTCGCACCGTGCTCAACCAGGCCCTGTCGCGGGCCGGATACGAGGTGCGCTCGACCAGCAATGCCGCGACCCTGTGGCGCTGGGTCAGTCAGGGCGAAGGCGATCTCATCATCACCGATGTGGTAATGCCCGACGAGAATGCTTTTGATCTGTTGCCGCGCATCAAGAAAATGCGTCCTGAACTGCCCGTCATCATCATGAGCGCGCAGAACACCTTCATTACGGCAGTGCGCGCATCGGAAAGAGGCGCATACGAGTATCTTCCCAAGCCGTTCGATCTCAAGGAGCTGATTGGAATCGTCGGGCGCGCCTTGTCCGAGCCGAAGGAACGCGTACGCCCTGCAGCCAAGCCGCAGAACCTCAACTCTATACCCCTCGTGGGTCGTTCGCCGGCGATGCAGGAAATCTATCGCGTCCTGGCTCGTCTCATGCAGACCGACCTCACCGTGATGATTACCGGCGAATCGGGAACGGGCAAGGAGCTGGTCGCACGCGCGCTGCACGACTACGGCAAGCGCCGCAATGGTCCCTTTGTTGCAATCAATATGGCGGCAATTCCCCGGGACCTGATCGAATCGGAATTGTTCGGGCACGAGAAAGGCGCATTCACCGGCGCCAACGCGCGTAGCTCGGGACAATTCGAGCAGGCGGAAGGAGGCACACTGTTCCTGGACGAGATCGGGGACATGCCGATGGAAGCGCAGACGCGGCTCCTGCGCGTGCTGCAGCAAGGCGAGTATACGACGGTGGGCGGTCGCACCCCGATCAAGGCCAATGTGCGGATCATTGCAGCAACCAACAAGGACCTTCGCGTTCTCATCCAGCAGGGCTTGTTCCGTGAAGATCTGTTCTTCCGGCTCAACGTCGTGCCGTTGCGCTTGCCGCCCCTGCGGGAGCGTAGCGAGGACGTGCCTGATTTGATCCGTCACTTCTTTGACCTGGTCGAACGCGAAGGGCTGCCGCACAAGCAGCTCGACCAGGATGCCATGGAACGGCTCAAGCGCCATCGCTGGCCGGGAAACGTGCGCGAGTTGGAAAATCTGGCGCGGCGCCTCGCTGCGCTTTATCCGCAGGAGACGATCACCGCATCAGTGATCGATTCCGAGTTATCCCTGCCCGGCGTGATCGCCGCCGAGGATGAGCTGAAGGCCAGCGATGGCCTTTCCGCCGCAGTTGAACGCCATCTGGCTTCTTATTTCGCGAGCTTTGGCGGGCAATTGCCGCCTCCCGGCCTGTATCACCGCGTGCTGCGAGAGATCGAGCAGCCGCTCTTGTCGGTAACTCTGACCGCAACCCGTGGAAACCAGATCCGCGCTGCGGATCTGCTCGGGGTGAACCGTAATACGCTGCGCAAGAAGATCCGCGACCTTGATATTCAGGTATTTCGCGGGGCGGGGTAAAACACGGCCTCTGAGTTCCCAAAGGGCGGGAGGTTCGCGGTTCGTGCCTGTATTGCGCTTTGGCCACAGAGCCGAAATGCGCGCCCTTGATTTGTCGCAATTGAGCAACATTGTGATATAAAAGCATCAATGCTCAGGGGGCCGCCCGACGGCACGCGTCACTGGTCCGCAGGTATGGTTTGCCGTTCGGGTGAGGTGTGTGGATGACCAACGTCGGCCAAGCCGCGACTGCCGAACTGCTGACGACCACGGCGGCGCCGACGCCGGGATGGCTTGGGCGCTCGCTCGGCCTGACGGCCGTCGCTCTGGCACTCCTGTCGGCGTTCGTGACGTTCGTTGTGCTCGCGGGCCTCACCCCAATACCGCCCACTCATGTCGTCGTCGTGACATTGCTCGCTGTGAATGCAGGGACAGGCCTGCTCCTTACGGTTTTTATTGGTCAGGAAGTCTGGGGGGTCATTCAGGCAAGACGGCGAGGGCGAGCGGCAGCGCGGTTGCACGTGCGGATCGTCGGACTTTTCTCCATCATCGCGGCGGTACCTGCAGTGCTCGTAGCCATTGTGGCGAGCGTCACGCTCGACCGAGGGCTGGATCGCCTCTTCTCACAGCAGACCTATTCTCTGATCGAGAACGCCGTCGTTGTAGCCGATGCCTATGTCCGTGAGCTCGACCAGCTGGTGCGCGCCGACAGCATCGCCCTTGCAATAGAGTTCGCGCGTGCAAGGCCGCTGTTTGACCAGTCGCGCGAGCAGTTCCATCAGTTTTTGTCGGTGCAGGCATCCATCCGGGGGCTGCCTGCGCTCATCCTGCTGGACAAGGATTTGAAAGTCGTTGATCAGATCGACGCGCCGATCAGCCAATCCCTGGCCAAGCCCTCCGCCGACGTGCTGGCCGGAATCGACGATACAGAGCCGTTGGTCAAGATGTTTCTGGATGACAATTACATTGCTGCCATCATCAAGCTGCACGATTACACCGATACTTATCTCTATATCGCTCGCATCCTCGACCCGCGCGTGCTCGCGCAGTTGCGCGCCACGCAAGCGGGCGTGGCGCATTATGCCGATCTCGCGACGCGCAGGATCGGCATTCAGATCGCGTTCGGATTGATGTTTACGATCATCGCTCTGATCGTGCTGCTCTCAGCGGTCTGGATCGGGCTTAATTTCGCAAATTACCTCGTCGCACCCATTCGCCGTTTGATCGGCGCCGCTCAGGTGGTCGCAACCGGCAATCTCTTTGTCCAGGTGCCGACGCGCGGATCGGAAGGCGATCTGGCGCAGCTGGGTCAAACATTCAACAAGATGACGCAGGAGCTGCGCACCCAGCGCGACGACATCGTGCGCGCTCGTGATCTCATCGACAGCCGGCGTCGCTTCACCGAAGCGGTGCTGGCCGGGGCGAGCGCCGGGGTAATCGGGGTGGATGGCGAAAGCTGCATCAGCATTCTCAATCGCTCGGCAGAGCGCCTGATTGGGAGAACCGAAGCAGAGGCTCTCGGCAAGCCGCTGGCCGAGATCGTCCCCGAGCTTGGGGAGCTGTTCATGACCGCCCGTGCAGGCTTGCAGCGGCTGGTGCAGGGACAGGTCACGATCAACCGCAATAGCCGCGAGCGCAACCTGTCGGTCCGCGTGACGAGCGAGCAACAGTCAGGCTCGGCCGAGCGCGGCTATGTAGTAACGCTCGATGATATCACCGAGCTCGTGACAGCCCAGCGCACTTCGGCATGGGCCGATGTCGCCCGCCGCATTGCGCACGAGATCAAGAATCCGCTCACCCCCATCCAGCTCTCGGCGGAGCGTCTGCGCCGGAAGTATGGCGCCATGGTCAAGGAAGATGGCGGCGTTTTCCAGCAATGCACCGATACGATTGTGCGCCAGGTGGACGATATCAAGCGCATGGTGGACGAATTCTCCCGGTTCGCCCGCATGCCGAAGCCGGTCATGGCACAGGAAGACCTTGCCGATGTGGTGCGGCAGGTGGTTTTCCTGCAGCGGGTTGGCAATGCGGACATTGACATCGACGTGGAGATTGCCCACGACCCGATGCCGGCACGGTGTGATCGCCGGCTCATCTCGCAAGCGCTTACCAACATCATCAAGAATGCGACCGAGGCGATTGCTGCCGTTCCGGCTGCTGAGCTCGGCCGTGGTCACATTCGCGTCTGGGCCTCTCGCGACGGCGATGACGTCGTCATTGACGTCGTCGACAACGGCATCGGCCTGCCAAAGGAGAACCGGCGGCGCCTGCTCGAGCCTTATGTTACGACGCGCGAGAAGGGCACCGGGCTTGGGCTGGCGATCGTCGGACGCATACTCGAAGAGCATGGCGGCCGCATCGAGCTCGGCGATGCCGCCGAAAAGATTCCCGGTCAACGGGGAGCATGGATGCGGCTGCGCTTTACCGCCGAGAGCGCGAGCGCAGCAGAAGCACCTGCGCCACAGGCATCTACTTCCACTCGCACCCCTCAACTCGCAACCAATGCATGAACCATGCCTGATGACATCCTTATAGTCGACGACGAAGCGGACATCCGGGAGTTAGTATCCGGTATCCTGCAGGACGAAGGTTTTATCACTCGCTCTGCGCGCGACAGCGATGATGCGCTTGCGCACGTGGCTAGCCGAAGACCGAGCTTGGTCTTCCTCGATATCTGGCTGCAGGGCAGCAGGCTCGATGGGCTTCAGCTGCTTGACGCCATGAAGGCTCAGCATCCGGAATTGCCGATCGTCATGATCTCCGGTCACGGCAACATCGAAACGGCTGTCGCCGCCATCAAGCAGGGCGCATACGATTTCATTGAGAAGCCGTTCAAGGCAGACCGGCTGGTCTTAGTCGCGCAACGGGCGCTGGAAACCTCGCGCTTGAAGCGGGAAGTGAAGGCGCTGAAGCAGCTTTCTCCTTCGACGCTGGTCGGCAAATCGTCGTCGATGAACCAGCTGCGCCAGACCGTGGAAAAGATCGCTCCCGCCAACAGCCGCGTTCTGATTGTCGGCCCGGCCGGTGCCGGCAAGGAACTCACTGCTCGTGCAATTCATGGACATTCAGCGCGAGCAAACGGTCCCTTCATTGTCATCAACGCCGCAGCAATGATGCCGGAAAGGATGGAGGTAGAGCTTTTCGGCGTTGATCAGCCGATCAACGGGCAAGGGCGCAAGGTCGGGGCACTCGAAGAGGCACACGGCGGTACCCTGTTCATCGACGAGATTGCCGACATGCCTCGGGAAACCCAGAACAAGATCCTGCGGGTTCTGGTGGAACAGACGTTCCAGCGCGTCGGCGGCACCAATAAGGTGCAGGTCGACGTGAGGATCCTCTCTTCGACCGGGCGTAACATCGAAGCAGAGATAGCAGCGGGCAAATTCCGCGAGGATCTCTATCACCGGTTGTCGGTCGTGCCGATCCGCGTGCCGCCGCTGGCCGAGCGACGCGAAGACATTCCGCTCTTGATCGAGTATTTCATGGAACAGATCTCGCTTGCTACGGGGCTGCCGCGTCGGCTTATCGGCGAGGATGCCATGGCCGTACTGCAGTCGCACGACTGGCCGGGAAATGTCCGCCAACTGCGCAATAACGTGGAGCGTTTGATGATTCTGGCCGGGGGCGACCCCGATGCGGTGATCAATGCCGATATGCTGCCCCAGGATGTCGGATCGATGGTACCGTCCATGCCGGGAGGCGACGGGGGCGAGCATTTGATGGGGTTGCCGCTGCGCGAAGCCCGCGAAGTCTTCGAGCGGGAGTACCTTGAGGCTCAGATCAGCCGGTTTGGCGGAAATATCTCGCGGACCGCTGAATTCGTGGGCATGGAAAGATCAGCTCTGCACCGCAAGCTCAAAGCGCTTGGAATAGATTAGTACATCCGCAGGCGGGGCAATCCAGGCAAGAGGTCAGCGCATCTCGGAAGCCGCATCCCGGCTTCAAAGGAGATGACATCGAGAGCCTCTGAAGCAATTTTATCAATACTGAGAGGCAGGAATTGCTGCGGATCGCGTATGTGAACGGCCATTACCTGCCGGGTGATCGCGCGACGGTCCACATCGAGGATCGCGGTTATCAGTTCTCCGACGGAGTCTATGAGGTTTGTGAGGTCCTCCGAGGCCGGATCATTGACGAGGCGCGCCACATGGCTCGCCTGCAACGGTCGCTCGACGAGCTTCGCATCGCGATGCCCATGCCCGCCTCGGCGCTCGCAGTCGTCATGCGGGAGTGCCTTCGCCGCAACCGGGTACGGGGAGGGATCCTTTATCTCCAGATCACCCGTGGCGTGGCCCGCCGCGACCATTCCTTTCCTCCGCCGGGCACAAGGCCGAGTATCGTGGTAACGGCGCGTAGCCTCGACGGTGCAGCAAATGAGCGGGTGGCGGCAGAAGGGGTGGCTGTGATCACCCTCCCGGACAATCGCTGGGAGCGGGTCGATATCAAATCGATCTCGCTTTTGCCCAATATACTGGCAAAGCAGCTCGCCCGGGAGCACGGCGCCCGCGAGGCCTGGTTCGTGGACCGTGACGGTCATGTCACGGAAGGGTCATCGAGCAATGCTTGGATCGTAAGCAAGGAGGGGAGGGTGGTTACCCGCCGCGCGGAACGCGGGATTTTACGAGGTATCACCCGAGCCGTCTTGATCGAAGTGATCAAGGCTGAGGGGTTTGAGCTGGAGGAACGCCCGTTTACACCGGAAGAGGCCTATGGCGCCCGTGAAGCCTTCTTGACCTCGGCCAGCCAGGTGGTCCTGCCGGTAGTCAGGATCGATGGCCGACCGATCGGTAACGGGGTGCCCGGCTCGGTCGCGACGGCTCTGCGGGCGAAATTCCACGAGCATGCTGATTGGAGCTGACGCGCGCGACCCGACGCCGGGAATATAACGATTTGCCCCCAACTTATGCTTGCGCCGGAGGCCGACGTACAATGTAATGGCAGTGCCCGAGCCCTGTTGAAAGCACAAGACGGAATTGGGCAACAGCGGCTTGGCAATAATCCGCGAGGAGAATGCCTCGAGGAACAATGGAAAAACGACAATGGCGGCCGACCGCTCACAAACCCTGCAGGATACCTTTCTCAACTACGTCCGCAAGCAAAAGACCCCACTGACGATCTTTCTCGTGAACGGGGTCAAGCTCCAAGGCGTGGTGACCTGGTTCGATAACTTTTGCGTGCTGCTCCGGCGCGATGGGCACTCGCAACTCGTCTACAAGCACGCCATATCAACCATCATGCCGGGTCACCCCATTCAACTCTTTGAAGCGGCTGAGGAGCACCCGGCTGCGGAAAGGGCCTAGTTGGAGCCGCTAGGGTTCAGCAGGCGAAACAACCAGCTTGTCGCGCAGCCCGCCGCAGAGACTGGGCGTGCCGTCGTCATTGAACCCGATCTGCGCAGCCGAGCAGCTGCGCACGCGAGCAGAAGAGGCCCTGGGCGCACTCCGAAGGAACGGCTCGAGGAAGCCGTCGGTCTTGCCCGCGCCATCGATCTTAATGTCGTCTCGTCCGGCATCGTCCCAGTCGGCAGCCTTCGTCCCGCAACGTTCATCGGGAGCGGGAAGGTCGACGAGATTGCCGGACTGGTGAAGAGCGAAGAGGCGGGCATCGTCATCATGGACTGTGCCCTGTCGCCGGTACAGCAGCGCAATCTTGAGAGGGCCTGGAGCGCCAAGGTGCTGGACCGCACCGGCCTGATCCTGGAGATCTTCGGTCGCCGCGCGCGCACCCGCGAGGGCGCATTGCAGGTCGAGCTCGCGCATCTCACGTATCAGCGGAGCAAACTCGTTCGCTCTTGGACCCACCTCGAGCGCCAGCGCGGCGGTTTTGGCTTCCTTGGCGGGCCAGGCGAAACGCAGATCGAGACCGACCGCCGCCTGATTGGAGAGCGTATAGCGCGAATCAAACGCGAGCTGGACAAAGTCAGACGCACGCGCAAGCTGCACCGGCACAGCCGCAAGCGCGTACCTTATCCGGTCGCGGCGCTCGTTGGTTACACCAATGCCGGCAAGTCGACCTTATTCAACCGCATGACTCGCGCGAGCGTTCTCTCCGCCGACATGCTGTTCTCAACCTTGGACCCGACTTTGCGTGCCATTGAGCTGCCCGGCGGGCTGCGCATCATTCTATCCGATACTGTCGGTTTCATAGCGGACTTGCCCACCATGCTGGTTGCTGCATTTCGCGCAACCCTGGAGGAGGTGGTCGAGGCGGACCTCATCCTGCATGTACGCGATGTTTCCCATGAGGAAAGCGACGCGCAAGCTCACGATGTAGAGGACGTCTTGGATCAGTTGGGTGGCGATCATGACGGAGTGCAGACGATCGAGATCTGGAACAAGATGGATCGTCTTGATCCCGAGGCGGCCGCCCGGATCCGCAATCTCGCTGCAAGGCAAGACGCCGAGCGACGGCCGGTCCTGGTCTCCGCGCTGACCGGGGAGGGGGTCGATGAGCTGTTGGCCACGATCCAATCGCGGCTGGCGGCAGGACGGGTAACGTTGGATCTTTCCCTCGAGGCATCGGATGGTGCGGGGTTGAGTTGGCTGCACCGACACGCTGAAATCCTGAAACAGCAATCCAGCGAAGACGGTCACCTCACCCTGACAGTCCGTACCGATGCGTCGAATGCGGAAAAAGCGCGGGCCAGATTTGCAGAGGCGGCAGCCTCCTTGCCTTAAACGCAACAATGCGCGCAATGTGGTTCGGGTAGCTTGTGGTCATTGCTCCTCGTGACGTTTAGCCTCCTGCCAGAGGTCTTCCATTTCGGCGAGGGTAGCCTGATCGGGACGTCTACCGCTCTGCGCGAGTGACCCCTCCATCGCTGCAAAGCGTCGCTCGAACTTCTGGTTGGTGCCGCGCAAGGCGCTCTCCGGATCAATGCCGATGTGACGAGCGAGATTGACCACGGCGAACAGGAGATCACCGATCTCTCCCTGCGCCGCAGCGGTATCCTGGCGAGCAAGCTCGACCTCTATCTCGCTTATTTCCTCTCGGATTTTGTCGAGCACGGCGCGCGCATCGTTCCAGTCGAACCCGACCTTGCCGGCCTTGGCCTGCAGCTTGAGGGCGCGGGTGAGCGCAGGGAGGGCGACTGGGACGCCTGCAAGCGCCCCCTGGCTGTCCTCCAATTTTGGTTTCTGCCTCTGCTCCTGGACTTTGATGCGCTCCCACAGTCCCTCCACCTCACGCGGGCTGAGATCCTTCGCGTCGCCGAATATATGCGGATGGCGGCGCACCAGCTTTTCATTCAGGCTTGTCACCACGTCCGCGAAGTCGAACGCCCCTTGCTCTTGTGCCATCCGCGCGTGGAAGACCACCTGCAACAGCAGGTCGCCGAGCTCCTCGCGCAGATCACCGAGGTCTGCGCGGCTAATGGCGTCTGCGACTTCGTATGCCTCTTCGATCGTGTACGGGGCGATGCTCGCGAAGTCCTGCTGAAGATCCCACGGACAGCCGGACCCCGGCGTCCGCAACGCCGCCATGATTTCAAGCAGTCGGGCGATGTCAGTCATTCAGAGACTGGGGGGCCCCGAGCACACGGGGGCCCCCACGCCTGCCTTGGCACAAAGGCTCGATTCGCATAAGGGATATTATGGAACATTTATTTCAAGTCGGTGCAGCATGCAATCTGAAGCTTTGTCAAATGGTTGCGGCGGTTTGCTGCGCATTGGCGTCAAGCTGCGCGATCTCCGCCAGTTCTACTGCGAGGCCGTCATAGGCCGGCTGCACGTGGGGCGGAAGCTTCGCACGCAACTCATCAAAGTCGAGATCGGAATGCAGGTTGGTGAGAATTGCCCGGCGAGGCTTGATACGCTCTATCCAGGCTAATGCCTCGCCGACACTGAAATGGCTGGGATGTGGGCGGTAGCGAAGCGCGTCCACCACCCAGACATCCAACCCCTGGAGCGCTGCAATACTTTCACCCGGCAAGTCGCTGAGATCGCAGGAATAGGCCAACCCGCCGAACCGAAAGCCAAGTGAGGCAATGTCCCCGTGCTCTTGCAGAAACGGCAGAGCCGTGATCGCTCCGGCTGGGCCCTGAATAGTTACCGCTCGGCCGGGATTGAGCCGATGCTCGGTGACAATGGGTGGATATTCGCTTCCCGGCGGCGACTTGAAGCAGTAGCCAAAACGCGCGCGCATCGCGGCTCCTGTCTGCTCATCCAGGTATACATCCACGCGCCGTCGGTGCTTGATGACGAGCGCGCGTAGGTCATCGATCCCATGGGTGTGATCCGCATGCGGATGAGTGAAGAGCACAGCGTCGAGCCAATCCACCTGCGCTGCAAGCAGCTGCTCGCGCAGGTCCGGCGAGGTATCGACCAGCACCCGGGTGGCGCTGGGCCCGTTCCAGCGCTCGACCAGAAGTGAAGTCCGTTGGCGGCGGTTCTTGGGGTTGTTAGGGTCACAGTCCCCCCATCCGAGCGCCGGGCGTGGCACGCCCCCGGACGAGCCGCAGCCGAGAATCGTAAATTTCAGGGTCATGCGGCGGCGGCAGCCTGTTGCGGAACCTTGCTGAAGAGCCGGAAGAAGTTGTCGCTGGTCTGTCGCGCAATGACTTCAAGCGATACGCGGCGCGTCTCGGCCAGAACGCGCGCCGTCTCGACAACATAGGCCGGCTCATTTCGCTTACCGCGGTACGGGCCGGGAGCGAGATACGGCGCGTCGGTCTCGATCAGGATACGATCGGCGGGCAGGCTTCTTGCGATCGCCCGCAAGTCCTCGGACTTCTTGAAAGTCAAAATGCCCGTGAACGAGAGGTAGAGGCCAAGCTCAACCGCGCGCTGCGCCAGATCAGGTCCGCCGGTATAGCAGTGAAGGACCGCCGCGAAGGCGCCCTTCCCTATCTCCTCGGTAAGGACAGCTGCCATGTCGGCATCCGCATTGCGCGAATGAATGACGAGCGGAAGCCCGGTCGCGCGAGCAGCCATAATGTGATTGCGCAGCCCCTGCATCTGAGCGTCACGTGGGCTGAAGTTGTAATGATAATCGAGCCCAACCTCGCCAACCGCCACGACCTTGGGATGCTGAGTGTGCGCGATGAGCTGCTCGATTGTTACGTCAAGCTCTTCATGCGCGTTATGGGGATGCGTGCCGATCGAGCAATATACATCGGAATACCGATCGGCGATCGCGAGTACCTCCGCGTGCCGTTTGATCCGCGTCGAGATCGTGACGAGGCGACCGACACCGGCTGCAAGCGCGCGTGCCATCACGTCGTCCAGCTCGCCGGCAAAATCCGGAAAATCCAAGTGGCAGTGGCTATCGACCAGCATCATCGCAGCAGAGGCGGGGAAGAAGCTTACGGGCTCTCAATGGCGCATGTCGGATCCCGGTGCGCTCGCATATTCGGCCTCAAATCTCGAGATTTCGCTCATCAGGTCCTCGATTATTCGCTGGCGCAATGCGGGGTCGGAGCCTGAGATCAACTCAGCCACGGTCTTGCCCAGGGCCGAGATGATCTCGTCCATATCGATGGTGTCTTTTTCGCCGCTGAGCGATCCATACTCGGCGTAGAAGTCGTCGATCGTGTCTGCAATAAGACAATGCAGACAGGGCCGCTCATCGTTCGATCCTTCGGTATCCGACATAGTCATGCCTTTCGATCGAAGCGTGGTGACAGAGAAGCAGGTTCCATTTCACACTCGGTTGGCCTTCGTGCGCTGTGCGGCAGCCATCACATCTAGATGTTCGCTTCGCTCTCAACATAACGCGGAAAGACCGCGCTTGGAGCCGGCAACGCCGTTCCAGGCTCAATTCGGCGGGATCCCCCGATATCGCAGAACTGCCGCTCGCCTTCCGGCACGGCCAAAAGGTCGAGCAGTTTGGAAGCTGAGGTGGGCATGAAGGGAGCGCTGAGGATTGCGACTTGGCGGAGTACCTCGGCGGTGATGTAGAGGACTGTCCCCTGCCGAATGGGATCGGTCTTGGCCAAAGCCCAGGGGGCCTCCGCGGCGAAATAGCGATTGGCCTGGGCAACGACCGCCCAGACCGAGTTAAGTACCTGATGCAGCTGCTGCGTTTTCATGGCCTCGCGGGCCTTGTTCATCATGCCGTCGGCGGCAGCCAGGATTTCCTGGTCAGAGGCGGATAGGGGACCAGGTTTGGGCAATACCCCGCCAAGCTGCCGCGCAACCATGGACAGCGAGCGCTGGGCGAGGTTCCCGAGATCATTAGCAAGGTCGGCGTTGATGCGGTTTACAATCGCCTCGTGACTATAGTTACCATCCTGACCGAACGGGACCTCACGCAGGAAAAAATACCTCAGTTGGTCAACCCCGTAGGCGTCGGCAAGAGCAAAGGGATCGATGACGTTGCCGACCGATTTTGACATTTTCTCCCCCCGATTGAAAAGGAAGCCGTGGGAGAAGATGCGCCGTGGCACTTCGACGCCCGCTGAAAGCAGGAAAGCCGGCCAGTAGACAGCATGAAAGCGCACAATATCCTTTCCGATCACGTGCAGGTCGGCAGGCCAGTAGCGCCGAAACTTCTGACTGTCGACATCGGGATAACCCACCGCTGTGATGTAGTTCGTAAGCGCGTCAACCCACACGTACATCACGTGCTTGGGATTGCCCGGCACCTTGATCCCCCAGTCGAAGGTGGTGCGGGAGACGGAGAGATCCTGCAAGCCACCCCGCACGAAGCTTAGGACCTCGTTGAGCCGCTCCTTCGGGAGTACATAGTCGGGGTGGCGGGCATAGAGATCGAGCAGCCTGTCCTGATAGGCCGAGAGTCGAAAAAAATAGCTTTCCTCCTCCACCCATTCGACCGGAGTTCCTTGCGGACCGACGCGCTCGCCCTCCTCGTTGAGCCGCGTCTCGTCGGCATCGTAATAGGCCTCGTCGCGTACCGAGTACCAACCGGAGTATTTACCCAGGTAGATGTCGCCGGCGGCTTGCATGCGCTGCCAGAGGCCTGTCGAAGCACGATGATGGCGTTCCTCCGTAGTGCGGATGAATTCGTCGTTCGAGCAGTTCAGCCGCTCGACCATGGCCTTGAAACGCGGCACGTTGCGTTCGAGCAGCTCGGCGGGAGCAAGTTTCTCCTTTGCCGCAGTCTGCAGCATTTTCATGCCGTGCTCGTCCGTGCCGGTGAGAAAAAGCACGTCATATCCATCCAGCCGCATGAATCGAGCTATGGCATCGGTCGCGATCGCTTCGTACGCGTGGCCGATATGCGGCGGGCCATTTGGGTAGGCGATGGCGGTCGTAAGATAATAGCGCGGCTTGTCAGCCATCACGCATAGGTATCAACCGCGCCAGGCCTCGGCAAGCCATCCAAACACGTTGAATACCAATGGTTTGCGGTCAAGATTGAAGGTGTCGACATCACGTGCCGCCTGGTTGAACCGCTGCCAAATCCCGGCAATTCGATCAAGACCCGCAAGGTCCGGTCGCCCGGAACCTACTCGAACCGTGAGCCACGCGTTCACCGCGTCTACGAAGGCTGCAAGCGTAGCGGGATCGCTGCCAGACATCCGGTCGCCCACTGCATGCAAAGCAAGCGGATCGATTGCCGGCAGGGCATCGAGCAAAGCCACAACCCGTTCGCGCAGGTCCAGAGCATCCGCGTCGAGAAGCTCGACAGCTCGGCGAGCACTGCCCTCAGCACCG
The DNA here is from genome assembly GCA_963841705.1 of uncultured Alphaproteobacteria bacterium. GTDB lineage: Bacteria > Pseudomonadota > Alphaproteobacteria > Rhizobiales > Xanthobacteraceae > VAZQ01. Next base: position 49,586 of record CAWJDY010000067.1, read on the forward strand.
GCTGCGGCCGAGATTACGCTCGGGTCGCCTGGATCACGGGCAATAGCCGCCGCCGCAGCGCGAGCAACATCGCCCGCCGCGAGCGGCCTGAGGCTGAGCACGCGACAACGGGAGCGGATGGTCGGCAGGACCCGCGCAGCGGAATGGCTGACCAGGAGCAGCAAAGCCCGCCGCGGCGGCTCCTCCAGGACCTTGAGCAGCGCATTAGCACCGCTCTTGTTCAGCTCGTCCACCACGTCCACGATCGCGACCCGCCATCCTCCCTCTGCCGCAGTCGATCCAAAAAATGCAACGCTCCTGCGGACATCATCGACCTGGATTTCCTGGTGGAGCTTGCCCGTCTTTTCGTTAATGGTGCGCTCAAGTATCAGCAGATCGGGATGCGCCTGCGCTGCAATGCGCCGAGCGACCGCATGCGTGCTGTCCACCTGGAGCGATGTCGCCCGCTGTACCCCCGGCGAGCTGGATTCGGAATGCGCGAGAACGAACCGCGCCATCCGATACGCAAGTGTCGCTTTCCCAATTCCAGCCGGTCCGGCCAGCAACCAGCCATGAGGCAGCCGGCCGGAACGGTAGCTTTCCAGCAGCGCCCTCTCCGCAGCCGCATGACCGTACAGTACCGAGGTCTCGCGGGGCGGCAGCGGATCGACCTGCTCGCGCCTCTCGGCGGGTTCACTCATGAAGCATTCGGAGTGGTCAGGGCGCGAGCGCTCGCAGGAGAGAGGCGCTCGCTCACCTCCTTCCAGATACGCTCGGCCACAGGGGGCTTAGGCTCGGTCGCATCGATGATCACGCAGCGCTCCGGCTCGGAAGCCGCCAATCGATGGTAGCCTTCACGCAACTCCTGATGGCTCGCGAGGGATTCCGCCTCAAACCGATCCGGAGCTGCCTCCCCGCGGCGTTTCTGCGCGCGTGTGAGCCCAACTTCCGCAGGCACGTCCATGATGAACGTAAGGTCGGGTCGCAAGTCTCCCACCGTCACTCTTTCAAGCGCCCGGATGAATTTTGCGTCCACATGGCCGAGCGTACCCTGATAGACCCTGGTGGAGTCGATAAAGCGATCGCAGATGACCCACGCTCCACGCGTCAATGCGGGTTCTATGGTATTGCGGACATGATCGTCGCGAGCGGCGGCGAACAGTAACGCCTCGGCTTCGGCCCCGAGCGGCTTGGCCGCACCTGATATCAGCACGTGCCGGATCGCTTCCGCGCCTGGGGAACCACCTGGCTCGCGCGTGCGAACGACCTCGATTCCGAGTGCCTTGAGCCGATCTGCCAGAAAAGCGGAATGCGTCGACTTGCCGGTACCTTCACCGCCTTCGAAGGTGATCAATCGGCCTCGCATGCTGATCAACTGCGGTTCACGAAATCCGGCCCCACCAACATCGAGAGCATGTCGCGCAAAGCGCGCCCTCGACGCGCGTTACAACCGCTGGAGACCGGCGCGGAAGAAACCGATTACCAGCTCCGTTGCGGCATCAAACGCACGGCGCGACATCGAGCCGGTGCCGATACTGTCAGCCGCCTGCAGCGGGACTTCCAGCACGAGAAAATCTCCGCGCCACACTTTGAGCATTCCGATCTGCTGCCCTTCCTGCACCGGCGCCGGTACCGGGCCAGAATACACAACTCGCGCAGTGATCCTTTCGCGCGTGCCACGCGGCACCATGAGCCTCACCTCCTTCGCGGCCTTCAGCGGCACGTGCCCGCTTGCTCCGCCGTAAAGCTTGGCCTGGGCGATTTCCTGACCTTCGGCAAACAGCAAGTTCGACTGGAAATTGCGAAATCCCCATTCCAGCAGCTTCTTGCTCTCGTCCGCCCTCTCCTTCTCCGATTTCAGGCCGTTGACCACCACAATGAGACGCAATCCGTTCTGCACGGCGGATCCCACGAGCCCATATCCGGCTTCCTTGGTGAATCCGGTCTTGAGACCATCGGCGCCAATACTCAGCGCGAGCAAGGGATTTCGATTGAATTGACGGATCTTGTTCCAGGTAAACTCACGTTCGCCATAGTACTTGTAGTATTCGGGGTAGGTCTGGATGATATGTAGCGCCAGCTTGGCGAGCTCCCGCGCGGTCATGAGCTGCTTCGGATCGGGAAGCCCATTCGAATTGCCGAATGTGGACTTGATCAAGCCCAGCTCACGCGCTCGGCTCGTCATCAACTCGGCAAAAGCTGATTCGCTGCCTGCAATCCCCTCTGCCAGCACAATGCAGGCATCATTAGCGGATTGAATGATGACTCCATGCAGCAGGTTGTCCACCGACACCTTGTTGTGGATCGGGATGAACATGGCCGAAGTGTGTGAAGGCGCCCCGCCCCGGCGCCAGGCATTGACGCTGACGATGAATTCCTGCTCCGGCTTAAGCTGCCCTTTCCCGAGGAGATTGAAGACCACCTCTGCGGTCATCAGCTTGGAAAGACTGGCAGGCGGAATGAGATCGTCAGCCGCTTTTTCAAACAATACGCTGCCGCTGTCGGCATCGATCAGAATGGCGTGCGGAGCTGCGGTCTGGTAACCGTCCATCGACTTCGGTCCGGAGACCGGATTGGGAGCGGCCCAGGCTGCTGCAATGCCGCACGCAAGGATTGTCGCGGCGGCCAATTCGCGCCACCGCAACCCGAACAGCTTAGCCTGATGCTTCATGGGACGCGTGCAAGCCCGTGGAACGCGCAGTGCTGACCTTTTGCCGGCATGTGATTAACAAGCTCCACCTCGGGAAATCAATGCTGGTTTTGCCCTCTCGGATTCACCTTCCCGGATGGGCGAAGCCGTCGGCTCAATAGAGCCCTCGACCGCTCATAAGCCCCAGAAGTGGACCGTCGTTGCGCTCCGCAGCGGGAGCGGAATAACTCGTCCCGGAAAGCTCCATGCGAGGATCGGCGGATGCCGACCTCACCGTTGGGGATCGAGTTGATAGCGTGAGCTCGCGGCGGGTTGGCTCCCGCCCGCTACGTTCAGAGGGCACTGCGATCTCCCTGTCGTTGCCGGCCTCGGGCAGGAACGGCTTGGCCGAAGCGAGCATCACCTTGGACGGTGCGGGGGCCGGCGAACCCTCGCGCAAGGTGGCGAGCAGCAACTTGTCGTCGCTACCTTCCAGCGGTGCGCGGCCGACATATTCCACGCGGACGTGCGCGAGACCGTGACCATAAAAATTCAGCGCCCTCGCGGTTCCGGTCGACAAGTCGATAATGCGGTTGCGCACATAAGGGCCGCGATCGTTGACGCGCACGATGATCGAGCGGCCATTGTCCAAATTGGTAACCCGCGCATAGCTCGGCAGCGGCATGGTCGGGTGAGCGGCCGAGATCCCATGCATGTCGTAGAGCTCGCCATTCGCGGTCTGCCTGCCGTGGAAGTCGGGTCCGTACCAGGAGGCAATCCCTTCGGCGCGATACGAGGGATTATTGCTCGGGACATAGGTTCGGCCGTTGATGTTGTAGGGCTTCCCGACCCGGTAAATCCCCCCGCCCTTCGGGACCGGCTCGTCGTCAGCAACCACGCGATCGCTGTACTTGGATCCAGAGGAGCAATGAGCCAGCGCCAAGCAGCCGATCGCCATTACAGCGATACGCGCCACCGCGCCCAGCCCCGCGCGTGTCAAACTAGGCCCCATCCACTCCCCACACCGCAACCTGGCCAAAAGCAGGCTGCGGATCGGTCGCAGGCCGGACGCCTGCAACCGCTCCCCTCTTGCTATTTCGCCGCCTGAACGCGGCAGGATTGGGGCTGCTTTGTGGTGCCGTAGCGGGAAGTGAATGGTCTTGTGATTACGCTAAGTGGGGCAAATGCCCGTAGACCGCTCATAGCCCAAGAGTTGGTAGACACCCGCCAGAACTTGCGGGAGCGTTTCCGGAAGGTCCTCGGCTATGAGCCCCACCCCTGCGGTAAGTGCTGCTTGGGCGTGCAGCCACACAGCTGCCGATGCTGCCTCGAAACCACGCATTCCTTGAGCGAGGAGACCGGCTGCAAAGCCAGCAAGAACGTCGCCTGATCCGGCGGTTGCGAGCCAGGAGGGCGCATGGTCGCAGATACTGGCACGTCCGTCAGGAGCGGCGACCACGGTGTCGGCTCCCTTGAGCAGGCATATGGCATTCGTTTTTGCCGCTGCCGCACGCACTCTTGCAAGCTTCGACGGCGCCTTAGAGATCTCGCCTGTCGCCTTGAAAAGGCGACTGAATTCTCCTTCGTGCGGCGTGAGCAAAGTGATCCCTTTGCGCGCCGTGATCGCCGCGATGAGACTTTCCGGCTGTTCGGCAAAACTGGTGAGCGCATCAGCGTCGAGGGCCAGTGCACGGTCCGTTGCCAGAGAGGCCAAGACCATCTCCCGGGTGGGGTTCCCTACCCCCAACCCCGGGCCGAGGAGGATGACGTTGCGGCGCTGATCGGTCAGGAATTCCGCTAGCTCGTGTGCCCCGTCAACCGGTCGCACCATCACAGCAAGGTTGGTGGCCGCATTGACTGCGAGCGCATCCCGCGGGCTCGCAATGGTAACGAGCCCGGCACCCGCCCGCAGGGCTCCACGTGCGGCGAGCCGCGCGGCACCCGTCGTGAACTGTCCGCCCGAGACGACGACGCAATGACCGCGTGTGTACTTGTTCCCTTCAGGGCGCGGCACCGGGAAACGCTCGCGCCAAACCGCCGGCGAGTTGATCCAGGTCTGCGGCCTGATCCTCTCCAGGGCACCCGGCTCGATGCCGATCTGCGCCACGTGGATCCTTCCGCAATGCAGCCGGCCCGGCAGAAGCACGTGTCCCAGCTTGCGCCGGAAAAACGTGATGGTGGTGGATGCACGAACTGCCGTGCCCATGACCGCGCCGGTCGTGCCGTTAATGCCGCTCGGCAGATCGATCGCGTGCACACATGCGGCTTTGTTCATGGCCTCGATCATGGCCCGCGGTCTTCCCTCCACAGCTCGGTCGAGGCCGGCGCCGAATAGCGCATCGATGATGACCTCGTCCGGAGACAGGCTGTCAGGCGTGGCCGGCTCGCAGAGGCGGTTCCAGCGCTGTGCCGCCTCCCGCGCATCGCCCCTCAACCGACTGAGGTCGCCAACGAGTAGCGCCCGTGCGCGGTATCCGCGTTCCCTCAGCAGGCGGGCCGCGACAAAGCCGTCCCCGCCGTTGTTTCCCGGACCAGCAACTACCGCGATGCGGCTACCAGGCGGGTGCCGGCTCGCCACATGGTCGGCAACGGCCCGCCCCGCATTCTCCATGAGCTCAATGCCGGCGATCCCTCCGGCGATCGTCCAGCGGTCTGCTTCCCCCATCTCTGCGGTCGTCAGCAATTCCATCTCGTCGCTCGCTGTAACGTGGGTGCCGGCCAATCGCGGCGCGATGCATCAGGCATCTGATCACCAAATAGGCAAGCTGCTCAATTATCGTCCAATGGCCTTCTCGCCAGCGTTACAATCGGCTAGTAAGAACCCGATCCGTCGCCGATTTTCCCGTGCCGGCGGGTTTGGCATAGAGCCTGCTAAATGGAAGCGCGGCCAGTGTTCCTGCCACCACAACGTGCGGGCGGGCCGAGGGGGGGAAGGGAACCCGATGAAGAAGATCGAGGCGGTTATCAAGCCATTCAAGCTCGACGAGGTGAAAGAGGCATTGCAGGAGGTCGGACTACAAGGCATCACCGTAACGGAAGCCAAGGGCTTCGGACGGCAGAAGGGCCACACCGAGCTTTACCGCGGTGCCGAATACGTCGTGGATTTCCTCCCGAAGGTGAAGATCGAGATTGTGCTCGGCGACGACATGGTCGAGAAAGCGGTTGACGCAATCCGACGAGCCGCACAAACCGGGCGCATTGGGGACGGAAAGATCTTCGTATCCAGCATCGAGGAAGCCATCCGGATTCGGACGGGGGAATCCGGCTTGGACGCGATCTGAACCGACGCGACCCGGAGGTCCTTCGGCGGGATCTGTCCGCGGCCGGCTACCACTCGTCTCGCCACCAGTGTCACAACAACCATTGTCAGAACAACCAGTGTCAGAGCAAAGGGTATTCGTTCCATGACCACGCCCAAAGATGTGATGAAGCTGATCAAGGACAACGACGTCAAGTATGCCGACCTGCGTTTCACCGATCCGCGCGGGAAATGGCAGCACGTGACCGCGGATATCTCGACCGTCGATGAAGACACCTTCAGCGAAGGTATCATGTTCGACGGCTCCTCGATCGCAGGCTGGAAGGCGATCCATGAATCCGACATGCAGCTCATGCCTGACCCGGAGAGCGCGTGCATTGATCCCTTCTATGCCGAGACGACGCTGGTGTTGATCTGCGACACGCTCGAACCGCTCACGGGCGAGCCTTACAACCGCGACCCCCGCTCGATCGCGAAGAAGGCTGAGGGCCTGGTCAGATCGATGGGCATAGGAGACACGGTGTTCTTCGGGCCGGAAGCCGAGTTCTTCATCTTCGACGACGTGAAATATGCGACCAGCCCCTATAATACCGGATTCAAGCTCAACTCCGTGGAGTTCCCGACCAATTCCGATACCGACTACGAAGGCGGCAATCTCGGCCACCATATCGGGACTAAGAAAGGTTACTTTCCGGTGCCGCCCTTAGACACCGCGCAGGACATGCGGTCGGAAATGCTGGGCGCCATGGCCCGCATGGGCGTAAAGGTCGAGAAACATCACCACGAGGTGGGCTCGGCGCAGCACGAATTGGGCATGCGGTTCGGGCCCATGGTCCGCATGGCCGACCAGACCCAGATCTACAAGTATTGCATCCAGCAGGTGGCCCAGATCTATGGGAAAACGGTGACGTTCATGCCGAAGCCGGTCTACGGCGACAACGGCTCCGGCATGCACTGTCACCAGTCGATCTGGAAGGGCGGCGAGCCTACTTTTGCCGGGAACAAATACGCCGATCTCTCGGAGACTGCGCTCAACTACATTGCTGGCGTGATCAAGCACGCGCGCACCATCAATGCTTTCACCAATCCGACCACGAACTCCTACAAGCGGCTGGTGCCGGGCTTCGAAGCCCCGGTCCTCCTCGCCTACTCGGTGCGCAATCGCTCCGCCGCCTGCCGGATCCCGCTTGCATCCTCGCCGAAGGGACGGCGAGTTGAGGTCCGCTTCCCCGACCCGCTCGCCAATCCCTATTTGGGTTTTGCGGCAATGCTGATGGCCGGGCTCGACGGCATCAAGAACAAGCTCAATCCGGGCGCTCCAATCGACAAGGATCTCTACGATCTGCCTCCCGCGGAGCTCAAGCAGATCCCGACCGTCTGCGGCTCGCTGCGCGAGGCGCTGGGGTACCTTGACAAGGATCGAGACTTCCTGAAAGCGGGCGGCGTGTTCGATGACGATTTCATCGACAGTTATATCGACCTGAAAATGAACGAGGTGATCCGGTTCGAGCACACTCCTCACCCGGTCGAGTTCGAAATGTATTACAGCGCGTAACCCACAAAGCTCTTTGGCTTGCAGGGGCGGGTTTGAAACTGCCCCTGTAATTGCCAAGGGGGGGAGCCCCCCGGATTGACCCCGAGGGTGATCTTGTGGCGCGGCACGGTCAGGCGTCCCGACCTCACCCAAAAAACACAAAAAACACAAGAAAAGCGGCGGCGGCGGCCAGGGCATAGTATCGCCGACGGCTGCGAGCGCGGGCCGCTGCCTCGAGCTTCCACGCGACCATCGCCGCCTCGAACTCGGCGGATGAGCCGAACGGACAGGCCATGGCGAAGCCGGCGCTTGCCGCCGCGCTTGCCAGACCCAGCACGGCTGCTTTCATCCGGATAGAGGCCAGAGAAACCCGCATTCCATCAACATACGCAGCTCCGGTAAACGTCCAGTTTCACTACCGGGCAGGTTCCCGCTCAAGACGGTGCTGGCACGGTCCGAGCATCGACATGCCAGACAACGGTCTCACCGGCGCGAGCATCAGGTGGGTTTGGCGCGAGCGTGGCGAGCTTTTCCTCCTCCATGCAGTTTAAAACAATATTCAGTATTTATGGCAGTAGCCGTCGGAAGGTGACCGTTTCTCCTATTTCGAACGACATCAGATCTTCGCCCAATACCGGCATAGGCTGCAAAGCGCGTGACGTGAAGCTTCACGCTGCCTCCAAAACCTCTCTCAGCGCTTTGAGAACTGGAATGAGCGTCGCGCCTTCGCCTTCCCGTATTTCTTGCGCTCGACCACGCGCGGATCGCGGAAAAGAAAGCCGCCGCGCTTGAGCGCGCCGCGCAGATCGGGCTCATAGTTCAGGAGCGCCTTGGACAAACCATGGCGCACTGCGCCGGCCTGGCCCGACAGTCCCCCGCCCGACACCGTGCAGGTCACGTCATACTGGCCATTGCGATTGGCTGCCACGAGCGGCTGCTGGATGAGCATGCGCAGCACCGGTCGGGCGAAATAGGTGTCGACTGGACGGGTATTGATGACGATCTTGCCGGCGCCGGGCTTGAGCCAGACGCGCGCCACTGCGTTCTTGCGCTTGCCGGTCGCGTAGGCGCGGCCATGCTTGTCGAGCTTCTGGACGTATTTCGGAGTCTCGGGAGCGGGCGCGGGTTTGAGTGCGGCAAGCTGATCGAGCGATTGCATGGTTTCGGCCATGGTCACGCGCTCCTTTTGTTCTTGCGGTTGAGCCCGGCGATATCGAGCATTTCAGGGTTCTGCGCCCCGTGGGGATGATCGGGGCCGGCATACACGCGCAGATTTCCGAGTTGCACGCGCCCCAGCGGCCCGCGCGGCAGCATGCGTTCGACGGCCTTCTCGACAATGCGCTGGGGAAACTTGCCTTCGAGAATAGAGCGCGCGGTACGCTCCTTGATGCCGCCGATATAGCCGGTGTGATGATGATAGACCTTATTCTCGCGCTTTCTGCCGGTCAGCACGATTTTCTCTGCATTGACGATGATGACGTTGTCGCCGTCGTCCATGTGGGGGGTGTAGGTTGGCTTGTGCTTGCCGCGTAGCCGCATCGCGACGATCGAAGCGAGCCGGCCGACGACGAGACCAGTAGCGTCGATCATGACCCAGTTCTTGCGGATATCGGCGGGTCTGGCCGAATAGGTCTTCATGGCAGCCGCTTTCCCTTGAGAATGCTCGGACGGTTGCCGGCCTCATACAACAGGGCATGCTACAGCGTCAACGCCGGCTCATCGGAGATAAGGTATTTCAAAGAGTTATCCTTAGGGTATCATTATACCTGCCGCGCTGGTCAGTGCCGCGGGATGGAATAGGTCGAGGTTACGTGCGCCACCGGTTCATCCATTCCGAGGCAATGTACGGTGACCTCGCCGATCGCCAGCCGTTTGCCGAGCTTCAAGAGCCGCGCCTCGGCTGTCAGGTCTCGTTGCGAAGGTTTGCGCAGGAAATTGATGTTGAGGTTGATGGTCACCGCGAGCGGCACCGGGCCAATGGCAGCCAGCACCGCGACATACATGGCAAAATCGGCAAGTGCCATGATCGGCGGACCGGAAATCGTTCCACCGGGGCGGACCCATGCCTCGCGGAAGGCTTGGCGCACGCGGCAGCCACGTTCCCAGACGGCTTCGATCAAGAGCCCGCTCTGCGGGTTGAAGACCTGGGGAAACTCGGCAGCAAGAAAACGCTCAAGCTCGCCGACCGTCATCAAGACCGGCATTCGCCCCCTCCCCCCTGCCTGCTAAACGTAGCCAAGCTCTCCAGCGGTCGACAGAGTTGTGGCGATCGATACTGGATCAAGCCCTGCCGAATTGTCTGCGTAATTCATCCTTGGCACGCGTCAAGGTTTGCCTGCGCGCTGCCGACAGCTTCCTCCCCGCGCGATTGATGTAGAAGGTGAGCATCGAGAGGGCGGATCGAAACGGATCCGCTTTGCGCCGCCGGCTCCGCAGCGCGGAACGCCGCAATGACGCGGCGATGCGCCTCGGGTCCTTGAGGGTGAAAACGCCTTTATCGAGGGTAAGCGCATCGCTGTGCTCGGTCACCTGGCGCGACCAGCGCCGCCCTGCCCGCTTCGACCTGGCTTTTTGCCCCGCGCTCTTGCCGGGCCGGGAGCCCCGGACAGCGCTACGCCGCCGCCTTGATACTCTTTGTGCACCGGTCGCCATGGGTGATAAACCCTGTCGGGCGGAATCAGGTTCCGATGGAGTATCCGGTCACACGATGCGCTTGACCTTGTGCGCATTGCGAGCCGCCTTAAGTAGATGACACTGGTCTCAGGGGCCCCGGACTATGCGATGAGTATTCTATCCTCTGCTGCGAGTGCCGAACGCCGAGCTGAAACGCAAGCTCCGGTTTTGCGGGAGAACGTCGGCGAGATCGCCGTTTTGACGCTCAGCCGTCCTCAGGCCCGCAACACTCTCTCGGAAGAGATGCTTGCAGCGCTGACCCAGGCGCTGGCCGATGTCGGCCAAGAACAGCCCCAAGAGCAGCGCGTGCGCGCGGTCGTGATCGCCGCGGAGGGCTCCGTCTTCTCGGCGGGGCACGATCTCAAGGAGCTCATGGCGCAGCGCAGCGAGGGCGACGGCGGGCGCGGTTACACGCAACACATCATGCAATGTTGCAGCGCCATGATGCTTTCCATCCTGCGCCTGCCGCAGCCGGTCATAGCCGCGGTCGAGGGGACGGCTACTGCCGCGGGCTGTCAACTGGTTGCGACCTGCGATCTGGCTGTGGCCTCGGCAGCTGCAAGGTTCTGTACCCCCGGCATTCACATCGGCCTGTTCTGTTCGACTCCGATGGTTGCTCTCGCGCGCAATGTGGGCCGCAAGCATGCCATGGAGATGCTGCTGACCGGCGATACCATCACGGCCGAGGACGCGCATCGGATCGGCCTCGTAAACCGGGTGGTCGAGCCCGGCACGGCACTCCGCCACGCTTTGCGGCTCGCGCAGAAAATCACCGCAAAATCATCTGCCGTCGTCAAGCTGGGCAAGCAAGCATTCTACCGGCAGCTCGAAATGGGGATCTCAGATGCGTATGCCTATGCGAGCGAGGTAATGGTGCAGAACATGATGGCGCGCGATGCTGCGGAAGGCATTTCGGCGTTCTTGGAGAAGCGGCCGCCGAGATGGGATAATCGTTGAGGCAGTTGCTCTAACCTTTCCGCACGCCCGACTTTGTGCTCTGACGTGCTCGCACGCGCGGCCCCCTTATGGATCACGACAGTTACTCCGACAGCTACATCCGCGGTATTCTCAACACCGTGAAAACCATCGCAATGGTGGGGGTTTCGGCCAATACCAGCAGGCCGAGCTATTTCGCGTTCAAGTACCTCCTGGAGCGAGGCTACCGCATGATCCCGGTCAATCCCGGGCTCGCCGGACAGGAACTGCTCGGCCAGAAGATCTATGCCAAGCTCGCCGATATTCCGCAGCCCGTCGATATGGTAGATATCTTCCGGGCCTCGCGATACGCACCCGAAATCGTTCGCGAAGCGCTTGCGCTCAGGCCGCGACCACAGGTGATCTGGATGCAACTCGGCATCCGTGATGACGAAGCAGCGGAGCTTGCCGAAAAGAGTGGCCTGAAGGTCGTGATGAATCGTTGTCCCAAGATCGAGTATGGCCGTCTGTCTTCGGAGATCGCGTGGATGGGCGTCAATACGCGAACCCTTACGGCAAGAAAACCTAAGCTCTTCGGCCGCGGCATCCAACGCATGGGCCTCAATCGCGTTACCCTCGCCGGCGGTGCGACTGATGCGGCGATGCAGGCGCAAAAAATCGATAAAGGCGAAGCATAGCCCTGTTCGCTGCCCGCCTTGACGGCGATGCCGTACGCCCCGATACAGCAAGATCAGTTCTTCACGATCAGTCCTGCCGCGCGGCAACCATAAGGACTCGCCATGGCCGACCGCACCCCCGGCTTTGCCACGCTCGCGATCCACGCGGGCGCGCAGCCCGATCCGACCACCGGTGCGCGTGCAACCCCGATCTATCAGACGACCTCGTTCGTGTTCGAGGACGTCGACCATGCCGCGTCGCTGTTCGGCCTGCAGACTTTCGGCAACATCTACACGCGCATTGGCAACCCCACCAATTCGGTGCTGGAGGAGCGCGTCGCGGCACTCGAAGGCGGCACTGCCGGCCTCGCGGTGGCATCGGGCCATGCGGCACAGGTGATCGTGATGCATTGCCTGATGCGGCCAGGCGATGAGTTCGTGGCCTCGAAGAAGCTCTATGGCGGATCGATCAACCAGTTCAACCACGCCTTCAAGAACTTCGGTTGGAACGTAGTATGGGCTGAGCCCGACGACATTGGAACCTTCGAACGCGGGGTCAGCGCAAAGACCAAGGCCATCTTCATCGAGTTGATCGCCAATCCCGGCGGCGTGATCACCGACATCGAAGCGGCGGCGAAAATCGCCAAAAGTGCCGGCGTGCCGCTGATCGTCGACAACACTCTCGCAACGCCCTACCTGTGCAGGCCATTCGAGCACGGAGCCGATATCGTCGTGCACTCGCTGACCAAATTTCTTGGCGGGCACGGCAATTCCATCGGCGGGCTGATCGTGGACGGCGGCACCTTCAACTGGTCGCGGGACAAGCGCTACCCGATGCTGTGTGAGCCCCGGCCCGAATACCACGGCATCGTGTTGCACGAGACCTTCGGCAATTTTGCCTTTGCCATCGCCTGCCGCGTGCTTGCGTTACGAGACATCGGGCCGGCGCTCTCGCCGTTCAACGCGTTCCTCATTCTCACCGGCATAGAGACGCTGCCGCTGCGCATGCAGCGCCATTGCGACAATGCATTGGCCGTCGCCCAATGGCTTGTCGGCCACGACAAAGTGGCATGGGTGAGTTATCCCGGGCTGCGCAATGACCGCTACTACAAGCTTGCCAACAGATACGTGCCGAAGGGGGCGGGCGCGGTGTTTACATTCGGCCTCAAGGGCGGCTACGAGGCGGGGGTCAAGCTCGTTTCCAACGTGAAGCTGTTCTCGCATCTCGCCAATATCGGCGATACGCGCTCGCTCATCATTCACCCCGCATCTACCACCCACCGCCAGCTCAGCGATGCACAAAAGATCGAGGCCGGTGCGGGGCCTGACGTCGTGCGGCTATCAATCGGCCTGGAAGACAAGGAAGACATCATCGCCGATCTGGAGCAGGGCTTGGCGAGCTAGCGCGGTTTGCATTCGTAGGGCGGGTTAGCGACGCAACTCGGCTTGGCCGAGTTGCGTCGCGTAACCCACCGCCACCCGCACATGCGTCGCCGTATCGTGGTGGGTTACGCGGTACAGGTTGGCTGCGTGCAGCCAACCTCTACCGCTAATCCACCCTACTTCCGCAGCGTACGGCTGACGTACTCGCGAATCCGAGCAAGCGTCTCCGGCGCGGTCCAGAGCTCCTCCATCTCGGCCTGGGACGGATCCAGTTTCGCTCGTTCCAGCGCGGCTTGGCGGATTTGCCGCTTGGTTACGGCGAACGCCGCTGGCGGGAGTGCAGCAAGTGCATTGGCGCGCGCGAGCGCTTGTTCGAGCAGGACGCCGGGATCGACGATCTCGTCAATAAGTCCGCGCTTTATTGCGTCTGCCGGAGCATAAGTGGCGGCGCTGAACAGCACGTCGGAAAAATACTCCGGCGCGGTGGCACACCGCATGATCTCCAGCGCGATTGGCGGGAATGGTACTCCGACAAGCAGCTCAGTCACGCCGACGCGGCCCGCCTCCTGTGCCATGAGCCGCCGGTCGGCGGCGCAGGCCAGCACGCAGCCTCCGGCAATCGCGTGCCCATTGAGCGCCGCCACCACCGGTTTTCGGCAGGAGAACACGGCAGCCAGCATGTTGCACAGGGCGGGCAAGAATTTGCGAATGTAGGGCACGCCGCCGTCGAGCAGGCGAACGAGATCGACCCCGGCCGAGAAAATTCGCCCCTGGCCCGTGATGATGATGGCGCGTGCCGATGCAGCGTCGAGCTCTTCGAACCGGGCGGTGAGCAGCTCGCAGGATTCGAGGCTCATGGCGTTGGCCTTGCCATCGGCCATGCGCAGAACGGCCACACCATCCTGGTGCGTAAGCTCGATCATGCTCTCACGTCGCGTTGACCCGGCGGAAGCCGTTCCACACCGCGGTTGCCGCGCCTGACACCAGCACCCGGACATAGCGCAATTGCTGGTGCTCCCCATTGAGCGAGATGCGCGGCAGCGCCGTCAGATGATGGCGATGAGTGGGAAAGAGCACGCCGGGGCGGGTTGTCACCGCGGTCTTGAAACCGAGCTCGGCCGCGATGCGGAATTCCCGAGACCCGGCCGCGCTCGGATCTCCCACAGGATAGGAAAGATGATCGGGGCGCTTTCCGAGCGAGGCTGCGATCACGGAGCGGCTCATCTCCATCTCCGAGCGCGCGGATTTTTCCGGCACCTTTGCCAGCATTACATGATTGACCGTGTGTGCACCAATGGTAACGAGCGGGTCGGCGGCCACTGTAGCAAGCTCGTCCCAGGTCATGCACAGCTCGTCACAGAATGCCGCGATGTCGACCTGATAGCGACCGGCGAGGTCCCGCACGGCGTGACGGAGCTCATCCTCGCACCTGAAGCTGCGGACCCATCGGTAGAGCTGGTCGAATAAATGGCGTTTCTCGGCGATCGTGGAGCATTCGAAGCTGCGTTCCTTGCCGTTGATCAGGAGCCGGACACGCTTGTTCCGGGCGACCACGGCCTCGAGCGCAAGCCACCAGAGCTCCCCGAGGCGATCGGGAAAGCTGGTCGGAATGTACAGGGCAAAAGGGACTCGATATTTCTGGAAGATGGGGTAAGCCCACTGCAGCGTATCGCGGTAGCCGTCGTCCAGGGTCATGCAGACGAAGCGGCGGCCGCTATGCCCCTCGGTCAATCGCCGATGCATCTCGTCGAGGCCGATGAGATCGATATGGGACCGGCGCAGCCAGCGCACGACATCCTCCAGGAAGCTGGGCCTCACTTCCAGGAGCCGGTTGGGCTGGAATCGGTCCAATCGAGGCGGCCGCACGTGGTGTAGCGTCAGGATTGCACCGATCCCGCCTACGAACGGACGCATCGTGTGGTGAGCGGCGCTGAAGTACAGGGCCTCCAAGCCGCTGCGAATGATGATTGTTTTTTTCAATGAATCCAACGTTCTGGTCACGACCTTGCGGCCCTCCACTTTTCCCAACTCTTTATTGATAAACGGCTACATCTGGAAAATCAGCAGGTTGCAAAGACCATGGGGACGTAAATTGGCGTGAACTGGCTGAGTGAGGGGCCTCTCAGCCAGCGTAGCACGCCTGGCCAGCTAGCCTACGCCACCACGGGCGGGACCGCAGGGCTGCTATCTCGCCTTCTAGCCGGGCCGCCGTTTCCTTGGCCGCCCTTGTGTTGGCTGTTCAGCCCGAGAGCGGGGGAGTCTTGGCGGGGTTGGACGCCCACCCGGCGACCCATTTCCACCACGGCAGGCGCTCGCGCTCGTTACGCCTGTACTCAACAAGGATGAGGCGCTCCACCTCTGAGCGCCAGGCGTCGCGGTCGGAGTGGACGTCTGATAGTTCCTGACGCAACCGGGCTAGGCCACCTTCCAGCCGGGCCGCCGTTTCCTTGGCTGCCATTGTATCGGCCGTCGCCCGCAATAACTCTGCCATGAGTTGGTCGGCACGTTCGCGCTCGCGCTCAAAATCCGCCCGGTGACCAGCGGCCGAGGCTTCGACCTTGGCCAACTCCGCCTGCAACGCCTCGACCCGGACTTTGAGGGTGGCGGTGACCTGGTGGTCACCGGCCGGTGACCGGGCGGGCATCGGCTTGTGGTTGATCTCAGTCAAATCCACAGATACGAGCACTTTGCCGTCGTTGGCCTTCTGGCGGGGCAAGCGCAGTCGCTTGACCAAAGAGCGGGCCGCTTCCGGCGAGCAATTCAGCCGCTCGCCAAGGGCAGCATAGGTCAACATTTCGATCGGCATGAGCGCGCCTCCATCCGGGTGGTGACCGCCTGGTCACCACCTTTTTGGGCATCCAAGATTAATGATGGATTAAAGCGCCTCTACATTCAGGACCGTTCAAACCAGCGCCGCGCGGTGCAGACGACGCCCGAGATCGGCTTGCGTTCCCCTATTGCTTTCGAGTGCGAGGACCCCGCCCTCACTTGCCCCACCCATATCGGGATTACCCTTGCGCTGGCTGGGGGATCGCTGGCGAGAAACGGCCAGGTACAGCAAGTCGACTCTATACATTTTCCTTTGGATAACCGCTGAGGCAGCACACGACTCACACCCAGCCCAATATGATACAAGCCGGATCGGGATAGGTAACTGAACGCATGTGGACGCCATGGCCTATCCTGGCGATTTCGTAGCCGCGAATCGTGCTGCCCGCACCGACGCCCAGCACGCCGCCATCCATCTCTTCCCGCGTAAGAGACGGGGTGTGCCCGACCTCCGTCTAGCCTGTTTCCGGGTATGGGAATGGCTGGCCAAGCGCACTCCTCCGCGGCATTGCTCCCCTTCGCTGTCAAGGGCCGGTATTGGTCACCGTTGTTGATAATCCTGTTGACGCGCATGAGGCGGTTCATTCCCCGCAGGTCACCCTCGGGCGGAAAGACCCGTCTTCCAGCTTAATTCCTGGAACCTTTTGACCCGATGCGAGTTTCTAAGCCTTCAGGTATTGGGGCAAACATGGCAATGAATGAGTACCGGCGTCATGCCGGAGAGTGTTTATCCATCGCGGACGAGGTCACCAATCCCCAACATAAGATGTTGCTGATAGCCATGGCCCAGGCTTGGCTCAGGCTGGCACAACAAGCCGAGAGAAACCTTGCCGGCCATTTGGTCTATGAGTCACCTTCTCCGCCCGCCGAGACTACGGCACCGTAGAGGCCCCCATTCAAGAAAAGCAGAGAGCCCCGGCTGCGATTCGGGACCGGGTCTCCCGTTTCGACTAGCCAAAACACAGCAGTTTGAATACGGCTCCGGCAACGCAGTCTGCGCAACTACGGGCGTTGAGAAATTATCTGGCTTCAGGCGACCGCGTGTGGTTTCAAGGTGACGCTCACTTATTCCTCAGCCACGCGACCTAAATTTCTGTTTGCTTTGGCCAACAAATCGGTCAATGTGATTTGCATCTGTTGGTCGCGTCCGCAGTGCGGTTCGTTGTAACAACAGCATCACCGTAAATCGTCCGACCAGATAGTGAAAGCCGTTGCGTGCATCGGCTGGGGCATAATGCGCCACTGCACGATACGGATATTCAGGGGACTAGGGGAATGAGCGCCTTTGAAGCGAGCCGCCCTCCATCCGGAGCAGGGGCTGCTATAGCTCTTTTATTCTTATCAATGACGCACTGGGTCATTGTGATGCGGATTTTGCAGCAAGTTGCTCTCAACTGAGCGCGGCCGTAACGGCCGCTTTTAGGCACCGAATGTGTCGATCAGGCGTCGGCCCTTGGCGATGCTCTCGGCAAGCGCGAGAGCCGCCTGAGCCCGCTTCTGAATGGACACAGCCTTGCTTCTAGCCTCATCGAGCGCACGATCAGCTTCGGCGTTAATCTTCACGGCCCTGGCTACGATGTATTGCGCAGCCCTCTCGGCTTCGGCGAGAATATCGCGAGCCGTGGCCCGCGCCTCAGCTATGATGCGCTCTTGTTCAGCGTGCGCTACGGCCTCAACCTCAGCCGCCGTAAACTCTGTCTTCGCGGCAGCCAAAGCATTTGCTGTTGATCGGTCGAGCATTAGATTCGCCGTGCAAGGTCACGGTTAACGGCGCTCATGTCCTCACCCGCCACCCCTATTGAGATTGCCGGTGCGGCGGCTGGCCGGGGGGTCGCTGGGGAGGAACGGCCGGCGCACCGGACAACAGGTTTGCTGCCTCTATTGAAAATATTATGCCTGATTCGTGACTTTAAGTCATTGGCAACGTGCAGGTTCCACTTAAAATAGAGCCCACCAATGCATGACGGTTCCAAAGTGGACAGTCATCGCTAACATTTTTGGCCGCGCTTATGACCGTAACCTGAAAACAAATACCAGTTGGTGGGAGATGCACGGCGGTGGCTTCGAACTTTGTGGAATTGGGTTGCCGAAAACAAGACCGTTTCGTTACTGGCAAGCGCAGCGAGCATTGCTGGGTTGGCGATTGCTCTTTGGGTGTTTTTTGGGGGTCACCAGCACGAGTTACGGGGCGGAATACCCGCTGCCGAACTTGCTGGACCATTTGGCAATGCCGGGTTGTCCAAAAATCAAGAAATAGTGGCCAGTGGGGCATCTACTATGTCGATCCAATCGAAGGACGTTAACAGTAGTGCTCGCGCTTGTTGATCAAAGGGCGTCTGCACGCCGGTGGTGGCGGCAGCAGTCGGTCCCGCCGCGATGGTTTCGCCACCAAAATCGTGCCGGTGTGCCGGCTGGGGGATTTGGGAAAGAGTAGCCGGCACACCGGACTGTCCCTGTCCGGTCGGGGGGACTGGAGAGGGGTGGCCGGTATATGCCTGATTCTCCACAGCGTGTCATTCAAGATAACCTTACAAGAGCCGGTCAGCGAAGACTGGTGGGCAGACCGTGATCGGCGCACCTCGCGTGAGCGCACCACCTCGTCGGCATGCCAGTCGGCCCAACATGTCACCGGCACCTGGGGATCGGCTTGCCGGAACTAACAGGAACGCACGAACGTCACCAAACGTACCGCACCGTACGGTGCCCGCAACGTCTGCGAGTGCGCGGCGAACTCGCCATCGAACTTGCCGAGCAGGGAGACGCCGTTGATCAGGCGAAGCTCGGCACCCGCCGCCGCCAGCGCGTTGTTCTTCGCGGGTGTTGCGGCCCAGGCGACCTTGCCGCGCAACGCGAGGACCGCGTTCCAGTTGACCAGGATCGCTCGGTCGAAGCGCGCGCCCAATTCGCTCCTGGTGTCGGTCGCGTTGTTCGCGTTGTAGGTCAGCCCAAAGTCACCGCCGCTATAGTCGGGCTCGCTGTAGGTCGGGGTGTGAAAGTTCTGCGCCTGCACGGCGGCATAGGGCGTAATGGCGGCAACCGCATTCGGGATGCGATAGCCGGCCTCGTCACGGCCGCCGACGCTCTCCGCATTGAAGCTGGAATAGAGATGATCGCCGCCGAAGGAAGCTTGCGCCCGGCAGTGCCTCGAAGCTCCGCAAGAGGTTCGGATCGGTGATCCAGTCGTGCACGAATGCGCCGGAAAAGCCGGTCAGCCAGAGGTGGTCGTGCAAGTCAGCGATCAGAGCAAGCCGGTGACCTGGGTCTTCGTATCCGCATTTCTTGCCGCCACGGCTATTTTCTACGCCGCGATGGTCGGCACCAACACGCAATGGCGGCTCTCGCTTCTGCTGCGCGGGTATCTGGCATCCACGCTCGTTGCCTCGCTCGCCGCCCTCGTCGGCTATTTCCACTTGCTTGGCGGCATCTCCGATCTGTTTGTCCTGTACGAACGCGCGCGCGGAACGTTCAACGATCCGAACGTGCTTGGCGCATTTCTGATCCTGCCTATCATTCTTCTGTTCCAGCGGGTAATGGCCGGCCGCCGCGTCGTGCGCAGCGAGCTTGCGTTGCTCATTATGCTGCCGGCGCTGTTTCTGACGTTCTCGCGCGGAGCATGGGCGCAGCTCGTCGTGGCGGGGACGGTGCTCATGGCGCTCACTTTTATCACCGGCCGATCGGCACGTGAGCGGTTGCGTATCGTTCTGGTGGTGATGGCTTGTATCCTTGTGGTTGTCATGCTGGTGACGGCGCTCCTTTCTCTCGGCAACGTCTCGCAACTGTTCAGCGAGCGCGCTGCGCTGGAGCAGGACTACGACACCGGACGCTTCGGCCGTTTCGGGCGCTGGGGTCTGGGAACGGATATCGCCTTGGAGCATCCCCTCGGCAGCGGGCCGTTGCAATTCTGGCTGTTGTTCGTCGAGGACCCGCACAACAGCTTGCTGAACGCATTCCTGGCCGGGGGCTGGCTCGCCGGCTTCTGTTATCTCGCGCTCGCCGTGGTTACCGTGGCCATGAGCACGCGTTTTCTGTTCATCCGCACGGCCTGGCAGCCCACCTATCACGCGATCTATGCAGCATATGTCGGCAACATCGCCGAGAGCGCCATCATCGACATCGATCACTGGCGCCACTATTTCCTGATCCTCGGCCTGTTACGGGGGGTTTGATGGCCGCCTCGAGCCGGTATGTTGCCGAAGCACCGACTGCCGCCTCACTCCGGCCAGCGGCTGCTTAAGCTGCAGCCCGTGGTCTTGCGCGCTTGGCCGCGCGGGCGTAGACCTCGCAAGCATCGGCGGAGCGTAGCGCAGCCCGGTTAGCGCACCAGTCTGGGGGACTGGGGGTCCCGAGTTCGAATCTCGGCGCTCCGACCAGCAAAATCAACAACTTAACATATATTTCTCTGTCAATATACTGGCAGAGCTACGCTCGAGACATTAAAGCCTCGTCCCCCGCGCGAGGCGAGTCTCGGCTTTGGTCGACGGTGCCACCAAACCCTAGTGGCGAGCGTAAGAGCATGGCGAAATGGTACTCTGAATTAAGCGGTAGACGCTCGATACTGAAGAAGCCGGTCTGCGCTGGTCGAATCACCGCGATACCTTTGTGCTGCATGCGGGTCACACCACGGTTGCCATCGTCGAGCTTTTCAAAATCCTACTTGCGCTTCTGAGCCGAATCGATCCACATGTAATTGCATCTGTTGGTCGCGTCCGCTTTGCGGTTTTCAGTGACAACAGCTTTGCCTGTCAGTCTCACTCGTCATGTACACGGATGCAGGGTGTTCTGCGTCCGAAGGGGAAAGTTTGCGGCCCAAAAAGCAGAAGGGGAATGGGGCATTATGGACGCATGGCTCACAGCCTGTTTTGTGTTGGGCGCGGTGACACATTGGGCGTTTATCCTAGGCCTGTTTACTTGAGCCGTAATCGACGGAAGTCGAATGGCGGCTCGTGGACCGGCACTTTTGCCAACTCGCCAGGAGTTGTGCCTTGGCTTCCTCGATGCTTGGCGCCCGGCCGCTGGTGAGGATGCCCAGCTTGGGATTGACGTACACCGTGATCGACCAGAACCATCGCAGCTCGGGCAGCGTATGGCGATCCCCGTAGATGCGCCCCACGTCGCGGCCATCATCAACGACCACGTAATCGAGCCAATCGCCAAAGGCCGGGGATGATAGGCCGCTGGGGCGCAGCGTCAGCGTGCATTTAGATGCGATCATCAAGGCGGGAGATGTCCGCCGATCGAGGTGAAGCAGACAGCAATGCTGCGGCGCGGTAATGCGTGCTTTTGACCCGTTGCGGTCATGGGCAGTCAAATTTGCTGTGATGCACGACATAACTTCCTGATTCGACGATGTGGTAGCCTGTGGTCCTGAGCCGGAGGAGAGTCCGTGAGACGACGCGAGTTCATCACGTTGCTCGGCGGTGCGTCAGCGTGGCCGCTCGCGGTACGGGCGCAGCTTAGCACAGCCCAGCGTTCCGCTCTGTGAGTGCCGGCATGTCGGTTTTAGCGCCGCTCTTGGGGGATCAGCAGAAGTAACTCAGACAGTCGGTGGCTGTTTTTATTGATCGATCTTGATCCCTGCGTCTTTCGCCACCTTGGCCCAATGCTCCATGTTGGCGCGCACCGTCACGCCGAACTCCTCGGGCGTACCGCCGCCCAGATCGGTGCCAAGATTCGCGAGCGCGTCACGCACTTTGTCGGTCTTGAGTGCTTTGTTGATGGCCACGTTCAGGCGCGCGATCACGGGTGCGGGCGTTCCGACCTTCACCATGAAGCCAACCCAGTCCTCGTTCACGAGATTCGGATATCCAGCCTCGGCGATGGTCGGAACGTCCTTGAGTGTAGCTACGCGCTTTGGCCCGCTCACGGCCAGCGCCTTAAGCTTGCCGGTGTTGATGTACTGAGTCAGTGGCAAGACGGTAATGAACCCGTAGGTGACGATACCGCTAAGCAAGTCGGCGATTGCCTGTGGGAACTGTACATAGGGCACGTGCGTTGCACGCACACCGGTCTCGAGCTTGAATAACTCACCGATCAGATGCGCGGGCGTGCCAAAGCCGCCGGACGCAAACGTGTGGTTGCCAGGGCCCTTCAGGTAGACAACGAGATCGGACACTGAGTTCACCGGCAGTGACGGATGCACAACGAGCACGTTGTAACCAGTGGCAACCCGGACCAGCGGCACGAAGTCCTTGTCGAGCTGGAACGGGACGTTGGGAAAGAGTGTTGGAGCGACCGCAGCCGGAACCGTGATGCAGTAGATATTGCGGCCGTCGGCCGGAGCTTTCAGCACTTCAGTGCCGCCGATGGTCATCATCGCGCCAGGTTTATTCTCGACAATCACCCGCCAGCCCTCGCTGTCTGACAATTCGGTCGCGATGATGCGCGCAACGATGTCGGGTGGGGAACTAGTGGTGGTAGGCACCACGATACGGATCACGCCGGACGGGAATGTCTGCGCTTTGACCTCCTCCAACGCGCTAAGGCCATACCATGCCAGAAGTAGGAGCAGCGGCCGGTGCGCAAAAAGGACAGATCGATTTGTCATTTTGATTCCGCGAACCTGCGATATCAACCTGCACCTGCAGGGGACATTGCCAAAAAACCGGAGTTTAGATCGGATACTGCTTTTCCGCCTTCGCCATCACGCTCCGCGCACCAGATCGATGACGGCGCGCCATCGTCTTGGAGTAACACCCCGGTAGGACACATGGCCATCGACAGCGGTGGAGCATCTGGCTGCCGCATGACAGCACCCGGTCCAATTCAATCACGCCATGGGCGATCTGTTCACCGAAATCGCGATCGTGGGGCGCGGAAGGGCCAAGTGCAGCGCGCCAATACCGGCTGTTTATCACACTCGCTCGTGGGTGTAAAAGCCTGCTGAGAAGCTTGGCCATCCTCTGAGGTGGACTGATGCTGTATAGAACCTTGTCCGCCCAGTAGAGGAGTCCGGTACGTGAACCGATTCTCCTGCGCTGATGGGGATAAAAGCGTTGAAGAAGTGTTATGGGAGGACAACGAACGTGTTGTCTACAGGACAACGCGCAGTGGTGCTGATGGCGACCGGCAGCCCGTTCTGGCAGTGCTTCCCGCCGCTGAGCATCCTACACCTGCTACCTTGGATCGCCTTGCGCACGAATACGGATTAAGGGACATGCTGGACGCTGCGTGGGCGGCGCGACCGCTGGAGCTCGTGCGCGAGAGCGGGCAGACCATACTCGTGCTTGAGGACCCAGGGGGCGAGCCACTTGACCGCCTTATCGGCCCGCCCCTGGAGATTCGAACATTCCTGCGCCTCGCGGTTGCCTTATCGGCCGCGCTTCGCCAGGTGCACGAACGTGGTCTCATCCACAAAGACATCAAGCCGGCCAATGTGCTGGTTAGTTCCGCGATCGACCAAGTCTGGCTGACCAGATTTGGTATCGCGTCACGTCTTCCGCGCGAGCGGCAGCCGCCCGATCCGCCCGAGTTCATCGCGGGCACGCTCGCCTACATGGCGCCCGAACAAACCGGGCGGATGAATCGCGCGATCGATTCCCGCAGCGACCTCTACGCGCTCGGCGTCACACTTTACCAAATGCTCACCGGCTCGTTGCCGTTTACGGCTGCCGATCCCATGGAGTTGGTCCACTGCCATATCGCCAGAAAGCCGGTGGCGCCCAGCGAGCGGCTGGACAATATCCCGGGACCAGTCTCGCAGATCATTATGAAGCTGCTCGCCAAGACGGCGGAGGAACGTTACCAGACGGCGGCCGGCGTCGAGAGTGATCTGCGGCGCTGTCTTGCCGAATGGGAACGTCAGGGACGCATCGACCCATTTGCGCTTGGCGAACACGACACGCCAGACCGGCTACTGATTCCTGAGAAACTGTATGGGCGAGCATCCGAAACCGAGGCGCTACTCACCTCCTTCGATCGTGTCGTAGCGAGTGGCACGCCGGAATTGGTGCTCGTCTCTGGTTATTCCGGAATCGGCAAGTCCTCTGTCGTCAATGAGCTACACAAGGTGCTTGTTCAACCGCGCGGCCTTTTTGCCTCGGGCAAGTTCGACCAGTACAAGCGTGACATTCCCTATGCCACTTTGGCACAAGCGTTTCAGAGCCTTGTTCGTTCGCTTCTGAGTAAGAGCGACGCAGAGCTGCGCATCTGGCGCGACGCCTTCCGTCAGGCGTTAGGCCCGAACGCACTGCTCATTGTGGACGTCGTCCCTGAACTGAAGCTCATCATCGGAGAACAGCCGCCGGTGCCTGTTCTTCTGCCACAGGACGCACAGCGCCGCTTCCAGCTGGTCTTCCGGCGATTTATCAGCGTATTCGCGCGACCGGATCATCCGCTTGCTCTCTTCCTCGACGACTTGCAATGGCTTGATGCGGCAACGCTCGATTTGCTCGAGGACGTGTTGACTCAGCCGGATGTGCGGCACCTGATGTTGATCGGTGCTTACCGAGACAACGAAGTCAATTCCACCCATCCGCTGATGCGCAAGCTCGAAGCGATTCGCAAAGCTGCAGCGGCAGTGCAGGAGATCGTCCTTGCGCCGCTCGCGCGTGAAGACCTGGAACAGTTGATTGGGGATTCGCTTCGCTGCGAGCCGAAGCGGACCGCCTCGCTGGCGCGGCTGCTGCACGAGAAGACGGCGGGCAATCCATTCTTTGCCATTCAGTTCCTGTCCTCCCTTGCTGAAGAGGGATTGCTCAACTTCGAGCATCGCGAAGCGCGATGGTCGTGGGACCTCAAACGGATCCACGCCAAGGGTTACACCGATAACGTGGTGGACCTCATGGTCGAGAAGCTCAGCCGTCTGCCGATCGAAACCCAGAAGGCGTTGCAGCAGCTTGCGTGCCTCGGCAACAGCGCGGACTTCGCACTGCTCACGATGGTTCATGGGGATTCAGAAGATGAAATGCACAGTGACCTGCGGGAAGCAGTCGGAGCTGGGCTCGTTCTCCATTCGGAAGGGGCTTATTCGTTTCTGCATGACCAGGTCCAGGAGGCAGCGTACTCCTTGATCCCAGAAAACCTGCGCGCGGAAGCCCATCTCCGAATAGGAAGGTTGCTCGCAGCATGCATCTCCCCGGAGAAGCGAGAGGAGCCGATCTTTGAAATCGTCAATCAGCTGAACCGTGGCTCTCACCTCATCACGTCAGCCGGAGAACGTAGGTGCCTCGCGGAATTTAACCTCATTGCAGGCAGGCGGGCGAAGATCTCGACAGCGTACGTATCCGCGCTTTCGTATCTCGCTGCTGCCCGAGCGTTGTTAACCGAAGGGAGCTGGGACGAAAACTACGATCTCATTTTCTCTGTCGAATACCATACGGCCGAGTGCGAATTGCTGACCGCAGATACGGCGGCGGCCGAGAATCGACTTTTGATGCTGGCGCGACGTGCCAAAGGACGCCACGATATCGCTGTCGTCACACGTTTGGGTCTCACGCTTTACACCACTTTGGGCCGCAGCGACCGAGCCGTGGAGCTATGCCTTGAATACCTGCGACACAACGGCACCGATTGGCCAGCACATCCAACCGGCGATGAAGTCCGGCGCGAGTACGATCGTATCTGGTCTCAGCTTGGAAGCAGGCAAATCGAGGAGCTTATTGACCTGCCGTTGATGGCCAACCCGGACGTCCTTGATATTCTTGATGTACTGGCGGAGGTTGTGACGCCGGCATTGTTCTACGACGAGAGCCTGTCTTCATTCGTCATCTGCCGCATGGTCAATCTCAGCCTGGAGCATGGCAACAGCGACGGGTCGTGTTTCGCCTATGTATCGTTTGCCATCATGGCCGGGCCCCGCTTCGGCAACTACAAGGACGGATTTCGCTTCGGCCGGCTCGGTTATGATCTGGTCGAGAAGCGTGGATTGAAGCGTTTCCAGGCGCGTACCTATCTGTTTTTCGGAAATGTCATTATGCCATGGACAAGGCATGT
Organism: uncultured Alphaproteobacteria bacterium; assembly: GCA_963841705.1. GTDB lineage: Bacteria > Pseudomonadota > Alphaproteobacteria > Rhizobiales > Xanthobacteraceae > VAZQ01. The sequence continues at coordinate 75,394 of CAWJDY010000067.1, forward strand.
CCGTGCCGGCCGCGATCTGGTACACCGCGCCTTCGATGCCGCAAAAGAAATCGGTGACCTTACCTTTGCGGGTTATTCCTGCGACAACCTGATCACGAACCTTATCGCGGCGGGAGATCCGCTCGTGGAAGTGCAGCATCAGGCCGAGAATGGTCTGGAGTTCGCGCAGAAGGTCCGCTTCGGCCGGACCATTGCCAACCTCACTGCGCAGCTCGCGTTGATCCGAACCGTTCGTGGATTGACCCCGAAATTTGGCTGCTTTGACGATGAGTTATTCGATGAGACCCGATTTGAGCGCCACCTGGCGAGTAGTCCGGTTTTAGGACTGCCTGAATTCAAGTATTTGGTGCGAAAGGTACAAGCCCGCTTCCTTTCCAGGGACTATGCTTCTGCGGTCGCTGCTTCATTGAGGGCGGACCGGCTGCTTTGGGCATCGCCATCATTTTTTGAAACGGCAGAGCTTTGCTTCTATGGCGCCCTTTCCCGCGCGGCGTCATGGGATTCCGCACTACCCGACACGCAACGCGACCATTTTGATGCTCTAACATCTCACCATCAGCAGCTCGAAGTATGGGCGGGGAATTGTCCTGAGAATTTCGAATCCCGCGCCGCATTGGTCAGCGCCGAGATCGCGCGCATCGAAGGCCGCCACCTTGACGCAGAGCACCTCTACGAACAGGCCATTCGCTCCGCACGGGAGAACAGTTTTGTCCACATAGAGGGGATCGCCAATGAGGTAGCGGGCGGCTTTTATCTCGCTCGCGGTCTGGAAACCAACGCCTATGCACACCTGCGGAATGCAAGCGCCTGCTTCGCCCTATGGGGCGCAGACGGCAAGGTAAGGCAACTCGAATCGCTCTATCCGCGCCTCAGACATGAAAAGCCGCTGCCCGATCCGAAGAACACGATCCTGACGGCGGTCGAGCACCTGGATCTTGCTACAGTAATAAAACTCTCACAGGCCGTCTCAGGTGAGATCGTCATGGAGAAACTAGTCGACGCGCTGATGCGTACGGCAATTGAGCACGCGGGTGCCGAGCGGGGTCTATTCATCCTTGCGCGAGGTGACGAGCATCGGATAGTGGCAGAAGCCACGACACGCGGCGATGCGGTCGCTGTCGGTGCGCGGCAAGCGAGCGTAAGTGCTTCGGATCTTCCAGTGTCGGTGCTCCAATACGTCGTGCGCACAAAAGAGAGCGTTCTTCTACACGATGCTTCAGACGAGAAGCAGTTTTCCGCCGATGATTACATTCGCCGGAATTGCGCGCGTTCAATTCTTTGTCTGCCGTTGCTCAAGGAGGCCACACTCGTTGGAGTGCTCTACCTCGAGAACAACCTGGCCATGAACGCCTTTACGGCAGAGCGGATCGTCGTTCTTAAGCTGTTGGCGTCCCAGGCAGCGATCTCGTTGGAGAATATCCGTCTCTATGATGATCTTCAGGAGCGGGAAAGAAAGATAAGAGGACTGTTCGACTTGGAGATCGTGGGCATCGTGATGTGGGGTGCTGATGGCCGGATCATTGATGCCAACGAAGCCTTTCTCCGGATCCTGGGATACGAGCGAGAGGCTCTCGTCGCTGGTCACCTGAGTTGGATAGAATTGACGCCTCCGGAATGGCGTGCCGTCACCGAGCAAAGGGTGGTAGAGCTACAAACGACCGGAGCTTCTTTACCCTTTGAGAAGGAATATGTCCGGAAGGATGGCAGCCGGGTCCCGGTGCTGATCGGCCACGCTATGTTCGAGCGAAAGCTGGATGAGGGCGTCGCTTTCGTGCTCGACCTGACCGAGCAAAAGAGAGCCGAACGGGCATACACTCAGGTACAGGCGGAGCTCGCGCATGCGAACCGCGTCGCAATAGTGGGGCACTTGACGGCTTCGATAGCCCACGAGATCAACCAGCCGATCGGAGCGGCAATCACCTACGCCAACGCCGCCTTGAAATGGCTTAGTCGACAGCCGCCAAATCTGGAGGAAGTCCAGCGGGCGCTCGGTCTTATCGTGGAGGCCGGCATTCGCGCCGGCGACGTCATCGACCGGACACGCGCCCTCGTCAAGAAAGCTCCGCCGCGAAAAGACAGAGTGGAAATCAACGAGGCGGTCCTGGAAATCGTCGAGTTGACCCGGCGCGAAATGGCAAAGAACGCCATCTCGATTCAGATGCAGCTGGCGGAGAGCCCGCCAGCCGTTCAGGGAGACCGGGTGCAACTTCAACAGGTGATTTCAACCTGGTGATCAACGCTATCGAGGCGATGAGCGCCATGAGCGAAGGGCCTCGCGAATTGCTGATCAGCACCGGCAAGAGCGAATTGGATGGTGTGCGCGTGGCGGTATACGACTCGGGTCCCGGGGTAGCCCCTGAGAGCGCCGACCGGTTGTTCGAGTCCTTCTACACGACCAAGCCCGGTGGCTTGGGGATGGGACTGTCTATCTGTCGTTCGATTATTGAGGCTCATCAGGGACGATTGCGGGCGAGCGCAAACACTCCCCGGGGTGCAGTTTTTCAATTCACGTTGCCCGCATATCCATGTGCTGAGCAAATGACAAAACCATCGGCGACTACCCAAAATGGGATTCAAAACTACAATTCCGTCAGTAACCGACTTCCTAGGTAGCGAGGCTCGAAACCGGGGGCTCGTCTGTCGGCTTGGGTGTTGGCCTGGAAATGGCGCCTTTTGAGAGCTGAAGCCATGTCCCGGCGCGGGTACCCCCTGATTGCCGACAGTACGGGGTACACCATGTTTCTCACGCAATCGGAGCTCGAAGACGCCCATGGCATTCTTGAAGCCATGTTCAACATCTCACGGTCAACCTCAAAACTGCGAAGGCGCTTGGTTTGACTGTGCCCCCTGGCTTGCTGGTGGCCGCCCGACGAGCTCATTGAATTACGATGCTGTTTTGCTGCAGCGCATTAGTCCGCTTGTGGCACGAAGTGAGCGTGCCGCCTCGCGCCGGTTAGGTTGCTGTCGAAGGAAGAGCGGACTCATGGCGGACGGAGCTTTCGGGCTTTTTTGTTGCAGCCCTCAGAAAGAGCGAGCCTGCGCTTAGCCCAGCCGCATCACGAACGTGTGAACCAGGGAACTTTTTCAGTAGGTCCTGTTGTTGGCGTATGTCGACGGCCATGACGACGGACCTGGACGCGGGATCGCCGGCAGGACCGCTGTATGGCGAATGCTTAGCGCATTGGCTGTGAGGCGCAGCTATGTCGTCAACCTTTCGCTTATCAGTCGGCTCGCACCTCGCGGCGATCGCGGTCGGCGCCGTTGCCGCGGCCGCGTATCTGACTGTGTATTTAGAAAACCCGCAAACGCTCGCCGACTACATCTCAGCGATCTGCGCAAAGTCGTTTCGCTCCGCGTCCGCGACAGAGGCTCCGTACCTGGCCAAGAATGTCAGCGCGATGACCAAGATGATGATCGACATGGGTATCAGGCCGTCGGGTAATGTCGATACTGACTTTGTTGCGATGATGGTGCCGCATCATCAGGGTGCCATCGCAATG
>CAWJDY010000068.1:0-15296 GCA_963841705.1 uncultured Alphaproteobacteria bacterium
CGCCGATGCCGCCCACCTCTACGCCCACCTGGACAGCGGTCGCGTGTTTCCCCTCACCTACAATGTCGCCGAAGTGGTTGAAGGCTATGAAACGCTCAGGAAGCTTGCGACCTCGCGCAACCACGTGGTGCCCGGTCACGATCCGCTTGTGCTCGCGCATTATCCCGCGGCGAAACCGGGCCTCGAAGGTTGGGTGGTGCGCCTCGACGCCGACCCTAAAACCTGAGGCGCTGCCTCGCAGAAGCGGCGCGGCGTAGCGCATTAGAACCGGCATGCGGCCGCTTCTGCATCCCACTCTGGTCAATGGGCGAGCCGGAGACCCGGCGCTCTATATCGAGACGCTGTTCGAGCGCCATGCGATCCTGTTTGACCTGGGCGACATCTCTGCGTTGCCGCCGCGCAAGGTACAGCGGATCGAACATGTCTTTGTCTCGCATGCCCATGTCGATCACTTCATCGGCTTCGATCGGCTGCTGCGACTGCTGGTCGGACGAGAAAAAAGCGTACGCCTCTTTGGGCCGGAGGGGTTTGTCGAGCACGTGCAGCACAGAGCTCATGCGTATCTCTGGAATCTGGCGGACCGGTATTCCTGCGACCTCGTGTTCACGGTCACCCAGGTCGCTTCCTCGCTGGCGACCAAAACTGCCCGGTTCCGGCTCAAGGACGCCTTCGCAAGAGAAGAGATCGGCAACGGTCGCATCAGGGATGGCGTGCTCCATCAGGAGCCGAGCTTCCGGATCAAAGCGGCGGTCCTCGATCATCGAACTCCATGTCTTGGCTTCGCGATCGAGGAGCCCATGCATGTCAACGTCTGGAAAAATCGGCTTGCGGAGCGGCATTTGCCCGTTGGGCCTTGGCTGCGAGAGCTCAAAAACGCGGTCATGGAGAACCTGCCGGACGATGACTTCATCACCATCCGGTCGCGACCGGGACTTCATCCGGTGAGGGCGCGAGGCGGCTGGCGGATCTGCGCGACCTCGTCACGGTCACTCCGGGACAAAAGATCGCTTATGTCACCGATATCGCCCAACACGCCGCCAATCGGGCCGCTGTCGCCGCGCTTTCGTGCAACGCAGATCTGTTGTTCATCGAAGCTGCCTTCGCGCAGGAGGACGAGGAGCTGGCGCGCGAACGTGGACACCTCACGACCGCCGCGGCAGGGGAAATCGCACGCCGGGCCGGAGTGCGGCGGGTCGAGCCTTTCCATTTCTCGTCCCGTTATCCCGGGGAGGAGGAGCGCCTGCTCAAGCAAGTGAGAACTGCGTTCAGCGGCTCTCCTACATGATCGCATACTCCGCGTTGCGGCGGTCCGTGACCAGCATGCAGCCGGGGTAATGGGTGATGCAGAAATCGGGCTTCGCGGTCGCCACCACCGACTGCGGGTGACACCGCAGGCCCAGAAAACCGGGATCTCATCCTCCTTGATCGGGACCGCATCCCCCCAGTCCGGCTGCATCAGATCGGAGATGCCGATCAATTCGGGCTTGCCGATATGCACCGGGGCCCCATGCACCGCCGGGAACCGGGTCGTGATCTGGATGGCGCGGATCGCTTTTGCCGGGGTCATCGGGCGCATGGAAACGACCAGCGGCCCATGGAACGGACCCACCGGGGCGGTCTGAACGCAGGTGCGGAACATCGGAACAGTTGCGCCGCAAGTGATATGGCGCAGCTCAATCCCGTCCTCGATAAGCGCTTCCTCAAAGGAAAACGAGCACCCCAGCACGAACGCGACGAGATCGTCGCGCCAATAGCTGCGGATGTCGGTCGGCTCGTCGATCACCTCGCCGCGCCGGAATACGCGGTAACGCGAGAGGTCGGTACGGATATCAAGATCATCCGCAAGAGTGGGGAGGCGAAAATCGCCAGGGCTTGAGACCCCAAGCACCGGACATGGTTTCGGATTGAGCTGGCAAAAGCGCAGAAAATCCCCGGCCAGCTGGATCGGCAAGATGGCGAGATTCCCCTGCACATAGCCAGGCGCGACCCCCCCGGTCTGCCCAGTGAACTGATCGGTTCGGATCGCAAGGCGCGCATCGCGACCGGTTTGCGAAATCGTGGACATCGGACAACTCATGCTCAGGACTGTCACGGGCGCTCCTTCCCAACCGGACTCTCTCGTCCTGCCTACTTTATCAGCATTCGGGTCCGGGGAAACCCGCTGCTGCTTTGCCGCTTGTGTAGCCCGCATGAGCGCAGCGACATGCGGGTCCATCACTCCCCGGATATCGCTTCGCTCATCCGGGCTACGCGAGCCATCCCCGCGCGACAATCGCGCTCGTTGTAGATGCGAAAAGCTTCAGCTATTCTCAAACTTTGCTCCCCGAGGCTTGACGGCGGGTGCCCGCAGGCCGCAGCTTGGTCGGCAAGCCCACTCACCGCTCGCTGCCACCATCTCCACAGAGGATCAACGCCATGGTCGACAAAAACACCACGCAGGATTGGGAGGAAGAACTCTGGTACAGCGGCAAGGTCACCCGACGCCGCTTCGTCGGATACACGAGCGCAGCTGCCGGAGCTCTCGGCGCGCTCATGCTGGTGCCCGCTTCCTGGCGGAGCGCGTTTGGGCAGGCAAAGCCCTACAAGATCGGCGCGCTGCAGCCGCTGTCGGGCGCCGCTGCCGCAGGCGGCAAGACGGCGCTGGTCGGCAGCCAGATGGCCGTCGATCGGATCAATAAATCCGGTGGAGTCAACGGACGGCCGATCGAGCTCATCGTGGCCGACTACAAGTCCAAACCCGACGTAGGGCGGCGCAAGGCCGAGAAACTCGTCGAGGAGGACAAGATCGACGCCCATCAAGGCGGATTTCTCTCCAATGTATGCCTCGCCTGCGAGCCGGTGTTCAGCGAGAACAAGATCGTCAACATGATCGGCGTTTGCCTCGACACGACGCTCACCACGACCAAGTGCAGCCGCTACACATTTCGTACATTCGATTACGCCCCTGCGCAGGCGGTCGCGTTTGCACCTTACCTCGTGAACAAGCTCGGCAAGAAATGGCATCTCGCCTACATCGATTATGCCTGGGGACAGTCGACGCGCGATGCTTATGCGGACCAGATCAAGAAGGCGGGCGGCGAGGTCGTCGGCACCACGGGTATTCCGCTCGGCCGCGCCGACATGACTCCGTTCCTTTCCAAGATCACCGGCAATTTCGATGGTCTGTTCGCCATCTTCTTCGGTCAGGATGGGGTAACCATCGGCAACCAGGCGTTCGATCTCGGTCTGACCAAGAAATACAAATTGGCCGGAGACGGGGCCATCGCAAATCCACCAACCTTCCGGCTCTGGGCAGCAAGATCGAGGGTTTCATCGGCATCAACCGTTATATCCCGGTGCTGCAGGGCGTACTCGATACCCCGTACAACAAGAAATTCATCAACGATGCCGTGATCCGACTTAAAGCGATCGATCCCTCCGGTCCGCTGCCGGACCGCTATGTGCAGTCGAACTACGAGGCCATGAATGCCCTGAAGATCGGCATGGAAAGATCAGGCTTCCGTGGCCGCGAGGACAGCTTGAAGCTCATCGAGGCCCTGGAAGGCCTGGAGATGAAGGAGAGCGATGACTTCCCGCAGGGGGACAAGACGCTTCGCAAGGAGGACCACCAGGCTTTCGTTCGCGAATTCCTGTTCGATATCAAGGACGGCAAGCACCACATCCTCGAGGTGGTGCCGAAGGAAAAGACGCTGTTCCCGCCGGAATGCAAGTTCACGGCCTAAGTGGCCGCTGCGCTGTCGGTCGATGCGCCTTCCCCGAACCCGGCCGCAGGGGAGGGCGCCGCGACAGCAATCCTGCGCACGGAGCACCTGACCATCCGCTTCGGCGGCCTGGTCGCTCTGGACAACATCAATTTCGAAATTCAGCGCGGGGAGATCCGGGCCATCATCGGCCCGAACGGGGCTGGTAAAAGCACCTTCTTCAATTGTCTCACCGGCGTGCTGCGCCCCTCCTCGGGGCGCATTTTGTTTGACGGAGACGACATTACCGGCCTTCTCCCCAACCGCATCTCACACAAAGGAATCGCACGCTCCTATCAGATCACCAACATTCTCCCCAACGCGACGACTTTCGAGAACGTTCGAATTGCCTGTCAATCGCGCGGACACGGCTGGAACATGCTCCGTCATCACAGTGGCTTTCCCGACATCATGGGAAGAGCCGAAGCTGTGCTGGCCTCGATCGGGCTGCGCAGCAAGGCCGAGGAGCTTGCCGGCAATCTTTCCCATGGCGAGCAGCGCAACCTCGAGATCGGGATAGCGCTCGCGACCGAGCCGCAGCTCCTGTGCCTGGACGAGCCAACCGCCGGCATGAGCGCGGCGGAGACCCACGAGACCATGGCACTGGTGCGCCGGATCGCAAGCAATCTCAGCATCCTGATTGTCGAGCACGACATGCAGGTCGTCATGGAGCTGGCACAACGGATCACGGTGTTTCACTACGGCCGGGTGCTCGCGGAGGGGAGCCCGGCGGACATCCAGGCCAACCCGAGAGTTCAAGAGGTGTACCTGAAGACATGACCCCGGCCGACGGCAACACTGCTCCCCTCGTCCAGGTCGAGAACATCGATACCTACTACGGCAAGAGCCATATTCTGCATGGCGTCTCGCTGGACGTAGGGCGGGGAGAAGTTGTTGGTCTGCTGGGGCGCAACGGCGTCGGCAAGAGCACCACGCTCAAGACCATCATGGGCCTCGTTGATCCGAGGCACGGCAATGTCCGCTACGAGGGCCGCAACGTTACCGGGCTGCCGCCGCACCGGCTGGCACGGATCGGCGTCGCTTACGTTCCGGAGGACCGGCGTATTTTCCGGCTTCTCACCGTGATGGAGAACCTGCGCACCGGGCTCGATCGCCACGGCGTGACCGAAGCTCGCAAGCAGGAGCTCCTCGCCAAGGTCTTTGCCTATTTCCCGGTACTGGCGGAACGCCGCAATCAGGCCGGAGGAACGCTCTCAGGCGGGGAACAGCAGATGCTTGCAATCGCCCGAGCCATGATGCTCGAGCCGAAGATCATTCTCCTGGATGAGCCAACGGAAGGGCTGATGCCGCGGATGATCTCGCAAATTCATGAGATCATCGAGTCGCTGCACCGGGAAGGGGTCGCCATCCTGCTGGTGGAGCAGAACGTCCCGCTTACTCTCGCCGCCAGCCAGCGGGTCTATATCATGGAGAAGGGCACTGTGCGGCATCACTGCCCTTCCTCCGAGCTCAAGGTGAACGACGCCGTCATCCACCAGTACCTCGGAGTGTAGGGATGGAGCTCGTGACCGAGGTTCTCCACGCCATTCCCTATGACCAAATTCTGATCCAGACCCTCAACGGCATCGTAGCCGGGATGATCCTGGCACTCGTTGCCTCGGGTCTGACTCTCATCTTCGGGATCATGGACGTCGTGAACTTCGCTCACGGCGAGCTGTTCATGCTGGGCGCCTATGTGGGGGTCGTCATCATTGCGGCCACCGGCAATTTCTGGCTCGCTCTCATCGTCGCTACCGTCGTTGTTGCAGCACTCGGGGCCGCGCTGCAGATCACGACCCTGCGTCCGTTGCTCGGCCGCGATCCCTTGACCACTATTCTTGCGACTTTCGGCCTCTCTCTGGTGCTGCAGAATTATGCGCTCTGGCAGTTTGGTCCGGTGGCACGCAAGATCCAGGAGCCGTTCACGGGCAGCTTTTCCATCTTTTATCTGCAGTACCCCTGGTATCGGGTGCTGATCGCCGTGCTCTCCGCCGCCATCATCGGCGGCTTCTGGCTGTTTCTCAAATACGGCACCTATGGGATCTGGATCCGCGCCACGACGCAGGATCGCGTCATGGCGCAGGCCATGGGCATTCCGGTGCCCTGGGTGCATACCGCGGTGTTCGCGATCGGCGCCGGGATGGCGGCGGCAAGCGGCGTGCTGTTTGCTCCGCTGGTCGGCGTCACCCATGCCATGGGGCTTGACTGGGTGCTCAAGGCCTTCATCGTGGTCGTCGTGGGCGGCATGGGCAATCTCGGCGGCTCGATTGCCGCCTCCATCTTCATCAGCCTGATCGAATCCTATGCCTCGATCTGGCTCGACCCGGCGCAAGCCGTCATTGTCTCCTTCGTTGTCCTTATCCTGACCCTGCTGTTCCGGCCCACCGGCCTGTTCGTTCCAACACCAAAATGAGCAAGCGCGCCGACTGGCTCTACTGGACAGGATTTTCGCTCATCCTGGCGCTCCTGATCGTGGCGCCGCTGGTGCTGCCGGAGTTCTGGCAGCGCTTCGTGACCGAGATTCTGATCTGGGGCTTGCTTGCGATGTCCTCGGACATCCTGATCGGATACACCGGGATGGTGTCGTTCGGGCACTCCGCTTTTTTCGGTCTGGGGATATATGGCGCGGCAGCGGCTCTGCTTTCGGTCAGGCCGCCCAACCTCTGGCTGGCGTTCGCTTACGGCCTCATTGCCTCCGCGGCTGCTGCGCTGTTCGTCGCCTATTTCTCGACCAGGCTGCGCGACATCTATTTCGCGATCAGCACGCTCATTTTCTCCCAGATCTTCTATGTCATCATCTTCACCTGGACCGCAGTCACAGGCGGCGAGAACGGGCTCACGTTCAGCCGGCCGGCCCTCGCAATTCCCGGGCTGTTCTCGCTGCCGTTCACGAGCTACACGCTGCACTGGTTCGTGCTCGCCGTGGTCACGGTCTCTTATCTGACGCTGCGCCGCATCACCCAATCACCGTTTGGAATGGTGCTGCAGTCGATCCGCGAGAACGAGGCGCGCACCCGCGCGATCGGCTACGCCGTCGAGCGCTACAAGATCGTTGCGGTAATGCTCTCCGGCCTGTTTGCAGGCCTGGCCGGCGTCCTTTATGCAATTCAAAATCAATTCGCCGCGCCCGATTTCGTCTACTTTCTGGTTTCCGGCGAGACGGTCATCTTCAATGTGATGGGCGGGATCGGCACCCTGGTTGGGCCGATTGCCGGAGCTGCATTCTACCTGCTTTTGCGCGAAGCATTCTCGCGTTTCCTGACCGAGTACTACCTCATTCCCGTCGGTATCATCTTCATCGCCATGATCATCTTCATGCCCCAGGGCTTGCTGGGCTTCATGCGTCGCCGGCTCAATCAATAGCGCTCGCGTAGGTTTCGCTCGATAAGCCGTAGGGTGGGTTAGTTAGCCAGCGAGGCGGCTCCAGCCGGCTTGATGGCGTAACCCACCGCTACCTGGTCGAGCTTGGCCACACGGCCGACGGTGGGTTACGCGGTGCAAGTCGGCTGTTGCCAGCCGACTTGTACGGCTAACCCACCCTACACGCGCTGATACAATTCGATTTCGTCGAAACCCGCTGTAGCGCCGCGCGCGGCTCTCCATTAGCATTCGCCGCATTCAGCAAACCCGGGATCCGGAGGCGCAGGGATGGCCAAGTTCGGAATTGGGCAAGCAGTGCGGCGATTGGAAGATCAGCGCTTTCTGCTGGGCAGAGCCCGCTATGTCGATGACATCAGCTTGCCTGGCGAATGCTACGGCGTGACCGTCCTGTCACCGCACGCGCATGCGCGCATCAAGCGCATCGACGTGTCCAAGGCCAGCGCCGCCCCCGGGGTGCTCTGCGTCCTCACGGGCGCCGATGCTGCGTCGGAGAAGCTCGGCAGCTTCACCGCCCATCTCATGCCCGAGGATATCGGCGCGCCCAAAGGGCACCGCACCTTCCAGGGCGTGCTCACCGGCGACAAGGCGCGGTTTGTCGGCGATCGTGTTGCCTTCGTGGTTGCGGAGACGCTCGCGCAGGCTCGCGATGCGGCCGAGCTGGTGCACGTCGAATATGAGGAGCTGCCGGCCGTGATCGATCTCGAGGACGCGGCGAGGGAAGGCGCCCCGAAGGTCTGGGAAGACTGCGCGCAAGGCAATGTCGGGTTTCGCCTCATGTTCGGCAACAAGGAAACGACTGATGCTGCCTTCGCCGGTGCCAGACATGTCGTAAAGCTGCGCGTCGAGGGCAACCGCGTGTCGCCCGTTGCCATGGAGCCGCGGGTCGCCATCGGCGACTACAATGCGGCCGATGATCAGTACACGCTGTACACGGCCTCGCAGAACCCCCACGGGGTGCGCATGGAGATGTCGCACATCTTTCATGTTCCCGAGAATCAGATACGCGTCGTCTCGCCCGACGTCGGCGGCGGATTCGGATTGAAGGGCAATCCGTTTCCCGATGATGCGCTCGTGCTGTGGGCGTCGCGCCGCATCCAACGTCCGGTCAAATGGGTGGCGACGCGCTCTGAAAGCATGCTGACCGACCATTGCGGTCGCGAGACGGTCTACTACGGCGAGCTCGCCCTCGACGAGCACGGCAAGATACTGGCGCTGCGCGCGCAATGTCTGTTCCAGCTCGGCGCCTATTTCGTCGGCGCGGCGCTGGCGCCGGGCGGGTTTGCCGTGCGCTTCATCCCGGGGGCGTACGATATTCAGACCATGCACATCACGTCGCAGGGCCTGTTCACGAACACCTCGCAATGCGGTCCCTACCGCGGCGCCGGCCGTCCCGAGGCGGCATATTTCACCGAGCGGCTGATCGAGCATGCCGCGCGAACGCTCGATATGGATCCTGCGGAGATCCGGCGCCGCAATCTCATTCCGCCTGCCAAGCTGCCCTATGCGACGCCCACGTTCTGGAACTACGACAGCGGCGAGTTCGAGCGCCTCATGGATCAATGCGTTGAAGCGAGCGACTGGAAGGGATTTGCGGCGCGCAGGCGCGCCACGGAGAAGAACGGCAAGCTGCGTGGCCGCGCGGTAAGCTACTACATCGAGTTTGGCGGCATCTTCAACGACCGCATGGACCTGCGCTTCAACCCGGACGGCACATTGACGATCCTCGGGGGCACCCATTCCCATGGGCAGGGCCATGCCACGGTGTTCCCGCAGCTCGTCAACGAGTGGCTCGACCTGCCGCTCGAATCCATCCGCTATGTGCAGGGCGACACCGCGCAGGTGCCGATCGGGCGCGGTACCTACGGCGCCCGCAGCGCGGTCGTCGGGGGTAATGCGCTCAAAGCCGCCGCCGAGGCCATCATCGAGAGAGCCAAATCAATGGCGGCAACCCTGATGGAAGCCGACCCGGTGGATGTCGAGTTCAAGGACGGACAATTCCGCGTGGTCGGCACCGACAAGACGATCGGCATCATCGATGTCGCCAAGGCAGCGTACGCTCCGGCGGGTCCCCTGACGGACAAGTTCGGTGTCGGGCTGCAATCAGCGGGCAGCTTCAGTCCCAATCCGCCGAGTCATCCCAACGGATCGCACGTCTGCGAGCTGGAGGTGGACCCGGAAACCGGCGAGGTGGTGGTCGACCGCTATTTCGTGGTCGACGATCTCGGACGCGTGCTCAATCCCCTCATCGTGCGCGGGCAGATCCACGGCGGCGTGGTGCAAGGGCTCGGCCAGGCCCTCATGGAGCATCAGGTCTATGATCGCCAGTCCGGGCAGCTGTTGTCCGGCAGCTTCATGGATTACGGCATGCCGCGCGCCGACACCATGCCGGACATCGAATCGCAGCTGGAAGAGGTCGCCTGCAGGACCAACCCCCTTGGGGTGAAGGGCATCGGGGAGTCCGGCACCATCGGCGCGCCGCCGACAGTGATCAACGCGCTTATCGATGCGCTCAAGCCGCTCGGCGTCGAGCAGATCGACATGCCGGCAACGCCGGGTCGCGTGTGGCAAGCCATCGCGAACGCCCGCGGCGCATCGCCCGCTCGGGCTGACCCTGCCTCCTAAAAGGCCGCCGCCTCGCCCCTGCGGAGCTCTCCACTTGGCTGCGTCTGCTCGGGCTCGTTTGGCCGAGCGTCGCGCTGTTCATGTTCAAACGTTGTTTTCACTCGGCTTTTCCCGTTGGCTTCGTTTGCGGAAGTTGGCTTCGTTTGCGGAAAATGACAAAGATGGTTTCGCAACCGAACCAAACAGCAGCCAGTAGACGACGGCAGCAATGTTCTTTTGGCATCACGCTGGGTCCGGCAGGCACCCCCGATCCGGAAGCACAACTTCCGAGAGAGCGAAATCGCTGCTCCCTGTAAACAACAGGAAATTTACAGGGGATTTTTCAGCCGCGAGTTGAGTGCTCAAAATAGCGGCGCCCTGACCATGGGCTCCCCAGCTGCCGTCTGGCCGGAAAGACGGCTTGCGCAGCTGCCCTGTTCCTCCCTCAACGCACAAGCAAACACCCGGCGCGGTAATCCAGCCGGGATTGGAGACACCCCTGAAGGATAGCTCTTTATACATGAGTCCCGTTATAGATGTCTAGAGGCGGGATTTTTTATTTGATGTGTCTGATCCGGCGAGCAAGCACCATTCGCAATGGGAGCAATCTACGCAACTTTGGATCGGTTGACCTTCGGATGCAGCAGGGATGCAACGTCAGCTTTCGCCACCTGCGGACATGCCCGCCGGATTGGCTTGGGCAGCTTTGGCCGAGTAGGCCCGGGGAATTTCACCCCGAGCCTCTCACAGATCCGGACTTGACACTCTCGCGTCATCCGGCTCGTGCCACCGCACGAAGGCTGCCGCCTTCCATTGAATATCGGGTTCCTCCCGTTGCCGGTTGACCCGATCTCAACGGCGATGACCCACCCCCTTCGCTCCACGGGCATTACCCCGCTTCAACACTACTACGGGGCAGTCCGCCCCTCTCCGGCGCATCAGTACTTTCGGCCTCGCGGTTGGAGCCGCTTGTGCCTTGTATGGGGCTTTTCTTGTCAAGGAGTTTCGGCACGCCGGCGCACCTTTTATTCTTCATCAGTTCCTTTGTTCGATCCGAAAGCCGTTCCTTCGTCCCGACCCGCGCTTCGCCCAGGTCGTCGCGCGCAGGAGCGGTCAAGGTTGGCCGTCGCACCAACCTAGCAGCATGTTCCGCCCTTGCCAGGCCATACCTTGACAGCTTCGAGCACGACGACACGCTTGGTGCGGTCGGGATGGCGATCAGAGGGGAGCTCGCTTTCGGGCGCGGATCAATCGCGCCACAACCTTGTATCCGGCGGGTCCGAGGACCCGAACCATGATGCAGCCATGCGCATCGGCAGCGAAGCTCCGAAGCGGCGGACCCATTCTTTTCCTCGGCATAACAGCCATGGCACAAACCGGGACCCGCCACCTCGAATCGTCATCGGCGAGCCGTCATAAGCGGACGGACTGGGCCGAAACTGTTGGATGCCTTCAGCAACCTGCGTTTATTGCGTCGGGCGCAGAACGACGCCGTCCGGCACCACGCCCTCTCGCACGAGCCGCCACAAGGCGATCAAAAGCTTGCGCGCCAAGGCCACGATCATGGGCTTGCGCGTACCGCGCGCGTTCTCGGTGCGGGCTCGAAACCACTGCGCCAAGGCGCTGTTCTTCTGAAACAGGAGAAATCGCCAGGCCAATTGGATCATGCCTCGTCGAACTCGAGCGTTGCCGGAACGGGCCAGCCCTTTCTCCCGGCGTTTTGTGCCGCTCTCGTCGGGCGAGCCTGTGAGGCCAGCATAACGCGCTATGGCCCGTCGGTCGCGCATGTTTCGCGCCAGCACCTCCTGCACCAACATATCCGCGGTCTCGATGCCAACCCCGATCACGCGCGCCAGCAGGCGCAGCATTGCGTGTGGTCCATCACTAGGCGCCTGCTTGAGACGATCCAGGCGTGCCTCCTCGATCTGGCGGATCTGATCACTGACCAGCCGACGACGATCCATGTCACGACGCAGCTCAGCCATCGTATTTGGCGGTATTGGCTCGCCCTCGGGCGTGCGCAAATCTTCAAGTCGCCCGCCGGCCTTCTTCAGCTTGGGATTGAAGCCGCGGATGCCGAGCCGGATCAAGGTTGCTTTCATTCGGTTGATAATCCGAGTCTGCTCTCCGACGAGGCTCTCGCGCTCGCGGTTGGGCCGCTTGGCATCCTCGTCCTGGCTCGTCGGGATCGCCACCATCTTGCAGTGATCACGCTCACCACGCAGCCAGCCGAGAAAGGCGCGTTTGAGCAGCTCGGTGTCGAGCCGGTCGGTCTTGGCGCGTCGGTGCTCGCGCGATACGGCTACGCTCGATGCGTGAATAACGTGGGACTCAATGCTGCGTGTCCTCAACCAACGCGCCAGCCAGAAACCATCCCGGCCAGCCTCGAAGGCGACTGTAGTGCGTTCGATCTTGCGTCCTGCTTTCTCGGCTTCCTCGCGCCACCGATGCAGTAGCTTTAGCAATGCGATCTCGTCGGCAGCGAGCTTCTTCAACGGCTGGCGCTCGACGCCAGGCACGATACCGGCAACGAGCCAGCTCGACTGACTCATCTCGATGACGGCGATCAGCGTGCCGTCCGGCTTGAGAGGGGCAAGGGATCGGCTTAGATCGTTCAACTTCTGCATGGGGTGCTCCATCGGTTCAAATCAGCGCCGATGAATGCAATGATTCTCGCCGCCGCCCCATAGCATCTTTTCCCTTGGCATCGCCGGCCAGGTTCTCACGTTCCGTACAAGAGCCAGATTGAGCTTCGCGCCGCCTCCATGCCGGATGCCCTTGGGCAGTCTCAGTGCATCCCCCAAGCTGATCCCGGAGGAGTGGCAACCCCCCGGTTTTGACATCGTCTAATCCGCTTTCGACACGTCATCAGCGGCTCGCTTGCGCTCGCCTCTTTCAATCATACCTACCGAAATCTTGTTCCGACTTTTCCGCAAGGTTCACCGCCATTGCTTTTGACAACAGCAGCTTGCGGTGGCTTGAGATCAACACCTGATTGCCGACCTCGAAGGGGGGGCCCTCCTTCATCTCTCGTATAGTTACGCACCGCCGTGTGGACCGGCGTTACTCGTGACACAATGCCACAACCGGACTCATGCATCGCAGCAATATTCCGTCACTCGATGACCCCGTCAGCGCGGGCAAGCAGCGTGGGAGGCACAGTGAGGCCGAGCGCTTTCGCGCTCCTGAGGTTAATCACAAGCTCGAATTTAGTCGATTGTACCACTGGCAAGTCCGTCGGCTTGGTTCCCTTGAGAATCCGCCCAACGTAGACACCTTGCTGGCGAAGCGAATCAGTAACATCAGTTCCGTAGCTGATCAGGCCACCAGCCTCGGCATAGTCACGTACCGTATATATCGCGGGAACCATGTGGCGCGCCGCGAGGATAGCAATTTGCACGCGCCGGCTGACAAAAAACGCATCTGGGCCGACGAACAGGGCGTCGGCGCGATCACTTACAAGGGTTGTGAAAGCAGCATCAATCTCGTCGCCATTGCTCGCGTTCAGGACCTGGATTTGCAGCCCGAGTGCGCCAGCAGCCGCGTTGATATCTTTCATGGCTCTCTCGGTAGTCTCAACATTGGTCGGATTTACCAGCACGCCAATGCGAGCGGCCTTTGGCAACAGCTCACGCAGGAGTCCCAGCCTCTTTGCCGAGAGCTCAGTGCTGAAAAAATTGACACCTGTCGCATTGCCATCCGGCCGCGCGAGGCTCGCAACAAGGCCAAGTTTGACCGGATCGTCGCCGACACTGAACACTATAGGGGTCGTCGAGGTCGCGGCTTTCGCGGCGAGCGCAGCAGGAGCGCTGAGCGGCGTGACAATAACGCTCACATGATGATGGATTAGATCGGCTGCTAGTTCCGGCAATCGATTGTATTGACCTTCCGCCCAACGGTACTTGATCGACACATTGTGGCCCTCGACATAGTCGGTTTCACTGAGGCCTTTTCGAAATGCGGCCAACCATTGGGGCTGTTCGCCAGCGAACGTGATGCTGAGAAATCCGATCACCGGCATCGCCTGCTGTGCGCGCGTCGCGACCGGCCATGCAACCGTCGCTCCGCCCAGAAGCGTGATAAACTCGCGCCGCCTCATGTGCCGCCCTGAATCCGAAGATTCCACCCTACCACACAGTGTCAGGAAATACCGCGTTGTGCATCACAGCAAATTTGGCGGCGAATGTCGCAGTTGGGTCATAAGCCTCGGAGGCGATCGGGGCCGGGGGCCAGTTTATGTCCGCAGTACCTCCGATCGCGTCGAAATTTTGTGCACCGCAGTGAAAGACGCCAAGGCCGAGTAGGCCCGGGGAATTTCACCCCGAGCCTCGGAGTTGAACCCGAAGGAGAACCTGTGGGACGAAATCCGCGAGAAAATCTTCAAGAACTTCGCCCTCAAGTCCATGAACGCAGTGCGCGCGAAGCTCCAGCAGGCCGTCCTCTACATCGAACGCAACCCAAAAATCGTCAAATCCATCACATCCTTCCCTTACATTGCAAAGTCAATCCCGAAAAATCGCAAGAAGACGCCTGGGGCGAGGCGATATGTCGAGGGAGCACAACATGCTCCAATCAGAAGCCGGATACATTGATGCAAGACCGCATCAGCCAGAATTGAGGAAACCTCCTGCATCGCACGGCCGGACCATACGTTGGGGTCAAGGCGGAGGAGACCGTCTGGGTGCAGGAGCGTGGCCCCCCTCCTGCCCCCCTATCCTGACCCTGCGTGAGCACCCGGTGTCCGAGGCCGGCATGATCAGATAGACACATCTTCCATCCTTGGGGCAGACCGCGCCATATAGGTAGATGTATTCGCGAATGAGTTGCGCGGCGACCTCGGGTCTGATGCCGGTCGGCGCCCAGCATGGCCGCGGGCGGTTCATGCGCCCAAAACGGGCTTCATCTGCGAACATCACGCGCAAACGACGGCCGCGCTTGGCCGCCACCCGTCTGGCTTTCCTCACAGCATCAGAAAAGCCGTTTTTTTAAAAGCGTTCTGCGCCGCGAGGTTGCGCTTGGGATGGAACGGGCGTGGCATCAGTTTGCGCCAGCCGTGCCGGACCAAAAGATTATAGACTGTGCTGTTGCTGGTTTCGTGGCCAATGGTCTTTTCATACGCCGCCTTGATGTCGTGGATGTTCAGCAGCTCCCCCCCGCTCCGGCCGCCTTGGCAAAGCGCGCCAGCAAGGCCTTCTCCTCCGCCAAGGTCATATTCTGGCGTTTGCGGCCGCCACTCGGCTTGGATTTGAGCGCTGCAAGCCCACCCCCGTCGTAGGCCATATGGGCACGGTTTACCGTGCTCAGCGACACGCCCATCGCCGCGGCAATGGAGGGCTGTGTCATTCCGCCTTCACGCAGCAGCACCATCTGAATGCGCTGACGCCGTGCCGGGTCGCCTTTCCAGTACAGCGCCGTCTTCAACCGTCGAACCTGGCTCTTGGTGCATTTGACCATCTGCTCGCTCCGAATCAGATGGCCCTAGCGAATCACACCTCACGGCCAAGCAGAATCCCCCCTCGGTCCACGACCAAAACCCGCGAAATCTTCAATTCAATCAGCTATGGAAGCGGTATA
>CAWJDY010000069.1:0-216269 GCA_963841705.1 uncultured Alphaproteobacteria bacterium
GCACTCGGACGGCGCGAAGCGCCGATCCGAGCGCTCGCGTCCCCGGAATGACGGGCTAGAGTAGTTTGTGACGCAGTACCATTAGCCATCCCAAGTCGGCTATAGCCGACTTGGGCAATCGTTGTTTGCCGATCTCGGGTAAACCCGAGATCGGCTGCTGGCTTCAGCCGGCTCGATGGCGTAACCCACCGATACCCGCCGGCGTTCCCATGCGTTTGACGGTGGGTTACGCCGTCCAAGTCGGCTGTTCTCAGCCGATTTGCACGGCTAACCATCTACGCAGCGCAGCGATCGTGATTTAACTTCATCGAAACGAGCTCTAAAAAGAAGCCGAAAGCAATAAACAAAAAGTCGTTGATACGTTACGGGACTCATGTATTGTTGGTTATCCTCCGGAATTGCGAAGATGACGAGCGCGAGAAAGAATTTTCCCGCGCATAGGCTGTTTGGGCGCAGGAGCCGGCATGAAATCCGGTCTATGCGCAGCACATCTGCGCTCAGTGGGCTAACCCGTACGGGTTACGGCTCGATCGGCAGGTCGGAGCGTGCGCCCCATTCGGACCACGAGCCGTCGTAGAGGGCCGCCGGCTCCTTGCCGAGCGCATCGAGCGCAAGCCACAGGATCGCGACCGTGAGGCCGGAGCCGCAGCTGGTGATAACGGGGCGGCCGAGATCGACGCCGCCCGCGGTGAATGCGGCCCTGATCCTCTCGGGGTCGGCAAGTCTGCCGTTCTCCAGGATCACGCCGTAAGGGACATTGAGGGCGCGCGGCATATGGCCCGATCGCAGGCCCGGCCGCGGCTCCGGTGCTCGGCCATCGAAGCGGTCTGCCGACCTATCGCGGTAAAGGGATCCGAATGGACTGAAGCCGATACTTGTCAACTGTGGCATTCAGATCACAGTCAGGAGAGGGAAGGCTTTATATGATGGCTGCAGTGGCGACTGCCGATCGGGGTGGCTTCAATGAGCCGGGGTTCTCTCTCGCGTTTGCGCCGTATTGCGCTTTTCGGTCTTGTTGTTGCGTTATCAGCTGCTGGCTTTATCTCGCAGGCCGAGGCACGAGGCTCGCGGCATCACGGCAAGCAACATGCCAAGGCGCACCATGCGATTCATGGTCCCGACTACCGGCCGCCCTATGCCGAGTTTGTGGTCGATGTTAATTCCGGTCAGACGCTGCAAGAGCTCAATGCGGACGAGCCGCGTCATCCCGCGTCCCTGACCAAGGTAATGACGCTTTATCTGCTGTTTGAGCAGCTTGAAGCGGGCAAGTTCAAGCTCGACACGCCGTTGCAGATCTCCGCGCGTGCGGCGCAGCAGCCGCCGACGAAGCTCGGCCTCAAAGCCAATCAGACGCTCACGGTAGAGGACGCAATCAAGGGAATGTGCACCAGATCGGCGAATGACGGCGCCATGGTGGTCGCTGAGGCAGTCGGGGGCAGTGAAGAGGAATTTGCGAAGCTCATGACCGAGAAGGCGAGAGCGCTCGGCATGACGAATACCACTTATGTCAACGCGTCGGGCCTGCCGGCCGACGAGCAGATCACCACGGCGCGGGACCAGGCCATTCTCGGCCGCGCCGTTCAGGACCGCTTCCCCAATTACTATCGTTATTTTTCCACTACCAACTTCCGTTACCACGGAGCCGATATCCACAATCACAACGCCCTGTTGGGGAATGTGAAGGGGGTCGATGGCATCAAAACCGGCTACACGGAAGCCTCTGGATATAATCTGGTCACCTCCGTCCGTCGCGATAACCGGCATCTCGTCAGCGTGGTGATGGGCGGGCGTTCCAATGCGGCACGCGACAGCCGCATGCGCGAGATGATCGAGAAATTTATTTCACTGGCTTCCAACCAAAGGACGGCGCCGGCTATAGCTCCCGCTGGAATGGAGCTCGCCAGCCAGCGCAGCACCAGCACGCCGGCACCGAATCCTGCGCCGGAAATTGCCGCTCCACAGCCCTCCGCTGCTCCGGCCGAAGGCGCCCAGCCGACTGTGGCCAACAGCAAGCCCGAGGAGTCGCAAGCTTCGCAATCGCCAGAGCAGGCCAGAGCCGAGGTGCATCCTGCCAAGGTGCACGGGCATGCGTCAAAAGCCAGGCTTTCCGGTGAGCGTTCGCGCCGCTCGCGCGCGAAGCGGGCAACGGCAAACGGAGCGCCGGCGGCGACGGCCTTTTCTGGACCCCAGCCCAGGAACGCTTGGTGAGGGCCTCTTAGCCGATCATTTCCGCCACGCGTGGCGCGAAGTAGCTCAGGACTCCGCAGGCGCCTGCGCGCTTGAACGCGATAAGGCTCTCCAGCATCGCCTTGTCCCCGTCGAGCCATCCGTTCTGCGCGGCAGCCATGATCATCGCGTATTCGCCTGAGACCTGGTAGGCAAAGGTGGGGACGCCGAAGGCGTCCTTCACCCGGCGCAAAATGTCGAGGTAAGGCATGCCCGGCTTCACCATGACCATGTCCGCGCCTTCCAGGATGTCGAGCGCGACCTCGCGCAAGGCCTCGTCCGTATTGCATGGATCCATCTGGTACGTGCTCTTGTCTCCGCTCAATGTGGCTGAGGAACCGACGGCATCACGGAACGGGCCGTAAAAGGCCGAAGCGTATTTTGCCGCATAAGCCATGATCGACACGTCGGCAAAGTCGGCCTGATCGAGCGCGGCGCGAATGGCGCCCACCCGCCCGTCCATCATGTCGGAAGGCGCGATGATGTCGCAGCCTGCCTCGGCCTCGACCCGGGCCTGCGTGACCAGCACCTCGACCGTTTCGTCGTTGATGATAATGCCGTCCCGCAGCAATCCGTCATGGCCGTGGCTGGTGTAGGGATCGAGCGCGACGTCGCACAAAACGCCGATCTCCGGCACTTCCTTCTTGATGGCGCGAATGGCGCGACAGACAAGATTGTCAGGGTTCAGCGCCTCGCTGCCGTCGGCATCGCGCAGTCCGGGGTCGGTATAGGGAAACAGTGCTATGCAGGGGATGCCAAGCTTGGCGCCTCGCTCGGCATCGCGTACAGCCTGATCGATCGACAGCCGCTCAACCCCCGGCATGGAGTCAATGGGGATGCGGAGGTTGGAACCGTCCACCAGGAACAGCGGCCAGATCAGGTCGTCGTGGGTGAGCACGTTCTCGCGCACAAGGCGGCGCGTCCATTCGGCTTTGCGATTGCGGCGCAGGCGGCTGGCAAGGGAGAGCTGCGGTTTGGGTCTGCTCTCGACAGGGGCTAGACGCGCTTCAATAGGGCGGCCGTATTTGATCGCCATGGCGGAAACCTTGATGATTGCGCACGCGAGGCCAAAGCCGGATAGCCTGGAGCTCTGACCTCCTGGTCCGTCACTCGGATATATCGAGACTAGCTGTCAAGCCCGGAAGACCAAACGATGGATTTCGAACTAACGGAAGAGCAGCGCGCCATGCAGGAGACCGCGCGCGCATTCGCGCGCGAGGAGATGATGCCCTACGCAGCGCAGTGGGACGAGGAGGAGCTCCTTCCGGTTGACACCCTGCGACGCGCGGCTGAACTGGGATTTGCCGGCATTTACGTAGGGGCCGATGTCGGCGGCTCGGCCCTATCGCGGCTGGACGCGACCATCATCTTCGAGGAATTGGCGCAGGGCTGCCCGTCAACGGCGGCCTACATCTCGATCCACAACATGGTGGCCTGGATGATCGACGCGTTCGGCAGCACCGAGCTGCGGCTGCGCTTTCTTCCCGCTCTTTGCAGCATGGCCAAGCTCGGCAGCTACTGCCTCACCGAACCGGATTCCGGCTCCGATGCAGCGAGCCTGAAGACCCGCGCCGTACGCCAGCACGACGATTATGTGCTGGACGGTGCCAAAGCCTTCATATCGGGCGGCGGCGTCTCCGATGTGTACCTCGTCATGGCGAGAACCGGTGATGGAGGCGCGCAGGGCATCTCCTGCTTTCTGGTGGAGAAGGGAACACCCGGGCTTTCCTTCGGGGCCAAGGAGAAGAAGCTCGGCTGGCACTCGCAGCCCACTGCCATGGTGATGCTCGACCGCTGCCGCATACCGGTGACCAACCGGGTCGGGAGCGAGGGCCAGGGTTTCAAGATCGCGATGCGCGGGCTTGACGGCGGGCGCCTCAACATCGCGGCCTGCTCTCTCGGCGGCGCCCAGCTCTGTCTCGACCGCACCGTCGTGTACATGAAAGAGCGCAAGCAATTCGGCAGCCGGCTCGCCGATTTTCAGGCGTTGGGTTTTCGCGTTGCCGATTTTGCAACACAGATGGAGGCGGCGCGCCTCCTCCTGCGCCGGGCCGCGTCGGCGTTGGATGCGGGCGAGCCTGCCGCGACCCGGCTTGCCGCCATGGCCAAGCGGCTCGCCACGGATTGCGGCTTCGACGTGGTCAATGGCTGTCTCCAGCTGCATGGCGGGTACGGCTATCTGCGCGATCATCCGATTGAGCGGGTGTTGCGCGATCTGCGCGTCCATCAGATTCTCGAGGGCACGAATGAGGTGATGCGATTGATCATCAGCAGGGATATATTGGGCAATTGAGGGGACAAGCCCGGCCATGACGAGCTTAATCAACTCGTAAAATGCTTTAGGGGCTAGAGTTGCAAATGGACGATATCATCGAACGTCGCCGACACTTTCCCCCCCGGACGCGACGCGCATCGGCTCGCTATGATCGCGACCTCTACAGCTGGGCGGTCGAGCAGGCCGCGTTGTTGCGGGCGGGTCGAACCACAGAGGCGGACGCAGGGAACATCGCCGAGGAACTCGACGACGTGGGCAGTGAACAGTATGACAAATTGGAGTCGGCTCTGCGCATTATCCTGCTGCATCTCTTGAACTGGGATCATCAACCTGCGCGGCGTTCGCGCAGCTGGTGGGCGAGCATCGCCGTTGGACGCAATCAGGTTCGCAGGGTGCTTCGCAAGAATCCCGGGTTGAAGCGCCGGCTCGACGAAGCAATCACGGCAGCCTACGAGGATGCGCGTGTTCAAGCCGCGGCACGGACACACCTCAGCCCGCGTACATTTGCGGCGCGTTGCCCGTTCTCCTGGCCGCAGCTGATGGAGCGGGAGATAGCCTGGCCTGTGGACGAGTGACGACCTCCGAGCCGGACATCCTGTTCGAGCGACGCGGTGTTGCCGGTCACGTCATTCTCAACCGGCCGCACGCGCTCAATGCCGTCTCGCACGAGATGGTGTGCATGCTCGCGCAGAAGCTCGTCGACTGGGAGGGCGATCCCGCCGTCACCCGCGTCGTTGTCAGCGCCAAAGGCGGGCGGGCGTTCTCAGCGGGCGGCGATTTGCGCGCCCTGTACGATCTCGGGCGTGCCGGCCGGCAGGATGAGGCGCTCGCGTTCTTTCGCGCGGAATACGCGCTCAATGCCCGCATCAAGCATTACCGCAAGCCATATGTGGCGTTGATCGACGGCATCGTTATGGGAGGGGGCGTCGGCATCTCGGTGCATGGTTCCCATCGGGTTGCAGGCGACCGGTTCGCGTTCGCAATGCCCGAGGTGGGAATTGGCTTTTTTCCCGATATCGGAGCGACCTGGTTCTTGCCGCGGCTGCCGGGCAGGCTTGGTATCTATTGCGCGCTCACCGGAGAGAGGATCGATGCAGCTCACGCAGTATCTGCAGGCATCGCAACCCATCGCGTTGCCTCAAGCCGCTTTCCCGAGCTCATGGAGGGTCTGTCCACTGCAGTGCCGGCCGATGCCCTGCTCGGCGCATTCGCAGAGCCGGCCGGCCCAGGGCGGCTCATGGCAACGGCTATCGATCGCTTGCTGGGAGGTGAGGGGGTCGAGAACATCTTGTCACGCCTTGATTGGGAAGCGGCGACGAGCGGCCCTGATGCGGCATTTGCCCTCGCAACCGCTGCCTCAATTCGAACGAAGTCGCCGACCAGCTTGAAGATTGCACTTGCCCAGATGCAGCGCGGCGCGAGCCTCGATTTTGCCGAGTGCATGCGGACTGAGTTCCGTATCGTATCCAGGGTGATGCGCGGCCATGATTTCTACGAGGGAGTGAGAGCCGTTATCGTTGACAAGGATCAGAAACCGCGCTGGCAACCGGCTACGCTCGAAGCGGTAGCTGCGGCCGAGGTCGAGCATTACTTTGCCCCCCTTGCGAGCGAGCTTGAATTGCCATGATCCACGCAGACGACCCGCAGACGCTTGAGCCGGTGCATGCCGACGAGGGCGAGAGCGAAGATAAACAATGGGCGTCTTGGCTGGTCCTTTTCCTGCAAGTCATGGCCGTAGCCTCGATCTGCAAGGGGCTCTATCACTGGGGGGTGATCTGCGGCATCGGTGCGCCCTTTCCCTCCGGGTTCAACTCCTATTCGCCGCCCTATCAGGTGGCTACGGTGTTCTTTGCAGTCATCGATCCGGTGGCGGGAGTGGGCCTGTGGCTTGCAGCGCCCTGGGGTGCGGTGGTGTGGCTCACGTCGGTCATTTCGATGGCCGCGGTGGAAGTCTTATTTCCCCAAATCTTTGGGGGAAATATATTGGCTGTCCTGTTCGAGATGATCCTCCTCGGCACGTATGTGTGGCTCGTCGTGATGGCTGCGCGCGAACAGCCGGAGTGACGCAATTCCGGTCAACATTGGGCGAGAACGGCAATGACAACAATCGGCTTTATCGGTCTCGGCAATATGGGCCTGCCCATGGCACAGAATCTGGTCAAGGCCGGGCACGCTGTCTGCGGCTTTGACCTGAGCGAGTATGCCTCGGAGCGGCTGGCTGCCGGCGGCGGTACCCGGGCGAGCTCGGTGCCCGAAGCATGCCGGGGCGCCGAGATCGTGGTCAGCATGCTGCCCGCAGGCGAGCAAGTACGACAGGTTTATCTGGGCGAGCAGGGCGTGATCGAGGCGGTAGCTGCCGATACGTTGCTGATCAACTCCTCGACGATCGATGTCGAGACGGCGCGCGCGGTGGCGCAGGTTGCCGACGAGAAGGGACTGGCAATGATAGACGCGCCGGTCTCGGGCGGGGTCGCCGGTGCGCAGGCGGGGTCGTTGACATTCATGGTCGGCGGGTTCGCCGACGCGTTCGAACGGGCGCGTCCGGTGCTTGAAAAAATGGGCAAGACGATCGTGCATGCGGGCGGCCCTGGAAACGGCCAGGCGGCCAAGATTTGCAACAACATGATCCTGGGCGCCTCGATGATCGTGGTCTGCGAAGCCTTCCTGCTCGCGGAAAAGCTCGGGCTTGATGCGCAGAAGCTGTTCGACATCTCGTCGAAGTCGTCCGGGCAGTGTTGGTCGATGACAAGCTATTGTCCTGTGCCTGGGTTGGTTCCGAGCTCGCCGGCCAACCGTGATTACGAAGCCGGATTTACCGCGGCCATGATGTTGAAGGACTTGGTCCTGGCGCAGGCCGCCGCGCGTGCGACGCGCGCGACGACGCCGCTCGGCGCGGGGGCAGCCGCCGTGTATGAGAGGTTCGTGGAGAGCGGGGGCGGCAACGTCGATTTCTCCGGCATCATTCGCTATTTGCGGGGAACGTGAGGGCGTCGGCATGAGTATTGGTTGTAGAGGCGGGTTTCAAACCCGCCTCTACGCCGCACGCATCGCCGAGACAGCGTGAACGGAGTGTTACGATAAACATCGCAATTGCCCATGCGATCGGACATTGATCGATGCAAATAAACGCTATCTTTATCCTGTTGTTTAAATCGATTTTAGACCCTTCGGCTTAGAGTGGCGATCGAGCGGGGAAACAGGGCCTCGCCGTTACAAACAACGACAAGTATTAGGAAGGCGTCATGATGAAAGCCGTTGCCAAGACGGCGGAGCCGGTCGAGCGCGAGATGCAATTCGACCAGATCCGGCCGCTTTATCTGGAAGCCTTGACCTTGGTCGAGCGGCTGCATCGCCGCCTGCTCGACGTGATCAAGGACGAGTTCGACCGCCGCAGCCGCAACGATATCAACTCGGTGCAGGCGCTGCTGCTCTATAATATCGGCGACAAGGAGCTCACGGCCGGCGAGTTGCGCACGCGCGGCTATTATCTCGGCTCCAACGTTTCCTACAATCTGAAGAAACTGGCGGAGATGGGTTTCCTCGATCACCAGCGCTCCCGCATCGACCGTCGCTCGGTCCGCATCAAGCTCACGGACAAAGGGCGCGAGATGCGCGAGATCGTCGATGGCCTCTACCAGAAGCACGTTCGTACGGTGGAGCAGGTCGGCGGCATCAATGGCGACGAGTTCAGCACCCTGAACAAGTCGCTGCACCGCCTGGAGCGGTTCTGGACCGATCAGATCCTCTATCGGCTGTGAACATTGGGCCTCCGGCGCCTGCCGGGGGTTTTTCCCTCCTCGCTTGTTCTGCATAGGATCCCCAAAAACGCAAAAGCGTTTTTGGGGTACCTCTATTGCGTCGCCCCGCGGTCAATGTGGTGGGCTGCCGATCTTGGCTTGGCGCTCGGGATCGGGTGTGCTATCGCGGGAAAGCTCCGACAGCAGTGGCGTAGTCAATTCCACGCGGATAGCAGTTTGCCCAAAGGCTCGACGCGTGCAGCTCCACACCACGCAGACAGTCGAGCCAAACCTCGAAGTCAGCCCCGAAAGATGACTCGGCCATCACCCGCCCCTGCGACCGAGGGCAGCCTCCTCACCGCCGGGCTTGCCGAGAGCGATCCCGAAATCGCCGATGTCGTACGGCGGGAGCTTGGGCGTCAGCGGGATGAAATCGAGCTTATCGCCTCGGAAAATATTGTCAGCGCGGCCGTGCTCGAAGCCCAAGGCTCGGTGCTCACCAACAAATATGCCGAGGGCTTGCCAGGCCGGCGCTATTACGGGGGCTGCGAGTTCGTCGACATCGCCGAAACCTTGGCCATAGAACGGGTTACCAAGCTTTTTGGATGCAAATTCGCAAATGTGCAGCCGCACTCCGGAGCGTCCGCCAACGCCGCCGCCTTCATGGCGCTGATGGTGCCCGGGGACACCTTCATGGGCCTTAGTCTCTCGGCGGGCGGTCACCTCACCCATGGCTCGCCGGTCAGCATGTCGGGGCGCTGGTTCAGGCCGGTGGCTTACGGCGTGCGCCAGGACGACCATCGCATCGACCTCGACGAGGTGGCGAGACTTGCACGCGAACATCGGCCCAAGGTCATCATTGCGGGGGGCTCCGCCTACCCGCGCATCATCGATTTCAGGGCGTTCCGGGCGATTGCCGACGAGGTCGGGGCGAAGCTTCTGGTCGACATGGCGCATTTTGCCGGATTGGTCGCCGGCGGGGCGCATCCAAGTCCACTTCCGCACGCCCACGTTGTCACCTCGACCGCTCACAAGACACTGCGCGGGCCACGCTCTGGATTTGTCCTGACCAACGATGAGGAGCTCGCGCGGAAAATCAACAGTGCGGTGTTTCCGGGGCTGCAAGGGGGCCCCCTGATGCACGTCGTCGCCGCCAAGGCCGTGGCCTTCGGCGAGGCGCTGCGTCCTTCGTTCAAGGTCTATGCCAGAAATGTCGTCGCGAATGCCAAGGCGCTGGCAGAGACCCTCAAGTCGAACGGTCTCGACATCGTCTCCGGCGGAACCGACACCCACCTCATGCTGGTCGATCTGCGGCCCAAGCGCCTCACCGGCAAGGTCGCCGAGGCGGCACTCGGGCGGGCCCATATCACCTGCAACAAGAACGGCGTTCCGTTCGACCCGGAGAAGCCAGCCGTGACCTCAGGGGTGCGGCTCGGTACCCCGGCAGGAACAACCCGAGGCTTCGGCATAGGCGAGTTCCAGGAGATCGGGGAGCTTATCGTCGAGGTGCTGGATGCGCTCTCATGCAAAGGGGTCGAGGCCGATGCACCGGTCGAAGCTGGCGTACGGGCAAAAGTGAAACAACTCGTCGGTCGGTTCCCGATTTATTGAGCAAGCGGGCGGCGATCAACGAGACGTCCTTTCTCCTCTGCGGAGCTTTCTTTCATGCGCTGTCCCAATTGCGGCAGCCTCGATACCCAAGTGAAGGACTCGCGGCCCACCGAAGACAGCTCCGTCATCCGCCGCCGTCGGGTGTGCCTCGCCTGCAACTTCCGCTTCACCACCTTCGAACGGGTGCAGCTGCGCGAGCTCGTGGTGATCAAGCGCAACGGCCGGCGCGTGCCGTTCGACCGTGACAAGCTGCTGCGTTCGGTCCAGATCGCGTTGCGCAAACGTCCGGTCGAACCCGAGCGGATCGACCAGGCCGTGTCGAAGATCGTGCGCGAGCTCGAGACCCAGGGCGAGAGCGAGATCTCGTCCGAGACGATCGGAGAGATGGTGATGGAAACGCTGCGCGTCCTCGACGACGTCGCGTATGTTCGGTTTGCTTCGGTGTACAGGAATTTCCGCGAGGCCAAGGATTTCGAAGCCGTGCTCGACGAGCTCGCCGGCGAGGACGACGGAAAACCCATGCCGGCAAGGAAGTAGGCGCACCGCATGGCACGAACCGCCCTCTTTCCCGGATCTTTTGATCCCGTGACAAACGGTCATCTCGACCTGGTACGCCAAGCCGCGCGCATTGCCGATCGGCTCGTGCTCGCCGTCGGCATCCATCCCGGCAAGGCGGCCTTGTTCACCGCCGACGACCGCCTTGCCATGCTGCGGGAGACTTGCGCCCCGCTGGTAAAGGCGCAGGGATGCGATTTTGGCTGCGTGACATTCGCCGGCCTTGTGGTGGCGGCCGCGCAGCGCGAGGGCGCGACACTTTTGTTCCGAGGGCTGCGCAGTGCGACGGATTTCGATTATGAGATGGAGATGGCGGGTATGAACGCGGTCATGGCGCCCGCGGTCCAGACGATCTTTTTGCCAGCCTCGCCGGCGGTCCGCCCGATCACCGCCACACTGGTGCGCCAGATCGCTTCCATGGGCGGCGACGTATCGAGCTTCGTTCCACCGGCCGTGGCTGCTCGCCTTAAGGAAAAATTCGGGCGCACATCGGGTGCGTAAGGGCCTGAGGACTTCACTCCACCGGCTCTCAAATCCCGCCAGCCTATCGGTGCTCCAACCAGTAAAGGAAAACGATGAAGACAATTCTATCAGCCATGCTGCTCGCTCCAGCCCTGCTCCTCGGCGTGCTTGTGCCTGCCGCATCCGCGCAAACCGGCAATCTCGCCAATCCCGCGGCGCTCAAGGAAGCGGCCCCGCCTGTCTACAAAGTCCGCTTCGATACCAGCAAGGGACCCTTCGTCGTGGAGGTGCACCGGGACTGGGCGCCGAACGGAGCCGACCGCTTCTACAACCTGGTGAAGAACGGGTTCTATGACGATACGCGCTTCTTCCGCGTCATCAGCGGCTTCATGGTACAGTTCGGCATCAATGGCGATCCGAAACTTTCCGTTCCGTGGCGGGGAGCGACCATCAACGATGACTCGGTAAAGCAGAGCAACAAACGCGGATACATCACCTTTGCAACATCCGGCCCGAACTCTCGCACCAGCCAGGTGTTCATCAATTTCGCCGACAATGCCGGGCTCGACCGCCAAGGCTTCTCGCCCTTTGGCCAGGTTGTCTCCGGCATGAATGTGGTGGATGCGCTGTACAGCGGCTACGGCGAAGGCGCTCCCTCAGGTCGGGGGCCGGAGCAAGGCCGAATCCAGCAGGAAGGGAACGCTTATCTCAAGAAGGACTTCCCCAGTCTGGACTACATCAAGAAAGCCACCATCGAGAAGTAGGACATTACAAGGGACCCGCAGATGACGAACACTGAAAACACGATGATCCTCGAGACAACGCAGGGCAGGGTCTCCATCGAGATGCGGCCCGATATTGCACCCCGCCACGTTGCCCGCATCAAGGAACTCGTGCGGGAAGGATTTTACGACGGCGTTACGTTCCACCGTGTGATCGAGGGCTTCATGGCACAGACCGGCTGCCCGCACGGCACTGGTACCGGAGGCTCGGGTCAAAAGCTCGAGGCGGAATTCTCCAAGGAGAAGCATGTGCGCGGCACTGTCTCGATGGCGCGCGCGCAGAATCCTAACTCGGCCGACAGCCAGTTCTTCATCTGCTTTCGGGATTCGCCCTTTCTCAACGGCCAGTACACGATCTGGGGCCAGGTAACCGAAGGCATGGAGAACGTCGACAAGATCAAGCGGGGCGAGCCCGTATCCAATCCCGACCGCATCATCTCCGCCAAAATGGAGGGGCAGTCTTGATCCTTACGCGACGGCTTGCGTGAGCGGTTGTGGCTCTTCCTCGCAGATCCATGCTTCCTGCGCAAACCATTCATGCTCGGTCCGGCACAAAGGGCAGTAGGCCTGCGCGAAGAATACCGGCGTAGTGTCAAAGGTATTGCGATCGGCGGTCATGCCGGTGCGGATCTCGCGCCCGGTCTGCGGACATCTGATCATCACAATACCCATCTGGCCTCCTGCAATTCCTGTTTGTGGCCGTAGTGGATAGCAAGCGTGTGCGAAGATAGTTTGACATCGGCGCGGTCATATCGAGACGAATGCACCGAAAAATTTCGTATCCAGCAGAAATTCTCCATTACTGCGGAACCGATTGGCAGCCCGCGAGTTGGCACTTTTCAATGTGACTCCGGCTGGTACCGACCTACCTGTCGGGGACACGACGTAGCGATGCGGCTAGTCTCGGCGAGCGTGGCGGAGGTTCATGGGAGAGCGGCGGCTCTGGCATGCATGCGTGCGTGCTATGAAGGGCCATGCGTACGGACGCATTCGAATTCGACCTGCCGGCGGAGCGCATCGCCATGCGCCCGGTCTCGCCGCGCGATGCCGCCCGCCTCCTGATCGTTCACCCTCGCGGGGAGCCCCGGTTCACGGATCGTCATGTGCGCGACCTGCCGGAGCTGCTCAATCCGGGGGATGCGCTAATCGTCAACGACACCAAGGTGATCCCGGCACGATTGCATGGCCGCCGCATCGGGCGTGGCGCGGCGGAGCCCGCGATCGAAGCGACGCTGCACCAGCGGCTTGACGGGTCGCGCTGGCGCGCCTTCGTGCAGCCGGCAAAGCGGCTCCTCGCGGGCGACGTGGTGCGGTTCGGGGAGGAAGGCAAGGTCTGCTTTCTCGGCCAACTCGATGCCACGGTCGAGACCAAGGACGAGGGCGGCGAGGTCACGCTCGCCTTTGCCTTCCACGGTCCTGTGCTCGACGAGGCGGTGAACGAGCGGGGCGAGATGCCGTTGCCGCCGTATATTGCCGCCCGCCGCCGCCCGGATGAGCGCGACCGCAGCGACTACCAGACGGTGTTTGCTCGACACGAGGGTTCGGTCGCAGCGCCCACGGCAGGGCTGCATTTCACCGGTGCGCTGATTGCCCGCCTGAAGGAGCGGGGCGTTTCGCTGCATCGCGTAAGCTTGCATGTCGGGGCAGGGACGTTCCTTCCGGTCAAGGTCGCCGATACGGCTGAGCATCGCATGTATGCCGAGCAAGGAAGCGTCAGCGCGGAGACCGCAGCCGCGCTCAACAGCATACGCCGTTCGGGCGGGCGCATCGTGGCCGTCGGGTCGACTTCGCTGCGTCTTCTCGAATCGGCCAGCACAGATGACGGCAACATCCGCCCCTTCAGCGGCGAGACCGCGCTGTTCATCACCCCGGGTTATCATTTTCACGCTGTCGACGTGCTGATGACCAATTTTCATCTCCCGCGGTCGACCTTGTTCATGCTCGTGTGCGCATTTTGCGGGCTTGATGTGATGAAGGATGCTTACGGGCATGCGATCGAGAGGGAGTATCGATTTTATTCCTACGGCGATGCCTGCTTGCTTTTCCGCGAATGACACAACCCTTTTCCTTCTGCGTTCTTGCGCGCAGCAGTGCGGCGCGATGCGGCGAGATCACCACCGCGCACGGCAAGGTGGCGACGCCGGCATTCATGCCGGTCGGCACGCAGGCGACGGTAAAGGGCATGACCTCCGAGGCTGTGCGTGCGAGCGGCGCCGACATCGTGCTTGCCAACACGTATCACCTCATGCTGCGGCCCGGAGCGGAACGCATTGCGGCGCTTGGCGGCCTGCACACATTCATGAGCTGGCCGCACGCCATCCTCACCGATTCAGGCGGGTTCCAGGTCATGTCGCTTGCCCCACTGCGCAAGCTGGAAAGCCGTGGGGTTACGTTTCGTTCCCACCTCGACGGCGCCACGGTCGAGCTCACGGCCGAACGTGCGATCGAGATCCAGAAGCTTCTCGGCTCCGACATCGCCATGCAGCTCGACGAATGCATCAAGCTGCCGGCGCCGCGCCCCGAGCTTGAACGCGCCATGCGGCTCTCGCTCGACTGGGCCGAACGCAGCAAGCGCGCCTTCGAGGACGCCGGACAGGGCAGAGCCCTGTTCGGCATCGTGCAGGGCGGGGATGACGCCGCGTTGCGACTGCAAAGCGCGCGCGCGCTGGTCGACATCGGGTTTCACGGCTATGCGGTCGGGGGGCTCGCTGTCGGCGAGCCGCAGCAGGTGATGCTCCGCGTCCTGCAAGAGACCTTGCCCGCATTGCCACCCGATCAGCCCCGCTATCTCATGGGCGTCGGCACGCCCGCAGATATCGTCGAGGCGGTGGCCCGCGGCATCGATTTGTTCGACTGCGTGCTGCCCACGCGCAACGGCCGCCACGGGCTGGCCTTCACCCGTTGCGGTCCGGTGAATCTAAAGAACGCTCGCCACGCCGAGGATCCGCGCCCGCTCGATGCGCAAAGCAGCTGTCCCGCGGCCCGCGACTACTCCCGCGCCTATCTGCACCACCTGCTCAAGGCCAATGAGATGCTCGGCGCAATCCTGCTCACCAGCGTCAACGTCGCCTACTATCAGCAACTCATGGCTGAGATCCGCGCCGCCGTCACCCGGGGCGAACTGGACGCCTTGCGCGCAGAAGTCCTGAAAGTCTGGGACCGCACCGGCGATACCAGGATTGAGGAGGCCGGCACAACCATTGCGCGCGCTTCCAGCGGCTCATTGTAAACAACAGAAAATTTACAATGATTTTTCTACCGGAAGTAGAGCGAGTGTTTTGGTGGCGCGACTACGCGCTGCGGACGGAGGTTCGCAGGGGCGAAATACTGCGTCGCCGCGGTGGCTGAGGCATAGCCTCGCCCCTACGGGGTGGACTGCATGTGGCGATCGTAAGAAAAACCCGCGATCTACTGCCCGACCCTCGACGAGGGGTGAGCAACGGAAGCTGGCACACTCCCGACCAATGTCTACATCTGGTGGAACCGGACGTACGAGCGCTAAGGAGGGTTTCGGGTTTTGGCACTTGGCGTCTTTCGCTGCGGTGCACAAAATCTAGACGCGATTGGAGGTACTGCGGACATAGACTGGGCCCCGGCCCCAATCGCCTCCGAGGCTTATGACCCTTAGGCGACGTTGGCGCCCCAAATTTGCTGTGATGCACAATCCAGCCCATACCGCTATGATGTGCTCTGTTGAGCCAGGGCAAAGCAATGAGACGGCGCTCCAGAGCAGGCCCCGAACGAGCTAAGTCGCGCCGCTGCAAGACCGTAACGCAAAAGCGTCGCGGTTTACGCAATCCATCTGCGGTAGACC
Source organism: uncultured Alphaproteobacteria bacterium (assembly GCA_963841705.1). GTDB lineage: Bacteria > Pseudomonadota > Alphaproteobacteria > Rhizobiales > Xanthobacteraceae > VAZQ01. The sequence goes on from CAWJDY010000069.1 coordinate 15,463, forward strand.
ACAAAACACAATCCGACGTTGCTCAACTCATCCGTGAGCGCGACGAGGCGCTGGAGCGAGAGAAAGCCGCCGCGGAGGTGTTGCGCGTCATCAGCTCCTCGCCCGGCGAGTTGGAGCCGGTGTTTGCCACGATACTGGGCAATGCAGTTCGCATTTGTCAGGCTAAGTTCGGCACGCTCTATCTTCGCGAGGGCGATGGCTTTCGCGCCGTTGCGACACACAATGCGCCACCGGCTTATGCCGAGGCACGGGCTGGGGTTGTGCATCCATCGCCAGATACCCCGTTTGGGTGTGCAGTAAGGACCAAGCAGGTCACTCAGGTCACCGACATCACGAAGTCGCGGGGCTATATCGACGGCGACCCGTTTGTCGTCTCGGCTGTTGAGCACGGTCGTTATCGCACCGTGATCAGCGTCCCGATGCTCAAGGAAAAAAATGAGCTGATTGGTGCTATCAACATCTTCCGTCAAGAGGTGTGCCCGTTCGCCGATAAGCATGTCGAGTTGGTAGCAGGCTTTGCCAATCAGGCCGTCATCGCCATCGAGAATACGCGGCTGCTCAACGAATTGCGGCAGCGCACCGCTGATCTTTCCGAATCGCTGCAGCAGCAGACCGCCACCGCCGACGTGCTCAAGGTCATCAGCCGCTCTACCTTCGACCTGCGGGCCGTGCTCGATACGCTAGTCGAGTCGGCAGCGCGCTTGTGCGAGGCGGATATGGCTCAAATCCTCCGCCCGAGAGAGGCAGGCTACTACGTCGCGGCGAGATACGGCTTCTCGCCCGAATACATTGAACATCATAAGACCCTCACGTTTGCGCCGGGGCGAGGGAGTCTTACCGGGCAAGTCCTGCTTGAGGGTAAGGCCGTTCAAATCCCCGATGTTTTGGCCGACCCGGAATACAGCAATCCTGAGCCACAAAGGTTGGGTGGCTACCGCACCCATCTCGGCGTGCCGCTGCTGCGCGAGGGTAGTCCGATCGGTGTAATCCTGGTGAGCCGTCGCACGGTGCGGTCGTTCGACGAAAGGCACGTCGAGCTGGTCACGACATTTGCCGATCAGGCGGTCATCGCGATCGAGAACGTGCGACTGTTCGACGAGGTGCAGGCGCGCACGCGCGATCTGAGTGAATTGCTGGAGCAACAAACTGCCAGCGCCGAGATTCTCAAGGTCATTAGCCGCTCGGTCTTCAACCTGCAGCCAGTCCTAGAAACAGTCATTGAAAATGCTTGCCGCCTATGCGCAGCGGATAAAGGATTTATCTATCGTGTTCATGGCGACTCCGGTCACTTTGCGGAGGCGTACAACGCCAGCCCCGAATTGCTGGAGCTCCTCGCACGGACCCCGGTCCGTCGCGGTCGCAATAGTGTTACCGGTAGAGTTCTGCTGGAGCGCCGGACGGTTCACGTCGATGATGTCCAAGCTGATCCTGAGTATGAGTTTGTAGAAAAAGTTGGCGTCCGAACCACTCTTGGAGTTCCGATGCTGCGGGAAGGCTCCCTGCTTGGCGTCATCATTATTTATCGGGAGGAAGTTCGGCCATTCACTGACCGGCAAATCGAGCTGGTAGAGACCTTCGCCGACCAGGCGGTGATTGCCATTGAAAACGTGCGTCTGTTCGATGAAATCAAGGACAAAAGCCAGCAGCTTGCCGAAGCGAGCCAGCACAAGTCGCAGTTCCTCGCCAACATGAGCCACGAGCTGCGCACACCGCTTAACGCCATCATCGGCGTCACTGAGATGCTGCGGGAGGATGCGGAGGCGTTGAAGCAGGACCTAGAGCCGCTCGATCGCGTACTGGGCGCGGCCCGCCACCTGCTCGCTCTGATCAACGACATTCTCGACCTCTCCAAGATCGAGGCCGGGCGCATGGAGCTTCACCTGGAGACATTCTCGCTGGTGCCCGTGATCAAGGACGTAGCCAAGACAATCGAGCCGATGGCAACGAAGAACGGCAACCGCTTGATCATCCATTGTCCGCCGGACCTCGGCACGCTGCACGGCGATCAGACCCAATTCCAGCAATCCCTACTCAATCTGGCAAGCAATGCCAACAAGTTCACCGAGAAGGGCACGATCACCATCGCCGCTCGCGAAGGACAGGATACCGGCCGTGACTGGATCACGCTCGCGGTCACCGACACCGGGATCGGAATGACGCCGGAGCAGATGGGCAGGCTGTTCCAGGAGTTCTCCCAGGCTTCCTCGGCAACGGCGAGCAAGTACGGTGGCACGGGCCTCGGCCTCGCCATCAGCCGGCGCTTCTGTCAGATGATGGGCGGCGACATCACGGTCAAGAGCGAGGTTGGTCGCGGCTCGACCTTTACGATCCGGCTGCCGAGGATTGTGGAAGCCCCCAAGGCTACCGCATAAGCACGCTATTTGCTGCGGTGCATTAGTTCGTTGTTGGCACTGAGCTGCCGACCCGCGATGTCCGCTCCCACGGAAAGTCTTGGGGGGTAAGCGGACCCGCAGATGGGCCGCCCTCTGGGTGTAAGGCAGCCGCAGACCGCGCGATCAAGGCGTGGTAACCTTCGTCCATTGCACGGGCATTGACCCCCACGGGAGGGTCGCATGGCAATCCATATCAACCGGCGAAAATTCATCACCACACTCAGCGGCACGGCGGCTATCTGGCCGCTTGCGGCGCGTGCGCAAACCTATCCATCGCGGCCGATTACCCTGGTAGTGCCGTTTGCCGCAGGAGGTTCATTCGACATCATCGGTCGAATCGTTGCCGCCCGTATGAGCCAAATCCTGGGCCAACGGGTGATCGTTGAGAACACGTCCGGTGCCGCAGGCATCATCGGCGTAAACCGCGTCGTGAATGCAGCACCAGACGGCTATACGTTTCTGTTGGGCAGCATCGGTACGCATGCCTATAACCAGACGATCTATAAAAAGCCACGATATGACGCAATCACCGATTTCACGCCAGTCGCGCTATTTGCTGAACAACCCATGGTGCTGACTACACGCAAGGACTTTCCGGCTGATAACCTTCCCCAGTTCATCGACTACGTGAAGAAAAATAGTGCGAACCTACAATTCGGATCAGCTGGGCCCGGTACTACGACGCACCTTGGCTGCGCGCTGCTCAATGCGGTTATCGGGGTAAAGGTCACGCATGTTCCTTATCGGGGTGGCGGCCCGGCCGCGAATGATTTGATTGGAGGACAAATCGATTACATGTGCCTCAATATGGGAAGTGCGGGTACCCTGACCATGGGCAAGCAGGTAAAGACTATTGCGACGCTGTCGCGTAGTCGGTCGCCGCTCATGCCGGATTTAGCAACCGCTCACGAGCAGGGACTCGCCAACTTCGACGTCGTGACCTGGAACGCATTTTTCCTTCCGAAAGGCGCGCCCTCCGAAGTCGTCAAGAAGCTCAACGACGCAACGAGCCAAGCAATTGATACTCCAACGATCAAAAGCCGCCTGCATGGGCTCGGGGTCACAGGCGTTGCGCTCGAGCGAAGATCGCCGGAATACCTCGCCAAGTTTGTCGTCGATGAAATCGCACGCTGGGCGGGACCGATCAAGGCGAACGGGCTTCAGGTGGATTAAGGCCGCACCCCGCTACTCAAGCAATCAAGAGGCAAAATGGAGGTTGATCACTCGTAAGCCATTGCTGCAAGTGCATGCTTTTGGCACTCGAGAGACCGTCCCCCGCCCGCCGGAGGGTCCGCTCACTGAGGTGCTGCGGACAACATATGCTCGCGGCGAGTTCTTCTCTCCATGACCTGCCGTGCTTGACAAGTCCTCCTGAGACCCCCAGATGATTCGCAATTGGTTCATAAATATCGCGTGTAGTCGGCAGGTACCGCCACGACGAGTGAACCGATCAACCCCGGAAATCGTGAGCGCTTTCTCAATTCTCACTGCGAAAAGTGCAGGTCGCACACGAGCGAAGGCGGCGTAAATTCCACTCGCTCTGATTCCCGTCCTGCCACACGGGGCATATTTCACCTGCCATTACCAAAGGAGTGAGCCATGCAGAATGGCCAAAAAACAATAAGTAGGCACCGCCCCAAATCGGCGAGGCCATTTGCTAAACGCTCGAAGCAGTGGACATCGAATGTCACCCGCCCCGAGCCGAGGGGTTCTGGAAACGCGCAAAGAAACTATGAGCGGTATCTCGCGCTAGCCCAAGCCCAAGCCCAGTCTGGCGATATAGTGGGGGCGGAAAACTACTACCAGCATGCCGAGCATTATTTCAGATCGATGTCCTCGGGCCGAGAAACGACATAAGAGACCTCCAAATAGCCGCCGACGAGGTTATCGATGAAGATGCTGTTTGCTGCGGTGCATGAGTCCGGTGATGATCCGACTCGGACATTACCGCAGCGCAGCGATTGCCTCGGTTTTTACCGCGCCCCTTCTCCGACGATCTCGAAAGGTGCCCAGATCGCCGGATAAGCGTTCAGCGGGTCCGTAGCGTCATTCATGTAGGCGAGCATGGAGCGGCGCAGCGCCTCCGCGCGGCCAAGCGACGGATCGGATTTCATGATTTCGAACGTCGAGGTGGTGAGCCGCATCGCGGCGTTGCTCTCCACCGCCCAGTGCGAGACGAGCAGCGCGCGGGCGCCGGCGTAGAAGAATGCACGCGCAAGCCCAGACAATGCTTCCGCGCCGGGCTTGGCGCCAGCAATTGTGTTGCAGGCGGAGAGCACAACCCAATCGGCGTTGAGCCTGAGTTGTGCCACCTCGCTCGCGGTAAGCAGGCCGTCATCGAGATCGCTCGGTCGCGTCGGAAGAGTGAGCGCGAGCGACGGCTCGGCTAGGCCCTTGATGTCGCCGGCAACGAGACCGTGAGTGGCAAAGTAGAGAACGCGATAGTTTGCAAGGGATGTGTTTTTGACCGTCGTCTCGCTCGCATCTTTCCCCAAATGGATATCACTCGCAGGAGCCCCAAGACTTCGTGCGATTGCTTTGAGTTCATTGGCCGTTTCGGGCAGCGGCGGCAAAGCTTCAGCTAACTTCGTCTGATCGACGCCCGCGCCTTGCCAATACTCGGTGTACGCCCGCGTCGCCAGTACTCGAACCATCTTTGCCCGGCTGCGGTTGCCCAAAAGCTTTGCTCTCGCAGCCGGATCGAATATCGGGTCTCCAAAGCCTACCATCGGCTTTGGAGCATGGCCCCTGCGGCCAAAAGTTCGCAACGCCTTCAGACTGGGCACCGAGGGTAAAACCGTAATCGCATAGCGCTTGATCAACCAGGCGGCATCCCGGTAGGCGGCGATCTCCTTAATATCTGGCACTGGTTTTGATGGCGCCTCCGACACCAGGAGATGGAACGGTAGACCAGTTAGCGGCCCAGTCGGCACTATCAGGATCTGACGCTTATCTTTGGCGAACTCTTCGATCGGACCGATGAGCAAAGAGTAAAGTTCATTGGCCAGGCCGAGATCGAACAGTGCGGGCTTGGCGGATTTTCTTAACTCCTCGACATCGAGGCCACGGCGGAACGCTGCAACCTTCTCCGACAACGTTTGTCTGGCTATAGGGATCGTGCCCCAGTCAAAGCCCTCCTTGGTCAGGGCGAAGCGGTAGCTTTCATTGTCGCCCACCAGAAAGAAGATCAGCACCTCGTCCCGGCCAAGGAGTTTCTGGACCTCGTTAGCATGAAGCGGCTTCGGGCTTGCGAGCACGACATAATCGGGGAACTCGTTCTCGAGCCGCGCCGAGACCGCGGCAATCCGTCGCTCGGCATCGGCCGTCTCCTGGCGCAGTCGCTCGATCGCCACCCGGTCCTGCTGGCCCTCGGGCTTGGCGAGAGCATCGAGGAACTTCTTATCCTTCTCGCGCCATGCAGCCGCAAGATCCTGCTTTTCCCGCACTAGTCTGGCGAGCGCGCCGCTACCGGACCCGAAGCGCGCGGCCATCTGCTGCAACGCCGCGGCAGCAGAAGAATGGCTCGCCCACTGAGCAACCTCAAAGCCTTCACGACCGAGCGCGGGCGCCGGCTCGATCCCTTGGCGCGCCGCGACGGCAATGTTCGCGAGGTGATGACGGAGACGTTCCGCAGGCGGCGCCTCGAGGACATCGTCTGCCGTTTGCCGGTTCTGCACTCGCAGCGCTTCGGTGGTACCATATGCAACGAAGGAAGCGGTGGCTCTGCGGGAGAAGGCCAGTGCACCTGTAGCATCCCCCGTTGCACTGTGGACCATGGCTAAGTCGTCGAGAATGGCTGCGACGAGGGTTGGGTACGCGTCTTTCATCTTTTCCAAGCTTGTAAGCGCGCGATTGTACGACGTCACCGCGTCACCCGAGCGACCCTGGCCCTGATAAGATTTTCCAAGCGCAATAAAAGCCGAAGCCACGAGGGTATCACGTGCGCCGGTCTGCTGGTTGATGTCCAGCCCGCGCTTTAAGAACTGCTCCGCCTCGGCGTAGTGACCCAGCGCCTGATGCACGTATCCGAGCCCGATGAGAATGTCGGCGCTATCAGGATGGCCTGCGCCAAGGGTTTGTTCGGTGATCGCCAGCGCGCGCTGGTAGAGTCCCTCTGCCTCGCCGTAGCGGCCTTGTGAATAATACAGCGCAGCGAGGTTGATGAGGGTCGAGGCGACTATAGGGTGGCTCGCGCCGAGCGCTCGTTCCTTAATAGCGAGTGCACGCTTGTAGAGCCCCTCCGCCTCGTCTCCATACACAAGTGCCAGGTTGTTGAGGGCCTTGGCCACCTCAAGATCATTATCCCCCTTGGCCTTTTCGACGATGGCCAGGGCTCGCTTGAATAGCTGCTGCGCCTCGCCGGCGCGGCCCTCGTCCATGTACAAACCACCCAGCATGCTGAGGGTCGTGGCTACGTCGGGATGGCTCGCGCCGAGGGCCTGCTCGCGTATTGCCAGCGCGCGCTGTAAAAACTGTTCTGCTTCGGCGTAATGACCCTGCTCATGATATGCGGACCCGAGGTCGATGAGAATGTCGGCGACCTCGGGACGACTCGCTCCGAGGGCCTGCTCGGTGATCGCCAATGCGCGCTTATAGAGTTCCTCGGCCTCACCGTACCGACCTTGCGCCCGATAAACGATAGCAAGATTGGTGAGCACAGTAACAAGCTCGGGGTGACTGGTGCCGAGAACCTGCTCGCAAATCGCCAGTGCTCGTTTATAGAGAGCCTCGGCCTCACCGTACCGACCTTGCGCCCGATAAACGACGGCCAGGTTGTTGAGCACCGAGGCCACGTCGGGGTGGCTGACACCAACGGCCTTTTCTGCGATCGCCAGCGCGCGTTTATAGCGTGCCTCGGCCTCCGGGTAGTGGCGCCGCCGCGCAGCGATCTCGGCGAGGTCTACGAGGCTGTCAATCAACTTGGGATGACTTGTCCCGAACGCCTGTTCAAGGATCTCCAGCGCCCGCGTGTCGGCCGCCGCCGCTTCGTCGAGTTGGCCTTGATCGGAGTAGATCTTCCCGAGGTCAGTTAGCGTTTCGGCAACTAAAGGGTGGCCGGGACCCCAGGCTTGCTCAGTAATTGTCAGCGCCCGTTTGATCAAAGGCTCTGCTGCCGCCGGACGATCAAGCGTGCGGTAAACGGTCGAAAGATTAGTGAGGGCTAGTATCAGGTCCGTCTGGTTCGCGCCCGGGCTCCTCTCCAGGACGGGCAGCGCACGCTGCAACGTCGCTGCTGCGTCGCGGTTGCGGCCCTGTCGCGCGTATACGGTGCCCAACCGTTCCAGCGCCATCGCATAGTCGTGATGGTTGGTGCCAACCTGTTTCTTGATCGCCGCCTCGATCCTTTGGGCTTGAGCGAGCGCGCCGGCTATATCGCCTCCCGCGTATAGCTCTTCATAACGCTGCTCTAGCGCCTCGATATCGACGCTTTGCCCCGCCGCAGGCACCACGCCGGCGATCGCCAGTGAAACCACCAACAGCGCCGCCCCAGGAAGTCTGCGCAACGATAGCAGCATCCTCGCTGGCTTCATTCTCCCACTCGTCGCAACCCTTCGACCGCGCGCGTGTCTTTGGGATTGATCGCAAGAACCGCCCTGTAATCAACCCGAGCCTTGACCAAATCACCGGAGATCTCGTAGGTAAAGGCTCGGCTAGTAAGAAATTGCGTGTTGTTCGGTTCGAGACTGACCACCTCGTCGAGGTCAATTATCGCCTGCTTCAGGTCGCCTTTGTCGCGCCACGCGAGGCCGCGATTGTACAGCAACAGCGCGGCGTGTGGACGCAGGCTCAACGCCGCATTGTAATCGGCAAGGGCACGATCATAATTCTTCCTGCGATACCAAATATAGCCACGGTTGTTGAACGAGGACGCGTCCCCAGGATCGAGCCGGATCGCTTCGTTGTAGTCGGCTAGGGCCCGGTCGAGATCGTGCTTGAGTTCCCATAGGTAGCCGCGGAGCTGAAAGGCGTCGGAATATTTCGGATCGAGCCGGATCGCCTGGTTTAGGTCGCTCATGCTGCGGTTAACATCGCCCTTGGCTTGCCACGTCTGAGCGCGATCCAAATAGTATGGCGCATGCTTGGCGTCGAGCCGGATCGCCTGGTTGTAATCGGCGACGGCGCGATCGAGCTGGCCTCTTTCGTGCAAGGCGCGTGCGCGGTTGTCGTACGGCTCCGCCCAGGTTGGATTGCGGTGGATCGCTTCGTCAAAATCGGCAATAGCACGGTCATACTCGTGCCTGCGAGACCACAGGACACCGCGTTGGTTGAAGACGTGCGGCTGGTTGTCGCCGAGCCGGATTGATTCGCTGAAATCTGCAATCGCGTGGTCGAGTTCCCCCTTACCATCGAAGGCGTAGCCACGGTTGGCGAAGGCCGTGGCATTGGTAGGGTCGAGCCTGATCGATATGTTCAGGTCTTCGAGTGCCTGGTCGAACTGGCCCTTTCTGAGCCATGCCACCGCGCGCTGGTTGTGATACGCTGCAAGATCTCCTGTTCCGTTATTGGCTGCGATGAGGTGGCCGCATGCGGTGATCGCGGTGTCGGGTGCAGTGTTGCCATCTAGACAAATGGCCCGGTCATCGGCCCCTATGGAATGTGCCCCTAGGCCCACGACAAAAGTGGCGGCCAGAATGTGCGCTGCGAAACAACGCATCCGAAGCCTCACGGCACCTAGGACTTCAGTTGTAATCTTTCCATTATAGGGTCCTGCCTTCTACTCTTGACAAGCACGCCGTAGGGCAGGCGGACGACCAGTCGCAACGCCCATAAATTCAAACTTGAGACCCATGCAATCGCTGTGTACGCTTCGCAACCACTGTTGCCAGCGGCTACGCAACACGTTCAGCGTCAGCAGCCCGGGCGTTCCGACGAAGAAACGTACCATGCCTGCCACCCAAGCCGACGCTAAAGTCCTCACATCAGCAGGTCAACGAAATACCGCCTTGCACACCCCGGGCGCGCACAAGCGCGGCCCGGAATTTGCTTGGCCTTGATCAACGACATTCTCGACCTCTCCAAGATCGAGGCCGGGCGAATGGAGCTTCATCTCGAATCCTTCGCTCTTGCGCCATTGATCGGCGGCGTGATCAAGACGATCGAACCGCTGGATTTTTTTTCCGAAGTCTTGCACCCTCGACGGCGGGCTGTCGCGGGCGCAGATGTAAGGTGTAAACGACAAGGCGCTGTTCGTCGCGGTGGGGATGAGGGAACCGAGTTGCTGTCGGGTTCGGTCGCGGCGCTCGCCGGCGTGCGGTTGCGCCCTACCCCGTTCACTCCCGAGCGCGTGCTGAAGGCATTGGGATAATTTCGGAGAGCAATGGGATGCAAACTAAGCACGAGTCCTGCCTCACGACCCCCACCCCCAGCCCCTCCCCAGGCGAGCTCGGGTATACCCGAGCTCGTCAGCATATGCGGCTGAAGTCGGATAAATCCGAGTTCGGTTGGGGAGGGGAATACACCGGGTGCGTGGCTCTGGCGTTGGCGATCTCGACGGCCGGATGGTTAGCGGCGGCGGCGCCGGCACTGGCGCAGGCGCCGAAGATCGGAGACGCGCCGGAGGCCAGGAACATGCGCCTGGTCGGCTTCAACGATTTGCAGGGACGCAGCGCATATCAGCCCATCATTCAGCACCAGGGCGATCGCTATATCGCCTACATCGGTCACCACGGCGGCACCGAGGCCGTGCCCAAGCCGTTCAATCCGCTCACCCATCAGAACGAGTTCAACGGCACGTCCATCGTCGACGTAACCGATCCGAAGCAGCCGAGATATCTTGCGCATATGCCGGCGCAGGAAGGCCTGGGCGAGCAGGGCGGGGCGCAGATGGTCCGCGCCTGCAACGGCAGCACGCTGCCCAAGGGCGATCCCAGCAAGACTTATCTGTTGCGGACATTTGGCGGGCAGGGTCATGAAATCTGGGATGTTACCAAACCGGAGAGCCCGAGCCTCATCACGCGCGCGAGCTGGGGTCTCAAGGATACCCACAAGAGCTGGTGGGAATGCGATACCGGCATCGCCTATCTCGTTTCCGGAGTGGACGGTTGGCGCGTGCGCCGGATGACCGAGGTGTTCGATCTGAGCGACCCGACGAAGCCGGTGAAAATTCGCGACTATGGTCTCGCGGGGCAGCAGCCGGGCGCCACCGGCGCCGTCCCGACCGAGCTGCACGGGATGATCTCGACCGGGCCGCAGGGCAACCGCATCTATTTCGGTTATGGCACGAACAAGGGCGGCGTCCTGCAAATCGTCGATCGGGAAAAGCTGTTGAAAGGTCCGAAGGAGCCAACTCCTGACAACTTGCGCTATCCCGTGGTCGGGGAGCTCGATATGACCCCGCTCAACGGAGCGCACTCCACCATTCCGCTCGGCAAGATGAAGATTCCGCAGTTCGGCAAGGATCTCGCCGGCACCGAGCGTGACATGATCATGATCGTGGACGAGTCGCTGGTGAATGAATGCCAAGCGGCGGAAACGCGGCAGCTGGTCTGGTTCGTGGATGCGACCGTCGAATCGAAGCCGATGGTGGTATCGAACTTCAACGTGCCCGAGGGCAGCGGCACCTTCTGCAGCCGCGGCGGGCGTTTCGGCTCACATTCCGGCAACGAGAGCATGGCGCCGGTGTTCTACCAGAAGCTGGCGTTCGTCACCTGGTTCAATGCCGGCGTCCGTGCCATCGACCTGCGCGACCCTTACAGCCCCAAGGAGGTCGGCTACTTCATCCCGCCAATCACCGAAGCCACGGGCAAGCGTTGCATCAAGGTGGATGGTCAGGACCGCTGCAAGGTCACGATCCAGAGCAACAACGTGGAGACCGACGACCGCGGCTACATCTACGTGGTCGATCGCGCCAACACCGGCATGCACATTCTCGAGCTCACCGGCGAGGCGCGCGCCGTCGCCGGGCTGCAGTAGCACACGTTTCATACCTCCCCCTGAAAGGGGGAGGTCGACAGCATCTGCCCCGGCCTTGCGCCGGGGCAGATGCTGTCGGGTGGGGGTCCGGCCTCGGGCCCGAGTTCGACCCCCACCCGGCTCCCCCGACAAGTCGGGGTCGCCGACCTCCCCCTTTCAGGGGGGAGGTATTGCGGAGCTTGTTGCGCGGCCGAGTCCATATGACCCGGCGATATTCACATCCCGCCGTAGAGCCAGGCGATGCCGTCGTAGGATTGCTCCGGCGTGCGCGCCCCAAGAAGCTGGTTGCGCAGCTCGGCCGCCGGGCCGCGGGCGTGATAGAATTCGCCGTAAACCCGCGCCATGATCTGCACCCGCGCGGTGCGCAAATAGCGCTGCTGCACATAGGCGCGGAATGCGGCGGGGATGTCATCCGGATGCTGCGCAACCTTTTCCGCAAGCCAGACCGCATCCTCGGTGGCCATGCAGGCGCCTTGCGCGAGATACTGCAGCATGGGATGCGCGGCATCTCCAAGCAGCGTTGCGCGCCCCTTCGACCAGTCCTGGATTGGCTCGCGATCGCACAGCACCCACATGCGCCAGGTCTCGATGCGCTCGAGCATGCGCAGGACTTCAGGGCGCTGGCCCTTGAAGTGCGCCCATAGCTCTGCGGCATCCGCCTTCTCGTTCCAGCCCTCGACGTAACGATTGGAATGAAAGACAGCGACCAGATTGTAGAGCTCGCCGCGGCGCAGGGGATAATGCACGAGATGCGTGCGCGGGCCCGCCCACAGGATCACATCGGACTGCCAGAGGTCCTGCGGCACGTCCTCACGCTTGAGCACGGCGCGGTAGGCGATATGACCGGAAACCTGCGGCCTGCCGTCGCCGACCACCTTCTGGCGCACCTTCGACCACATTCCATCGCAGCCGACGAGTGCGCGGCCGCGAACGCGCTCGCCGCTCGACAAGGTGAGCGTAACGCCGTCTGCGTCCTGATCGAAATCCTCGACGGTTCGATTGTTCTCGAGCGTAATCAGATTGCTCTTCTGGCAGGCCCGCAGGATGGCGCCATGAATGTCATGCCGGTGAGTGACCGCGTAGGGCTGCTCGAATTTCTCCAGGAAGCGGCGGTCGGCCAGCGGGATCCGAGTGACGCGCTGGCCACTCAACGCGCACCGCATCTCCATGGCGGGCGGCTGATGGGCGTCTGCCAGCACCGCGTCCCGGAGACCCACCTTTTCGAGCGCACGGAAAATATTTGGTCCGAGCTGGATGCCGGCACCGATCTCGCCGAATTCTTCTGCCTGCTCCAGCACGCGGACCGGAAAACCCTTGAGCGCGAGCGCATGCGCCGCGGCAAGCCCGCCGATCCCGCCGCCGGCGATCAGGATGGGCAATCCCCGTCCATTGCTCTGCCCCATGGGTACTCCGAGAAATAGGCGCTTGGCGTGGCGAAATGATCATACCTCTTATGGAGGAAACTTGACCACGAGCTCGTCGAGCTGCCTCCGGGTCAACGGAGTGCTCAGATATTTCAAGCTCACCGCGGCCTGCACGATGGCATCAAGCCCTGAGATCCGGTCTGGATCGACCGCCTGGAAGGGATAGAACTCGTCGCGCGTGCGTCTTGCCTTCGCGAGCGAGATCCCGAGCCAGTCGGCATAGAGCTTGAGCGGAGCGTCCCCGGTATACAGCCAGCGCACGCTTTCGCGGTATGCCTGCACGAACCGTTCGATGGCATCGCGCCGGGTCGCGAGCGTCTGCACACTGACGACGTTGACCCGCACCGTTTGGTCCCTGAACATCATAGCGTCGTTGCCGCTCGCGACCGTACGGATCTCGCCGCGATCGAGTTGATCGAGGCCGTCGGGTGGCGCGCCCCAGCCCACGTCGACCTGACCCGACATGACCATGGTGAGAGTGGGTATCGGCCCGCCGGTCGCGATCGGTTCCAGCTTGAGACCGCGCTCTTTCTTGAAGGCGGAGACCACCATGTGCGTCGAGGCGCCGTTGGTGGAATAGGCGACGGTCTTGCCGTCGAAATCCTTGAGCGACTTGATGGGCGAATCGGCCTTGACGTACCAGTAGATGTCGGATGCTCCCGTTGTCTCAGCGCCGATGATGCGCACCGGGGCGCCCTTCGCGAAGGCGCTCATGGCTCCCATGGTGCCCGGGGCAATGCCGATGTCGACGCTTCCCGCGATGACCGCCTGCTGCGTCTCTCCGCTGCCCTGGGTATAGAGCAGCTCAAGCTCCAGCCCATGCTTCTTGAAAATGCCGGCACGTTGGCCGATCTCGGCAACCGACGTTGCCCAGTTACCCCTTTGGCCGACGGTCAGCTTGAGGCTGTCCTGTGCATCTGCCGGCAGCTGCGCAAGGAGGGTCGCGATTGATGCGGCTGCAGCGCAAACCACACGGAGGGCCATGGTATCTCTCCAGCAAGCGCGTGGGCTCAACTCAGGAATCCGCCGAGTGCAGCGTCATTGCGCCACGCCGACGACATGGCAGCAACATAGCAGTTGCAAGCGCCTGGAAAACGCTTTTCTATGGTCTCTCACCCCCCTAAAGGAGAGCGCCCCATGATCGCACGCCGCCACTTTCTCGCGGGCGTGGGCCCTGCCATGTTGCTGGCGGCGAAAAGCAGGACGCTGGACGCGCAGGAGACTCCCAGCATCCGCTTCGTGCTCGACTGGAAATATGAGGGCGAGCATGCGCAGTTCACGGTCCCCATAACCGATGGGACCTATCGCCGGCTGGGCATCAATGTGAACCTCGATCGCGGCAATGGGTCCGGCGACACGGTGGCGAAAGTGGCCGCAGGTGCCTACGACATGGGTCTTGCGGACACCAGCACCATGGTCCGCTTCAACGCCAACAATCCCGGCAATCAGCTCATTGCCGTTGCCATGGTGCAGGACGCATCCGCCTCCGGCGTTGTCGGGCTGCGCTCGAAAGGGATCGAGAAGCCTGCCGATCTTGCCGGCAAGCGCGTCTACGCGCCGGCCGCGGATGCAGGCCGGATCCTGTTTCCGATCTTCGCGCAGATCAACCACATCGATCTCAACTCCATCCAGTGGAACACGGTCACCAGCGAGTTGCGCGACACCATGCTGGCGCGGGGCGAGGCCGATGCGGTGACTTCCAACATCGTCACCACCGTCATGAACGTGCGCGCAGTCGGCGTCCCGGAATCCGACCTGACGACCTTCTTCTATGGACGCTACGGCGTCGATCTCTACGGCAGCTCGGTGGTGACCACGCGCGCCTTCGCGGAGAAGAATCCCGAGACGGTGCGGAAATTCATTCTGGGTCTGGTGCAGGGGCTCAATACCATGGTCACCGATCTTGACGCGTCCATGGCATCGCTCAAGACCTACGATCCGCTGTTGAATGACAAGATCGAGAAGGAGCGGATGATCATCTCGATGCGCGACATGCTGATCACGCCCAATGTTCTCAAGAATGGTTTCGGCTCCGTCGATCCGCAGCGCCTGGAGCGGACGCTGAAGCAGGTGGCGCCGGTGTTCAAGATTGCGGCACCTGCGGCATCTGATGTCTATACGGATCGTTATCTGCCCCCGGCCAGCGAGCGGGTGATCCACCCCTGGACGGCGCCTGCAAAATAACGCGCTGAACCCGAGGGCGTATTGTATGGGCTCAGTGGCGCAGCGAGTTCCGCAATACCTCCTCCTGAAAGCACCCTTACAGGGGGAGGTATGGAGCTCATGACGCGGGTCCAGCTGCGCAAGCAGCTCACTCCGGTCGTCTCCACGCTTGCGCTGTTCGTGCTGTGGGAGGCGGCGTGCCAGGCGTTCCGGATCCCGACCTTCATTCTGCCGAGGCCCACCGAGGCGCTTGCAGCGCTCATCGACAACTGGGCCGGCATATGGCCGAATGCGCTGCATACGCTTATCACCACCTTGATCGGATTTGGCGGCGCGGTCGCAGTCGGCATGCTTCTCGGCATCGCGGTCGGCACCTCCGCGCTTATCTACGATGCCATCAATCCGCTGCTGATAGGTTTCAATGCCATCCCAAAAGTCGCGTTGGTGCCGATCCTGGTGCTCTGGTTCGGCATCGGCACGGTACCGGCTGTCATCACCGCCTTTCTCACCGCGTTCTTTCCCATCGTCGTCAATGTTGCCACCGGAATTGCAACGGTCGAGCCAGAGCTGAGCGATGTGCTCCGCTCGCTCGGGGCAAGCAAGACCGACATCGTGCGCAAGGTCGGCATTCCCAGATCCATGCCTTATTTCTTCGCCTCGCTGAAGATTGCGATTGCCTTGGCCTTCGTGGGCGCGGTTGTTTCCGAATCCATCGCGTCGAATGTGGGGATCGGATATCTGATGCTGTCCGCGAGTGCGACCTTCCGCATTCCCCTGGTGTTTGCCGGGCTGTTGGTGATCGCGCTCATGGGGATCATCATGTACTTGGTGGCGGCACGGCTCGAGCGGCGGTTTGCGTCGTGGGCGACCCGCGGTTCCGAGATTGGCGGCTACATGGGCGGCGGATGAGGGCGCAAGCGAGAAGGGCAGGGAAGGGATGAGCGATCTGGCGGCTTTGCAGCGGGATCTCGTGACGGCGAATCACATCCTGGCGCGCGAAGGGGTCACCGATGCGCTCGGGCATGTCAGCGTGCGCCATCCCGATCAGCCCGACCGCTTCTTCCTGTCGCGCTCGCGCAGCCCGGAGCTCGTCACGCTCGACGACATCATGGAGTACGATCTCGACTGCAACCCGATCGATCAGCGCGGCCGCCCGATGTATTTCGAGCGGCCGATCCATGGCGCGATCTATCAGGCGCGCCCTGACGTGATCTCCGTCGTGCACAATCACGCCTATGAGGTCATTCCCTTCGGCTTGACGCGAAGACCGCTGCAGGCGTGCGTGCACCCGGCCTGCGGCATCGGTACCGACGTGCCGGTGTGGGACAGCCGCACCTCTTTCGGCGACACGGATCTCCTGATCACGAACATGGAGCGGGGGAGGGATCTTGCCCGCGGCATGGGCAGGCACAATTCGGTGCTGCTGCGCGGCCATGGCTGCGTGGTCGTCGGCAGCAACCTGCGGCAGGCCGTGCTCAATGCCGTGTATTTCAAGATCAACGCCAGCCTGGTGCTGCAATCGATGCTCATCGGCGATGAGATCACCTATCTGAGCGAGGGCGAGGTCGAGCTGACGAAGAAGCTGGTCTATGCGGATAATTCCGTGACCCGCATGTGGGACTACTGGTCGCGCCGATGCGGCGACCAAGCGTAGGGCGCGCGCTTTGCTAACGGGGAGAGGGAGCAGACCGAGGCTGCTGCTCGCGCCGGTGATATCCCTCGCCGTCGTGGCCGCTGTCCTCAGCTCAAATGCAGGCTCGGTGGCAGCGCAGGAGTGGCCGGCGCATCCGGTAAAGGTGATCGTGCCCTACGGGCCGGGAGGCATCAGCGACACGCTTGCCCGCATGACCGCCGACCGGCTGTCCAAAGCGTTCGGGCAGCCCTTCGTGATCGAGAATCGCGGCGGTGCCGGGGGCGTGATCGGAACCGAAGCGGCAGCGCGCTCGCCTGCTGACGGCTACACGCTCTATTTTGCCGGCGGAGCGCAGCTCACCGTCAATCCGTTGGTCAAGAAGATTGCCTACGATCCGATCAAGGATTTCGCTCCGATCAGCATGGTGAGCGTCAACGGCATGGCGTTGACCGTGCATCCCGATCTGCCCGCTCGCTCCGTGCGCGAATTCATCGACTACGTGCGCGCCAACCCGGGCCAGATCAATTATGCATCCGCGGGGCTCGGCCAGAGCAGTCACCTCACGCCGGCCGCTTTCGCCGCGCGCGAGGGTCTCAACATGGTGGTCGTGCCTTATCAGAGCACGCCGCAGGCTCTGGTCGGACTATTGTCGGGATCGGCCCAGGTCTTCTTCGGCAATGTGTCGGATGTGCTCGAGCTGGTGCACACCGGCAAGGCCCGCATGCTGGCGATTTCTACGCAGAAGCGTGTCGCGCAGTTTCCCGATATTCCGACCGTGTCTGAAACAGTTCCGGGCTTCGTGATGACCGGCTGGATCGGTTATTTTGCGCCCGCAGGCACGCCGCGGCCGATCATTGATAAGCTCGCCGGATTTCTCATCGCGATCTGCCGTGAGCCCGACCTGGTGCGAACGATGGCGAATGTCGGGATCGAGGCGGTCGGCGATACGCCGGACGAGTTTGCCGCGGAAATCGAGGCTGATCTCCCGAGAGCGCGCGCCGCGGTGGAAGCTGCCGGCCTGCTACGGAAGTAGATGTTAACCCAAGGGCAGGTTTCTGGGGGAGGTATTGCGGAGCTTGCTGCCAAGGCGGAGGTCGCGCGTCACACGCCGGCTGAGGCCGCAACGAGAGTGTCCGTCTCCATGTCGTCGTCCCGGACCGCACCGATAAGCTCGGTGACCTTTTTAATCCCCCGCTCATCGCACCAGGCTGCGAGGTCATCGATGATCGTGATCAAGGCCGTGGGGTTGCGGAAACCGGCGTAGCCGATGCCGACGGCGGTGGCGCCGGCAAGCATGTATTCGACAACATCCTCGGCCTTGGTGATGCCGCCAATTCCGATGACCGGAATCTTCACCACCTTGTGCACCTGGTAGACCATTCGCAGCACAATCGGCTTGAGCGCCGGCGAGACCAGCCCGCCGAATTTGTTGCCGAGCGCGGGGCGAAAATTGTCCGTGCGGATCTTGAGCGACAGGAAAGTGTTGGCGATCACCAGGGCATCGGCGCCGGCTTCTTCCGCCGCCTGCGCAACCGAGACGATGTCGCCCGCATTAGGCGAGAGCTTCACCCATAAGGGCTTCGTGGTTGCCGCGCGGATAGCATGGATCACCTTCCTGGTATGATCCTCGTGCATGGCGAAATTGCCGCCGGTGGCATTGCGCGTCGGGCAGGAAATATTCGCCTCGATCACGTCGACGTCCGGCACGCTCAGCTCGCGCGCGAGCGCGGCGAAATCCTCGATGGTTTCCGATGAGACGCTGACGACCAGCGGCGGCGTGAATTTCGCGTATTCGGGGACGATGTGGTCGATGAAATACTCGATGCCTTTTCCCGGCAGTCCAATCGACTGGATGATCCCCGCTTCGGTTTCGGCCATTCGGGGCGTCGGATTGCCGACCCGCGGCTCGCGGCAGATCGTCTTTGCGACCAGCGCTCCGAGCCGGTTGAGGTCGATGACGTCGCTGTATTCCCAGGAGAACGCGCCGGATGCAGGCTGCACCGGGTTCTGCAGCGTGATGTCCCCGATCTTGACCGAAAGATCTACCATGCGACGGCCTCCCGCATGTTGAACACGGGGCCGTCGCGGCAAACGCGCTTGAGCACACGCTTGCCGTCTACTTCGAACGTGCGAACGCAGACGTAACAGGCGCCGAAACCGCAGACCATGATCTGCTCCATGGCGACCTGGCCAGGAATATCATGTTTCTTTCCAAGCCGCTGCATCAGTTTCAGCAATCGGTTTGAGCCACAGGTGAAGAACGCATCGGCTCTGCCGTCGGCGATCAGCCCCTCGAGGATCTTCTCCACGTTCTCAACGGCGCTGCTGTTGTCGGAATCGACGACGGTTATCGTTCGCGCCTCCATTCCTTCAAACAGCTCCTTGGACATGACCACGTCGGGGTTCCGCGCGCTCAAGATCGCAGTCACCCCCACGCCATGCTCGGCGGCCAGTTGCGAGAGCGGCGCCAGCGTTGCAAGACCAACCCCGCGACCTAGCACCACGATATTCTTCCAAGCCGGATCGAGCTTGAAACCGACACCGAGCGGGCCGGCGATGTTGAATTCGTCGCCGGGGTTGAGCATCGCCATGCCGCGAGTGCCTCGGCCCTCGGCCTTGTAGAGAAATTCGATCTGGCTGCTCGCCTTGTCAACTCGGTAGACGCTCATCGGCCGGCGCATCCACACCTCGGCGCCATCGGGCGAGGGGCAGAGCAGGTGGAACATCTGCCCGGCATAGGCCCTCAGCGCGTGCGCGTGCACCTTGACAATGATGTGCCGGTACTCGTCGTTGACCGGATTGTTGGAGACGACGATACCGATGAATTCCCCAACCCGCCGCTCAGGGTAGGGATCGGCGTCACCGATACGCAGCGCGGAGTGGGTGTAATTCTCGTTGCGATCAAGCGACATGCCGGCCCCGTCTTTCGGCTCTTTGCTGGGATGCCCGGGTTCAGCTCTCATTTCAGCTGTCATTTCAGCTCTCATGGCGGCCAAACAACATGGTAATGTTGATCCTGTGGTTTTCATAGCCCTGCGCAAATTGCGGCGCATCCGATCTGTGGAAGAGGCGGGATTGAAACAGCACGGCGCGGTTCTCGCGGTAGGGCACGTATAGCGTGTCCGCAGCATGCTCTGCCATGAACTCTGCGATTTGACCGCTATCGTTGTCGTAACTCTCGATCTGCCATTCCGCCGGCGGCGGGGTACGGCAGACGGCCAAGCCTCCGTGCTCGGGATCAAGGTTGGCCGCATCGGGGGTGAGCCAGAAATTGACACTGATGGCGGCGTCATCCGCGTGGGCGTCGACTGCGGCGCCAGGCTGCAAAGCCTTGAACGCCCAGGCTTGCGAGAGCGGCCGTTTCGCGAGCAGCTCGGGGAAAACCTGTCGGATCTCGTCTGCAACTTGCAGGAGCAGCGGGGAAGCCAACCCATCCTCCAGGTACGAGGCGACGAACCCGCCGATGTGGCTGAAATCGTGCCATATCGTGCTTTCGAGCAGATACTGCTTGAGCCGGACCAGCGCAGGCGCGGTCAGCAGCCCGTCGAAATAGACCGCGCCCCCCTGGCGCTCGCGGAAGAGCCGCATGATCGTTGCCTGATCTCTCCGCTCGCTCACAGCGCGTGCGGGAAGCTCCGGCGCCGCGTACACATTGATCGCGGTATTATAATCATCGCCGAGCACGGCCATCTGCTCGCGCGACAGCTTGGTGGGTTGCTCGGGAAAGCCCCTGGCTGCTCCTTCATATGCTCGGGCAAGCACGCTGAACCGTTGCGGATCTCTTCGCCGCGCAGCCAGAAAATGGAACTGCTCGGCGTCGTGCAACAGCTTGGAGCGGGTCGACGCGATCAATGAGCCAATCGCAATATCGGTTCGATCCTCGCCGCGTCGCAGCTCGTAAGTGCGAGCAAAATGATCGAGCGCTCGACCGCGCTCGCCTTCTGCCAGCCACAGGAAGCCAAGCGCGCGATGCGCCTCGTAGCAGCCCGGATCAAGCGCGCTCGCGCGGTTGAAGCCCTCGATGGCCTGTCGCGATTGACCGAGGGCCTGCAGGGCGGCGGCTCGGTTGAAATGCGCGGCGGCGTACGTGGGCTGGGCTGCGATCGCCGCATCAAAGCATCGGATTGCCGCGTGCGGCTGACCTCGAGCCGCGGCTATCACGCCAAGGTTATGCGTGATGGTGGCATGGCCGGGAGACACCCCTAGCGCGGCCCGATAGGCCGCTTCGGCTTCTCCGAGCCGGCCAGCGCGGTGATGCGCAACCGCGTCGGCAACAAGGCCGCTGAGATCAGGATTTGCAACAGTTGCCAAGGCGATCGGTGTGCTGGTGGGCAGAAACGGCGCAGTGTTCTCCAGCGCCGCCATTTGAGATATGTACTCTTGTTGTTCCCGGCTACACCCTCATTTCGCCCGGTTCGGGTCAGAGCGCCGGCTGCATTCGCTGCGAGCTCGGACTGAGAAAAATCCTCGCGAAGGCGCCGCTGTTCCCGTTCGGAACGTCATGAAGACACCGATTACATCCCGGGCCGCCTGCTGGTTTCTCTGGACGAGGTAGGAAAATATCTCTTCGCGGTCGGCGAGCGCGCGGGGCGTGTACCAAACCCTCATACACCGTGGCGCTTATCGGCTTTCGCCAGAGCTTCCGGCGAGACGAACTCCCGGCGATCGGCTTGCGCAATGCCTTCTTGCAGATCAGCCCATTCCTCAGCGCTCAGGTGATAAACGTCGCGGCCAGCCTCACTCTCCATTTCGAGCGCGATCGCGGCAAGCTCCGCCTGCCGCGCTTGAGGCCAGCTCAGCACACGATCAAGAACTTCTTTCACCTGTTCCTTGGTCATGCAGATAGTATGACACACGCGTCCGGGATGGGCAAAGGTGGTCTCCATTAGCACTCGTGCCGCGCTGAAGCCGCTCCCGAATCGACATCACCCCCGCAGTTTAATGTGGTTGCCGACGAGCTCGTGCATTTGTATTGTGCCGCGGGATTTGCGGAGAAACGCATGCGAAAGCTCGTTCTGGAGACGACTGCGCCTTTTCAGGGGCTGCCTGAGCTCGTCGGCTGCGATGAGGGCCTGTTTGCAAAAGAGGGCATTGAGATCGCGTGGGCCGATGTGGATGAAGGGGTGTCGCGGCAGCCGCACACCGATATCAGCGGCCCCAAGGGCCTCGACCCTTTCCATAGCCATGGCCGCATGTTCGAGCAGGGCAAGGCGGACATGTACAACGCCTGCGAATGGGGAAACTATTGCCGGGTTCAGGATAGCAGGATCGGCAGCCGCCAGGTCGGCCGCCGCGGCATCGTCACCTTTGCCGCGCTGGCGGTGGCGCCGCATTCAAGCATCTACACCCCGCAGCAACTCGCTCACCGCAAGGTGGGTGTCCCGTTCTATTTCGGCACGCATTATCTCGCCCTCCACATGCTGGAGGGCTTTCTCTCCCGCGACCAGATCAACGTCTGCAGTTTCCCGCATGGCTCCCGCTACCGGCTGGACCTGCTGCTGCGCGGGGAGGTCGATGCAACGACCTTGACCGAGCCTTACGTCACGCTCGCGGAGAAGATCGGCTGCCGGATAGTCTGCTCGGCGTTCTATCACGGCACCGAGGTCGCTTCCGACCGCGTCGATGCGGAAACCTACGCCGCGTTCAATCGTGCGGTGCGAGAAGCGGTTCGCCGCATCAAGGCGGACAAGCGCGCCTACCTGCATTATTTCATCGACTACCACAAGCGTACCGATCCGGAGATCGGCAAGCTCAGCATCGATGATCTGCGCGAGAGCCGGATCGTCGTCGTCGACCCTGCTCCCATCCCGGCCGAAGAGCTGCGGCGGACCTACGAGTGGGTGAGAGGCTGGGGCATGCTCGAAGCCACGGCGTCTCCGTTGGCTCTGGTTGACCCGGACATTCAGCGGCAGGCGCATCAGGCCGCGTAGCTCATACCGAGCCGCAAACTCTCTTATGCCTCCCCTGGCTCGGCCGCAGGGCGGACACTCCATACCTCCCCCTGAAAGGGGGAGGTCGACAGGGTGGGGGTCCGGCGCTCGGCGCTGGCATTTGCTCATCACTCGGCCGCGGCAAGACCCCCACTCGGCTCCCCCGACCAAGTCGGGGTCGCCGACCTCCCCCTTTTAGGGGGAGGTATTACGGAGCTTGCTGCGCGTGCTTAGCGCGTGCGGGGGATGAACCGGTTCATGCCGATATCGGCCTGCCACACCTTTCGGTGCGCCTCCAGCATAAAGGGAAGCGCGCGCTTGCGTGACGCGACCACGGCATCATAGTCGGCGATGAAGTGGCGCATCAGGCCGGCGACCTCGCGCCGCAGCGCGTCCTCGTCGATGGTCTTGACCTTGCGGTCCTTCATCACGACGCGTCCATCGACGATCACGGTCTCCACACCGCGGCCGGACTCGGTGTAGACGAGCTGGCGGGCGGCGCTGTTGTAGGGAAGATACGCCACGTCATCGAGATCGATGAGGATCAAGTCCGCCTTGTAGCCTGGCCGGATGGCGCCAAGCTCGCGGTCGAGACCGGCGGTGCGGGCGTTGCCCAAGGTCGCATGCCGGAGCACCTCGTGTGCGAGTCCCGGCCCGGGCTCCGGCTCGCTCACCGCGGCCAGCAGGCAGAACATTTTCATGGCCTGGAATACGCTTTGCACGTCGCTGCCGCTGCAGTTGTCGCAGCCCAACCCGAGCCGCACGCCGGACTCGCGCAGATCGCAGACCGGCGCGATCCCGCTCTTGAGCTTGAAGTTGCTCAGATGGTTGAGCACGATGCCTGCCCCCGCGGCGGCCATCCGCTCGGCTTCCTGTCGCGTAATCCACACGCTGTGGACGATGTTGAGCCGCGGGCCCAGCATGCCCGCGCGCTCGAGATAGCTGATCAGAGAGCCGTTGTGCTCGCCGAACAGCTCGCGCGCGATCAGCGCCTGCCCCTTGGTCTCGTACACGTGGGTGTAGATGGAAAGATCGTGTCTGTCCGCCAGCGCGGCCAAGGCCTCCAGCATCTTCGGCGTGCAGCGCTGGGGCGCGAACGGCGCGACCGCCCAGTGCAAGGTTCCGCGCGCCGGCCGGTGCTTGAATTGATGCTCGAGGTAATCAAGCTGCTCGCCCATCGGCAGGGGCATGACGCCTAGCATCTCCTGCACGTCCGCGGGCAAGCTGTCCCGGTGGCGAACCATGGCAATCGGCGGGACATCCGACACCATCGGCGAGAATACGACGCGGATGCCGGCTTCCCGATAGGCCGAGAGGACCGTGTCCGTGTACCGGTCGTTCAGCGGCGTCAAGCCGAGCATATCCTGCACGGTGGTGATGCCGCAGCGCAGGGACTCCAGCGCACCTACCAGCGTGCGCGCCCGCACTTCCTCGAGGCTGCGGTTTTGCCCCATCGGCAGCGTGTAGAGCAGCCACATTTCGAGCGGCAGCTCCTCGAACAGGCCGCGGCATAACGTGTCGTGGGAATGGTAGTGCGCATTGATGAGGCCGGGCACCACCAGGCGCCCGGAGGCCTCAAGGACTTCAACATTGCCCTCGGGCGCGAGGCGCGGGCCGACCGCAGTGATTCTGTCGCCTTCGATGAGAATGTCGGCTACCGGCGGATGATGAACTTCGCCATCATGGTCATAGACCTGCCCGCCACGGATCAGCAGTTTATTGGTGCGCGCCATTGCGCGGCATCGATATCACGCAGCAGTTGCCTCCGAAAGGCAGGCTATTCGGTCGCACCGGCTTGCGGCAGCATGGAACCGGAAGCGTGCGGACGCTCCGCGGATGATCGGACCCGGGCAAGCTTGAAGAGATTGATCGGAAGCAGGATGGAATGCAGGAAGAACACGGGATAAAGATGGGCTGAGACGCCGTAGATCCCGAACAGCACGTTGCTCAGCACCGCGAGGACACGCAGCGGCACGATGGTGCTCATGCAGAAGCTGCCGAGCACGGTAAGCGCCGCCGCGTATCCGACCATATCGACCCACGACATTGGCGCGTTCTTTCGCGTTCAGACGAGTGGGACGGAGCGCAGCCCGGTTACGGCGTGGCGCGACCGTCCACCATCGCTGCAGCGGACAACTCAGGGGCGCCGCCCGTGCTTGCGATCTCGGACTTGTGGCGCGGCGCCGCCGCGATAATCAGCACCAGCACCACCAGCACCGACCCATGGACGGCGGCAAGGCGCCATTTCCACGTTGCCATGGTGTGGCGGTCCTCGGGCGTGAGCTTCAGCGGGAAGGATCTCGGATCCATCAGGGCCTCCATCGGCTAGGCTGCACCGATCCTATGACCCTTGAACGTCCTCTCCTATGTGACGTACGTCACACTTCAACACAGTTCTTGTGATTGTCACACACGAGACGTGCGGGAACAATCTGCGCGTCTCAACTCACTGCACCACATGTAGATACTTTGCTGGATGATTGCGACATCATCGTGAAGGGGTGAATGCATCTAATGTAGACAGAGCCGGGAAAAATTTTTGTGCAACTGTCGCATTTTGCATCAGGACAATCGTAGGGCGTAACCCGCCACCGTCCGCACCGCAGACGCGGTAGTAGTTATTTGCGGTGGGTTACGCCATACAATTCGGCTGTCAGCAGCCGAACCTGTACGGCTAATGGTACTGCGTCACAAACTATTCTAGCCCGTCATTCCGGGGCCGCGAGTGCTCGGATCGGCGCTTCGCGCCGTCCGAGTGCGAGCGGAGCCCGGAATCCATAACCACAGGCCGTGCAGTGATGAAAGTGGTTACGCTGCGGTGGCACACATTACTGCTTGGGGTTATGGATTCCGGTAGCGTCAGGAGAGCAGGAGAGGAGGACGATCGTGAAAACGAGCTGAAACCTTTCGTAGCGGTCCAGAGGGTTCGACTCCCTCCCGGCAAAGGCGCAGCCCGCCAGCCGGAAGCGAGCCTTGCACGTGTGCGGCAACGTCACGCGTGAAGCGTACGGTAGCAGGTGCTGAAGCTGCGGGTTAGCCCCGAAATCATTTTCGCTGAAGCCTTCGTAGTCCGGAATGCGGGGGCAGCATCGACGTGGCCGTCACTGGCGAGGGCACGTTGGTTCGACCGGGGTCCTGGAACGGAGCAGAGGCACGGGATGGATCGCCTGAAGACCTGAGAGATCCCATTCGCGTCCACGTGCGAGAACCGGAGCAGGGCAGCCGGCAACAAAAGCCCCGGCCTGGAGGAGACCTCCGCTCCTTCAGGAGCGCCACGGCGGGACACGAACCAGGAGGATCGCGTGGGCGGCGGGAGCGAACCAATAAGTGACCGTTGATACGCGGGTGGGAAGTCGTAGCGCCTTCATAGTACCGACGAGAGCGGGGAACTGGGCTCACTGGGACCCGATGGAGGAAAGGGAGGCGTCGTGAGAGAGAACCATTGCCGGGAAACACGGGAGGGGACATGAACCTCGCGAACCTGTACACGAAACGACAATGGATAGCCGAACTGGCGAGAGCGAAGCCGAAGAAGGTGCTGTTCTCGCTGCACCACGTTATCGATCTGGAATGGATGCTGAAAGCCTACCGGCTGACCCGCAAGGATGGAGCGACTGGCATCGACGGTGTTACCGCGAAGGAATATGAAGCGAAGCTGCAGGCCAATCTCTTGGACCTGCTCAATCGCATCAAGTCCGGAAGCTACAAAGCCCCGCCGGTGCGCAGAACCTACATCCCGAAGGCAGACGGCTCAAAGCGGCCGCTCGGCATTCCGACCTTTGAAGACAAGGTGGCGCAGCGGGCGATTGTCATGGTTCTGGCGACCATCTACGAGCAGGACTTCATGCCTTGCTCGTATGGCTTCCGACCGCGACGCTCAGCCCATGAGGCGCTGCGCAAACTGCATGGCGCCATCTCGTGGCATGGACAGCACTGGGTGCTGGATGTCGATATACGCAAGTACTTCGACTCGATTCCGCACGCGCAACTTCGGGCGTTCCTCGACCAGCGAGTAACGGATGGCGTGATCCGACGGATGATCGACAAGTGGCTGAAAGCAGGGGTCCTGGAAGATGGAACCCTGCGCCTTGCGACTGAAGGTACCCCGCAAGGCGGCGTCATCTCACCGATGCTCTCGAACATCTTCCTGCACCACGTGCTGGACGAATGGTTCGAGGCAGAGGTGCGACCCCGCATGCTGGGAGAGTGTACGTTGGTGCGCTTTGCCGATGACTTCGTGATGACGTTCAAGAACCACCGCGACGCCAAACGGGTTCTGGAAGTGCTGGGGAAACGGCTTGCACGGTATGGGCTCACGCTGCATCCCGACAAGACCCGGTTCGTCGACTTCCGCCCCGAGCGCAAAGGTGGCACGCATCCGGACTGCGCCGAACCGCCGTTCGACTTTCTGGGCTTCACCCACACCTGGGCGAAGTCACTCAAGGGGCAGAACGTGGTACGGCAACGGACGGCCAAGAGCCGGCTCGCTCGCGCGCTGCTCGCGGCGAAGGAGTGGTGTCGGTTCAACCGCCACCTGCCGATCCTCGATCAGCGCAAGCGGCTGTCTGAGAAGCTGGTAGGTCACTATGCCTACTACGGTATCACGGGGAACAGCCGGCAACTCGCCACCTACGCTCATCAGATCACAAGGACGTGGAGGAAGTGGCTGGAACGGCGGACGCGCTCGGAGCCTCTCTCATGGGAGCGGTTCTCTGCCTTCCTCGCCCGCCATCCCCTCCCGCGACCTCGCATCGTCCATCAGTACGCCACCGCTAGCCAGGCTCTCTCATGAAGAACCGGAAGCGGTAATCCTGCACGTCCGGGTCCGTGGGGGGTGAGGGTGGTAACATCCTCACCTACCCGGCGCTCGCAGGCAAATCGGCACGGCCGATTTTCCTGCGCCCCGGAATGACGTCGAGGGGCAACTTGTGACGCAGTACCACTAACCCACCCGTGCCGAATCGTCGCCTTCGCAGACAGATCTAAAAATCGCGCGGCAGATGTTGCGCCCATTTGGCGCGCATGCGGGCATCGAGCTCCTTGCTCGCGCGCGCAACAATCGGGAAGGTGCTTCGCCGCGCGAACGGCCTGCATGCGTCGATCACGACGCGCGCATTGCGGCGATCGCTCTCGCCGTCATAACACATGGGGTCGAGGGCTGAGCTCCATCCGCCGCGGATGATCTCGACGTCCTCGCGCACATCGCAGCGGGTGCACATCGCCCAGATGACATCGTTGATGTTGGCAGGATCGATGTCGTCGTCCACCACAATGGTCCACCGGTTGCAGTAAGCGCCGGCGTGGCAGTGGGAAGCGACAAGTCCGGCCTGCTTGGAATGCCCGCCATAGAGTTGCTTGATCGAAACCGTCAGCCAGAAGCGGCTGCCGCCGGCTTCATGCGCCCACACCCCCTTGATCTCGGGCACGCCCGCCGCCTCGAGCTGGTTCCACACCGCTCCACAGCGATAGGTGCCGAGATAGAAGGTGTTGTCGTTGGGCGGCACGGCGGGAATGGCGCCGAGCAGGATCGGGTCGTCTCGATGCATCATGGTGGAGATGCGGATCGCGGGCTCAGGCCTGCTGCCGCCGGCGTAGTACCCGGTCCATTCGCCCAGTGGTCCTTCCTGGATGTCATCGCCGGGGTGGATCAAACCCTCGAAGGCGATCTCGGCATTGGCCGGCACCGGGAGCCCGGTGCGCGGCATGTTGAAGACCTCGACCGGTTCTCCCAGGATACCGCCTGCGGCCTCGTACTCGCTCTTGCCGTAGGGGATCTCCAGTCCCGCCAGCATGAACAATGCCGGATGCATGCCGACGATGACCGCCACGGGGCAGGGCTGGTTGCGCTCGTGGTACTTGGTCATGATGATGCGGCCGTGCTTGCCGGGCGACATCATGATGGAAGCGACGTCAGGGCCCTGCGTCTGGATACGGTAGCAGCCGCTGTTGATCCACCCGGAATCCGGGTCCTTCATGATCACCATGCAGGCAGTTCCGATGAAAGGGCCGCCGTCGTGCTCGTGCCAGACCGGCGTCGGAATCTTCTCCAGGTTGATCGCTTTGCCTTCGAGCACGTTCTCAAGCAGCGGACCGCCATTGACCGCGCGCGGCTCGAAGCTTGGTGCCTGCTTCATGTAAGAGCGCCACCACAGCACGAGATCCATGTCGGAGCCCTGCGGCGGGAGGCCGAGCGCGACATTGATGCGCGGCACCGAGGTGAGAATGTTGGCGAGCACCCGAGTGCCCTTCGGGAACCCGGGAACCTCGTCGAACATCACGGCGGGATTTCCCATGCGCCGCTGATAGATGTCGACAATCCCGCCGATCTCCTCCTTGGGCTCGGCTCCCGTGATCACCTTGAGCTCGCCGGCTGCCTCGATCCCAGCAATCCAGTCCCTCAGATCCTTGTTCGCCACGGTTGCTGTCTCCTTGTTGCACCGCCATTGAATTCCGCGGCGCTTTTAGTCACACAATGGGGGCAAGCTGACAATCCCAGGCATTCGATCGAGAGCGGGCGCGGCGCATGAAGGCTCCGAGATTTGGCTACGTGCGGCCGGAAAGGCTTGAGGATGCGATGCAACTCCTGGCAGAGCACGGTGATGATGCCCGCGTCCTCGCCGGCGGGCAAAGCCTCATGCCGGTGCTCAACATGCGCCTGGCGCATCCCAAGCTGCTGATCGACATCAACAGCATCAATTCCCTCAACGGAATCTCGCGGCAGAATGGGACGGTCCGCATCGGCGCGCTTGCTCGTCACGTCGAGGTGATGGAGTCGCCCATAGTCGCTCAACACCTGCCCCTGATCGCAGAGGCGATGCCCCAGGTGGCGCATGTGGCGGTCCGCAACCGCGGAACGTTCGGCGGTAGCATTGCGCTCGCCGACCCGTCGGCCGAGCTCCCGGCCTGCATTGTCGCATTGGGAGCGCGCGTCGTGCTGCAAAGCACGCGCGGGCGCCGCGCTGTTCCGGCGGAAGAGTTCTTCCATGGTCTTTACGAGACGGCGCGCGAGCCGGACGAGCTAGTCGTGGAAGTGCTCCTTCCGGAGCAGCGGCGCGATTGCGTCTCGGTGTTCATGGAGCTATCGCGCCGCCACGGTGATTTTGCCATTGCGGGCCTTGCCTGTTGCACCCGCATCGAGCAGGCGACCCTGCGTGAGGCACGGCTCGTTTATTTCGGCAGCGAGGTCAAGCCGACGCTGGCAAGGCACGCCATGGCGGCCGTCGAGGGCAAGCCCTGGTCAAGGGCAGTGGGCGAAGCGGCTTGTGCTGCGTTGGCCGATGATCTCGATCCCATCGACAATATCTTCGGAAGACCGGCAACGAAGCTGCATCTCCAGCGCGTGCTCACCCGGCGCGCCCTCGCCAGGGCGATGGAGCGAGCGCGTGTGCAATGAGGCGGGAGGAAGAGGCAGGTTGATGAAAGCAGCGGTGATTGAAAAACAGGGCGGGATCGAGAACATCGTCTATCGCGACTTTCCCGATCCAGTGATCGGACCGGGCGACCTGCTGATCCGGGTCAAGGCATGCGGGCTCAATTATTTCGACATATTCGTACGACGCGGCATGCTCGGACTGCCGGTGCCGATGCCCTGGATCTCGGGGGGTGATGTGGCCGGCGAGGTTGCGGCCGTCGGCGCAGACGTCAAGGGGTGGAAGGTCGGCGATCGCTGTCTCGTCGACCCGCTCACCAACGAGGGGATGATGGGGGAGGAAGTCCAGGGCGGCATGGCAGAGTACTGCCGCATGCCGCATGATT
Source organism: uncultured Alphaproteobacteria bacterium (assembly GCA_963841705.1). Classification (GTDB taxonomy): domain Bacteria; phylum Pseudomonadota; class Alphaproteobacteria; order Rhizobiales; family Xanthobacteraceae; genus VAZQ01. The sequence continues at coordinate 45,674 of CAWJDY010000069.1, forward strand.
TCGTCATTCCGCTCGACCCGCGCCTCTCGTTCGTCGAGGGCGCCACCATCCCCGCCAATTACGGCACTACGTTCCGCATGCTCTTCACCAACGGCGACATGCAGCCCAACGATCTTGTGCTCGTTCTTGGTGCGAGCGGAGGGGTCGGCACCGCCACGGTGCAGGTCGTCAAAGCGTACGGCGGCCGCGTCATCGCCTGCGCCGGCACCGACGAGAAATGCGCGCTGCTCAAGGAGCTCGGCGCGGACTATACCATCAACTACAGCACTCACGATTTCTCGCGAGAGGCCTGGAAAATCAGCGGCAAGAAAGGGGTCAACATTTGTGTCAATTTCACCGGCGGGGATACCTGGAACCCGTCCATCCGCACGCTCAAGCCGCACGGCAAGCTGTTGACCTGCGGAGCAACGGCGGGCTTCGATGCGCGCACCGATATCCGCTACATCTGGCAGCGGGAAGTGAAGATCTGCGGGTCGAACGGTTACACCAAGGAGGATGTGACAAAAGGGATGGTTGCGATGGCGGAAGGCAGGATCAAGAAGCCGCAGATACGCACGTTTCCGCTTTCTCAGCTCGGCGAAGCCGAAGCCGTGATGGAATCGCGCGATTTCTTCGGCAAGATCGTCATGATTCCGTGAGCGCGAATTGTCGGTCGGGGCAGGTTGCAAGCCCGCCCCTACAGCGACGTCGGAAAACCTTGAGGGGAGGACCTTAATGGGCAGCGTCAAGCAGGGCTGGAACGGTCGGTTTTTCGAGGACTTTGAGGTGGGCGACATCTATCGCAGCCGCCTCGGGCGCACGATCACCGAGACCGACAATATTCAGTTCACGATGATCACCAACAACACCAACCAGATCCATTTCAATACCCACTATGCCAGCCTGACCGAGTTCAAGAAGCCGTTGGTGAACAGCGCGCTCACCCTTTCGGTCGTGGCCGGACTGGGGGTGTCCGATCTCAGCGAAAACGGCTTTGCCCTGGGTTGGGACTACATCAAGCTGCCCCATCCGGTGTTTCCCGGCGATACCCTCTATTCCGAATCCGAGGTGATCAGCGTGCGCGAGTCGAAATCTCGGCCTGCACAAGGGGTGGTCAAGGTGCTCACCCGCGGGCTCAATCAGGACGGAATCGTGGTGATCGAGTACGAGCGCTCCATCATGGTCTGGAAGAAGACGCATGCACCGCTGATGGCCCTCTTTCCCGAGCCGAAGAATGCGTCATGAATTTCCGGTGTCCATATCACGGATGTAGGGGCGAGGCATGCCTCGCCCCTACGGACTTGCCATGAATCCCTTGCCGCTCAGCGGAATTACCGTGATCGAGCTCGGCCACAGCGTGGCCGCGCCGTATGCGTGTGAGATACTCGGCGACCTCGGCGCCGACGTCATCAAGGTCGAGAAGACGGACGGCGACGACGCGCGCAAGTGGGCGCCGCCCTACTGGGGCGCCATGTCCGCGACTTTCCAGAGCTTCAACCGCAACAAGCGCTCGATCGTCGTGAATCTCAGGGATTGCATGGAGCGCGAGCGCTTGCGCCGGCTCATCGTCGAGCGTGCCGACGTAGTCGTTCAGAACTTGCGCCCGGGCTCCGCGGCCGAGTTTGGTTTCGATGCAGAGACGCTGCGCGGGCTCAAGCCGTCTCTGATCTATTGTACCATCGGCGCCTTCGGAGCGACCGGCCCATTGAAGGACCTCCCCGGATACGATCCACTGATGCAGGCGTTCGGCGGGGTGATGAGCGTGACCGGAGAGCCGCAGCAACAGCCGGTGCGCGCGGGCACTTCCATCATCGACATGGCCACCGGCATGTGGTCGGTCATTGGCGTGCTCTCTGCTCTCCTGCAACGGCGCGACCACGGCAAAGGTTCGTCGATCGACACCTCGTTGTTCGAAACGGCGCTGGGCTGGATGTGCTATCACGCCGCCAATTATCAGGCATCGGGCCAGCTGCCGCAGCGACACGGCTCCGGCGTCGCAATGATTGCCCCTTATCGCGGCTATGCCTCGAAGGATGGTTTCATCGTCATCGCGGCCGGCAACGACAAGCTCTTTGCTTCGCTTGCGCGTGTGCTCGGCCATCCCGAGTGGATCGACGACGCGCGTTTTCGCACCAATCCGGATCGGGTGAAGAACCAGGATGTGCTCTATCGCTGGATCGAGGAGCTCATTGCGACACGCACGACCAAGGAATGGGCGGCCGTTCTGGACGAAGCCGGCGTGCCGAATGCTCCGATGCAGACCATTGCGGAAGTGCTGGAGCATCCCCAGACCAAGGCCCTGGGAATCCTGCAACGCAGCCCGCAAGGCGACATCACGCTCATTGGGCTCCCCATATCGTTCGACGGTGCGCGTCCGGCTTTCCGCCGTGCTCCGCCTGCCCTCGGCGCTGATACGGCGGAGATTCTCGACGAACCCGTGCCTGCAACCGCTGCCGTGAAACGATAGTTGTTATTTGCTCTTGTTTTTTTCGGATAAACGAGAAGGCTCTGCCGGGGTGCGCGAGGGCAGGGAGGATGCGATGAACGTGATCCAATCCGTGCCGGAAGAAGCCGTTCAGCTCAGCCTGGGCGAGACCTGGCCCGAGATCCGCGGTCTGGTGCGGCGCATCTGCTCCGATTTTCCCGGCAGCTACTGGCGCAAGCTCGACGCTGAGCAGGCCTATCCGGCGGAGTTTGTGGACGCGCTGACCAAGGCGGGGCTCCTTGGGGCGCTCATCCCCGAGGAGTATGGCGGGCTCGGCCTGCCGTTGAGCGCGGCAGCAGCGACGCTGGAGGAGATCCATGCCGCCGGCTGCAACGCCGGTGCCTGTCACGCCCAGATGTACATCATGGGGACGCTGCTGCGTCACGGCAGTCCCGAGCAGAAAAAGAAATATCTTCCGGAGATCGCGGCGGGAACATTGCGGCTGCAAGCCTTCGGGGTGACGGAACCAACGACAGGTACCGACACCACCAAGCTCAAGACTCGGGCGGAGCGGCACGGCGACCACTACGTCGTGAACGGGCAGAAAGTTTGGACCTCGCGGGCGCTGCAGTCGGATCTCATGCTCCTGCTCGCGCGCACCATGCCGCTCGATCAGGTTAAGAAAAAGAGCGAAGGCCTTTCGGTATTCCTCGTCGACATCAAGTCCTCGCTTGGGCACGGGCTCGACATCAAGCCGCTGCCGGCCATGATCAATCACAACACCACGGAAGTGTTCTTCGACTCTCTTCGCATTCCTGCCGAGAACCTGATCGGCCAGGAAGGCCAGGGATTCCGCTACATTCTCGACAGCATGAATGCCGAACGCATCCTGATTGCGGCGGAGTCGATCGGCGACGGGCGCTGGTTAATCGAGAAGGCCTCCAAATATGCATCCGAGCGGATCGTGTTCGATCGGCCCATCGGCCGCAATCAGGGGGTCCAGTTTCCGATCGCCCGCGCCTATGCCGAGATCGAGGCGGCCGCCCTGATGGTTGGCAAGGCTGCCGCGCTGTTCGACGCGGGCCGTCCCTGCGGTCCTGAAGCCAACATGGGAAAGCTGCTCGGCTCAGAAGCCGCATGGCATGCGGCCGAGGCGGCGATGCAATGCCATGGCGGCTTCGGCTTCGCGCGGGAATACGACATCGAGCGGAAGTGGCGGGAGACCCGCCTGTTTCAGATCGCGCCGATCTCCACCAATCTCGTGCTCGCCTACATCGCCGAGCATGTGCTCGGCATGCCGCGCTCGTATTGACGCAGGGGCGAACGGAACCCGATCAGAGATCGGGACCTCGCCGTTACCCGCATGTGCCCCGCACGTCCGTACGCGAGCTACGTCCTCTTTCCTTCTCGGCACTCCGGCTGAGTTTAGGCGAGCTCCACGCCTTCGTGATTGAGCAGCCAGCGTTTTCGCTGTATGCCGCCGCCATATCCCGTCAGCGACCCGTCCGAGCCGATGATGCGATGACATGGCACGACTATACCCACGGGGTTCGCACCATTCGCCAGCCCCACGGCTCGAACAGCCCTGGGGCAGCGGAGCCGAGTAGCCAACGCACCATAACTGAGGGTTTGGCCAACTGGAATCCTGCGGAGTGCCGCCCACACGCCGCGCTGAAAGCGCGTTCCGCCGGTTTCCACCAGTATCCCGTCGATTGCAGTCAGCTCTCCGGCGAAATACGCCTTTACGGAGCGCCACACCGCAGATCGGGAGCCTCTGTCGATCACGGTGACGCGACCGACACCGTAATGAAGCCGCAGCAGCCGGTGCATTCGCGCGGCATGGTCTTCCCAATCGACCACCCGCAATCGATCCTGCTCATCAGTCAGCAGGATCAGCCTGCCGATTTCCGTCGGCAAGGATTCTCGAAAAAGGGACAGGACGGGCATCGCCTTGCTCTCTTTGTAAGCTGCTTCCCGCTGGGCGACGACCAGAACTTCACTGCCGTGGATGACTTCACTGATGGCATTTTTCTGCATGGAGCTTGCTCTTTCGGTACCGACCAATGTCAGGCCGCTGGTGACGGCGCTTTGATTTTGCTGTTGTTGCAGCACCCCAGTAGCATGCGCAGCAGCCCGAAAGCTTCGGCCGCGATCGAATTATCTTCCAGCTACTCGACACCTCGTCGGCGCGGAACGCGCGGCCGGGACCTGCCGCTGCTACATGACGGGCCGCGAGCGCGGCGAGCTGTGCGCTGCGGCTCGTGAAGAATGGATCGCCGGCGCTGATCACCAGCCCGCCCACAGGCAATCGGCTCACATTTGTATGCCTATCCGGTTGACCACAGAAAAGCCGCGGCTACTCAGGCATGATCTCTGGTTTGTTGTTGGGGAATTTCGCGATGGTCGCCGCATCCACGTTGAGATGCTGGGCCACCAGCTCCGGCGGCGTGTGGGTCAGCCAGTCCGAGAGAGACACGTCAGCGAAATAGGAGCTCCTGAACACCTCCAGAAACTGCAGGTCGGTGTCGCCTACATTTTTGATGTAGTGTCCATTGCTGCGTTTCACATATCCGATATCGCCTGGATTGAAGTCCAATGTCACTGCCTTCGGCCCGGTGTTGAAGACGGTCATGCGTCCCTTTCCCTTGATCCAATATTGCCATTCGTCGGCATTCGGGTGCCAATGCATCTCGCGAAGGGCTCCGGGACGAAGCGTCACTAGCGCTGCAGCGATGGTCTTGGAGACGATGAAGTTGTGACTGTCGGCGATCCGCACCTCCCCGCCTTTGGTCTGCCGCGTGGGCGGCATCGAGCCGAGCGAGAAAGTGAATGGATTGGGCGGAGAACCCTCCGGCGCTCTCACTGCGGTGCGATCCGCCTCCAGAGCGCCGGGCATCTTGCCCTGAAAAATCCAGAGCTGGTGCAGAGGTATTTTCGAAAACGTCTCGGCGGGAACGCCGAAATTTTCGGCGAGTATCTCCGGAGGCGTATGCGCGAGCCAATCCGACAGGAGCAGGGTGTTGAACTCGGTCGCTTTACCGTCGTCGAAAGCCAGGATGAACTCGCAGCCGTCCGGTCCGAGGCCTTGCAGCGAGTGCGGCAGGCCGGCGGGGAAATACCAGAGATCGCCTTCCTTTACGTCGGCCACATAAGCGCGGCCCACTTCGTCGAGGACGGTAACCCGGCAATTGCCATATGACATGAACCCCCATTCCGCGGCCAGGTGCCAGTGCATTTCCCGTATGCCTCCGGCAGTCAGCCGCATGTCGACGCCGGATATGGTATCCGATATGGCAAAATCGGCTTGCGTCACCTGACGCGCCCAGCCCCCGTTCTGGATACGCCTTGGAGAGTTGTTGAACGACGCCCAGAACATCGGCATGTCGCCCGCGTCGGTGGGCGGCGGAGACTGGGCCGAAGGAAACTGGCTGGCGAGCGCCGAGTTGCGTGGGCCGGGGTCGGTGACGCTCGCGGGGTTCGTTGCGTTGATCGCCCCCTGGGGCGGCTCGTCGGGGTTGCCGAACGTCGCCGGCTGCGCATTCGCCGCCGTCATCATGGCGCCCGTGGCCGTAGCTGCCAATATCTCACGTCTCGATAACATCGCTTGCTCCTTGTCCTGATGCTCAGCCGTTCCGTCGGGGGTGTTCATGGTCACGTGCTGCGATAGAATGTGATTGCTCAAAGGAGGTTTGGCGCGTGCATGCCCCGGTGATGAAGCCGCTGGTTTGCGCATTGATCGGTCCGCATTCCATCTGCCGCAACCAGTGTAGGTTGCAGCTATCGAAACGTCACGAGCCAGACTACGCGATCGGATGTGCGAATGCTCTCGGGGCCATTTGCAATGACGGTCGGCGTCATGCCGGTTGAGCGCAGCACCTCGTTTAGCGCCTGCCGCTTAATCGTGCTTGAAAGCATCAAAGTTCGGGTTTAACGAATCATCCCGGACAACCTTGGATCTCGTACCGGCACTTGCATTCATCCCGGCAAAGGACGTCAACATGACACGGTATGTTGCGGCGCTCGTCGTCGGCTCTGCATTTTTCGCGGGATCCGCGCACGCCGAGATGACGCCGATTCGATTCATCATGGATTGGGCCTTCGAGGGCGCGCAGGCGATCTGGCCGACCGCTGCCGAGAGTGGGTGCTTCGCGGAACACCGCTTGGACGTGAAAATCGACCGAAGCTTCGGGTCGGGCGACGCTCTCAGCAAGCTCGCATCCGGCGCTTACGACATCGGCGTCGCGGATTTCAGCAGCTTGATCAACTACGACGCAGCGCATCCGGACGACAAGATAGCCGCGGTGCTGGTGATCAGCGAGCGTTCGGCGATGTCGATCGTCACCTTGAAGAAGTACAACATTGCCAAGCCACAGGATCTGGTGGGTAAGAGAATTGCCGACCAGCAGGGCGAGGCGAGTCGCGTCATGTTCCCCGCCTTCGCCAAGGCCAACAACATCGATCCGAGCAGCATCACCTGGATTTCGGTCGCGCCCAATCTCCGGCAGCCGATTCTCGTAAAGGGGGAAGCCGATGCTGCGGCCGGTCATCGGTTCACGATTTTAGTCGGGCTGCGCGCTCTCGGCGTGAAGGACGAAGAGATAACGCTGCTGCCCTACGCCGATTGGGGGGTGCGGGCCTTTGGAAATTCCGTTGTGGTCAAGAAACAATGGGCGAGCGCCCATCCGGAGGCGATGCGCGGATTCGTGAAATGCGCAGTGACGGCTGTCAAATTGTCCATCGCCAAGCCGGAGCAGTCAATCGCATGGCTGAAGAAGTACAATTCTCTCATCGACGAGAGATTCGAATTGCAGGGGCTCGAATTTTCCAACAAGCTCGCAATCATAACCGATGAGACCAGAAAGAATGGACTTAGCACGTTCTCAAAGGAGCGTCTGGACCAGATCCTGACCCAGATTTCGGACGCCTTGCAGGTGAAGAAGCCGGCTCAGGATGAAGTCTGGGTGCCGGAGTACCTGCCGTCCCAGGCAGAATTGAAGCTGCAGTAGCGCGACCCGGAACTTGATCGGCTCGTTCGGCGGGAATTGAGGTCGGCTGGCCGAGACCATCGGTTCGAGGACCTCATACGTTTGTTGCGGGCGACCTCCAGGCATGAGCTCCACTGCTAGAGCGCGTTTCGATGAAGTTAAATCACGATCGCTGCGTAGGGTGGGTTAGCCGTGCAAGTCGGCTGGAGCCGGCTCGATGGCTAACTAATCGTACTGACGCAGTACGACTAACCCACCCTACGTATCCACTCGAGCGGAATGCGCTCTAGAATCGTAGATTGCTGTGAAGGCGTGTTTGCGATTGGGTTTCATCGCACGCGCATGGCAGGGGATGGTTTCGCTTTGGGGACCCATGGCCGCGCATCGTGAGCTTGTTGTCGCTGGTGCAACCGTCCTGTCGGACTTTGCCGCAGCACCGCAGCCCAAGGATATCTTCATCAGGGACGGAAGGATCGTTGCAATCGCCGCACCGGCAGAAAGAATCGATCGTGATGCAGTCATTGTGGATGGCCGACGCAAGCTTGCCATACCCGGTCTGATCAACGCGCACTATCACTCCCACGACGTGCTTTCACGTGGAGTGTTTGAAGACATACCGCTGGAAGCGTGGATCGCCCTGGCGATCCTGCCGCCGACACGCACGTTGACCGCACGGGAGGTCAGGTTGCGTACCCTGCTCGGCGCCATCGACTGCCTGCGCAATGGAATCACGACCGTTCAAGACATGCTCGGCTGCGGACCGGGATCCGAGGGGCATGTCGAGGCGGCGATAGAGGCCTATGAGGATGTCGGGATTCGCTGTGTGTTGGGTCTCCAGGTGGGCGATCGGCCGCCGATCGATTGCTTGCCTGGTATCCGCGCGGACCTGCCAGCCGACCTTGTCCCGTTGCTGTCCGCAAAACCACCGGAGGCGAGGCAGATCGTGGACTTCGTATCGGCGCCGATTGCCATGAAGACCGTCAACCGCCTCTCGTTCGCCATCGCGCCGGGCTCGCCGCAACGCTGCTCGTTCGAGCTGCTGAAAGGTCTGGCTGAGCTGTCGGCACATCACCATTTGCCCCTGGTCACGCACGTGAACGAATTGAAATTGCAGATCTACCTGGCGCAGGAGCTTTATGCCGAGCACGGCGGCTCTCCGATCGATTTTCTCTCCGCCGCCGGGGCGTTCAACAAGCGGCTGTGCATGGCGCATGGCATCTGGTTCAACGACCAGGAGATTGATCGCATCGCCAAGGCGGGGGCCGCCGTCGCAACATGCCCAACCAGCAATCTCAAGCTGAAGAACGGCGTTGCTCCGTTGCGCAAGCTGAGGCAGGCGGGCGTGCGGCTCGCTCTTGGTGCCGATAACACCAGCGCCGGCGACGCGCAGAACGTATTCGAGGCGATGAAGCTTGTCTGCAACCTCAGCGCCGCGAAGGGCACGGGCCCAAGCGCGATACGCGCACGCGACGCGCTGGCGATGGCCACCGCCGGAGGCGCCGACGTGCTGGGACTGAGCACCAAGGTCGGCAAGATCCAAGTTGGGATGTGTGCGGACCTGACGCTTCTCGACCTGTCCGATCCGAGCTATATCCCGCTCAACGATGCCGTTCGACAGGTCGTCTATTGCGAGTCCGGCCGGGGCGTTCACACCGTGATCGTCGACGGCGAGGTGGTCATCGCCGACCGGCAGGTGTTGACGCTCGATTATGATGAGGTGTTGGAGGAGGCCCGCGCGCTGTCCGAATTCCATATGCGCGACAGCCGGGACCATCGCGCACGTCTCGAACCGGTGTTGCCGTACATCTTGAAAGTCGTGCGCGATCAGGGCGCGCGGCCGCTCGCCTTCAGCCGCTGGCTGTCCGCGGACGATGGGCTGGCCGGCGATGAGAGCGCATCCTGTTGAACAGTCATGGATAAGGTCTTGATGAATCTCCAAGCAGTTTCGCTTCGGCAGCAAGTGGAACAGGAACGGCAAACGGGCGCACGGGCGTTCATCAACTTGAAGGATATCACTCTGGCGTATGACGCCGATGCGGGCGCGTTGACGATTGATCGCGTCAGCATGGAAGTCGGCCAGGGCGAATTCATCGCTGTCGTCGGACCGTCGGGCTGTGGCAAATCGACACTCATGAAGCTGGTGACGGGGCTGTTGCCCGTGACCTCGGGCGAGGTGATCGTCGATGGCAAGGCGGTGCGGCGCCCGATCAAAGGCGTCGGCATGGCGTTCCAAAACTCGACGCTGATGCCTTGGCGGACGACGCTCAAGAACGTCCTGCTTCCCTTTGAGATCGTGCAGCCGTTCAAGCGTGAGCGCAGGCAAAAGCGCGCCGAGCATGAAGCGCGTGCGCAAGCCATGCTGGATGCCGTGGGATTGGGCGCCTTCGGTGGCAAGTATCCCTGGCAGTTGTCGGGCGGCATGCAGCAGCGGGCCAATCTCTGCCGGGCGCTGGTGCACGAGCCGAAACTGCTGATGCTCGACGAGCCGTTCGCCGCGCTCGATGCGTTCACGCGCGAAGAGCTCTGGGGCGTCATGCAGGGGCTGTGGCTGCGGCAGCGTTTCAGCGCAATGTTGGTCACGCATGACCTGAGGGAGGCGGTCTTTCTGGCAGATCGAGTCTTTGTCATGAGCAGCAAGCCCGCGCGTGTCATCCTCGAGCGAAAAATCAGCCTGCCCAGGCCGCGCACGGTCGAGGGGAGCTTCGAGCCGGCATTTGTCGATCTTGTCCACGAGCTGAGAGGCAAGATCTTCGAGGCGCGGTCGTGAAGCCGACGCTGCGCAAGCGCATAGCGCTTAATTCGATGCCGTGGCTGCTCAGCGCGCTGTTGATCGTTTGCTGGCAAATCGTAAGTACCAAGTCCGGCATTTCCCACGCGATCTTTCCCTCGCCGGGCGAGGTGCTGCTCGCGTTCAAGCAGTACAGTTCCGCCTTGGCGGAGCATGCCACTCACACCGTCATTACGTCGTTGCTGGGCTTTGCGCTGGCGCTGATTGGCGGCATCCTGATCGGCCTTGCCATCGGGGCGTCGCGCGCTGTCTACAGCGGGGTCTACCCGCTCCTCGTCGCGTTCAACGCGATTCCCAAAGTCGCGTTGTTGCCGCTGTTCGTGCTGTGGTGCGGCATCGGGGTGATGCCGGCGGTGTTGACGGCGTTTTCCCTGGCGTTCTTCCCGATCGTGGTGAACGTTGCAACCGGGTTGGCGACGATCGAGCCGGAAATGGAAGACGTCATGCGCGCGCTCGGGGCCCGGCGCGACGAGATCCTTCTGAAGGTCGGAATTCCGCGATCCTTGCCCTACCTGTTCGCCTCGTTGAAGGTCGCGATTACGCTCGCCTTCGTCGGCTCCGTGATCTCGGAGACCGTGGCCTCCAACGAAGGCATCGGCGTTCTCATGATGGCGGCATCGTCGCGATTTGAAGTGTCGCTGGTGTTTGCCGGGCTGATCGTCATCGCGGTGCTTGCGGTCGCGGCCTACGGCATTTGCGGTTTGGTTGAAAGCCGCATGGCGCACTGGGCATTCCGCGCGCGTGGTGGCGAATAGCTGCTGGGCGGTCCGGCACTGGTTCGCTATGATGGCGTGGATGCGCCGCCTGCCGGCGAGCAGACAGATGGGAACCTTGGGCTATGGCCATTGCGCCGTGGAAAGCGACATGTATTCAGGCCGGTAGCAAGCTTGCGGTGAAGGGGGCCGACCGCACGGCAGCGTGGTCGATCATCGCATTGAATATCCGCAACGCCTTGCGGCTTATCGAGCAGGCGGTCGCAACGGATACTCCTGCGAAGCTGGTGGTGATGCCGGAATTCGCGATGCAGGGGCCGCCGCACGGGCTTCCTGTCGCGCAGTGGATCGATCGCGCCTGCTGCACCATTCCCGGCCCGATTACCGAGCCTTTTCAGGACTTCGCGCAACGCCATCGCATCTACATCGGCGGCCATCAGTTCGAGTGCGACCCGGAATGGCCGGGACGCTACTTCAACAGCTGCTTCCTGATCGCGCCGAGCGGCGACGTTATCCTGAGATATCGTCGTATCAACACCGCGGCCTTCCCGTCTCCCCATGATTTCATGGACGCCTACCTGGCCCGGCATTCGATGGCCGAGGTCTTCCCGGTCGCCGACACCGAGCTGGGCCGCATCGCGATGATCCCCTGCGGCGAGGTCAATGTTCCCGAAGTCGCCCGGGTGTACATGATGCAGGGTACCGAGGTGATATTGCATCCGACCAATTCTCCGCGCCGGCCCGCCCAGGAAGCAGCCAAGGTCGTGCGTGCTGCTGAAAACATGGTATATCTCGTCAGCGCCAATGTCGCAGGCGGCATTGGATTCTCGTTTGACGGATCGGTGCCGGGCGGCCGATCGCACATCGTTGATTTTCTCGGGCGCACTTTGGCCTATGAGGACGGTAACGGAGAGACGGTGAGCGTTTCGGCGATGATCGAGCTCGACGAGCTGCGCGCGGCTCGAAAAAAAGACACCGGCACCGCCAATCCGCTGCTGCGCGCGCGCTGGGAAATGTATCGGCCGTTCTTCGCGTCGGCGAGCTTCTATCCGCCGAACCAGTTTCTCGAGGCGCCGATGGTCGATGGCGAGTTGACGCGTCCGGTTCTGGCAGCCTCGCTCAGGAACATGGCCAAGGCCGGCATCATCGTGGAAGAATGACTGACGGTGCAGTGAAATGGTCGGAGAGGCAGAATGATCAGCGCCGCGGATAATGAAACCTTGGTGCGGGTGGGGCGTGCCACCCCGATGGGCAAATTCATGCGGCAGTTCTGGATACCGGCATGCCGCTCCTCCGAGCTGGTCGCCGATGCTCCGCCCATGCGATTGATGCTGCTCGCAGAGAAATTGATCGCATTTCGCGACACGGCGGGCCGGGTCGGCATTTTCGACCATCGTTGCCCGCATCGATGCGCCTCGCTGTTCTTCGGGCGCAACGAGCAGCACGGCATCCGCTGCGTCTATCACGGCTGGAAATTCGATGCCGACGGCAACTGTCTCGATCAGCCCAACTTGCCTGACAAGAACAAGTATCCGGCGGGGATGAAGGCGATTGCATATAAGACGGCGGAGCAGGGCGGTCTCGTCTACGCCTATATGGGTGAAAGCCAATCCGCTCCCCCGCCGCTTCCACAGATCGAGGCGTTGACTTCCGAGCCGAACGACAAAAACACCGCTCTTATCCACCGCGAATGCAATTGGCTCCAGGCGCTGGAAGGCGATGTCGATACGTCGCATCTGGCGTTCCTGCATGCCGGCTGCGTCGATACGGAACGGATGGATCCGGGCGATACCCATACCTACCTGGTGAAGAACAAGACGCCTGAAATCGGCGTGAGCAAGATGCCTTACGGCGCCATGTACGCCGCTTCACGCGACGCGATGCAAGGCTTCGACCACCACCGGTTCGCGCACTTCGTCTTTCCGTTCTGGGTTTGCTACCCGAGCGATCGTTTCGAGCGGAACATGTCGGCGAACGCCTGGGTGCCGATCGATGATGAAAATACCATGATCTTCAACGTCGACACGCAGCGTGCAGCGGGCCGGCAGAAGCAGATGTCATATGCGGATGGGACCGTCGTCCCCGGCTTGGCGCGTCCGATGGAATATCTGCCGCAAACGAACGACTGGATGGGCCGCTGGCGGCCGGCGCGCAACTGGCAAAACGACTATTTGATCGATCGGGGGATGCAGCAACGCGGTGAAAGCTATACCGGCGTGCCGGGCATTCCTCTCCAGGACCAGATGATCCAGGAGAGCATGGGGCCCATCGTCGACCGCACGCTCGAGCATCTCGGTTCGAGCGACCGGATGGTGATGATCACCCGCCGCGCGCTGCTCGATGCGGTTCGGGACTACAAGGAGAAGGAAATTCTCCCCAGGGTTCTGCATGAGCCCGGCTTGGCGAAACTGGCGCGCGGCGGCGACATGCTCGTGGCCAAAGACGAAGGCCTCAATTGGCTTGAGGCGTATGAAAAAGCCATGACCGCCAAGTATGGACCGGGCGCCCAGGTTGCGGCGGAATAACCGAGCGCCGGAACCTGCCGAGCCACCCCTGCTTGCAAGGAGTTGCAATGATCAGTCGATGTCTCTCGCGCATGATCGCCGCCAGCATCGCAGCTGCGGGCGCCACTGCGTTCCTCAGCATTGCTGCGCTCGCGCAGGACGTGGTCAGGGTCGGCGCTCCTTTGCCGTTGACCGGTCCGCTCGCCCCGGAGGGCCTGAAGCAGAAACGCGGCTATGATCTGTGGGCCGAAACGACAAACGCCAAAGGCGGGATCAAGGCCGGCGGCAAGACCTACAAGATCGAGATCGTCTACACCGATTACGCCTCGAACACGCCGCGCGCGGTACAGGCAGCGGAGCGGATGATCACGGAGGACAAGGTCAACTTCCTGTTCGCGCCGTTCGGCTCCGGTGCGACCAAGGCGGCGAGCGCCATTTCCGAGAAGTACGAAGTGCCGATGCTCGCGCCGACGGCGTCGTCGGCGGAGATTTTCGACCAGGGCTACAAATACATCTTTGCAACGCTGACCGGGAATGCGTCGGTATCGGTGCCGATCGCGAAGCTCGTGCATGAGAAGAACAAGGACATCAAGCGCGTCGCCATCCTCGCACGCAACGATCTGTTCCCGCTGGCTGTGGCGCAGGAGTTCGAGAAGGCGGTCAAGGCGGAAGGCATGGACGTGGTGGCGTCGGAACGTTACGCCATCGGCACGATGGATCATTCTGCCGCGATCACTCAGATGCGCGGCGCGCGGCCCGACTGGTTCTATGCCTCGGGCTACATCAACGACCTGATCCTCATCCGCAGGCAGATGAATGATCTTGGCCTCAAAGCGCCGGTCATCACCATGCTTGCCGGCCCGGCCTATCATGAGTTCGCCGAGGCGGTCGGCCCGCTCGCCGAGGACATTACCAGCATGTCGTGGTGGACCCCCGCGGTCCGCTACAAAGGCAAGGACGCGTTCGGCTCGACCGAGGCGTTCAACGCCGCCTGGGCGAAGAAATACGGCGGCGAAGCCGACTACGTGGAAGCCGGCTCAGCCGCCTGCGGCGCCATCCTGCAGATGGCGATCGAGGCCGCCGGCACGATCGACCCGAAGAAGGTGCGCGACGCCATCACGGCGACCGATGCCGAGACGTTCTATGGCCGGGTCAAGTTCGGGGCCGACGGGCAGATCAACTCACTGCAGCCGCCGGTGTTTCAGCTCGTCGGCGGCAAGCCGGTCATTCTCTGGCCTCCGGCCATCAAGCAGGGCGAGCTGCGCTTCATGTCGCGCTAGGCTCGGCCCGCGCGGCAGGTACAAGTTGCCGCGCGGGGCGCTATCAGATGTGAGCTCAGCGGTGCAGCAAGCTCCGTCTCCGCGCCGGGACCGAGACCCATGGAATAATACATGCGGCGCGGGGAAGCGCGCCCGATCCCTCGGGTTCGGCGACGGACCCGCAGTCTCATGATCTATCTGCAGATCGCTGCCAACGGTCTGGTCCTCGGTGGGCTCTACGCGTGCATCGCCGTCGGTTTTTCGCTGGTGTGGGGCGTCCTCAACGTCATCAATATCCTGCATGGCACGTTCATCGTGCTGGGCTCTTACGTGGCCTATTTCGCCTACGTTCACCTGGGCATTCACCCGTTCGTCTCGATCGCCATCGCGGGCGGCGTGCTCTATGCGCTTGGGCATGCGCTGCAGGCCGGCATCATCAATCGTGTCGTCGCAGCGCCCGTCCTGATAACGCTCACGCTCACGTTCGGGCTCGATCTTATTCTGAACAACACCATGCTGGTGGCGTTCACCGCGGATTACCGCGGCATCACGCTCGCCCATCCGCTCGGCTCGCTCGAGATCGGCCCGGTGTTTCTGCCGGGCGACCGCGTCGCCGCGATGGCGCTCGCAATCCTGCTCACCCTCCTGCTTTATCGGCTGCTGCGCGACAGCTCGATCGGCCGCGCCATCGTCGCGGTGCGCATGGACCGCGAAGCGGCGGCACTGATGGGTGTCGATATCAGGCGCATCAACGCCATTACTTTCGGCATCGGCGCCTTCATGGCGGGCGCGGCCGGTGCGTTGCTCAGCATCATCTTCCCGATCTCGCCGCTCAACAGCCAGGTCTTTCTCGGCAAGGCCTTCGTCGTTTGCGTGCTCGGCGGGCTGGGCAGCGTTCCCGGCGCTCTCTACGGCGGTCTTGTGCTCGGCGTCATCGAGAGCTTCGGCTCTTATTGGATCGGAGCGGAGCGCGCAGTGACGCTGTCGTTTGCCCTGCTGCTCCTCGTTCTGTTCGTCCGCCCCAGCGGCCTCACCGGCAGGCGCGGATACGAATGAAGACCTGGATTGTGCTTGCCGTCCTCGCTGTGCTGCTTGCGGCCCTGCCGCTGGTCGGCAGCAACTATCTGCTTCGCATCGCCACAACCGTGTGCATGTACACGGTCATGGCGCAGTCCTGGAATTTCATCGGCGGGCTCGCGGGCTATCCCTCGTTTGCGACCGCGGCATTTTTTGGCTTCGGCGCCTATACGTCGGCGATCCTGCAAAATCATGCCACGCCGATGGTCCTTGGCTGGGGCGCGGCCGGGCTCGCGGCACTTCTCTTCGCCGCCTTTCTCGGCGGTGCGATCCTGCACTTGCGCGGCCACTATTTTGCGATTGCGAGCCTGATCATTGCCGAAATGTTGCGCGAGATCGTCAACACGCTGCCCGACTTCACTGGCGGCGGTAAAGGCCTCAGCCTCCCGTTCCTGCGCTTTTCCGTGACGGCGCAGGCGCAATTCTTCTTTTACGCCATGCTTGCGCTCGCGATCCTTTGCATGGCCGCTGCCATTGTCATTCAACACAGCAAGCTGGGCTTTGGGTTGCGCTGCATCCAGCAAAACGAGGACGCCGCGAACATGCTGGGCATCAACACCTATGGCTACAAGACCGCGGCCTTCTCGCTCTCCGCCGTGTTCATCGGCGTGGCCGGCGCGATCTATGCCTCCTGGGTGAATTACATCGACCCGCCGGACGTGTTCGATATCCTGCTTGCGGTCAAGCCGATGGTGATGGTCCTCCTTGGCGGGCTTGGCACCATCTTCGGTCCGGCATTGGGTGCCGTCATCCTGCTGACCTTCGAGGAGCTCGTCTGGCGAAGCTTCCTCACCCTCCATGCTGCCGCGCTCGGCGGCATCATCGTCATATTGGTGCTGTTTCTGCCGAATGGGATTCTCGCACTGATCCGTGAGCGGTTCCTCGACAGCGAGATTCGTGGCTCGGCACCGCGGCCAGTTGCTCGCGCAAGCAGAACCGCGCGAGATCGTGAGCAGCAGGCGAGTGATCGAAGCTTGGCTGGGCTCGAGGTACCCGGCTTGCCGTCCATGGCGAGCATCGTGGCCGCGGGGGCGTCAAAGCTTGCGATCGCAGGCCTCCACGCCGGCTACGGCGACGTCCAGGTGCTCTGGGACGTGACGATTGAGGTCGCAACCGGTGAGCTGGTCTGTCTGATCGGATCGAACGGTGCAGGCAAGACCACGCTGATGCGCTGTATCTCGGGACTGCTTCCGGTCAGCGCCGGCGAGATCCTGGTCGACGGCAGGAACATGACGCGGGCGACACCCGCGGATCTCGTTCGCGCCGGAATCGCACACGTCCCGGAAGGTCGCCGCTTGTTCTCCGCCATGAGCGTGCGCGACAACCTCCTGATGGGCGGCTACCTGCGCGAGGACAAGGAGAGGACCGCGGACGACCTCGATCGCATCTATGCGATCTTTCCCATTCTCGCCGAGCGGCAGCGACAGGATGCCGGTACGCTGTCGGGCGGCGAGCAACAGATGTGCGCGATCGGCCGCGGGTTGATGGCGCGGCCGAGCCTTCTGCTCATCGACGAGCTGTCGCTCGGGCTCGCGCCGCGCATGGTGGAGCTCCTGTCCGAGCGGCTGCGCGAGATCAACCGATCCGGCGTTGCGGTACTCCTCGTCGAGCAGGACGTGATGAATGCGCTTGAGCTCGCCGCCCGCGCCTATGTGATCGATCGCGGCCGGGTGACCAAGGTCAGCGTCGCGACCAGCCTTGCCAGCGACCCTGCGATCCGCGAAGCCTATATGGGGATTGCCTGATGCGCATGTCCGAAACCGATCTGCGGTCCGGCGAGCTGGTTCGCGCCGTCAAGCTTCGCGTCATGCCGACCGGAACCCTGACGGTCTCGCGGCGAGCCGCCGCATGAGCCATCCCGCCAACAAGCCCGCGCACGTTCTCACCGATGATTTCTTGGGCGAGGACGAGGTCGTGATCGAAGCGACCCTGAACGGCCGGCCGCTCAGGCGCCGCGTCAAGGTGCGCCAGCATCTCGCCGACTTCCTGCGCCAGGAGATGGAGCTCACCGGCACTCATCTCGGCTGTGAGCACGGTATCTGCGGCGCCTGCACCGTGATGATCGACGGCCGCACTGCGCGCGGCTGCCTCACGCTCGCAGCGCAGATTTCCGGCAGGAGCGTGGACACCATCGAAGGCCTCGCCGAAAGCGGCAAGCTGGCGGAGCTGCAGGCGGAGTTCATCGCCCGCAACGCCGCGCAATGCGGGTTCTGCTCGTCGGGCATGCTGCTGACCGCTTACGAGCTTCTGTCGAGCGGCAAGACTCTGTTGAGCGGCAAGACATTGTCGCGCGCTGACATCAGGGAATTCATCTCCGGCAACATGTGCCGATGCACCGGTTATCACGCCATCGTTGACGCGGTGGAGGCCGTCATCGCGCGGCGGCGAAGCACCTGATGTCGGCGCACGCAGCATCGGGCATCGGTGCGCGCATTCCGCGGCGTGAGCTCCAACGCCTGCTCAGCGGGCACGGCCGCTACATCGACGATCTCAAGCTGCCGCGGATGCTGCATGCCTGCTTCGTGCGCAGCCCGCACCCGCACGCGAAACTCGTCTCGCTCGAGGTCGCGGCGGCGAAACGCGCGCCCGGCGTCGCCGCTGTCTTCACCGCAGCCGACATCAATCCGAGATGCGAGCCCTTCGTCGGCGTGGCGCTGCACCGGCCGGGGCATCGTTCCGCGCCGCAGCATCTCTTGGCCGCCGAGCGCGCAGTGTGGCAAGGCCAGCCTGTCGCCATCGTGGTGGCCGAGAGCCGTGCGGAGGCCGAGGATGCTGCCGAGCTCGTTACCGCCGAATGGCAGCCCCTGCCCGCGGTCGGCGATCAGTTGCAGGCCATCGCGCCGGGCGCGCCGGTCATCCATGCCGAGCTCGGCGACAACATCGCATTCGATTTTTCCCTCGAAAAGGGCGATCCGGCAAAGGCTTTCGCCGACGCTGACATCGTGATCGAGGAAGAGCTGCGCTTCGAGCGTCAGATGGCCATGACGCTCGAAGCGCGCGGGCTCATCGCCGACTTCAATCGAAGCGATGGCTCGCTCACGGTCATGCATGCCCACCAGTCGCCGTTCCAGATGCAGGAGATTTTCAGCCGCCACCTGAAAATTCCCGAGCACAAGGTGCGCGTGACCGCGCCCGACATTGGCGGTGGCTTCGGCATGAAGCTCAACGTCTACTCCGACGAGATCGCGACCGTGGTGGCGAGCATGCTGCTCGGCCGGCCGGTCAAGTTTTGCGTCGATCGGCTGGAATCGTTCGTCTCTGACGCACAGGCACGCGACCATCGCATCAAGTGCCGCATTGCGCTCAAGCGGACCGGCGAGATCGCGGCGATGGAGCTCGACGATATCGGCGCCGTCGGCGCCTACGGCATGCCGATGCGCTTCAACGTTGCGGAAGGCATGATGGCAATCACCATGGCCGGCGCGCCATACATGTTCGAGAGCTACAAGGGCCGCACGCGGAGCGTCTACGTCAACAAGAACTTGATCGGAATGTACCGCGGTGTCGGCATGCCATTCGCCTGCATTGTCGGGGAGCTCCTGACGGACCTAGCGGCCGACGCTCTCGGCATCGATACGACCGCGTTCAAACGCCGCAACTACCGGCCGAAATCATCACTGCCCTGTGTCACACCGGGCGGCCAGCGGCTCGAGACCGTGTCCTTTCACGAATGCCTCGATAAGCTCGTCCACCTCATGAATTACGACGCGCTTCGCAGGGAGCAGGGCGAGCTGCGCAACGGCGGGATCTACCGCGGCATCGGCATTGCCACGTTCTGCGAGCAGACCGCCTACGGCCCGCCCTACTATGGCCCGTCTGGCGCGTCGATCTCCACGCAAGACGGCTGCACGCTGCGGCTTGAGCCGTCCGGCTCTGTACGCTGCATCACCAGCCTCACCGACCAGGGCCAGGGCACGCTGACGAGCGTTGCTCAGATCGTGGCTGACAGCGTCGGGGTGTCGATCGATCAGGTCAGCGTGTCGGGCGGCGACAGCGCCATCTCGCCCTATGGCGGCGGCGCCTGGGCCTCGCGCGGCACCGCGATCGGCGGCGAGGCGGCGCTGCGCGCCGGCACGATGCTGAGAGAGAACATTCTCGCGCTCGCCTCCGCGCTCACGCAGACGCCGGCCGACGCGCTCACCATTGCCGGCAGCCAGGTGATCAATACGCGCAGCGGCCAGACCGTCATCAGCCTGGCCGACATTGGCCGCATCGGATATTTCCGCCAGGACACTCTGCCGCGTGACTTTGACGTGCAGCTTTCGGTCAGCGCGAGCTTCGTCGCCAATGACAAGATGTACTACATGGCAAACGGCGTGCAGGCGAGCTACGTCGAGGTCGATTGCGAGACAGGCTTCATCAGGATGCTCGGCCACTGGGCGGTCGACGATTGCGGGCGTATCGTGAACCCGCTGCTGGTGGAGGAGCAGGTGCGCGGCGGGGTCGTGCAAGGGATCGGAGCGGTTCTGTTTGAGGAGTGCGTATACAGCGAGGACGCCAACCTGCTGAATGGAACAATGGCCGACTACCTTGTTCCGATGGCCGGTGAGATGCCCGACATCGCGGTTGATCATGTCGAGACGCCCGAAGCATCGACCAGGCTCGGCGCCAAGGGCATCGGCGAAGGCGGCCTGATCGGCGCGATGGGATCGGTGTGGGTTGCGGTCAATGATGCCTTGAAGCCGCTCGGCGCCAAGATACGCCATCAACCTTTTACGCCGGAACGCATACTGGACGCGTTGGCTCGCGCCCGCGCCAGCAGCTCGGGCGAGCAGCGGAAGTAGTTACGGTTAGATTAGCCGGTATGCATCTGCGCCGGAGCGCGTTTGCTCTCCGATTTGCCGGCGAACCGCCGCTTCGTTGTCTGGAGGCCGCTGACCTGAGGCTGGCGGGCTTGCCGGTACTGGTTACTGCGGAACACGCCAAGCCGCATGCGAAACGACGACGATCGCCGCGCTTCTCGAGCACGTCCATTTCCATTGTCGGAGAATTGATGGTGGCGCCCGCCTTAGACGTGCCCATGACGCTTGCGATCGCTTGCGACCGGGCGGTATTGCCGCTGACGTGAAAATGGGGTCCGTCAGACGTGCTGACCTTCAGCTCTTTCCAGAAATTAAAAGTGTTCTCCCAACTCTTCCGGACATTGTCCCAGCCGACCGAAATTGTCTTGTCCCGGGGATTGATAAGCGTGACAGAGGCATCGTGAGCCCATAGCTCCTCCATTTTTTTCAAATCGAGCGAGCTGAGCGCCGCGTGGAAGGCGTCCAGGGTTGCTTTGACCTTCGTGTCCTCCGAGCTCTGGGCAACCGCGAGCGTGTTGCCGGCCAATACCTTTAAGGATGCGGTGCAGCGCCGCTAACCGTTGCGTTTGTACAAGTCATGGAGCCGCAGTCGGCATCGCGCACGATCTCGATGGCCGTCTAAACTGCTTTGTCGATTTGTTTTGCAACGGTATCTTTCTGATAGCGGGACCAGACGGTAGACATCGGACCTAGTCCGAAGTACACCCGTGCGGGTAAATCGCTGCGTGTCATGGGTCTTTCCGGTCCGAATAGGACCTAGCCCGGCAAATTCGCGCGAGCATGAACAACTGGCGCTAGGATTACGAAAGAAAAGCTAGGGGTCTGGCGGCAAAGTAAATTGGCCGATGTATTCCGACGAATGGGGGCCATATCCGAACTGGAGACGTCTATGAACCAAGTACAAGTCGGGCAGAAAAGCTATCAGATGCCGCCGCAGGATGGGTTTACCGTCGCATTCTTTCTCACCGTCGCCGACATCGAACGATCGGCTCGATTTTACGAAAAGGTCTTCGGAGGTCGCATTCTGAGCAGAGGCGACAGCAGCGGCGCGCCGGGGTATATCCAGATCGCCAACACGTGGCTCATTGTCAACGTCGGGGGCGGTCCGACACCCGCCAAACCATCGGTAACGCTCAGCGTCCCCCCCGACCCCAATTCAGTCAGCAGCTTTATGAATATCCGCGTTGCAGATATTCAAGCGTGCTATGAACTATGGCGGAATCGAGGAGCCGAGTTTATCACAGAGCCAAAGGACACGGACGGCGAGACGTACTGCTACATTCGCGATCCTGATGGTTATATTATAGAAGTTGGGCAAAGCAAGCCGGGCTTCGCTTACGGCTAAACGGCACGACACATGAAAGCATCTGCCGTGGCCGGCGCGCCGATGATGGTTACCCCCAGTCTGGATGACTCCTATGAAGGGCGCGTAGATTTCATCGCTAGGCGAACTCAAAACCCCTCTGATCCCGACAACGGTACGACCAAGAGCGAAAGGCGAGGGCAATGCTATGACGTTAAACTCAAACATTCGAGCTGCTCTGGAGCGCCACTGGGCGGCCTCTGATGCCAACGATTTCAATGCCGAACATCAAATTTACCGACAAGACGCGGTGCTTGAGTACCCGCAATCGGGCGAGCGGATTCGCGGCCGCGACAGAATTCAGGCGTCTCGAATGGCGCAGCCGAACTACAAGCGATTTTCAGTGCGGCGAATTATTGGTGCTGCCAATCTCTGGGTGACCGAATTCATCCTAACTTACGATGGGCGGCCATCGTATACGGTGAGTATCATGGAATTTAGTGATGAACAGGTTATCCGTGAGACCCAATATTTCGGTGACCCATTTCAGCCTGGACCATCTCGTTCCCAATGGGTCGAGCGAATGTAAATGGCCGGTCCTTGGGGCAAAGCTCAACTCAGTAAGCGTCCAGCGCGGATATAATTCTGTTGCCGATCCGATCACGACGCCCGCAGAGGAGCGGCTCAGAGTCAATTAAAATCCGTTTTGACTGAGTCTCACTGAGCATGTTCACACTCAACAAAGGTGTGAAAGGACGGACAGTTCAGGCGGACAGGAAGGTCTCGGCGGACGCTCCAGGCGGACGGCGCGTTGTGCATTGCCAAAAAATCGCCTCGGCCGCGGCAGCAATGGGTCAAAATCGGCCCCCGAGCCTCCGCGTAGCGAGAGTCCGGTTCTCCCCCGAGAGCAGCCGTAACCTGCGCGACCTGGCATGATCACTTCGTGCCAACATGCAACATTAGCGAGGCTTGAATTTGGGTGGCGGCACGAGTGCATTTTGGTCTTTTTGCCCCCAGTTCGCTTGCTCAGTCTTTGACCCCATGCCTTGAGTGCGAGCGTCATCAGTACGCTAGGGGCCTCGTAGGACTTGGCTCGGCCCTGAACTCATTCGTCCTTTAGGAACGAGAGGATGATGCTCACTGCCTGCTCCGGCTGCTCTTCCATGATCCAGTGACCCGAATCCTTGATCACCGCGGCGCGTACATCAGCAGCGGCGAAACCGACTTCGGTCGCGAGATGTGCGCCATAAGAATGATCGCCGCCAATCGCCAGCACCGGCATCTTCAGTTTGCCCTTGGCGACGAGTTGCTGATTGTCGATAGCGTCTTGCGCGAAGGCGGCGTACTGTCCGCTGAAGGCGTTGTGGATGGCGTATGGACGCGCATAAAGCGCGGCATAGTGGTCGCGCGTCTGCTCGTCGATCCGCGACGGATTGGCTGAAAGCTCATTGTAGAAGCGGTCGAGCAGGATTCGCTCGCGTCCCGCGACCAGCCGCTCGACGTTGGGGCCACGAAAGTTGAAGTGCCAAGCCTTCGGGTTTTTCAACTGCTTGTCCCAGTGGCCGATCCCCGGCAGCGGCACGTCCATCACCACCCATTTTGTCACGCGCTGCGGAAACAGCGCCGCAAAAGCGTAGCCCACCATGTTGCCGATATCGTGGGTGACGAGAGCGACTTCCTGGAACCCAAGTTGATCCAGAATGCCGATGAGGTCTCGAGCCTGCGCGACCTTTTCGTAACCGCCCTCGGGATGGGACGACAGGCCCATGCCTCGCAAGTCGGGAACGATGACCGCGTGGTCTTTAACGAGCGCATCGGCGAGAGGCACCCACATATCGCCGGTGTCGCCGAAGCCATGAAGAAGCAGGACGGCCGGTCCTTTGCCGCCGAGGCGAACGTATTGCGTGCCGTCCGTCACCGCCATCTGCTTTGCAGCAAACGCTTGAGGCCAAGTGCCAACCGCCATGATGATGTCCTTCAGTCAGTGTCACCGCTGCGAACTGTCGAAGTTAGAGCCGCCGTTGGCCCCGGTTAATTTTCAATGCCTGCCATGAGAGCGGCGCCGAAGCGGACTTTCGTACGGGGCTGACGTTGAAGCCGCCCTTCTTAGGCATGGCCTCACCTATCCCTTACTCGCATGGCTCTTCCTGCAATGCGAAGGCTTGGCATTGGCTGATTACAGCAGGGATTTTTGACAAGCGAAACGGGGTTCAACGCCATTTTGCAAGGCAATAGCTGTGTGATGCCCATGTCGCCTTTGGGTCATTCGCGCCCAATCCACTCATTCGGCCCACTCACGGTAAGTCCGCAGCACCTCCGATACCGGCCATAAGCTGAGCCGAAATGAACAGCTGGTCCGTGCCAAAGCACATAAGCGGACTAAATCCTCTCTCGCGCTCGTCATCTTCGCAATTCTGGAGGATAACCAACCATACATGAGTCCCGTAACATGTCAACGACTTTTTGTTCATTGCTTTCGACTTCTTTTTTGAACTCGTTTCGATGAAGTTAAATCACGATCGCTGCGCTGCGTAGGGTGGGTTAGATTAGCCGTGCAAGTCGGCTGGGAACAGCCGACTTGGACGGCGTAACCCACCTTACGTATCCACTCGAGCGGAACGCGCTCTAAATCGCCAAGGAGGCAGAAAAAACTGGACAACCCGTGTGCTCCCGGCACATATTTTGCTTGATATTTTGCTTGACAATATTTTGCTTGATATCTTGACACTGTAACAAACTTCTGCTATGAGTCGCTAATCTTCGAAAGCTGTGAGAGAAGCCCGGCCCGGACCCCCACGCCGGGCTTTTTGTTTGGCCAATCGTCCGTCCGCCGTCGTCCGCTTCGCAAAAGGAGGACAATGCATTCAGTTCCAAAAAGCCCAAAGCGGTAACCCGGCGGGCCGACCGCGAGGATCGCGAAACAAGGCATCCATGCAACTCCACGAGATGCTCGAGCAAAGCGCCGAGTCGCTCTTCAACAAGGCCGTCGAGATGGCCATGGACGGCAATATCGCGGCCCTTCGGCTGTGCCTGGAACCACTTTTTCCCACGCATAGGAACGAGCCCCTGTTTTGCGAGATGCCGCCGCTTGCAAAGGCCGCCGACGCCGTCGCTGCCATCGCCGGCATCGCATCCGCTGCGCTCATTGGCGACGTCACCGCGGACGAGGCTGCCAAGCTCACCAAGGTGATGTCGCTTTACGTCCAAGCCCTTGAGGCAAATGAGTTTGAGGACCGGCTCGCTTTGCTGGAACGCACGGACCTCAAGCGGATGAGAGCGGCGAGAAACGGCGCGCCCATCAATAGTAATGCGGGCTCCATCGACAGTGAGCGGAAAGGCTGAACCAAAGGCTGAGCCGATGGAGCTGGCCCGGCATAAGCGCTTGAGAGCGCAGGGAAGAACGGCGCAATGAAACGCACACCCATTACCTGTGGCGGTCGGCATGCGAAAGTCTCGAGGACGTGCGGGAGCGTTTTCGCCGGATGGTCGAGTTGGGACGCGCCGATGAGAACGACGACTACATCGCTGGGAGTGGTGATCGCGACGTTGCGTCATAAATCGCTGGTCATTTCCCTGTTATTTTCCCTGTTATTTCCTGTTTTTCCCTGTTCCTGATCATGCCATTTCGGCGTATGTCATTGCTGCTGCTCACTTTTCTGCAGTTTTTGGCTGTCGCCCCGCCCCCCTTTACAGGGATTTACAGGCAGGGAGAAAAAGTTGGCCAAGAGTTCGATGCACCATATTCGGTGACGGACGAAGGACGTGCTGTTTTGGCGGAAATGGCCGTACGACATGCCGCATAGGGTTGATCCTGCTGCTCGAAGGGAACTGCCAAATTCGGTGCGGGTCACGGGCGGGCGGGCCAACGACTTGTCCGCAGCACCTTTCCTAGCAGACTTTCCTGCGCGGGACGGAAGCGGCTCGTTCGTGCCATTGCGGAATTCCCTGGCCGAATTTGCTTCACCGCCTCGAAGTTCGTTAAACTCACGAGACGATTGATAAATGAACATCGCTCTGTCCCAGCAAGGCTGATTCGATGACGGGTCCGTCTCGCTTGAGCTCGGTTCCAAAAGTCATGTTGCCAGTCTACGAGAAGATTGTCGGCTTGACCGACGATGTTTGCGACAGGTATCTGAACTCCGAATACCGGGACTTGGCGCGCGCACTGACCGGGGCGCTTTGCAGGAAGCGCCCGAGCCCCGTTGCTTCCGGACAACCGCGAACGTGGGCGTGCAGCATCGTCTATGTTCTTGGCAGGATGAATTTTCTGAGTGACAAATCGTTTTCTCCGCACATGACGACGGCGGACCTCTGCGCCGCATTCGATGTCGGCGAGAGCACCGTCCATGCCAAGGCGCGCGCTATCGAAAAAGCGATTGGGGCCCGGCCGTTCGATCCGCAGTGGACGCTTCCGAGCTTGGTCGAGAAGAGCCCGCTGGTATGGATGGCAGAGGTGAATGGCCTGCTGGTCGATTTGCGAGACATGCCCCGGGAAATCCAGGAGATTGCCTTCGAAGACGGATTGATCCCCTATATTCCCGCGGATCGGGAAAGCCAATCCTAAACGCGACCATCGCCCCAGGAGGAGTAGCTACACGCTGCCCGTGCTGAGTTGCACCAAAATCTCGTAGCCAACTTCCGTTGTGGGTCAAAAGCCGAATCTCTCCGGAATGGTCGCATGTCAGCTTTCGCCAGCTCCGGACATATCAGCGCACGCGCGTTCGGCAGCTTTGTGCCACAACCGGACTCATGCACCGCAGCAAATAGCATCCCTATTCGATCACCTCGTCGGCACGCAGCAGGGTCGACGTCGGTACCGATACACCGATTGCCTTGGCCGTTTTCAAGTTGAGCGTGAATTCGAAATTGGTTGGCTGCTCGACCGGAAGATCGGACGGCTTTGCCCCTCTGAGAAGCTTCGCCACGAACGACCCGGCGCGGCGAAATATTGGAACGGTGTCGATGCCGTAAGACATCAGCCCGCCCGCCTCGACATAGAACTTTAAGGTGAACATCGTCGGCAGGCGGTGCTGTATGGCCAGATCGGCGATATGGACACGCTGGGTGCCGAATGTCGGGCCTGAAAAGACAAGCACCATACGCGACCCGTCCTGCGCGATGGCATGGAACGTCTCGTCAAAATCGAATGGCGGATTTTCGAGCTTGTGTGAATGCAGAGGGATGTGCAGGGGTTGGGCAGCGCGTTGGGCGGCATCGAACTGTTCTGCCGAAGCCGCTTCCCAAAGCACCGCGATCGGTTGGTGGCCCGGAAACGCCTCCATCAGGAGTTCGAGTTGCTTGGCAGCCAATTCGGGCGCGCGATAGACCAGCCCCGTGATGTTCCTGTCGGGCCGGGAAATGTCGCTCACATAGCCCGGCGCGATCGGGTCGAAGTTGACGGCAATCATGACAATCGGAATGGTTTGACTCGCCGCGACTGCTGCTTTGAGGGCAATTTCCGGACCAAAGGCCACTACCACGTCGACCTTCGAGCGGGTCACTTCAGCCGCGGCAGCAAAGGCCTTGGACGCTCCCTCGTCTGTCCGTCGATGTTCGATGATCAAATTCTGGCCCTCGATGAATCCAAGCTTGCGCAGTTCAGCAAGGAAAGCCGGATAGCTCGTCGCAAAAAGCGGGCCGTCGAGAGCGGAACCAAGGAATCCGATCCGAGCGATTTGTCTGCCCTGCTGCGCGCCCGCCGCAAGCGGCCATGCGGCGGCCGCGCCGCCGAGCAGCGTGATGAACTCACGTCGCCTCATGGGAGCCCTCCTCAGACTGGAGGTCGCACATTACCACACCGCTACGTGAAAACGCTGCTGTGCATCACAGCAAAATTGATCGTCAATTGCAGAGATGGGTCAAAAGCCGAGCCCTTCGTCAGCGCTCGCATGTCAGCTTCCGCCGGCAGCGGACATGACCGTACATGAGGGGGAGGCGAGTAGGGTCGCGAGAAGGCGTCTTGTGCATCATCCCGGTTCCGACCCGCTTTGGCGATAACCGGCCGACGTCAAGCATCGTTGGGCATCAACGTCTCGCAGGTCCTTTTTCAGGATCTTGCCGTAGTTGTTCTTCGGCAGCTCGGGCACAAACACGTAGTCCCTGGGACGTTTGAACCGCGCGATTCTCTGCAGGCATAGTGCATCGAGCTCATTGCGCGGGACCGCTCCCACGACATAGGCGACGACGATCTCGCCCCATTCCGGATCGGGTCGGCCGATCACCGAGACCTCCTGCACGCCGGCGTGCTGCAGCAGCACCTCTTCCACTTCCCGCGGATAGATATTCGAGCCGCCAGAGATGATGAGGTCCTTGGAGCGGTCTTTGAGGAACAGATAGCGGGCCGAGTCGAACGCCCCGATGTCGCCGGTGTGCAGCCAGCCGCCTCTCAACGTGGACGCCGTGGCCTTGTCGTCACGCCAATAGCCGGTCATGACCGCGTCGCCGCGGCACAGGATCTCCCCGCTCTCATCGGCGGCACAGGGACGGTCCTCGGCATCGGCGACCATGACCTCGACGCAGGCGAACGGCCGGCCGGCCGACGCCAGACGCTCTATCCAACGCGGGTGATCGCGATCGGCGATGTCCTGCATCGAGAGCGTCGAAATCGTCATCGGGCACTCGCCCTGGCCGTAGATCTGGGCAAAACGCGGCCCGAACCGATCAACTGCCCTGCGGATTTCCTCCACGTACATGGGCGCGCCGCCCCAGACGATGGCCTGGATATTTTCCGGATTGCATTCATAACGGCAATCGACCAGCCGTTTCACCATGGTCGGCGCCGCGAACAATGAAATGCGCGGGCGCTCGGCGATCAGCCGCAGAACCTCCTCGGCCTCGAAGCCGCCCAACTCCGGGATGATCTGAAGCCCGAGGCGGGCAACATGCGCCATCAGATAAAGCCCCGAGCCGTGGCTCATGGGCGCCCCGTGAAGGATCGCATCGCCGGGGACGAGTGGGTTGACCTCGGTCGCATAGGCATGGCTGGTCCAATGCAACACACGGTGCGTGAGCATGGCGCCCTTGGGCCGGCCGGTGGTCCCCGACGTGTAGAACAGCCAAGCCAGGTCGTCCGCTGCGCGGGTGTGCGGCGCGACTGCGTCGGCCTGCGCCAGCCGTTCATAGTCGGTGCCGTCCATGGCAATAAGGTGATCGAGCGTGCTTGGTGCGCATGCGGCGATGTCGGCATCGAGACCCGGCGAGGCGAAGCAGGCGCGGGCGCCGGCGTGCTCGAGGATGTAGGCCAGCTCCGCCGGGTGGAGCTTGGCATTGACCGGCACCGCGACCAGGCCGGCATGCCAAGTCGCATAAAGCGTCTCGATAAAGCCGACGCTGTTCTTGGCCACGATCGCCACCCGATCGCCGGGCTGCAAGCCTAGGCGCTCGTGCAGGCCGCCCGCGATATGCGCAACGCGCCCTGCAAGCGCGGAATAGCTCAACGCGGTACGCTCGCCGACCGCGACCGCCGGGCGTTCGGGACAGGCCTTCCCGGCACGTTCCAGCCAGAGCGCCAGGTTCATGTTGCCATTCAGGTCATCATTGCGGCTCACCGCTTTGCGGCGACCCAAAATGACATATTGAATAATATGAGATCCCAAGGACACAATAATAAGGTCGCGCAGGAGCCCTGCCATGTCGAAGCAACCGCCCAGCGACGACAGTGTCGGCCGCATGCATTTTCTGTTGACGCTGCGCCAACGCGGGATCGCGGATGCGGCGGTGCTGCGCGCCATGGACCAGGTGCCGCGGGAGCATTTCGTCGATAACGAGTTCAACGACAGCGCCTATGCCGACCAGGCGTTGCCGATCGCCTGCGGACAAACGATCAGCCAGCCCTACGTCGTTGCCTACATGACCGAGCAGCTCAACGTCGCGCCGCGCCACAGGGTGCTGGAAATAGGCACCGGCTCAGGTTACCAGGCCGCCATTCTTTCGCGCCTCGCGCGCGAGGTGGTCACGGTCGAGCGCTACCGCACGCTGGCAGAAACCGCTCGCGCCCGATTGGCGAGCCTGGGCTATGACAACATCGATGTGCGCCTCGGTGACGGTTTCGCCGGCGTTCCCGACAAGGCTCCTTACGACCGCATCATGGTAACGGCAGCAGCCGAGAGCATTCCCGAGGAGCTCCTCGGGCAACTTGCGGAGGGCGGGATCATGCTGCTGCCGCTTGGACCGCACAGCCGCTCGCAACAGCTGGTCAAGCTCAAGAAAACCGCAACCGGTGTCGAACGGGAAGATCTGATCGGGGTGCGGTTCGTCCCGCTTCTGCCCGGACGTGCGCGCGAGCTTTAAGACGATGCCGGTCGAAAACCTGCACCGGATATTGCTCGCTGATGGTCCTATCCTTCGTGATCGAGCGCGCGGATGATCCCCGGCAGGCGCTCGATCACAATCTCGATTTCACGTGAGGCTGTGGCGTACAACACGCCCGGGTCCACCCCTTCATACTGATGGATGAGAACGTCGCGCATGCCCGCCATACGGCGCCAGGGGATCTCTGGATAGCGATCACGGAACTCCGTAGGTAGGCGCTTCGTCGCTTCGCCGATCACTTCAACTGCTCGCATGACGGCATATTGGGTCTTCTCATCTGCCTGAAAGTCCTCGAAGCTTAAACCCGCGACGAAAGATCTCAGCTTCTGCGCATTTTCGAGAATGTCATCGAGGTAGTCGCGGAAATCGCGCTCAGCAGGAGTCAAAGCATCACCGCTTCCGACAGAATACGCCGACCGATGCGGCGCTTTAGGGGTCCTTTGATGACAAGATCGACCCTGATTCCAAGGGCGTCGCTCAACTCTTGCTGCAGGCCGGCAACTCCGATCAGGCCTATCCCCTCGCCGAGGCTCACCAATAGGTCCAGATCGCTGGCTTCCGTTTGCTCGCCGCGGACGTAGGAGCCAAAAACTCCCATTTCGCGAATCGGGTATCGTTGCCGCAAATCCGGCTGCATTCCGCGCAGCTTTAGGACGATCTCGTCCAGCGTTTTCATCCTGTTGGCGGCTCCTGTAGCACTCGTTATGGACTGCGTATTACGTCCACCAAGCGGCGAATCCCGATTATGGGCGGACCGACATTGTGGATCACATAATCAGGCTCACGGTTCTTGGTAAGGTTCGCCGAGCGCGCGACCCTCGCGGAGACATCGCCATCGCTGCCTCGGTCTCGCGTTGCGAGTCGCGCGGCGAGAATGCGTTGCGGCGCAGTGATCAGCACCACCGCAACAGCGGCATACCGCCGTTTCGCGTGATCTGTGACGGTGCGCGAGACGTTGCAGACGACCGTTCGGCCGAAGCGAATGTCGTCGTCGATCGAGATGGGAACACCGTAGCGAAGGTTGTGGGCTTCCCACCAGAGCGCAAAGCTTCCTTCTGCCGCTGCGCGGTTGAAAGTCTCGAGATCGACCGTGTCATGATCCTCATAGGCTGAGGCTGGTCGCGTGACCACGCGCCGCGGGAAGATGATGGAGGGCTCGTCTGTGCATTCCAGCCGGGCACCGCTGATCAAGGTGTCCTTGCCGGCGCCGCTTGGCCCCACTAACAGCACCAGTCGTCCCGGTCCGATGCGGTAGGCCGACGCTTCGCTCTGGGCGAGAGCTTCCATTGCCCGTTACGCCACCCTGCTGCCAAGCTGCCAGACCATGCGCACCACCGGCAAGCGCTCCACCGTACGCACGCGGATCAGATCGGCGCGCTTGCCGACGGCTATCTCTCCGCGATCGTCGAGGCCGATTGCCTGCGCCGGGGTCTTTGTGACCGCGCGGACGGCCGCAACAAGGCTGACGCCTGGAACGATGTCGGGAAGCTGCAACGCCGCGAGCAGCAGGCTCGCCGGCATGTAGTCGGACGAGAGCACATCGAGTGCGCCTATCTTGGCAAGCTCCGCGGTGGCGACGTTGCCGGCATGGGAGCCGCCGCGCACGAGATTTGGCGCGCCCATCAGCACCCGGATTCCGCTGGCATGCAGCGCCTGCGCAGCCTCGATGGTGGTCGGAAACTCGGCGATCGCGACGCGATCCTGGACCGCCTGCTCCACGTGCTCCAGCGTGGTGTCGTCGTGGCTTGCCAGGGGTACATCATGCTCGCGCGCGAGCGCGACCAGGTTGCGATAGTTCTCGGCTGCATAGGCGGCCTGGTACTCGATGCGACGCGCGAACAGCCCATCGAGCTGCGCATCTGTCAGGCTGGCGTTTTTGCCGCGGTAGTAGTCGCGAAGCTTCTGCTCGTCGCGGAACTGCCGTTGTCCGGGGGTATGGTCCATCAGCGACAGCAGCCGGACGTCGCTGCGCCCGATAAGCTCGGCCGCTTCCGCAACCACGTTGGGCATCGGCACTTCGCAGCGCAGGTGCAGGAAATGGCTCACGCGCAGCATGCCGGTCTCGCGCGCTTCGGCAATGGCCTGCGCGAGGACGCCGGCCTCGCCATCCACGTCCTCGGCTCCGTCCTCGCTCCACACGCGCAGGGAATCGAGAACGGTGGTAATGCCGCTGGTCGCGAGCTGACCATCGAACGAGACGACTGCGGCCCGCGGATGCCAGCGCACATTGGGCCTCGGTGCATAGTGGGCCTCGAGATGGTCGGTGTGAAGCTCGATCAAGCCCGGCATCAGAAGGTCGCCCCCGAGGTCCTCGCCGCGCTCGGGCGCGCGACCTTCGCCGATTTCCATAATCATGCCGTCAGCGACGGCGAGCCAGCCCTGATCGAGGATGCAATCGGCGAGCATCAGGCGGGCGTTGGTGAGCACGCACTCGCGTTGGGTCTTCATCTCCGTTCCCTCACGCTGCCGCTGCGAATTGCGTCATGTCGATGACGCAATCGGCGATCCGGTCGCGAATGGTCTCGTCGTGGATGACAGCGACGATGGCTGTGCCCCGGTTTTTTTTCTCGGCGATGAGCCCGGCGACCACTGCGCAGTTCTCGGCGTCGAGGGATGCTGTCGGCTCGTCGAGCAGCAGGATCGGCAGCTCCGGCAAAAATCCGCGGGCGATGTTGATCCGTTGCTGCTCACCCCCGGAGAAGGTTGCCGGCGGCAGGCCTTGCAGCGACCGCGGAATGTTGAGCCTATGGAGGAGCTCGGCTGCGCGTGCGCGTGCGTCCTCGGGGGAGCAGCTGTTGCCGAGCAACGGCTCGGCAACGACGTCGGTGGCGGCAACGCGCGGCACCGCCCGCAGGAACTGGCTTACATAACCGATGCTGTTCTTGCGCAGCGCCAGCATGCGCCGCGGCGAGGCACTTGCGAGGTCGGTGCGCGGCGTGCCGTCGCCGATCAGGATCCGGCCAGCGTCGCAGCGATAGCTGCCGAAGATCATCTTCAGGACCGATGACTTGCCGACGCCGGAGCGCCCGGTAAGCACCACGCATTCTCCCGCGCGGACGCGGAAGCTGACCCCCGCAACGACCGGCAGCCGCAGCCCGCCCTGCAAGTGCATGGTGAACGTCTTCGATACCTCGATCACTTCCAGCGCAAACGTCATTCTGATCCTCAGGGAGGGAGGATGGAGGCGACCAGCAGCTGCGTGTAGGGTTCCTGGGGATCGTCGAGCACCTGGTCGGTCAAGCCGGATTCGACGACCTCGCCATTCTTCATCACCATGATGCGCTGAGATAACAGGCGTGCGACAGCCAGGTCATGGGTCACGAGCATGACCGAGAGCCTGAGATCGGCGGCGAGTCCGCGCAGAAGATCGAGCAGCCGCGCCTGGACCGAAACGTCAAGGCCGCCGGTCGGCTCGTCCATGAGGATCAAGCGCGGCTGCGTCACGAGGTTGCGCGCGATCTGCAGGCGCTGGCGCATCCCTCCGGAATAGGTGACGGGCATGTCGTCGATGCGCGCGACATCGATCTCGACCCGGTGCAGCCAGTTTGTCGCGCTGCTGCGAATGCGGCCGTAATGCCGCCAACCTACCGCCATCAGCCGTTCGCCGACATTGGCCCCGGCGGAAACCCCCATGCGCAATCCCATTGCCGGGTCTTGATGCACGAATCCCCAGTCAGTCCGAGCGAGCAGGCGGCGCTCTGCTTCCCCTAGGGTCGCGAGGTCGCGGGTCGCTCGGTCGCGCATGCGGTAGAGCACACGCCCGGCTGTGGGCGTGATCTGCGTGGACAAAAGGTTCAGCAGTGTGGTCTTGCCGGAACCCGATTCCCCGACCACTGCCATGACCTCGCCTTCGTAGAGCTCGAACGAGACATCACGGCAGCCGAGCTGGCGGCCATACGATTTGCTCAAGCGCTCGGCGATGAGCAACGGTTCCTCCGGCGTCGCGACGCTCATCCCGGCGCCGGCGCGAGATCGAGGCGGAAGCTGTAACCATGTCGGGCGAAGCCGAGCAACTCATAAAATGCGTGCGCGCGCTCACGCTTGGCATTCGATGAGAGCACGAGCTTGTAGCAGCCCTTCGCGCGACACTGGTCGCGGGCGACTGCCATCATGACTTTGCCCACGCCCTTGCCCTGCCATCGGGGTGCCACGACGACGTCCTCGACAATACCGGACGGAGCGCCGAGATGACCGAGATTGTCCATCACCAGAAGAGCAAAGCTGCCGACGATCGTTCCGCCGCGCTCGGCAACGTAGAGCGTGTAGTCCGGATAGGAAGCAAAGCGCGCAAACAATCGCCTGGCCTCCTCCAACGGCAGGACTCGGTCGCGATCAAAATCCTGTTGGGCATAGAGACCGAGCACGGCCGGCAAATCGTCCGTAACCGCCGGGCGCACACGGATGTCGGACCCCTCACTCATCAACTCCCGCCATTGTTTTCGCCGCAATGGACCGGGAACGGCGGGTTTCGCAGTAGTCAGTATCGGAGCACACAAACATGCGGCCGCCGCGATCATCGGTGACCACTTCGTCGAGAAAGCTGTCCTGCGCACCGCATAACGCGCATGTGCCGTCGCGGCGGTAGCGCTCAAACGGATGATCTTCGAAGTCGAGCGATTCCACAGTCGTGTGGGGCGGTATCGCATAGACGCGCTTCTCGCGGCCCGCGCCGAAGAGCTGCAGCGCCGCGCAATCGTTCATTTTCGGATTGTCGAACTTCGGCGTGGGCGACGGATCCATGACGTAGCGGCCGTCGACCTTCACCGGATAGGCATAGGTGGTTGCGATGTGGCCATGGCGGGCAATGTCCTCGTAGAGCTTCACGTGCATGAGCCCGTAATCCGCAAGGGCATGCATGCGGCGCGTCTCGGTCTCGCGCGGCTCGAGAAAGCGCAGCGGCTCCGGGATCGGCACCTGGAAGACGAGGATCTGGTGCCCGCCAAGCGCCGTCTCTGGGATGCGATGGCGGGTCTGAATAACCGTTGCGTCCCGCGTGCTTGTTGTGGTGCGCACGCCCGCGGTCTTGCTGAAGAACTTCCTGATCGACACCGCATTCGTCGTGTCATCGGAACCCTGGTCGATCACCTTGAGCACATCGTCGGGGCCGAGAATGGATGCGGTGACCTGCACGCCGCCGGTCCCCCAGCCGTAAGGCATGGGCATTTCGCGGCTTGCGAACGGCACCTGGTACCCGGGGATCGCGACCGCCTTGAGGATCGCGCGCCGGATCATGCGTTTGGTCTGCTCGTCGAGATAGGCGAAGTTGTAGGAAGGCGCGTTCATTCCGCCGCCTCCTGGAGAGAGCGAGCGCCTGCGCGCTGCTGCTTGAACTCGGAGCGAAGCCGCCGCAGCAGCCCAAGCTCGGCCTGGAAATCGACGTGGTGCGGCAGCTTGAGATGCTCGACGAAACCGGTCGCCTGCACGTTGTCGCTGTGCGAGAGCACGAACTCCTCGTCCTGCGCCGGGGCTTTGATCTCCTCTCCCAACTCTCGCGCGCGCAGAGCGCGATCGACGAGCGCCATCGCCATCGCCTTGCGTTCACTGTGGCCGAAAGCGAGCCCATATCCCCGCGTGAACCGCGGCGGCTCGGTATCAGAGCCACGGTACTGATTGATCATCTGGCATTCGGTTACGGTGATCTCGCCTAGCGGCACGGCAAAGCCAAGCTCCTGCGGCACAAACTCCACCTCGACTTCGCCCAGCCGGATTTCGCCGGCGAAAGGGTGTGTGCGGCCATAGCCGCGTTGGGTCGAGTAGCCGAGCGCCAGCAGGAAACCTTCATCGCCGCGCGCCAGATTTTGCAGGCGAAGATCGCGATCGGCAGGAAAATCGAGGGGATCCTGCGTGAGGTCGCCGACGCGGTCGTGCGGATTGCCGCGTGGCGATCCTTCGATCAGCTCCTCGGCAGCGAGGATGTCGGTCACCCGCGGCATGGCGCCGATCGCTTCAGCATTCGCTTCATCGCCGGCGGGTTCGCTTACGCTTGCCCCAAGCGATGTGGGATCCAGTAACCTGTGGGTATAATCGAAGGTCGGGCCGAGAACCTGCCCGCCGGGCAAATCCTTGAATGCCGCCGAGATGCGCCGGCGCACCGTCATGTCCCCGGTATCGATCGGCTCGCTTGCGCCAAAGCGCGGCAGCGTTGCGCGAAACGCCCGCAGGAGAAAAATCGCCTCGATCAGATCGCCGCGCGCCTGCTTGATCGCGAGCGCCGCGAGCTCGGGATCGTAGAGCGAGCCCTCGCACATCACGCGATCAACCGCCAGGCGAAGCTGCGCCATGATCTGCTCGAGTGACAGCTCGGGGATGCTCGGGTCGCCGCGGCGCTCGTGGGCGAGCAGGCGATGCGCGTTCTCGATCGCTTTTTCTCCACCCTTGACGGCGACATACATCTCAGGGGTCCTTGCGCGCTACGCAGACCGATCGCGGCAGCGCGGCCACTTCCTGGTCGGCGACCAGAATAAGGTCGACGCCGCGTGGAAAAAGCTCCCGATTGGCGATCAGCCGGGTGCGG
Source organism: uncultured Alphaproteobacteria bacterium (assembly GCA_963841705.1). Taxonomy (GTDB): domain Bacteria; phylum Pseudomonadota; class Alphaproteobacteria; order Rhizobiales; family Xanthobacteraceae; genus VAZQ01. Next base: position 82,333 of record CAWJDY010000069.1, read on the forward strand.
ATGTCTTGAGGCAGCGGCGAAGCACGCAGCGATTGCCGGCCACGGATTCCCGGCCCTTGCAGCAGGAGCTCGGGTCCCGAGCGCAAGGAATCGAGCTGCAGAACGATTGTGGTCGAACGGTCGGGATAGTCCGGCTGACCCAGATTGAAGTGATCGAAGGGCAGCAACTCGGTCGGCGTGCTCACCAATGCGAACGCGGCACTGCCGGGATCGTCGACGACCGGCGATCCGCAATGAAAGCGAAGCCAGGCAAGGACTGCGTCGGCTGATCGCAGGTCCGCGTCCAGCCACAGCGGTGTGTCATGGTCGCACAGGGTCAAAGCCACGGCTGCCGCCTCTGGCGAGAGGGGAGGGGGCGGTGATACCCGATCGGTGATGCTCTGAATGCTGCCCGGGCGGGCGAGTGCGTTTAGAACCGCGCGGAAGGTTTTTTGCGCGGAGAGCACCGGTGTCGCGAAGCCGGCTGTGATGGCGCTCATATTCAGCTTTCGCCCCGTACCAGGGTGAAGAACTCGACTTTGGTCGCAGCGACCTGCTGTTGTTTCCGCGCGCGGGCCGCACGCACTTGAGTGCGGATCGGCGCCAGCACGTGCTGCTCGATCAGGTTGCGATGGTTCGCGCTCTGCATGAGCGCGTCGCACAGCGCGACCAATCGGGCCTTGGCAAGATCGCGGCCGAGCACATACCCGAAGCCTGTCTCGCCCGTTTCCAGCTTGACCGCAGCCCGCGTCACCGTCGCCTCGCCGAAGTTGAAGGGCGCCCCGTCGCCGCCGATACGACCGCGCACCATGACCAGCCCGCTCTCGGGCGCCCGCAGCTCTTCGCTTGCCGGAAGCGTCCCAACGGCATCGAGGCGATGCGCAATCTCGGCAGCGTCGCTGCCCGCCAGCACCGCCATTGCATCGCGACGGGTACGCTGCAGCTCGAGGTCTTTCGGCAGAGGCGAGGTCACCGCATTTGCGCTCCGAGCCGGCGTGTGGTAGCACTTGTCTACATTACTAGACAACTGGCCTGCCGTCTAGCAGCAGTCGATGATGGTTTAGTGACAGCGGCCATGATGCGCAGTCGTAGCAGTGGTAGGGTGGGTTAGCCGGACAAGTCGGCTGCTGGGCAGCCGACTTGTGCGCGTAACCCACCGCCATGGGGGGAGCGCGCCCGATGCCGGCCGGCGGGTTACGCCAGCGAAGCCGCCAAGGCGGCTTCGCTGTCTAACCCGCCCTACTGAACTTCCGAAGCTTGTGACAGCGGCCATGATGCGCAGAGCCCAAGCGAGCGGTCCCGGCAGGCAGGTGAGCAGCTATGAAGCCGCCTCCGCGGCAGGAATTTCGCTGTGGCGGCGCATTGCCGACGAGCTCGAGCAATCGATCGGCAATGGCGCGTTCGAGCCGGGCAGCAGGATGCCGGGGGAAATCGAGATGGCCGCGCGTTTCGGCGTCAACCGCCACACGGTGCGCCGCGCCATCGCGGCGCTGGCACAACGCGGCCTGGTACGGGCGGAGCGCGGCAGCGGCACGTTCGTCGAGCCAAAGCGTATCTCCTACCCGATCCGGCAACGAACGCGATTCTCCGAGATCGTGGGCGGGGCCGGACGCGCTGCCGGCGGTCGTCTCATTGCCGGCATGGTCGAGGCTGCCGATCCCGAGATCGCCGCGAGGCTGAAACTCAAAGCTGGCACATCTGTCGTACGGCTCGAGATCATTCGCCAAGCGGACCGCATTCCCATATCCGCAGTTACGTCCTGGCTTGCAGCGGCACGGTTTCCTGGTGCCGCGCGCGTTTATGGCAGCTCCCAGTCAATGACGCGCATGCTCGCGCATTTCGGGGTCCGCGATTATGTGCGCAAGAGCACTCACATCTCTGCCGCCATTGCCGACGCCGCGGATGCAGCCAGGCTCAAGCTTACCCTGGGCCGCCCGATCCTGGTGGTAGAGAGCGTGGACGTCGATGGGGACGGCTGTCCCGTGCTTACGACGCGATCACGCTTCGCCGCCGACCGGCTGGAATTTGTCATCGAGAGCTGACGGCAGACCACATGGATCTTCGCATCGCAGGCGGTCATGTTCTGCTCGAGGGCGGGTTGGAAGATACCACCGTCGATATCAGCACTGCAGACGGCATCATCGCCGGGATCGGCTGCGAACATTCCACGCGCCGCGCGCTTGATGCGACCGGCCTCCTCGTCCTTCCCGGCGTCATCGATATCCACGGGGACGCTTTCGAGCGCCAGATCATGCCGCGTCCCGGCGTGGCCGTTTCGCTCGACATTGCATTGACCGAAAGCGATCGCCAGGCGATCGCGAACGGCATCACCACCGTTTTTCACGGCGTCACCTGGTCGTGGGAGCCGGGGCTGCGTGGGGCGGAGAATGCGCGCGGCATTTTGGCCGCGATGGAAGCCCTGCGTCCGCGCCTTGCGGCGGATACGAGATTTCACCTCCGGCATGAGACTTATAATCTCGACGCGGAGATCGAGGTGGCAGACTGGTTAGCGGCGCGCCGGATCGATGCGGTCGCGTTCAATGATCATCTGCCGTCTGCTGACAATGCAGCGAAAAGGCCGGACAAGATTGGCCAGATGGCGGAGCGGTCCGGCTTGCCGCGCGAGGACTTCCTCAAGCTCGTGGAGCGCTTGCGCGGCCGGCGCGATGAGGTGCCTCACTCGATTACCCGGATTGCCGGGCATGCCAAGGCCCACGACGTCGCCCTGCTTTCCCATGACGATGAAAGCCCACAGCAGCGGCGCTGGTTCCGGACTCTGGGCTGCCGGGTGAGCGAGTTCCCCATGAACATCGAGACCGCCCGCGAGGCCGCGGCCGCCAGCGATGACATTGTCCTTGGCGCACCCAATGTCATGCGGGGCGGAAGCCATATCGGGTGGGTGAATGCGAGCGACATGATCTCGCGCGGCCTGTGCTCCATTCTCGCCTCCGACTACTACTATCCAGCGCCGCTGATCGCAGCGTTCCGCCTGGCTCGCTCCGGTGTTGCACCGCTTGATCGCGCCTGGTCGCTCGTATCCGGTTCGCCCGCGCGTGCGGTTGGGCTGCGGGATCGCGGTTGCATCAAGCAGGGGCTGCGGGCGGACCTCGTGCTGGTCGACCCGGCGCCAGACAGCCCGCCCCGCGTCATCGCCGCCCTGGTCGCGGGCCGCATTGTGTATCTGGCGGAGGCGGAGCGCATAATTGCGCCTGATCCAAAATCCGAAAATTTGTGCTCGATGACTCCTGCTTGAGCAGGGCCAGGCGATCGACCTCGATAGTCGCAAATTCAGACAGCCGATCGAAACTCCTTCGCAGCAAGCCAACGGCGGAGTCGCGTGCATCGGCGGCGATGCGACCGGTCAGGGTCATGTGAAAGCGGAAATCCGCAAAGACATATGGATATCCCCACCGATCGAGATTTTCGATTTGAGCCAGGCTCAAGCCGATTGCGATCCGGCGTGCGCGCTCCTGCGGGGACATCGGCGCGCGGAAGCAGTCGAAGGCGCTTGTGCAATCTGCTGCCAACGCATCGAGAGCCGGTACCGGCTGCTCCGGCACGACGGCCGCAAAGCCGCTGATGATCCCAATGACTGGGACAATCATCGGGACGACAGGTCTCGAAACAGCGAAGTTTCGCAGCGCATCGATCAACTGCATCTCGGTGCACGCCGCAGAGAGATGGAACGGGGCCTTGAGCGTGGCGTGAAAGCCATAACGCCGGGGCTCTTCGACCATGCCGCGCCAATCTCGAACGTCCCGGGTGAGCTCGTCCGGCTGGGTCAGTGTTTCGCCGGTGTAACAGTCATAGCCCAGAACCGAGCTGCCGAACTGATAGAGGGTGGATGCCGCAGCCGGTACGAAATAGATCGCGTAACGCGATCCCTCATTCATGCAGCGTCTCCTGCTCGGGGCGAGCCGGTCGAGAATGCGGTCAAAAGCGCCAATTTTTCATGCAAAAGCAACCTGACATCGAGCCAGCATTGCGGCTCGGCTCATGGCGGGTTCTGCCAGGACGGGCGCAGGACCCATGAATGAGTGATTGTTGAGAAGTGTTGCAGAAATGTCGAATTTGCTTAAAGCCTTATTTACCTTCGAGCGGTTAACTCGATCTCCTGTAATGCGTATCAGTGTGTGTACCGATGGCCTGCATTGCCCAGGGGTTGCGCTCAGGTTTGGCGTGCGCCGCCGCATCGGCACTCGCTCTTGCCGTTGCCGGTTGCAGCGGGGAATCGACACGCTTCAACGACAATCCATTTTCCACCGGTCCTGAGGCGACAGGCTCGGTTCAAACGGCGCAGACCGCGCCCGCGCGCCGGGTCGAGAGCCGGCCGCTTCCGCAAGCCGGGCAGGCTGCCTCCTATTCCGGTACCAGCGGCGTCGTCGGCGGCGGCAAGGGAATGGCTTCCTACGTTCCCAATCAAAGTTATGCGCCGTCGGGCGCTAATGCCGCGCAGGAGATAACGGGCGCCGTTGCCAAACCCGCTCCGAGCGGCCATTGGACATGGGAAGGCGGCACCCCGATCACGGTCAATGCCGGCGACACCCTTGACACCATTGCTCACCGGTATGGCGTGCCGGCTTCTGCGATCATGCAGGCGAACAATCTGACCGCGCCGGCGAGCCTTTATGCCGGCCAGCAGCTGGTCATTCCGCGTTACGCCCAGGGAAGCCACGCGCCCATGCAGGCGAGCCGCGCACCCGCCGCATCTGCGCCGAAAACGGCACCGGCGACAGTCGCTCCCGCCGGCAACGGAGCGGTGCATGTGGTGGCACCCGGGGACACCTTGAGCAGGATCTCGCGGCTTTATCACAAGCCGATCGGCGAGATCCTCAAGGCCAACAACATTACGTTCACCACCCGGCTCAACGTCGGCGACCGCCTCATCATTCCCGGGGTCAAGTCTTCAGCTGCCAATCGCAACCATGTGTCTGTGGCCGAGACGCCGCCCGCGCCCCCAACGCCGCAGACGATCGAGCCGCCGCAGAGCGCGAGGGTCATCACGCCTGCGAGCGCAGTCACGGGCGGCACCGATGCGGGCAGGCCGGCCGACGAGACGTCCTCGCTGCCCAAGTTCCGCTGGCCTGCGAACGGTCGGGTGATCAGTGCCTTCGGACCGATGACCAACGGACAGCAGAACGACGGAATTAACATTGCCGTTCCGGAGAATACCCCGGTCAAGGCGGCCGAGGACGGGACGGTGGCCTATGCCGGCAACGAGCTCAAGGGCTACGGCAACCTCATCCTGGTGCGGCATCCCAACGGTTATGTCACCGCTTATGCTCACGCCAAGGAGCTTCTGGTCAAGCGCGGCGACCAGGTCAAGCGCGGGCAGGTGATTGCGCGCTCGGGACAGTCGGGCAACGTGAACGCTCCGCAACTGCATTTCGAGATCCGCAAGGGATCGTCTCCGGTCGATCCGACCAAGTTTCTCAGCGGCGCGTAATCGATCATTCTCGCGTCCCGGCCGAGTGGGTGAGGGCCATATTGGTGCGCAGACAAGTTTACCCAGTCTGCGCAAGCTTGACTGCGCTACGCACGAGAGCCGGGACACGCAGTTGCCGGTGCTTGCAGGAGCGGGTTTCAAACCCGCCCCTACATACCTCGTCCTCTTCGTAGGGGCGACGCACTGCGTCGCCCGCGGCATTCCATCCGTGGGTTACAAAGGGGGCGATGCCTCGCCCCCTACATGTCTCATGAAGTCACAGGGCGAGAGCGTTTCTCCTGCGGCGGTCGGATAACGCTGCGCTCATCCGGGCTACAGAGTGCCCGATCCAACCCGCGCGCTGCGGCGGATCCCGCTGACGTTAATCACCTTACGCACCGCGGCGCGCCGGCGCGTGTAGGGGCGGGTTTGAAACCCGCCCCTACGTCAAGGAGACGCTGAGAGTGCTTCGAATCCGGCCCGCAAATCGCCGCGATCAATGGTTGAGATGGGAACGAGATGCGGCTCTCCGTCCTCGGGTGCGCAGCATATGCCCTTCCGAGAGCCTTCACTGCCCGAGAAAGCTCCATGAAGCAGATCCTAACGGAGTTGAGAAACCGTTTTCACCCGCTCTTTCATCTGCGAAAACTCGGCGTTTTTCGCAAACTCGCATCCCAGACGCCCATCACCGTCAGCCGAAAATTCCATAGAACTAGAGTCTATTGCGACCTGTTCAAGGACGCCTCATTTGTCGTTCTTCCCGATGCGCCGGAATACGAAAGCTTTGTCGATGTTGTTAGTCGCTTGAATGCAAAATGCTTCTGGGATATTGGTGCGAACATTGGCGCCTATAGCTGGACCTTTTTGGATGCCGTGCGGGATGGAGCCGCCGTCTTGTTCGAGCCAGACAGTCGAAACGGAGAGTTAATCAGAAAAACGATTACTAGAAACAACCTCAATGCCTCATACTTTGGGGGAGCCGTTGCCGCATTTACCGGCGTGTCTAGCTTCTATGCTGATAGATTTACTGGCGCTACGGGCAGTCTGGTGAAACGTATCGATGGTTACGACTTCGTCGAACGGCATTTTGGCGATAAGACAAGCCAGATTGAGGTTCCCGTGACGACGATCGATGAGCAAGCAGCTCGACTTGCCATACCGGATGTCATCAAAATAAATGTCATGGCTCGGAGATGTCTGTCATCGAAGGCGGCATGAAAACAATCCAGCACGCCTATCCCACGATTTTCTTGCTCCAATATCACGCAGCGCAGGGGGAATTTGAGATTCTTCTCAGATCCTTGGGCTATATCTTTTACAATGCGGAGACATTCGCGCAGATCGAAAAACTCGCTTACAATAACATCCTTGTTCACCGCGACCGGCAAGCAGTGTTCACGGCAGGAGGAGCGCGGCGCCCTAGCTAAGACTAAGTCTAGCGTTCCTCGAATGGGTGGATGGGGAATGGTCGGATTTGCGCCCGCCGCGGCGCTCGCTTGGCTTCCGCGGCGTTTTTTGGCGCGGCCTCATTGAAGCCAGGCTCAGTATCTTCAGGGAATGCGCGACTAGGCACCGGACTTCCGCGGCATTTTTTGCCGCGGCCTCATTGAAGCCGGCTCGATGGGTAACCCGCTGCCGTCCGCGCGCGTTCCCACCCAAGGTTTATTTGCTCTCTCACTCGTCGGTCCGCACCCCCAGCCTGCCGGCGAGGTCCTGCACGAACTGCCAGGCGACGCGTCCCGAGCGCGCGCCTCGGGTAGTCGACCATTCCAGCGCTTCCCGATGCAGCGCCTCGCGCGGATGCCGGATCTTGAAATAGGCGACGTATCCATCCACCATGGCCAGGAATTCATCCTGGCTGCAGCGGTGAAAACCGAGCCACAGGCCGAAGCGATCGGACAGCGACACCTTCTCCTCCACGGCCTCGCCCGGATTGATCGCGGATGACCGCTCGTTCTCCATCATGTCCCGCGCCATCAGGTGGCGGCGATTGGATGTGGCGTAGAATACGACATTGCCCGGCCGCCCCTCGATCCCGCCTTCAAGCATGGCTTTGAGCGATTTGTAGCTCGTATCCTCGGTCTCGAACGAGAGGTCATCGCAAAATACGATGAAGCGGTGAGGCGCGCATCGCAGCAGCGCCATCAGCTGCGGCAGGGTCTCGATGTCCTCGCGGTGGATCTCGACCAGCTTGAGCACGCCCGCTCCAATCTTGCCGGTTCCATGCGCGACATTGATGGACGCGTGCACGGCTTTGACCAGCGACGATTTGCCCATGCCGCGCGCCCCCCAGAGAAGCGCGTTGTTTGCCGGCAGCCCGCGCGCAAACCGGTCGGTGTTCTCGACCAGCAGATCCCGCATGCGATCGATGCCCTTGAGCAGCGACATCTCGACGCGATTGACTTTTCCCACGGGAACGAGCCGGCGTTGGTCGGGGTGCCAGGAGAATGCGTCGGCTGCGCCATATTCCGGCGCATCCGCCACCTCGGGTGCGAGCCGTTCCAGGGCATCCGCGATCCGTTGCAACGCGTTACCGGGGCCAAGAGCGATGCGCTGTGTCGGCTGTTTTGTCATGTCACGCGAACTGCTCGGTGCTCATGCTGCGGCAGGCTTACCCAGCCGCCGATGAGCCCGCAAGAGATCGCGCCAAACCATGGATTTCGAGGGCGGCCGGTAGCCCGCATGAGCGATAGCGATATGCGGGCCACGTTTCCCGGATGTCGCTTCGCTCATCCGGGCTACGAAACAGTCGGGTCGCCCTGCGCGGGCCTCCTCACATTGCAATCGGGCAAGGCCGGCCGCTATAGTCCGCCTCGATTTCAGCAGGCCGTATTGGCGAGCGCCCCGGCACAAGGACGCAACGATGTTTGTGAGCCCCGCTTTTGCTCAGGGGAGCAGCCCCTTTGGCGGCGACAATATGCTGGTGCAGTTGCTGCCCTTCGTTTTGATTTTCGTGATCATGTATTTTCTCATTCTTCGCCCGCAGCAGAAGAAGACCAAGGACCATCAGGAGCTGGTCAAGAACTTGCGGCGCGGCGATACGGTCATTACGTCAGGCGGGCTGGTCGGAAAGGTCACCAAGGTCGTGGACGACGATCAGATCGAAGTCGAGATCGCGGATGGGGTGCGCGTGCGACAGGTGCGCTCGATGGTGTCGGGGGTCCGCGCGAAAGGGGAACCCGTCAGGGATGAGAGCGGATCCAGCTGATCCCGCACCCGCGGCCCGTGCATGGGCGAGCGACGGTCGTGACACCGAGGGTGTGTCGTCATTCCGGGGCCCGAGCGTAGCGAGGGAGCCCGGAATCCAGTAATCACCGGCCCGAGTACTGGATTGCGGGCTCGCCGCTTCGCGGCGCCCCGGAATGACGACTGAGGTTGATAGGACGATCCATGCTTTACATCTCCAAGTGGAAAGCGATCGCGATATTGCTGACCGCGGGGATCTGCTGTGTTTGCGCCATTCCCAGCTTCTTGCCGGAAAAAACCGTCCAGCGGTGGCCGGCGTGGGCGCAGCGCCACATCGTTCTGGGTCTCGATCTGCAGGGCGGCTCTCACATCCTGCTGCAGGTCGATGCCAACGATGTGCGGCGGCAAAAGCTGCAGAACTTGCAAGACGATGTGCGCAGGACATTGCGCGAGGCGCGCATCGGGCTCACGCGCGCTCCTGCCATTCGCGGCAGCTCCGTTGAGGTCGTCGTACGCGAGAACCAGGTCGACGAGGCGCTCGCGAAGCTGCGCGAGCTCTCCCAGCCGCTTGGCGGATTTGCCGGGAGCACGGGGCAGCGCTCCGTCGATATTACCAATGCCGGCGGCGGGCTCATTCGGCTTACCGTGACCGACCCCGCACTCCTGGAACGGACTCGACAGGTGGTCGATCAATCCGTCGAGATCATCGAGCGCCGGGTCAACGCGATGGGACTGGTCGAGCCTTCCATCCAGCGCGAGGGCACGGATCGTGTGCTGGTACAGGTCCCGGGACTGGGCAACCCCGAGGAACTGATCAAGGTGATCGGCACGACTGCGAAGCTGACCTTCCAGCTGGTCGACGCCTCGATGTCTGCGGAGCAGGCGCTGCAGGAGCGACCGCCACCCGATGACGAGATCCTCTACGGGACCAAATCCGAGAACCGCCAGCCCTATCTTCTGGAAAAGCGGGTGATCGTGTCCGGCGAGGAGCTCACCGATGCCCAGCCCGGATTCGACCAGCGCTCCGGCGAGCCGATCGTGTCGTTCAAGTTCAACACTTCCGGCGCGCGCAAGTTTGCGCAGGTGACCCAGGAGAATGTCGGACGTCCGTTTGCCATCGTGCTCGACAACGAGGTGATTTCCGCGCCCGTCATTCGCGAGCCCATTCTGGGCGGCAGCGGGCAGATCTCGGGCAGCTTTACCGTCGAGTTGGCGAACAATCTCGCTATTCTGCTGCGAGCCGGCGCGTTGCCGGCCAAGCTTACCGTGATCGAGCAGCGCGTCGTGGGCGCAGGATTGGGTCAGGACTCCATCGAAAAGGGAAAGATGGCCTCCTATTTCGGGGCCGCGCTCGTCGCCGTGTTCATGGTGGTGACCTACGGCATCTTTGGCGTGTTCGCGACCATTGCGGTGGCGATCAACGTCGGTATGATCTTCGGCATCCTGTCGCTGCTCAATGCGACGCTCACATTGCCCGGCATCATCGGTATCGTGCTCACCATCGGCATCGCCGTTGACAGCAACGTGCTCATCTACGAGCGCATCCGCGAGGAGGTGCGCAGCGGCCGCACCCCGATAACGGCGATCGATGCGGGCTTCACCCGCGCGCTCGCGACCATTCTCGATTCCAACATCACGACATTCATTGCCGCCGCGGTTCTGTTCTTCATCGGCACCGGCCCGGTGCGCGGTTTTGCCGTGACGCTGGGTATAGGCATCATAACGACCGTGTTCACCGCCTTCACCCTCACGCGCTTGATCGTCGCCTGGTGGGTGCGGTGGTCGCGCCCCCGACAGCTGGCGATCTCATAGGCTCCTGAACAGTGCGCCTGCATCGTTCCATCCCGCTCCTGCGGATCGTGCCGGACGACACGAAGTTCGATTTCATGCGCTTCCGGCGCGTGAGCTTCCCATCTTCGGCCGTGCTGTCGATCGTCGCGATCCTCCTGTTCTTTTTCCATGGCCTCAATTTCGGCATCGATTTCATCGGCGGTACGCTCGTCGAGGTGCAGTCCAAAACCGGTGCAGCCGATCTCGCCAGGATGCGCAGCACGCTGGGCGGTTTGGGCCTGGGCGAGGTCCAGTTGCAGCAATTCGGAGGGCCGGAAAACGTGCTCATCCGCGTGGCGCAGCAGCCGGGCGGGGAGGAGGTGCAGCAGGCCGCGCTTGCCAAGGTCAGGCAGGCTCTGGGCAACGACGTCGATATCCGGCGCGAGGAGGTTGTAGGCCCGCGCGTCTCCAAGGAGCTCTTGGCCTACAGCACCATCGGGCTGATGCTCGCGATCTTTGCCATCCTGATCTATCTCTGGTTTCGGTTCGAGTGGCAATTCGCGCTGGGCGCGATGATCGCCAATGTGCACGATCTGGTGCTGACGATCGGGTACATGTCGCTCACGCAGATCGACTTCGATCTGTCCAGCATCGCCGCGCTGCTCACCATCCTGGGCTATTCGCTCAACGACACCGTGGTCATCTACGACCGCATTCGGGAGATGCTGCGACGCTACAAGCGCATATCGATGCCGGAGCTCCTCAACATCTCGGTGAACTCGACGCTATCGCGCTCGATCATCACCCACGTGACCGTGACGCTTGCGTTGCTGGCGCTGTTGCTCTTCGGCGGCCACGCCATCCACAGCTTTGTCGCCACCATGATTTTCGGCGTGGTGCTGGTTGGCACCTATACCTCGGTCTTCATCGCAGCCCCGATCCTGATCTATCTCGGGGTCGGAACCGGCCGGCTCGAGCGGGAACAGGAAAAAGAGGCCAAGCAGCCCGCGCGCGCCTAACCCCATCGATGCGACTGCTCGCGCTTCCTTAAGCGGCGACGCATTGCGTCGTCCTCCATCCACACCATCGGGCTTGGCAACAGGGCGAGGCAGTGCCTCGCCCCTACGAGCCGACGCCGCCCATGCTAACGTCGTGAGTTAGCAGGCCGAGTATGTGAGCGATGCAGGATGCATTTGCATACTGCGAGGCGCAGGTTCGCGCGGGCGATCGGGATCGCTTCCTTGCTGCGCTGTTCGCGCCGGCGCAGCATCGTGCCGGGTTGTTTGCGCTCTACGCGTTCAATCTCGAGATCGCCCGGGTCCGGGAAGCGGTGCGCGCGCCGATCGCGGGAGAGGTCCGGCTGCAGTGGTGGAGCGATGTGCTGGCCGCCGGCGGGCGCGGCGCTCCCGAGGCGAGCCCGGTCGCCGCCGCGTTGCTCGCTATCGCCGCGAAATACCCGTTGGACTTAAATCCGCTGCGGGCGCTCATCGATGCTCGCCGCTTCGATCTCTACGACGAGCCGATGCGCACGCTCGCCGAGCTCGAGGCCTACGCCGATGCTGCGGCAGGCAACATCATTAACCTCGCGGCCCGGATTGTCGCTGGCAGGCCCTTGCCGGAGATCGACGACCTGGTGCGCCACGCCGGGAGGGCCCAGGCGATCGCGGGCCTGCTCGCCGCATTTGCGATCCATTCCCGCCGCGGGCAACTCTATGTGCCGCTCGATGTTCTGCAACGCCACGGGTCCGGTCGCCAAGACGCAGGCAACCATCGTGCAACCCCGGCGCTGCGCGCCGGCCTCGCCGGGATGCGGTCCATCGCTCGCGGGCATCTGCGCCAGGCGCGCGAGCTGATGGCGAGCGCACCCGCTGCGGCGATGCCTGCGTTTCTGCCGGTTGCGCTTGCCGGGCCCATGCTCGCGCGCATGGAGCGCACCGGCTACGATCCTTTCGTGCCGGTGGTCATTTCGCCATGGCGGCGGCAGTGGCTCATGTGGCGTGCGGCGCACCAGCCCCGCCACATCTTCTCATAAACGATTGCACTGGTAGGGTGGGTTAGTCGTACAAGTCGGCTGCTGGCTGACTTGTACGACGTAACCCACCGAAGCGCGTGGCTTGGTGGGTTACGCCAGAGAAAGTCGGCTGCATGCGGCCGACTTTCTCTGTCTAACCCACCCTACAAACAACGCGAGCTGCGATGACGTCGGTGATGACAACCGGTTCAAGATGAGCGGGCCACCCTCCTAAAACCGATCGTGCAGATTGCGCCGCTGCGCGACCAGTCCCGCGACGGTCTCGCGCTCCGCGTCATTTGTCAGAAGCGAATCGATCTCGTCGAGCTGGTTGGACGCAACCAGCTGCAGGATCTCGGTGCGGATATCGCCGCTCGCAGCGCGAGGCAGTGTCGGGCTTAGGTGCACGTGCGCGGGCGGCGCAACGTCGGCAAGCCTGTGCCGGATGAACTCATGCAGGCTGCTCTCGGACACGTCCGGTCCCGCCTCCACGAACGCGTAGAGATTGTGGCGGGCGCCGCGATCGTAGAACTGCACGACCGCGGCATCGCGCACCTTCGGATGCTGCTTGAGGCATGCTGCGATCCGCGGGCTGTCGTTGGCAAGCCGGGTGCCGCCGCCCTCTCGATCCACATAGCCGAACAAGCGGTGCATGATGAGCTCGTAGGCCGGCTTTGCGGTTCTCATCCACAGCGCCGTCAAACCGCTCTTGCGCGAGCGCATCCGCCACTCGGAGGTGGTGAATTCCTCGATGAGGTAGCGATGCTTGTGCTTGAGGAGATGCCGCAGGTCCTCGTAGGCGAGGAGCCGGAACAGGGGGCTGCGCCGCGAGAAGCAGGACGCGAGCTGAAAGTCCATGAGATAGGCGCGCCCGTCGCGGCCGCGCAGCCAGTTCTGCTGCTTGGAGAGGTCGTTGTGGCAGATCCCCGCCCGGTGCAGCTTGCGCAGCGCGGCCTTGGCGGAGGCAAAGAAAGCACGGTCGCCATAGGGCTTTGCCGTCTGCAATGCGACGCCGTCGATCCAGCCCCGCACCAGCACCCGCCGGCCTGCGAAGAGGAGCGGCGGAGCAATGCCAAGCTCGCCTGCAATGGCGAGCGCGCTGCGCTCGCGTGCAAACAGGTGGGAGGCGATGGCGAAGCTCCACCACGGGACCTGATCGATCCGCCGCAGCACGGCTTCGACGCTCTCGCCCGAGGAGGTCACGAACGAGCCTCGCTCCACCGTGGAAAAAAGATCGCGCTTGAGCACCACGCGCGGCGTCCACCGGCCCGCGAGCTCGCGCGGCACCGGCACTGCGTTCATTCCGCGGCGAGCGCGAAGGTGCCCGCCGCCCACCGGTCGAGGTCCGCGAGCGCGCGGCGGGCGATCTCGCGTTTTTTGGCGAGCGTCTTGACGGTGCCGCGCAGGCGCTCGCCGTTCTCGCCTCTTACCGCGGCTGCGAGCGGCGGGAACAGCCCGAAATTGATGTTCATCGGCTGGTACGAACGCGCGACCTCCGCGGTTGTCTCCTCCGCCGCGAGATGTCCCCCGGTGATATGGCCGAGCAGCGCTCCGTGCGCCGTGGTCGGCGGAGGCGGCACAAGCTGCTCGCCCGCTTTCTCCGCCGCGGCGAAGCAGCCGGCGAGGAGGCCGACGGCTGCCGACTCCACGTAGCCTTCGCAGCCCGTGATCTGCCCGGCAAAGCGCAGCCGCGGATGCGCCCGCAGGCGCAAGCTCGCATCGAGGTGCTTCGGCGCATTGATGAAGGTGTTGCGGTGAAGCCCGCCGAGCCGCGCAAACTCCGCTTTCGCGAGCCCCGGGATCGTGCGGAATATCCGCACCTGCTCCCCGTGCTTGAGCTTGGTCTGGAAGCCGACCATGTTGAACAAGGTGCCGAGGCGATTGTCCTGGCGCAGCTGCACGACGGCATAGGGTTTTACGGACGGATGATGTGGATTGGTCAGCCCAAACGGCTTCATGGGGCCGTGGCGCAGCGTCTCGCGCCCGCGCTCGGCCATCACCTCGATGGGCAGGCAGCCGTCGAAATAGGGCGTGCTTTCCCAGTCGTGAAAGGCAACCTTCTCCGCGGCAAGCAGCGCTTCGACGAACGCGTCGTACTCCTCGCGTGTGAGCGGGCAATTGATGTAGTCGGCGCCGGAACCGCCCGGCCCCGCCTTGTTGTAGCGCGACTGGCGCCAGGCGATGCCCATGTCGATCGCATCGCGGTGAACGATCGGCGCAATGGCATCGAAGAAGGCGAGCGCGTCCTCGCCGGTGACCGCCGCGATGGCCTCTGCCAGCGCAGGCGAGGTGAGAGGGCCGGTTGCCACGATCACGCTGTCCCAGTCCGCAGGCGGAGTGCCCGCAACCTCTTCCCGCCGAATTTGAATACGCGGATGGCGGCCGAGCGTCTCGGTCACGGCCGCCGCAAAGCCCTCGCGGTCGACGGCGAGTGCCCCGCCCGCCGGCACCTGGTTGGCATCTGCGGCGCGCATGATGAGCGAGCCGAGGCGGCGCATCTCCTCATGCAGCAGGCCGACAGCGTTATGCTCCCGATCATCGGAGCGGAATGAGTTCGAGCAGACGAGCTCGGCCAAGACGTCGGTCTTGTGGGCGGCCGTCGTGCGCAGGGGACGCATCTCGTGCAGCACCACGGTGGCGCCGCGCGCGGCGAGCTGCCAGGCGGCCTCGCATCCCGCAAGCCCGCCGCCGACGATATGCACCGGGGAGGTCATCCGGTAAAATTAGCAGGCGCACGAAGAATTTGCACGAAATCAGCGGCTTGCACGAAAATACGCGACTTTCTCCGGGTTGAGCAGAAAAAAAGCGCCCGCACAGGGGCGGGCGCTTGTCGTCGAGCTTGTTTGGCGTGGGTTCAGCTATGGGCGTCTTCCCAGGCGATACGCGGAATATCGGAGCGCGTGATGCCGATGTCGGCCAGCTCGCGGTCGCCGAGGTGGGAAAGCTCGTTGAGGCTCGCATTGTACCGCCGCCAAGCCCGAAGGAAGTTGAGGATTTCCAAAAGCATGGAGTATTCCTTTCTGTCTTTAGGTTGAGCCATATATAGGGGTCCACGCTGCAGTGCAGCAGGTTCCATGCTGCGCCGCAGCTATGCGGCACGCGCATAGAGCGCGTCATTGTTTTTTCACGATTCGTCCGCGATTCGCGCGGTGGCCTCACACGCGCTCACGGAAATCCGGGACGGAGCTATGCGCTCAGCGCGTGCAAGGGGCTAAAGAAACACCGTGGGCCGGCAGGAGGGGCCGCTACAATCGCGCTAATTGAACGCGATGCCGCTCTCCTTGATCACGGTGCCCCAGCGCGCAAGCTCGCTCTGCACGAACGCGGCGAGCTCCGCCGGCGTGCTGGTGGCGATGCTGATGCCGGCGCGCTCGAGCTTATCGGCAATCGCGGGATCGGCATAAATGGCAAGGACCTCGCGGCGCAGCTTCTCGGTGACGGCGCGCGGCGTGCCCGCCGGTGCAACCAGCGCGATCCAGGTCGAGATGTCGTCGAGCGCGGGCAGTCCTGCTTCGACCGCGAGCGGTCGCACGTCGGGGAGCGCGGGCAGCGGCCGGCTATTGAGCTTGGCGAGCGCCCGCAGCTTCCCGCTTTGAATGAGCGGCAGGCTCGCGGCGGTGCCGTCCACGATGTAATCGACCGCGCCGGTGAGCAACCCCTGCACCGTCGGCGCACTCCCCTGGAAAGGGATGTACTGCACGCTGATCCCCGCCTCGCGATTGAACAGATAACCGGCGAGACGGGTGGTGAGGATGCCGGCGCCATAGTTGAGCTTGCCGGGATTGGCCTTGGCGCGCGCGATCAGCTCGCCGATTGTCTGCGGCCCGTCGGCCGCGCGTACGCTCAGAAGCGAGGTGTTCTTGGAGGCGAGCGTGATCGGGGCAAAGTCCCGGAGCGGGTCGTAGCCGAGCGTCTTGTTGATCAGCGGATTGAGGACGAGGGTGACGTCCATGGCCGCGAGCAGCGTGTAGCCGTCGGCCGGCATCTTGGCGACGCGCGCCGCGGCGATGGCCGTATTGGCGCCGGGCTGGTTCTCCACCACCACGGGGGAGGACCAGTCCTCGCTCATGCGCTGCGCGATGACGCGGCAGAGGATGTCGGTCGGCCCTGCGGGCGGAAACGGCACGATCATGCGGATGGGGCGATTGGGGAAGGCTGCCGCACCGTCTTGCGCGAGCGCGGCGGCGCCGACCAGCGGGGATAACGCGATCAGGACGAGCAAGCGTGCGTGCATGGTTACCGGTTTCTCAATGGTAGCCGGATGAGCGAAGCGATATCCGGGCGCCGCGATCGAATATGGGCCCCGCATGTCGCCGCGCTCATGTGGGTTACGATCTACGATCAATCGAGCTTCAGGTTAAGCTCGGCGATCACCTTGGACCAGCGATCTGCTTCCCGGCGCATGAAGGCGGCAAACTCTTCCGGCGTGCTGCTCACGGGATAGTTGCCGGTGCGCTCGGCTTTTTGCTTCAGCGCCGGGTCGGCGAGAATGCGCGCCACTTCGGTGTTGAGCTTGGCGATGATCGACGCGGGCGTGCCGTGCGGGGCGACGAGGCCGAGCCACACCGAGATGTCCTCGAAGCCCGGCAGCCCCGCCGCATCCGCAAGCGGCGGGATATCGGCCATGGACGCGGGCGCCGCGCGCGCAAGCCGCGCGATGGCGCGCACCGCGCCGCTTTCGATCATCGGCGCCACGATCACGTTGGCGGCGTAGATGAGATCGACGCTGCCCGTGAGCAGTCCGTTCACGGTGTCGGGCGTCCCTTTGAACGGCACATAGACGATGTCGAGCCCGGCGGCGCGGTGGAAGAGATGCCCCATCAGCTGCGCCGTGATGGTGCCGCCGCCGTAGTTGAGCTTGCCCGGCTGCGCCTTTGCCCGCACGATCAGCTCTTGCACCGTCCTCGGGCCGGTCGCTGCGGAGACCGCCAGCACGGAGACGGTCTTCGAGGTGAGCGAAATAGGAGCAAAGTCGGCGAACGGGTCATAGGCGAGACTCTTGTAGAGGAACTGATTCATCACCAGGGTGGAGTCGATCGCCATGAGGAGGGTGTAGCCGTCTGGCGCGGCCTTGGCCGCAGCCTGCGCGGCAATGATGGTATTGGCGCCGGCGCGGTTCTCGATCACTACCGGCTGACCCCAGTCCTCGCTCATCTTCTGGCCGATGAGCCGCGCAACGATATCCGCCGGCCCGCCCGCGGGAAACGGCACGATCAGCCGCATGGGCCGGCTCGGGAAGCTCGCGGCGCCCTCTTGCGCGCGGGCAGAGGCAGGCGCGGCGAGCGCGATGAGAGCAGCGAGGAGCAGCGGGTGGACGTTCATGTCGGCTTCAAAACGAAACGTGTTTGGACAAGTCAAGTCAAGTCAATGCAAAGCGTTGTGTAGGGGCGGGTTTGAAACCCGCCCCTACAAGCTCGGTCAGCTCGGAGCGGCGGGTTACGCGGGCGATCTCGCCAATGCGAGATCGCCGCTAACCCGCCCTACCCGCTGCCGCAGAGGTCACTGGGTGTCGACTTTCTCGGCGAGCCAAACCTTGATGAGCGACTGATAGGGCATGTCGCGTTTGTTCGCGGCAATCCTTATGCGCTCAAGCAAGGTCACCGGGAGTCGCAGGGATATTGACGCTGTCGACGGTTTCAAATTGGGAAACCGGGCGCGCTGGGCCTTGCTCCAATCGACATAGACGGATGAGTCTTGGGTCTCCCAGAAACGACGCTCTTGCGCCTCGTCGCGGAAGGTGGGGATCGGTTTACGCTTCCTCGTCATAGCGTTGTCGCTCCTTGCGATGCATGTCGCGCGCGGAAATTACGCGGATAAGCCGGCGCTCGCGGCGCAGGGTGAAGGTAATGTGAAGCAGTCGACCCTCATCGGTGCGGCCCAGGGCGTGGAATCGTGGCTCATCCACGCTGTGCGCTACGTCCTCTAACACGAGCAGCGGCTCGTTGAAGAACACCTGCTCTGCCTCCGCCTGGCTGACCCGATGTTTATCAGTGCTCTTGCGGCTGTTGCCCTCATCCCAGTCGAACCCTTCGATGTGCGCCAGATCCAGCATCTCGTGTATATTACCAACATATACGAGAGGGCCTCAATAGCGGCAAGCTTCCAGGCGAGAAATTCTAGGGCGGATTAGCGCAAGCGTAACCCGCCCTACGCGCCCTTACATCAGGTCCGCGCGTGCGACCGGGCGACGCAATGCCTCGCCCCTACGAAGGTCTTTTCTTTGCCGTATGCGTCGCCATACCATGAACGGGTCCCGCCCGCCCGAGGAGGTGTCGTGCTCGCTCCCGCTTCCGCCCAAGCCGATCGCAGGTCCATGCACAATGCGAACCGGCTCAAGATCGGTCTGTTTGGAGCGAACTGCTCGTCGGGTCGCGCCGTCACCCTCGTTCCCGAGCGCTGGTCCGGGAGCTGGCCGGACAACCTCAAGCTCGCGCAAATGGCGGATGCGGCCGGCCTCGACTTCATGCTCCCGATCGGGCGCTGGAAGGGTTACGGCGGCGACACCGACTATCAGGGCGCAACGCTCGAGACGCTGACCTGGGCCTCGGGGCTTCTCGCTTCCACCAGGCGCATCACCGCGTTCGGCACGGTGCATGCGCCCCTGTTCAACCCGGTGATCGCCGCCAAGGAGATGGTCACCGCCGATCATATCGGCGAGGGCCGCTTCGGGCTCAATATCGTGGTCGGCTGGAACGAGGGCGAGTTCGCCATGTTCGGCGTCACCCAGCACGAGCACGAAGAACGCTACGCCTACGCGCAGGAATGGATCGACGTGATCAAGACGATCTGGTCGGACAAGGAGGACTTCGACTTTCACGGCAAGTATCTCAACATGAAGGGCATCCGCGGCAAGCCCAAGCCCTACGGCGGCACGCGTCCGGTGATCATGAATGCGGGCGCCTCGCCGGTAGGCCAGGCCTTTGCCATCCGCAATTGCGATGCGTTCTTTCTGCAGGCCTCGCGCACCTCCCTCGCGGAGACCGCGCAGAAGGTGGCGACCGCAAAGGAGCAGGCGAAAGGGCAGGGGAGGGAGCTCGGCGTCTATACCGTCGGCGTGGTCACCTGCCGGGCCACCCGGAAGGAGGCCGAGGACTACTATCATTACTCCATCGTGGAGCACGCCGACTGGTCGGCGGTGGACAGCATCCTTGCGCTCAAGAACATCACCGCGGCCAACACGCCGCCCGACAAGTTTGCGCAGATCCGCACCGGCTACGCGCAGGGCATGGGCGGGCTCCCGATCGTGGGGGATCCCGACCACGTGGCGAGCCATCTCATCGATCTGAGCAAGGCGGGGCTGACCGGAATTGCGGTATCGCTCGTCAACTACACCGACGAGCTGCCTTTCCTCTGCGACGAGGTACTGCCGCGCCTCGAGCGCGCGGGATTGCGGGAGAAGCGACCGTAGCCCGCATGAGCGACAGCGATATGCGGGGGATGTGTCCCGGATGTCGCTTTGCTCATCCGGGCTACCGGGTGTGTGCCCTCCGAAGGCTTTATCCCCTTCGCATCAATCCAGCTTCATGCCAACGGCTGCTATCACCTTGGCGCGGGTAGCGGCCTGGGAGCGGATGAAGGCGGCGAACTCCTGCGGTGTTGCGCTCGATGCGGGCTCGATGCCGGCGGCGAGAAGCTTCTCCCGTACCTGCGGCATCGCCAGCACCTTGCGGATGGAAGAATGCAGCGCATTGACGATCGTGGGCGGCGTGCCGGCGGGCGCCACGATGCTCTGCCAGATGCCGAGGTCGTAGCCGGGAAATGTCTCGGCGATGGTCGCGATCTCCGGCGCGAGCGAAAGCCGCTGCGCGCTCACGAGGCCGAGGATCTTGACCTTCTTGTCGCGCCAGAGCGGCAGCGCGACGTTGATGCTTTCCATGCCGAGAGGAATGTCGCCCGCGAGAATGCCGGTGATCTGTGTCGTGCCACCGCGATAGGGCACCATGCCGAAACTGGTGCCTGCCATCATGTTGAGGAGGCCGACATTGACCTGCGAGGTGGGGGTCGAGATGCCGATCTGGAACGTCCCGGGCTTGGCCTTCTCCTGCTCGATTAGCTCCTTGGTGGAGTTGACCGGAATGTTGATGTTGCCCACCAGCGCAGAGGGCACGAGCGCCAGCAGTGAGACCGGAACGAAGTCCTTGAACGGATCGTACGGAAGCTTGCTGTACAGGAACGGGTTCATGACAAGCGTTCCGTCGATCGCCATGAGCAGCGTGTAGCCGTCGGGATTGGCCTTGGCGACCGCCTGCGCGCCGATGATGGTGTTGGCGCCGGGCCGGTTGTCGACCACGATCTGCTGGCCGAGGTCCTCGCCCATCTTCTGCCCGACGAGGCGGGCCAGGAAGTCGGCGGGCCCGCCGGGAGCAAACGGCACGATCAGCGTGATCTGGCGCGCGGGATAGGGCTGCGCCGATGCCGCCGGCGCAACCAGCAAAGCGGCCGCGGCAAGGGCGAGGCAGCGGAAAACGGCGGTCATCTCGTGCTCCGGCAATGCAGGATGGGTTGGCGCTCGTCCGCGGTGTGCGCTGCCGCACGATACCCGCAACAGCCCTTCTTTTGTAGGGGCGGGTTTCAAACCCGCCCTACACGCCGACGCTCCGGAACGAGGCGGAACGACAACTGTGTCTTACGCGCAACACTCCTAAATTACCTTTGAGTGTGGCCTTAGGATCAGCCCTTTCTGCCCGGATTTCCACCGCGACGAAATGCGCATGAAACGAGCTGGTGGGATACTGGGGGCACCATCTAACCTCCGTTCATGCCTCGGCCCGGATTTGTCGTCCGGGCCCTTTTTTGGCTGCAGGCTGGACAGCAATGGCACCAGATCAGGGTTGCCGCCTCTTGGACACCTTTGTGCCCTTTAATGCGCGAGCCAGTAACTGCACGCTCCCGTTCCAGCTTCCGGCAGCGAAAGATGTATGAGTGCCAATGAAGGGCATAGCTGCTGTCATTCTTTTGCTGTCGACGACCGCGCCGAGCGCCGCGGCGGCTGCGATCCGTTGTCAGGATGCACCGGGGCTCGAGCATGGCGCACACTGGTCGTGGCGCGAGATCGATGGCAAGCGGTGCTGGTTCATTCGCGCAGGGGATACGATGCCGCCCAAGTCCGCGTTCACGTGGGCGAAGGAGGAAGGCGCCAAGAAAAATGTGTCGCCGGAGCAAACAAAGACGGGGCAGACCGTTCGGATGCTTAAAGTCAAGGCCGAGGAGATGTCGGATGTCCGGGCCAATTGGCTCGACGACGCTCCGGTGGAGCTGATCGTGGGTGGGGACCTGTCGGGCTCATTCGGCGTAGGGGGCAGCTGGGTCGTTCCGGCATACGCGGCAACAGCTGCGACGACCTCTTTCGCGGCGCCGTTTGCGCCGGCGAGGTAATCGCAAGGGGCGGGTTTCAAGCCCGCCCCACCATGCCAGCGCCCTGGAATGTCGAGATATACTTTCAGCTAATCCAAGCCTGCCCGATAGCAGCATGAACACGCTCTTGCACGATGCGATGATCCTGACGCTCGATGCGAACGATACGATCATCGAGCAAGGCTATGTTCTCGTTCGCGGCGATCGGATCGCCGAGGTCGGGCAGGGGCGTTATGCCGGGCCGGTCGCGGCCGACCGCAGCATCGATTGCCGCGATCGCCTGGTTGCGCCGGGGCTAGTCAATGCGCACACCCATTCGCAGTCGAGCACGATGGCGGGTTTCGGCGACCGGCTCAGCCATCCAGCGTTCATGTGGCTCACCCAGGCCCACACCTCGAGGCGAACATCCGATGAAATCCGCCTGAGCGTACTGTTGACGGCCTATGGCCTGCTGACCAGCGGGACAACGGCAGCCATCGACCACTTTCCCGGTCAGCGGTTTTCATTGGCCGACATGGACGCCGTTCTGTCGGCCTGGAGCGAAACCGGGATGCGAGTGGCCCTCGGGATGCGTTTCTTCGATGGCCCGTTCAGCGACATTTTTCCTTCGGTACCCATTTCCGGCGATCTGAAATCCCGCATCGGCGCCGTCGAGCTGCTCAAGCCGCAGCGGTTCGCGGAATTGTCAGAGCTGATGGAGGCAGCCATCCGGAAATGGCACCGCCGGCCACGCCTTTCGGTTTTTCCGGCGCCATCGAATCCGGATCGGTGCAGCGACCAGGCACTGCTGCTCTGCGCCGAATTGGCGGAACGCCATGACACCGGCATCCACACGCATCTGCTCGAGACGCGCAAGCAGGCGGAGCTGGCCAAGGCACGCTACGGCGTGAGCACGGTCCGACATCTTGCCGATCTCGAGGTACTCTCGGAGCGCTGGTCCTGCGCTCACAGCAGCTGGCTCACGGATGACGACATCGAGCTCATGGCCGACCGCAAAGCAACCGCGGTGCTCAACCCGGAAAGCAACAGTCGTATCGGCACCGGCGTCGCCCGCGCGCCCCTCATGCACCGCCGCGGGGTCAGGCTCGCGCTCGGCACCGATGGCGCAAGCTGTAACGACAATCTGGTCCTGCACGAAGCCATGCGGGCGCTGGCGACCGCGCACCGGCCCGCAGAGCCGGATCGCCGCCGCTGGATCTCTGCGCGCGAGGTGCTGCGCATGGCGACGGCGGGCGGTGCCGGCGCTCTGCGCCAGGAGAAACTCGGTTGCATCGCTCCAGGCGATACCGCCGATCTCGCCGTCTATCGCCTGGATGCGCCATGGTGGGTGCCGGTCAATGACGTGGTCAGCCAGATGGTGTTCGCCGAGACCGGGGCGAGCGTCGAGACGGTGATGGTGGACGGACGCATCGTCATGGAGAATCGCGTCATCCGAACGTTTGACGTCGAGGCTCTGGTGAGCGAGGTCCGGGCAATGACGCGCAGCTTGCGGCGGCGCAACTCCGATCTGTTCGACGTGGCCCAGGATATCGCCAATTTCGTCCCATGAGTCGGAGTTATAGGAATTTGCAGTGACACATTGATTCGAATGGAGTCGACGAATGCAACCCGCGACAACTTCTGCAACCTGCGAATTCTAGCGTTGTAACGGGACTCATATATAAAGAGATATCGTTCAGGGGTGTGTCGAGCCCGGCCGGATTACCGTGTCGGGCTTGGCTATTGATGCGCGGCCGCAGGGGGACGCTATGGCAGTTGTGGGGCTCGATGGCGGCTGGGCGATACATGGTCACCACGCCAACATATTACCGGTTCAACCTGCGGCTGAAAAATCATTGTAAATTTTCTGTTGTTTACAATGAGCCTCAAATCAGCGCTCCCATTGGTTGTGGGAATGACCTATGCATGCCGTGTTGGCCAAACGAACCCAAGGCGCGCCGCACGCCTTGTCTCTCAGCCAAACGAACCCAAGGCGGCGCCCTGCGCACTCTTGCCAAACAAACCCGAGGCGGCGGAGCGCTGACAGAGACGCCCGTATGGGCGACGTACTGCATTGCCCGCTTCACGGTGCGGTGCATGGCAAAGGCGGGCGAGGCAAATGCCTCGCCCCTACGAACGACCTTTGGCTGAGCGGGCTTGAAACCCGCCCCCACGCACTGCAGTTCGCCGCCCTGTGGAAAGCAGGGAATAACGCCGCCTTCGGGTGCGCTTTGCCTGCGGTTTTCCCGTGCCGGCCGCATTCCCGTCCGCGGCATTGCTACACCGCCCGCAATCGCCCGCTATGATTCGCCCGCGTCGCGATTCGCCTGAGCCCGATTCGCCCCGGCCCCGCAACCCACGCATCGACAGCACCACCGCCCCGCATGCGCTTCTCCCCCCAGTTCCTCGAAGAGCTCCGCGCGCGGCTTGCCGTCTCCGACGTCGTCGGCCGGCGCGTGAAGCTGAAAAAATCCGGGAGCGAGTGGCGCGGACTCTCGCCCTTCAATCAGGAGCGCACGCCCTCGTTCTTCGTCAATGATGCGAAGGCGATGTGGTTCGACTTCTCCGCCGGCAAGAACGGCAACATCTTCGATTTCGTCATGCTCACTGAAGGGCTCTCGTTCCCGGAAGCGGTCGAGCGCCTCGCCGAGCAGGCGGGCATGGCGCTGCCGAAATATTCCGAGGCCGAGGCCAAGCGCGACGAGCGGAGGAAGACGCTCATCGACATTCTCGAAATGGCGGCGAAGTTCTTCGAGGCCGCGCTCGCCTCGCGCGCCGGCGCCCGCGCCCGCGGCTATCTCGCCGACCGCGGCATCGATGCGGCAACGCAGCTCAAGTTTCGCCTTGGCTATGCGCCATCCGAGCGCTTCGCACTCAAGGAGCATCTCGGCAAGGAAGGCGTGCCGACCGAGGACATGGTCGAAGCGGGACTCCTGGTGGCGGCCGAGGACATCCCGCTCCCCTACGACCGTTTCCGCGAGCGCGTGATGTTTCCCATCGCCGATCTGCGCCACCGGGTCATCGCCTTCGGCGGCCGCGCGCTGGAGAAGGACGTGCCGGCCAAATATCTCAACTCGCCGGAGACGCCGCTGTTTCACAAGGGCGCCACGCTCTACAACATCGCGTCGGCGCGCGCCGCCGCGCACAAGGGAGCGGCGCTGATTGCGGTCGAAGGCTATGTCGACGTCATCGCCATGGTGCAGGCGGGCTATGAGGCCACCGTCGCTCCGCTCGGCACCGCGCTCACTACCGAGCAGCTCCTCCTTCTCTGGAAGATCGCGGACGAGCCGATGCTCTGCTTCGACGGCGACGACGCCGGGCGCCGCGCCGCCTACCGCGCGGTCGATCTCGCGCTGCCGCTTCTAGCGCCGGGCAAGAGCCTCAAATTCGTGAGCCTCCCCGAAGGGCACGATCCCGACGATCTCGTGCGCTCGGGCGGGCGCGAGGCGGTGGAGGAGATCGTCGGCGCGGCGCGCCCGCTCGCGCATGTGCTGTGGACGCGCGAGACCGAGGCGGGAAGCCTCGACACGCCCGAGCGCCGCGCCGCCTTCGAGGCTCGCTTGGCTTCGCTCATCAACGCGATCAGCGATGAAGCGGTGCGCAAATATTATCGCAGCGAGTTCGGCGAGCGCCTGCGCGGCTTGTTTGTTGCCGGGACGCGGGGCGGCGTGCCGGCGCGCATGCGCTCGCAATACCGCTACGAGGGACGCGGGTCTGTAGGGGCCGGTTTTAAACCGGCCCCTACGCTACGCGGCCTCCAGGGTTACGGCAATTTTCCGGGTGGGCGCGCACGCGGCGCACGCGGAGCCGCGGGCTTCGCGCTCGCAGCGGACGCGCCCTATGTCGCCGCGAGTCCGCAGCTTGCCGCAAGCCCGGTGCACCGCGGCCACCGCGCCGCCATCCCCCGCCGCGAGGCGCTGATCCTCCAAACGATCATCAATCATCCCTGGCTGCTCCACGATCATCTGGAGGAGCTCGCCGCGATTGAGCTGCGCCACGCCGAGGCGACCAAGGTGAAAGCCGCCATCCTCGACATCTTTGCGCACGATGGCTCACACAACGAGGGCTCAGTCGACGACGGCTTCGGCAACGATGCTGTAGGGGCGGGTTTCAAACCCGCCCCTACAAAGGCGCCCGATGCGGAGAGCATCCTGGCGGAGCTGGCCCGGCGCGGGCTTGGCGAAGTGACGGAGCGCATCGGCAAGGCGATCACCACGGCTTCGGTGTGGGCCGCGCGCGCGGGCGCTGCGCCCGACGACGTGCTGCTGACCTGGAAGCAGCTCGTCGCCTTGCACCGGCAACGGCATTCGCTGGCGCGCGAGCTCAAGGAGGCGGAGCATGCGCTCGGGCAGGAGTCGACCGAGGCGAATTTGTCCTGGCTGCAGGACGTCAAGGCGCGCCTTGCCGTCCTCGACGGCACCGAGGCGCTGATCGAGGGCTTCGGCACCTCCTCCGGCCGCCCCGTCCGCTCGTTCTGACGATCGCGCGCGAGACTCAGGCTGCGTGCGCAACCGCATGTGATTGTGGGGGCGGGTTTCAAACCCGCCCCCGCGCGCCGCGCCTTCGTAGGGGCGACGCATTGCGTCGCCCGGCTATCCGCTTCAATGCGTGTCGAGAGGGGGCGAGGCAGTGCCTCGCCGCTACGAACTTATTCTGGAGTGTCGCCACATTTGCGCCGTACGCGCGTTTGTGGGGTGAAGTCTGGGGGCGGGTTTGAAACCCGCCCCTACAAAGGACGAGGAACACGGCGGGTGCTTGCGCTACTGCGGCGCGACGGTTAAGCCCCGCTTAAGCCGCCGCGGCGACACTCCCCGATCGGGCCGAATCTGGGGGAGGGGAACCCGGCGCGGCAGCCAATGTGGTCTCGGCGGCCATGCGAGTCATCTCGCATAGGGTAGGGGGGCCTCGCATGCGCGAGTGCCCCGAAGGGCGTTCAGGGAGCAATGCATGGCGAGCAAGACCAAGGCAGCAGCGAAAGAGAAGGAAACCGAGGCCCCCGAAAAGGAAGCGGCCGAAAGTCCCGACACTCCGCTGCCGCTGCTTGATCTCTCCGACGCCGCCGTCAAGAAGCTCATCCGCACCGCCAAGAAACGCGGCTACGTCACCCACGACCAGATCAACTCGGTATTGCCCTCCGAGGAGGTCAATTCCGAGCAGATCGAGGACGTCCTCGCCATGTTCAGCGAGATGGGTGTCAACGTGGTAGAGACCGAGGAAGCCGCCGACGACGAGGAGGGCCGCGAGGAGCCGGAAGAAGAGCCCGAGCCCGAGGGCGGCGAGATCGTCGAGGTCCAGCAGCGCGCCGTCGTCGCAAAGACCGAGACCAAGGAGCCGACCGAGCGCACCGACGATCCCGTTCGCATGTATCTGCGCGAGATGGGGTCGGTCGAGCTCCTCTCGCGCGAGGGCGAGATCGCGATCGCCAAGCGCATCGAAGCCGGTCGCGAGGCCATGATTGCCGGGCTGTGCGAGAGTCCGCTCACCTTCCAGGCCATCATCATCTGGCGCGACGAGCTCAACGACAGCAAAATCTTCCTGCGCGACATCATCGATCTCGAAGCGACCTATGCGGGGCCGGACGCCAAGGCGATGCCCGCCCCGCCCGTGCTCGGCCCCGACGGGCAGCCGGTCGCGGTCGCGGTCGCGGCGCCGCCCGCCGCTGCGGGCGTAGGAGCCGCGGTCAATCCCGCCGCTCCGCCGCCGCTGGCGCAGACCGCAGCGCCGCCCGCCGCCCCGCCGCACGCAACCCCGTTCAAGGCCGGCCCGCTCGAAGGCAACGGCGAGGAGCCGGTGGAAGGCGCCGAGGGCCCGGCAGCGGCCGAGCCCGAGTTCGACGAAGAGGACATGGAGAACTCGCTTTCGCTCGCCGCCATCGAGGCCGAGCTCAAGCCGAAGGTGCTGGAGACCTTCGACAACATCGCCGACGCCTACAAGCGCCTGCGCCGCCTCCAAGACCAGGACATCGAGTTCAAGCTCAAGAACACCACGCTCTCGCCCGCCCAGGAGCGCCGCTACAAGAAGCTCAAGGACGACATCATCGCGGAAGTGAAATCACTGCGGCTCAATCAGAACCGCATCGATTCCCTGGTCGAGCAGCTCTACGACATCAACAAGCGCCTCGTCGGCTTTGAGGGCCGCCTCATGCGCCTTTCCGAAAGCCACGGGGTGACGCGAGAGGACTTCCTGCGCAACTACCAAGGCTCCGAGCTCGATCCGCGCTGGCTCAACCGCGTCTCCAAGCTCGCCGCCAAGGGCTGGAAGAATTTCGTCGCCCGGGAGAAGGACAAGATCCGCCAGTACCGCCACGACATCCAGGTGCTCGCCGGCGAGACCGGGCTCGAGATCGGCGAGTTCCGCAAGATCGTGCACATGGTGCAGAAAGGCGAGCGCGAGGCGCGCCAGGCGAAGAAGGAGATGGTGGAAGCGAACCTGCGCCTCGTCATCTCCATCGCCAAGAAATACACCAACCGTGGGCTGCAGTTCCTCGACCTGATCCAGGAAGGCAACATCGGCCTGATGAAGGCGGTGGACAAGTTCGAGTACCGGCGCGGCTACAAGTTCTCCACCTACGCCACCTGGTGGATCCGCCAGGCGATTACCCGCTCGATCGCCGACCAGGCGCGTACCATTCGCATCCCGGTGCACATGATCGAGACCATCAACAAGATCGTGCGTACCTCCCGCCAGATGCTCAACGAGATCGGGCGCGAGCCCACCCCCGAGGAGCTCGCCGAGAAGCTCGGCATGCCGCTGGAGAAGGTGCGCAAGGTGCTCAAGATCGCCAAGGAGCCCCTGTCGCTCGAGACGCCCGTGGGCGACGAGGAGGATTCCCATCTCGGCGATTTCATCGAGGACAAGAACGCGATCCTGCCCGTGGACGCCGCCATCCAGTCCAACCTGCGCGAGACCACGACGCGGGTGCTTGCCTCGCTTACCCCGCGCGAGGAGCGTGTCCTGCGCATGCGCTTTGGCATCGGCATGAACACCGACCATACGCTCGAGGAAGTGGGCCAGCAGTTCTCGGTGACGCGCGAGCGCATCCGCCAGATCGAGGCCAAGGCGCTGCGCAAGCTCAAGCATCCCTCGCGCAGCCGCAAGCTGCGCAGCTTCCTCGACAACTGATACTCGGGACAGCCGTCGAATTGGTGATTGTAGGGGCGGGTTTCGAACTCGCCCCTACTGTTACAAACGTGTCCAGTCCGTAGGGTGGGCAAAATCGCCTGCTCCGCCCTCAACCATGCGCTGGACGTATGGTGCGTTTTTGCCCAGGCGCAGCCGCGCCACGCGTGGGCACGGCATGCAAGAGCACGCCTTTGCCCACCTACGGCCCAAACTACCTTGTCGCAGGATGGCGCGCGAGACAGGTCTGCCCGCGGTTTCTTTTTGCACAATTCACGCTAACATCCGCGCGCCGGCTTTCTCCGGAGATGGATCCCATGAAGACCCTGCTTGCCATCATCGGCGCGCTTGCCATCCTTTTCGCCATCGCCGCCGCCGTCTTCTTCTTCGGCGGCTTCTACAGTGTCGCCGCCACAACCAGCGAGACCAACGTGGTCGCATGGGCGATGGTGCATATTCGCCAGGCTTCGATCGAGCGGCACGCCGGCCGGGAGACTCCGCCGGTCGCGTTCAACGATCCGGCCGTGGTGCAGGCCGGAGCCCGCGCCTTTTCCGAACGCGGCTGCGTGAATTGCCACGGCGCCCCCGGCGTGGATTGGGCCAAGTTTGCCGAAGGCATGCGCCCGGATCCGCCCGATCTCAAGGACATCGCCAACGAGCTCTCGCCGCAGGACTTGTTCTGGGTGATCAAGAACGGCGTCGACATGACCGGGATGCCGAGCTTCGGCCTCGCAGGCGTGCCCGACGACGAGATTTGGAAGCTCGTCGCGTTCGTCAAGAAGCTGCCGAGCGTCACGGAAGACGACTTCAAGGGCTGGACCGCCCCGCCGGCCGGCGCACGGTAATCCCTCGACCTGTATGGGCGGGTTTCAAACCCGCCCCTACACAAGCCAAAACGCAACGGTGGCGCGGAACCATTCCCCGACATAGCTGTTCCCCTGCGGAACACCGGAGGAAGAGATGCCCCGCGCAGCGACATCCGTGGCGCTTGCCTTGCTCCTGTGGTGCATCGGGTCGAGCGCTCTGGCGCAGACACCGGCGCTGCAGCCGGTGCTTCCCGCGCCAAAGCTCAATCTCACCCTGGAGCAACGCCACGTCATCAAAGAGCTGATCAAGGACGTAAAGCCGCAGTCGAGCGGCGACTTTCATCCTGCGGTCGGTGATACAGTTTCTGAAAACGTTAACCTCAAGCCCATGCCCAGCGAGGTTGCCGCGAAGGTGCCGCAGGTGAAAACGCACCGGTTCTTCATTGCCGACGACGAGATCGTCATCGTCGATCCGAAAGACAAGAAAGTCGCCGATATCATCAAGCTCGCCGGCGACTGAATCTCGGGCTGGCGCGGTCGCGCTGTGGTGTAGAACCTTCGTAGGGGCGCGCATTGCGTCGCCTGGATGTGCGCAGCAGCAGACGCGGGCAACAGGGCGA
Organism: uncultured Alphaproteobacteria bacterium; assembly: GCA_963841705.1. Lineage (GTDB taxonomy): Bacteria > Pseudomonadota > Alphaproteobacteria > Rhizobiales > Xanthobacteraceae > VAZQ01. The sequence goes on from CAWJDY010000069.1 coordinate 112,582, forward strand.
GGCGATGCGGGGCACTGTAAAAATGCTGTTGCATTTTTGGGCACTCCATCTCGTCCCTACGGATCGAGAGACCTTTTGGTAGGGGCGGGTTTCAAACCCGCCCCTATAATCGTCGCGTCCGGAATGACGGCGCGGGGTCGTGTCAGCGCGTCGTGTCAGCGCGTCATAATCAGATAGCGCTTCTCCAGCATCACGTGGATGCCCTTGTTGCCATTGACCACCTGCGTGACCCGCAGGTCGGCGGCGAGGCTTGCAAGCGCATAGGCCTGGTAGCGATCGAGCCCGGCGCGAGCGCAAATCAGGTCGAGCATCTGGCGCAGCGCAATGACGACGCAATCGTCGAGGTCGGGGTCGAACGCCATGGTGATCATGTGGGTGGGGGTTTCCGCCAGCGGCCATTCGAGCTTAAGATCATCGCGCACGCTCAGGCGGAATGTGCCGGTGAGTCCGGTCTCGACGGCGTTCACCGAGACTTCGCCATCGCCCTGTACGCCGTGACCATCCCCGACGGAAAACAGCGCGCCATCGACGAAGATGGGCAGGTAAAGCGTCGTGCCTGCCACCAGCTCCTTGTTGTCGAGATTGCCGCCGTTCTGGCGTGGAGGCAGCGTCGAGACGGTGCCCCACGCCGGCGGCGGCGCCGTGCCCATCACGCCGAAGAACGGTGCAAGCGGAACGTGCTGACCCCAGGGCAGCACCCAGCTCTTGCGCTCGCGATCGAGCACGACGTGAAACACGCGGTTCTCCGCAAAGTCATGCGGCAGCGCTCCCGCCAGCGGGCGCACGGCGCTGTAGCCCCAGTCATAGAAGGGCTCGATCGCCTGGATATCGACCTGGAGCACCTGTCCCGGTCGCGCGCCTGCAATCGCGACCGGACCGGTGCAGATGTGTCCCGGCACCATCTTGCGCGTGACCTTCTCATGAATCGCGGTGAGCGCCGGCGGCACGCGCAGCGGCGCGCCTGGCATCATCTCGGCTGCGCCCGATACGGTCGAGATCGTGACGCTTTCTCCGCTCTTGATCGTGAGCTGGGGCGCAAGGCGGGCATCAAAGAAGCCCCAGTGCACGCTGTCGGGTGCGGGCGCTAGGCGATTATCCGGCATGGGGGAAATCCGATCAGGAGGTGTGCGGCAGGGGAGGAATGTTGCTCACAGCGCGGCCACGGTCTGTACCTCGATCAGAAAACTCTCCTGCACGAGCCGGTCGACGATCAACAACGTATTCGGCGGATACTGGCCGCCCGGAAACATGCGCGGGAATTCGCGCGACCGAAAGCTCATGAAATTCGCAATATCCTGAGAATGCACCAGATAGGTGGTGAACTCGACTATATTGGCGAAACCCGCACCCTGGGATTTGAGCGCGGCCTCGATGTTGGCGAACACCTGCCGGCATTGCGCCTCGAAATCGTTCGCACCGACGGGCTTGCCGTTGTCGGTCGCCACCTGGCCGGCAATGTAGAGAAACTCGGAAGCCTTCACCCGTGTTATGTGCGAATATTGCCCCAGCGGTTTTCCCAGGCTGTCGGGGTTGAGAATCTTGATCTCGGACATCGTGGCACCTCTCTCCTCGCGCATAAAATCTTGTAGGGCGGATTAGCGCAAGCGTAATCCGCCGGAGCAGCATGGCGGGTTACGCGGGCGACCTCGCCAAGGCGAGATCGCCCGCTAACCCGCCCTACGGGCCACGGTACGGTGATTGCCACGCATGCACGTTGGTTGCTTGACCTTGCCGGACTCGGCGGCCAAGTTCGTGCCGAGAGAAGAACACAGGGCGAGTACGTCGCGCCTCGCCCGATGAAAAGCTTTCGAGGAAATGCTCCAGCCCAATCCAGTCATCGAGGTTGAATCGTCATACGCCTGGTACCGGCTCGCCGCCTCCGTCGCCATTGGAGCCATCGGCACGGTGGGCATGTGGTCGGTACCAGTCGTGTTGCCGGTGGTGCAATCCGATTTCGGCGTTGCGCGCGCCGATGCCTCGCTGCCGTTCACTCTCGCCATGGTCGGCTTTGCATTGGGAGGCGTGTTGATGGGGCGCCTCTCCGACCGCTTCGGTATCCTGGCGCCGCTCGCCTGCGGCGCCACGCTGATTGGAATGGGCTACATCGGCGCGGGACTTGCGCCGTCTCTCATGGTGTTTGCGCTGATGCACATCCTCATCGGGGTCGGCACGTCCGCCGGCTTTGGCCCGATCATGGCGGACGCTTCCCGGTGGTTTACGCGCCGACGCGGCATCGCGGTTGCGCTTGCTGGCAGCGGCAACTACCTCGGCGGCGCGATCTGGCCACCGGTTCTGCAGCACTTTGTTGCGGGCGAGGGTTGGCGCGCGACGCATGTCGGCGTCGGCGTGTTCTGCTTCCTCTCGATCTTGCCGCTTCTTTTCCTGTTCATGCGACGCCCGCCGGCGATCGAGCTCGCCGGCTCAAGCTTCCTCCCCAAGCAGGCCGCGCTTGGCCTCTCGTCCAACGCGTTGCAGATCCTGTTGTGCATTGCCGGCGTCGGCTGTTGCGTCGCAATGGCGATGCCGCAGGTTCCCATCGTGGCCTATTGCGGTGATCTCGGTTATGGGGCTGCGCGCGGAGCCGAGATGCTTTCCCTGATGTTGGCGTGCGGGCTCGTCAGCCGGATCGGCTCGGGACTGGTCGCTGACCGCATCGGCGGCGCGGCGACGCTGCTGCTCGGCTCGGCGCTGCAAGGGCTGGCGCTGTTTCTCTATCTCCTCTTCGACGGCCTGGCCTCGCTCTACGTGATCTCGGCGCTGTTCGGGCTGTTCCAGGGTGGGATCGTGCCGATGTATGCCGTGCTCGTGCGGGACTATTTCCCCGCGCGCGAGGCCGGGACGCGACTTGGAATTGTGCTGATGGCGACGCTCCTCGGCATGGCCCTTGGCGGATGGATGTCCGGCATGATCTTTGATTTCACCGGTTCCTATCGCGCGGCGTTCCTCAACGGGCTCTTCTGGAATCTGCTCAATGTAACCATCGTGCTCTGGCTGGTCCTGCGGCCCGGCACCCGGCTTGCCCCGACGTAGCCGATGGAGCGCGCCGGCGCGCAGGGGGCGGGTTTGAAACCCGCCCCTACACGCACCAGCAATCGCCTGTTCCGGACGAGCGAGCGCGGGCATGCCCGCGCGAGGGAAGATCCGGGACCCAGTGGCCGCTGGCAGGCGTGATCCTGAAATATTCCGAAGACGTGCAGACCGATCTGAAGGAGGCGGAACGGGGCAACCACAATTTTCCGATGGTGTTCGAGGAGAACGTGCTGCGTTCGATCGGGGAGATCGACAAGGCGCTCCTCTATCTGCGGCGCAGCATCGAGACCCGCAAGGACTCCACGGATTTTGCTACCATTGCCAATACAACCGATGTGCTGAGCGAGATCATCGTTCAGGTCGCGATCATCGATGCGGCCGGGATCATGCGCGCTTCCAATGTGGGTCCGCAGCCTGCGCCGCCGCTCGATCTCAGCGACCGGGATCACTACCAGGTGCATGTGAACAGGGGGCCTCTTTCGTCCTCAAACCAGCCCCGCAGCCGGAGGGTCCCGTTGCTGCTCAAGCGTGTGGCCGTCCGGTGCGACAGTCAACCGCTTGATCAGACACCTCCACCAGGCGCGTAGCAGCGGATCTGCACCTTGCCGTCTTGGAAGTACCACCACGCAACGGGAGCGCCGTTGCGGTTAGCGTCTTTGATGATCACTTCGGCGGGGACGGGAATCCATTCGCCCTTGGTGACCTCAAAGCGGGTCCAGTAGACGCCGTTTCGAATATCCTCTTCGGCGTAGGTCCCGTCGGCTTCGTTGCAGCACAGGCCTCCGGTCTTCGGCGATTTCTGCGCTCGGAACCATTGGCGGACTTCGGGCGAGACGTTGTTGTACTGGCCGTTGTCTCGCGCCAGAGCAGGAATGCACAGGACAAACAACGCAAGCATTGTTCGAATCATTGCGGCCTCCTAATATGCAGGAACCGCTCTTAATTGCACTGGCGGCGGGAGCGGTCCCGACTGCTCCATCATGATTCCGAGGGCGCTATTGATCCTCCCAATTGTCGTTTCGCAGTGTTCTTATCTGATTCGGAGCTTGTTTGGCGAGCGTGCGGAGAGGTCTTCTCGACCGCAATACACAGGGTTGCTAAGGCTACATAGGTGGCCGCCTCGGCTGAGAACGGATGAGCCCTCAGCCAGGCGGGTGTCAAATCAGGACGCAGGTCGAGGGCATCGGTGAGCGAGCTTTTTTGCCGCCTCCGGGTTACCCAATCAGCCGGTGCCGCGAAGCGTCGCCCGGACTATTTGTAATAGCCGACGCCGCAGCCCTCGTTGCGGATGCGAGTGACGTAGGATTCCTTTGGCAACGGCTCGGTCGTTCCCGGCTTCGGGAATTTATAATCTACTGTGCTGACGGTTCCTTCCGTCGCATTCTTGATCGTGTCGAAGATCCTTTGTCCGAGAGGGTCGTCTCCTGATTTGATGGTGCGGACATCTTTTCCCATCATGGCTTGATTCACGTGTGCTGTGAATATTCCGTCGTTCATTTTGTAGCAAAACACGTAGAGATCGCGGTCGTGATAGTCCTTGTTGTTCTTGTCATTGAATGCTGCAAGCGCGGCAGCCTCGTTGGCCTTGAGCGCGGTGACGGCGCGATCGAACATGGCCTTGGCTTCGGTCGCGGTGCCGGATTGCTGGGCGATAGCAAAGACTGTGGCTGACAACAGCGCAAACGATGTCAGCGCCAATGTTAGCATCCTCCTGTGCATCACTTTCTCCTTTGGCATTGTTTCCTCACCGATACACCCAGTGGATGAAGCGTTGCCAAAATGACAATGCAACATCCTGGCGAGTGATGGACGACTTTAGCACCGCCATCTCTCGTCCGAAAGTGGTGCGTTCGCCGCTTCTCAACCTCGTCTTCGACGACGGCAGAACGCCCCACAGCTGCTACGTCATGGGGCACGCAAAGACAGGGCACCGGCGTCGCATTCTCCTCGTTGCGTCGCTCAATCACCTTGTTGGAGGCGCAGCGTAGCGGGTTCATCCTGCGGCTTGCGACGCGAATCGATGCGTGCCTGCCCGTTGGGGCAACAGCAGGATGCATCCTACGATGAACGCTGCGATGACAGCCGAGGCAAGAGGGCGGCTCAAGGCGAGCCCGCCATGAGAATGCGGCTTATCCAGCAGATCGCCTACCGTCGCTCCAAGCGGCCTCGTGAGGATGAATGCGGCCCAGAACAGGAATACTCGTGACACGGCGGTCCAGTAATATGCAGCAGCTAACAATGCAAGTCCGACGCCGAATACGGCCGCTCCGCCTAGGTATCCGAGCCCTGTCGTGTCGGCCATCCAGTCACCCAGCGCAGTTCCGAGCGTTTGTGAAAAGGTGATGGCCGCCCAATAGAAGGCCTCGGTCTTTGCCGTATAAACGGTCTCGACTGAGATGCTTCCAAGCGACCAGCGCCAGAGCGCCAATGTGGCGAGGAGCAATCCGAGCAAGAGGGCAGAACCGCCCGTGTAGCCTATACCGAGCGATCGGTCGGCAAAGTCCGCCATCGTGGTACCAAATGTCGTGGACGCTACGATGGTTGCCCAATATAAAAACGGATGGAACCTTTTCGCCACGACTTGCAAGCCGACAAACACAACCAGGAGACATAAAAAAAAGATGGCGGTGCCGTCCAGGTAGCCCCAATTCAGTGTCATCGTAACCAAGTCGCCGCCCGTCTCCCCGAGAGTAGTCGCGGCAATCTTAATGATCCAGAACGCGAGAGTGACTTCGGGAACTTTCGTTGCAAATTCGTCGACTGTGCGCGTCATGTCACCTCGATTCCGGCGGATCATTCAAGAACAAACATGGGGCTGGGCTTTTGCCGTTGCCTCAGATGGCCAACGCCTTGATTAGATGAATTGACGAAAGTGGGGCAACGATCCCCAGTTCACGATGTTGTAATCTTACGGTTTGGTAATCTTGCACCTCAAGAGTTTGTGGCGTTTCTCCGCCTGTGTCTTCTATCTCTGTTCGCCGCGCGATCCGATTAGCGCTTCTACGTACCGTGCAATTCATGCTTGCAACTGGATTTGTCGAAATTGACAGCGCCGCTCATCTATTTCCGGGTTCGATTTCTGGCGTTGGCCAGAGTACGCGGCGACTGGATGGTATGACGCGAGCTGGAGAAAGCGAACAACATGAAAGGGCGGGCGCTGATTTACCCGATCCTGACTCTTACTTTGACTGCCACGCCGCTAGGCGGCAAGTATGTATAATAAAACCGTACTGATCTCGGGTGCAGGGATCAGCGGGCCGACGCTCGCCTGCTGGCTGAAAGCCGGGAAATCGACCGCGAAGATGAGTTCCCGAGGAGGTCGCTATGAGTTCCGAGCAATCCAAGCCGAAAGGACCTGACCTGGCCGCGGGTGTTCCGCTCGGGGATATTTCCGATGGAAGCATGGTGGCGGGGCACGTGGGTGATGATGCCGTGCTGCTTGCCCGTCGCGGCGATGAGCTGCTCGCGATCGGATCGACCTGCTCCCATTACGGTGGCCCCCTCGCAGAGGGATTGCTCGTCGACGAGACCGTGCGCTGTCCGTGGCACCATGCCTGCTTCAGCCTGCGCACCGGCGAAGCGCTCGCTGCCCCCGCGTTCAATCCGTTGCCGTGCTGGCGGGTCGAGAAACGCGACGGCAAAGCCTTCGTGCGCGAGAAAATAGAGCGAGCGCAGCCGCGCGTGCTCGCCCGGCCTCGGGCCGCAACCGGACAACCCGGCCGGGTCGTGATTGTCGGCGGAGGCGCCGCAGGGTTTGCCGCAGTCGAAATGCTCCGCCGCGAAGGGTTTGCCGGCAGCCTGATGATGCTGAGCGCCGATGACTCGGCTCCATATGACCGGCCCAATTGCTCCAAGGACTACCTTGCCGGCAACGCCCCGGAGGAATGGATGCCGTTGCGACCGGCAGAGTTTTACAAGGACCAGGAGATAGATCTTCGACTTCGCGCCCGGGTTAGCGGCATTGACCTGGAAGCGCGGCAGCTATCGCTGGCGGATGGACAAAGCATCGCTTTCGACAAGCTGTTGCTCGCGACCGGCGCCGAGCCGGTTCGCCTGGATATCCCCGGCGCGAACCGGTCGCATGTCCATCTGCTGCGCTCGCTTGCCGATTCGCGGGCGATCATTGCCACGGCAAAAGCGGCACGGCGTGCGGTGGTGCTGGGCGCGAGCTTCATCGGGCTTGAAGTTGCCGCCTCGTTGCGGGCACGCGAGATCGAGGTCCATGTCGTGGCGCCTGAGGGGCGGCCGTTGGAACGCGTGCTCGGTCGCGAGTATGGCGACTTCATACGCGCCTTTCACGAGGAGCACGGTGTCATATTCCATCTGGAACAAACCGCCTCAGCCATCGACGAGCGGAACGTCCAGCTCCAAGGCGGGGCAAGGTTGCCCGCCGATCTCGTTGTCATCGGCGCCGGGGTGCGGCCGCGCATGGAGCTTGCCCAGGACGCCGGATTGAAGATCGACCGCGGCGTTGCTGTCGATGAGTACCTCGAAACCAGCGAGCCCGGCGTGTTTGCCGCGGGCGACATCGCACGCTGGCCGGATCCACATACCGGAGAGCATCTTCGCATCGAGCATTGGGTTGTGGCCGAGCGGCAGGGCCAGACCGCTGCCCGCAACATCCTTGGACAGCGCGAACGCTTTTGCGATGTGCCATTCTTCTGGAGCCAGCACTACGACGTTCCCATCAATTACATCGGTCATGCCCAGACATGGGACGACCTCGCGATCGATGGTGACATCAAGTCCCGCGATTGTCTTGTACGTTATCGCCGCAACGGAAAGGTGCTGGCGGTTGCCTCGATCTTCCGCGATCTCGATAATCTGAAAGAGGAGCTCGCGATGCAGCGCGCAGGTCGAGCTGATACGTAGGGTGGGTTAGTCGTACAAGTCGGCTGGCGACAGCCGACTTGTGCTGGCTAACCCCACCCTACGCTGGCGGAATGATGGGCAGCAGCAGATGCGAAGGGCGTTTTGCGTCGTGATAGATCTTGTGCAGCGTGGTCCGGCTGCTGACGATGTGATTGGGGACGTATTCGGCATTGGTGGCGCCGGCCACGCCGGTCGGCATATCCGCGCAGGCGATCTCGACACAAATGCGATGGCCGCGCCGGAAGAGATTTGCGGTCGCGAGTATCTCGATGGCGTATTCGTTGATCTCGCCGGGCACGACCTTCCTTTGCGCTGCCCGCGTCAAGGGATGCCACGGGCGCCATGGCTTCGACCGCTTTGGATCGATTGCGCGGTGCGACGCCTTGAGCCATCCGCGCGTGAGCTCGCGTTCAGCGAGGTTCTGCGGGATCTCGCGCTCGCCGTCCCGCACTGATCGCACCGAGACGTCCGGTCCGACATCCTTGAGCGCAATGATCCAGTTGGTGTCGTCCTGGTCGATGGAAGCAAACAGGTTGAGCACGGCCGGCCCCGCGACCAGGAGGTCGGCCGGCAGCGGATCGGTAAGGTAACGAAGCTTCTCCACAACGTTGCTTTGCGTCGGGGGCATCTGCACGAACGCATCGGGCGGCAGCTCGTCCTCGACGCTCGATGGCGTGAACGGGCGGGCCGCAAGCCGCTCCCAGCTGTTGAGATAGAACTTGGTCCACGCGGTTTCCGGCAGCGGCCAATCAGCTGCGCTGCGCCATTCGTTGGCGCCCATGAGCCAGTATTGCACCGGCGGCTCGTCCATGATGCCGGTGTTGATGTTCTTGAGCCAGTGATCGTGCCAGCGCAGGATCTCCCGGTGCAGGGTGTGGAAGGGCCGCTCCAGATGAACGGGCCCGGCGAGCATCAGCTTCTTCGGAGCCGAAATCTTCTCGAAATAGCTCTGCGCACCATTGAGGTGGGTCTTGTAGGTGTAGGCGTACCAGCCCGAGCCGGTATAGGTCGGCACCTTGATATTAGCCAGGCTCTTCTCCGCTGCCTCGACCGCCGCTTCGTCGTCATAGGGGTCGATCAGCAGCTGAAAGTAGGGCGGCATGTGCTGCCCCTTTTGCGTGAGCACGTTGTAGACGTGCGGATACATTTTGTAATCGAGATTGTTCATCGCCTCCTGCCACAGCGCCTCGCGCTCGGGCGGCAGCGGTGCGGGCTTGCCGCGGGTGCCATGCATGGCGGCGAAATGCATGATCAGGTAACGAAAGAGATGCAGCACGCCGCCGGGATATTCCTCGCGGAAGCTGCCCATCATTCCGTAGGCGCCGCGCGGGTCGAACGGGAAGATCGCCTTGAGATGCGGCGGATTCTGCCGCGCGACATGCAGTTGCTCGGCGCCGAACCCGGAAATGCCGACCATGCCGACATTGCCGTCGCACCAGCGCTGCTGCGCGATCCATTCGATCAGGTCGTAGCTGTCCCACAAGCGCGATGCGCTGCTGCTGTCGGACTTGCCGACGCCGCGCGGCGAGCCGATGACGTGGACATAGCCGCGCGAAACGAAGAATTTCGTATCGCCCGCTTCCAGGAGCCCAGCCCACAGCGAGGACCATGCCGGCTGGGGCGGTAGCGCGTTTGCCAAATTCGGGCCCTGCAGATCCTTGTTGTAGACCGAGAAGGCGAGCAGTGCGGAAAACCTCTCGCTCGCATCGGGCCGGTAGATGTCGACGGACAGATTGACGCCGTCGCGCATTGCTACGGCAACGTCCTTCTCGGCGATCATTCCCGCGTGGCTCGGCGGCCGATCGTAGGCGACGGGGGGACAGTCGCTTGCCATGGGCAAACTGGTGGTTTGCGAATACACCTAATCCGCTTTGAGGCCGGCGAACTTCACCACCTCGGACCACTTTTGGCTTTCCTTCGCGATGAGCTCGGCGAACTCGGCGGGGGACCCGGCAAGAGGCTCGCTGCCGATCTCAGCCATCCGCGCTCTCACCGTTGGATCGGCCAGCGTAGCGTTGATTTCCTGGTTCAGTCGCTCGATGATCACCGCCGGGGTTCCCTTGGGAGCGCCGACGCCGAGCCATCCGGTAACGGCGTAGCCTGGGACAGTATCGCCGATCAGCGGAATATCCGGCAGAAGACTGAGGCGCGCGGTTGCGGTGACTCCAAGCGCACGCAATGAACCGGCCTGAATATGCGATACCGAGGAGCCAACGGCATCGAAGAAGGCCTGCACCTCGCCTGCGAGGAGGGCCGCCTGCGCCGCCGGTGTGCCGCGATAGGGCACGTGCACCACGTCAATGCCGGTCATCATCCGCAGCAGCTCGCCGCAGAGATGGGTCAAGTTTCCGGTGCCGGCCGAGGCCAGGTTGATCTTGCCAGGGTTGGCCTTGGCATAGTTGATGAACTCGCCGACGGTTTTGGCGGGGAATGACGGATTGACCAGGAGGACGAAGGAATCCTGGTTGATGCTCGCGACCGGAACGATGTCATGGGTGAGCGTGACCGGGCTTTTCTCATAAAGCGTCACGTTGATCGCGTGCGGGGATGCGGCAAGCAGAAGCGTGTACCCGTCGGGCGCCGCACGCGCGACGGCTTGCAGCGCCACATTGCCGCCGCCGCCGGGCCGGTTGTCGATGACCACCGACTGTCCCAGCCGCTGCAACAGGGATTGGCCAATGATGCGCGCAATGATATCGGGCGTGCCGCCGGCGGGGACGAAGACGATCAAGCTCACCGGCCGAGACGGGTAGGTCTGCGCCCCTGCAATGGGCGAGAGCGCGGGGAGCGCGGCGGCGCCCGTGGCGAGCTGCAGGAACTTGCGACGGGGGAATTTCATGACGATCCTCGCGCCTATTGGAAGTTCTCGCATCAGGGTATCCCAGCAACCCCTGCATGCGGTAGGGGTCGGTTGATCGTCGAGTTGAAAAGGCGGACGGGTGCAAAGCGCCACGCCGAGCGCCTCGAAAGAGGAGCCGCGACCGGCTGAGTGAATGAGATGTCGGAGACACAGAGTGGGCCATGCGTGACCGATGCAACACATCTAGCGCAGTGGCGGCGGTGGTTTTCGTAACCACGGGCGCAACACTTGCAGCGTCGGAAGTATTTGCCCAGGACGCTCAGCCGGTCTCTGTCATCGCATTTCCGGGCACAGGCAACTGGCCGATCAGGATAGCGCAGGAGAAGGGCTACTTCGCGCAGAACCGTATCGAGGTGACACTATCGCCGACACCGAGCTCGGTCTTCCAGATGACCAGTCTCATCGCGGGCAAGTTCGACATCGCCATGACGGCTGCGGACAATGTAATCGCCTACCTGGAGGGGCAGGGCGAAGCGCCTGTCTCGGGACAACCCGATCTTTTCATGTTCATGGGCGGCAGCCCGAGCATGCCGGCCTTGGTCACCGTTCCCGAAATCAAGACGTACGCCGAGCTTGAAGGCAAGACGCTCGCAGTTGATGCTTTGACGACGGGTTACGCTTTCGTGCTGTTCGACCTGCTCAAGCGCAATGGCCTGCAACTGGGCGATTACAAGGTCGAATCAGCCGGAGGTACACTGGCGCGCTGGCAAGGCATGCGCGAGCGCAGATATGCTGCTGCAATGCTGACGTCGCCGTTCGATCTAATCGCCAGTGCGGACGGTTTTCATGTTCTACAGTACGCCAAGGACATTTATGGACGCTATGAGGAATCGGTGGCGACCACGCGTCGGGCATGGGCCGCGGCCAATGAGGACAAGCTGCTGGCTTTTATCAGGACTTACGTGACAGCGGTCGAGTGGCTGCGCGATCCGAGGAACAAGGAAGAAGCGATTGCGATCCTGCACAAGTCGCTTGCACACATGACGCCGGAAATCGCGGCAGGGACCTACGCGAATTTCGTGGGCCCTCGGGGAATTGCTGCAAAGGCACAGCTCGATATTGAAGGAATACGCAAGGTCCTGGAGCTGCGCGGCGAATACGGCCAGCCGAAGAAGACGCTCAGCGACCCCGCTCGCTACTATGATTTGCGATATTACGACACCGCAATCAGGTGACGCGGCGCTACCATTACCAGCGGGATGGGCTCGCTTGCGGAGAATACATCCGGGGGCTTGCTTGCCTATTGCACGTCGAAAGCGGCCGTGAACATGGCGATGCGCAGCGTCGCTGCCGACCTTGCACACGGCATCACCTGCGTGGTGGTTCATCCCGGGTGGGTGAGGACGGACATGGGCGGAGCGAGCGCGCCGTTACGCGTGGAGGAGAGCGTAGCGGCGATGCGACAGCGCTTCGATCGGCTTGGGCCGGGTGATTCCGGTAAATTCTTCAGCTACGACGGCAGCGGGCTCCCATGGTGATCCCGAGCTCCGGCGCGTAGGGGCGGGTTTGAAACCCGCCCCTACGACGCGGTAGCGCTATGCTAACGATGTTGTTTCGCGCGTTCTCTGGCAGCGCGTCTGCGCAACCTTGCGCGGCGTTCGGCTCGCTCCTTGGCCCGCTTGCGCGCGCATGCCAGGCACCTGCAGCCGACCGGCTTGATGAAGGCATCGATGTAATTGCGGCCGTAGTGATAGGTGATCTCGTCCCCTGGCTTGATGTTCCTGATCGCGCGGATCTTGATCGCATGCCTGACGAAATAAACCTCGGCATTGGGCCGGCACGAGTGGTTGATGTAGCGCGCCCGGTTCCTGCGGGTGGCGCCATCGATGGTCCAGCGCGAGTTGATCTCAAAGAGATAGCGGTTACCAAGGTCGTCGGCAGTCTCGGTGTCGATCTTCCTGCCGCTGTAGCGCACGATAAACTGGCCCTTGCGGATGGGCACGCGGGCGAAGAGGCCCAGGCCGGATTTTGATCTGCCGATCCGCAGGTGCCGTGAGGGAGCGATTTTCGCAGGCATGGGACTGTCAGCGCGGATGGATCATGCCGGGCGGAAGCGATACCCGTCATGATGCAGCGGCTGCTTTTCGGCGTACGGCGTGGCGGTTGAGCGAGAGCTATGCAGGCCTACGACGTCATCATCATCGGTGCGGGTCACAACGGGCTCACCTGTGCCGCCTATCTCGGCATGGCGGGGCTCAAGGTCAAAGTCCTGGAGCGCAGACACATCGTCGGCGGCGCGGCCGTCACGGAAGAGTTCCTGCCCGGCTTCCGCAACTCCACCGCGGCCTACACGGTGAGCCTGCTCAACCCGAAAGTGATTGCCGATCTTGATCTCGCTGCGCACGGGCTGAAGATCGTCGAGCGGCGCGCGCAAAATTTTGTCCCCGCCTTGGATGGCCGCTACCTCCTTGTCTCCGAGGGTCGCACGCGAGCCGAGGTGGCGAAGCACAGCCGGATCGATGCGGAACGATATGATGCGTTCGAGCGCGAGCTCGATACTGCCGCTGCCCTCCTGCGCGAATTCGTTCTGCAAGCGCCGCCCAACCTCACGCGCGGTCTGAGCCTCAAATCCCTGCGCGAATTACTGAAAGCAGGCCGGCTCGGCAACAGGATTCGCCGGCTGTCCACGGAATCTCTGAGCGCGCTGCTCGATCTGTTCGCCAGATCGGCGGGGGATTATCTCGACGACTGGTTCGAAGGCGATCTGGTGAAAGCACTGTTCGGCTTCGATTCCATCGTCGGCAACTACGCCAGCCCTTACACGCCTGGAACGGCCTATGTGCTGCTGCATCACGCCTTCGGCGAGGTGAACGGAAAAAAACGCGCGTGGGGCCATGCCATCGGCGGCATGGGAGCCATCAGCGACGCGATGGCACGCGCTGCGAGGAGATTCGGCGTGGAGATCAGGACAGACGCGCCGGTGCGGGAAGTTGTGGTGGAGAAAGCTCGGGCAGGGGGCGTCGTGCTTAAGAGCGGAGAGGTCATTCGCGCCAAGATGGTCGCCGCCAACCTCAACCCGAAGCTGCTCTACACCTCGCTTGTCCCCGACAGCGTCCTCCCGGCCGCCTTCCTGCGTCGCATGCGCGGCTGGCGCTGCGGGTCCGGGACGTTCCGCATGAATGTCGCGCTCTCGCAGCTGCCGAGCTTTAGCGCGCGCCCCGGCCGCGCGATCGAGGACCATCACACCGCCGGTATTATTCTCGCCCCGAGCCTTGCCTACATGGACCGCGCATTCTGCGATGCGCGTACGCATGGATGGAGCCGCGAACCCATCATCGAGATGCTCATTGCGTCCACTCTCGACGACACGCTCGCCCCAACGGGGGCCCATGTCGCAAGCCTGTTCTGCCAGCATGTCGCCCCGCAACTGCCGGGAGGCGTTTCCTGGAACGATCGTCGGGAAGTAGTCGCCGACCTGATGATCGAAACGGTCGAACGCTATGCGCCCGGATTCAAGGCCAGCGTTCTCGGCCGCCAGGCCCTGACCCCGCTCGATCTGGAGGAGCGCTTCGGGCTCACCGGCGGCGACATCTTCCACGGCGCGCTTACGCTGGACCAGTTGTTTTGGGCGCGCCCCGCGCTTGGCTATGCCGATTACCGTTCGCCCCTGCGCGGGCTATATCACTGCGGATCGGGCGCGCACCCCGGTGGCGGAGTGACGGGAGCGCCCGGTCACAACGCCGCGCAGGCGATCATTGCCGACTGGCGCCGGCGTCGCTGGGCGAACTGAGAATCGGATCATGCAACGGCCCAATACCGGAGGTGGTGCCAGCGCAAGCGAAAGCGTCACTACGGCTTGGGGAAATTTCGTCGCGCGCTCGCGCTGGACCGAAATTCCCGCTGCCGTTCGGCATGAAGCAAAGCGTTCGCTCCTCAATGTCATCGGCACCTCGCTGGGCGCGGCGAGCCACCCCGATCTCGCTCGCCTCGTCCGCCTTGTCGCCGGGGTTGCTGGTCCGCCCCGCGCAACACTCTTCGGACGCTCCGAGCGCCTCGATATCCTGAATGCCGCCTTCGTGAATGCGATCAGCGGCAACCTGCTCGATTTCGATGACACCCATCTCGACACGGTGATCCATCCGAGCGCGCCCGTTGCTCCGCCGCTCTTTGCTCTTGCGGAAGAGCGCGGTCTCTCAGGGCCGGATCTGCTGCATGCGTTCGTGCTCGGCGTCGAGGTCGCGTGCCGTCTCGGCAATGCGGTCTCGCCCGGTCATTACGCCCGTGGCCTCCACATCACGGCGACCTGCGGTGTCTTCGGCGCGGCCGCCGCCTGCGCCAAGCTGCTCGGTCTCGATGCGGCCCGAATCGCGCATGCGATCGGGATTGCCGCGAGCCAGTCCGCCGGGCTGGTGGAGAGCCTTGCCACGGATGCAAAGAACTTCGGCATCGGCAACGCTGCGCGCAATGGGCTGCTCGCCGCGCTCGCAGCAGAACTTGGATGCACGGCGGCGCCCCAGGCCATCGAAGGGCCGCAGGGGTGGTCGCATGCGTTCGGTGACGAGCTCAAACGCGAGTGCCTTCTCGATGGGCTCGGGGAAACCTGGGAGATCGCCAAGAATACCTACAAACCTTATCCCTGCGGGATTGTGCTGCATCCCGTGATCGATGCCTGCTTCGATCTGCGCAAAACCCATGCGCTTGCTGCTGCCGATATCGAGGCCGTCACTGTGGCTGGACATCCTCTCCTGCTCGCCCGCGCGGATCGTCCGGTCGGCAACGAGCGGGATGCCAAGATCAGCATCCATCACAGCGTTGCCGCGGTATTTCTGTTCGGCGCGGCAGGCGTGCGTGAATTCTCGGAGCCTCTGGTGATGGACCCGGCGGTTGCCGGCTTTCGCGCGCGGGTGCACGCCGAGATCGACCCCGCCATGCCGGTCGGAGCAGCGCGCGTGAGCGTGAGCACGACCGGCGAGAAAGTGTTCACCTCCGAGGTGAAGCATGCGCGCGGCAGCCTTGCGCTGCCGATGACCGATGCTGCGATCGCGCGGAAGCTGCGGGATCTCGCGGCGATAGGATGCCCCAGGTGCGACGCCGATCGGGTGATCGATGCAGCGTGGTCGCTCGATCAACCGGACGGGTTAGGCAAGCTCATACGCCTTGTTGCGCTGCGCTGACCGGTTCCGGGCACAGTTCCGCCCGCGCCGTTACTGTTTCGGGCTGGTCAGACGCGCTATCTTGGAACTCTGCCAATCTCGCTGCTTTTCGTGCGAGCTTCTTGAGCTTCTTGGCGCGTTTTTTGGCCTGCTGCTTTTCTACGACCTGCCTTATCGTTAATACCTCATCGGGGTGCTCTTTTCCGAACCGCTTGAAATAGATCCTTTCGATAAAAATCGGCAGCGGTGCCTTCCACGACTCCTGGTGATGGTTCGCTAGCTTGCCGAGTTTCTTCGGGTTCATGCCGAGCTCGCGCGCCATTTGGATATGCATATGCGACAGTCGAAACCGCCTGCGCGCTTCGATCCAGGGTTTAAGATGCTCCGGGATGCGCACTTCTTTGCTCATTGCAGTTGTCCTTCTCGACGGTGGACCGTGGCCGTCGTTCCACAACGCGGGCACTTCGTCGGCTCACAGGCACGGCACCAAACTTTGCCGCAGGAAGGGCAGGGCGCTTGGCTGGCCGGGTCGGTGAGGTGAAGACGCTCGTCGCAGACGAGCCGCATGCGATCAACACCGAGCCCGGACTCGCAAAGCGGCAGTTCAGGCGAGCGAACTGCTGCGTGCCAGTCGAGTCGCACGATTCTCTCGCCCTTGCGGCGTTTGATCAGCACCTCGTAGCGATGGACCGGCGCGAATATTTCGAGCGCCTGGATCCAGTTGACCGTCACGCGCAGTGCGTAGTTATGGCGCAAGTCCTCGATCTTGGCGGCGTATTCTCGCTCGATCGCCGCCACCCGGAGGGTCTCGCGCCTGCGCTCGGCTTCCGCCTTCTCACTTGCAGCTCCGGCGAGCGCCGACAACCGCTTCAGCGCGCTCAGCCGCAAGTCTTGATGATATTCGTGGATGCGCCCGCGATCGCGGTCCAGCCGTCGGCGCATGCCGCGCAGAAACGGCTCGAGCTCCCGCCGCACCTTGTTTTCGAGAAGCGGGGAAATGCGTGCTTGCAAGCTCGCCGCATCCCATCGGTTGCCTGCCGCATGCCGAACACCGGGGTCCGGCTCTCGCCACTCGCGCTGCTCTCCGAGGAAAAGAGGAAACAGCCGAGGCAGCAGATCCTCGAGCACTGCGCCCGTGCTTTGATTGAAGCCGAGCCACACCAGACCCTCGCGCTTGTCGTCCGACACGGCGGTGTAACGAAACAGGAGCAGGAGACAGCGGGCCCAGCCCGGTGCTGCGCCGCGGCATCGCCAAATCGCGTTGGGCAGATCGAAAGCGCGATCGAGCAGGTGTTCTGGGTCGCTCGGAGGCGGAACCGGCGAGGCGAGCGAGAGCTGTCGCTCGGCCCACCGGCCGCGGTCGTGAAGAAGCGCGCCGAACCGATCGAGCCATTCGCCTTCAAATCCGACCGGCGTCGCGCTGCTTGGGAGCACGGCTCCGAAGCCGAGGCGGATGAACTCCGGCCATCCCATGGACGATCGCAACGGCTTGGGTGCGAGTATGTCCAGGCCATCCGGATCGACCGGCTCTACAGCGGCACCTTCGATCTCCAGCACGTCGGCAACGAAATCGCGCAGCGCTCCCATTCCCGCTCCTCACGCTGTCTCGAATTCCTGCCCGAACAGCGCCTCGTCCAGCGTCTTGGCGCTTTCGTGTCGCGACTGCGCCTCATCGAGCTTGCGGCCCAGCAGATCGAAAGCTTCCGCACGACCGTTCTCCGTCGCGTTCAGCCATGCGTCCAACACGAGGTTCGCAAAATCCCCTTCCTCCTCCAGGCCGCCGAGTATCGCACCGACTTCGCCCACTACCAGCTCGAACATGGAGATCTTCTCATCGAGCAGGGTAAGCACCTGCTCCTCCAGAGTCCCGCGTGTCACCAGATTGAAAATAAAGACCTCACGGCCTTGTCCGATACGATCGATGCGGCCAATGCGTTGCTCGATGGCCATGGGATTCCAGGGCACATCGAAATTGATCAGCGTGTTGCAAAACTGGATGTTCCGCCCTTCGCCGCCGGATTCCGTGGAGAGCAGCACCGGCACTCGCTCGCGAAACTCCTCGATGGCCTCATCCTTCTTTGGCCCGGTCATGCTCCCATGGAAGCATGTGAAATCGAGGCTATTGCGAGCGAGCAGATCGCCTATGCAGGCAAGGGTCTCGCGTGAGTGCACGAAGACAAGCTTCTTCTCCACGGGGTTTCGCCGCAGGAGATCGAGGAGCGCCGCCTCCTTCCCGCCCGTGGAGATACGCGCCCAACGGTCCGCCAATGCCTGCCAGCATGGATCTTCATGATGGCGCGCCGCGAATCGCGCCAGCGCGCCCGCGGCCGCGGACGGGGAAGATCCCGCCGCGCTCAAAAGGTGTTGCAGCGCGAACCCATGGCGACTGCCCGTAGCCGCAAGCCGACGCACGGCGGCCGCGAGCTCAGCGTATGCCTCGGCTTCTCCCTCCGCGCCGTCTGCTTTGATCGTGACCGCATGCCGGCGCGGCAGCTTGAGCGCGACGACCGCGCGCGTGTTGCGGATCATCGCGCCGCGCATCAGCTCGCGCAGGCGCTGCGGGTTCGCCGGCCGGCGAGGGTGACCGGGGGTCATGTAAGCCGAGCGAAATTCCTTTTGCGTCTTGAAAATGCCCGGCTTGAGCAACGTGAGCAGGTTGTAAAGCTCGATCAGGTCGTTCTGTACCGGCGTGGCCGAGAGCAGCAACAGAAAGCGCTTGTTGAGCGCGTCGACTAGCTTCCAGCTCTGGCTGGATCGATCACGCAGGTGATGGGCTTCGTCGACGATGACCAGGTCGAAATTGCTTGCAAGCAAGTGCTCCGCATGCTCCCTCCGGCGGGCGACGGAAATGGATGCGATGATGCGCTTCTGCTTCCAGAAGTCATCAGGATCATCGCGCAGCGATTCTTCCTGCGTCGTCGCGCAGGGCAGGGCAAATTTCGTCTCCAGCTCTTCCCGCCACTGCCCAACCAGCGCTGCCGGCGTGAGCACCAGGATGCGCTCGATCATGCCTCGCGTAACATATTCCTTGGCCACCATGCCGGCCTCGATTGTCTTGCCGAGGCCGACCTCGTCGGCCAGCAGCACGCGGCCGTGAAATTGCTTGAGAACCTTGCGCACGCTCTCGATCTGGTGTGTCAGCGGCTCGACGCCGACGAGGTGCGGCAGGCAGAGAAGCTCGTCGAAGCCCTGTGCCAGCCCGAGATGGGCGAAGCGCTCGCGCAGTCGCCACCAGCGGCCCTCCTGTTCCGGCCGATGCGCGCATGCTGAGATCAGCGGCGCAAGATCGATCTCCGCTCTGAACGCAATGTCGATGTCGATCTCCGGCAACGGCGGCGGCAGTGCGGGTGCACTCGGCACCGAAGTGGGCACCGCTTGCTTGACGCGAACGGCCTTTCGGGCTTGCTGCTTCGGGTTTTTCCTCTTCCTCTCCGGCTTTGGCCATTCCCGGCGGGCATGCCGGTCTCCGCGTTCAATGATGGCATCGAGATTGTCCGCCAACCACCGAAACCGGGCTTGGCCGACCGGGAGAGCCTGGAAGGCATCCGGCCATTGAGTGAGCCTATGGGCGGTCAGGAGCTCGCGAGCAGCGGCGCGGTTGTTCTTCTGGAACAGCGCGAAGGCCATGAGCAAATGCTCGGTCGCTCTCGGTTTGTAGCGCTTGCAGAATCGTTTCAGGAACACGAGCGCCCTGTCCGGCTGGCGATCCAGCAATGCCGCTGTGGCGGCGAGCGATAAAACCGGTCCGTTGCCGGGGCACGCCGCGACCGCGTCTTCGGCGAGCGGCAGGAATCCCGAATGCCGATTTGGATCGTTGAGCGCTTCCAACAAACGCTGCGCCCACTCCTCGGCGGGGTTGGGCAACTCCAGGGGCAGGAACGGTTGTGATCGGGCGCGCATGATCAAATCGCGAGATTCGCGGCGCGAATCGGAGGAGGCGAGTCTATAAAGGCTAACGGCCCTTGCGACCGAATCAAGCTGCGGCGCCCCCGCGATCCCCATTCGTTTGACCCGGTTTGGAGATCCAAGTTAGCTTCAACCGGTGGCATAATGAGATCGGTTCTGAGTCGTTCAACTCGCCCAAGCTGCGGAGGTCAACGCATGCAGGTCTTCGATTTGAAAAAAGAGCAGGAGTGGAACCCCAAGCGCCACGTGGAGAAGATCCTCGGCAACATCGGAGAGGGTGACGTCACGGTCGCGTGCTGGGAGCCGGGCCAGATCAGCCCCAATCACTGCCATCCGCATGCGACCGAGATTTATTTTTGCTTCGAGGGCGGCGGAAAGATGCGCACCCCGCGGGAGACCATCGATGTGGTGCCGGGCTCGTTCGTGGTGCACCCACCGGGCGAGCTGCATGAATACAGCAACGGCCCCGCCCGCACGCTCCTCTTCCGCGTGCGCTATGGGATCGACATGTCGAGCCGCCATTTCGAATGGCGCGGCAATGCCCAGTGGAAGCAGCGACCCGAGGATGACGAGTATTTCCGCGCGCACCCGCCGGCCTGAGCGGGCCCCATGCGGCTGCCCACTCTCGTGGTTCTCGCTTCCACGAAGCGCGGGTGCGGACCGGCTTAGCCTCGCTTACGGGATAGGCAGCAGCGGCGTCTTGCCCGGATGCAGCTGCATATCGACCGCGGTAAGCAGCGCTGCGGTTCCGGCATAGTTGCCCATCAGCAGCACCAGGTCGATGAGCTTGCTCGGCCCGAACAGCGCCTTCGCCTTGGCGAACAGCTCCGATGTCACCTTGTGATCGCGCCAGATCTGGCGGCCGAGCTCGATCACGGTTGCGTCCGCATCGGTGAGCCCGGCCGTGCTCTTGCGATACTTGATCACGTCGACGACGCTCTGCTCCACGCCTTCCTTGAGCGCTTCCGGCTCGTGCGCGACCCACTCGAACTGGCTGTCCATCTCGCGCGCCGTAGTGAGGATCGCGAGCTCGCGCACGCGGGGGGAGAAGCCCGCTTCGAACCGCAGATAGCGATTGATCGCCGTGAGGTGCGGGGCCGTTTTGGTGCTGTGAAGCTGTACGCCCGCCGGGCCTTGCAGTCCGGCGATGGTCGCCCCCGGAGTCGTTCCGCGATCGTAGGCTTTCTTGCCGACTTCATCCAGGTCTTCGCGCTTTGGCAGCGGCAGCCGAAATCCTGATTTGGCATCGATGTCGGAGGGCATGGTGTGCTCACTGCTCCATGGTGGGGGAGCAAGGGTTTGCGCATAAACCGGGTCGGCAGCGAGAACCAAGGCCGTCAGCCAAAGTACGCGGAGACGGGAGTATCGAACCAGGTAGCGCATGATAAAGCCTCCCGGAGGTTGACGATACAATTGCTGCGTGTCGCGCGCTGCAGGACTGGACCTTGAGCCCGGGCTTGTGCTCTGGGATCGGCATAGGCAGCAGGACCCTATAACGCGGGTTTCAGAACTGCACCGGAACGAATTTATCGGTGTAGATGGTTTTCGCCTCGGGGATCGTTGGGAGAATTCCGAGCTCCTTGAGCGAACGCCTGATCACATCGATCGCTGCGGGATCGAACGCGCCATCTCTGGAGAAGCCGCCGATCTGAGCATCATAGATCCTCCCCGCAATGGCGGGTTTCACAGCGATTGTTCGCGCCTCCGAGGCGATTACGAAATCCCTGTTCGCGCGCGCAAATGCAATGGTCTTGAACCAGCCGCGCAGGAAGCGCCGCAGCAGGTCCGGGCGTTTCTCGATCACCTCGTCGGTGGCGAAGATCACGTGGGTATAAAAGTCCTTCACGATGTCGCCGAACAGGAGGAAATTCTTGGCCTTGCTGCTCTCCTCGAGCTCGTAGCCGGTTGCTGCCTCGATCACCATGCCGTCGAGCTCGCCGCGCTGGATGGCGGCAAGACGCGCCGGCATTTGCCCCAGCGCCAATATCGCGATGCCGTTGCTGCCCCAGCCCTGCTGAACCGAGAGCTCGCGCACCAGCCAGTCCGTGAGCGAGCCCGTCGTGGTCACCCCGATCCGTTTGCCTTTGAGGTCGGCCAGGGTTCGCACCGGAGTATCGACGGGCAGAACCAGCGCGAGGTTGGCCGGCGGTCCATAGATCGCCGCAACGCCGATCGCAGGCGCCCCCTTCGCACGGAAGCCCAATGCTGGGCCGGAGCCGAGGCCGACGTCGAGGCTGCCGGCCGCGAGCGCCTGCTGCAGCTGCGCATCGCCGCGAAAGCTCGTGACCTCAATTTCAAGACCTTCCTGCTCGAAGATCTTGGCCTCGATCCCGACTTCGGCTGCTCCGAAGGCAAAGGAGTTGGGAACAGCCTTTCCCAACCGCACCTGGTCGAGCGCGAGCGCGGTGCCGCTCCAGAACGCGATGATCATCGCGAAGACGGTCATCGATGGAAGAGCGGCGGAACTCTTGGTCATCAATATTCTCGCAAACTGGTTGGGCTCGCCCACGTCGGGCGCGGGGCTGCGCACTGTACTTCAGCTTCTCCATCGCTCAATATGCCTTTGGAGCGCAAGACTTCTCCGCACGAGGGTTCATCGTCCGATGGTCGAGCAAAGCAATTGGGCCGGCAAAATTACCTACAACGACCTGCGCGAATGGCTCGCGCTGGCGGAACGGCTCGGCGAGGTCCGCACGGTGAAAGGGGCCAATTGCGAGGAGGATATCGGGCTTGCCGCCGAGGCAGTGCTGCGCGAGGAAAGTGGGCCGTGCGTGGTATTCGAGGACATTGCGGGTTGTCCAAAAGGCTTCCGGCTGCTCATGAACATGTTCGCGGGGACGCGCCGCAACATGACGCTTGGCTTTCCCGACCATCTCACCAAGTGGGAGCTGAGCGATGCCTATCGCGAAGCGTATCTCAAGGACCAGAAAGTCGTGCCGCACGTCATCGTGGAGGATGGGCCTGTCCTCGAGAACGTCATGATGGGCGATGAGGTGGATGTCACCATTTTCCCTGCGCCCAAGTGGCACGAGCAGGATGGCGGCCGCTACATAGGAACGGGAACCTACAGCATTACGCGCGATCCGGAGGAGAGCTGGCTCAATGCCGGCGCGTATCGCGCCCAGGTGCACGATAAGAAGACCGTCGGAATGGTCATGGCGGCGGGCCATCATGGACGCATTCACCGCGATAAGGCGTTCAAACGCGGCGAGCCGCTGCCCGTCGTCACCGTGCTCGGCGGCGATCCGCTCGCCTTCTTCTTCGGCGGGCTGGAGGCGCCGTACGGCACCTTCGAGCTTGATCTCGTCGGAGGGCTGCGAGGCCGACCCGTGGAGATGGTCCGCGGCAAAGTGACCGGGCTTCCCTTTCCCGCCCACGCGGAAGTCGTGCTCGAAGGCTACGTGCCGCTCGATCGTACCCATCCGGAGGGGCCGTTCGGCGAGTGGACCGGCCATTATGCCGGCGGCGTGCGTCCCATCCCGGTGCTGGAGATCAAGGCGATCTACTATCGCAACGATCCGATCCTCCTCGGTGTGCCGCCCATGGGAGGGGGCCCGGACGAGATGGCGCGGTACCGCGCGGTGATGCGCTCGGCCACCATCAAACAAAACGTCACCAATGCCGGTGTGCCCGGCGTGCAGGCGGTCTGGTGCCATGAGGTCGGCGGCGCCCGCATGCTGCATGCGGTGGCGATTACGCAACGCTATCCCGGACACGCCGTGCAGGCCGCCCACGTCGCGGCGCAATGCGGCGCATCCGCCTACGCGTCCAAATACATCATCGTCGTGGACGACGATGTCGACGTGACCAACCTGGACCAGCTGCTGTGGGCCATGCTCACGCGCACCGATCCGAAGGAATCCATCCAGTTCATCACCGGGTCGTGGGATTCGAGCGCGGATCCGGCACTGCCGCCGGAGCGCCGCGCCGTGGGCAACATGACCCATTCGGTGGCGCTGATTGACGCCTGCCGGCCGTTTCACTGGCGCGACAAGTTTCCTCCCACCAATGCCCCGAGTGCGGAGGTTGCCCGCAAGGCGCGCGAACGCTTCGGTTGGCTGCTCGACGGCGCGCCTGGGGCCTGAACACTGAGATGGAGCTGGGACTCAAGGGCAAGGTCGCGCTCGTCACAGGTTCGAGCCGCGGCATCGGGCGCGGCATTGCGCTCGCTTTTGCCGAGGAGGGTTGCGATCTCTTGCTGACGGGGCGCGACAAGGCAGCGCTCGAAGAGGCGGCGCAATCCATCAGAGCGAAGGGGCACACCGCGGTGGTGCACCCGCTTGATCTGCGTGCGCCCAGCGCTCCGGCCGCTCTGGTCGAAACCGCGAAGCGTGAGCTCGGCGGGCTCGATATTCTGGTCAACAATGCCGGCACCACCAGACGCGGTGATTTCTTTACCCTCACCGATGCCGATTGGGAGGAGGGCTACGCGCTCAAGTTTTTTGCCCATATGCGGCTCGCCCGTGCCGCCTGGCCGCTGCTGAAGGAGCGCCGCGGCTCGTTGATCGCCATCGCCGGGACCAGCGGACGCAAGCCCGAGAAGAGTTTCACCATCGGCAGCTCGGTGAACGCCGCAGTCGCGGCCTTCACCAAATGTCTGGCCGATCTCGGCAAAGAAGACGGCGTGCAGGTCAATTGCATTCATCCGAGCCTGGTCGAGACCGAGCGGCAATGGCGGCGCATCCGCGCCGAGATCGAGCGCACCGGCGAGCCGGAAGCCAAGATCCGCGAACGGCTCTGTCGCGATACAGGAATCATCCGGTTTGGAACGGTCGAGGACGTGGCCGATCTCGCCACCTTCATCGTGTCCTCGCGTGCCACTTGGCTGACCGGAACCACGATCGACCTCGATGGCGGCGAGATCCCGGTCCTGTGACTGCAGCGGACAACATTCTCCTCACCTCCGCACGTATCGGTTCGGTCGAGATACCCAATCGGATCGTCATGCCGCCGATGACAACGCGCACGGCGGACGAGGAGGGCTACGTTACCGACGATACGCTTGCCTATTATCTTGCCCGCGCGCAGGGCGGCGTCGGCCTCATCACCGTCGAGATGGCCTCGCCGGAGCGGGCGGGACGGCATCGCCGCCGCGAAGTCGGAATCTATGACGACCGTTTCATTCCCGGGCTGAGCCGCCTGGTTGACACGCTGCACACAGCGGGTTCGAAGGTTTCCATCCAACTCGGCCACGCGGGAGGACATACGCGGCGCGACATCTGCGGCGAGACGCCGATTGCACCCTCGGCGATACCGCATCCCGTCCATGAAACGACTTTCGAGACCATCGTGCCCGAAGAGATGACAAAGGAGCGCATCGCGCAGACCATCGCCTCTCACGTCTCCGCCGCCCTGCGCGCCCGGCGGGCCGGGTTCGACTGCGTGGAGATCCACGCGGCGCACGGCTATCTGATCTCGCAATTCCATGCGCCTTTCGAGAACCGGCGGAGCGATGAGTACGGCGGCAGTCTCGATAACCGCGCCCGTTTCGGCCTTGATGTCCTGCGCGCCGTCAAGCGCGCCGTTGCCGAATTGCCGGTCATCTATCGTCTCTCGGTCGAGGATTTCTTTCCTGGGGGGCTGCCGTTTAACGAGGGCCGGCAGATCGCGGCCTGGGCAGCGCTTGCCGGTGCCGACGCGCTGCATGTGACCGCGGGCCATTATCGCTCGCTCCCCTCGGCGCAAGTCGTGCTCCCGCCCATGCGCTCTCCCGACGCGACATTTCTCGAGCTTGCTGCCGCGGTGAAGAAGGACGTGCGCATCCCGGTCATTGCGGTGGGCCGCCTTGGCGACCCGGCCATTGCCACCGCAGCGGTCGCCAGGGGCAAAGCCGATTTCGTCGCGCTCGGCCGAACCCTGATCGCGGATCCGCAGTGGGTGGAAAAATTACGGCGCGGCCGGCCGATCCGGCGCTGCCTCGCCTGCAACACATGCATCAACGAGATGCGCGGCGGAGCGCGCATCGGCTGTGTGGTCAACGGTGCCGCCGGGCGCGAAGCAGAGTTCGCGAATCCGATTCCGCCGGCGGGTGAATGCATTGCCGTGATCGGCGCCGGGCCTGCCGGGTTGACCTATGCTTCGCTTGTTGCCGACACGAACAAGGTCACCGTCTTCGAAAAGGAGAGCCGACCCGGTGGTGCCTTTCGCTATGCCGGGAAAGCACCCTTGTTCCAGGAGGTGGAAGCGAGCGAGGAGAGCTTCGCTCGCTACATCGGCGATCTCTACAAGGCCTGCGTTGCGGGCGGCGTGTCATTCCGTTTTGAAACCGATGTCTTGCACAATCGGAGCCTGCTCGCAGCTTTCGATCGCATCGTGATCGCTTCGGGCGCTCGCTATCGGCTCGGGCTCGGCCCGGTGGCGATGACACTTCTCGATTGGGGATGCGCCCGCTGGCCCGGTGTTGCAAAGCTTTTCTCCTCCGACCGCTGGCGCAACTGGTTCTACTATCAGGCGCGCACCGGAACTGCCGAACGCTTCCGGTCATTGGCACGCGGAAACCAGATCGTGATCGCTCTTGGCGACGCCGTTCGCGCCGGCAAAAGCAAGGAAGCGATACGCAGCGCATTCGACGCTGCCTTGCTGTCGAAGAGTCACGAGTTTGTCATTCCGGGGCCGCGAGCATAGCACGACCTGTAGGGGCGGGTTTGAAACCCGCACCTACCATCTGCCCGCCGGCACACGCCTTGCAAAGCAAGATGCGCGTCTGCCATCCTGATCCGGCCAAGCCAGACGAGGTCGTCGCATCGTGCAATCCGTGCTCATCGAGTGGCTCAGTCTCATCGTCCGCTGGCTGCACGTGGTTGCCGCCATCGCCTGGATCGGGAGCTCATTCTACTTCATCCATCTCGATCTCAGCCTCAAACCCCGGCCCGGCCTGCCGCAGGGCGTGCAGGGTGACGCCTGGCAGGTGCACGGCGGCGGATTCTATCACATGATCAAATATCTGGTCGTGCCCGCTCGCCTCCCGGACGAGCTCACCTGGTTCAAATGGGAGGCGTATACCACGTGGCTGTCCGGCTTCGCGCTCCTCGTCATCGTCTATTATCTCGGAGCCGAGCTGTTTCTGATCGACCGCTCCGTGCTCGACCTCACTGCGCCCATGGCGGCGGGAATTGCCTTCGGCAGCTTGGTTCTGGCTTGGCTCGGCTACGAGGCGCTCTGCCGCTCTCCGTTAGGCCGGCACGAAGTTGCGCTGGCGCTCGTGGGCTATGTATTTCTGGTTGCGCTCACCTACGGATTTACTCATGTGTTCAGCGGACGCGGCGCGCTCACCCAGATCGGCGCGCTGATCGGCACCATCATGGTCGCCAACGTCTTTCTCATCATCATTCCGAACCAGAAAAAGACCGTGGCCGCGCTCATTGCCGGCAAGGAGCCGGATCCTGCTCTGGGGGAGGAGGGCAAGCAGCGCTCGGTGCACAACAACTATTTGACCCTGCCGGTCGTGCTCCTGATGATCTCCAATCATTACCCCCTGATCTACGCGACCCGCTTCAACTGGCTCATCGTTGCCATTGTGCTCGCGATCGGCCCCGTCATCCGGCACTTCTTCAATTCCCGTCACGAGGGCAGAAGCAGTCCATGGTGGACCTGGGGTGTTGCGGCAGCCGGCATGGTCGCGGTGGCATGGCTCTCCGGCGCCGGACCAAGACAAACGCAGAGCCAAAGCCAGAGCTCAATGACCGCACAGCCGCAGAAGGTTGATGTTGCCAAGGTGCATGACATCATCTTGTCCCGCTGCAGCATGTGCCACATGAGTGAACCGGTTTGGCCAGGCATATACGCGCCGCCCCAGGACGTGCTGCTCGACAGCCCTGCAAACATCCAGCGCCATGCACACCTGATTGAGATCAACGCCGTGCGCTCGAGTGCCATGCCGCCGGGCAACGTGACGGAGATCACGGATCAGGAGCGCCAGATCATCGCCGCGTGGATCGCGGCCGGCGCGCCTGCAAGGTAAGCACGTGACGTCGCAGCAGGGCTCCTCCGGCTATCCGCGCGATCTCATAGGCTATGGCCGCGATACTCCGGATCCGCGCTGGCCCGGAGGCGCGCGCATATGCGTGCAGTTCGTAGTCAACTACGAGGAGGGCGGCGAGCGTAACATTCTGCATGGTGACGCCACGTCGGAGGCGTTTCTCTCCGATGTTCTCGGCGCGCAGCCATGGCCCGGCCAGCGTCACATGAATGTGGAATCCATGTACGAATATGGCTCGCGAGCGGGATTCTGGCGGCTTTGGCGCATCTTCACCGAGCGAAAGATACCCGTGACGGTTTTCGCAGTGGCGACCGCGCTGGCGCGAAATCCGCACGCGATCGCAGCCATGCGCGAGGCGCAGTGGGAGATCGCGAGCCACGGACTGAAATGGATCGACTACAAGGACGTCTCCGCAGCGGACGAGCGTGCTCACCTCGCGGAAGCGATTCGCATCCACACGGAGGCAACCGGCGAGCGTCCGCTCGGCTGGTACACGGGGCGAAGCTCAGCCAGTACATTAACGGCGGTTCTGGAGGAGGGCGGGTTTCTCTATTCCTCGGATTCCTACGCCGATGACCTGCCCTACTGGGTGCAGGGACCCAAGGAGCCGCATCTGATCATTCCCTACACGCTTGATGCCAATGACATGCGTTTCATCAATCCGCAGGGGTTCGGCTATGGCGATGAGTTCTTCTCCTATCTCAAGGATGCCTTCGACGTGCTCTGGGCCGAAGGCGGACGCGCTGCCAAAATGATGTCGGTCGGACTGCATTGCCGGCTCGTTGGCCGGCCGGGGAGGGCGGCTGCGCTCATTCGCTTTCTGGATTATCTTGCGAAGCACGATGGCGTGTGGATCGCGCGCAGGCTCGACATCGCGCGCCATTGGCACCGCGAGCATCGCGCGCTCGCCGCGCAGGCGCATGTGCCTGGATAGGACGGGATCTGATCGACTGGGTTCCTGATGAGCACAGTTTCGCTTGCAACTCTGAACAAGGCGGACGAGGCGGCCTTTATTGCAGCGGTCGGCGATATCTACGAGCACGCGCCGTGGGTCGCGCAGTCCGTGCTCACCGAGCGCCCTTTTGCGTCGATCGCTGCCCTGCATGCCGCCATGATGGCGGCTGTGCGCGCAGCACCGCCCGACCAGCGCGGGGCGCTGGTTCGAGGTCATCCGGACCTCGTGGGAAAGGCGGCGCGCGCTGGAACCATGACCAACGCTTCCAAGTCCGAGCAGGCGAGCGCCGGCCTCGAGCGGCTCTCGGAGGAGGAATTCGCCCGCTTCCACCAGCTCAACGACGCCTATCGGCAGAAGTTCGGAATGCCGTTCATCATATGCGTGCGTCGGCACGGGAAGGCCTCGATCCTGCGCAGCTTTGAACGACGCTTGCAGAACAACTTGGCGGTGGAGGAAGAAGCTGCGCTCAATGAGGTCTTCCGGATTGCGGCGCTGCGTCTCGATGCGCGCATCGAGGGTCCCGACAAACTCCCGGTGCACGGGCACTTGTCTACCCACGTCCTCGATACCCATCGCGGTCAGCCCGCAACCGGCCTGATGATCGAGTTCGCCGAGCTCGTTGGCAACGACGAGCAGGTTGTGCTGAAAGCTGGAGTGACCAATCGCGACGGGCGCACGGAGGAACCGTTGATCAGCGGACGTCCACTGCCGATCGGCCGCTATGAGCTGCGTTTCCACGTGGGCGACTATTTTGCCGCCTGGGATGTGCGACTGAGCGATCCGCCCTTCCTCGACATTGTGCCGGTGCGGTTCGCGCTCGCCGAACCCGAAGGCCATTATCACGTGCCTCTGCTGCTCACGCCCTGGAGCTACACCACCTACCGCGGAAGCTGACGCGGTCGGTGCCCCGTGAATAGGCAACGGAATGCCCACTGGTGCAGCAACGGGGCGGTCTCGCCTTGATCGTGTAGCCCCCTGGGTCCCGGCTCTTCGCCCGCCCGGACAGGACAAGCCGGGCTCGCTCGGCCGGGACACGAAAACTCGTGTCCCGGCCGAGTGCAGTGAGGGCGTCTTCGCCCGAAAGGGACCACACGATCAGTTGATCCCACTGAGCGTGCATCAGGGTTCGAAGGGCGCTTTCAGGCGAACGTATTCGATTGCTCACGGTATCATGCGGGCCTTGCGGTCGGGGCGCAATGCTGGCACGTCGGTTGCTCGACACTGGGTCAGGCACCGACCAAGCCGGTGCAGAAGGAGCTTCAGCCATGCAGATGATTCGCGTGCTCGTGGGCGCAGCGTTGCTGATGTTTGTGGCGAGCGAGCTCAAGGCGGATACCGATGTGAAATTCGCCTTGGACTGGAAGTTCGAGGGGCCGTCAGCGCCTTATTTCGTCGCCATCGACAAGGGCTATTACAAAGCAGAAGGACTCAACGTCACAGTCGATACCGGCCCTGGCTCGGTCGCCGGGATCGCGCGGGTTGCGGCTGGCACCTATCCGCTCGGCTTCTTCGATATCAACTCGCTGGTGAAATTTCAGGATCAGAACCCAAACAAGCGGGTTCAGGCAATCCTGATGATGTACAACAGGCCGCCGTTCGCAATCGCGACCACTAGCAAGACCGGCATCAGCAAGCCCAAGGACCTTGAAGGCAAGGTGCTCGGCGCTCCGGCGGCCGATGGCGCCTTTGCCCAGTGGAAGGCGTTCGTGAAGGAGAACGGCATCGATGAATCGAAAGTGAGAATCGAGAACATCGGTTTTCCCGTGCGCGAGCCCATGCTCGCCGACGGGAAGGTCGACGCCATCGCGGGCTTCTCGTTCTCGATGTATTACAATCTGCTGCAGAAGGGGCTCAAACCGGAAGAGATAAAGATCCTGCTGATGGCGGACCATGGTCTGGTGCTCTACGGCAATGCGGTCATGGTCAATCCTGATTACGCCAAGGCCAATCCAAACGTCGTGGCGGGTTTCGTGCGCGCGACCATCAAGGGCGCGCTCGACACCATCAAGGATCCGGATGCCGCAATCAAATCCGTGCTGGCGCGCAACGAAACCGCCGACCCCAAGATCGAGCTTGACCGCCTGAAAATGTCTTTGCGCGACAATTTCGTAACCCCCTGGGTCAAGGATCACGGCTTCGGCGGCGTTGACATGGGGCGGCTGGCGAAATCGATCGACCAGATCGCGCTGACTTACGAGTTCAAGAATCGCCCCAAGGCTGAAGACATTTTTACCGACAAGTATCTTCCTCCCGCGTCCGAGCGAAGGCTGTGACGCCTCTTTGCTCCGTCACCCTGAGGAGCTCGGCGCGCCCTTTGTGCGCCGAGCCTCGAAGGGTGACAGCCCGGATCGGGCGCGCTCCCACGCCGCCATCCTTCGAGGCTCGCTCGCCAATGCTCGCTCGCACCTCAGGATGACGGCGGCCGCGGTATGAACGGCTCCGTCGACATTGCCGACGTCACGCTGACCTACCGCGGCGCGACGGGAAGCGTGCTCGCGCTGGAAGGCACGACGCTGAACGTCGGGCGCGGCGAGTTTGCCGCGGTGGTTGGTCCTTCGGGCTGCGGCAAGTCTTCGCTGATGAAGCTCGTGACCGGGCTCCTTCGACCGGATTCCGGCGACATCGTTATTTTTGGCAACAAGGTGCGCGGCCCGGTGAAGATTGCCGGGATGGCTTTTCAGAATCCAAATTTGCTCCCCTGGCGCAAGGTCGTCGACAATGTGCTGCTGCCGCTTGAGATCGTAGAGCCGCATCGGCGTCGATTCCGGCAACACAAGCAGTATTACAAGGCGCAGGCGCTGGCGCTCCTCAAGACCGTAGGGATCGAAGGCTTCGGCGAGCGCCACCCCTGGGAATTGTCCGGCGGCATGCAGCAGCGAGCATCCCTGTGCCGCGCGCTCATTCACGAGCCGGCGCTCTTGATGCTGGACGAGCCGTTCGCTGCGCTGGACGCTTTCACCCGCGAGGAGCTTTGGGTGGTTCTCCGCGATCTTTGGCAGAAGATCGGGTTCACCGTCATCCTGGTAACCCATGAGCTGCGCGAGGCGACGTTCCTCGCCGACCGGGTTCACGTCATGAGCGCGCGTCCCGGCCGCATCGTGATGAGCAAATCGGTCGATCTGCCCCGCCCGCGTGAGCTCGACATCTGTTTTGAGCCGCGCTTCACCGACATCGTCCACGAGCTGCGTGCCAAGATCGCCGAGGTGCGCAACGCATGAGCTCGGCACTGGAGCGGGCCTCGCCGTGGTTGTTCACCATCGGCCTGTTCGCCCTCTGGGAGCTCGCCTGCCGCGCTTTCCATATCGACAAGTTCATTCTCCCGGCGCCCTCCGAAGCTTTTGCTGCCATGGTGCAGTATTGGTGGCCGCTGACGCGCCATTCGCTTGTGACCCTGTGGACCACGATGGCGGGTTTCGCCCTCGCAATCGCCTTCGGCATCGTGCTTGGGCTCATCGTCGGCTGGTCGCGCGCGATCTACCGCGGGCTTTATCCGGTCATGATCGGGTTCAACTCGATCCCGAAAGTGGCGGTGGTCCCGATCCTGATCATGTGGTTCGGCATCGGCGAGGTGCCGGCGATCCTGACTGCATTCCTGATCTCGTTTTTCCCCATAGTGGTCAACGTGGCTACCGGGCTTGCGACCATGGAGCCCGAGCTCGAGGACGTGCTGCGAGCGCTGGGTGCAAAGAAGCTGGACATCATGCTCAAGGTAGGCATTCCGCGCACCCAGCCATATCTGTTCGGCTCGCTCAAGGTCGCGATCACGCTGGCTTTCGTAGGCACCGTTGTCTCGGAGACGATCGGGGCGAATGCCGGGCTTGGTTATCAGATCGCGCTGGCCGGATCGAACTTTCAGATGCCGCTCGTCTTTGCCGCCTTGCTGCTGCTCGCGATCGAAGGCATCGTGATGTATGCGGTGTTCGCCTATATAGAAGTCTATTTCACGCGCTGGGCGTTTCGCTCCTCCATGAGCGCCGCGGGTTAGTACGCTCAATCGTCATGCCGAGACAAGCCCGCGCATGACAGTGAGAGCAGCCGTTTAAGGTGCGTTATTGGCACGCACGCGAGCGCAGATCGTCGATGGCGGTCAGCACCCGCTCCGGGGTGGCGGGCGCGTCGAGGGAAGGCGCGAGCCGATAATCGGCGAGGCTCGCAATGGCGTCGCGGATCGCCAGCCAGACCGAGATGGCGAGCATCAACGGGGGCTCGCCGATTGCCTTGGAACGGAAGATGGTCGCCTCGCGGTTAGGCGCATCCTCCAGGATGCGTGCATTGAAGGTTGGAGGAACATCGCGGCTGCCCGGAATTTTGTAGGTCGATGGTCCGTGGGTGCGCAGCCGTCCCTCGCCGTCCCACCACAGCTCCTCGGTCGTGAGCCACCCCATTCCCTGCACGAAGGCCCCTTCGATCTGCCCGAGATCGATCGCCGGATTGAGCGAGCGCCCGCAGTCCTGAAGCAGCTCAACCCGGAGCACGCGCGACTCTCCCGTCAGGGTATCGACGGCAACTTCCGCGGCGGCTGCTCCATACACGAAATAGAAAAACGGCCGTCCGGTGTTCGTCGCGGGATCCCAGTGTATCTTGGGCGTGCGGTAGAAGCCCGCGGCTGAGAGCGATACCCGCTTCTCCCAGGACAATGCGGCAAGCTCGCCGAAGGATATGCTGCGATTGGCGGCGTACACTCGATTCGAAGCAAACACGATCTCCCGCGGCGGTACCGAAAAGTGCTCCGCTGCAACGGCGGTCATCCGCGCCTTGATCTCCTCGGATGCATTCAGGGCTGCCATGCCATTGAGGTCGGATCCCGAAGACGCGGCGGTTGCCGATGTGTTGGGCACCTTGGCGGTGCTGGTCGCAGAGATGCGAACGTGCTCGAGATCGATCTGAAATACTTCGGCCACGACCTGCGCCACCTTGATGAAAAGGCCCTGTCCCATCTCGGTGCCGCCGTGGTTGAGCACCACGCTGCCGTCGGTATAGACGTGCACGAGGGCCCCGGCTTGATTGAGCGCCGGCCGATTGAACGAGATGCCGAACTTGATCGGCATGGTGGCCAGCCCTTTTTTCAGGACCGGGCTGTCGCGATTGAATGCCGTGACGTCCCGGCGCCACGTCGCGAGATCGACGGTGCGATCGAGCTGATCGAAAACCCGTTCGATGATGTTGTCCTCGACCTTCATGCCGTAGGGGGTCACGTCGTTGCGGCCGATGCCGTAGAAATTCCGCCGTCTCACCGCGTCGACCGGCAGCACGAGGCGTCGCGCGACCATTTCGACGATCGTCTCGATGGCGAGCATGCCCTGGGGCCCGCCGTAGCCCCGAAAAGCGGTGTTGGACACCGTGTTGGTCTTGCAAGGCAGGCCCCGGAAGCGGACGTTCGGCAGGAAATAGCAATTGTCCGCATGACAGAGCGCGCGCGTGAGCACGGCCGGCGTGTGGTCGGCGACATTGCCGCCATTGGCCGCGAGAGTGAGATCGAGCGCGAGGATGCGCCCGTTATCATCGAAGCCGACGTCATATCGAATGAGGAACGGGTGACGCTTGCCGGTCGCGCGCATGTCGTCGTCGCGCGGCAGCCGCAGCTTCACCGGGCGTTGCGCCTTCCAGGCGAGCACGGCCGCGATGCCGGCGATGATGGTTGCCTGGCTCTCCTTGCCGCCAAAGGCGCCGCCCATGCGCCGCACTTCGACCGTCACCGCGCTGAAAGGCAGCCCAAGGAGATGCGCGACACCATGCTGCACCTCGGTGGGATGTTGGGTCGAGCTCCACAGGTGCATCTCTCCGGCTTCCCCGGGAGTGGCGAGCGCGATCTGGCCTTCGAGATAGAAATGATCCTGGCCGCCGCAGCGCAGCTCACCGCTGAGCCGGTGCGGCGCCGTGGTGAG
Organism: uncultured Alphaproteobacteria bacterium; assembly: GCA_963841705.1. Taxonomy (GTDB): domain Bacteria; phylum Pseudomonadota; class Alphaproteobacteria; order Rhizobiales; family Xanthobacteraceae; genus VAZQ01. Next base: position 147,161 of record CAWJDY010000069.1, read on the forward strand.
CGCGCGCTCGACCTCGCCACGGATCATGAGCTGCGGGGGAGAGACGAAGCTTTCCTGCGCGATCGCATCCTCGATGGAAATGACAGAGGGGAGCGGTTCGTAATCGATGCGGACCAGCTTTGCCGCTGCCCGCGCCTGGTCCAGCGTCGTCGCGGCGATCGCAGCAACCGGCTGCCCCTCGGATTCGACGACATCAGCCGCAAGCGCAGGTTCATTGCTGCGAATGGGAGCGATGTCGTTCTTGCCCGGAATATCGCCGGCCGTAATCGCCGCGACGACGCCAGGGGCTGCGAGCGCATGCGAGAGGTCGATATGCCGAATGCGTGCACGCGGGCATGTGCTCAACACGAGGGCTGCTTCGAGCGTGCCGGGGAGCGTAGGGACGTCGTCCAGATAGCGTGCGGCGCCGGTCACATGGCCGGCAGCGCTGTCGTGCCGGACCGCGGCATGCACGCCGCCGCGAATGCGTCCGAGTGGCTGGTTCATAGCGTCTCCAGGCGGACGGGAACGCGCGATGATGTCTCCCATTGGAAACGGCGCAGGAGGTTGGCGGCAGCCCGCAGGCGATAGCCGCCGCCGCCGCGGTGATCCGTGATCGGTGTGAAGTCGCGCGCAACCGCAGCGTCGATGTGGGCCAAGGTGTCCTGGGTCCACGGCCTGCCCTGCACGGCGGCCTCGACGCCGGGAGCGCGCATCGCGCGGGAGGCCATCCCGCCGTAGGCCGCGTGGAAATGAGATACCGCTCCGTTGCGCTGTTCCAGGGAAAAGGCGGCGATCACGGTGGCAATGTCCTGATCGAATCGCTTCGACAATTTGTAGGCGGCAAACTGCTGGCCGCCTTGCAGGAATGGAATGCGAATGCTCCTGATGATCTCATCGGGCAGCAGGGCGGTCTTACGATATCCCGTGATGAAGGATTCGGCCGGCATGCTCCGCTCGCCGTCACTGGATGCGAGCACCACCGTCGCGCCGAGCGCAATGAGGCAGGGCAGCGTATCGCCGATGGGAGAGGCGGTTGCGAGATTGCCCGCTATCGTTCCGAGGTTGCGAATTTGCCGCGAGCCGATGCGCCGGACGAGGGCGGCGAATGAGGGAAAATGCGAATCGAGAAACGGAAGCGCCTCGCTATACGTCGCAGCGCCGCCCAGCTCGAGCGCGCCAGCTGAGGCCCGGATCTGCCGCAGCTCCTCGACGGCATCGACCGCAATCACTACTGGAATAGCTTCGCGACCCTTGCTGACGCGCAGTCCCAGATCGGTGGCGCCCGCAAGCAGGAGCGCATCGGGGAACTGTGTCCGCGCCGCGAGCAGCTCATGCTGCGACTGCGGTCGCACAAAGATCTGCTTTCCCACCCGGTACTCCTTGCAAGGCGGCGGCACTCCCGCGAGCGCGTCTGCGGTCAGCGGTTGTTGCGCGACGAAGCGGTCCGCTGGACCTGAGGCAACGCGCCGGCACGCCTCGACGATCGAACGGTAGCCGGTGCAGCGGCAGAGATTGCCCGCAAGCGCCTCATGAATGATGTCGTCCTGCATAGGCTCTCCGCCGTGATGAAAAGCGAACATCGCCATGACGAAACCCGGCGTGCAGAAACCGCACTGGGTGGCGTCGGTGTCGATCATCGCCCGCTGCACGGGATGAAGCTCTCCGGAGGGGCCTGCCACGCCCTCGACAGTGAGGACCGCGCAACGGTCGATCTGCGGCAGCATCATCAAACAGGAGTTCACGGCCTGGTAGCGCAAACCTCCATCGCTCAAACGGCCGAGAACGATGGTGCATGCGCCGCAGTCTCCCTCGGCGCAGCCTTCCTTGGTGCCGGTGAGACCAGCACGCCCACGCAGAAAATCAAGCACCGTCATGGTGGGGGGCGCGTCGCTCTCGGTCCAGCGCTGCCCGTTCAGCAGAAACTGCAAAGCCGCCATCTTCCGCGTGCTCCGTGTTTCGGCAGGAGGATGAGAAGGCTGTACTCAACCTTCGCCGGCATGCAGCTTTTCCCTTTTTTGCCCGTGATCGACGCTGAGCCCTTGGCATGACATGGGTTGCTACGGCAACATTGCAATCGCGACGTGACGAGCATGCAATCCTCGTGCCTGGACGGTACCTCGAATATACGGTTGACCCGGTAGGCTATGCGCCGATCAAAACACGTCTGCTTGGACGGAGCAAAATCATGAAACATCGAGGTGACAGGATGAAAGCTTCCGTGCGCAGCCTGCGAACCCTTGCCGCAGCTACGGGGCTTGTGGGCCTGGTTGCGGCACTGTCGGCACAGCACGCCTTGGCGCAGGCGCCGGAGAAGATAACCATACGCTTCACCTGGAAGCTCAAGGGCGAATATGCGCCCCTGTTTGTCGCCTTGGACAAGGGCTATTACCGCTCCGAAGGCCTCGATGTGGATCTGGCCGAAGGATCCGGGGCCCAAACGGTGCTGAAACTGCTGGCCAGCGGGAATGAGAAATTCGGCTACGGGCCGGCGGTTTCCGCCGCTCAGGCGGTGAGCCAGGGGCTGCCGGTAAAAGTCGTTGCGCTCTATCAGACCAAGGCGCCGATGGGAGTGATCTCCTTTCCCGACGTGCCGCTCAAATCTCCCAAGGATCTCGAGGGCAAGCGGCTCGCCATCTCGGTTGGAGAGACTTTCGGCGATATGCTTGGCCCGTTCACCCGGATAAATCACGTGGACATCAACAAGATCCAGCAGATCCAGATGGATGCCTCGGCGCGCAGCAGCCAGTTCCTGACCCGCAAGATCGATGTGATGTCGGTTTACCTCAGCAACGAGCTCCCGCAGATCGAAAAGCGCGCGGGCATCAAGTTCAACGTCCTGCGGGTTTCCGAGTTCGGGCTCAATCTTCTCGGCGCCTCCATGATCGTCAGCAATGCCTTCGCCGACCAGAGCGCAGAGACGGTCAGGAAGGTTCTGCGAGCGACGAGCAAAGGCTACCGGGATGCCATGGCGAACCCGACCGAAGCCGCAAGCCTCATGGCCAAATACATGAAGGTGCCCGAAGATCCGGATGTCCTGCGCCAGCAGGTCGAGGCAACGGTTGTGACTACCAATGCGCCCCAGGGCAAGCCGCTCGGCTGGCAGGAGGCCGCGGACTGGGAGGCGAACTTGTCGCTCCTGAAAGAGACCGGCGGTATCGCCGAGCTGAAACCACTGAACGCGTACTATTCGAACGAATATTTGCAGTAGGGTGGGACAAATTTGCATTCATAGCGCCTAAACTCGGTTGTCATCGTCCGCGTAAATCGGACGATCCAGTAAACCTCAAGGTATGCATTGGGCACGGCTGTGCCTCGTACACGCCGGGCGTGGGGTTACTGGATGCCCCGCATGAAGCGGGGCATGACGGCTGGGGGGTCATGACGTTGAAGCATCAGGAGCACCGATGACCGTTATCGAGGAAATTCCCTATTCGCCTGCGGTCCCGACCGCTCTGGGAGGATGGATCAACCGGAACGGTCCCGTCATCGGCGTGTTCGCGGCGATGTTCGCGGGCTGGGAGATCGCGGTGCGCGCGCTCGGGATACCGGACTTCATCCTGCCGTCCCCTTCGGCCATCGTGATCAAGATCGTCCTTTCCTGGCAGCTCCTGCTCTGGAACGCCTTCGTAACCCTGCAGGAAATCCTGCTCGGCTTTGGCCTTAGCGTTGTCGTCGCGGTCCCCCTCGCCATCGCGGTCGTCTATTCCGGGATTTTCGAGCGTGTCGCGTTTCCGTTCATGGTCTCGCTGCAGACCATTCCCAAGGTGGCGCTGGCGCCCATCCTGGTGATGTGGCTCGGCTACGGCATCATGCCCAAGGTAATGGTGGCATTCCTGATCTCGTTTTTTCCGATCGTCATCAATTCGGTGATCGGGATGCGCTCTGCCGAGAAGGAGATGATCTATCTCGTGCAGTCCATGGGCGCGGGCGAGCTCACCACTTTCATCAAGATCAGGCTCCCCAAGGCGCTGCCCTCCATCTTCGGCGGGCTCAAGGTGGGAATGGGCCAAGCGGTGGTCGGCGCGACGGTGGGAGAATTCATTGCTGCCGAGAGTGGGCTGGGTTATCTCCAGCTCATCTCGCAGGTGCGGCTCGATACGCCCCTTCTCTTTGCCGCCGTGGTGGTCCTGTCGATCCTGGGCGTGCTTCTTTTCAACTTCGTCGGGCTGATCGAGCGCCTCGCCCTGCCTTGGAGCCGGGTCGCCGCGCAAAGCGAGTAGGTTCGCCCCCCGATGGTGCGCGATGATCGCGTTGGGCTGCCCGCAAAGCGCTCCGGGTCGGGCGTGCCGATCCGCGTGAGCAACGTCAGCAAGCGTTATCGGGCTGCCCGTGGCGGCGAGGTCCAGGCCCTCGGTGAAATTGATCTCTCCGTTGGCGCGGGGGAATTCGTCTCCATTGTCGGCCCGAGCGGCTGCGGCAAAAGCACCTTGCTGATGCTGATTGCGGGCTTGATACCGCCGACAACCGGCGCCATCGATGTCGACAATCGCACGGTCAAAGGCGCGGTCGACAATATCGCCATCGTTTTCCAGCGCGACGTGTTGCTCGACTGGCGCACGGTGCTCGCCAATGTGCTCCTCCCGGTCGAGATCAAGAAGCTCGACGCCGCGACCCACCGCCAGAAGGCGCGCGAGCTCTTGCGTTCAGTCGGTCTTGCCGAGTTCGAGGAGAAATATCCGGCCGAGCTCTCCGGCGGAATGCGCCAGCGAGCGGCGATCTGCCGTGCGCTGGTGCAGGATCCCGGCCTGCTGCTGATGGACGAGCCTTTCGGCGCGCTCGACGCGCTCACACGCGAGCAGATGAATCTCGATCTGCAGCGCATGTGGCTGCGCGACCGCAACACTGTCCTGTTCATCACCCACAGCATCGAGGAAGCGGTGCTCCTGTCGGATCGGGTGGTGGTGATGTCGTCTCGCCCCGGGCGTATTGCCGACATCGTGACCAACGATCTTGCGCGTCCGCGCGGCGCTCACACCCGCAGCGAGCCGGGCTTCGTCGAGCATGTCGAACGCATCCGGCGCCACTTCCTGGCGCTCGGCGTGCTGTCGGAGAGTTGATCAAAACTGCGTTATCGTCATGGCCGGGCTTGTCCCGGCCATCCGTCTTGGCTGCCGCACCAAAGACGTGGATGCGCGGGACGAGCCCGCGCATGACGGAGTTAGTCATCCAAGAATCGGTCCTGCGACTTGGCGGCCGGACTTGAACACCATCCGGTCCGCGGGACGCCGCGCCAGCGCATCGTCGAATGAGCACGCAGGGATGAGCACGAGATCGGCGGGCGCACCTTCCTCGATCGCGCGCCGCCCATCGCAGATCGCCGCGATGAGCTCTGCGGTATCGTCGAGGTGTGCAGCCATCACCGCCAAGCGCGCCGTATCCAGCATGTCGCCGTCGCCGAAGGGAAAGAACCAGTCCCGCACGTTGTCGGTGCCGAGACGAACCTTGACCCCGGCTGCCAGCAGCTCGCGAACGAGCGTAATGCCGCGCCGCCGCGGTGTGCCTTCGAATCGATCCTGCAACAGCAGATTGGTCTCGGGGAGCGCAATGACGGTGATATCCGCAGCCGCGATCTTGTCGATCAGCGCGCGCGCAAAATCGGATGCAAGCGCAGAGAGAACGCAGAGATGGCTGAAGGTGACGCGGCCTTGCAGCCCTCGCGCAATCACCGCCTCGGCCACCATGGGGGCAAGCGTGCGGCTGGGCTCCATATGCTCGTCGAGATGCAGGTCCACGGGCAAATTGCTGCGCTCCGCGAGGGTGAGCAGGGCATCGAGCGCGCGCGGTGCATCGCTGCTGGCGTTGAGGCTTGCTCCGACGAAATTGGCCCCCAGCTCGACGGCGCGGTGAAGACGCTCCGCCGCATGCGTATCGGCAAGGTCGTTGCGCGAGGTGGAGAAGGCGACGACATCTACATCGAGCCGCGCGGCAACCGCGCGCTTGGCGGTGAGCACGCCTTGCAGGCACCGCAACTCCACAATGGGATCGATATCGGTGTGCGTGCGCAGCCGGGTGACGCCGTGCGCAATCGAGCGCTCGAGGAGCCGCGCTGCCCGCCTCTCGACATCGGCGCTGGTGAAGCCCGCCCGTCCCTCGCTCGCAGCCGCGACGGCATCGGCGAAGCTTCGCGGGCGGAAAAACTCGACCGCATAGCTGCGGTCCGCGTGCGCGTGCAGATTGGCCAGACCGGGGAGGGCGAGCCACCGCGCTTCGCCGTCCGGCCCCCGGCTGATCCCGGCGACTTTGCCGTCGCGCAAGCTCAATGAGTACACGCCTGCCCGGTCGGTGAGGGCGACAGCGTCGATCTTCACCTAATACCCCTGCGGGCCGAAGACCTCGATGCCGAGACGGCGCTCGAGCGCGCGCCCGAAGCGGTATTTCATCTCGGGGCCTTCGTAGGTCATGGGCGGCGTGCGCAAAAAACCGCTCTCCGGTTCGACCCGCAGCACCGTGAATGACGGGCCGTCTTCCGCCGCGATGGCGGGCAGCAACCGTTCGAGCTCGTCGAGATTCTCGATGCTGCGCGCCCGCGAAATTCCAGCAGCCCGTGCAATGCCGACGTAATCGGTGCGCCCTTCGTTCACCATCGGCAATGCGCCGACGGTCTGGTAGACGCCATTGGCGACGACGAAATGCTTGAGGTTCTTTGCACCCTGCGACGCTTCCGTCAGCAGGCATCCCAGATTCATGCAGAGCGAGCCGTCGGCGTTGATCAGCCATACCGGTACATGCGGCAGCGATAGCGCGAGGCCCAGCGCGAAGCTCGCGGCAAAGCCCATGGCGCCGTGCATGTAAAAGCTGTCTTCGCTCTTGGTCGCCGCCCACCATTCGTTTGCCGCCATCCCAAGCGCACACACTGCAACCGCTTCGCTGCGATGCCGCGCAAGCACATCGATGGCCTCGCGCACTCTCATGCCGATGCTCCGTCGCCCTTCACCAGCTTGCGGGTGAGGAAGAGCACGAAGGGTCGCTTCTGCAGCCGACAGGTTTCAAACGCGTCGGGAATGCGGGGGATGTCCTCAACGCGGTCGATGATGTGATAGGGAAAGTCGTAGGTCTCCAGTAACGGGATGGTGCGCCGGCCCTGGACCTCCTGATAGATGCGATGGTCATCGATCGAGCCGCGCTGGCTGACCATCAGGAACACCGGAATCTGATGACGGAGGTTGAGGGTTGCGAGCTCGCCCGTGCAGGTGAGTAACCCGGTCGCCCCCATCAACGCGACCGCGCGCACGCCGCCGAAGAAGGCGCCGCTGCAGATGGCGATGGCTTCGGCTTCGCGCGCAACCCGGACGTGTCGGATCTGGTTGTCGCCTGCGATGCGCTCGATCAGCGGCGCGATCCAGTCGTCGGGGAGCGAGGCCGCAAGCCGGATACCGGTTTTGGTGAGCTGCGCATGAATCTGCGCAGTCACATCCGAACCATCGCTGCGCTGGGCTTGGCTGTTTGCGCTCATTGGCCCGCCGCTATTATCTCCACTTCCACCAGGAATTCCGGCCGGGAAAATCCGGAGACGATCATCAAAGTCGATGCCGGCGGCGGGTCGCTTACATAGAGATCGCGCACCGTCATATAACCCTTCAGATGCTCGCGCGAGACCACGAATGCATTGATGCGCACGATATCTTTGAAGGAAAACCCGGCATGCTCGAGCACCGCCCCGATGTTGCGGAAGCACAGATGAGTCTGATCTTCCACGGTCTCCGGAACGCGGTCCTCCGGCGAGATGCCGAGTTGGCCGGAGCAGACCAGAATACGAGCACCGGCGGGAATTTCGACCCCGTAGCTGTAGCGGGCGAAAGGCGTCCGAATCCCCGGCGGAGTGATGTACCTCATGAAGTTCTTGCTCCATGGTCAAGGACGAAAGGCGTGAAACGGCGGCCTTCGGTTTCGCAGCGGCGGGTTTCAAACCCGCCCCTACACGCGCGGGCGACTGCCAAGAGTTCTGCTATACCAGCGCCTCCATGAGAATGTGAGTCCCGCCGCAATGCCCATCTCCGCGTTCACCTGGAACCACACCACGCTGCACGCCATCCGGATCAACCCCTCGATCGCCTATCTGCAGCTTCGGTCTGCCGTTGGCAAAAACCTGGAGTTCAAGCGCATTGCCGACCACCATGGGCTGATGAATCCCGGCAAGCTCAAGCACTGGCAGCCGCAAAAGCTGCGGGCGGTTGCGTTATGAGCGGCAAGCGGTTCTGGGCCGAGCTGCGGTCGAGCGAGTTCGCGAGCCTCGACCCGAGCTCCACCATCGCGATCCTGCCGGTCGCGGCGATCGAGCAGCATGGTCCGCATCTTCCGGTCATGACCGACACCGCGATCGCGGAGGGCATGATCAAGACGGTGCTGACCCGGCTCGGCGCGGAGCTCGACGTGCTGTTTCTGCCGATCCAGATGATCGGGAAGTCCAACGAGCATCTGCGCTCTCCCGGGACCATCACCTATAGCGCGGAAAACCTGATCCGCATCTGGGTCGAGATCGGCGACAGCGTTCATCGCGCCGGCTTGCGCAAGCTGGTGATCGTCAACTCCCACGGCGGCAATACTGACGTGATCGGGATCGTGGCACGCGAGCTTCGCGTGCGTCACAACATGCTGGTCGGCACCACCCAGTGGCGCCGCTTCGGCCTGCCTGCCGGGATCTATTCGGCATTCGATGCGACCCATGGCATTCATGCGGGCGACATCGAGACATCGCTGATGCTGCATTTTCGCCCCGATCTGGTGGAGATGGGCAAGGCCAAACTGTTTCCCTCCAAGGCCGCCGAGATGGAAAAGGATTACAAGTACCTGCGCCCCGCCGGTCCGCACGGATTCGGCTGGATTGCGCAGGACATCAACCTCGATGGCGCGGTGGGCGATGCCTCTGCGGCATCCGCCGAAAAGGGGCGCTTGACCGCCGAGCATCAGGCCGATGGCTTCAACGCCTTCCTGGGCGACGTCGCCCGCTTTCCCTTGAGCGAGCTCGCTTAGGGCCGCGGCAGGCTTCTCCGGCGCCTCGCATCAACTCGCCGTAATCGCCTCCAACCGCATGGATTGAGGTGCCGGGCGGCAATGCCTATGTGATGCCCGTTGGTTGCACCCGACCATAAGCCGGTCCGATAATGGCAGACGTGAGCGGAACGACCGAAACGCGTATGGAACGGCGGCTAAGCGCCATTCTGGCGGCCGACATCGCCGGCTATAGCGCGCTGATGGGCGCGGACGAGGCGCGCACGGTGCGGGATCTCAAGGACCATCAGGCGGTGGTGCTCCCGATGGTCGGTGAGTTCGCAGGGCGTATCATCGACACTGCCGGCGACGGCATTCTCGCCGAATTCCCCAGCGTTGTGAACGCGGTCAAGTGCGCGGTAGCCATCCAATCGAAGATGGCCGAGCGCAATGCCACCATCGAGCCGGAGCACCGCATGCAATTTCGGATGGGCATCAATATCGGCGATGTGGTCTACGACGAGGCCCGCATTTACGGCGACGGCATCAACGTGGCTGCCCGGCTGGAGGGCATCGCAGAGGCCGGCGGCATCTGTATCTCGAGCAAAGTCTACGAGGAGATCAGCGGGCGGATTGATCTTGCCTGCGAGGACATCGGCGAACAGCAGCTCAAAAACATCGCGCGTCCGGTGCGTGCCTATCACGTGCGCCTGAATGGCGTCGCAACATCGGTCCCTGCGCCTGCACTCCCGGACAAACCATCCATCGCGGTCTTGCCGTTTCTGAACATGAGCGGCGACCCGGAGCAGGAGTATTTCACCGACGGCATGACCGAAGACCTCATCACCGACCTGTCGAAGGTCTCGGGCCTGTTCGTAATCGCGCGCAATTCGAGCTTTACCTACAGGGGCAAAGCGGTCGATGTGAAGCGGGTTGGCCGCGAGCTCGGTGTTCGGTACGTGCTCGAAGGCAGCGTGCGCAAGGCCGGCAATCGTGTGCGGATCACGGCGCAGCTCATCGATGCCGGCAGCGGTGGGCATCTCTGGGCCGAGCGCTTCGACCGCGATCTCACCGACATCTTCTCGATGGAGGACGAGGTGATCGAGAAGATCGTGTGCGCGCTGGCGGTGACGCTGACGCAAGGCGAAGAGCGGCGGCTGCGCCGACGCGGTACCGGCAATGTGGAGGCATACGAGTTGTGGCTGCGCGGACGCGAATTGCTCACTCGCGCTACTCGCGAGTCGGTTGCGCAAGCCCGGGGAATGTACCGCCAAGCGATCGAGATGGATAAGAATTTCCCGGCGCCGCATGCGGGGTTGGCGCTTGCCGCCATCTCCGACTACGTCAGCGACTGGGCGCCCGATCCAGCTCAGGCCCTGGACGAAGCCGAGAGATGGGCGCGCCGGGCAGTCGAATTGAACGATCAGGAGCCGGTGAGCCATTTGGCACTCGGCAGCGTGTTGCTCTGGCGGCGCGATCATGAGGGCGCGCTGGCGGAGTTTCGCCGCATGATCGCGCTCGATCCCAACTTTGCTCAGGGCCATTCTGCGACGGGAGTGGCGCTGATGTATGCCGGGCGGGCAGCGGAGGCACTGGAGTCGATCGCCACCGCAATGCGCCTGGACCCGCACTATTCGCCCATTGTGCTGCACTTCCTGGCCCAGGCGAATTACAGCCTGGGAGAATACGAGACTGCTGCCCAGCTGCTCGTCCGCCGTATTGCCCGCACTCCCGGCACCGACTCCAGCCGCATGCTGCTGGCATCCTGCTACGGCCATCTTGGGCGCGCGGAAGACGCGCGGGCCACATGGGCAGAGCTTCTTCAAGTGAATCCCGACTTCTCATTAAGCCAGCGCGCGGACGTGCTGCCGTACAAGAATCCCGGTGATTTTCACCGCATCGCCGAAGGATTGGCCAAGGCGGGGTTGCCTTAGACGTTACAGTGCTTGATCTTGGTACGAGTTTTGTCGCCGCTGTGGCGCGGGATGGGAACGCCATCGCCATTGTGGACGGCGATGTGCGCCTCTCCTACCGCGAGTGGTACGGGAGGATTTCCGCCCTGGTTTGCGCCTTCGACGAGCTGGAGCTGCGACCGGGCGATCACGTCGTCACGGTGCTGCAGAACCGCTGGCAGGCCGCAACCGTCCATTGGGCCTGTCAGTTCGCGGGTCTCATCATTACGCCGCTCAACTGGCGTTTCACCTCCGATGAGCTCGATTTCTGCCTGGCGGATGCCGAGGCAAGGGTGGTCGTTTACGAGAGCGTCTCGGCACGCTCCGTTGCCGGATCGAGCGAAGCGCACAAATGCCCATGCATGGCCGTGGGACCGGCGCATTTGCATGACCTTCGTTTTGAAGCGCTCATCGACGGCAAAGCGCCGCCGGTCGAGCCGCGGGTCGGGGCCGATGCCTGCTCCGTCATGCTCTACACATCAGGCACGACGGCGCGACCCAAAGGCGTGCCCCGCAGCCACCGCGCCGAACGGGCGGCGGCGGTCGCGCATGTCGCGCAGAACCTCTATGGCGCCCGGGAGTGCACGCTCGGCGTCATGCCGCTCTATCACACCATGGGCGTGCGCTCGCTGATTGCGATGTCGCTCATCGGCGGCACGTTTGTGTGCCTGCCGCGGTTCGAGGCGGCGCGCGCGCTGGAGTTGATCGCGGCCGAGAAGATCACCAACCTTTATCTGGTCCCCACGCTCTACCATGACCTGCTGCATCACCCGGCGTTCAAAGCAACGGACGTGAGCTCGGTGCGCAAGCTCGGCTTTGCCGGTGCGCCGATGACCGATGCCTTGCTGCGGGATTTGCGGGAGGCGTTCAAACCCGATCTGTTCGTCAATCACTACGGCTCGTCCGAAATCTACACCTTCACCATAGACCAGAATGCCCCGGCCAAGCCCGGCTCGGCCGGGCGTGCCGGCATCAATCAGATGGTGCGGGTGGTGCGTCTCGGGGCAACCTCGGTCGATGATATTGCCAAGCCGGGCGAAGAGGGCGAGGTCATCGCCCTGCTTTCCGGGGACGAGTCGTTCGAGGGCTATTGGCGTCGCCCGGAGGCGGATGCGAAAGCGTTGCGCGACGGCTGGTATTTCACCGGGGATACCGGCTATTTCGATGCCGAGGGCGATTTGTTCGTCACCGGGCGCGTCGATGACATGATCATCACCGGAGGCGAGAACGTCTCGCCGGTCGAGATCGAAAGCTGCTTGTCGCTGCATCCGGCCGTTGCGGAGGTGGCCGCGGTCGGGCTGAGCGACGAGCGCTGGGGCAAGGTCGTCTGCGCCTTCATCAAGCGGCGCGCCTGCGTCGATCCGCAGGAGCTCGATCAGTTCTGCCACACATCGGGGCTCGCCAATTTCAAGCGGCCGCGCCGCTATGTCTTCGTCGAGGAGATCCCCAAATCGCCGGTGGGCAAGCTCCTGCGGCGCAAGCTGGTCGCGGGCGAATACCAGGTGGAAAAAAGCGGCTAGAAGTCATGTGAGGCTCCGAGGCATTTAAAGCCAACAGCAACCGTGCAGCCCTACTTAAAACCAGAAGCCGGCGTAGATGGGAATGTCAGCTCCAATGAATTGCCGGCTGCTGCTTACTGCAACAGGACGGAAAAGCGATGAGCCAGATTCTTCCAGGCTGCGCGCGGGATGCTTCCGATTTACGGCTGCCCAGGCGCAAATTTCTGATCGGGGCCGGCGCAGCGGGGATGGCGCTCGGGGCGGCCGTGGGCCGAGCGTATACGCAGATTGCGACTGCGCCAGATCATTCGCTGCGGATTGCTCCGTTGCGGCTGGAGCTGGCGCCTGGGAAGGTGATCGACACATTCGCCTATAACGGCACAGTGCCGGGCCCGGTGTTGCGGCTGCGCGAGGGCCGCCCAGTCAGTATCGATATCCGCAATGATACGGATATCGACGACATCATACATTGGCATGGGCTTTATGTTCCGTCGCTGGCCGACGGCGCCATGGAAGAAGGCTCGCCGATGGTGGCACGCGCCGGCGGCACCCAGCGCTACGGATTTACGCCGAAGCCCACGGGCACGCGCTGGTACCACAGCCACGATGTCGCCGGCACCGATCTGCGGCGAAGCCTCTATGCCGGGCTGTACGGTTTTCTGATCGTCGAGCCCGCGGGTGATACCGGCCGATATGATCAGGAAGTGCTGCTGGCGGCGCATCACTGGGAGGGCTCCTGGGTCAGCATGCAGGATATCCGCAGAGGCCCGCCACCGGATAACGGTCTTGAAGTAATGTATGCGGCGGCTTCGTTCAATGACAGGATGCTCGGCCACGGCGAGCCCATCCGCGTGCGTGAGGGCCAGCGCGTGTTATTCCGGCTTCTCAATGCCAGCGCGACCGAGAACGTAACGCTGGCGCTCCCCAACCACCGCTTTGTCGTGCTTGCGCTCGATGGGAACCCGGTGCCGTCTCAGCAGGGTGTGGACACCCTCTTCCTCGCGCCGGCGGAACGTGCCGACGTGATCGTGGAAATGAGCCATCCCGGTATCTGGATTCTCGGGGGAGTGAGGGATGAGGCTCGGCAAAAGGGCTTAGGCGTCGTGGTCGAATACGCCAACCAGCACGGCGAGCCACAATGGGCGGCGCCGCCCAGTTCGCCGTGGGACTACACTATTTTTGGTGTGAACCGCCCGGTGCCGGCGCCAGATGAGCGTCTTGATCTCGTCTTCGAGAAAGTCCCGGGCGGTCGCGGCGGTTATAACCGCTGGACCATCAACGGCAAATCATGGCCGGCGACCAACCCGCTGTTCACCGCCGAGCGCGGAAAGCGCTACCGCCTCGCCATGACCAACAAGAGCGGCGACAACCACCCGGTCCATTTGCACCGTCATACTTTCGAGTTGACCAAGGTTGGCGACAAGGCAACCTCGGGCGTCATGAAAGATACCGTCAACATGACCCGGTTCAGCACGGTCGAGATCGATTTTGTTGCGGACGACCCAGGACCTTCGCTGCTCCATTGCCACCATCAGGATCATCAGGACGAAGGGTTCATGGGGCTGATGACCTACAGCTGACCTCAACGCCGGGGCAGGCCCAGCTGCAGGGAAGCAACGCCAAGGGCGAGATTGACCCCGATTTGACCGCTGAGCGAGATCGGCTGCAGCGCGACCGTGCGGTTCGATCCCCCAACCAGAACGTTGGCGCCAAGCCCCGCCGCAAGCGAGACTTCCCCGCTCGCACCCACATAATCCCCGGCGAGGAACCCGGGGCCGGCAACCGTGTCCGAGAACACTGCCCACACCATCAGGCCAGGACCGGTTATTCCGAGATCGAGTCCGAACTTCCTGATCGATCCGTCGTAGTCCTCTCGCCGGCCCGGGCCTTCCGGTGTGAATGAGCAGGAGATGTCCTTGTGCGATCCGATGATATACCCGATCCCGGCTGAGACATCGCAGGTAAGCAGCCCGGCTTTGATCCGCTGCGCAGCAGCAGGGTCGCTCGATGCCAGCGCCAGCGCTACGGCAAAAGCATTGATGAAATGGCGCAACATCCAACCCTCCTCGCTTTTCGCCTGGATCACTTTACCCCACCGGCCCTAATCGAATCGGCCGCTGCGGCGCTTGATCTCGATCAAACCTACCCGATATTCCTCGTATCTTCCTAGTGCCCAGCCGCGCAGGGACCGGTTTTCGACCGCCCCTATATGCGGCGCCCCGGAATGGCACTGGAGTGAGCGAGATCTCAGCAACCGTAACGATCTTTAAACGTTGGAACCAGTGAAGGAGTGGGTCCTGACCGATATGAGCGCAATGCGCAAAGCAAGGGAAAAAGCCGGCGCGGCGGTGGAGGACGCTGGAGCGCAAATGGCTGCTGCGAGCCAAGGAGCGACTGATCTCATTCGAAATGCATTGCAGGCCACCCAGGAGTACAACGCCAGGGTCATGGAGTTCGCTCTTGCGAACTGCAATGCCACCTTCGAGTACCTCTCGAAGCTCTCCAGCACAAAGGCCCCCTCGGACTTTATTGAGCTCACCACGCGACATGTGCGCGAGCAGTCGGACATGCTGACCCGGCAGGCGAAGGAGCTCTCGGAGATCGCTCAGAAGTTTCTGCCCAAGGGGGGCGACGTGAAATAATTCGAGCTGAAACGTAATCCGGTTAACGGCGGCGGGTTTCCAAAAAACGCGCGGCGTTTTTGGGTGCCCCGGTTTCACGGCCAATCTGGTCAGGGACGATCCTAGCCGCCAACCCGCCTCGTTTAGCGGATCTGCTTCTGGCGCAGGCAGGCCCCGCAATCATGGCATGGTCGGCGGCCAATACTCGCGCTATAGAGCGTCTCGCAAACCAAATAGCCGATCATCAGATCGGCTCCCCATAGGCTCCCAATCAGGCGCATGTTGCAGCTCAGAGCAGAAGATCACGACCGCACCGGCGTTTCCATCGGTTTCATCAACTGGGCGCATGCGCTTGACCACTACGTGATGCTGATCTTTCCGACGGCGGTGATCGGCCTTGAAGTGGTTTATGCAAAAACCTATGCCGAGCTGATCGCGCTGGGCACGGCGTCCTTTCTTGCCTTTGGCATCTTCTCGCTGCCCGCGGGCTGGCTCGCCGACCGCTGGAGCCGGCGCAACATGATCGCACTGTTCTATGCGGGCTGCGGGGCGTCGCTGCTGGCGGCGGGCCTTGCGCCGAGTCTGATGGTGCTGGCCGTGGCGCTGTTTGCGCTCGGCGCGTTTGCCGCCATCTACCACCCGGTCGGCACTTCGATCCTCATCGCCCAGGCGAAAACGCGCGGGCGCTCGCTGGCATTCAACGGCGTATGCGGCAACTTTGGCGCGGCGCTCGCGGCGGGGGTGACTGCGGCATTGATTGCATTCTGGGGGTGGCGCGCTGCATTCCTCCTGCCCGGAGTTGTGAGCCTCGTCACTGCACCGTTCTATCTCTGGTTCGTTCCGGACGAAGCAGGCCAGACGGCAAAGCGCGCCACGGTGGCCGAAGTGCCGCTCGGCACCTCGCTCGCGGTCACCATTTTCGTCTTGTTCGTGGTCATCGCGCTTTGCGCCGGACTGGTGTTCAACATCATTTCCATTGCGTTGCCTAAGATCGTGGATGAACGGCTAGGCGCGACCGTTTCGCTCACATGGGTCGGCGGTATCGCCACCGCAGTGTTCATGTGCGGAGCCATCGCCCAGATCACGGTCGGCCGCTTGGTCGAGCGGTTTCAGCCGCACATCTTGTTCGCAATCATAGCAGCGCTGCAGTTCCTGGGGGTCCTGTGCGCGGCATACACCTCGGGCAAGCTGCTCATCCTTGTTCTCGCCGTAGCGATGGCAGCGATCTACGCGCAGGTGACCATCAACGACCTGGTGATCGCCCGCTATACGCCGGATGCCTGGCGCGGACGCGTCTACTCGGTGCGTTATTTTCTCACCTTCCTGGTCTCGGGAGCTGCGGTTTCGGCGATTGCCATCCTCTATGGCCGAGGCGGATTCGACCTTGTGCTCGCTACCACCGCTGTGATCGCGTTGGGCTTTGTATTTGCTACGGCCGTGATCGCCTTGCTCGTCAACGGCGTCGAGAAAGAGCGGCTAGGCGCGGCAGTGCCTGCCGAGTAGCTCTACTGCGTCACAAAATACGTATTCTGTCATTCCGGGGCCGCGAGCGTAGCGAGCGGAGCCCGGAATCCATAACCACAGACCGTCCGGTTGCGAACGGCGAGCGAGCAACTGCCGGCTGGGGTTATGGTTTCCGGGCTCGTCGGCAAGTCGGTGAAACCGACTTGCCGACGCCCCGCAATGACAGCGTAGTTTGTGACGCAGTACTGGTAGGTGGCCTTGCGGCCGCTTGTCGGAGCCCCCATATGGCTCGGAAGCAATGTAGCAGCCCCTGCGGCTCCATTGCGGGGGACGACCACGATCAAGCGGTGACGCCGGATGTACGCGCACCTCTGTTCGTGGTCGTAGGTGTTTTTGGGGTCCTGCTCTGCCGACCAGCGCCGGTTACATAGTGTGGGCCGAGTTTGCTATGGTCCGCCTCTACGGCTTGACAGACGTGAGCCATAGCGCGGGGTGGAATGACCGAGCCGGTGTTCTTCAAGCGTCCGCCGGGGATAGCGGTGGAAGCAATCGCCCAGCTTACCGGAGCCAAGCCGGGCGCCGGGGCGCGTCTCGATCATATGATCACGGACATTGCGCCGCTCGATCGAGCGGGCCCGCATGATCTCGCTTTTCTCGACAGCAACAAGCATGCCGATGCGCTCGCCTCCACCCGCGCCGGCGCATGCTTGACGACCGAACGGTTTGCCGCGCAGGCGCCGGCCCATGTGAATGTGCTGTGCACTGAGCGGCCCTACGACGCCTTTGTTGCTGTCGCGCGCGAGCTCTACACGGATGCGTTGCTGCCGTCCTCGTTGTTCGAATCGAAAGGGGTAGCGCCGGGCGCGATCGTTCATCCCGCAGCCAACATCGAGGACGAGGTGACCATCGATCCCGGCGCGGTGATCGGGCCGCGCGCCGCCATTGGAGCCGGCAGCATCATCGGCGCCAATGCGGTGATTGGCGCCGGCGTGCAAATCGGGCGCAATTGCTCGATCGGTGCCGGCGCGTCCCTCATGCATGCGTTGATTGGCGACAATGTCATCATCCATCCGGGGTGCCGCATTGGGCAGGACGGCTTCCGCTTTCAGCCCAGAGGTCGTACCCATGCAAAAGTGCCGCAGATCGGCCGAGTGATCATTCAGGACAACGTGGAGATCGGTGCCGGAACGACGGTGGATCGCGGCGCCAGTGCCGATACGGTGATCGGGGAGGGCACCAAGATCGACAACCTCGTCCAGATCGGCCACAACGTAACGGTGGGCCGCAGCTGCATCATCGTCGCGCAGTGCGGTTTGTCGGGAAGCGTCGTTCTGGGCGATAATGTCATTTTGGGCGGGCAGGTGGGCATCGCGGACCACCTGACGATCGGAGAAGGGGCGATGATCGGAGCAAAGAGCGGCGTAGCATCTGATGTGCCGCCCGGCGAAATCTGGCTGGGCTCTCCCGCGTGGCCGCGCCACGAATTTATCCGCGCCAGCGCTACTCTGCGGCGGCAATTCGGGCAAAGAAGCAAGGCTGGCGCCCGCAATGGATGAGGTGGCAGCGGATACTGTGGCCATCATCGCCAAGCGGCTTCCCGCGGACAAGCGCAACCTCAGCATGACCGATCGCCTCGATGATCTCGGTATCAATTCTTTCAGCGCGGTCGAGATGATCTTCGATCTGGAAGAAAAATTCGACGTGCAGATTCCGTTCAACTCGAACGACAGCAGGCCCGAGCTGCAGACTGTGGGCGATATCGTCGCGGCGATCAAAAAGCTGGTTCGCAAAGCGTAGAGGGTCGTTCAGGTGGCGCAGCAAGCACTCCAATACCTCCCCCTGAAAGGGGGAGGTATGCCGTAACGCGCTGTAAATGGCCGAGCGCGTAGTCGTGACCGGGTGCGGGGTCATCTCCGCGATCGGGCATACGGTTCCGTCGTTCTGGTCGAACCTGGTGCAGGGCGTCTCCGGAATTGCCGAGGCGACCGTTCTTCCGACCGACCAGCTCGCCCAAAAAGTCGTCGCCGAGGTCAAGGATTTCAAGCCGCAGAAGCATTTCGACGAACGCCAGCTCGTCTCCCTCGATCGCGTGGCGCAGTTCGCAGTGATAGCCGCGCGCGAAGCGCTGGCGCATGCGGGGCTCTCTTTGGATCATGGCTTGTCCGAGCGAACCGCGACCATCATCGGCACCGGGGTCGGAGGACAGAACACCCAGGACGACAACTACAAGCGGCTCTATCGCGAGGGCGCAAAGCGGCTCCATCCCCTGACCATTCCCAAGCTGATGGTGAACGCCCCGGCGAGCCAGGTCAGCATGCATTGCGGCCTGCGCGGTCCGGCTTTCGCGGTGGCGAGCGCGTGCGCATCGGCAACCCATGCCATCGGACTTGCGTTCCACCTGGTGCGTTCCGGCGCGGTGACGTGCGCGGTCACCGGAGGCGCGGATGCCTGCCTCACCTTCGGCACCATGAAGGGCTGGGAGGCGATGCGGGTGATGGCACCCGACACCTGCCGGCCGTTCTCGCGGGAGCGCAAAGGCTTGGTGATCGGCGAAGGAGCAGCGGCGGTTGTGCTCGAAAGTCTCGATCACGCGCGCAAGCGTTCGGCGGAAATTCTGGGCGAGATCGTCGGCTTCGGCATGAGCTCGGATGCACACGACCTGACCAGCCCGGATGTGGGCGGCATGGTGCGCGCCATCGAGAGCAGCCTTGCTGACGCTGGACTCTCGCCCGACGACATCCAGTACATCAACGCGCACGGTACCGGCACCGCGGCGAACGACGAGGTCGAGACGAATGCCATCAAGCACGCCTTCGGGCCGCGCGCTGCAAGTCTCGCCATCTCCTCCAACAAATCCATGCTCGGCCACGCTCTGGGCGCGGCCGGCGCTCTTGAGCTGGTCGCGACAGTGATGTCGATGAAGCACGCAGTCGTGCCGCCCACGATCAATTATCTCGGCCCCGATCCGGCCTGCGATCTTGACTGCGTGCCGAACGAAGCGAGGCCGCTGGTTATCGATGCGGCATTGTCCAACTCATTTGCCTTCGGCGGGCTCAACGCAGTGCTTGCGGTCAAGCGCGTTTGATGAGCTGTTCGGACGCGCAGCCGCTGACGATCGAGGTCGACAATGCGCACCGCGTATCCGGTTTGCTGTTGACGCCGGCGCGGGCGCAGGCGTGCTACGTGCTCGCCCATGGTGCAGGTGCGGGAATGTGGCACCCGTTCATGGCGGCGGCTGCGGAGGGACTTGCCGAACGCCGGATCGCAACGCTGCGCTATCTGTTTCCGTACATGGAGCAGCGCGCGAAGCGCCCGGATCGTCCTGAGCTGGCGCAGGCAACGGTTCGGGCCGCCGTATCAGAAGGGCTCCGGCTGTTCTCGGACTTGCCTGCGATTGCCGGCGGCAAGTCATTCGGCGGCCGCATGACATCGCAGGCGCAGGCTATTGCTCCTTTGCCAGGCGTACGCGGTCTAGCTTTTCTCGGCTTCCCGCTCCATCCAGCAAAGCGCCCGTCGATCGAACGTGCGCGGCATCTTTCCGACGTGAGGTTGCCGATGCTGTTTCTGCAAGGAGAGCGCGATGCGCTCGCCGATCTGGAGCTCATCGGGTCCGTTATCGCGGGGCTCGGCGTTAGTGCGACCCTGCATGTGCTGCCCGATGCGGATCACTCCTTTCACGTTCCCGCCCGCAGCGGCCGAAAGGACAGCGATGTCCGAAGCGAGATGCTGGACGCGCTCGCCGCGTGGATTCTGTCAGTGATCTGACGTTTTGCGCCGCCATGGCGGGACGGGTACCCGCTGCGCCTGCGCAGCAGCTACCCCGTTTCGCAGCCATCCACGTCTTGCCTTGACCCACGACTAAGGCGCGGCTATAGCGCCGCCATGATGAGGATCGTTGTGCGAGCTCGTTTGCGTCGCCGTGCCCAACCGGCACGGGCGCGCCATTGCGCTTGATCCTCCCCGTGCCGCCGGACGTGCTTCCGCGGCATTGATTCAGCATCTCGTCGCGGTATCCTCGGCGTCCGGCCGTTCTCCCCAACTCCTGGAAGACGTGACGATGAGCGCCGCAAATCAAACAAAGACAAAGATGAGAGTAGGGGTGCTGGGAGCGTCCGGCTATACCGGCGGCGAGCTGGTGCGCCTGCTGTTGCGCCACCCCCTGGTTCAGATTGCCCTGCTCACCGCCGAGCGCCGTGCCGGGCAGGACATGCGGTCGGTGTTTCCGCAGTTCTCTCCTTATGCATTGCCGAAACTGACGGCGATCGACGCAGCAGACTGGAAGGCGACCGCGCTTGATCTCGCCTTCTGTGCGCTGCCGCACGGGACCACGCAGAAGGTGATCAAGCATCTGATCGCCACGGTGCCGCGCATCAAGGTGGTGGATCTCTCGGCCGACTTCCGCCTCGCCGATCCTGCTGTCTACGCGCGCTGGTACGGGCACGAGCATTGCGCACCGGAGCTGCAGAAAGAAGCAGTCTACGGGCTCACCGAGCTTGACCGTGACGCGATCAAGCAGGCGCGCCTTGTCGCCAATCCCGGCTGCTATACGACCTGCGCGCAGCTTCCCCTCATCCCGTTGCTGCGGGCGCGGGCAATCGATCCCGACGCGATCGTCATCGATGCCAAATCCGGCATGACTGGAGCGGGCAGGGCAGCCAAGGAGGAGATGCTCTTCTCCGAAGTGTCCGAAGGCATTCACGCCTACGGCGTCGGCCACCACAGGCACATGGCCGAGCTCGATCAGGAATTCTCCAAGGCGGCCGGGCGGGAGGTGATCGCGACATTCACGCCGCACCTGATGCCGATCAACCGCGGAATTCTCTCCACCATCTATGTGCGCGGCACGGACGCATCGGCGGAACGGTTGCATGGCATTCTCATCGATGCCTACGCCCACGAGCCGTTCGTGCATGTGCTCCCCTTCGGCGAGATGCCGCAGACCCGCCATGTCCGCGGCTCGAACCTCACTTTCATCGGGGTCGCGAACGACCGCGTGCAGGGCCGCGCGATCATTGGCGCTGCGCTCGACAATCTCGCCAAGGGCGCCTCCGGCCAAGCGGTTCAGAACATGAACCTGATGCTGGGTTTCCCCGAGACGCTGGGGTTGGAGCAGGTCGCGCTGTTCCCGTAACCTGTAGGGGCGGGTTTGAAACCCGCCCCTACGTAATGGCAGTGTCGAGCAGAATCCATAACCCCAGGTCCTGCTGTTGCGACACGGCGCATCTACCACACTGCCTGGGGTTATGGATTCCGGGCTCGCCGGCAAGTCGGGAACCGACTTGCCGGCGCCCGGAATGACGCCGGAGGAAGCCTCTGACTCTGGTATGCGTCAGTGCTGCAGGATCTTCGAGAGGAAGATCTGAGCACGCTCGCTGCGCGGCTTGCCGAAGAATTCCGCCGTGGGCGCATCCTCGACGATCTCGCCCCGGTCCATGAACACCACGCGATGGGCGACCTTGTGCGCAAATCCCATCTCGTGCGTGACCACCATCATGGTCATGCCGTCCTTGGCGAGCGCTACCATCACGTCGAGCACCTCGTTGATCATCTCCGGATCGAGCGCCGAGGTCGGCTCGTCGAACAGCATGGCGATCGGATCCATCGCGAGCGCGCGCGCAATGGCGACACGCTGCTGCTGGCCGCCAGAGAGCTGGCCGGGAAATTTGTGGGCGTGCTCAGTCAGCCCCACCCGCTCGAGCAGCTTCATGCCGCGCCGCTCGCTCTCCTCCCTGCCGCGGTGAAGCACCTTGATCTGCGCCAGCATCAGATTGCGCATGACGGTAAGATGCGGGAACAGCTCGAAATGCTGGAAGACCATGCCGATACGGGCGCGCAATTTGGGCAAGTCGGTCTTGCGATCGCCGACGGAAATCCCGGCAACGGTGATGGTACCCTGCTGGAACGGCTCGAGCCCATTGACGCACTTGATCAACGTGGATTTGCCCGATCCGGATGGCCCGCACACGACCACCACCTCGCCCTTCGCCACTTCCGTCGAGCAGTCCTTCAGCACCTGGAAGCTCTGGTACCATTTGCTGACGTGACCGAGGGTGATCATCGCCTAACCTCACCGGATGATGGCGACGCGGCTCTGCAGACGGCGCACCAGCAGCGAGGCCGCAAACGAGATCACGAAATAGACGAGCGCCGCGAACAGGTACATTTCCACGAGCCGGCCGTCGCGCTCGGCGATCTTCGAGGCGGCGCCGAGGAAATCGGTGATCGAGAGCACATAGACCAACGAGGTGTCCTGAAACAGGATGATGGTCTGCGTCAGCAGGACCGGCAGCATGTTGCGGAAGGCCTGGGGCAGGACGATGTAGCCCATGGTCTGCGCATAGGTCATGCCGAGCGCCTGAGCCGCCGCGACCTGACCGCGGGAGATGGATTGAATTCCCGCGCGCATGATCTCGCAGAAATACGCGGCCTCGAACAGCGTGAACGTCACCAGCGAGGACGCGAAGGCCCCCACCTGGATGGGCCGCGACGCGCCGGTGACCCACTGGCCGATGTAGGGTACCAAAAAATAGAACCAGAAGATCATCAGCACCAGCGGCACCGATCGCATCAGGTTCACGTATGCGGCGGCAGGGAGCGAGAGCGGGGCGAAGCTGGACAGGCGCATCATCGCAAGCGCGGTGCCGAATATGATGCCGCCGCTCGTCGCCAGCGCGGTCAACATCAGCGTGAAGGTCATCCCGTCATAGAACAGATACGGCAGCGAGCGGATGATGACATCGAAATCGAAGTCCGCGAACATCGCGCGTCTCAGTGGGTGGCGAGCGC
Organism: uncultured Alphaproteobacteria bacterium; assembly: GCA_963841705.1. Lineage (GTDB taxonomy): Bacteria > Pseudomonadota > Alphaproteobacteria > Rhizobiales > Xanthobacteraceae > VAZQ01. Next base: position 170,393 of record CAWJDY010000069.1, read on the forward strand.
CGGCGCGGCGCCGATGAGGCCGGGCACGGCGGTGTGCCGCTCGACCCAGCGCATGCCGAAGGTCACCGCGATGTTGATGATGATGTAGATGACCGTTGCCGCGGTGAATGCCTCGAACACCTGGAAGGACATCTCCTGCATGGCGCGGGCGCGCGCGGTCAATTCCAGCAAGCCGATGGTCAGGGCGACCGCGCTGTTCTTGATCACGTTGAGGAATTCGGACGTGAGCGGCGGCAGAATGATGCGATAGGCCATCGGGAGGAGCACGTAGAGATAGGTCTGCGGCAGGGTGAGGCCGAGCGCGAGCCCGGCGAAACGCTGGCCGCGGGCAAGGCTCGAGATGCCCGCGCGCACCTGCTCCGACACCCGCGCCGAAGTGTAGAAGCCGAGCGCAACGACGGCGGTGTAGAACGAGGCGTCGGGGAGCTGCTTGAGCCAGTCGCCAAGGTCGGTCGGCAGGAGCTCCGGCAGCACGAAGTACCAGAGGAACATCTGCACCAGGAGCGGGATGTCGCGGAACAGCTCGACATAGGCGCCGCCGAGCCGCGCCAGCCAGACATACGGTGTGGTGCGGGCAACGCCGACGAGCGAGCCGAGCGTGAGCGCGAGTATCCACGCGCTGAGCGCGGTGAGCAGCGTCCAGCCGGTGCCCATGAAGAGCGTCTCGAGATAGGTGTGCACCCCGTCGGGCGACGTCTGGAAGAAGATGCCCCAGTTCCAGTGGTAGTTCACGCGCGTCGGCCCTCAGGCGCCGAACTGCCGGCGATGCGGCCATTACACCGAGAACGCGAGGAAAAGTCCATGGACCGGCCTTTCGAAACCGCCGGGGCAGCGCTCACTGCACCCCGTTGTGGCCGCTGGGTCCCGGCTCTTCACTCCGCCGGCCAACGCCGGCGTCGCTCGGCCGGGACACGAAACCTGCGCGTCCCGGCCGACCCCGGGACGGGCACCCCGCCGACAGAGTCGGCGGGGACCCCGTTGACCCGGGGGAGAGCCGGGACCCAGGGCACACGATCAGTCGATCTGGTGAAGCCCTGTGTACAACCGGTGCGGGCGCAAAAAACAAGCTCCCTGTAAACAACAGGAAATTTACAGGGAATTTTTCAGCTCCGGGTTGAAGGCAGATAAATCGTGCGGCCTTCGGGCTGCTCCTTGCTGATCGCCATCTCCCCCAGCCTGGTGAGACGCTCGTCGAAGTCATGGGCCGCCAGCGCCTGCAGGTAGGCCTCGACCACCTTCGCCATGTCGGCAGCCTCGGAGGGGGCAAGATCGCCCGTTGCCAATGCCTGCGCAATTCGCGCCATCGCCTCGACGCTGGCCGCCGCATTCTCGATCGGCGGCAACTCGCAGTGCTTGATATTTTGCTGATATTTTGCTTGATATTTTGCTTGATATCTTGACATTGTAACAAAAATCTGCTATGAGTCGCTAATCTCAGAAAGCTGTGAGAGAAGCCCGGCCCAGACTCCCGCGCCGGGCTTTTTGTTTGGCCAATCGTCCGTCTGCTGTCGTCCGCTTGGCAACAGGAGGACAACGCAGTGGTGATCGCGACGTTGCGTCATGAATCGCAGGTCATTTCCCTGTTATTTCCCTGTTCTTCCCTGTTCCGGATCCTGCCATTTCGGCATATCTCCTTGCTGGTGCTCACTTTTTTGCAGATTTTGGACGTCGCCCCGCCCCCCTTTACAGGGATTTGCAGGCAGGGGAAGGCGACCGGCATCACCTTTAACGTAATCGTCCAGCCGCCGCCACGACCCGATTGAAAGTCTGTGCCGCAATGTAACGGCGTACCCCTCGACGGAGTCGGCGGTCGCATTGTGCGCGCATCTCGTCCTTCTGGGTCAACCAGGGCGTGGATGGCGGAGACAAACGGGGTCGTCGCTGCGCAAGAAAGTGGAGTTCCCGTCCCGGCGATGACGGCGGGAGCTTCGGAAAAACGGCGGAGGGGCGGGCTTGAAACCCGCCCCTCCATATCTCGATCAGGTCGACAAGTCGTGCATTGTCACGGCGCGCAAGCGCGCGCCTTCACCCGCCCCTTCAGTCGCCCTGCGATCAATACACCGCGGGGTCGCCGCTGTCGGTCGGGTTGGCGACCACCTTCTTGAACGAGGCGCTCATGGGCACGTTGAGACTGATCCCCTTGGGCGGGATCGGCTTGAGGAACCAGTTCTCATAGATCCCATTGATCGCACCGCTGCGATAGGTCGCAACCATCGCCTCATCGACCACCTTCTTGAAAGCGGGGTCCTCGCGCCGGAGCATGATCCCGTAAGGCTCGACCGAGAGCGGATCGGCGGAGATCACGTAGGTACCGGGCGATTTCGAGCTGGCCACCAGGCTGTAGAGCAGGATGTCGTCCATGACGAAGGCGGCCGCGCGCCCGGTCTCGACCATGAGGAACGCCTCGGCATGATCCTTGGCAGGGATGATGTTGAGGTTGAGGCCCTTCTGCGCGCCGATTTCGGTGATCTGCTTGATGTTGGTCGTGCCCGAGGTCGAGGTTATGGTCTTGCCGCGCAGATCCTCGACCGTTTTCAGATTGGCGGACTTCTTGGAGACGAAGCGGTTGGCAGTCACGAAATGGGTGATGGTGAAGGCTACCTGCTTCTCCCGCTCGAGATTGTTGGTAGTGGAGCCGCATTCGAGATCGACAGTGCCGTTGGCGATGAGCGGAATGCGCGTGGCCGAGGTTACCGGATTGAGCTTCACTTCCAGATTGGGGAGGTTGAGCTCCTTCTTCACCGCGTCCACGATCCGGTGGCAGAGATCCATGGCATAGCCGACGACCTGCTGCTTGTCGTCGTAATAGGAAAACGGCACCGACAATTCGCGGTGACCCAGCGTGATCGCGCCGGTCTCCTTGATCTTCTTGAGGGTGCCGGCGAGGTCCTCGCCGAAAGCCGGCCCCGCGCAGAGAGCCGAGACAGCCAGCGCCGGCAGCAGCAGTTTGGTCAGGTGCATTGCAGTTCTCCGCTGTGATGAATGCGAGGCCTGGTTACAATCGCCTTCCATAGGGGCGACGCATGCGTCGCCCCCAAGAAGGGCGAGGCAGTGCCTCGCCCCTACGGATCGTGGATGCTGAAGGGTCAATCGCGCATCCTCACGTAGCTTCCGGGCGCATCCTCGATCGGGGTCAGGACGCCGCCGCCAGGCTCGCGGGCGGGCACCTCGGTCGGATCCTGCGCCTTGAGCCAATTGAACCAGTCCGGCCACCACGACCCCGCATGTTCCTTGGCCTTCCCCAGCCAGCGATCGAGATTGGCGCTGGTTGGTCTGGGGCCCGTCCAGTATTGATATTTTATCCTGTCGGGAGGATTGATCACGCCGGCAATGTGGCCCGAGCCCGCCAGCACGAAGCGGACGCGGCCGCCGAAGAATTTGGAGCCAAGCAGCACCGATTTCGCAGGCGCAATATGATCCTCGCGGGTGGCGAGATTGTAGATCGGGATGTTGATGCTCTTCAAGTCCAGCTTCTTGCCCCCAATCACCATCTCGCCTTTGCTCAATCGGTTTTCCAGGTAGCAGTTGCGCAGATAAAAGGAGTGATTGGCGGCCGGCATCCGCGTCGCATCCGAATTCCAATAGAGCAGGTCGAAGGGGGCCGGCTCCTTTCCCTTGAGATAATTGTTGATGACGTAGGGCCAGATCAGATCGTTGGAGCGCAGGAGATTGAAGGCTTTGGCCATCTTCTTGCCTTCGAGATAGCCGCGCTCGCCCATTTCCCGTTCGCGCGCTGTGATCTGCTCCTCGTCGACGAAGACCTTGAGATCGCCGGCATGGGTGAAATCCACCTGCGCCGTCAGCAAAGTTGCCGATAGGATGCGGTCATCGCCGGACGCGGCCATGTAGGCGAGCGCCGCCGCCAGAAGCGTCCCGCCGACGCAGTAACCCATGCCGTGGACCTGGCGTTCCCCGGTGACCTTCTCGATGATCTCAAGGGCGGGAAGCGGACCCTCGCGCATGTAATCCTCGAAGTTTTTCCGGGCGAGCCGTGCATCTGGATTTACCCAGGAGATGACGAACACCGTGAGGCCCTGGGCGACGCACCAGCGGATGAAGGATTTTTCCGGAGTGAGATCGAGAATGTAGAACTTGTTGATCCAGGGCGGCACGATGAGCAGCGGCCGTTTGAGCGCCGCTGCGGTAGAGGGCGCGTACTGGATCAGCTGCATCAACTCGTTCTGGAAAATCACCTTGCCCGGGGTCAGGGCGAGATTGCGGCCGACCTCGAACATCTTGTAATCGGACTGGCGAATGCGAAGCTCGCCACCGCCGGCTTGGATGTCCTCGGCGAGCATGTGCATCCCACGCACCAGGTTTTCGGCTTTCGCGGCGACCGTCTCGCGCAGGAGCTCGGGATTGGTCAGAACAAAGTTCGAAGGCGCGACCGCATTGGTAATCTGCCGGACGTAGAAATCGGCTTTGTGCAAGGTGTGCGGATCGAGCCCCTTGGCATCATGGACCAGCCGCTGCGCCCAGTCGACGGTGAGCAGATAGGCCTGCTTGAGAAAATCGAAGTACTGATTGGTTGACCATTCCGGATCGGCAAAGCGCCGGTCGCGGGGGTCGGGCGCTGCGACCGGCGTGACCTGCTCGCCGGCCATGCGTTTGACTGCATTCCCCCACAAATCGAGATAGGCCTTGCCCAAGCTCGACTGCAGCTCGAGGGCGCGCTGGGGGTCGCGGAGCCAGTAATCCGCGACCTGACCCAGGGTTTTGACGACGTCGGTCACCTCCGAATACTGCTCGTCGACACTGCCCTCCTCGCGCGGGCGCAGATAGGCGGCGAGCGCCCGGCCGCCTTCCTCCATGATGCGGGCGACGTTGTGGGCGAACTCCTCGACATCCGACGAGCCGCCTTGAACCGGTTCTGCAGGGGCTCTCACGGTCAGGCCTCTTCTCGCTGGGATGACAGAGGACAGATGACACAGGACGGACTGCAATCCGCTGGGCGTCATCTGTCTACTGTCATCCGACGCCGCAAGCCGGGATAATGCGCGTGCTGCCTACGATTGCACCACTTGGCGGGCGCCGCAATCGCCGGAACGACGGTGCAACCTTGGTTTTGTCAAAATTGGGGTAATACGCCCGCAGGCGGTAATCGGCCGGAATGACGCCATTTTGCGCCGGCAGGACAGGGCGCGAGCGCGCGAGCGTGGGGCGAGAACCGACGATCAACGAGTAACGCCGATCGGCATTCAGGCGCACGAGTATCACGGCAGAGCCGGCATGGCAGCAAACCGGCAGCGGCAACTTGGCAGGGGCGGGTTTGAAACCCGCCCCTATAGAACGTGCATTCTTGCCCTGCTGCTCATTGCGGGTGCAGGGACGATCATGGGCTGCGCGAGCACCGTTGCCGACCGCACGCCGACCGCAATGGGCGGGTTGCCGGAAGATACGCCGGCGCGGCCAAGCACGCCGTCGGCCTATCCCGCGGTGAACGATGTGCCGCCGCCGCGCAGCAGCACCGTGCTTAGCAGCGCGGACCAGAAAAAGCTGGAAGACGAGCTCGCCGCGGCCCGCAGTCGGGCTGCTGCGGCCGCAGGCACAGGAAAACCCGCTGGCAGCGCCGCAAGCCAGTGATAGAAAGCTTCGTAGCCCGGATGAGCGAAGCGAGATCCGGGGAACATCCGGTCCGCAGGTCGCTTCGCCCACGTGGGCTACGGGGGGCGCGATCTTGCGGGCACGGGGGAGTTGGGCATGGAAGAATTTCACCGGATCAGGCGTCTGCCGCCCTATGTGTTCGAGCAGGTCAACCGGGCAAAAGCATTCGCGCGCAATGCGGGCGCCGATATCATCGACCTCGGCATGGGCAATCCCGATCTGCCCGCCCCGCCGCATGTGATCGAGAAGCTCAAGGAGACCGTCGGCAAACCCCGCACCGACCGCTATTCATCGTCCCGTGGCATTGCCGGACTGCGTCGCGCCCAGGCGGCCTATTACGGCCGGCGTTTCGGCGTGAAGCTCGACCCCGAGACGCAGATCGTCGCCACGCTCGGCTCCAAGGAAGGCTTTGCCAATGTAGCCCAGGCGATCACCGCGCCGGGCGACGTGATCCTGGTGCCTAATCCGAGCTACCCCATCCACGCGTTCGGATTTCTGATGGCCGGCGGGGTGATCCGCTCGGTGCCATCGGAACCGACGCCGGCCTTCTTTAGCAGCTTGGAGCGCGCCATCATCCACTCCATCCCGCCGCCCATCGCGGTGATCGTCTGCTACCCCTCCAATCCCACCGCCTATGTGGCCGACCTCGACTTCTACAAGGACTTGATCCCGTTCGCGAAGAAGCACGGCGTGTTCGTGCTCTCGGATCTCGCTTATGCGGAAGTCTATTTCGACAACAATCCGCCGCCCTCGGTGCTGCAGGTTGCGGGCGCAATGGACGTGGCGGTCGAGTTCACGTCCATGTCGAAGACCTATTCCATGCCGGGCTGGCGCATGGGCTTCGCGGTGGGAAACGAGCGCATCATCGCTGCGCTCGGTCGGGTGAAATCCTACCTCGACTATGGCGCCTTCACTCCCGTCCAGGTGGCTGCCACCGCGGCGCTCAACGGTCCCGACGACTGCATCCGCGAGATGCGGGAGACATACAAGCGGCGCCGAGACGTGCTGGTCGAATCCTTCGGGCGCGCAGGCTGGGAGATTCCGCCCCCGCGCGCCTCGATGTTCGCCTGGACGCCGCTCCCCGAGGCATTCCAGGGCCTCGGCAGCGTGGAATTTTCCACGCTGCTGGTCGAGAAGGCGGAGGTTGCGGTGTCCCCCGGCGTGGCCTTCGGCGAACATGGAGAAGGCTACGTGCGTATCGCGCTGGTCGAAAACGAGCAGCGCATTCGTCAAGCTGCGCGCAACATCCGGCGCTTTCTTGAAACCGGCCCGCAAAAGTTGCACAACGTTCTTCCCCTCGCTCAGCGCCGCTGAACATGGCTGGGCCGCTGAAGATCGGGCTTGCCGGCCTGGGCACGGTGGGCGCGCAGGTCGTGCAGCTGCTTGATCGTCAGCGCGAGGCGCTTGCCGCCCGCTGCGGGCGCGCCATAGAGGTGGTCGCCGTGAGTGCGCGCTCGCGCGGCAAGCGCAGAGACGCGGACGTAAAGCGCTTGCGCTGGGTTGCCGACCCGGTAGCGCTCGCGACCGACCCGGAAATAGACGTGTTCGTAGAGCTCATCGGCGGGGACGGCGATCCTGCCAAGACCGCGGTCACCTCCGCGCTGGCTGCCGGGAAGTCGGTCGTCACCGCCAACAAGGCGCTGCTTGCAAGACACGGCGTGCGGCTGGCGGGCGTGGCGGAAAAACACCACGTTGCGCTCAATTTCGAAGCGGCAGTCGGCGGCGCAATTCCCATTGTGAAGACCATCCGCGAAGGGCTCGCGGGCAACTCGCTGGAACGCGTCTACGGCATCCTCAACGGCACCTGCAATTACATCCTCACCCGCATGGAGCAGGAGAAGATGGGGTTTGCCGAGTGCCTGCGTGAAGCGCAGCGGCTCGGTTATGCCGAAGCCGACCCGACCTTCGACGTGGAAGGACATGACACCGCGCAAAAGCTCGCGATCCTTGCCAGCCTCGCGTTCGGCACCAAGGCCGACGCGGGCGCGGTCTTTGTGGAAGGCATTGCTTCCCTCGCACCGGAGGATCTCGCCTGGGCCGACGAGCTCGGCTACCGCGTCAAGCTCCTAGGCGTCGCAGTGAAAACGGAGAACGGGATCGAGCAGCGCGTGCATCCCACCATGGTGCGCAAGGATACTGCGATCGCGCAGGTCATGGGCGTGACCAACGCAGTCAGCATAGACGCCGACGGCATTGCGCCGATTACGCTGGTCGGGCCCGGTGCGGGAGGCGTTGCAACGGCCTCCGCCGTAGTCGCCGACATCGGGGACATTGCGCGCGGGGTGCGCACGGCCCCATTCGGCCGACCTTCGGCACGGCTCTTTACCAGCAGGAAGGCGCCGATGCAGCGCCACGAGGGCGGCTACTACATTCGGCTGCTTGCAGTCGACCGGCCAGGCACCGCCGCCACCATCGCGCGGCGCCTGGCGCAGCAGAGCATCTCGCTGGAGTCGATTGTGCAGCGTCATCCCGGAGCTTTGCCTCATGGTGGCGAGACGCCGGGACGCTCGGGAACGCCGGTGCCCGTTATTCTGATCACCTATGCGACGACAGAGGATGCAGTGCGCAAGGCGCTGGCGGCAGTGGGACGCGACCATGTGATCTCGGGCAAGCCGCAGGTGATCCGGATCGAGAAAAACTGATAGAGTTTCCAGAGGCAGATTCGGTCATTGCCGTCATGCCCGGCAACGCAGTCAAGCTCGCGCAGACTGCGTACACTTGTCTGCGCCGGCCGGGTATCCAGGTCTTTCGCGCGGCAGCCAAGACGTGCGTGGCCGGGCCAAGCCCGGCCAGGACGATCGGACAAGGGTATGGGGGGCGCCGTATGATCGACAACAAAAGCAACGCGCAGGAGAGGACATGAGCACTCAAGCACGCGGGGCGGTCTCGCACATAACGATCCAGCCGGAGCTCGCGCTGGAACGCGTTCTCTCGCTCGAGATCGTGCGCGTCACCGAACGTGCGGCGGTCTCTGCGGCGCGCTGGAGCGGCCGCGGCAACGAAAAGGCCGCCGATCAGGCGGCAGTCGATGCGATGCGGCGCGAGCTCAACAAGCTTCCCATCGACGGCACCGTCATGATCGGGGAGGGCGAGCGCGACGAGGCGCCCATGCTGTTCATTGGCGAGACCGTGGGCAACAAGCATGGGCCGAAGGTCGATATCGCCGTTGATCCGCTCGAAGGCACCACGCTGTGCGCCAAATGCATGCCGGGGGCGATCGCCACAATGGCCATGGCAGAGCAAGGCACGCTGCTCAACGCGCCCGATGTCTACATGGAAAAGATCGCCGTCGGTCCGGGTTATCCCGCGGGCGTGGTCGATCTCGACGCGCCGGCCGATGAGAACATCCGCAACCTTGCAAAGGCGAAGGGGGTGCCGCCGGAAGCAATCACCGCCCTTATTCTCGATCGGCCTCGCCATGCCGAACTCATTGCCAGCGTCCGCAAAGCCGGTGCATCGGTGCGATTGATCACCGACGGCGATGTCGCCGGGGTCATACACACCGCGGACGCCGCCAATACCGGAATCGACATCTACATGGGGGTGGGCGGAGCGCCCGAAGGCGTACTCGCGGCCGCGGCATTGCGCTGCATCGGCGGCCAGATGCAGTGCCGGCTGGTACTCGACACCAAGGAGAAGCGCGCGCGCGCCGCCAAGATGGGCGTCGAGGATCCGCGCAACAAGTACGAGATCAGGGACATGGTGAAAGGCGACTGCCTGTTTTCCGCAACCGGTGTTACCGACGGGGCGCTGCTCAAAGGCGTGCGATTTCGCAACGAGGTGATCACCACCGAGACGGTCGTCATGCGCTCGATTACCGGTACGGTGCGCTGGATCACGGCCGACCACCGCCAGCTCGAAAAATTCCATTTGGATTGATGGGGCCACCAGAGCGATGACCATTCCCCTGGCGATTCCACCGCGTGCGAGCGGGCGGTTGTTCCTGGGGATCGAACATTCCGCATGCGGCCGCGCCTGGCGCGACCGGCTCAGCGAGCGCGACGCAATGCATGCGCTCGCCATCACGCAGCGCCAAGGCATTCCTGAGTTGCTGGCGCGGATCCTTGCGGGCCGGGGCGTGGGGGAGAACGAGATCGCAAGCTTTCTCGATCCGACAGTGCGATCGCTGATGCCGGACCCGCATGTGCTGCGTGACATGCAGGCGGCGTCTGCGCGGCTTGCCGACGCCGTCATGCGCGGGGAAAGGATTGCGATCTTCGGGGATTACGACGTTGACGGGGCAACGTCGGCAGCGCTGCTCGGGCGCTTTCTCGTTCATTGCGGGATTGCCCCGCTCATCCACATTCCCGACCGGCTGTTCGAAGGTTATGGCCCGAACGCAGATGCCATACGCGCGCTCGCGCAACAAAGCGCAACGTTGATCGTCACGGTCGATTGCGGGACAAGCAGCCATGCGCCGATGGCGCAAGCGCGCGCCATGGGACTCGATGCCATCATCATCGATCATCATCAGGCCGACGAGGCGCTGCCGGAAGCTGTAGCCGTCGTCAATCCCAACAGATTGGACGATCTCTCCGGCCTTGGTCATCTGGCCGCGGTCGGCCTCGTCTTCATGACTCTGGTCGCGCTCAACCGCGAGCTGCGCGTGCGCGGCTTCTGGTCCCTGCAACGGGACGAGCCTGACCTACTGGGCTTTCTCGACCTGGTTGCGCTCGGAACCGTAGCCGACGTGGTGCCGCTTACCGGGCTCAATCGTGCTTTCGTAACCAAAGGGCTGATTGCGCTGCGACGGCGGCAGGGTCCGGGTCTTACCGCGTTGATGGACGTCGCCCGGCTGGGTGCTCCTCCGCAGCCGTGGCACTTGGGATTCGTGCTTGGGCCCCGCATCAATGCCGGCGGCCGGATCGGCCGCGCCACTCTGGGCGTCGATCTGCTCATGCATGATGATCCTGGCGAATGCGTGCGGCTCGCCGGCGAGCTCGACCGCCTCAACCGCGAACGTCAAAGCATCGAATCCGCCACACTGGCGCAAGCAGAAGCGGAGGCGATGGCGGCGCTCGGCGCAGAGGAGAAGGGCGCGGTGGTGGTGACAGCCTCGGAGGGCTGGCACCCCGGTGTGGTCGGCCTGGTTGCAGCGCGGCTGAAGGAACGGTTCGGGCGGCCGGCGTTTGCCATCGCGCTGGACCCCACGGGCCTCGGCACCGGCTCGGGGCGCTCGGTTGCCGGGGTCGACCTCGGTCAGGCCGTGCGACGCGCGCTGCGCGAGGGACTGCTTCTCAAGGGCGGAGGCCACGCGATGGCTGCGGGAGTGACCCTGCGCAAGGCTGACCTGAACCGCTTCCGCGCGTATCTCGAAACAACGCTTGCGTCCGCAGTCGAGACGGCGCGCAGCGATGATGCGCTGCTGATCGATGGCGCGTTGAGCGCGGCGGGGGCGAGCAACGAGACGGTTGCGATGATCGCGCGCGCGGGCCCTTTCGGTTCCGGCAATCCCGAGCCGATCGTCGCGTTCCCCGCCCACAGGCTCGTCTATGTCGAAGATGTCGGGCAGGCCCACACGCGCGTACGCCTGCGGGCACCGGACGGCGCCGTCATGAATGCCATTGCGTTTCGGGCTGCCGGCCAGACGCTGGGGGCTGCCCTGCACCAGAACCGAGGGCAGAGCGTGCATGCGGCAGGCACATTGTGCCTCGACCAGTGGAACGGAAACGAGCGGGTGCAGATGCGGCTCATCGACATCGTGCCGGCCGAGGCGGGTCCTGGGATGGGTTGAATGAGATTTATTACAGATCTTCTCGCTTGAGGCCCGTGTCTTTGGCGATGCGCGCGAGCATACGCGGCCCAATCTCTTCGCGGTCATGAAATGCGAACACTATGTCGGGCGATCCGGGCGGTCCCAGAGTCCGGTGCAATCCGGTTTGACGCTTGATCGACCATCCGTTTCTCAGAAGCGCAGCAAGAACGCGGCGGGCCTTTACAGTTGGCCAGCGGCTCATGCAGCTTCGAAGAACGCGGCAATCTCGCGCGGTACATCTTCACCGTTCTCAAGGCGGTCAGCGATGACGCGCAGCGCCAATGCCTTCACCTTCGCACGAGCCTGTGCCTCAGTGTCTCCATACGTGAGCACGCCAGGCAATGCGGGTACCTCCGCAATCCAGCGACCGTCTTCCTCACGTTCGATCTCGACCTTAAGCATTAGTTCGGTCCAGCGAAATGCTTTATCCTCACTCCCCGTATGAAGCAATCCTCCAAGAACTTGATCGTGTGGACATGACTAAGGACAAGCCAATTTGGCGCAATTGCTGCCGAAGTGAGAATACTGAATCCCACGACTAAGAAGGCGCTCCAAGAGTTGGAGGAAGGTGGCGGCCAGAGGTTCGGGACCAGCACGAAGGAAGCCTTTCGTCATGCAGTGGCGGTACGCAAGAAACGGAGAGCACGAAGCCTTTCCGATTGAGAGGTGACCAGGATGTCGAAGCTGCAGCTTTCCGTCGCGGTGGGCAATTACGATCGCGTTCGTCCGCTCATGGACGGCGCTGTCCAGATCGACGGCGTCGATCCGATCTTCATGAATCTGCCGCCCGAGGAGATATTCTTTCGCGCGTTTCGCAGCATGGATTTCGATGTCTGCGAATTATCGATGTCGAGCTTCACGGTCAAGACGGCAGAGGGGACCTGCCCGTATGTCGGCGTGCCCGCCTTCGTCTCGCGCGCGTTCCGCCATAACGCGATCTACGTGCGCAGAGACCGGATCAAGGCTCCGGAGGACCTCAGGGGCAGACGGGTCGGGCTGCCCGAGTTTCAGCTCACCGCGTGCGTATGGGCGCGGATCATCCTGCAGGAGGAGCACGGCATTGCGCCTGCGGACATCGTCTGGGTGAGAGGAGGGATCGAGACCCCCGGCCGGCCGGAGAAGATCGGCATCCGGCTCGCGGGCGGTGTGCGCATGCAGGATGCGCCGGAGGGTACAACGATCTCCGAGCTGCTCGAGCGCGGCGAGATCGACGGCTTCATTGCGCCACGCCCGCCGAGCCTGGCGAGCAAAAACAATGCGCAAATCGGGCGGCTCTACGCCGACCCGATTGCAGCCGGGCGGGACTATTTCAGGCGAACCGGGATCTTCCCGATCATGCATCTCACCGGTGTCCGGCGCACGCTGGTCGAGAAGCACCCGTGGCTGCCCGCCGCTGTGTTCAAGGCGTTCCAGCAGGCGAAAGCCAAGTGCCTCAAGGCGCTGGAGGATACTTCCGCGACGAAGGTCACCCTGCCTTTCGTCGAGGAGCAGCTACGCGCGGCGCGCGAGCTGATGGGGGATGATTTCTGGTCCTATGGACTGCATCCAAATCGCAAGGTGCTGGAAACATTCCTTCGCCATCACCATGCAGAGGGCCTTTCCTGCCGCCGCATGTCGCCCGAGGAGCTGTTTCACCCCTCGACGCACGAGAGCTTCGCGATCTGAGCGCGGGTAGTAGTAGGGTGGCTATCCGTACAAGTCGGCTGCTGGCGGCCGACTTGTACGGCGTAACCCACTCTACAAGTCTGAGAGTTACTTCTCCGTGCCGCGCAGCATCGCGGCGGTGGCGACGGCAGAGTAGCCGGGCTCGACACGCACATCGACGACGGCGACCTGCCCCTGCTCGACGGCAGCTATGGCTTTTTCGAAGGTGGGGACGAGATCGCCCGGCTTCATCACCGGAGCAAAACCGACAGCACCCTGCGCGCGCCCGAGTGCTGCGCAATCGATCTCCGGATCGGAAATGCGCTGGCCTATCCAGCGGTTTTCCGGCGGTCGATTGCGGATGCGGGCCACCCGTTCCTGGTGCAGCTCGTCGTTGAAGAAGGAGCGGTTGTTGCAGACCACGAAGAGGAGCGGAATGCGATAATGCACCGCCGTCCAGATCGCTGTCACCCCCATGCAGAAATCGCCGTCGCCGCAGATGGCGATCGGTAGGCGGGCTGAGCCCTTGAGCGCGAGCGCCGCGCCGACCGAGATGCCGGGCCCGCCGCCGACACCGCCGCCGCCGTTGTTGCCGATGTAGTCCAGAGGATGGCGAAAGGGCCAAGTGGCGCCGTTCCATGAGAGCGGCAGATGCGTCAGCGTCACGTCGCGGGTGCCGACAGCGGACTTGAGAGACCTGGCGAGATCATCCACCCGCAGCGGTCCGCTGGACGGCTCGTAGCGCTCGGCAACGGCCGCCGGCGCAGGCTTCTGCTTTGTCTTCGCGCCACCGACGGCGGCCAGGAGCAGAGGCACCGCCTCATCCGGGGTGGTCGGAAGAAGAAGGTCGACCGGCGGAAGCATCTCGTAATCCATGCTCCAGCCATTGTGGATCTGAAAATCTGCGCTGACATTGATGATCTTCGCCTTCGGCAATTCGTGGCCGAACGTGGGCCTCAACCCCCCACCGAGGTCCACCCAGTCGAGCGCGAGGATCACATCCGCCTTTTTCACCGCGTCGATTGCTTCCGGCACCATGGCATTCGACGCCGGTGCTCCCGCATGCAGGGGATGATCGGTCGGGAACCCACAGCCGATCTTGAGGTCGCTGACGACACGGGCATTCAGCGCTTCGGCGAGAGCAACGCGTGCATTCCAGCCTTCGATGCTGCGGGACACCCGCCCCATGAAGATGACGGGATGTTTCGCGGCCTTGAGGATCGCTGCCGCCTCACCGATCAGCTCGGCGGAAACGGTGGGAGTGGCCTGCGGCATGAAGCGGGTGATATCGAGCGGGACGAGCGGCTCGGCGAGCTTCGCCTCCTGCATCTCGGCATCGAGGTTGATGTAGACCGGGCCCTGCGGTGCTGTGTTGGCCATCCAGGTCGCCCGGATGAGCGCTTCACGCGCCGCAGCAGGGGAAGCTGGCTGGTCGTCCCATTTGGTGTAGTTGCGCACGATCGCGCCCTGGTCGCGTGCGGTGTGGATCCAGTCGATCCATGGCCGACGCTTGGCGGCATCAACGGGACCGGTTGCTCCAAGCACGACCACGGGCGAGCGATCGCACCAGGCGTTGAATATCGCCATTGTCGCGTGAAAGAGGCCGACGTTGGAATGCACTGCCGCGGCCATCGCCTTCCCGGTCAGCTTGGCATAGCCGTGGGCGATGGCAACGGCGCTCTCCTCGTGCAGGCAAAGCAGCATTTGCGGCGTCTCATTGCCGAGGAAGTTCACGATGGAATCATGCAGGCCGCGATAGCTCGCTCCCGGATTGAGCGCGATATAGGGAATCTCCAGCGCGCGCAGCGTGTCGGCAACCACGTCGCTGCCGTACCCGGGCGCATTGGTGCCGGTGAGATTGGCCGGCCGCTCGATGACGCGCAGCGAAGGGTGTGCCAGGTTTGCGGAACGCTTCTCGGCGGCAGGCGCCGCTTTGACTTTTGCAGTCGTCACGAGATGATCCTTTTGGTCGGTGGAGCCGCGAAGCCTGCATAGAACCGGATCACAGGCCCTGACGCAACCGCGCCAGGAGCTTCAAGCCGGCATAGCCGTCAGCCGGCTGCATGCCGACCTTGCGTTGAAAGTTCCGGATGGCGATCATCGTATCGTTGCCGACCCGGCCGTCGGTACCGCCGGTGTCAAAGCCAAGAGTGGTCAGCCGTCTCTGGATTTCCTGCACTTCCGCGAGTGTCGGGGTGCGCTCCGAGCCGGGGAAAGGATGCATGAAGGGGCCACCGCCCGCAATCCTGTCTGCAAGATGCACGATGGCAAGCGTATAATTGTTGGAAGGATTGTACGAACGCACCGCGTGGAAGTTCGACCCGAGAAGGAAGGCGGGCCCGCCCGACACCGGAACCCATAGCTTGGCCGTCGCTTTTGGATGCGGGAAGGGCTGGCCGTCGGCGCGGGTCACTCCCGCCTTTTGCCAGGTCTCGTAGGTTTTTGACGCGCCCTCGCGCAGCCCTGCTGAAACGCCGCTGACCTCGTAGCCCCAATGCTCGCCGCGGCGATATCCGCCGCGTTTGGCAAGAAACTGCGCGGTGCCGGCAAGCGCGTCGTCGGGCTTGCCAAAGGGCGAGATGCGCCCATCCCCGTCGTAATCGACGCCCATGTGAAGCCATACTTCCGGCATCCACTGGGTGTGGCCCATGGCGCCGGCCCAGGAGCCGTGCATCTCCTCCGGCGTGCTCCACTGGCGATCGATGATGACGAGCGCGTTGAGCAGTTCCTGCTCCCAGTAGGAACGCCGCCGCGGCTCGCCCCAGGCGAGCGCCGCGAGCGCCGGAATGACCGGGCGCATGTGGTTCTTCTGGACGTCGGGATCGCCGTAGGCCGATTCAATTCCCCAGATCGCGGCCATGATGAAGCGGTCCACCCCGTAATCCTGCTCGACGCGAGCGAGGAGGGGCGCGTACTCCTTGACCTTCTCCTTGCCGGTGGTGATGCGATAGTCGGAAACGCGGCGGCTGAGATATTGCCACAGCTCTTCCTTGAACTCAGGCTGATCGCGGATGAGCGCGAAGACCGAGGTGTCCGGCTTGATGCCGGACATCACTCGCGTGTAGGTCGCGTCCGAGATGCCGCGGGCCTGAGCGCGGGCGCGAAATGCCTCCACCCAGTGGTCGTAGGCTGTGCCCCCCTGCGCGGGCGCGCTCGTGCTCCACGCGACCATGCCGCCTGCGAGCAGCGGCAGGCATGCTCGCCGGGAGAAAGCAGTACGCGTCCACTCGCTCATCGCGTTCCACCCGCAGAATCGATTTTCGCCCGACTTTACGGTTGTTTCTGTCGGCTTTGCGGCCGAAAGAGGAGGGCTGCCGGACCGGTAGATGGTGTAACGAGCCGGCCGGCCCGTTACACCATCTACATCCGTGAGATTGCGGTCAGTTCTTGGCGCGTTCGACGTAGGAGCCGTCCGCGGTCATCACCACGATCTTGGTGCCGGTGCCGACAAAAGGCGGGACCATGGTGCGCACGCCGTTGGAGAGGAGGGCCGGTTTATAGGAAGAGGCAGCGGTCTGCCCCTTGACGGTGGGCTCGGTTTCCACGACCTCGAGAACGGCTTTCTGCGGGAGCTGTATCGAAACCGCGACCCCTTCGTGAACGGAGAGGATCACCTTCATCTCGGGCTGCAGATAGGCTGCCTGATCGCCAATGATGTCCGCCGGCAAAGTGACCTGATCGTAGGTCTCCGTGTTCATGAAATGAAAGCCATCGCCGTCCTGATAGAGGTACTGGTGCTCGCGATCCTCGACATAGGCGCGCTCCACTTGCTCGGTCGTCTTGAAACGTTGCGCCACCTTTACCCCGTCGCTGATTCGGCGCATGTCCACCTGGGTGGTCGGCGTGCCTTTGCCGGGATGAAAGCTTTCGGCATTGAGCACGACGTAGAGCTTGCCCTCAAATTCAACGATGTTGCCTTTGCGCAGTGAGCTGGCGATGACTTTCACGGCAGGGATTCCTCGATGCAACCGCAGCTGCCATTGCGGCAGCAGACGAAATATAGGGCCGCACCATACCGATCCTGGCCTCCTTCGCCAGCGATTTCCGTGCAGCCGTCGGGGTTAGCAGGTTCGCCCGGAAGTACGCATCGTGGGGCTTTTGCGCAAGCAGGCCGACCGAAGGGCATTCCTCCTTGCGCGAACGCGAATTGCAGCGGCCCTGCGCGAGCATTTCGCGGACCATGGATTTACCGAGGTGGAGACTGGGGTGCTCACCATTTCTCCGGGTAATGAAACTCATCTGCATGCCTTCGAGACCGAGCTCGCGGCTCCTGGCGGATCGCGTGCGCGGCGCTATCTGCGCACGTCGCCGGAGTTTGCCTGCAAGAAGCTCCTGGCCGCCGGCGAGCGCCGCATCTTCGAGTTCGCCCGTTCGTTCCGCAACCGTGAGCGCGGCCCGTTGCACCATCCGGAATTCACGCTCATCGAGTGGTACCGTGTCGATGAACCCTACGAGGTACTGATGGATGATTGTGCCGCAATCCTCGGGCTTGCGGCGAAGATCGCCGGCAGCAGGCAGTTCTGCTGGCGCGGCCGTAGCGCTGACCCGCTTGCTACCCCGGATCGGCTCACCGTCACCGAGGCGTTCAGGCGGCATGCGGGTATTGCTCTCGACGAGGCCCTGCCGCCGCGTCCGACCAGCGCCTTTGCTGCAGCCGCGCGCAAGGCCGGCGTGCGCTTGGCTTTCGACGACAGCTGGGGAGATATTTTCAGCCGCGTTCTCGTCGAATGCATCGAGCCGCATCTGGGAAACGCGCGCGCGACCATTCTCTATGAGTATCCTGCCATACAATCGCCGTTGGCGCGGCCGCTGCAACGCGATGGCAGGCTTGCCGAGCGCTTCGAGCTCTATGTCTGCGGAGTGGAGCTTGCCAACGGCTTCGGCGAGCTTACGGACCCGAGCGAGCAGCGTGCGCGGCTCACGGAGCAGATGGCGGAGAAAGAGCGCATCTATGGGGAACGCTACCCGCTCGACGAAGAATTTCTTGCCGCGCTGGCGCGCATGCCTGGCGCAAGCGGGGTTGCGCTGGGGTTTGATCGGCTGGTCATGCTTGCGACCGGGGCGACCCGCATTGATGACGTACTCTGGACGCCGCTTCCAGAGGCGACGCCATGAGAAGGCACGCGCGTTCATGATGACGCAAAGCGCATCTGGAGGGCACATGATCAGCTGCCGGAGTCTCCTCCCAGCAGGCGTTCTTTCGATCCTGCTGCTCGCGGGCGGTCCCGCCTTGGCGCAGAGCTACCCCACCCAGAACGTCACGTTGCAAGTGGCGTTTCCTGCGGGCGGCATTGCCGATGTGGTCGCGCGCGTTGTCGGGCAAAAGCTGACGGAAAGATTGGGGCACAGCGTCGTCATCGAGAATCGAGGAGGCGCCGGCGGCAATATTGCCGCCCGGCTGGTGAGCGGCGCAGCCGCGGACGGCTACACGCTTCTGGCGACGACAACCTCACTCGCCATCAACGAGACCGCGACCAGGAATAAAGGCTTCTCGGTCAACGATCTTCGCACCATTGCCATCGTCGCGTTCAGCCCGGATGTCCTTGCCGTTCACCCCAGCAACCCGGCGAAGGATTTGAAGGAGTTCGTCCGCAACGGCAACGAAACAAGCTTCACCTACGGCAGCGCTGGGGTGGGCACCGCGCCGCAAATCGGTGCTGAATATCTCTTTCGATCGGTCACCAAGGTGAAGGCGGTGCAGGTTCCCTTCACGGGAGGGGCACCGGCCGTGGCTGCCGCCATCGGCAACCATGTCGATGCCATCGTGCTGACGCTCCCAACGGTGGTGCCGCCCATCACGCAAGGGCTGCTGCGGGGTCTCGGACTTGCAAGCGCCGTGCACAATGCGGCCGTCCCGGACGTGCCCACCTACGGGGAGATGGGCTTTCCCGATGTCTCTTCGGGCTCGTGGGTGGGGTTCTTCGCGCCGGCCAGGACGCCTGATGCGGTCGTTGCGAAGCTCAATGCCGAGATCAACACGATCGTGCGCGAGCCGGAAGTGCAGGAGAAGCTCAAGACCGTCGGCTTCGACGTGATGATCAAGAGCGCGTCGGAGACGGCCGCTTACTTCAAGAGCGAAGTCGCGACCTGGGGGAAGATGACGCGCGCGATCGGCTACGTCAACGAGTGAAGAGTGTTGCCTAAAAGACGTGTAGGGTACGCCTGAGCCATCCGGCTCCGGCAAGAGGCGGCTCGCCTGGCTAACCCGCGCTACGCAGCTACGGAGTCAACCCTCAGGCTCAGCGGGTCAGCACCACGTTGAGGAGCGATGTCTTACCGTCCTTTGTGGCGGCAAGGGCATTCTTCAGCGCGCCTTTGAGTGCTGAGCTCTTCTCCACGCGTTCGCCGTGGAAGCCGAAATGGCTGCCGAGCTCGGCGTAGTCCGGGCCCTCGATGGTCACGCCATAGTGCAGGTTCTTGCTGGCCGAGGCACCATCGGGATAGTGGTGCACGTGGCCCTTTCGCATCGCTTCGTATTTCTTGTTGTTGAGCACCACAATGATGACCGGCAGCTGGTGGCGCTGCGAGGCGCCGAGCGCCTGGATCACCGGATTGTAAAGGAACGAGCCGTCCCCGACGAGGAGCGCCACGGGGCGCTCCGGCGCGGCAAGCTTGATCCCAAGCGCCGTCCCGATACCCTGGCCGAGGCCTCCTGACCCGCGGAAAAAGCTTTGGGGCTGCGTCTGCGGCAGATGCTGGCGCAGCGCCGGGGAATGGGTGATGGTCTCATCCACGTAGATCGTCTCAGGCGGCATGACCTCGTTGAGCGCCCCCATCAGCGAGAGCGGATCGATCCCGCTTCCGTTCTGCGCCTTGTCTCTTTCCACGCGCAGAGCCGCCACATGCGCCTCATGCTCGCGGGTCCAGCGTTGGCGGCGCGTCGTTGTCGCCCCGTCCTGCCTGGATCCTTGCTTGAGAGCGGCTGTGAGCAGACCAAGCGAAGCCGCAATATCGCCCTCGAGATAAAAATCGATGTGCAGGTTCTGATACACCATATGACCCTTCAGCGGGTTGTCATTGATGGCGATGATCTTGCCGCTGGTGGGGCGTCGCTGCGCCGGGTACCAGGGTGCGCGACCGCCGACGAGCAGAACGAGGTCGGCATCGTCGACGGGTTTGTAATTGCCCATGCCGAGATAGAGCGGATGATCGGTGGGGAAATTTGCGTAGGCATTGGCGCGCCCGTTGATCACCGGGATGGCGAGAAGGTCGGCGAGCTCGACCAGCCCCGAGAACGCCTTGGGGTCGCGTCCCGAGGTCTCTGTCACGATCACGGGATTCTTGGCGCTGCGCAGAAGGTCGGCGACATATTCCACGTCGCCTGAGGTCGGCTGCAGGATCGGCGCGGGCGGGACATCGCGCGGAGCAGCCGGCGGCGTCCAGTCATGCAACATATGCTCGAGCGCGACATTGAGATAGATGGGTCCCTTCGGCACGCGCTGCGCCATCTCGCCGGCGCGGATAATGCTTTCGTAGAGCGTATAGGGGCTGGTGACCGCGCGGGCCCATTTCGCTACCGGCTCGACGAAACGCTCGATGCCGCCGACGCTGAGACCGCCATACCACTGTTGCTCGATGTCGAGGTCGGGATCTTCGCCCAAGGTCTGGGATTCGCCGGACATCACCACCATCGGGATCTCGTTCTGCAGCGCGCCGTGAACCCCCATGCTTCCCTGCAGCATGCCCACCCCCGCGTGCAGCAGCACCGCCTGCGGCCTGCCGGTGATCAACGTGTACCCGGCTGCCATGTTGACCGCGAGCGTCTCGTGCCACGATTCAACAAAGGTCGGCCCGCTCTTGCGGTCGAGCTTCTGGCGCGCGAGCGCCTCCCATATGGGCGACCATTCCGAGCCCGGAGAGGACATGATGTAATCGATCTTGAGCCTGCGAAATGCCTCGAGAATGGCCTCGCCGCCGTCGAGATAGTTCTTCATCCTGTCCTCGTTCCTGCCTGCCCGGCGCATACCAACACCGAATTGCCTGCGTCTGCAAGAACGGCGGGAGTGCGGGAACCCCGTTGCCCGCGCATGGCACCAATGAGCGCTGCAGAACAGGAAGACCTTTGACGGTGGCCCAGTTCATGGGCCAAACGTCAGGGGGCGCGTTGATTGCCGGGGAAGACTAAGGGACAAGCCGTCATGACTTACGAGCGCAGAACGTTATCGCGACCCGATGATCTGATCGCCGCCGGGCTTCTCCCGTCCGACCGCCTGGACGAGATCAGCAGGATTGCCGAGCGTTATGCGCTTGCCCTGACCGCAGACATGGCGGAGCTCATCGATGTGCGCGATCGAGACGATCCGATCGCGCGTCAGTTCCTTCCCGAGCCGGATGAGCTGCAGGTGCGGCCTGAGGAAAGCGCCGATCCCATTGGCGACCGCGCGCACTCGCCTGTGCCGGGCATCGTGCATCGCTATCCCGACCGGGTGCTGCTCAAGCCGCTCCATGTGTGCGCCGTCTATTGCCGTTTTTGCTTCCGGCGCGAAGCGGTCGGGCGGGAGCGACCACTCTCGCCCTCGGAGCTTGCAACCGCGCTCGACTACATCCGCTGCCAGGCGGGGGTCTGGGAGGTGATCCTCACGGGCGGCGATCCGCTGGTCCTGTCGCCGCGGCGGTTGAGGGCGATCACGGATGCGCTTGCTGCCATCGAGCACGTCAAGGTTCTGCGGGTGCATACCCGGGTGCCTGTGGTCGCCCCGGCGCGGGTCACCCCGGCCCTGGTGCATGGGCTCAAGTCGGACGGCAAGGCGACCTATGTCGTGCTGCACACCAATCACCCGCGAGAGCTCACCTCGCGTGCGCGCGCGGCCTGCGCGCGCATGGTCGATGCCGGCATTCCGTTGTTGAGCCAGACCGTGCTCTTACGCGGTATCAATGACGATGCGCAGACGCTCGCAGCGTTGATGCGCGCATTGGTCGAATCCCGCATCAAGCCCTACTACCTTCATCATGGCGATCTTGCGCCGGGCACTGCCCATTGGCGGACGACAATCGAGCACGGCCAGAAGCTCATGCGCGCGATGCGCGGGCGGCTCTCCGGGCTCTGTCAGCCCACCTATGTGCTCGACATTCCAGGCGGCTATGGCAAGTCACCCATTGGTCCGAGCTATTTGACGCGAATGCCGACGGGCACCGGGGAGGCTCGATATGCGGTCGTGGATTTCAACGGTCATCGACACGCCTACCCGCCGGTCAAGACATTTTAGGGCGAAGCACTGGGTCGTCCTTCGTTCCCTCGCCACGTTTTGAAAAAGGTGAGGCAGTGCCGCGCCTCGACGAGCACGAACCCCTCAATGAACGGCGCGGCACCACATCTGGCAGGTGTTCCGACGCCAAAAGTTGTAGAATACCGCGGTAACGCAGTGGCCGTGCCAGTCGCCGGCCACGAGGCCGATGGGCTCGCCCGCGGCCCAGCCGAAACAGGCCGGCGTCATCCCGGTAAATCGAATTCCGTTGATGATGAAGATGCCGCTGTAAGGGGGTTGCACCACTTCAATAACGTGGCGTTCCCGCGGCAGATACCAACCGTGTCGGTAATGCCAGGGCCGTCGATAGGGCGCCTCGTCTGCAGATACCTGCTGGGAAATGGAGAGGGCGAGCCCGAACGCCAACGCTAGCCGCAACATCATGCTCTCCCGCCCTCGCAGCTGCGAAGGATAGAGACGATCCGCGACACTGCCAAGAGCGCCGCGGCAACAGCGACAGGATCTCGCGACGAGGCTGCGAAGCGGCTATCATTGGCCCATTGTGCGGAAGCGAGCCCGCAGGTGTATGCGACCCGCAGCGGCGACTGTGCTCTCTGGAGCGATCATGCTTTCGAGCATCGCCTGGAGCGCGCAAGCGGCGGAGCCGCTTGTGACAGAGGGAAGGGCTGGGCGGCCCCAATGCCCCGCCGGAATGTGTCCTGGACGGGCAGGCCCCGACGGCCGGTGGCATTGCGGCGCATGCGGTGCGCCGACGCTGCGCTGTCCGCCGGGCCTGTGCGCGAAGCCGGCTGCGCCCGCGGGGATGACGTGCGGCGCGTGCCCGCCGGGATCTCTTCGGTAATCCGACCACCTTCGGGCTCGGGGTGACTCGGCAATTTTGGCGGTTGTCGCGGCCGCGAGCTCACCCCCCACTCTCTCCGATCAGGTCGGGGGTCGCCGAGTTTCACCCTTCAGGGGGAGGTATCGCGGAGCTTGCTGCCGAGCGGAGGGACTATTTCACCGTTTCCATCACGCGGATGGCGGCAGGACCGAGAATGACAACGAACAGGACGTGGTCGCGTAAGCTGATTTCAGCAGCTAAACGTCAAGGCATGGTTAATGAGGAGTGTCCAAATTGAGTTAATGAATGCTTGCTGAGCAGATGCAACGTGGCGGCGACCGCGTCACGCCCCGATTGCTGCCATCCACTGGGTCTCGGGGTAGATGGTGAGCGCTGCTGCCGCAAGGGCAATCCCGTAAGGCACGCCGCCGTCTTTGCTGTGCAGCCGCTGCACCCATTCATGTCTGGCCAGCCAGCGGGGCAGGGGCGCCATGCGGAACTGGATCAAGGCGAGCGTAAGCGCGCCGCCGAACAGGGATGTGTACACCAGATAGGGAAGAAGGTGCCCGAACCCGAGCCACAAGGCGGTGCTGGCCGCGAGCTTTGCGTCGCCGCCGCCGATCCAGCCTTGCGTGAAAAGACCGAAAGCAACGAGCAGGACGACACCACTCGCAGCGATGTGCAACAGCATATCGGACGTGCTCATGCCGCTCACGAGCGCGAGCGCGAAGAAGCCTGCCATCATGATCATGGAGACCCTGTTGGAGATGGTCATGGTGAGCAGATCGCTGGAGGCGGCGAATGCCATCAGCGCCGGAAACAGCGTCAACCTGGCAAGGTCAGCGACCATGACGGTCCTCGATGCAACAGCGCGGGGGATACTCCCAACTCGATGCTAGGCCGGTGGCGTTGCCGTTCCGTTAGCGCGCCGTGGGCAAAACAACGAAAAGGCCCCGGCAGCAGCCGGAGCCTCCCCGTATGACAACGAACCGAACGCTTATTTGAGCGCGGTCTGAACGCTGGTGAAGGTCGTGTTCAACTTCGAGCCGAGGCCCTGCACGACCGCGATGATCGCAACGGAGATACCCGCAGCGATCAGGCCATACTCGATGGCCGTGGCACCGGACTCGTCCTTCACAAACTTCAAGAGATAGTTCATCTTTGGCTCCATAGGTCCGCAACGAGGCTGTCTGAACGAGGCTCCGGGCCCATTGTTGTTGGCTGGTCCGAAACCGCAGCGAACGTATCGACCCCGCCTTGCAATGAGGTTAACTCGGTCGCTGAAATCGGGAGATGAGCGAATAAAGGAGCACGTAGTTAACAGATGTTTTCGCATATGCTAGATTAGGTTAACAACATATTTTTGATGTGAATTTATGTGCGGTCGATATCGCAATCGATACACAGGCTGATCTGCGACACGGCGACATCGAGCTGGAAATGGGCATCGGAGCTGTCCGGGCTTGAAACAAAAGCTCGATACGAAGGGTCGATGTTGGCGAAAAGGTCCTTGTCCATTCACGCCATCTTAACCGTGGCTCCTGATACCGAAGTCTATGGACGTGCGTTCTTGGACAAGCCTGCGGGGCAAGTAATGTTTGAAGAGTCTGTAGCGGTCGTTCACAGCATCGGGATCACCCTGATCAAGATCGTTCCGGTCTCGATCGCGGTCGGGGCCGCTTTCACCCTCCTGTCCTTCTTCTGGGCGTGCAACCCCGGCAGGCCCTGGTGGCGCAAGCCCGAGCTGCTCACCGACCTTTGCTACTGGTTCTTCATCCCGCTGTGTGCGCGATACTTGCGCATTGGCCTCCTTGTGCTCGGAGCGGCGCTCCTCTTCCGGATCACCACCGCAGAGGGATTGGTCGAGTTCTACGATGATGGGCACGGGCCTCTGGCCCAACTGCCACTGTGGCTACAGGCAGGGATCTTCCTGCTTGGATCAGATCTGATGATGTATTGGATCCATCGTACCTTCCATCGGCCGCCGCTGTGGAAATATCACGCGGTCCACCACTCTTCCGAGGATCTCGATTGGATCTCCGCCGCGCGCTTCCATCCGATCAATGTTGTTCTCGGCAGTGTCGCCACCGACGTGGTGCTACTGCTCGCCGGAATTTCCCCTAATGTGCTGGTGTTCCTCGGCCCGTTCACCATCGCCCATTCGGCCTTCGTGCACGCCAATCTGAGCTGGAGCCTGGGTCCGTTCAAATACCTGATTGCAGGTCCGGTATTCCATCGCTGGCATCACACTGCAGCCGAGCGCGGCGGGGAGAAGAACTTCGCATCGACTTTTCCCTTCATCGACCTCGCTTTCGGCACCTATTATATGCCGAGCAACGAGCTGCCGGCTCGGTATGGGATCGCCGATCGAAGCTTCCCGTCGACTTTCGGCGCGCAGATCCTGTATCCGTTCAAGCAATAACCAGCGCGGCGCCAAGCACCTATCATGAAGCGAAACCGTGCAAACCTCCGACCTTCGGGGATTACCAGATCGCCCGCATATATCTGCGCACGGTGACGAATCGCGAGCATGCAACCGCCTCAGCGGGCAATGCAGACTTCACGCTCCACCCAGGCGCGGATGATGTGATAGGCGATCGCGATATCGGGCGGAGTGATCAGCCCGTCTGGATGAGATCGCGACAGCATGAGCTCGACTTCCTCGCGGTCGAACCAGCGCGCATCCTCGAGCTCCGCCCGGTCTATGTTTAGCTCACGCGAAAGTGCTTCGGCATGGCATCCGATCATGAGCGAGGAGGGAAACGGCCAGGGCTGCGACGCAAAGTAGCTCACCCGCCCGCACACGATGCCGGCCTCCTCGCGCGTTTCTCGACGTACGGCTTCTTCGATCGTTTCCCCAGGCTCCATGAAGCCGGCAAGACAAGACCAGGTCAGGGGTGCAAAACGATATGACCGGCCCAGCACGCACGACCCATCCAACACCGGCAGCATGATCACCACGGGGTCGGTGCGCGGAAAATGCTGCGTCTTGCAAGTTGCACAATCGCGACGCCATCCGCCCTCGACCGAGACGGTCCGGGATCCGCAGTTCGGGCAGAACTGATGCCGCGTGTGCCAACCAAGCAGTGCTTTTGCCTCCGCAAGCGGCGGCAAGTGCTCGCTTGCGACAAGGCCGTTTACGGCGATCGAGCGTAAATCAGTAACGAGGTATTCGGGCCTGGGCTTCAGTGCTTCGATTGCAGAGCGCTCGATGGCGAGCGCAAACCTTGGAGTACTCCCGCACAATCCGAGAAAGACGATCTCTCCCGTAGCACCGAAGGCCTGTGCGTCGGCAAGCGTAAACAGCGGATGATGGACAGTGTCAGCTCTCCTCAACACGACCATCTCGCCGCCGATCGCGTAGGCGCGAGCATCCGGGCTTTCACGCAGGGCCGCGAGCGCCGCCGCATCTTGACGTGCCTCAGCCGCGCGTTCGATGCGGCTTCCGACATAGCCAAGCCGTGGCTTGGAACCGAGATGAGGGCGAGGACCGGACATGCAATGCGCTCCGACGCAGTCGCGAACCTTGCATGTCGAATGAGTCGAAGCAATTCATCCCGGTGTTCCCGAGCCTTTCTGCACGGCTTGCTTTCTGCGGACCGGCAGCAGATATAAGGCCGGGAGGTTGGCGGTGGACGAGCCACTCGCCAACCGGGTCAGGTCCGGAAGGAAGCAGCCCTAACGAGCGCGGTTCGGGTCGCTCGTCAGCCTCCCACACATCCACTTAGGTAACGGCCGGGAAGCCGCATCGGAGCGGCCCAGCAACAAGCATGAATGAATCCGCCCCCGGTCTCGCATTGGGCGAGAGTGTGTCCAGTCACAGCTCCTACCGCGTGCTAGCCCGCAAATACCGGCCCGCGACATTCGATAAGCTGATCGGGCAGGACGCGATGGTTCGAACCGTCTCGAATGCGATTGCGACCGTGCGGATCCCGCAAGCGTGGATCCTGACCGGGGTGCGGGGCGTGGGCAAGACGACAACCGCCCGCATCCTGGCCCGTGCTTTGAATTACGAGCTGCCCGATGGTTCCATAGCCGGGCCTACCGTCGACATGCCGCGCCTTGGAGTCCATTGCCAGGCGATCATGGAAAGCAGGCACCTCGACGTGATTGAAATGGATGCCGCTTCCCACAACAGCGTCGAGGACGTGCGCCAGATCAATGAGGCGATCCGCTATGCTCCGGTGAGCGCTCGCTACAAGGTCTACATCCTCGACGAGGTGCACATGCTCTCGCCGCAGGCCTTCAACGCCCTGCTCAAGACGCTGGAGGAGCCTCCACCCCACGCCAAGTTCATTTTTGCCACTACCGAGATTCGCAGGGTTCCGATCACTATCCTGTCGCGCTGCCAGCGCTTCGATCTTCGGCGGGTGGATGCAGGAACCCTGGTCAAGCATCTCGCCGCAATCGCGGCCAAGGAGAGCATCGAGGCTGACACCGAAGCATTGGCTCTCATCGCGCGTGCCGCCGAGGGGTCGGTTCGCGATTCGCTATCACTGTTCGACCAGGCGATTGCGCATGCCGCCGGCCCCGTTCGTGTCGAGCATGTCCGCCAGATGCTTGGGCTGGCAGATCGTGCGCGAGTGATCGATCTGTTCGAGCAGATGATGCGCGGGGACATTTCCTCGGCATTAGCGGAGCTGCGGGTTCAATACGAGACCGGTGCCGATCCCGCAGTGGTGCTGACCGACCTTGCAGAGTTCACTCATTTTGTGACCCGCATGAAGGTTGTTCCTGCGGTTGGCGATGATCCCGCGCTGATTGAGATCGAGCGCGTTCGGGGACGCACGCTCGCCGAGCGGCTCTCCATGCGGGTGCTTTCGCGCACCTGGCAGATGCTGCTGAAGGGAATAGAAGAGGTTGAGAATGCCGGTCGCCCGCTCGCTGCGGCGGAGATGGTTCTGGTCCGCATCGCCTATGCCGCTGATCTGCCGACGCCCGATGAGGTCATTCGCGCGTTGAACGCCAACCAAGCGGCTGCTCGCGAGCCGGCCGACACGGCTGCGCCCGCAGTCCCCTCGGCGTCGGCTCTATCGAACGTCGTGGAGACCGCGCCGGCCGTGCAGCACGGGCGCACGGCCGCGGCTGCGGCGGTTAATGTCGCTCCGGCGGCTAACCCCACTGTGCCAGCCGCCGGCGCGGAGCGGAAAAGCGCGCCGGTGATTATAGAGCGTTTCGAGGATCTCATCGGCCTTGCCGTTTCGCACCGCGACCTTGCAGTCAAGCTTGCCCTTGAGCGCGACGTGCGGCTGGTGCGTTGCCATGACGGCCGGCTCGAGATCCGACTGGAAAAGACTGCCGCTGGCACTCTCGTGAATGAGCTCACACGCAAGCTTTCGCAATGGACCAACCGTCCCTGGAGCGTCATCGTCGCAACCGAGGAAGGCCAGCCGACGGTCAAGTCGCAACAGGAGGCGCGAAAGGCCGAGCTCAAGACCGGCGTGCGCGCCGACCCCTTGGTACAAGCCGTGCTGACGCGGTTTCCCGGCGCGGAAATCGTGGATGTGCGCAAGGCCGAGGCCGTCGTCTCGCAGCAACGCGCCCCTGGGGAGGCAGAGGAGAACAGGGCAAGCTCGCCGAACGAATTCGACTTCAGTGCCTTGCCTGAGGACATGCCGATTGAGGAACACGACGACATCTGAGCGGAATTGCACAAATGGTGCCGGAGATGTGAGATGGCAGATTTCCTTGGGCTGATGAAGCAGGCGGCTGAGCTCAAGTCGAAGATGGAAGCGATGCAGGCCGAGCTCGATCACATCGAGGTTGAAGGCATGTCAGGCGGCGGGCTCGTTCGGGTGCGGCTGTCTGCCAAAGGCGAGATGAAGGGGCTCAGCATCGAGGATTCGCTGATCAAGCCGGCGGAAAAGGAGATCATGGAAGACCTGATAGTGGCGGCTCATGCGGATGCGCGGCGCAAGGCCGAAACGTTGCTGCAGGATAAAATGAAGACTATTGCCGGCGACCTGCCGTTGCCGCCTGGAATGAAGCTGTTCTGAAAACGTTGGTTGATGGCAACGACCACGGCCGGCCCTGAAATCGAGCGTCTGATTCAACTGCTGGCGCGACTGCCGGGACTGGGACCCCGTTCAGCGCGGCGGGTCGCGCTGTTTCTCATCAAGAAGCGCGAGCAGATCATGGCCCCTTTGGGCGCTGCAATCCAGTCCGCTCTTGAAAAAATCGAGATCTGCAAAGTGTGCGGCAATATTGACAGTCGCAACCCGTGCGCCATTTGCGCCGATCCAAGGCGCGATCCGACGATCATCATCGTGGTGGCCGATGTGGCGGATCTCTGGGCACTCGAGCGCGCCCATGCCATCAATGCGCGTTACCACGTGCTCGGCGGCACCTTATCGCCTCTCGATGGCGTCGGCCCGCAGGACCTTGCGATCGACTCGCTCATTACGCGCGCTCAGGATCCGGCGATCGCCGAGCTCGTGCTCGCGCTCAATGCCACTGTCGATGGACAGACCACCGCGCATTACATCACCGACCTTCTCAACGGCGCCAACGTAAAAGTCACGCGGCTTGCCCACGGCGTGCCGGTCGGAGGAGAGCTCGATT
Source organism: uncultured Alphaproteobacteria bacterium (assembly GCA_963841705.1). Taxonomy (GTDB): domain Bacteria; phylum Pseudomonadota; class Alphaproteobacteria; order Rhizobiales; family Xanthobacteraceae; genus VAZQ01. The sequence goes on from CAWJDY010000069.1 coordinate 199,983, forward strand.
ACCTCGACGAGGGGACGCTCGCGGCGGCCATCAGGCAAAGGACGCCGTTCTAGATCTTGCCCGGGAAGCGCGTTGTCTGGACGACGGCCGATACAAGCCCGTCGAAATGCCCGCGTCGTTGCAGCCACGCAAGCAAGGCGAGGCCCGGACTCGCGGCGATGGCGCAGATTGCGAAGAACCACGCCCATCCTGTGATCTCTGCGATATATCCTGCCCCGGATGAGAGATACGTGCGTCCGAATGCGGCGAGCGCGGTGAGCAAGGCATATTGAGTGGCCGTGTGCAGCGGATTGGTACAGAGGGCCGAAAGATAGGCAACAAAGATGACGGTTCCGATCGCACTGGTGAAATTCTCAGTTACGATCGCGACCGTCAGCATGGCCGCGTTATGACCAACCACGGCTTGAAGAGAAAACGCGAGATTGGCAATGGCCTGCAGAATGCCGCCGATCCAGAGGCTTGCCGGCAATGAGTATGCGCGCGCCACAAAGCCGCCGGCAAATCCGCCGATCAAAGTGGCTGCCAGCCCTACTCCCTTGATGATCGCGGCATACTGGTTGCGGGTGAAGCCCAGGTCGATGACGAAAGGAGCGGTCATTGCTCCAGCAAGCGCATCGGTGAACTTGAACAAAACGACGAAGGTCAGCACTGCAACAGCGGCGTCGCGGGTAAGAAACTCCGAGAATGCGCCGTAGGCGGCGACGGCCACACGTCGAATCGGACTCTCGCTGGAATGCGCGGCATGCTCGGAGACGGCCGCTGTGGATTTCTCCGGCTCGGTTGCGACCAAAGCCGTAGCCATTCCAATCACGACCAGCGTGGCCATGGCGATATAGCCGGCGGTCCAGGCGGTACCCTGGCCAAATCCCAGGCCTTGAAAGCCGCTGACCAGAAACAGCGTGCCCGCCGTCGAAGCCAGCATTCCGATGCGATACGCCGCCACGTATGAAGCCATTCCCGCGGCCTGCTCGCTCTCGGACAGGCTCTCAATGCGGAAAGCGTCTACGACAATGTCCTGGGTAGAAGAGGCGGTAGCCACGAAAAGTGCCGCTCCGAAAATGAGGTACCACGGTGTCGAGGTCGGGTCGCAAAATGCGACGAGCACGATCGATATGATCAGGAGGAGCTGCGAGAACAGCAGCCAGCCTCGGCGGCGTCCGAAAAGGGAGGAGAGCACCGGCACGTCGAGTGCATCGACCACCGGCGCCCACAGGAACTTGAGCGTGTAGGGCGTACCAACGAGCGCGAAGAGCCCAATCGTGCCGAGGTCAACCCCCGCTTCCCGCATCCACACCAGCAGGGTGGAGCCGGAAAGCGCGAGCGGCAGGCCGGCCGAGAAGCCGAGGAACAGCACGATCATCACCCGCGTCTGCAGGTAGACCGTCAGCGCGTCGGAAAACCTTGCACGCGGCGCTGTCGTATTCGGAATACTGGTCATTGCTTGAATTTGAACCTGTCCTTGCGCAGAGCGGACCTGACCCAAGCCCGAGTAAGCTGCGGCTGTGCGGCGCCTGGAAACCGGTGGGACATCGCCGACAGGGGCGCCCGGCCGCCCACGCCCGCCCCCTGCTCTCCGACAGGATTGAGACGAAATCGCGCCGCTACGAGCGTTATTTTCCGGCAGCAAGCCGGGCGGGCGGGGCAGCGGGTATCACCAGCGGATCGGGCGCCTCGTCCCCATCGAACTCGACTTCCTTGATACGCGAGGCGCGTTTTTCCACCTTTTCCGCGGAAATGAGAATCTGCCGCAGGTCTTCGTTGGCCTGGCCAAAATGCTTCTGCAGGTTCAACGCGCGTTCGTGCAGACGATCGATGTCGTCCATGAGGTGGCCGACCTCGGCGTGGATCTTGTCTGCAGCCTCACGCATGCGGGCATCCCTGCGGATCTGCTGAATGACGTGAATGGCCAGCATGAGAAGCGAGGGAGACACGATGACGACCTTCGCACGGAACGCTTTTTGCACGATGTCGTCGAAGCCGTCATGCAATTCCACATAGACGGATTCGGAGGGAACGAACATCAGCGCCAGATCCTGCGTCTCGCCCGGGATCAGGTATTTCTCCGAGATGTCGCCTACGTGCCGGCCGAAGTCCTGCCTTAACCTGGCGGCGGCTTGTTTTCGCTCCTCATCGTTTTTTGCATCGCGCAGTGCCGTGACTGCCTCGAGCGGAAACTTTGCATCGATCGCCAGCGGCCGCCCGTCGGGGAGGAACACGGCGCAGTCGGGGCGGCTCTTGTTGGACAAGGTGAATTGAAATTCATAACAATCCCGCGGCAATCCATCCTGGACGATGATTTCCAGGCGGCCTTGGCCGAAGGCGCCGCGCTGCTGCTTGTTGGCGAGCACGCTGTGAAGCGACGACATGTTCGCTGCAAGCTCGGTGATGTTCTTCTGAGCGTGATCGATCACGGCGAGGCGCTCGTTGAGCTTCTGCAGGCTTTCCAGCGTGTGCTGCCGGCTCGTCGTCATCGACTGGCTGAGATGATGGCTTACCGAATCGAGCCGCTCATTGACGGCGCGATGCAGCTCGGCCTGCCGATCCGCCAGCATGTCGCGCATGCTCTCGATGCGCACTCCTGTCTCCGATTGCAGGCGAGCAAGCTCGGCAAGATGCTGCTCGAACGCCGCTTGATGGCGACGCCGAAGCGCGTGCACGCCCAGCACGACAGCGCTCGTTATGGCGGTCGCGGCGACGACCATCAGCAACACGCCAACGGCGGAGAGGAGCGGGTCCATGATCCGGCACTCTACAGTGATTCGATGCCCGGAACAAAAATAGAACAGGGGACGAGGCGTGACTAGAGGGTATAAGCATGCAGCAAGAATCGCCGTTACATTGACCCACTTTGCGCGACTGCTTACATCGCCGCCATGGCCGTGCGCGAAATCCTCATCTTGCCGGACAAACGGCTCCGCAAAGTCTCCGAGCCGGTCAAGAAAATCGATGCCGGCATCCGCAGGCTCGTCGACGACATGTTCGAGACCATGTACGACGCGCCTGGTATCGGGCTCGCCGCCATCCAGATCGGCACCGGCAAGCGCGTGGTCACAATGGACCTTGCGAAGAAGGAAGAGCCGAAGAACCCGCAGGTGTTCATCAACCCCGAGATCGTATGGTCCTCAGATGAAAAGGCGGTCCATGAAGAGGGCTGCCTGTCGATTCCGGAGACCTACAGCGACGTGGAACGCCCGGCGCGGGTCAAGGTGAAATATCTTGATCTCGAAGGAGAGCTGCACGAGATCGAAGCCAATGGCCTTCTTTCCACGTGCCTCCAGCACGAGGTCGATCACCTCAACGGCATCTTGTTCATCGATCACCTTTCCCGGCTCAAGCGCGATCGCATCATCAAGAAGTTCACCAAGACGGCGAAGCGTGCGGGCTGACGGACGCCTCCCGTAGGCGGTCTTGCAATTCAGGCTGCATATTGATATCTTTGATATCGGAAAGCGGCGGTACAATGTCTGACCTGTTGATCCGTAATGTTGACGCTCACCTCAAGCGCAAGCTCCGGGCGAGCGCTCGCATTCATCGGCGCAGCCTCTCGGAAGAGGCCAGAATCCTGCTCAAGAAGGCGCTGCTCGAACCACCGGAAAAGCGCAGAATGGGACAAGCGCTGCTGGCGTTGATTCCAGAAGAAGCCAGAGGAGATGACCTCGTATTCGAAATTCCTGGCGATCTGAGCCCCCCACCTGACTTTGAATGATTCTGCTCGACACGAATGTAATTTCGGAGTTGATGAAGCAACAACCTGATCAGGCTGTAATCGCCTGGCTTGACGCGCAGGTTTGGCATACGTTGTTCTTGTGTACCCCCGTGCTTGCCGAATTGCATTTGGGAGTTGCTCGGTTGGCGAATGGGCGCCGTAAGGAGCTCCTGGCCGCAGCGCTGGATCAAATCGAAAGTGAGTTGTACGAACGACGAATTCTCGCATTCGATCAGCCCGCCGCGGCGACCTATGGTCGCCTCGCAGCAGAGCGACAACGCAAGGGAAGGCGAATGGAGCAAATAGATGCGATGATTGCCGCCATTGCCCTAAGCCATCGGGCAAATCTTGCTACCCGTGATAGCGCTGATTTTACTGGTCTGGGATTAGAGCTGATAAATCCGTTTGATTTTCAGTAGTCGAGCGGCGGCAGCTCGTACTGCCGCAGAATTGAAAAATGTCGCTGCGCATCGTTTTCATGGGCACGCCGGAGTTCGCGGTACCGACACTGATCGAGATCATCGGGCGCGGGTACGACGTCGCTGCCGTCTATACCCGCCCCGCCAAGCCGTCCGGTCGGCGCGGTCTGGAGCTGATCCCAAGCCCGGTAGAACGGAAAGCCCAGCGCTTCGGACTAAAGGTGCGCACGCCGGCAACCCTGCGAGCTGCACCGGAGGAGGACGCCATGCCCGCACTGGGCGCGGATGCCGCTGTCGTCGTGGCATATGGACTCATTCTGCCGCAGCCGGTCCTGGATAGCTTCCCGCTCGGCGCATTCAATCTGCATGCCTCATTACTGCCGCGCTGGCGCGGTGCTGCACCGATCCAGCGCGCGATCATGGTCGGCGACCCGGAGACCGGCGTGATGGTCATGAAGATGGAGGAGGGGCTCGATACCGGGCCGATTGCCATGGCCGAGCGCGTGCCGATCGAGCCCGACGCGACCGCCGGCGATTTGCACGACCGGCTTGCGCGCCTGGGTGCGGACCTGATGGTACGGGCGCTCGCAGCGCTCGAGCGGGGCTCGCTTACCCTCACGCCGCAGCCGCAAGCAGGGGCTATCTATGCAAACAAGATCGACAAGCACGAAACGCGCATCGCCTGGACGCAGCCTTGGCAGGTCGTCCACAACCACATCCGCGGCTTGTCACCCCATCCCGGCGCCTGGTTCGAATGGGAAGGCGAGGGAGAGCGCCATCGTATCAAGGTGCTCCGCTCAACGCGCGGCGAAGGCTCCGGACCGCCGGGCATGGTGCTCGATGACGACCTTACGGTTGCGTGCGGGCAGGGTGCGGTGCGCATCCTTGAGCTGCAGCGCGCCGGCCGCCGCACGATGAAAGCGGGCGAGTTCGCGCGCGGCAGCTCAGTGCGCCCCGGAACCAGGTTCGAATAGGGCCCCAATGCTGCGCTACAAGCTCACGGTCGAGTACGACGGCACACCCTTCGTGGGCTGGCAAATCCAGGAGAACGGGCCCTCGGTGCAAGGCGAGCTGGCGCTCGCCGCATCGCGGTTTTCCGGCGAGAAGGTGAGCGTGCACGGGGCGGGCCGCACCGATGCCGGCGTGCATGCGCTGGGGCAGGTGTGTCACCTGGACATGAAAAGGGATTGGGAAGAGGACACGGTGCGCGATGCCTTGAACGCGCATCTTCGCCCGCATCCCATCGCAGTCATTGCGGTGGAAAAGGTCGCATCATCGTTTGATGCGCGCTTTTCCGCAGTCAAGCGCCATTACCTCTATCGCATCATCAATCGTCGTGCCGATCTCACGTTCGAGCGGGGGCGGGCCTGGCGCATCGCCAAGCCGCTCAACAGCGCAGCCATGCACGCGGCGGCGCAGCGTCTCGTTGGGCGGCATGACTTCACGACCTTTCGCAGCGCCGAATGTCAAGCGAAGTCGCCAGTCAAAACTCTCGACCGTCTCGACGTGCAGCGGCTGAAGGATGACGTCCATATCGCCGCATCGGCGCGCTCTTTCCTGCACAGCCAGGTGCGCTCAATGGTCGGCGCGCTGGCGCTTGTCGGGGACGGCAAGTGGAGCGCCGACGATGTGGCCGCCGCTCTCGAACGCCGCGACCGTGCCGCCTGTGCCCCGGTTGCACCCCCCGACGGGCTTTATCTCGTCAGTGTCGAGTACCCCGAGACAGCGGCCGTACATTAGATCGGGGTGCCGGTTCCTAAGAGAGTAACCTTAATCTCCTGAGCGGCGGCGTTGCTTGCAAGCCCGCACAGCACGAGCATCGACATGGCAATTTGCAGCGTGCGGTAATGCGGCATCCTTATCTCCGATTATCAAAATAACGGTCCAGAATCTTGCGATAGACCGCGGTCAGCAGCGCGAGGTCCGTTAGCGGCGTGCATTCGTCCACCTGGTGCATGGTCTGGCCGACCAAGCCGAATTCAATGACGGGACAGTAGTCCTTGATAAAGCGTGCATCGGAGGTTCCTCCGCTGGTGGAGAGGGTCGGTGCGCGACCGGTTACTTCCTTCGCCGCGCTGGTCACGAGATCAAGGAAATCGCCTCCTTCGAGCAGGAAAGAATCGGCGTTCGAGGGTTCCCAATCGATGTGCCAGCGCACGCGCTCGCCCGCCGCATTGGCTGCGGTTCGCTCGATCAGCGTCTTGAGCGAAATCTGGCTGTGGCAATCATTGAAGCGGATGTTGAAACGTGCGCGCGCCTCGGCGGGAATGAGATTGACGACCTGGTTTCCGATGTCGATCGAGGTGAACTCCAGGTTCGACGGATCGAAATTTGCGCTGCCATGATCGAGCGGAGTGCTCATCAGGGTGCTCATCAACGTGACAAGCCCGCGCACCGGGTTCTCCGCACGTGCCGGATAGGCGACGTGGCCTTGCTTGCCCTTGACGACCAGGACGCCGTTGAGGGAGCCGCGCCGGCCGATTTTGATCGTGTCGCCGATCCCTCCCACATTGGTGGGTTCTCCAAGGATGCAGTGGTCGAACCGCTCGCCCCGCTCGCTTGCCCAGGCCAGGAGCTTGACTGTGCCATTCACCGCAACCCCTTCTTCATCTCCGGTGATCAGGAATGAAATCGACCCCTTGGGCTTGCCGCCGCGTGCGACGAGGTGATGGATCGTCGCCGCCATTGCACAGGCAATGCCGCCCTTCATGTCAACGGCGCCGCGACCGTAAAGGGTATCGCTGCTGATCTCCCCGGCGAACGGCGGGTAGGTCCAGGTCGCCGTTTGGCCGGGAGGCACCACATCGGTGTGGCCGGCAAAGACGAGATGCGGCCTTGCGTTTCCGATGCGGGCATAGAGGTTTTCGACCGGAAGCGTTCCGGGCTCGGCGAAGATGGTGCGATGAACCTCGAACCCGGCGCTCTTGAGGACCGATTCGATCAGGGCAAGCGCACCCCCCTCCGCAGGAGTTACTGACGGGCAGCGGATGAGATCGCGGGCAAGGGTGACGGGATCTGCGGCCATATGCGGTCTCAATCCCGCAACAACTCGTTGATCGAGGTTTTGGCCCGGGTGCCTTCGTCCACCCGCTTGACGATCACAGCACAATAGAGGCTGGGGCTCACAGCACCGTTCCGGGTCGGCTTGCCCGGCAGCGAGCCGGGAACGACGACTGAATAAGGCGGCACTTCGCCCTGGAAGATCGCGCCGGTTTCCCGCTCGACGATGCGCGTGGAAGCGCCGATGAATACGCCCATGGAAAGTACCGAGCCTTGACGCACAATCACGCCCTCGGCCACTTCCGAGCGCGCACCAATGAAGCAATTATCCTCGACGATGACCGGCCCCGCCTGCAACGGCTCGAGCACGCCGCCGATGCCGGCACCTCCTGAGATGTGGCAATTCTTTCCGATCTGCGCACAGGAGCCGACCGTCGCCCAGGTATCGATCATGGTGCCGGAATCCACGTAAGCGCCGAGATTGACGAAGCTCGGCATCAGTACCACGCCAGGCGCGATATAGGCCGAGCGGCGCACCACGCAATTTGGCACGGCGCGGAAACCGGCTGCCCGAAACCGTTCCTCTCCCCAGCCTGCGAATTTGGAATCAACCTTATCCCACCACACCGCGTCGCCTGGGCCGCCCGCGATCACCCCCATCTCGCGCAACCGGAATGAAAGCAACACTGCCTTCTTGAGCCACTGGTTCACCTCCCAGTGGCCGTTTGGCCCGCGTTCTGCAACTCGCGCCTCGCCTCGGTCCAGCAGATCCAGCGCCGTATCCACCGCCCTGCGTATCGCGCCCGTAGTTGTGGGCCCGAGGGAGTCGCGATGATCGAAGGCGTCCTCAATGATTGTTGCAAGCTGCGCATGTGACATCGGCCCACCTATCTCCGGGTGATGGCTGTTAAAAATGCTGTGAGATCGTCCGTGACGTGATCGACATGAGGCGCGTCGCGTCCTTCGAGCTCCCAATCCTCGCGGAAGACTTCGCGGGAATGCTCTGGCACGACCAGGACGGTGGTCATGCCGAGCGCGTGCGGAACCGCAAGGTTGCGCGCGAGATCCTCGAACATCGCGGCGCTCGCAGGGTCGATCTTCAGAGATTGGATGAATCGATCATAGGTTTGCGGCGATGGCTTCGGCTCGAGCTCGGCTGCGACGATATCGAACACATCCTGGAAGTGTCGCTCGATCTGGAGCCGCTCGAGTACCGCTGCAGCGTGGCGGCGCGTGCCGTTGGTCAAGATGACCTTGCGACCCGGAAGCTTCTCGATGGCGTCACCCAAGGCCGGATTCGGCTCGAGCGGTGAGTGATCGATCCGGTGAACGAAATCGAGGAAATCGTCAGGCTTCATTCCATGCTCGGTCATCAGACCACGCATGGAAGTGCCGTAGCGTTTGTAGTAGTCCTTCTGCAGCCGGAAGGCTTGTTCGTGGGTGAGTTTCAGGAAATCCGCGATATATTCGCGGATTCGTTCGTCCACCTGCTGCCAGAGATTGACGCTGTGCGAGTAAAGCGTGTTGTCGAGATCAAAGATCCAGGTCTCGACGTGCCCGAAGGCGCGGGGGTGGCGGTCGCATGGAGCATTCATGCCGCTACGGTTTGATCCTCTACGATCCCGCGCAGCGGCCGATCGAACAGCAGAATGAGGGCGCCGGCGAGTGCGGCGATGCCGGCAATCATCAGGAAGAACATGAGCTTGTCCATTCCGCTCCAGAAGCTTCCGAGCCAGCCGGCGATGAAATTGCCGGCAAAGCTGGTTGCAAGCCACAATCCCATCAGCATTGAAACCATGTGCGCGGGAGCAAGCTTGGAGACGAGCGATAGTCCGACTGGGGAGATGTAGAGCTCGCCCAGAGTGATGACCACGAAATAGGCCAGCAGCCACAACCAGCTCGCTTCGTCGCCGCCGGCGCTCCACGCGGCACCGGCCATGATCAAGTTGGCAACCGCCACCCCGAGGCATCCGAGCGACATTTTGGTAATGGTTCCCGGCTCGGTGCCTCGCTTCGCCTGCCGCGCCCAAAGACTGACTATGAAGGGCGTGAAGGCAAAGATCAAAAAAGGATTGAAAGCCTGAAACCAGGTTACCGGGATCTCCCCGTGCCAGAAGAGGAGATCGATATAGCGATCGGTGTGATCATCGGCCCACAGCACGAGGGTGTTGCCTTGCTGCTCATAGGTCGCCCAGAACAGGGTGGTTGGCGCAAACAGCAGGAGGAGCGCGATAATCCTGAGCCGCTCTCGGCGATCCAGAGGGTTGGCAGCATTGTCCGTGCGCTTGCTCCGGTGGAGCTCGTCGGGCGGCAGTATCCGCAGAGCGCGGATGTAAATAAGAAGCGCGATTGTCATTCCGATCCCGGCAGCCGCAAACCCGTAGTGCCAGCCCAACTCTTCGCCTAACGAGCCGCAGATCAGGGGCGCCAGGAATGCGCCGACATTGATGCCGACGTAGAAGATCGAGTAGGCGCGGTCGCGCCGTGGATCGCCAGGCGCGTAGAGCCCGCCCACCTGCGCGGACATGTTCGGCTTGAACGCGCCGTTGCCAAGGATGAGCAGAGTGAGCGCGATCAGAAAGAGTGGCTCGAATGCCATGAGAAAATGGCCGATCGCCATCAGCGTCGCCCCCAGAAGGATGGTGCGATGCTGGCCGAGGATCCGGTCGGCTAGGAGGCCGCCGAAAAACGGCGTCAGGTAAACGAGCCCGGTGTAGAGGCCATAAATGTGCGAGGAGAGGGACTGTGGGCCGAGAGGGCCGATGAGCGTTTCAAGCCCGTGTTTGAGCGCCGCCAGTCCGATGACGTTCTCGGCATGGCCCGGCAGCAGCAGGGTTCTCACCATGTAGAGAACCAGAAGGGCGCGCATGCCGTAATAGGAGAAGCGCTCCCACATCTCGGTCGCAAACAGAAAAGTCAGCCCGCGAGGATGCCCGAAGAGATCCGGCGGGCGGACCGCAATGCCCTCATGCGCCTGAACGGAGCTCACCATGCGATATGCTCGGATTGAGTGATTGGACGTGCCATGGCGGCACGGTGTGATCACCCCGCCCGACCTGCTCAAGGTCCTTGCTTAACCATTAAACTGCGGCATTGCGCAACAGCCTTCCCGGTCGCAGAGGTCGCGCGCTGCGCGCCATCTCTCGCGGTGGAAATCGCCCACGCGGAGTTCCAGAAGCAAGTTCTGTAAGGCTTGCATATGCCCTCGACGCTACCTTGGAGCGATGGCGGCGAACCTGAAGTTCGAGGATTAGCCCCGAATCCGGTGGACCACTCGGCTTAACCCGTTGCCAATCCCGGAGTGATTGCGGTAGCGCGAAGCCGCTCGGGCGAGCACGTGGCCAAAGAGCAGGATGCAGAGTGCAAGTCCTGCCGCGCCGGCCTATGATGCGCCTCTGATTTGTGCCGCCCGAGCGCATCCGTTCACACGTCTACCATCTCCTCGTCCGCGAATTCCGCACGCTCCTGAATAAAGGCGAAGCGCGCTTCGGGCTTGTTGCCCATGAGCCGCTCGACGGAGCTGTCGGTCTTCTTGCGGTCATCCTCCAGCACCACCACCCGCAGCAGGGTGCGTTTTCTTGGATCCATGGTGGTCTCCTTGAGTTGGGTGGAGAGCATCTCACCCAGTCCCTTGAAGCGACTTATCTCGACCTTGGCATTGGAATGGAACTCCTTCTTGATGAGCTCCTGCCTGTGCTTCTCGTCGCGCGCATAGAAAACCTTGCCGCCGTGGCTGAGCCGGTAGAGAGGCGGCACCGCGAGATAAAGGTGACCATTGTCGATCATCTTGGGCATTTGGCGGTAGAAGAACGTGATCAACAGCGACGCGATATGGGCGCCGTCCACGTCGGCATCGGTCATGATGATGACTTTCTCGTACCGCAAGTCCTGCTCGCGGTAATGCACGCCCGTGCCGGACCCGAGCGCCTGTACCAGATCCGATAGCTGCTGGTTCTGGGCGAGCTTGTCCTTTCCAGCGGAGGCGACGTTGAGGATCTTGCCGCGCAACGGCAGCACCGCCTGAGAGGCGCGGTCGCGAGCCTGTTTCGCAGAGCCGCCAGCCGAATCCCCCTCGACGATGAAGATCTCCGAGCCCTGCGCAGCTGTGTTGGTGCAGTCCGCGAGCTTGCCGGGAAGACGCAGCTTGCGCACCGCAGTCTTGCGGGCAATCTCCTTCTCTTGCCTGCGGCGAATCCGCTCCTCGGCACGCTCGATCACGAAGTCGAGCAGCTTGTTCGCCTGAATGGGGTTGCCCGCGAGCCAGTGGTCGAAGGGATCCTTGATGGCGTTTTCCACGATGCGGCTTGCTTCCGCAGTCGCGAGGCGGTCTTTTGTTTGGCCCTGGAATTCCGGTTCCCGGATGAAGACGGAGACCATGCAGGCAGCGCCGTTCGTGACATCATCCCCGGTCACGGCCGCCGCACGTTTGCCTTGTCCCATCCGCTCGGCGTGATCCTTGATGCCTTTGAGCAGCGCGCTTCGGAACCCGGACTCGTGCGTGCCTCCGTCCGAGGTCGGTATCGTGTTGCAGTACGACGAGAGGAAACCGTCACGATCCGCCGTCCAGGCCACCGCCCACTGCGCTCCGCCGTGCGCCCCGATCTTGCCGGAGGTGCCGGTAAAAATATCGGGGTGGACCAGAGCTGCTCCCGCTATTGTCGCGGACAGATAATCCTGCAGCCCGTCGGCGAAGTGAAACGTGGCCTCCTCGGGCACGTCGGATATACCGTGCAGCAGCTCTTTTGCGCAGGACCATCGGATCTCGACCCCGCCGAACAGATAGGCTTTTGATCGCGTCATCTTGAACACGCGATCGGGCCTGAAATGCGCGCTGGCTCCGAAGATCTCGGGATCCGGACGGAAGCGAACCTTGGTGCCTCGCCGGTTCGGAGCACGGCCGAGCTTTTCCAGCTTGCCCTTCGGCTTGCCGCGCTCAAACACCATGCGATGGAGCGTCTGCTCGCGAGCGACCTCGACTTCCATGCGCTCCGAGAGCGCATTGGCAACCGAAACACCGACGCCGTGCAGGCCGCCCGAGGTCTCATAGACCTTGGAGTCGAACTTTCCGCCGGCGTGCAAGGTGCACATGATCACCTCGAGCGCCGATTTCTTTGGAAACTTGGGGTGAGGGTCAACCGGAATGCCGCGTCCGTTATCCGTCACGGTCACGAAGCCGTCCGGCTCCATTGCGACGTCGATGAACGAGGCGTGACCCGCAAGCGCCTCATCCATGGCGTTGTCGATTACCTCTGCGAAGAGATGATGCAGCGCCTTCTCATCGGTGCCCCCGATGTACATTCCAGGACGCCGGCGCACCGGCTCGAGACCTTCGAGCACCTCGATGTCGCGCGCGGTGTAATTGGATTGCGTGCCCGCGGCAGATCTTGCCGCCCGCGTCGCCTTGCCGGTCAATCGGCGAGACGTCGTTGCGGGAAGGTCCGAAAACAGATCTCTGCCCGCCTGCCCGGCGGCTGCTGCTCTGGCGACTGCTCTAGCGCTTTTGGCCATCAGATCGTTGAGGTCGGAATGGTGAGCCCCGAATCACCGGCTGGACTATGCCACGGGAGCGGGGCGCATCATAATGGGGACTTTGCTGAAAGCTGGGCCGACCACCCCGATTGCAAAAGGCCCGGGCGGGAGCCCGGGCCTTGGCATTGTGGTTTGAGGGGAAGCGATCAGAAGTCCATTCCACCCATTCCGCCGGCACCGCCGGGCGGCATGGCAGGCGGCTGCTTCTTCGGTAGTTCGGCCACCATCGCTTCGGTGGTGATCAGGAGGCCGGCAACGGAGCTGGCATCCTGCAGAGCGGTGCGCACCACCTTCGTCGGGTCGATGATGCCCTTCGACACCAGATTGCCGTACTCGCCGGTCTGAGCATCGAAGCCGAAGGCGTACTGATCCTTCTCCAGGATCTTGCCCACCACGACCGAGCCGTCTTCGCCGGCGTTGATGGCAATCTGGCGCGCCGGCCAGGAGAGCGCCTTGCGTACGATCTCGACACCGGTCTTCTGGTCGTCGTTGTGGGTCTTTACCTTCTTGAGCACTTCAGTGGCACGCAGCAAGGCGACCCCGCCGCCGGGCAGAATGCCTTCCTCGACCGCCGCACGGGTCGCGTGCATGGCGTCATCCACGCGGTCCTTGCGCTCCTTGACCTCGACCTCGGTTGCCCCGCCCACCCGGATCACCGCGACACCGCCCGCGAGCTTGGCCAGACGCTCCTGCAGCTTCTCGCGGTCGTAGTCGGAAGTGGTTTCCTCGATCTGGGCTTTGATCTGGGCAATGCGGCCCTCGATCTCGGACTTCTTGCCGGCACCGCCCACGATCGTGGTGTTCTCCTTGTCGATGGTCACCTTCTTGGCCCGGCCAAGCATATTGAGCGCCACATTCTCAAGCTTGATGCCGAGGTCCTCGGAGATGGCTTGTCCGCCGGTCAGAACGGCGATGTCCTGCAGCATCGCCTTGCGGCGATCACCGAAGCCGGGGGCTTTGACCGCTGCGACCTTGAGGCCGCCGCGAAGCTTGTTCACCACCAGCGTGGCGAGGGCTTCGCCTTCAACGTCCTCCGCAATGATCAAAAGCGGCTTGCTGGTCTGAACGACCAATTCCAAGAGCGGGAGCAGCTCCTGCAGACCGGAGAGCTTCTTCTCATTGATGAGAATGTAGGGATCCTCCATCTCCACCCGCATCTTGTCGGCGTTGGTGATGAAGTACGGAGAGATGTAGCCGCGATCGAACTGCATACCCTCGACCACGTCGAGCTCGGTTTCGAGCGATTTCGCCTCCTCGACCGTGATGACGCCCTCGTTTCCGACCTTCTTCATGGCTTCGGCGAGGAACCGGCCGATCTCCGCATCGCCGTTGGCGGAGATGGTGCCAACCTGGGCGATCTCGTCGTTCGAGGTGACCTTCTTCGAGTTCTTCTTGAGATCATCAACGATCGCATCGACGGCAAGATCGATGCCGCGCTTGAGATCCATGGGGTTCATGCCGGCGGCGACCGCCTTCGACCCTTCCTTGACGATCCACGCCGCGAGCACGGTCGCGGTGGTGGTGCCGTCGCCTGCGATGTCGGAGGTCTTGGAGGCGACCTCGCGCACCATCTGCGCTCCCATGTTCTCGAATTTGTCTTCGAGCTCAATCTCCTTGGCGACTGTGACGCCGTCCTTGGTGATGCGGGGAGCGCCGAAGGATTTGTCGAGCACCACGTTGCGGCCCTTCGGCCCCAACGTGACCTTTACCGCGTTGTTGAGGATGTCGACGCCGCGCAACATCTTGTCACGCGCATCGACAGAAAATCTTACTTCTTTGGCAGCCATTGCTGGTTTCTCCGAGTGTTAAGATACGGGCGCGATCCGCGAGATCAGGCCGCTTTCCTCTTGGCGACACCTTCCTCGATGACGCCCATGATGTCGCTCTCCTTCATGATCAGGAGCTCCTCGCCGTCGATCTTGACCTCGGTGCCCGACCATTTGCCGAACAGCACGCGATCGCCAACTCGAACGTCGATGGGGATGAGCTTGCCGGCCTCGTCGCGGCCCCCAGGGCCCACGGCCAGGACTTCACCCTGGGAGGGCTTTTCCTTGGCGGTATCCGGAATGATGATGCCGCCGGCGGTCTTCTCCTCGGCGTCAATGCGCTCGACGACAATGCGGTCGTGAAGCGGACGAAACTTCATAGTGTGTCCTCCTAAACCGTTGACTGGATTGCAGATTGTGCGTTGATGGTGACCGGTAAGGAAACCCACCGATCGTTCCAGGCGCGACATAGGGGCTTATTTGCAGCCCACAAGAGGCGTCTGGAATTAAATTAGCACTCCTTTGGGATGAGTGCCAAGAGGAATCTTAGCAGCAAGTCATTAGGAGCGCTAGTGCCGCTCAAAATCGAACAATTATCGCCCAATTGTTTATCAGCACTGTGGCAAAAATGCTGCTAACGCCTTGATTTTGGGAACTATTTCCAATTTTTGTGCTTGAGTGTGCGGGCGGTGACGACGCAAACTCAGGTGTCCGAATCGGAGGGCATCACATGGCATCAAAAGACTTTCGCCGCCAGCTCGAGGGCTACGGCCTGACAACGGCGCAAATACTCTACCGGCTTCCAGACCATCCTTCCTTGCTGCAGACCTTTGTTTGGCAGGACTACGATCTCTGCCCGAGGTTTCCGGTGCTCAACAAGTTTCTGGCATTTTGGCTCGAGACGCTCGAAGGCCCGCTGCACTCGGTTACGGTGGCACATTCGCGGTTGATCAAACCGGCCGAGATTCGCCCGATCGACGGCGAGTTCCGCCTGCACTGATTTTCTGCGGGCTGATGGCTGTTGCTTGCGCCTCTATCAGGGGGCGGTGAGCAGCCCGACTATCGCGCCGATCAGGCAAGTGGTCAGCGTGCCCGAGACGATCGATTTGATTCCAAGCGACACAACGTCGTCGCGCCGATCCGGGGCCATGGTTGCCAATCCCGCGATCATGATGCCAAGCGAGCCGAAATTTGCAAAGCCGCACAAGGCATAGAGCATGATCAAGCGCGAGCGTGCATCGAGGGCCGCCTCCGGCAGCCTTGAAAGCTCTATATAGGCGAGAAACTCATTGAGGATCGTTTTGATTCCCATCAGGCTGCCCGCTGTCGCGGCCTGCTCCCAGGGAATGCCCATCAGCCAGCATACCGGCGCCATCGCAGCACCCAGTATGCGTTGCAGCGTCAGGGGTGCTCCGCCTATCGGCGGCAGCACACCGATGACGGAATTTGCAAGGTGCACCAAAGCCACCAGCACGATGAGCATCGTGCAGATGTTGAGCAGCAGCTCGAGGCCGACGGCGCTGCCCCTGACGATCGCATCCATGCTGCTCGAGGCAATGGGCCCGATCTCGATTGCTCCGCCGGTGTGCTTTTCGCTCGGATCCGGCACCATGAGCAGGCTCACAAGAATCGCGGCCGGCGCGGCGAGCACCGATGCGATCACGAAATGTGCCGCGGCATTGGGTACGACCGAGCCGAGGAGCGTTGCGTAGAGGACGAGCACCGTTCCTGCGATCCCGGCCATGCCCCCGGTCATCACTATGAACAGCTCGCCGCGCGTGAGGCTCGAGAGATAGGGTCGAATGAACAGCGGAGCCTCCACCATGCCAAGAAAGATGTTGGCGGCAGTGGAGAGCCCCACCGCTCC
>CAWJDY010000070.1:0-42370 GCA_963841705.1 uncultured Alphaproteobacteria bacterium
AAGCGGGGTAATGCCCGTGGAGCGAAGGGGGTGGGTCATCGCCTTTGAGATCGGGTCAACCGGCAACGGGAGGAACCCGATATTCAATGGAAGGCGGCAGCCTTCGTGCGGTGGCACGAGCCGGATGACGCGAGAGTGTCAAGTCCGGATCTGTGAGAGGCTCGGGGTGAAATTCCCCGGGCCTACTCGGCCAAAGCTGAATTGGTCTTTGGGATCAGATTATGACCGCTATCAGATCATTAGCGGACCAAGACCGCTCACAGAATAAATGTTCGGCAGCTCCTTCCGTTGTTGTTGCTGCTGCGCACCCGAGGACCTGTTTTTCATCGCAAAACGACGCGATCACACATCAAACGAACTCGGCAATCCTTGTTCGCGCAGCGACGGCTATCGTCAATCCGGTTGCCGTTACAGATATCAAGCCCACTCTGGCTGCAGTATCGCCAGATTGCGTGCTGGACGAACTAGGAAAAGGGTCTGCGGGAGCTTCACGCCGCGTCGGCGAAGTCTTCCCTGGCGTACCCCTTCGTGATCTTGCCTTCAGTGCGGATGTTGTGCGGCTTGATCTTGGTGCCCGAGGGGGTCGTAAAGTCGGACAACAAACTGGCGACTTGTCTTTGAGTGACGGGCTTACCGTTGCGGCCGCAAGAGGCCCAGGGTCCATCTGCATCCTTCCGCAGCTCGTAGACTAGAGTCGCGGACGCCAGCCGATCGACGGTGAGCTCATCGAAGATCGCCCGAATATCCGCCGCATGAACCCCTGGGCGACGGGGTCATTGAGGCCACGTGCCTCGACCGAGCACCGCTCTATGACGAAAAAAATTGGAGCCCGTTCGAAGACGATCCGACCTGTTTGAAGGTTCAGATGCGCATTCCTTCAGCGCGAACACGAGTCAATTCCAGCCTTGCGTCAACGCGTGCTGAAATTATGAGCACCGCTGTGGCTGATTTTTGGCAGCGAAGAGGCAATACTCGCGAGGGGTGCTCGCCGCACGGGTGCCATCAACCCTGTGCGCGGGAGCGAAAGCCCTAAGCGAGGGTTGCTCTCATGAAGCTCATCATCGCAATCATCAAGCCGTTCAAGCTCGAAGAGGTCCGCAATGCTCTTAATGCGATCGGCGTCCCGGGAATGACAGTGACCGAGATCAAGGGATACGGACGGCAAAGAGGGCATAGCGAGCTCTATCGCGGGGCCGAATATACGGTGAGTTTTTTGCCCAAGCTCAAGATCGAGGTGGCGGTGCCGGGCGATCTGGTCGACAAGAGCATCGAGGCCATCACTGCGGCCGCGAGGACCGGGCAGATCGGGGACGGGAAGATATTTGTCCTCGACATCGACAACGCCGTGCGCATTCGCACCGGCGAGACCGACGTCGCGGCACTTTGACAATCGCGGGGAACTCCGCTCAAATCGTTTGCAACAATATCGGCAAGATCCCGTGATCGAATGACGGGCTGTTTGCTGCGGTGCGCGGGTCCGGAAGTGGCAGTGCGCCCCGAAGGCGCGAAACATCAGTGGATGAAGAATCCACCCGGAGAGTTGTCGATTGATCCGGTAGCTGACGAGCGGCTTGTGCGGGTAACCGCATGGGTTGGAGCCACAAGAGCCTTGTTTGCCATGGCTGCAGCACTCGTCATCCTGTCGGCCGGATCCGCGCCTTCAGGGCGCACTGCCGATCGCACCCGTCAGCAGGCTTGTGAACGCTCGGAGGACCTGTCGTCGTGAGCGTCCCGCACCTCGATCACATCGGGCAACGCGGCGTTGTTTGCTTTCCAGGCGTTTCGATATTCGAGGATACGGGCCGTCTCCTGCGCGATCTCGCGACCAAAGAAGCGTTGGATCAGATGCAAGGTCATATCGATGCCGAGCGACACGCCGCCGCCCGTGAGGATGGTGCCGGTGTCGACAACCCGTGCCTCAATGGCGCGCGTGCCTGGGTGGCGTTGCGCGAGCAGATCCAGCGGACGCGTTTCACCGTCGACGATCTCCCGCTTGGTCGTTGCCGGACGGCCGGCGAGCAGTCCTGCAGCTCCTACGATCATGCTGCCCGTGCACACCCCTGCGACCGTACCTCCACGTCGGTGAAACGCAGCAATGAATGCGAGCATCGAGGGATCGTCAGATGCAGTCTGCCAGCCCGGCCCGCCGAGAACCATCAGAACCTCGGCAGGAGGACAATCGGCGAAGCCGTAGTCCGCAAGGAGCCGCAATCCGGTCGCCATCCTCAACTCGCCGCTCGATTTGGCCACCACAAAAAATCGCAGGCCAGGTAGCAAGCGCCTGGCCATCGATAGCACGCCGTAGGTTGCGCCAATGTCGATGGGCTCGATGCCATCGTAGGCGAGGATGGCAAAGGAGGTCGCCGGCCGCTGCATCCTAGTAGAGCCCGCGCTCGGCCATGACCTTCGTCTGCCGGTCGTTCTCTTCCTGGCTGAGGTCCTTGACGTGATCAAGCAGCATCTGCGCGTAGGTGGGCAGGATCGCACGGTCGATATGTCTGCTCGCATCCCAAAGCGCGGATCGGATCAGCGCCTTGGGGCAGTGCAGCAACGCCTCCTCGATCGCGACGACCAGGCCGACCCGCGGCGTACGGTCCTTGACCGCACTGGGTGCCAGCAGCCGCGGATCGTCAGTGATGCGCGCGGTGCCGTTGACGCGGAGCGTCTCGTTCATGCCGGGCACCAGGAACAGCAGCCCGATGCGCGGATTGACGAGCAGGTTGATCATGCTGTCAAACCGGTTGTTGCCGACCCGGTCGGGCACCAGCAGCGTGAGCTCGTCGAGCACGCGCACGAAGCCTGCAGGATCCCCGCGGGGCGAGATGTCGGCGCCGTTCGGTCCCTGGGTCGCGACTATGCAAAACGGCGAGAGCGAAATAATCCGGCGGCAATGCTGATCGAGCCCCCGCTGCACCTTGTCCGTCGCGCGGCGCATCGGCGGATGATGCAACTTCCGCAAGCTCGCCTCGTCGGTGATGAAGCTGGTATCGTCAGGCAGCACGCGTGGCCTCGGGAGGCTTTGAATTCCCTGCTGCGAGAGACTAGCACTGTTCCGCCGGCCTTGCCTACTCAGCCTCGGTCTTCTCGACAATCGATAGGAGTGCTCGCCGTTTGCTGTGTGGCCGCTGCGAGTGTTGCGGTCACGCTCGACATTGACGCGACCTGCGCGAGATGCCTGCAACGGCGGCAGACGCGAGGAATTCTGCCCTACAAATAGGCGGAGAGCATAACAAGCCCACAAAAATTGTGCGCTTTCATTGTGGGATATATTTCCGACTCGCACTGCACTCGATAATCTCATGACCGAAGCTCTAGCCGCGACAGCTCCTGACAAGAAGTTCTCGCGGCCGGCGACTGACAATTCCGCGGCAAGGCGAAACAGCATGAGCATTGAGCGAACAGCTGGGATGGCGACGGTTGTCTTTGCCGGTTCGATCGGCACCATCATTGAATGGTATGATTTCCTGATTTACGGCACCGCGGCGGCACTCGTCTTCAATACCCTGTTTTTCCCCGGGATAGATCCCGTCGCCGGCACCCTGGCTGCGCTGGCAACCTATTCAGTCGGGTTTGTCGCACGCCCGGTCGGCGGAGCCATATTCGGCCATTTCGGCGATCGGGTCGGTCGCAAGGTCACGCTGATGATCACCATGGTGATCATGGCATTGGGGACATTCGCCGTCGGGTGTCTTCCGACCTACCAGCAGATCGGAGTTCTGGGCCCCGATTCTTCTGGTGATCTTGCGGTTCCTCCAGGGCATTGGCCTCGGGGGTGAATGGGGCGGCGCCTCCTTGATGGTTGTCGAACACGCACCTGCGGGCCGCCGTGGCCTGTTTGGCAGCCTGGTGCAAATCGGTTTCCCGCTTGGGCTGGTGACGTCTTCGGGCGTGTTCGCTCTGGTGACGATGATGCCGGAAGCGGATTTCAAGGCATGGGGATGGCGCATCCCCTTCATGCTCAGCATCCTGCTTCTTGGCGTCGGCTGGTTCGTGCGCACGCGCGTCCCGGAGACACCGATATTCGAGGAGATCAAACGCAGCGACAAGATCTTAAAAAACCCGTTCGTCGAGGCGATCTTCAAAAGTCCGCGAAGTTTTCTCGTGGCCGTGGGCTTGAAAATATCGGAGGTATCCTGGGTCTACATCCTCACCATTTTCATCGTGGTGTATGCGACCAGCCAGCTCCATCTACCGCGAACCCTGCTGTTGAACGCGATCCTTGTTGCCGCACTGGTGGAGGTGATAACAATTCCGCTGTTCGGCTGGCTGTCGGACCACATCGGACGGCGCATCTTCTATTTTCTCGGCACGTTGTTCACGGCGTGTTTCGCCTTCCCGCTTTTTTGGCTTCTGGGCACCAAAGACCCGCTGATCATCATCCTGACCGTGGTCGTCGCTCTGAGCTTCGGGCATGGGACAATGTTCGGACTGCAGTCCGCCTATTTTCCTGAACTGTTCGGCACCCGCGTGCGCTACACCGGCGCGTCATTCGGTTTTCAGCTCTCCGCAGCCTTGGGGGGAGGGTTTTCTCCCCTCATCGCGACGGCGTTGGCCGGCTATATGGGCGGCACCGCCGGAGTCTCGATGATGTTGATCCTGTTGGCGGTGATCACGTTCATCGCTACGCTGTTTGCGACGGAAACGAAGACCCGACCGCTGGTCGATTAGAGCTGGGTTCGATTCGAATCGCGTCCTTCCCAGAGATGCAGTAGACGAGCAGATCGCGGCAGCCGTGGGAGCGGATGTGCGCCATCGTCACCGGCTCGAAGATCTCCTTCTGTCGTTTGGCGACCATGATCGACCCCAGTCCTCCTCGGCCAGTCGTGTCACTGAGGGCGCGTTCGGGTTTTTCGCTTTTAGGCGAGCGCCCTGAGCTGTACCACGAGCTCTTGCGCTTCGACACGATCCGGCTAGGTTTGTCTGCTGATTGAGGTGAAGCGGCCGTCACGGTTGCGGTGCAACAATGCGTGCTTTTGACCCAACTGAGACATGAGGCGGCTCAGATTTTTGCAGCGCCACAAGCTTGTCCGCTCGAGTTGCTAGCTGGGTGGAAGCCTCTTTATTTGCCCATGCTCAAGGTACTCGAGACTCGACTTTCCGATGGCGCGCTGGTCATTGCCGATGACCTGAAGATCGGTGGTGATGAGCTCGCGCCCTATCTCAGCTAGGTACGTAAACCGCAGAACGGATACGTATCCGGCCGAAGCCCCTTCAGATGATGAACTTGAACTATCGACCCGCGTCAGTTTTTGCTGCGTTAACCGGAAATAGCACCACAATTCGAAACGAAACCCGGTGACCGCGACATATGGGCCTGCCACCGGTTTCTTTGCGCCGATTGCCGGAGGATGTGTTGGCGGTCAATTGACCGCATAGCGCGGCGCGGTGCAGCCGCCGCACACCCACGGCCAAGACCAGTCGGCGACCTTACCCTTGTTCGCTTCAACATAGGGGCTCCAGGCCTTAGGTGGCAGCGCCTTGCTCTGATAGACGATGCTAAATTGTCCGTTGGCCTGGACTTCGCCAATCATGACGGGCTTCGCCATGTGGTGGTTACTGCCCATGACCACCTCGAAGCCGGACGGCGACTTCACCTTCTGGCCGATGATGGCTTGCCGCACCGCATCGACGTCGGTTGTCCCGGCCTGCTGCACCGCCTGCACCCACATGTGGAACAGGATATAGGCCGATTCCATCGGGTCGTTAGTCACGCGCTTGGGGTTTTTGGTGTAGGCGTGCCACTTCTCGATGAACTCCTTGTTCTCCGGCGACTTGACGGATTGGAAGTAGCTCCAAGCCGTGAGATGGCCAACCAGCGGCTTCGTGTCGATGCCGGCAAGTTCCTCCTCGCCGACTGAGAAGGCGATTACTGGGATGTCCTGAGCCTTGACACCCTGATTGCCAAGCTCCTTGTAGAACGGGACATTGGCATCGCCGTTGATGGTCGAGATCACCGCCGTCTTCTTGCCCGCCGAGCCAAACTTCTTGATCGCGGCAACTTCGGTCTGCCAGTCGGAGAAGCCGAAGGGCGTGTAGTTCTCCATGATGTCATCGGCCTTGACGCCGACTGACGTCAGGAATGCGCGAATGATCTTATTGCTGGTCCGGGGATAGACATAGTCCGTGCCTTCCAACACGAAGCGCTTCGCATCGCCGCCATCCTTGCTCATCAGATACTTGACAGCAGGGATTGCCTTATTGTCGGGGACCGAGCTCCCATAGAAAATGTTGTAGGACGCTTCCTCGCCTTCATATTCGAGCGGATAGAACAAGAGTCCGTTCAATTCCTCGAATACTGGAAGTACAGACTTGCGCGACACCGAGGTCCAACAGCCGAACACCGCTGCCACCTTGTCCCTGCTGAGGAGCTCGCGGGCCTTTTCGGCAAACAGCGGCCAGTTTGAGGCCGGATCGACGACCACCGGCTCGATCTTCTTGCCGAGCAATCCGCCCTTCGCGTTCTGCTCGGCAACTTCCATCAACATCAGGTCCTTCAAGATGGTCTCGCTGATCGCCATGGTGCCCGACAGTGAGTGCAGGATACCGATCTTGATGGTGTCCTGGGCTGCCGCACCGTGCGTTGCCGCCACCCACAAACCTGCAGACGCCGCAATGGCCCAAGGCCACGACATTCGTGTGGTGCTCATCAGATTTCTCCTAATTCAACGTATCGTGTTGCGAGCCGACGCGGTGCTTCGCACCAACTTGCTCCGGCTGCCACTAGGAGTGCACAACGGCGCGCTCGAACCGAGCGCCACGCCGGAAAATTGCGATGGCACCATCTCGCCCCGACGCGAGAGGCGGCGGCGGCTTGAATTTGCCTAGGGAACAAACCGATTTACGGTGTTTTGATCACCCACTGCACCGCTCTTGTGCAAATCTGGGTGGCGCCAGCCCGCGATGGGTCCAGTTGCTTTTGAATCAAGGGAGCCAGTTGCGCTGCGTCTTGCCAGGCGGCGATGGGAAAATAGAATTGTGCCGCCCGGTCAATACGTTCACCCGTGAAGGGGCGGCTAACCAAGCCATGCAGATACCCGTGCTTCTGGATCGGTCCAGACGAGAGCCACTCACGAGCCAGCTGGTAGATCAATTGCGCGACGCGATCCGGCAGGCGCGGATAGCCTCGGGCACACGTCTGCCGTCTTCGCGGCAGCTGTGCGAGCAGCTTTCCGTTTCCCGCAACACCGTGGTTCGCGCCTACGATGCGCTGATCATCGAAGGCTATGTCGAATCGCGTCCGGCTTCAGGGGTCTTTGTTTCAAGCAACCTGCCAGAGAGCTTGATCAAATCACCCACAAGATCGTCGCCCGACGACAGCGCATTGCTGTCGCCCATGCCATTACCAGCGTTGCCGCGCGCGCAAAGTCCGTCGCATCACGGACGCAGTCGTCTGTCGCTTGACTTTTTTCCACACCGTTCGAGTCCCGCGCTTTTCCCGATCAAGACCTGGCGCAGGCTGCTGCAGAGCAATCTCTCGCATGGTGGCAACCTTGGGCTGTCGCAATACGGCGATCCCGCGGGGCTGCCCGCGCTACGAGCGAGCATTACGAATCACCTTGCAACCTCACGCGGCATAGCGGCGGATCCCAGCCGTGTCATCATCGTCAGCGGCGTACAGGAAGGCATCAGTATCGCCGCCCGACTATTCCTGGAGCGCGGGTCATTGAGCGTCGTTGAAGATCCGTGCCACCAGGGCGCCGCCTTCGCATTTGAGGCGATGGGCTCCGAGGTCGCGAGCGTCCCGGTCGACTACGAGGGTCTGATTCCTGAGGAACTGCCGCAACGGCAGGCCGCGTTGCTTTTCCTCACGCCCTCGCATCAATTTCCCACCGGATACACGCTATCGCCGGCGCGCCGCAACGAGATCATCGCATGGGCGCGCCGTTCCGGCTGCTACATCCTGGAAGACGATAGCGATAGCGATCTTTGGTACGAAGGCTCGCCGCTGCAGGCGATCGCGGCGACTGCCGCCGACTGCACGATCTATCTGGGGACTTTCTCGCGCACGCTCGGTGCCGGGTTGCGCCTTGGCTACATGGTCGTACCCGAGCAGCTTGCCGGCGTGGTCTCCGCCGCCAAGGGTTTGCTCGATAATGGCAATCCATGGCTCGAGCAGGCTGCACTCGCCGAGATGATGAAAACCAATAGCTATGCGGCCCATGTTGCGCGCGTCCGCGCCCACTATAAGGAGAATCGCGATGCTGTGCTCGCGGCTTTGCGCCGCAATTTCGGCGAAGTCAGCGTAAGCGGCGAAACTGCCGGCTTGCACGTCCTGTGGTATCTCCCGCCGGGCGTCCCGGATGCAGCAGCTGTTGAGAGTGCAGCGCGGCGCGCGCGTATCGGCGTATACTCGCTGACCTCGGGCGGAGCATATGTCGCGCGCTCATCGCCGCTGACCCGACGCGGGATCATCCTCGGCTACGGCGCGCTGCTTCGAAAGCAGATCGAGCAGGGCATCGCACGCTTATCGGACGCGATCGACGATGCGGTGGACGATCCAAACGCGAATATCAGCACGCTTTTCGCGACGCCCGCAGAACCGCTGAAGAGGCCGCCCAAGCTCCTCGACAAGCAGCGGCATCTGGACTCCGGTTTTCGTCAGCAACCGGCTCTATCGAACCGTCGCCATCGCGGTGCACGCTCGACACGACCGTTGGCACGAGAGGCGGGAATAGTGATGGCGGCGGTAAGTAAGATGTATCGATATCCGATCAAGGGGTTGAGCGCGCAGCCGCTATCGAGCGTGGCCGTCGACGCCAACAAACCGTTCCCGAGCGATCGCATATTCGCGCTTGCGCGACCGGGTGCTCCAATCGATAACGATGATCCGCAATGGGCGAAGAAGGGCCTGTTCGTGATGCTGATGCTGGACGAGGGCTTGGCGCGCGTGAACACGCACCTCGACCTGGAAACGTTGCGACTTACGGCGATGCAAGGCAATCAGCATCTGGCGAGCGCCAATCTTGCAGATGAATCGGACCGAACGGAGATCGAGAAGTTCTTCTGGCAACTGCTGCCGGCGTTGCCTGGGCCGCCGACCCTGGTCCGCTCCCGCAACGGCCATTTCATGGACAAGCCGGACAACGTCATTTCCTTGATCAATCTGGCCACCGTGAGGAATCTTGAGGAGCAATGGGGTTTTGTTATCGATCCCCTGCGGTTTCGGGCCAACATCTATATCGATGGCGCCAAACCTTGGGACGAATTCGACTGGATCGGATGCGATGTCAGAATTGGCGACGCGGTGTTCGCGGTCGATCGGAAGAACGGCCGCTGCGGTGCCACCAACGTAAACCCGGTCAACGGGCGTCGCGATCTCGATATTCCCGGGTCCCTGCGCGCAGCTTTCGGGCACAAGAATCTCGGCATTTATCTGATTGTTCGCGAGGGTGGGACAATCGCGGTCGGGGATGAACTTTATGCGCCACCTGGAAAGCAGCCATCCCTGGTCAACCGTCCTCCCGTGCCGGTGGTGAATGGCGCACGACGCAGCTTTATGTGCCGAGGCTGCTATTTCATCTATGAGGAGGCGAAGGGCCTGCCGCAACAATCGATAAAACCCGGAACGCCATTTGCCGCCATTCCGACGTCGTGGCGCTGTCCGGATTGTGGAACCGACAAGGCGACATTTCGTCCTTATGTCGAGCGCGCAGTCACCACTTAAAGCTCGTTGGAGAATAGATCCAAGATTTGATGGTAGGATGCGATGCAGTCCTCGAACCGCGGAGGCGCACGCTGTTCAATCGCTTAAGACGACGGGATTTCATCACTCTTGTCGGTGGCGCGGCGGCATGGCCGCTCGCGGCGCACACGCAGCAGCCGGCAATGCCGGTGATCGGATTCGTCCACAGCGGATCGCCCGAGACCTCCTCGAAGAAGGAATTGGCTCGGTCCAATTCTACGTCGCTAGTGCGCCAATTTCACTTCAATCGTCTCGCCGCTTCCTCGATCAGGCTGAGATCAGCGTGCGCCTTGACGTCAAAGCTCGCTCTGACGAAGCCAAGTTCATGGGTGAGGTCGACATTCCTCTGCAGCGCGTCGAGGTTCGGCAGCATGTTGGGATCGCGATATTCGTCGGCCTTGGTGAAGACCCAGCCGAAGCGTTCGGGCGGTGCCTTGACGAGGCGGCCGGCGATCTGTTGCAGCTCGTCGTGATTCTTGGGGTCCATGTACCAGCGCAGGATACGCAGCGAGTCCTCCAAGCAGTCGACCAGCGCCGCGCGGTTCTTGTCGATGAATGGCTTGCGCGCCGTGAACATGATGAATTGCGTCACGCCGATCGCGTCCCTGCTAGTGAACAGTGGAGCGGCGATCTTCTTCAGCTCAGGATCGAGCGAAAACGGCAGTACTCCCGAAATCAGGTCGGCCTTTTTCTCTGCCAGCATTGGCAGCATAGTTGGGAACGGCGCCTCGATCTCGGTGTAGTCGCGGTTTTGCTCAAGCCCGTGCTTGTGCAGCATCGCCTTCATGGCGACGTCGACGCCGCTTCCGGCCGCATTGGTGGCGACGATCTTGCCCTTGAGATCCTCGACCTTCTTGATCGGACCGTCCTTGGGGACCATGAATTCATCTGAGTAGTAGCCTTCGACGCCATCCTGGAACTCGTCGGCGATTACGCGCAGGTCGTCCATCCCGGCGTTCACAACTGCAATCGGGAAGGTCGAGAAGGCGAGCATGGCAATCTCCAGCTCACCGTTGGCCATCGCGGTAATCATCGGCGGCGTGCCGTTGTAGTGAACCGACTCCAACACGTACGATTTGCCGTAATGGACCGCGAGGTCCTTCTTGTCCAACCAGATCGAAAACCAATCGGAGATCGGTGCCACCCAGGCGGCGCGGATTCTCAGAGGTTCCGCATGCGCAACCCCGACGCCGAGCACAAGAACGACGACGCTTGCAAGTCCGATTCTTCCACCCATCGTTTGCTCCAAAATTTCTTGCGTTGCTGCTGAAATTCACGGCGCTCCCAGCCTGCCGTGACCATTGTGAGCGTAAAGGCCGGTGCGGCGCAAGCGCACCAAAACTCGTCTGCACAGACCTATTCGCGTTAGCTCCGTGGACCGGCATCAGCGGACGCCTCGGAGATCGCCGCGACGGCCCTGCGCAGCCTCGCGTTGCCCGCTATCGAAGACAGGCGGGCAAAACTCGTGCCGGACCCGCGGGCATCGCTGAACCGCGAATGTTGGCTGGTGGAGACCGGATAGAAACGCATCCTTGTGAGGGCATCACAGACGCAAAATCAGCCCTCTTCGCATTCTCGCTTACCCGCAGCAAAAAAATTGGGCAAGGAGACTGGTTCGCACCGGGTTGTAAACGCGCTATATCGCGCGATGGCGTTTGAATTTCCAATGGAGAAATCGATGCAACACGGTCGCCTTACCGGGGCTCTGATACTCACGAGTTCACTGCTCCTCTTGTCGCCGGCCTGGAGCGATGGCGTCCTTCGCATTGGCATGACCGCCTCGGATGTCCCGACCACAACCGGAATGCCCAACAATGGCTTCGAGGGCATGCGTTTCCTCGGCTATCCGGTGTTCGAGGGTCTGGTCCTGTGGGATTTGTCGCGATCGGACCGGCTTGCGACATTGCGGCCCGGGCTCGCCGAGCGTTGGGAGCAAGCGCAGGGCGACAAGAAGAGCTGGATTTTTCACCTCCGCCGTGGGGTGAAGTTTCACGACGGCAGCGACTTCAATGCCGATGCAGTGATCTGGAATCTCGACCGGTATTTCAAGAGCGACAGTCCCCAGTTCGAGCCCGCCGCTTCAGGCATGACGCGTGCGCGCGTGCCGGTGATGGCAGGCTACCGCAAGATCGACGACTTCACTGTCGAGATCAGCACGAAGGAGCCAGCCTCGTACTTCCCGTACATGGCAGTCTACATCCTTTTCACGTCGCCGGCTTCATTCGCTGCGGCGGGCCGCGACTGGGGCCGCGTTGCATTGCTGCCGGCCGCCGGCACCGGGCCATTCCGGCTTAAACGCGTGGTGCCGCGCGAATTGGCTGAGCTCGACCGCTGGGACGGGTACTGGGATGAGATCCGCAAGGCGAAGCTCGACACCATACAGCTCGTTCCGATTCCCGACGCGAACAGCCGCGTCGCCGCGTTGCGGTCCGGCCAAGTCGACTGGATCGAGGTGCCTCCACCGGACGGAATCCCAGGGCTGAAAGCCGCGGGATTCAACATCGTCACAGGCTCGTACCCGCATGTGTGGCCGTGGCTGTTCAACATCGGCGCCACAGGCAGTCCGTTCAAGGACGTCCGGGTCCGCCAGGGGTTGAACTATTGCTTCGATCGCGCCGGTCTGGTCACATTGTTGAACGGCACCGCGGAGCCTTCGGTGGGCTGGCTCAAGCCGAACGATCCCGGCTTCGGTAACCCTGTTCACCGCTACGACTTCGACCCTGCCAAGGGCAAGGCGCTCCTGGCTGAGGCCGGCTACTCGGCGCAGAAACCGCTCTCATTCAAGGTGATGATCTCTACCTCCGGCTCGGGGCAAATGCTGCCGCTGCCGATGAACGAGTACATGCAGGAAAGCTTGAAACAGTCCTGCGGTGTGAATGTCGAGTTCGATGCGGTCGAATGGCAGGTCTTGCTCAACGCGGTCCGTCAGACGCCCGATGCGCCCACTCTCAAGGGGGCCATGGCGCTCAATGTGAGCTCGCCCTCCTCCGACGTCGGCATTATGGCGCGGTACTTTTCCTCGGCGAACTTTGCGCCCAACGGGTTCAATTTCGAACACTGGAAGGATGACAAATTCGACGCGGCGCTCGCCACGCTGGCGGAAGCTACGGACGAGAAGACGATCAACGCGGCGTTCCGCGCGGCACATGAGCGCTTGGTGGACAACCCGCCGTGGCTTTACATCGTCCACGACCTCAACCCCCGCGCCATGACGAAGAATGTGCAGGGCTTCGTCTCACCGCAATCGTGGTTTGCCGACCTGACTATGGTGAGCATGCATTGATGCCTCTATGCCTCCCCATTGTGGGGCCTGTAAGGGGAGTATTGCGTTTGCCCGCCGCTGAGTTTCAGATGCATTTGCTGGCACGCCCCGCCTGCCCCGCTCCGACCGGCGCAATCCCTCTGCCTTGGCGGAATGCGCTGTGCTTAAATCGGGAGCGTGTTCTGCCGCTCGTTCGTCACAAACGGGACGGACGGGCGCCCCCACCGCTGGCACGTTCCTTGAAAGGTCAATTCCGTTGCGCGTCTCAACACCAGGGTTTGGAGCACCAGTGAGGTGCGGCGAGGCCTAGGGCCATGTTCGCCTACGCGTTGATGCGGCTCATCTACATTGTTCCGGTCGCGCTCGGCGTGAGCCTGGTCTGCTTTCTGCTCGTGCATCTGGCGCCCGGCGATCCATTGATCGCGGTGCTTCCGCCCGATGCGTCTGCCCAGCTGGAAGCCGAGATGCGCACGCTTTACGGCTTCGACCGACCGCTGCCGGTGCAGTTCGGGCTGTGGCTCTGGCGCGTGCTTCACGGCGATCTCGGCACGTCGATCGCGACCGGCCGCGCCGTATCCGAGGAGGTTTGGCATGCGGTGGGCAATACCGTCATGCTGGCAATCCTGGCCGCCGTCATCGGTTTTGTGATCGGCGTGCTCTGCGGCTTCTTGGCCGGCTATTTCCGCGACAGCTGGGTCGACCGCATGGTGACGACTATCGCCATTACCGGCGTGTCCATGCCCCATTATTGGCTCGGCATGGTACTGGTGATCGTGTTCTCGGTCTTGCTCGGTTGGCTGCCCGCCGTCGGTGCCGGGCCCGCGGGCTGGGCCTGGGACTGGGAACACATGAAGCATCTCATATTGCCGGCCGTTACGATGTCGGTCATCCCGATGGGCATCATTGCGCGCACGATCCGGGCTCTGGTCGGCGATCTCCTCTCGCAGGAGTTCGTTCTGGCCCTGCGCGCAAAAGGGATCAGCGAAGCGCGCGTCTTTTTGCACGTGGCGAAGAACGCAGCACCAACCGCGATTGCAGTGATGGGGCTGCAGCTCGGTTACCTGCTCGGCGGCTCGATCCTGATCGAGACGGTGTTTTCCTGGCCAGGCGCTGGCTTTCTGCTCAACTCGGCGATCTTCCAGCGAGATCTGCCACTGCTGCAGGGCACGATCCTCGTGCTGGCGCTGTTTTTTGTGTTCCTCAACCTTATCGTCGACGTGCTCCAGGCCATGATCGACCCCCGCATCAAGCGAGCGTGAGCGATGGCCGAGATCGCGATCGATCTTGTCCGCACCTCCCACGCCGAAAAATCGCGCGGCTATTGGATGACGGTCGCGCGACGGCTGACGCGCGATCCGGTGATCGTCGCCTGCGCGTCGATCATTCTCCTGATCGCATCTGCTGCGATTCTAGCACCTTGGCTTGGACTGGCGGATCCCTACCAGGGCAGCATGATCCGCCGCCTGCGGCCGATCGGAACGGCGAGCTATCCGCTCGGTACCGACGAACTGGGCCGCGACATGCTCACCCGCCTCATCCACGGGGGGAGGCTTTCGCTGTTCATCGGGCTGTTTCCCGTCGCACTTGCCTTCGTCATTGGAACGACGCTCGGCGTGATCGCGGGCTATGTCGGCGGCCTGCTCAACCAGGCGATCATGCGCACCATCGACATCTTCTACGCGTTTCCCTCCGTGCTCCTCGCGGTCGCTATCTCCGGCGTGCTTGGCGCCGGCATCCTCAACAGCTTGTTGTCGCTGACGATCGTCTTCATTCCGCCGATTGTGCGTGTCGCGGAGAGCGTGACCACCAGCGTGCGCAACCTTGACTTCGTCGACGCCGCGCGCGCCTCCGGCGCCGGTCCCATGACCATCATGCGCGTGCACGTGCTCGGCAACGTGCTCGGGCCGATCTTCGTCTACGCCACGAGCTTGATCAGCGT
This sequence comes from uncultured Alphaproteobacteria bacterium, assembly GCA_963841705.1. Taxonomy (GTDB): domain Bacteria; phylum Pseudomonadota; class Alphaproteobacteria; order Rhizobiales; family Xanthobacteraceae; genus VAZQ01. Next base: position 14,884 of record CAWJDY010000070.1, read on the forward strand.
CTGCATGATCCTGGGCGCCGGGCTTTCGTTCCTCGGGCTGGGCACCAAGCCGCCTGAGCCGGAATGGGGCTTGATGCTCAACACCCTGCGTACCGCGATCTACGTTAATCCCTGGGTCGCGGCGCTGCCCGGCGTCATGATCTTCATCGTCTCGATCTGCTTCAATCTTCTCAGCGACGGAATGCGGAGCGCGATGGATGTCCGCGATTGAAGCGCTCGCGCCGGCCCCCGATGTCGGTGGCCCCGGCCAGTCATTGCTGCAAGTCCGCGGCTTGAGCAAGCACTTTCCGGTGCGCGGCGGGCTGCGCGCTCGCGCCGGTGTCGTGCGTGCCGTCGACGACGTGAGCTTTGCGGTCAACAAGAAAGAAGTACTGGGGGTTGTCGGCGAGTCAGGCTGCGGCAAATCGACGATGGCGCGCCTTGTGATCGGCCTCATCGCCCCGGACAAGGGCGACATCGTGTTCGACGGCGAGCTCGTCGGTGCCGCACTTTCGCTTCGCGATCTGCGCCGGCGGGTGCAGATGGTGTTTCAGGACAGTTACGCCTCGCTCAACCCGCGGCTGACCATCGAGGATACGATCTCATTCGGGCCACGCGTACATGGCCTCGCGCCGAATGAGGCACGTGCCCGCGCGCACGACCTGCTGCGCAAGGTCGGCCTCGATCCGGCGCTGTTCGCGACGCGCTATCCGCACGAGCTTTCCGGCGGGCAGCGGCAGCGCATCAACATTGCCCGCGCGCTCGCACTCTCGCCGCGGCTCGTGCTGCTCGACGAGGCAGTCTCGGCATTGGACAAGTCGGTCGAGGCGCAGGTCCTCAATCTTCTTCTCGACATCAAGGGGGATCTCGGCCTGACCTATGTGTTCATCTCGCATGACCTCAATGTAGTGCGCTACATGAGCGATCGCGTCATAGTCATGTACCTTGGCGAGATCGTCGAGGAGGCGGCAGCAGAGGTTCTCTGGACGGACGCGCGCCACCCGTATACGCGTGCGCTGCTTGCCGCGATGCCTTCGCTCGACCCTGATCGCCGCACCGAGACGGCTCCGGTCGCAGGCGATCCGCCGAACCCGATCGATCCCCCCGCGGGGTGCCGCTTTCACACCCGCTGCCCCTTCGCCGAGGTGGTCTGCAGCACCACCAAGCCAGTCTTGATGCCCACCGGCAACGATCGCCATGCTGCCGCCTGCCATATCGGCGATCCGGCATCGGGTCACAGTCGCGCCGGCAGGCAATTCACGGAGTAGCCCATGCCCGACGATATTTCTCCCGATCGCGTCACCATCGTCGCTAACGCGGCACGCGTGCCGCTCGCGCCGGATGACGCGGCCCGCATTACCCGTGCGGTTGCGCCCGTGGCCGCACGCTTCGCCGCCGCCAAGGTCGATCTACCGCTGGAAACCGAGCCGGCGAGCTTTGTCGCCGTGCAGCGGCGCGAGATCGGGCGGTGAACGATCCTGCCGATCTGACGCTGACCGAGATCGCGGGCGCGCTGCGCCGGCGCGCGTTCTCCTCGGCCGAACTCACGCGATGGATGCTTGACCGCATCGCGCGCTGGCAGCCTGCAATCAACGCATTCGTACGCGTCGAGGCGGACGAAGCGTTGGCTGCGGCCAAGGCGGCGGACCGCGCACTCGCGCGCGGCAAGACAAAAGGCCCATTGCATGGTGTGCCGCTCGCGCACAAGGACATGTATTACGTCAAGGGCAAGGTGTCCGAATGCGGCTCGAAGGTGCGTGCGGGATGGGTCGCGCCCGCGACCTCGACCGCATTGGCGCGACTTCACGCTGCCGGCTCGTTTCGTATCGGCGCGCTGCACATGTCGGAATTCGCCTATAGTCCGACCGGGCATAATTCCTATCTCGGGCCGGCCTGCAATGCCTGGGATCGAAGATGCATCACGGGTGGTTCGTCATCGGGTTCGGGTACTGCTGTCGCCGCGCGATTAGTGCCTGCGGCGCTCGGATCAGATACCGGAGGGTCGATCAGGCTGCCGGCCCACTTCTGTGGCGTGACCGGGTTCAAGCCGACCTATGGACGCGTCAGCCGCGCGAACGCGCTGCCGTTGTCGTTCACGCTCGATACCGTCGGCCCGCTGACGGTGAGCGCGGAGGACGCCGGTCTGATCATCGGTATCATCGCCGGAACCGATCCGCTCGATCCGACGACGCTCGGCGCGCCGCCGTGGAACGCCAAACACACGCGCGTCTCGCCCAAGGGGCTGAAGATCGGGGTGCCGACGCGTTTCTATGTCGAGGATCTGGAATCGGACATTGCCGCCGCGCTCGATACGACAATCGCCACGTTGCGCAAGCTCGGCGCCAAGATCTCCGAAATCGAGCTCCCCGACCAGACCGTGGTGAGCGCGGCTGCGCTGATCGTGCTCGCGGTCGAGGCCACCAGCGCGCACGCGCCGTGGCTGCGCACACGGGCGGCGGATTATGGTCCGCAAGTGCGCAATCGCCTTCACAACGGACTGGCCTACGGTGCGGTGGAGTACTTGGAAGCGCTGCGTTGGCGCGGCCCCGCACTCGCGGCACATCTTGACGCCATCGGGGAGGTTGACGTGATCATTGCGCCCGTGTCGCGCTCCGTCGCGCCGACGATCGCAGCAACCGATCTTGGCGGCGTGCCCGAAGCGGAAGCGGCGATCCAGGCCATCACGCGCTTCATGCGGCCCGCGAACTTTCTTGGCCTGCCGAGCCTGGTGGTGCCGGCCGGGCAATCGCAATCGGGACTGCCGATCGGAATGCAGCTGATTGGACGCCCCTTCGGCGACGAAATGGTAATCGCGCTCGGGCGTGCATTTCAAGCCGCAACCGATCATCATCGTCGAATCCCGGCGCTGCAATGATTCCGGTCGTCGATGTCCACAACCTACGCGTGCGATTTCATGGCGAGCGCGAGGTCTACGCAGTCAATGGCGTCGATCTTGCGCTGGGGCCCGGCGAGGTGCTGGGGCTTCTCGGCGAGTCTGGCTCGGGCAAGAGCGTGACACTGCGCGCGCTGCTACGCATGCTGCCGCCGCGGCGCAGCAGTGTTGCCGGCCGGATTCGCATCGCCGGCGAGGATGTTTTGGCGATGGATGATGCCGCCCTCGAACGGCTGCGCGGTGGTGTTGCCGCCATGATCTTTCAGGAACCTATGCTGGCGCTCGATCCGGTCTTCACCATCGGTCATCAGATTGCCGAAACGGTGGTGCGCCATCGCGGCACAAGTTGGGCTCAAGGTCGCGCGCGAGCCCTCGAAATGCTGGAGAGCGTGCGCATTCCCTCCGCCCGCCGGCGTCTTGAGGCCTATCCGCATGAGCTTTCCGGTGGCATGCGCCAGCGCGCAATGATCGCGCTCGCTTTGTCATGCGGCCCCAAGCTGCTGCTTGCGGACGAGCCGACGACTGCGCTCAATTCCACGGTGCAGATCCAAATCCTGCTCCTCCTGCGCGAGCTGCAGCGCGCGTTCGCGATGGCGGTCATTTTTGTTACTCACGACGTCGGGGTGGCGGTGGAGATATCCGACCGCGTCGCCGTCATGTACGGCGGCCGCATCGTGGAAACCGGCACGGTGCACGAAGTGGTGCGGGAGCCGGCCCACCCCTATACGCGTGGACTGCTCGCTTCGACCGTGGTTGGCGCTCGCCGTGGACAGCGGCTCGAGGCTATTTCCGGAACGCCTCCGCACCTCGACACTCTGCCGCAAGGCTGCCTGTTCGCGCCGCGCTGTAAACTGGCAGACGCCGCTTGTCGCGAGGGCGATATCGCTTCCCTGTTGTTGAGCCCAAGCCGAAGCGTTCGCTGCCGCAAGGTTTCAGCGTCGCGCCCGCTTGGGGGATAGAGCCCTTGCTGGAGCTGTTCATCTTCCTAGATTGTGAGAACCGAGACTGGGGCTATGACCGGATTGCCACGGCGTTAGCCAATCTGGGGTGTGAGGTCTGCGATCAAACGATCGGCAATATCCTGCTGGCTAGTGAGCCGCTGATAAGCTTGCGGAAGCAATCGCGCAAACAACGCCGCCCACATGCGCTGACCTGCTTCGTCCGTGATTAGGTCTTGACGAATTTCGAGTGCCACATGGTGCAAGTTCCGCTGCTCGCCATGGACGGGGATCGTATGATCCGACGCGTCGGTGACGCTATACGGTTCGTTGTCGCCGACGACAAGACCTTCCTCACGATGCAGGAGCTCCATCAAGATCTGGGCGAAACGCGGGTCGCGGTTATAGAGCACGCCGACATGCCAGAGCCGCGCCACGGTCTTGAAAACGGGTGTGAAGCTGTGCACGGAAATCAGCGCTGTCGGTCGGGCGGCTTCTCGTCGGCGATCGAGCTCGGTCGCGATGCGATCGTGATAGGGCTGGAATATCTCTCGAGCGCGCGTGAGCTTCTGACGTTCGCTTAGGCCGATGTTCCCCGGCACATGCGTCAACTCGCTCAGGTCGAGGATTGACGCACCCGACCCCGGCGTGCGGTTGCAGTCGATAACCAATCGGGAATAGTTCTGCCGAACGACCACGGCATTGAGCGCTTTTCCGATCAGGCAGCAAACCGCGCCGACGCCGACGTCAATCCTTGATGCGGCTCGGCGGCTCTTCCTCGAGGCGGGCTCCGGCGTTTGCCGCAGTTCGACCGGCGCCTTGCCGTTGGGCGTATTGACCAGTGCGAGCATTTGCGTCTCTCCCGTCCCTCAAGGAACAACGACCATGCCCCCCACCGACCGAAAAGGGACCCTATCCCCGGCGGGGATGCAGTACATGTCGCACTAATTCTGCAAACTCGCGCCACCGCGCGCCGCGCGCGCAACGCCTTATCACGCCTGCTCCGCCGATATCATGCTGCCGAGCATGCGCCGGACTTGTAGCTGGGCGGCATCGGCGGCTAGATGAATAAGGCCGTCCAGTGAACCGTCGACCCGGTTGGTCTGCACCGCCTCTAGGAAGTCCACATCCTCCAGGAAAGTCGCACGCGACCCTTCGTAAAGAAGCATCGACATCTGTGCGTCTTCGAGGCTGAAGTCGCGTGAGAAGCAGAACATGTAGTGGCTGGTGTGCTCGGTTTCGGGTGTGATCAGATGAGTAGACCAAATCGATATGCCCTGGCCGCGGTCGCCCTGCGGCGCTCCCGTTCCGGCCTTGGCGCAACCGACGTCCAGATAGACGACGCCGGGCGGATGCCATCGCGCAAGCTGCCAGCGGTCAACGTTGCTCTTGAAGTTGCCCGCGTTGGCGAACAGCGGCGGCGGCAGAACGTCGAGCAGCCAGCGGCTGACTCGAATGCCGTCGTTGAGCCTTTCAGCTTTGATCGGCTCGGTGGCTTCGCGGGGGTCGCCGGCAATCGTGCGCTTGTGCACATGAGCGACGTGGGTGAAATCGAGCAGGTTGTCAACGATGAACTGATAATTCGATTTCACATTAAGCCGGCCGGGGGTCGCTGTCCATTTCGGCTCCGATAGCCACGGCATGTCGGGAATCTTTCCGGGCTCCACTTTCGCCGGGTCACCCATCCAGATCCAGACGACGTTCCATTTTTCCGCAATCGGATAGCTGCGCACCTTGGCGCCAGATGGGACCTGGGTCCGGGCTGGAACCTCGACGCATTTGCCGTTCACGTCGAACTTGAGCCCATGGTAGCCACAGGCGAGATAGTCGCCCAAAATCTCGCCGAGCGAGAGTGGCGCAGCGCGGTGACAGCAGCAGTCCTCGAGCGCGCCGACATCGCCGCCGGCATTACGGAACAGCACGATCTTCTCATTGAGGAGAGTCTTGGCGACCGGCTTGTCTTTGAGTTCATGGGACCAGAGCGCCGTATACCAGCCATTGCGCAGGAACATGTCGCGACCTCCTCGCTGCCGCCCCTCGGCATATTCTTATCGCGATGGCAGGCTCCCATCTAGACGGAGCGGCGGAGGCGCGCGACCTCTATGGCTGCGATCTCGCGCTGGTGCGGCCCGATCAATACGTCGCTTGGCGCGGCAACGCCTTGTCTGCCGATCCCGACAAACTGATGGCGCGCGTGACCGGCTCGATCAAGCGCTGTACCAGCTGGTGATTAACCTCAAGACTGCCAAGGCCCTGCGCCTCGATCTGCCGGCGACCGTGCTCGCACGTGCCGACGGGGTGATTGAGTAAGCCGGCTTGCATACGAATTATTGCTGCATCTGCTCACGGCAGCTTGTGGCACATAGCGCCGCATTCAACCCGTCTTGTCGGGGTCTGCTTGTTGGGGTGGTGCGGACAGCAATGCTGCGGCGCGGTAATGCGTGCATTTGACCCATCAGCGACATCGGCTGTGCACTGCGGCTATGGTTTTGATGCCCAATTTTAAGCCCCTATCAAAGCACTCGTTTGAGGCGTTAGGATGCCGTCTCCTGAGCTTGGGGGAGGACATGCAACGGCACGAGGTCATCACCCTGCTCGGCGGCGCGGCGGCATGGCCGATTGCGGCCCGCGGCCAGCAACTGAGAATTAGCCTTAGCGCATTCGTATCTCGCGCTACCGTAACGCCCGGATTGTCGGCCCAACTACCAACTAGGAAGGAGGCCCGTCGATGTTGAAGCGCCTATCCCCCCTGGCCATCGCCGGGGCGCTAGTGTCGCAGACTGGCTTCGTCGAGGCTGAAACAGCACTCAATGCCCTCGTAACTTATGTCTCGTCCAACGGCACCGATGGCGGGATTTGCGATAACCCCTCCTCGCCCTGCCGGACCTTTCAGTACGCCCTCAACCACACCATCATTTACGGCGAGGTCAAGGCGCTCGATGCGGCCGACTATGGCCCGATAAGCATCGACTTTGCGGTCAACATCAGCGGAGTGGAGGGCGCGCGCGTCATCCATCCCACGGGGGGCCCCGCGATCAATCTCGAACGAGGGGCAGCGCCGGTAAGTTTGACGCACCTCACCGTCATGGGGCCCTATCCGAGGACCCCGCAACGTTCACCGGCCGTCGGTATCGTGATCAATCAGGGGCCCATCACGATCACGCATTGCACGATCCAGTATTTCCGAACTGGAATCGACATTTTTACGACCTCGGGTTTCCTGATTGCAGATTCGCTCGTATCGGACACCTTTGACGGCGTCAAAGTTTCTGCTGGACAATACGGCTCGAGCGGTGTGCTCGACCATGTTCGCCTGCACGGGAATTTCGGGACGGGCCTTACGATCGGCGCGGCGTCGGACGTCGGACCAACTCAAGTCACGGCCGTCGAGATCACGGCGAGCGATAACGGTAGTGCGGGCATCAGCGTTCAGAGGGGCGGACTGAAGCTTGCCCATTCGACGATCACGGGAAATGGGCACGGCATCGAAATTGCCTCCCCGGACGGTGACGTTGCAAGCTTCGCTGACAATTACATCAGCGGCAACGGCCAGGATGTTTATGGCGGCTCCCTGACCCATGTAGGAACCCAATAGGGCGTGAGCCGGTCCTACCTCAATCGGAAGGGAGATGTTCATGCGGCCATTCCCCTCGACCATCGCTACAGCAATCGCATCGCTGGTCTTCGCCGCCGGGCCCGCTGGGGCACAACCGACGGTGACCGATGTCCCGGGCAAAAGTGTCGATAGCGGAACCTGCGACAATCACAATTCGCCCTGCCCCCCGCTGACCTTTGTCTCGGGCAAAGGCGTCGATGGCGGCAATTGCGACGACAAGTCCTCGCCCTGCCGGACCTTTCAGTACGCCGTCGACCATACCGGTCTTATCGGAGAGGTCCAGGCGCTTGATGCGGCCGATTATGGTCCGGTGACGATCAGCTTGCCGATCAGCATCACGGGGGTGGATGGCGCCGGTATCTTCGTCGATATGGGTCCGGGCGGCGGCGCCGCGATCACCATCGATACGGGGCCATTCAATGACAGAGTTAATTTGAGCGGCCTGACCATCGTTGGGCGTTGGGAAACATCGAATCCAATGCCCACCGGCATCCTGGTCAAAGGCTCCGGAAAATTTACGATGACGCATTGCACCGTCCAGAATTTTTTGGAGTCGGGAATCGACATTAGCTCGGCAACTGCGGATTTTTTGATCGCGCACACGCTCGTGTCGGGCAATAACTTCGGCATCAGCGTCTCGGCGCAAGCAAACGCCAGCGTGGGAGGCGTCCTCGACCATGTTTGGGTACACGGCAATCGCGAATCGGGCTTAAATGTCGGTACCGATGCTCCCGGCGGACAAGTCCATGTCACAGCTGCCGAGACCGTGGTCACCGAGAATAGGATTGGAATTGGGGTTCAGGGGGCCATCGACCTCACGCTGGCCCATTCGACCATTATCGGAAACGACGAGTACGGCATCTATATGGTCGTGAGAAATGGCACTGTAGTAAGGAGCTTCGGCGACAATTATATCAGTGGGAACACTCAGGATATTTATGGTGGCACCCTGACCCATGCCGCCGCCCAATAGGGCAGCTCCGTGCGTGGGCTTGCCCCCCGTCGAAGCAGGAAGCGGCACACTCATCGGCTTTTCCACGCAACCCGGCAATGTCGCGTTCGATGGAGGAGGCCGCAACTCGCCCTTTGCCGGAGCATTTGGTCAAACACATCGGCGAGGATTTGAGCGGGCTCCCGTGACCTTCGATGAGTGGATGCCTGCGCGTGGCCGATGGCGGCTGTAACGGGTATAAGCCGTCCGATAAAGGCTGGGGGTGCGGACGGCAGCCGGTTTAGGCTTGTCTTGGCTCACATTTATGGGCGACAGGCGCTGCTCGTTTTGCAAGCGACGGCGCATCGGCAAGACCATCATGGCCGGAGATTTTGCTGCACTGCAGTTAAGGTCCGGAATTGGCACATAGCCTCGCATTGAACCCGTTCTGTCGGGGTCTGCTTATTGGGGGGCGAAGCGGACAGCAATGCTGCGGCGCGGTAATGCGGGCTTTTGACCCAACTCGGACATCAGCGGGCCGGTTTTGCTGCGGTGCACCGGCCTGACCTGCTATACTTGGGTCCGTGATCCTTGGTATTGGAGGAGCCCATGAAACGGCGCGAATTCATCACGCTGCTCGGAGCATCGGCGTGGCCATGATTGCGCGCGCCCAACAGCCGTGCCGGTGATTCGCGGTCCTCGGCAGCGGCGCCGCAGACTCAGCTTCAAGTAAGGTACAGATGCAATTGCTCGGCGCCGGCATGCGTGAGCTCGGCCTTGTCGAAGCGAAACATTATGCGTTCGAGACACGTTGACCAGGCAGCGACTCCAACCGGATTCCGACGGACAATCGCGTTTGTGAGTAGACGCCCTAGAGTCGCGACATTTGCTTCGGTCGGTCACGATCGGGATCGTGAAAGACCAACACGACGATGACCGACAGAAAGGCGAGACCGGCCATCATCCAGAACGCGTCCACAAACGATCCGTGCAGCTTGAGCACCGAGCCGGTGATGACGGGAGCCAGAAATCCCGAGATCGCAAAAGCGAGATTCATGATGCCGAAGGCGGTCGCCGCTTGCTTGGGAGCGACGTCGACGTTGACGGCGAAATAGACCGCATTGGCGCCCATGGATGCCGCGACGGCGATGGATATGCACGCGATCGCAGTTCCGAGATCGTGCGTCAGAGCCACCGGGATCACGGCGATAGCGGCGATGAATTGCGTGCCGGCAATGAGATAGCTGCGGGCGATGCGCAGCTGCCCCGTCCTGCGCAACAGCTGATCTGACGCGCCCCCGAGCGCCCACAAAACGAAGGCCGCCGCAAGCCACGGCAGCACAGTGAACAAGCCGACGTCGACAAGCTTCAGACCATAGACTTGTTCGAGATAGCTCGGCAGCCACGTCATGAAGAAAAACAGGAAGTACCCATAGACGAAGTACGCCCAATAATTCGCAAGGAGCGTCCGCTTCGTGAGCAGGAAGCGGACGGCATCCCGATCCTTGCCGGATTGGCCGTGACGGTTCATCGGCGGCTGGGCGCCACCCGCGTCGTGGATATGGGCAAGCTCAGCCTGGTTGACGAAGCGCGATTGGCGCGGATCGTCGCGGTAAAAGAACAGCCAGAGCGGGACCCACAGGATGGAAAGTCCGAACAGAACGAAGAAGGTGCCGCGCCAATCGAACCAGCCCAGCATCTTTGTGACGAGGGGGCCACCGATGGCGAGCGCGAGCGGCACGGCGACGAGCGCATTTCCTAGCGCTGTCGCCCGCTCTTGCGGGGCGAGCCATCGGCTGACGGCGCCTGTCACGGCTGGGAAATTCGGCCCCTCCGATACACCGAGGAGTACGCGGGCCGCGTAGAGCATCGCAAACCCGCCCGCGAGCCCGGTCGCGCCAATCGATAGGCTCCACAAGACGGCGGCAACCGCCAGCACGCTGCGTGACCCAAAACGGTCGACGACGATGCCGCCCAGGAACGTCGTGATTGCATAACCGAGTCCGAAGGCGCCGAGAATGCCGCCCGCATCGGCCGGCGACAAGTCGAGATCGCGCTCGATCTTTGGAATCGAATAGGAGATCGCCGCCCGATCGATGTAGTTGATGATGCTGATCGCAAACAGAAGGAATATGATAAACCAGCGAAAGCGGGTCGGATGCATTCGTCTTTCCCTCGAGGATTTGCGTGCCGGGACCGGCAGCGCTAGTGAACGATGGAGCTGCATGCCTCAAAAACCGGGAGACCCCGCTTGCTCAAACGCTTACCAGATGACCTCCCATGAGATCAAAAATTGATTGTTGGCGCTCCCGCATCCCGCCGCGAATCAAACCCATGCCGTAGCGTGGGTTGCGCCCCTGCACTGGAGCATTCTCATGAACCTCTTGCGCCCGTCGCGCCGGCAGGTGATGGGCGCGAGCCTGATCGGCGGCGTCGCCGTGTATCTCGCTCCTCTGGGAAGCAGGGCCTTTGCGTCGTTGTTCGAAGAACAGTTGCTGACTCGGCCGGCGTGGAACGATGGCGTCCTGAAATATCGAATTGACGGTACGTCGAAGGTCACGGGAGAGAAAGTATTCGCGCGCGACATCCGCGCCCGCGACATGCCGCATTGGCCGCAGCAGCAGTCGCATGCACTGGTGCTGCGGGTGACCATGGCCGATCGCAGCTATGCCGGCTTCGATCTCTCGGCGCTCGGCTCCGACCTTGCGCCCGACCACGTGGTGACGGCGGCGAATTTGGCGCGGGACGGGTTTGCCTTCCCCGATTTTTACGGCGACGACATTTTGCTCCCCGAAGGCAAGACGCCCGCCTATCTGGGCCAAGCCGTCGCGATCCTGATCTATCAGGATTTCGCCCGCTTGCGCTTCGCCAAGGAAAAGTTGCAGTTCAACGACGCGGTCATTCGCTATGGCGCCGTTACCGGCCCGCTGCAGCGCGACCCTTGGGGCTCATACCGCTTCGTGCGGGTTGGCGGGCCCACGCCCTACGATGACGACGTGTTTTCCTGCCTGAAACAAGGGCCGGTCTCCCCCAGCTACTCTCAACATGAACCGGTCTGGCCGAAGCCCGCGCGCGACGGCGACATCGGCGCGCAGGGAATGTATTACGCCAAGTCCATCGATGACGAGCTGGCGCGGCCGCCGGCCGACTGGCTGGTGCTGACGCGCGACTATACCACGCAGTCGGGCGACACGTCGGCGCTCGAGCCGGACAACGCCAACGGCTGGTACGACCGCGAGAAAGAGGACCTGCATCTCGTCGTGCCGACCCAGTCGCCGCAAGAAGTCGCTGCAGGCGCCGCGGCCATGTTGGCAAAAAGCCGCATCGGCCTGAAGCGGCTGTTCCTGCACCCGTGCTTCACGGTCGGCTATGGCTCGAAGGATCACTGCACCATGCCGTACTACGGCCTCCTCGCCGCAGTTTACGGCGATGGCCGGCCGGTGCGGCTGGCCAACGATCGGTTCGATCAGTTTCAGACCGGCCTAAAACGGCACCAGTTCAGCATGCGCTACACGGTGGCGGTCGAGCGCCAGACCGGCCTGCTGCGATCGTTCCGGGCCGAGATCGTCGCCAATGGCGGCGGCCGCGCGAATTGCTCCGTTGCGCTTACGACGGTGGGCGCCGTCTCGGCCCAATCGGTCTATTACTTTCCGAAGAACGATGTGGCTGCGACCGCCATCGCGTCGCGCGCCATCGACTGCGGCGCGGCGCGCGGCTACGGAGGGCTGGAAACCCTGACGGCGACCGAGCTGATGATGGATGAGATCGCCGGCGAGCTCGGCCTCGACGCGATCGAGTTCCGTCTGCGCAACGTGTTGAAGACCGGGATGCGGAGCACCCAAGGCGCGATCCCGCTCGGAACGCAACGCGCCGAGGCGGTGCTGGAGCAGGCCCGCGGACATGCCCTGTGGACGGGGCGCGCCGCGCGCAAGCAGGCCTACGACGCCGCGCATCCCGGAAAACATTACGGGGTCGGCTTCGGCTGCATCCAGCGGCGCTTTGGCACCGGGGCCGAAGCGAGTCTCGCCAAACTCGAGCTCGCGCCGGATGGGCGCATCGCGCTCTCCCACAGCGGAACGGAGATCGGCACCGGCACATCCTCGGGGCAGGCTGTCGCCTGCGCGCGCTGGCTGGGGCGGCCGGCCGATGCGCTCGAAATGGCCGTCACCGAGTGGCCCGACCTGCCGGTGGAAACGAGCGGCGATCCGCACTCCATCAGTCAGGCAGATCAGGACCGGCTGGCCGAGAACCCGCGCTGGAGTCCCGCTTATACATCGGCGTCGAGTGCCAGCAACTCGTCGTACTACTTTTCGCACGTGACGCGGGAGGCGGCGCGCGTGGTTTATCTCCACGGGCTATGGCCGGCGGCGCTGGCAATCTGGGCCCGCGACGCAGGCGCGGCATCGCGCGCGGTGCAGCCCGAGGATGCGCGCTGGCGCAACGGAGCGCTCGCGATCGAAGGCCTGCAACCGTTGCCGCTGGGCCGGCTGGCGCAGGAGGCGCATGCGCGCGGCCTCGTGGTCGGCGCCGCCGTGCACGCCTTCAACCGCTGGCAATGGGCCGAGGCCGATTTCGTCGTCGTTGGTGCGTCGACGCGCGTAGCCGTGGACGCCCTGTCGGTGCGCTACGGCGACGGCGCGGGCACCGCAAAGCAGGCACTGGCCACCACGCCCAACCGCTATCACGTGCTCGACCGCCGGAGCGTGTTCTTTCCACCAACGCAGAACAACAACGCGATGGTCGGTTACAACACCGTCGCCGGCACCCTGGTCGAGCTCGTAGTCGACGCAGCCAGCGGAAAGGTCACGCTGCTGAGGCATCACACCATTCTCGAATGCGGCAACATGCTCGTGCCCGAGCTGGTGTCGAGCCAGATCCAGGGCGCGACCGCCACCGGCATCGGCTTGGCGCTGCACGAATGGCTCCCGCTCTACGAAGACGGTCCGGGCGACGGCACCTGGAATTTCAATCGCTATCATCTGCCGCGCGGCAGCGACGTGGCGGTATGGGCGCAGACCGCCGAAGTCTTGCCGCCGCTGTCGGACAACGAGCCGCCGAAGGGCATGGCCGAAGTGGCGGGGATCCCGATCATGGCGGCCATCGTGAACGGCGTCGCGCACGCCATCGGTCACCGCTTCCGCGCGCTGCCGGTCACGCCGGATCGGATCCTGGAGGTCCTGACATGACGCTTCCGACCCGGCCGCTGACGGTGACCATCAACGGCCGGCGCTACGGTCCCATAGACGTGCCCGAAGGCCTGATGATGATCGACGTGCTGCACGAGATGCTCGGCCTCACCGGCTCGCGTCTGGGCTGCGGCATCGGCATCTGCCATGCGTGCGTGGTGATTTGGGATTGCAACGATCAGACGAGCGAGGAGGTGCAGACCTGCATCACCGGCGCTGGCTTCTTCGATGGCAAACGCATCCGCACCATCGAGGGCATCGCCCGCAGGAACGACACGGGCGATCTCCTCGCGCTCTCTGCGGTGCAGCAGGCCTTCCTCGACCAGTTCAGCTTTCAATGCGGTTACTGCACGCCGGGCTTCGTCAACGCCGCCACCGTGCTGATCGAGCGGCTCAAACGGGCGCCGGTGCCGCGCGCACAGGTCGAGGCGACGGTGGCCGCGGCGCTGGAGAAACATATCTGCCGCTGCACCGGGTACGTGCGCTACTACCAAGCGGTGCGGGACGTGATCCTGGCCACACCCGGCCTGACGCGGGACGCCGCATGATGGTGCGCCGTGTCGGTCGGCGGGTCGTCAGCATCGCCGCGATTCTCCTCGTCACAGCCATCGCCGCGGCCGCGGTCGCGACGCGAAACCTCCGGTCCGGCAAGACCGGCGGCCCGCTGCAGGCAGTGAGCGCGCCGATCGACGTCGTCGCGCGTGGAAAATACCTGGCCGAGGCCGCGGACTGCGCCGCCTGCCACACCGCCCCGGGCGGCGCGCCATTTGCCGGCGGCCTGGCGATGCCGAGCGGCTTCGGCACGATCTACGCGACCAATATCACGCCCGATCCCGACGACGGCATCGGCCGCTGGAGCGCGGACGATTTCTGGCGCGCGCTGCACGACGGGATCAGGCGCGGCGGGCAGCAGCTCTATCCGGCAATGCCTTACACGTCCTATCGCGGCATGACGCGGGCAGATGCGGACGCGATCTACGCCTACCTGATACGACTCCTCCCGATGAAGGTGGCGAACCGAAGGACCGAGCTTAGTTTCCCTTTCAACATCCGCCTCGGGATGCTGGCCTGGAACCTGCTGTTCTTGCACGACAGCCTTCCTGCGGTATCCGCCGGAAGCTCTCCAGCGTGGCGACGTGGTCGCTATCTGGTGAACGTGCTGGGACATTGCGGGGAATGCCATACACCCCGCGGCATCGCGGGCGAGATGGAGTTGTCGCGCGCCTTGACGGGGTTCGCACTCGGGCGCGTCGCCGCGCCCGACATCACGGCGGCCGGGCTCGCATCCCGCGGCTGGACGGCCACGGGACTGCGCGCTTACCTCGGTCGCGGCCTCGCTCGTCAAGGCTCGGCATTCGACGACATGCACCAGGTGATCATGCTCAGCACGAGAAATCTGACGGCGGAGGATCTCGATGCCGTCGCGATCTATCTGCTCGGCGACAAGCCGCCGCCGCCTGCGCTGCTGCCGGCGACCGATGCGACGCAAAGCGTCGCTGCAAGCGAGGTGGGGAGGATGAGCTATGTAGCGCTGTGCGCCGGCTGCCACGGCCTCGACGGTAGCGGCATTCCGAACACGATGGTCGCGATGCGCAACAACAGCACGCTACGGCTTGCCGATCCACGCAACCTGATCGTTGCAACGCTGGACGGTATCGGGGCGGCGAATTTCCCGCATCGCGCGAGCATGCAGGCGATGCCGGGCTTTTCCGATAAGTTGAGCGATGCGGAGGCCGCCGCGCTCGCAAACTATCTGCGCGTCACCTGGGGCGGGCAGAAGGGCGACGTGACGCCGGCGGCCGTGCGGGCGCTGCGCTGAGGATTTGCTGCCATCGTCCTCGCTGAAGGCCGCTGCTGCGAAGCCGGAATTGGCGGGGCATCGAGCATGGTCGGCCGCTGGCCCTTTGCGGTGTGGCTACTCAGCAGGCAGCGAGCCAGCGCGCGATCTTGGGCCAAGTCTGTAGGAGGGTGCTTGACCATTCCCCCCGCATTTCCGCAGCGCGCCGACGAGGTGATCGAGTAAGGCACCGCATTCGGCGCATGTCGTTTGCTGCATGCATATGCCGGGTTGTGGCACTCAACGGGGTCCGCCTCGGCTCAGCTTACAGCCGGAATCGGAGGTGCTGCGGACCTATTACCGTCGTAGGTGGGGTGGCGTCATCAAACGGCATCAATGCGACGGCGAGATCGGCACGACCTTGCCGGATGCCTGCGAGGCATGACCGGTCCAACGCAAGGCCACGAAACCACCATCAGCGTCGTAGAGATAGTCGAACCCGTTGAGAAAGCGCACGCTGGTGTTGACGAACGGCGCGCCGGTGCGGTCAACCAAATTGAGCTTCCTCGGAGCGAGTGGATCGAGGACGTCACCGACCGTGAAGCTGTAGAGCGCCTGGGGCGAATCCTCGGCCGGAATTGAAATCGTGAGCTTTGTGCCTGCCACCAGCGTGGGCGCAACGCCGTTGACGGTGCGGATCTCGGGCGGAGCCTGACTCTCCGGCACTGTCAGATACATGGCAGTTACACCGGTGTCCATCAGCAGGCTGCCACAGCCCGACGGCGTGGCCCCGTTGACCGAGACGCAGGCAGGAGTTGCGGCCCAGCCTCGGCCGTCCGGCGCGGGGGCAAGCTTAACGTAGGAAAAATCTCCCTGCGTGTTGGCTGCGGTCAACCCGATGTGCACCCCTAGCCGGGTAACGATATAGCCGCGCTGCATGCGCTCCCCTTTAGGGTCGTTGCTATTGAGATTGGCGACATTCAGGAACGGATTCTTGCTCGGTCCGCTTTGCGCCTGGTGATCGCCATGGCGGCCGAATCCTATCCCCATCATCGAAATCCGATTTGGCGCCTCGTCGGGCGTGCACCGCCGCGCGCGTTGCGTGCACGCGACCCGGGTGACGGCGAGGACCGGAATGGGCGCGGTGGTGATCCGTGTTCCGTCACCGCCCGTTATGGCCACCGGCGTGACGACCCATCGACCAATCATGATGCGGCCGGAGCTGGAATAGGTGAGTTGGCCCGCTCCGAGCGATTGTAAACCGTCGATGTTTGGGATCTTGTCCGCCGAGACGACAACACCGGTGGAGCCGGTATCCATGACGGCGCGGTAGCTGCGTCCGCCAAACGAGATGAGCAGGCGGGGTAACATATCGATGTCTTCACCGGGACGGGGCGCGTTGACGTAGGGCAGGTAAACGCCCTGGTCGTATTCGTCATACCGGCCGGGCGAACCAGCCGAGGCCGGCACGATCCCGAGCAGCAGTCCCGCGATCGTCATCGCGGCGGGCAGAACCGGTGGAATAACCAAGGCCGACCTCAACCGACACTCCCCCGATGCACTCTGGAACGGCGTAGACGGTACCAGACGACAGAGTTCCTGGGCAGCCATAGGCGAGCCGCGCAGTCCGCTGGGCGATCCTGCAATCCTGGCCATTTTTCCTGGCATTCAGAAAACACTCCGCCCGTCGTGATGGCGCATTAGGTGCTGGTTGCTGTGGTGCGTGAGTCCGGAACTGGCACGAAGTGTGAGTGCCGGCATGCCCGCTCAAGCGCCGCTTACGGAGGAGCAGCAGCGGACCACTGCCCTGTGCCCCCCGCTTTGCTCGCCGACAGTGCCGGCAAAGCGCGAGGCGCGCAGTTGGCCGCGACAGCTTCAATGAAGATTCGCCACATTGTCGGGGTGCACGCGGCAAAATATCATGGCGCGAGATCTTACTCGGGAGGACAGTACCGTGGTTCCATCCTATGTGTGCGCCGGCGTCGGTGGTTATTACGCCAGCAAACAAAGTGGTCTCGCCGGCGTGTTTCGCCGCGCCGCAGACGGTGGCGACTGGAAACACGCGCTGAGCGAGATCGAAGCATTTACCGTCTTCGTGCACCCGCGCGATCCCAATCTCGTCTTTGCCGGTACTGCCGATGGCGTCTATCGAAGCACTGATCGCGGCCAAAATTTCCGCCGCACCGACTTTCCCGACCGCGGCGTGCAAGTCTGGTCGTTCCTGCAGGATGACGCCGATCCGAACTGGATGTTGGCCGGCGGCTCGCCGGTTTCGATCTATCGCAGCGAGGATGGCGGCGCGAGCTGGAAGCGCATGCCCGATCCGCAATTGCCGATGCCGCGGGCGCTATTGGGATTTGGCCGCGAGGCGTAACCGGAAAGCGGGGCGATTTGCGACTGCTATCCGGCTCGATCGAGGGCACAAAGGCGGCAGCCTTCGTGCGGTGGCACGAGCCGGATGTCGTTCGTAGCTGCGCTCGGCGTTCCGCCCGCCGTAATGTGCTGCGCTGCATGAGTCAGGTCTTGGCATTGACCAGCGGTCGTTCGGGTTTAGCTTTAGGCCCGCTATCGGAGGTGCTGAGGACCTACCGTGAACGCGGTCGAGTGAGTGGGATTGCGGTCGAGATACCGCCGCTTGATGCACCAGTTGAAGATCTGGGGCGTGTCGTTTGCGCTGCATGAGCACGCCAGCATCGACCCGCGCTCCGGCCGTCCGATGAACGCCAATCTGGCCGTGTACCACATTCCGGTGAATGCCGATGTGCCGTCGCTTGAAGCGATTTTAATCGAGGAGCACACGATGCGTACGTCAACGCGATCGGCGTCAAGGGTGTCGGCATCAAGGGTGTGGGCGAGATTGGGATCGCTGGCACTGACAACGCGGTCGTCAATGCCGTGTGGCATGTCACCGGAATCCGCTCCGACACTCCTGATCACGCCGGACCGCATCACTATATAAGCCTCGCCGGAAGGCGCTCCAACATCTGCGACGGCGGAGTCGAGCATGGACAGGTTCGATCAAATCACGACATTCGTGCGCGTTGTCGAGCTTGGCGGCTTTGCAGCGGCGGCTCGCGATCTGGGAGTCGCACCCAGTCTTGTCACAGCTCACATTCAGGCGCTCGAGCAGCGGCTTGGGGCACGATTGCTGAACAGGAATACGCGCCATGTAAAGCCGACGGAGGTTGGGGAGGCATACTATAGACATGGCTTGGACGTTCTCAATCGTCTGGAACAGGCGGAGGCCTTGGTGGAATTTATGCAGGCCAAGCCGCGTGGCGTCTTGCGCCTGAATACGTCAGTGTTGATAGCCAACCTGATCACGCCGGTCATTGCGGATTACACCGCGCAATTCCCGGAAGTGTCAGTAAGATTGATCGCCACGGGACGTCCGGTTGATTTCATTGAAGAGCAATTCGATGTCTCAATCCGCCACCAGATGCCTGAAAACGAGAACCTTATCGTCCGCAAGCTCGCCGAGTTCGACTTGGTGGTGTGCGCTTCTCCGAGTTACCTTGCGAATCGACCACGGCCGGAAACGCCCGCGGATTTGGCTGGACACAATTGTATTCTCTACACCGACTCGGGGTACGGTGATCGCTGGCCGGTTTTTGACGGCCCCGAAGCAGTTGCAGTGAAAGGCAACCTGCAGACGAACAGCCCACTGGTTCTGCTAGGCGCCGCAGAAGCCGGTGAAGGCATTGTCGTTTTGCCCCGATTCCTGGCGGCTAACGCTCTCGCGGAGGGCCGACTGATCGGGCTGCTTTCCGAGCATACCACCTTGCGAAGGCCGATTTGTGCCATTTACCCGCATCGAGGACTGGTTCCCGCCAAAGCAGCCGTTTTCGTTGATATGGTTGCCGCTCATCTGCACCGGGTTCTTGCTCCCGGCAGATCCGAGCCGCCGCGTCGGGCAATCGGCCGGACGCCCGTTGAGAGCCAACCTGTGGCGGCAGTGAAAAGCGTACGCAGAACGCCGGCTTCGGCCGCAAGGCAGGTCTAGTGCATCGCTTCCATGAAACCAATCGGATCGAGGTTAATCCCGCAGACCTCATCTGAGGAGCTCGGCGCGCTCTTTGCGCGCCGAGCGTCTCGAAGGATGGCCGCTGGCACGATCTTGCTTGTGGCCGTCCTTCGAGACGCGCGCAAGCGCGCTCCTTCAGGACGAGGTTGATTGCTACTAGTGCGGGAGGAGCTCCCGGGAAGGGTGGGAGCAGACCGGCTCTGCCGACGCAAATGCTTCCACGTCCTGTGATTCCACGGCCCAATCAAATCGGGCCACGTGCTCCTGTCCCGAAGAACGACTTAAACGCGTTTTCACCAGCTTCTGCACCTTGTCGAAGGCGCGGACCTCGAGCTGGCGCACGCGCTCGCGCGAGACGTTGTACTCAGCGGCGAGCTCCTCGAGGCTCACCGGATCGTCCGCCAACCGGCGGGCCTCGAAGATCCGTCGCTCCCTGTCGCTGAGCACGGACAGTGACTCATCCAAGGCCTGACGGCGGTTGTCAGCCTCCTGGCATTCCGCGAGCCGCGTCTCCTGGTCGGCGACCTCATCGACCAGCCAGTCCTGCCATTCGCCGGAATCAGCCCCGTCACGGATCCGCGCGTTGAGTGACACGTCACCGCCGAGCCGCCGATTCATGTCGATCACGTCCCGCTCGGTAACGGCGAGGCGCTGCGCGACGGACTTGAGCTGATCGGGCCTCAGGTCCCCATCCTCGAGCGCCGAGATCTTGCTCTTGGCCGTGCGCAGCCTGAAGAACAGCTTCTTCTGATTTGCAGTGGTGCCGATTCGCACCAGCGACCACGAGCGCAGAATGTATTCGTGAATGGTCGCCTTGATCCACCAGATGGCATACGAAGCGAAGCGAACACCCTTCTCAGGATTGAAGCGCTTGACCGCCTGCATCAGCCCGACATTCCCCTCCGAGATGAGATCGGAGATCGGCAGGCCATAGCCGCGATATCGGGTCGCGATCTTGGCCGCCAGGCGCAGATGACTGGTAACGAGCTTCTGCGCGGCGTTCGCGTCACCATGCTCGCGCCACCGCCTCGCCAGCATGGATTCCTCGTCAGCCTGAAGCATGGGCAGACGGCGAATTTCTTGCAAATACCGAGTGATGCCTCCGGAAACCAGACTCGCGGCTTGCATGATGCACCTCCTTGGCAGGCTGCGTCCGTTGACGGGCTGAGTGCGGGTGCGGCGTCCTGCCGTTCACGAGGACGAATTTCATCTGCGGCCTGCCGGCGAGGTGGCTCGCACGGGCGCGGGCCGAAGCTTGGATGCGGTGCTTTCCACGATTGCCGTGAGGAACGCAGGGACGGTCATTGCTCCGGCTAATCCGACTATCGTGAGCGTGAGCTCAATCATGATGGACCTCCTTTGTTGCAAGGGATCCGAGGCGGTCAGGAGCTGTCTCGTATCGCGGTGCTTGGGGGTATGTGTTCTTGCCCGACGGGTTTTGGAATTGGGCGCTGACTGAATGCAGCATTCTCGCCGTTCGAATAATCCGGTCCGGCACAGTGGGCCGCGCGGAGGGATGCCAAACCACGGCAGGAGCGCGCGAATCATTCGTGTTCCTTGAATGCTGCATTCAGAGGCCGGCGCATTCACCAAGCCCAATCGCGGGGACATTTTCGGTGCCAGCAGGGGCAACGACCGACGGCAGGAGGATCAGATGGGAGTGGAGGCTGAGCACCTGGGGGAAGGCGAGCAATCGCTGATGGAGTTGACGCGGCGGCAAGCGGACAGAGCGGGCTCTGCGGGGAATTTGGGCAATGAGCGACCCTGCGTAGATGCTGATACGCATCCCGTCAGCACCCGAGCACCGACTCCGCAAGGCCGTCCTCTGCGCCGGCGGCACATCGTGGAAGTGCCATCGCCCGAAGAGCACCGGCAGGAGGAAAAACCCGAGCGCATCGAGCAGAAACGCGACATGCATGATTCGTCACGCATTGCGCGCTGGCGGCGGCATCCGTTTGCGGTTGTGATCGGCTTTATTCTCCTGCTTCTCGCGGCGGCAGGCGGCTACCTGTATCTGGAGTACGCCGAGCATTTCCAAACGACCGACGACGCTTTTATCGCCGCGCGCCAGTTCGCCATCGCCCCGAAGGTGTCCGGCTACGTCACGGCCGTGCCGGTCACGGACAACGAGCACGTTGCTGCCGGCGACGTCATCGCCCGCATCGACGACCGTGATTACCGCATCGCGCTCGACCAGGCGCAGGCGCAGGTGGCCAATAGCGAGGCGAGCGTCGAGAACATCGATGCGCAGACCAGCGTGCAACAGGCACAGATCGGCGCGAATCAGGCGCAGCTGGAGCAAGCGCAGGCGGCGCTGGTTTTCGCGCAACAGCAGGCTACGCGTTATCAGGACCTGGCGAAGACAGGCTCGGGCACCGTTCAGAACGCACAGCAATGGAGCTCACAGCTGCGCCAGCAAGAGTTGGCGGTGCAGAGCGCGGAAGCAAACCTGAAGTTGGCGCAGCGCCAGCTCGAATCGCTCAAGGCCCAGCGCAACAGTGCCGTTGCGAGCTTGGGGCAAGCGAAGGCCCAGCGCGACCAGGCGCAACTGAATCTTTCCTATACGACGGTCACAGCGGCCCAGGCGGGGCGCGTGGTCAATCTCACCGGTGCCGTTGGCCAGTTCGCGCAGCCCGGCACGAACCTGACCATGTTCGTGCCCGACGATACCTGGGTCACCGCGAACTTCAAGGAGACCCAGCTGGACCACATGCGCCCAGGGCAGCCCGTCACTCTGGAGATCGATGCCTATCCGGAACGCAGCATCCATGGCCACGTTGACAGCGTTCAGCCCGGATCCGGCACCGTCTTCTCGCTGCTGCCGGCCCAGAACGCCACCGGCAACTATGTGAAGATCGTCCAGCGCGTGCCGGTCAAGCTCGTCATCGACAACCTTCCCATCGATGTTGCGCTCGGCCCAGGCATGTCGGTCGAGCCGAGCGTGCGGGTGGACCCGAGCCCGTCACTCTACGAGCGGCTGCGGAGGTGGCTGTGAGCGCCGGCGCGACCCGGGCAGGCGCTCCGCCGATGCCAAACGCCAACCCGTGGCTGATCGCGGTGCTGGTCGCGCTCGCGACCTTCATGGAGGTGCTCGATACCACCATCGCCAATGTCGCGCTGCCCTACATCGCCGGCGGGCTGGGGGTGAGCGAGGACGAGGCATCCTGGGTGGTGACGACCTACCTGGTCTCGAATGCGATAATCCTCACTGCCAGCAGCTTCCTTGCCGGCAGGTTCGGCCGCAAGGCGTTCTTCCTGATCTGTCTGGCGCTGTTCACCGCCAGCTCGGTGCTGTGCGGGTTTGCCTGGAACCTGCAATCGCTCTTGTTCTTTCGCATTCTGCAAGGCTTCGGCGGCGGCGGCATGGTGCCGGTCGCCCAGGCAATTCTGGCCGATTCGTTCCCGCGCGAGAAGCGCGGCCAGGCGTTCGCGCTGTTCGGGGTTGCCGTCGTGGTGGCTCCCGTGGTCGGACCCACGCTCGGCGGCTGGCTGTCCGACAATGTCTCCTGGCACTGGTGCTTCCTGATCAATGGTCCGGTCGGCGTGATGACGATCGCGCTGATCGCGCTGATCCTGCGCGAGCCCGAAGCTGCGGTTGAGGCGCGAAGGCAGTCGCAAGGGGGTGACTTCGACGTAGTCGGCTTCGCGCTGGTCGCGACCTTCCTCGGCGCGCTCGAGGTCGTGCTCGATCGCGGGCTTGAGGACGACTGGCTCGGCTCGACCTTTATCGTCACGCTTGCGGGCATTTGCGCCCTCGCGTTCGTGCTCATGATTCCCTGGGAGCTTAGCCGCAGGAATCCGGCGATCGATCTCCGCATGGTAACGACGCGACAGTTCGGCGCCAGCTTTGTGGTGATGCTGGCGACCGGCGCGCTCCTGCTGTCCACGACGCAGTTCATGCCGCAGCTGGTGCAGCAGCAGTTCGGCTATACAGCCACCTGGGCCGGGCTCGTTCTCTCGCCGGGCGGCGCCGTCACCATGGCAATGATGTTCGTCGCCGGTCGGCTGTCGGGGAAGATACAACCGAAATACCTGATCCTCGCGGGGGCGGCGATCATCGCACTCTCGATGTACGCGCTGACCAATGTATACGGCGATCTCGGATTCTGGTTCCTCGCGCGCTGCCGGATGCTGTTTGGGGTTGGGTTGCCGCTGGTTTTTGTCTCGATCAACACCGCGGCCTATGACGGCATCTCGCCCGACAAGACCGGTCAGGCTTCAGCCTTGATCAACGCGGCGCGCAATACGGGCGGGTCAATCGGTATATCGCTCGCCTCCAACGTGCTCGCGCATCGCGAGCAGTTCCATCAAAGCCGCCTGATCGAGCTCGTCAATCCCGCCAGCAGTCAATATCAGGACACGCTGAAGCAGGTGACCGACTATTTCGTGGCGCAGGGCGGCACGCTCGCGCACGCGCAGCAGCAGGCCTTCGCCTGGATTGGCCAGCAAGTGCAGACCCAGGCAGCATATCTTGCCTACATCGACGTGTTCTGGACGCTGATGCTGATCTCTGCCGCCGCGGCATTGCTTGCACTCGTGCTGCGTACGGTGAAGCTCGGCGGCCCCGTACCGGCCGGGCACTGATCCAGTAGTGCGTTTTCGAGGTTCGAACTCTACTGCGTCACAAGTTGCCCCTCGACGTCATTCCGGGGCGCAGGAAAATCGGCCGTGCCGATTTGCCTGCGAGCCCGGAATCCATAACCCCAAGCAGTGATCTGTGCCACCGCAGCGTAACCACTTTCATCACTGCACGGCCTGTGGTTATGGATTCCGGGCTCCGCTCGCACTCGGACGGCGCGAAGCGCCGATCCGAGCACTCGCGGCCCTGGAATGACGGGCTAGAATAGTTTGTGACGCAGTACCGCTGATCATGTCGCCGCATCAATCAACCTTGTCATGCTCCCATGCCCAACACCACTGATGCCGTCATCGTCGTAGGCGCCGGCCCCGTCGGTCTTACCGCAGCGTTGGCGCTGGCGCGCCGCGGCATTCCCACCCTCGTGCTCGAGGCAGAGGCTGAGCCGGTCATGGAGCTGCGCGGATCGACCTTTCATCCGCCGACCCTCGATATGCTGGACGAGCTCGGCGTTGTGCCCCGCATGATCGACGTCGGTCTCAAGGCGCCGACCTGGCAGTTTCGCGACCGGGAAACCGGCCCGGTGGCGACGTTCGACCTCTCGCTCCTCGCCGCCGACACGAGCCATCCCTACCGCGTCCAATGCGAGCAATGGAAGCTCACGCGGCTGCTGCAGGAGGAATATCTCAAGATTCCCGGCGCCGAGATACGGTTTGGTCATCAGGTCGAAGCGGTCCGACAGGATCAAGACTCGGTCGAGGTGGAGGCGCGCGTTTCCGGCGCCTCCCGCATGATCCTGGGTCGCCATGTGGTGGCCGCAGACGGCGCGCGCAGCGCCGTGCGCCGCTCGCTCGCCATCGCCTTCGAGGGTTTTACCTATCCCGAGCTGTTTCTGATCGCCTCCACGGACTATCCGTTCGAGCGGAAGCTGACCGACATTGCCTACGTCAACTACATCGCCGATCCCCTTGAGTGGCTGGTGCTGCTGCGCGTTCCCGAGCTCTGGCGCGTGCTGGTGCCCGCCGCCGAGACCACCGAGCGGGAAAAGCTCCTCTCCGACGAGACGTTGCAAGGCGTCTTGCAGCGGGTTGTTGCGCGCGCCGAGCCTTATCGCATTGCGCACCGTTCGCTTTATCACGTGCACCAGCGGGTCGCTCAGCGGTTTCGATGCGGCCGGGTGCTGCTCGCGGGCGACGCGGCGCACGTCAACAACCCGCTCGGGGGAATGGGAATGAACGGCGGCATGCACGACGCATTCAACCTGGCAGAGAAGCTTGCAGCGGTGTGGGGCGGCGGCGACGAGCGCTTGCTCGATCGCTACGAGCGGCAGCGCCGCACCGTCGCGATCGAGGCGGTCCAGCAACAGACCAACCGCAATCACCAGATCATCAGCGAACGCGACCCGGAGATCCGGCGCAAATCCCTCGACCTCCTGCGGCACACCGCGGCAAACAAGGAAACGGCGCGGGAATATCTGCTCAACTCTTCCATGATCAGCAGCCTGCGGCGCGCGGCGCAGATCGAATGAGCCGCGTTATTCCGCGGCGCGGAAACGGGTCTCGCGATCCCAGTATTCCGGAAACCCTACGATGTGCTGCAGCTCCGCAAATGAGACCGATGGCGGCAGCGGCACCGCTGCGCTTGGCCGCAGCGCCTTGAGCGCCGTCTGCATCGCCGAGATCGCCGAGGAAAGCAGCATCACCGGATAGAGTGCAAGCTTGTAGCCCAGTCGTTCCAGGTCGGACGGCGGCAGAACCGGCGTGCGACCGCCGGCTACCATATTGGCCATGCAGGGCTTACCAACCGCGCGGCAGAAGGCTTGCATCTCCGCCTCCGATTCCGGCGCTTCGTAGAAAATGACGTCCGCCCCTTCGGCCTCGAAATCGCGACAGCGCGCCAGTGCTTCCTCCGGGCCATGCACTGCCCGCGCATCCGTGCGTGCGAGGATCAGAATGTCGCGCTCTGCGCGTGCCTCCATCGCAGCACGGATCTTCAGGCGGGCTTCCTCGCGCGAGACCACCTGCTTGCCTCTGGTGTGGCCGCATTTCTTGGGGCTCACTTGATCTTCGATCATGACCGCCGCCGCGCCGGCGCGGGCATATTCGACCACCGTGCGCTGCACGTTGAGCGCGTTGCCGTAGCCGGTGTCGCCGTCGCCGATAAGGGGAAAGCCGGGAACTGCGCCGCAACAGCTGCGCAGGCTGTCGAGCATCTCGGCGAATGAGATCAGGCCGGTATCCGGCAACCCCAGCCGCGCTGCGGAGACCGCAAAGCCGCTCATGAACGCGACTTGATATCCCGCAGCTGCGATGAGCTTCGTCGACAACGCATCGAAGCAGCCCGGCATGATCTGCAAACCGGGGGCGGCGAGAAGTGCACGCAGGCGCTGAGCTGGGCTCACGCAATTCCTCCTTCAGGCATCAAGGCCAAGAAATGCCCGCCGCCTTAACCGTGCTGCATCACAAACTACTATAGCCCGTCATTCCGGGGCCGCGAGCGCTCGGATCGGCGCTTCGCGCCGTCCGAGTGCGAGCGGAGCCCGGAATCCATAACCACAGGCCGTGCAGTGATGAAAGATGGTTATGCTGCGGTGGCACACATTACTGCTTGGGGTTATGGATTCCGGGCTCGCAGGCAAATCGGCACGGCCGATTTTCCTGCGCCCCGGAATGACGTCGCCCACGATCAAGGGTGCGCTTCATCTGCTGCGCAGCGAGCCGGTCAAGAGGAAAGCAACCGCGCTCACGATCACGCTCAGCGTTATCAGGATGATCCCGAGGCCGAGCGCCAGCGCGAGATCGCCTTTGCTGGTCTCCAGCGCAATGGCGGTGGTCATGGTGCGGGTGTAGCCGCGGATGTTGCCGCCGACGATGATGATGGCGCCGACCTCGGCAATGGCCCGGCCGAACGCCGCAAGAAAGGCCGTGAGCAGCGCCCCGCGTCCGATGATGAACAGCTCCAGCAGCGAGCGGCCCTTGGATGCGCCGTCAACCTCGAGCACATCGCCATATTCCGACCACAGCACGACCGTGGCGCGGTGCACCAGCGCGACGACGATCGGTGTGGCGAGAACGGTCTGCGCCAGGATCATGGCGGCGGGCGTGAACAGCAGCCCGGCAAAGCCAAGCGGACCCGAGCGGGACAGGGCGAGGTAGATCACAAGCCCGACCACCACCGGCGGCAAGCCGAGCAGCGCGTTCGCGAGCACCACGGCGGCTTGCCGCCCGGGAAACCTGCTCACCGCGATAAGCCCACCGGTCGGGGCGCCGACGCACATGGCGATGAGCGTGGCGGAGAGGCTTACACGCAACGACAGCGCTACGATCTCGATCAATTCCCGGTCGAGGCCGCCAATGAGAGCAAGGGCTGCGAGGAAGGCCTGGCCAATATCGTGCATCGGGCGCTGTGTACCTGCCCGAAGACACAACCGCCATGATTGCCCCTCGACGTCATTCCGGGGCGCAGGAAAATCGGCCGTGCCGATTTGCCTGCGAGCCCGGAATCGATAACCCCAAGCAGTAATGTGTGCCACCGCAGCGTAACCACTTTCATCACTGCACGGCCTGT
>CAWJDY010000071.1:0-57731 GCA_963841705.1 uncultured Alphaproteobacteria bacterium
CAGCCCGCACGAACCCTTCGAAGTTGCCGCGGGGATGCAGGGGTTGTCCCCCCCAATTGGCGGCGGAGAGGAACGGGGTCTTCACCTTGGCCCAAATGGGCGAACGCGAGCGATGATACGCGTCATCGAGGGGGTGAGCACGGATGTCGTTGCCGAGCGCGGCGCGGTTCTTCGCAAGCTCTGTTTCGGAGAGAGTTTCGGGTCCGCAAACGAGCTCCCCATGGACGCGTGAACGCCGGCCGCGTTCGCCCGCGCCGTGCTGCACCGTCTTGACCTGCATCTCGTACCAGTTCTCCCAGAAGGTGCAGAGAATGCCGCCGTGGCGAGTCATGTCGCGGTAGTAGTCGGCCGCTCCTTCCCAGATGCACATCGCGGCAAGGTGCGGCGGCTGCAACGTCGCCACGTGCCACTGGTTGATGGCGTAGTAGGAAATGCCGTTGAGCCCGACCTTGCCGTTCGACCAGGGCTGCACACCCGCCCATTCGATGCAGTCGTAAAAATCCCTGGTCTCGCGCGGGGAGAAGTGATTGATGAACCCCGGCGAGCAGCCGCAGCCGCGGGAATCCACGCGCATGCAGGCATAATCGTGGGGAACCCATTTCTCCGGATCCACCACTTCCCAGCTCTGATAAAGATTGCTCGATCCGGCGGTGACGTCGCGGTGCCGCTCGGCCATGCGCTGCCATGCGCTGGGATAGCCATCCTGGAAGGCCAGCCCCTTGCCATAGGGACCATAGCTCAGGATCACGGGGTAGCGCCCATCCTTGATGGGTCGGAAAATGTCGGCCCGCAGCACCAGGCCGTCGTCCATTGTGATGGGTGCATCCCACTCGATGCGCATGCCATCGCGGATTTCGCTGCGATGCTGGTGCGTCTTGCCCCCGGGCTCTTCGGTGCAGGTATCATCGAGCGTGGTCATTTCCATCCTCCCCAACCAATGTGCACGCCGCCAGGGGCCTGTGGGCGCATCACCGCATTTTATGGTAAGAGGAGCCCCACTCACAATTTATCTGAGGGGAGAGCCGCGTGAGGCTTTATTCGTTCTGGCGCTCGCTCGCAACGTTCCGGGTTCGCATTGCGCTCAACCTCAAGGGTCTTGTGCCGGACGAGGTCTTGGACATTGATTTGATGAAGGGCAAGCAGCGCGAGGCTGCGTTCCGGGAGGTCAACCCACAAATGCTCATTCCGGCGCTGGTGGACGGGGATGGACCACCCCTGTTCCAATCCCTCGCGATCATGGAATATCTCGACGAGACACACCCGCACCCGTCGCTCCTGCCGTCGACGCCGCGCGCGCGGGCACGGGTGCGCGCGCTTGCGCAGATCGTTGCCTGCGATTCCCACCCGCTGCTGGTGCCGCGCGTGCGCGAATACCTCGAGCATGAGCTCGGCGTGGACGAGCCGACGCGCCTGAAGTGGATCCATCACTGGATCGGTGCCGCCCTGGAGGCACTCGAAAGCAATCTCGCCGGCAGCAAGGAGACCGGGCGCTATTGTCAGGGCGACGCCATCAGCATTGCGGACATCTGTCTGGTGAGCCAGGCGGCCGGCGCCAATCTCTTCAAGCATGACCTGACGCGGTTTCCCACCGTGCGCCGCATTGCCGACACCTGCATGCAGAACGACGCGTTCGCACGCGCCCATCCCTTACGTCAGCCCGGCGCGCCGGCCTGAGCCGGACACGGCGTTCTGCGCCGAACCTACGACGTCTCGGCAGCCGCGCGTGCAAGCGCAGCTAGCGCATCCCTCGTCATGAGCTGTGGGGTCCAGCCGAGCTTCATCAACGCGGAGGGGTCCGCGACCAACGATCCTGCGAGGCGCTGGTAAATCTCTCCGCGCCCGAGCGCCGCCAATCCCAGCGCAAGCAGTCTTGCGGGTACGGGGATAAGGCCAGGCCGGCGGCCCAACCCGCGACGCAGCGCCGTAACCATATCCGCTATGGACAACGGCTCGGGGTCGGCAACGATGAATGGCCGCCGCAGCGGCAGGGCCATTCTCAGCACTGCCGCTATCGCGTCGACCAGGTTCTGTGTCGAGAGCAGGGATCTCTTTCCGCGCAGAGCAGAGAACGGCAGCGGATAGGACGAACGCGCGAGCCGCACCAATGCGTCCATGTTGCCCTTCACGCCGCGCCCGAACACCAGCGGCAGCCGCAATGCAACCCAGTCGAGGTCGAGCTCTGCCAAGCCCTGCTCCGCAGCAAGCTTGGAGCGGCCGTAGGCATCGGTCGGTTGCGGCGTGATCTCCTCTGTGAGGACGCATTCGGCGGTTGGCCCGGACTGCGCGCGCACGGAGGAGAGGAAGACGAACCGTTTCACACCGGCGCGCTGGGCGGCCCGCGCAAGCTGGATGGTCGCTTCCGTGTTGAGGAGACGGTAATCATCTTCCGGCATTCCGGTCATGGCATGGGCGATCCCCGCGGAGTGAATAATGGCATCCACTCCAGCAAGAGCAGCTGCCATGTTCTGTGGCCGGGCGAGATCGCCGATCACTGCGCTTGCCGACTCGATCGGCACGTCGCTGGGTCGCCGCAAAAGAACCCGCAACCTGAACCCATGCTGCGGCAACTCACGCAGCAGACGCTGCCCGATAAACCCTGTCGCGCCGGTGAGCGCAACCAGCGGATGGGCGGCTGTCCCGCTAGGTGTCACGATCGCCTCGAGCCCGCCCGGATAGCAGAGGCGCAGCATCTTGTCGCATTTTCATCGCTTTTGGCCCGTTGGTGCCCCAGGGCGGATATACCAATAGATCACGGCGGCAACAGAGCCGGGGGCGCAAAACGTGACATTCAATGCGGCTGTCTTGGACGCGGGCATCTCCACCCGAGCGGAAAGTCGCGTGGGCTGGTGTATTGCCGGCTTGGCGAGCGCAGGGATTCTGCTCTTGCCGGCCATCTGGAACGGCTTTCCCCTGCTCGAATATGACACCGGCGGCTATCTCGCGCGCTGGTTCGAGGGCTATCTGGTGCCCAGCCGCCCGGCGGCTTACGGCCTTCTCCTTGCGCCTGCTGCACGTTTCGAGTTCTGGCCGGTGCTTGTCTTGCAGGCGGCGGCCACAATCTGGATCCTGGCGCTGTTGCTGCGTGAGCTCGGGTTTACTTCTCGGCCTGCTCTGCTGGCCGCAGTTGTAGCGACGCTGACATTCACGACGACTTTGCCGTGGCTGGCCGGCATCCTGCTCACGGACATCTTTGCCGGCCTTGCGGTGCTCGCGCTGTATTTGATCGTGTTTGGCCGGACGATCGGCTCGGGTCAACGCTGGGCGCTGATCGGATTCATTGCCTTCGCCGCGGCGACCCACAGCGCTACGCTTGCGCTTGTGATCATCCTGGGTTGCTTTCTGGCGCTTTTGCCGCGCCGTCTGGTTTCCGTGCCGCGCGCAGGCTGCGCTCTCCTGTGCGTCGGCGTGGCCGTCATGATGACGCTCAGCGCCAATCGCATCGTATCCGGGCGGTTTGAGTTCACGCCTGGTGGTTTCGGAATCATGTTCGGGCGGATGCTGGAGGATGGAATCGTAGGCCGTTACCTCCGGGATCACTGCCCTGACTCCCGGTTCAGGCTTTGCGGCTTTCGGGATCAGCTTCCCGCCACCGCCGACGAGTTTCTCTGGAACAACGGCGTGTTCAACCACCTCGGTCGGTTTGACGGCTTGGGCGGGGAAATGCGCGCGATCGTGCTGGGCAGCCTGCGGGATTACCCGCTGCTGCAGATAAAGACGGGCCTTGCCGCGACCATGATGCAGCTCACAAGAGCCGGTACCGGCGAAGGAATAGTGAACACGCTGTGGCACACCTATGGAATCATCGATCGCTACACGCCTTCGGCCGGTGCGTCCATGCGGGCGGCACGCCAACAGCACGGGGAGATTCATTTTCGAGCCCTCAATGCCGTCCACGCTCCGATTGCGCTAGGCGCGATGACACTGCTGCCATTGTTGATGGCGGCGGGCTTGAAATGGTCACGCTTTGATTGCCTAAGTCTGCTCGCGTGCACGATTGCTGCGGCGCTGCTCGTTAACGCGTTTGTCTGCGGCGCGCTCGCCAACCCTCACGACCGCTACGGCGCGCGTCTCGCCTGGCTCGCGCCGCTGGCGATCCTGCTCGGTGCAATTCGGATGTCCGGACTGGTTGCCAACGATGTACGTCCGAGCGGAGCGGTGCGTTCCCCGACCACAGGAAAGTTCCAATAGCAACGGGCACAGTCTTGCCACGGAGATGATGCACGGTTCGCCGCTGTGGTGTTGCGTAGGGGGTGTCGCAATGGCTCCGAAGTACTCGGCGGAATGGTGGAAGAAAGTAGCTGCGCGCTCGGCGCAGGACCTGGAACCAAGTGAGCCGGGCACGATCGCTGGTGCCGGGAAAAGCGGGAATGCCGGCCCCGAATTTACCCGCGCTGAGACCAAAAAGGCTGCTCGCTCGATTCACCCGCTTCAGACGTGGAGATAGCGGCGCGCGATCTCCGCGTCCGTTTTCAGCGCGTCAGAGCGGCCCGACCACACGACGTGGCCCTTCTCCAGGATCACGTGGCGATCGGCCAAGCCGACGAGCGCGCGCAGGTGCTTGTCGACGATCAGGATTGCCTGTCCCTCGCTTTTGAGCTGTGCGAGGCATTGCCAGATCTCCGTGCGGATCAACGGGGCTAGTCCTTCGGTCGCCTCGTCGAGGATGAGCAGCTTGGGATTGGTCATCAACGCGCGGCCGATCTGACAGGTTTTCGCAGTGCGGAGCTTGAACAGACCGGGGCCTCGGCCGCCGCGAACGAGCGCGATCGGGCTGCAGCATTGTCTAGCGCCGGTTTTTGTCTATGGTGGAACATGATGCATACAGCCAGATGATGGGAGCGCCTCGATGCAGCCTCTGACCGCCGGCATCACCAAGGCCGGCACCGGCATTGACGGGATCAGCTGGAATATTCTCGGACAGACCTATGTGCCCAAGCAGGTATGCGAGAGCTCGTTCTCGTGGCATGCGACGTTTCCCCCCGGCACGTTAGTGCCGCCCCACATCCACCCGACCCAGGACGAGTTCATTTACATGCTCGAGGGGCGGTTCGACCTGTTGCTGGACGGGCATGAATACGTGGCGACCTCGGGCGATCTGATCCGGCTGCCCATGAATTTTTCCCACGGTATCTTCAACAAGACCGACCAGACTGTGAAGTGTTTCTTCTGGGTGACGCCGACGCGCAAGCTCTACGACCTGTTCTGGGCGATCCACAGCATGAAGGAGCAGTCCCCGCCGGAGGTGGTCGCGCTCTCTGCGAAGCACGAGGTGATATTCCTGCCGCCACCGGGACAGTAGCTGCGTTCAGGCTGCCTTATTGACCTGCTCGCGGGCAAAACCTGCGGTTGATGCATATCCCCGCACGATCGCCTTGCGCTGCTCGAACGGCAGCACGTCCTCGACATTGCTGAAGCCGTCCGGTGCGCGTTCTTCAACTGCGTCAATGACGCCCTCCGGCCCGCCCTTGCGGTTCATCCGGACCACCTGGGCGGTCATGGGCAGGCGTTCCTGCTCATACATCCACAGTGCATGCCAGGGGTGCTCGGCGCCAACGAGGCGATCCGCCAGGCAGCGTGCGTCCAGAATGGCCTGGGATGCGCCGTTGGAGCCCACAGGATACATCGGGTGCGCGGCATCGCCCAACAACGTGATCCGACCATGCGACCACCGCGGCAGCGGATCGCGGTCACACAGCGGGTATTCCCAGAACTCGGGGCTTGCCTCGATCAACGCTTTTGCATCCACGTAGGGGATGCGAAAGCGCTGAACATGCGGCATCAGTTCCTCCAGGCGTCCCAGCCGCGACCAGTCTTCCTTGCGCGGCGGGATTCCGGGTTCGGCAATCTTGACCATCACCGCCCAGTTGGTGAGCCGATGGTTCGGGCGGCTCCCTTCCGCGATCGGATAGATCACGAGCTTCGCCGCCATTCCTCCGGCGATCACCATCGAGCGACCGGTCAGGAATTGCGGCCAGTCGATTGCGCCGCGCCACAGCATCGATCCGTTCCAGCGCGCAGGACCTTCGTTGGGGTACAGCGCCTCACGAACTGCGGAGTGAATCCCATCGGCGCCGACAAGCACGTCTCCGCGCGCGGTTGCACGGTGCGAGCCATGGCGGTCAAAGAAATAGGCAGTGACACCGGCGTCGTTCTGGGTGAAAGCACCCAGGCGATGGCCGGTGTGTATCCGCGACTCGCCCAGCCGCGATCGCACTGCGTCGTAGATGACGCCCTGCAAGCGACCCCGGTGAACGGAAAATTGCGGGTACTCGTAGCCGGCATCCGTCCCGCGCGGCTCGCGCCAAATCTCCTGACCGAAGCGGTTGGTATAGAACAGCTCGTATGTGCGGATGGCGACCGCATCCAGACGCTCCAGCAGCCCGAGCTCTGCCAACTCTCTGATCGCATGGGGAAGCGTATTGATGCCAACGCCGAGCTCGCGAATGGCCTCGGATTGCTCATAGACCTCGCAATTGATTCCCCGCGCGTGGAGCATCAGCGCAGTCGTAAGCCCCCCGATCCCGCCTCCGATGATGATGACTTTCATGACCACGCCTACCGCGAGCACTCGTACAAAAACGGATAATGGTGCACTTGGGCGCGGCAAAGCAACTGCTTTGAAAGCACGTAGTTGACGCCCGCTAGCCGCCCTAAAAGCTATATCGCGGGCACCGGCTGGACGGCCCGCCACTCCATCCCGGGGGCGGCGCTGGCGGGAAAGATGAGCGACTTGATCACGACCGGTACCGCCCCTGAATTCGGCAGCATGGTCCCGATGTCGACGTAATCGAATTCCTTGAGCTCCAGCCCGTCCACCGAGATGATGGGGTTCGAGAGACCCAGCTCCTCGCGCAAGTGAATGCCCATAAGGCCGCCGACATCGCCGTCCCCCGCGAGCACCAGGGCATGCCCACGCGAGAGCACCGGGGCGAGGCCCGCCACGATCCCGCGGCAAAAGTTCTCGAGCCGCTGGAAGGTGGCAGATCCCCGCCATGGGACAAAGAGCGCGACCGGCGCATCGGTGTCGATCAGGTCGAGCCGGCGCAACACGGCCTTGATCGCGCCCGCGACGGCTGCGGCGTCGATTTCCTCAGCCTCGAGCGCGAGAGCGGGCGCGATCACCGGGACATTGCGCAGCGGCAGGGCCTCTAAAGGAGATACAAAGATCGTGCTGCCGCTCACCTGGGTCGTGTATTGGGACGCGCCGATGACGGTAGCGCGAATACCCTCATTGCTGGGCTCGAGCTTCGCCCCAAGTCGCGGGATGCGAGCGCGGATCTCCTGCGCCAACGCAGGGCCCAGATCTCCATAGCTCTGCGTCTCGCGACCGTAGATGTACTCGGCGACGCCGCCGGAAAATGTAACCTGGTCGATGCTGGCAGAAGCCGCGAGAGGATCGAGCCGCAGAAGGCCACCTGCCCTGAGGGCAGGGGCGCCGCCCATTGCGGCCTCCAAAAGCTTATCCGCCATCATTTCAGCCAAGCGGCGCCCCCCCTCGGGCGAGAGCCGCCTCCCCACTGCGAGATCAAGCCCCAGCTCGGCACCGAATCGGCGGCCCGCCTCCTCGAGGCGGACAATCTGCCCCTGCGCATCGACGCAAACGAGGCGTGCGCCCACGTCCAGCGCAGTGAGGTCGCTTACCCGTCCATCGCAGCAGATCGCGATCTTTGAGGTGCCGCCTCCCACATCGACATTCATCACCGTGGCCTTGTCGCGGATTGAACGCGCCACGGCTCCTGAGCCGTGTGCGGCCATAACCGTTTCGAGGCTGTCGCCGGCCGAGACGGCGACCATCTTGCCGGCTTGTCGGGCAAACAATTCGCCAATGTTGCGGGCATTGCGACGGCGTACCGCGACCCCGGTCAGGATCAGCGCTCCGGTGTCGATCTCGTCCGGATCTACATTGGCGTCCTTGTACAGGCGCGCGATGAAAGCGCCGAGCGCCTGAGCATCGATCTCCTCGGCAGCGGAATAAGGCGTGAGCAGAATGTCTGACTGGTAGAAGGTCTCCCGTGTCGTGACGACATAGCGGCTGTCGAGTCGTTCCAGGACAATACGGGAGAATACGAGATGGGAAGTGGAAGAGCCGATATCCACGCCCACGGTCAAGACGACGATCTCGTCTTCCTCGACCAGCGAGCGACCCGTGCTGGAGAAAAAAATTCGGCCGCCTTGCTCCTCGAGGCTCGTCATGCACCGACAAATCGTGGGACGGCGGTGCCCTTTTTGTAGAAGTCCGGCTCCATTCGGCTCGGCACCCCCTCTGCCTCGAGCTTCGCCTCGTATTCGGCCCTGATGAACGGATCCTCCATCCAATAGGGAATCGCGGTCCCTCCTTCGGGAATGTCCATCGCGGTGTAGTCGGTGTGTTTCTCCCCCGGGGGACCCGGCTCGCGCCCGGGATTGTTCGGGCCGAACCATGCGGTAAGCCGCAGCGGATCCTTGGAAGCGCCGAAATGCTGGTGATACCAGCGGGCTCCGCCCGGAGCCGCCGAGACCAAGCCGACCGGCTCGTAATCGACCCGCTTGATCTTGTCGGCGTGGCCGTCCTTCCAGGGGGTGGCGCCGTATCGCTCCGGCCATGTGTAGGTATAGCCCTTGCCTTTGAGGCAGATGAGCACGGCCGCAGAGGTGTGGGCGTGGGCCTTGGAATATCGCCCATTCTCGTGCTGGCCAATCCAGAGATAGAAGGTGTTGCCGGTCATGAACGGTTCCACGCGCCGCCACCCCGGCGAGCGTCGGTTGTCGAGGGGCAGGTCGCAGTTCACCACGTCGGGAATGAAATTCGTGCGCCGCATGGCAAGCCCGCGCACCGGATCGGGCTCGATGTCGTCCTTGTACTTGTAGAAATCGTCCGCACCGCTGAAGCGCTCGCGAAACTCATACGGACAGTTGAATATCACATCGACGTTGTTGATGAGGTTGAGGAGATTGGGTGCGGTAGTGCCCGCCAGAAGCAGCGCCGGCGACGAGCTCGCATTCACGATCCGGTGCCATGCATTGACCGGGATGGAAAAGAGCGAGCCTCTCTGCCATTCAAACACGTGGCGCTTGCTGTCCTTGTCGAGCCAGACCTCCGTGGTGCCGCGGCCCTCTACGACGAGATAGACCTCTTCATAGAGGTGCCTCTCGGCGTTGAGCGCACCGGCGCCCGGTACCTCGGCGACATAGCAGCCCCATTTTCCCTCGGTCCCACGCAGCTGGATGTAGGTCCCTTTGCCGCCCAGCCGCTTCCAGGGCGCGAGCGGAAGATTTTGCACCTTGCTGACCCCGATGTCGCGGAAGATGGGAATCCCCTCGGATTCCATGAACAGATCGTACGGTGTCTTCGGTCGGCCAAACTCGCCAAAGCCGGCCCGGTTGTTGCCGGTCGGCTCATGCCAGTGGGTGCTGCCGGTCAGCTCATGCATTTGCGCGGCTTTCGCGTCGAACGTGAGTTCACGTCGCTAATACTGCGGCACCCCCGGCAACGCAACCCACGGGATAAGCGGGGCTCGGCGAGAGACGAATAGCCACGCTCAAGGGGCTTTTGGAGCAGCACGCGATCACCTAAGATCAGCGCACCGTCCGGAGGAGGAGGAAAGATATGAAGAAAATTCTCTTGGGAGCCGTTGCACTGCTCGCATTTGCAGCCACTCCTGCTGTGCCGCAGCAGAGGACCATCAAGATTGGCTTCATCAGCACTTTCAGCGGGCCACCCGCAGCCATTGGCAACGACATGCGCAACTCATTCGAGCTCGGCCTCGATCACTTCGGGCGCAAGCTCGGCGGCGTGCCGGTGGAAGTCATTTACGAAGACGATCTGACCAAACCCGAGGTCGGCGTGCAGAAGACTCAAAAGCTTATCGAATCCGACAAGGTGGATTTCATCGTCGGCTATATCTGGTCGAACGTGTTGCTGGCTTCGCTCAAGCCGATCGTCAATTCCAAGACCTTCGTCATCGACACCAACGCAGGTGCCTCACAGCTCGCCGGCGAGCTGTGCTCCCCGTACGTGTTCTCGACCTCCTGGAATAATGACCAGACCCCGCAGGCGCTCGGACTCTACATGAACCAGAAGGGCGTCAAGACCGCCTTTCTGATGGCGCCGAACTATGCCGCAGGCAAGGACATGGTGGACGGTGTGAAAGCAACCTTCAAAGGTCAGGTCGTCGGGCAGGAGCTCACCCGCTGGCCCGACCAGCTCGATTTCTCCGCCGAGCTCTCGAAGGGGCGGGCCGCCAAGCCCGATGCGATCTTCGCCTTCTACCCGGGCGGGGCCGGCGTCCAGTTCATCACTCAATATGCGCAATCCGGCCTGAAGGGTCAGATCCCGCTTTATACGGTCTTCACCATCGACGAGCTGTCGCTGCCGCGCTTGAAGGATCTCGCCGTTGGGATACCCGGCGCGCAGGAGTGGGTGAACGACCTGCCCAACGACGCGAACAAGAAATTCGTGGCCGACTACAAGGCCAGGTTCAAGTCCTCGCCTTCATTCTATGGCGCGCAAACTTATGACGCGGTATCGCTGATCGATAGCGGGCTGAACGCGGTCCACGGCGACATGAGCAAGAAGGAAGACCTGCGGCGGGCATTGGAGAAGGCAGATTTCAAGTCGGTGCGCGGCAACTTCAAGTTCGGCAACAATCATATCCCCATTCAGAACTTCTATTTGCAGGACGCGGTGAAGCAGGGCGACGACTACGTGCTCAAGACAGTCGCCACCATCGTGGAGAACGACCAGGACAGGCACCACGACAAGTGCCCGATGAAGTGATCATTGCCGACGCGCCGGACCGGAGGCGTGCTGTATCTCATCGAGCAGTGTCTCAACGGCGCGCAGTTGGGCATGCTGCTGTTCCTGCTGGCGGCCGGGCTTACCCTGATCTTCGGGATCATGGATCTGGTCAACCTGGCGCACGGCTCGCTCTACATGATCGGAGCCTATTTCGCCGCGACTTTTGCGGCGTGGACCGGCAGCTTCGTGGTGGGAGGGCTCCTTGCCCTCCTCGCCACGCTGTTCGTGGGAATGGCGCTGGAGGTGATCGTAATGCGCCGCCTCTATGGGCGCGATCATCTCGACCATGTGCTCGGTACTTTCGGGCTCATCCTGTTCTTCAATGAGCTGGTCCGCCTGATCTGGGGTCCGGCCGGGCTGACGCTGCCGCTGCCGAGCCAAATGCTCACCGCGGTGCAGGTGCTCCCAGGGGTGTATTACCCCCTCTATCGCCTGGTGATCATCGTTTCGACGCTGATCGTCGCGCTGCTGCTTTATCTCCTGGTGATGCGCACGCGCATCGGCATGCTGATCCGCGCCGGGGCCTCGAACCGCGAGATGGTTGGTGCTCTCGGCATCAACATCCGGCTCCTGTTCACCCTGGTGTTCGGGTTGGGAGCCGTCCTCGCCGGCTTTGCCGGAATGATGCAGGCGCCCATCCTCACGGTGCAGATCGGGATGGGCGAGAACATCCTGATTGTCGCCTTCGTCGTTATCATCATTGGGGGAATCGGATCGATCCGGGGCGCCTTCGTGGCGGCGATCACTATCGGCCTGATCGATACCGTCGGGCGCGCGTTCCTGCCGGACCTGTTGCGGATGTTCCTCGGCAACAATGCGGCATCGAGCGCCGGGCCGGCGCTCTCGTCGATGCTGATCTACATGCTGATGGCAGCGATCCTGGTGGTCCGACCGGAAGGTCTGTTTCCCGCCTCGAGCCGATGAAGGCTCAGCTGCGCCCGCGCGATGTGCTGGTTGCCGCCGTGCTCGCGGGCATGGCGCTGGTACCGCTCCATGCGGCGCTGACCGGCAATTTCTTCCTGATGTCGCTGTGCACGCGTGTCATCATTCTCGCGATGGCGGCGGTGAGCCTCAACCTGATCATGGGGTTTGGCGGCATGGTGAGCTTCGGTCATGCCGCGTATCTCGGCATCGGCGGATATGTCGTCGGTATCCTTGCCAAGGAAGGCATCAATTCCGGCTTCCTGCAGTGGCCGCTGGCGCTTGCGGCATCGGCGCTGTTCGCATTGGCGGTCGGGGCGCTCTCGCTGCGCACGCGCGGCGTGTACTTTATCATGATAACGCTCGCCTTCGCCCAGATGCTCTATTACGTGGCGATCGGTCTCGACCGTTACGGCGGCGATGACGGAATGACGATCTACCGGCGCAGCCAGTTCGGCGGGCTGCTCGATCTCTCCAACAAGACTGTCTTCTTTTATCTTTGCCTGGCGCTGTTATTGGCGACCACCTGGCTGATCTGGCACATCGTCAACTCGCGGTTCGGAATGGCCATCCGGGGCACTCGCTCGAACGAGCGGCGCATGCGCGCAATCGGCTATCCGACCTATCGGTACAAGCTCGTCTGCTTCGTGATCGCCGGAACGCTGTGCGGGCTTGCCGGCGTCCTGCTTGCCAACCATACGGATTTCATCAATCCCGCGACGATGCACTGGACTCGCTCCGGTGATCTCATCGTCATGGCGGTGCTTGGCGGCATGGGTACCGTGCTCGGTCCCGTGCTCGGAGCGCTGGCGCTGCTGGTGCTGGAAGAGGTGCTGTCCGGGATCACTGAGTACTGGCAAATCATCATGGGTCCCATCTTTCTGCTCGTGGTGCTGTTTGCGCGCGGCGGCATCGACGGCCTCCTCCTGGGCATTCGAGCATGAACGATGCCATCTTGCAGGTTGACGGGCTCACGAAACGCTTCGGCGGCGTTCTCGCCTCGGATGCGATTTCGCTCGCCGTGCCCCGAGGGGAGCTGCACGCCGTCATCGGACCCAACGGCGCCGGGAAGACCACCCTCATTGGACAGCTCGCGGGGGAAGTTGCTCCCGATAGCGGGCGCATCTGGTTCGAAGACGTCGACATTACCGGGTTGCCTAGCTGGCGGCGCAGCCAGCTGGGGCTCGCGCGCTCATTCCAGATTACCTCGCTGTTCCCCGATTTTACCGTGCTCGACAACGTGGCGCTCGCGGTGCAGGCGCACGCCGGCCACTCCTTTGGGTTCTGGCGCAACGCTCGCAAGGAAACGCGCTTGCGCGAGCCCGCTCGTGCCATGCTGACCCGGCTGGGGCTTCTCGGGCGCGCGGATGTCCTGGTTTCCAAGCTGAGCCATGGCGAGCACCGGCAGATCGAGATCGCGATGGCACTCGCAACCGCCCCGCGCATGCTGCTGCTCGATGAGCCCATGGCCGGGATGGGCCCGGACGAGAGCGCGCGAATGGTCAACACATTGCGCGAGCTCAAGCGCG
Source organism: uncultured Alphaproteobacteria bacterium (assembly GCA_963841705.1). Taxonomy (GTDB): domain Bacteria; phylum Pseudomonadota; class Alphaproteobacteria; order Rhizobiales; family Xanthobacteraceae; genus VAZQ01. Next base: position 13,228 of record CAWJDY010000071.1, read on the forward strand.
ATCTGACGATCATGTTGATCGAGCACGACATGGAAGCGGTGTTCGCGCTCGCCGATCGCATCACCGTCCTGGTTTACGGCCGTATCATCGCCTCCGGCACCCCGGCAGCAATCAGGGCCAATGAGCAGGTGCGGGAGGCGTATTTGGGCGAGCAGGAGAGCCTGAATGCCTGAGCCAAGGCTGCTCGAGGTTTCAAACATCGAGACCTATTACGGCCTGAGCCAAGTTCTATTTGGTCTATCGCTCGCCATCGCTCCGGGCGAGGTGGTCAGCCTGATGGGGCGCAATGGCATGGGCAAGACGACCACCGTACGCTCGGTGATGGGGCTCACGCCGGCTGCGGCAGGCTCGATCCGTTTCGATGGCATCGAGATACGCTCGCTGCCCGCCTATCGCGTGGCCAAGCTTGGAGTTGGCCTCGTTCCCGAGGGCCGGCAGGTATTCCCCAATCTCACCACGCGGGAGAATCTGATCGCCACCGCCGCCAATCGGCGGCAAGCCGCCGACCCATGGATGCTGGACAAGGTGTGCGCGCTGTTTCCTCGGCTTTCCGAGCGCCTCCTCACCATGGCCAACCAGCTCTCCGGGGGTGAGCAGCAGATGCTGGCCATAGGTCGTGCGCTGATGACCAATCCACGGCTTCTCATTCTGGACGAAGCTACCGAGGGGCTGGCGCCGCTCATCCGTGCGGAGATCTGGCAATGTCTGGAACAACTCAAGGCTGCCGGACAGTCGATCCTGGTTATCGACAAGAACGTCGATGCACTGATGCGCATCGCGGATCGTCATTACCTCTTGGAGCGCGGAAAGGTCGTCTGGGCCGGAACCTCGCGTGAGCTCGCTGGCGCGCCGGCGCTTCAACACCGCTACCTTGGGGTGTAGGTCCCCTTCGCACGCTGCGGCCGCCCGATCGCGAAATGGTAACCAAATGGTAACCGTGATGGGTTCCTATTCGGCGAGCGCGCACCGGGGATTCCCATGGCACAACAGGAAAGCATCACGGCAACCGCGAGACCGGAGCTAAATCCCGAGGATGCCGTCGTGCCAACCCCGGTCAGAAGCGCAGAGATTACCCCCAGAATGGCGTTGGCGAGCACGCGATCGCCGGAGATGGATTTGTCGCCCATCGCGATGGAGCAAGCGCAACCCCATACGGCCAGCGCCGCCAAGCCGGACCTCACCAGCATCGAGGCGCCGCGAATCGCCCCGGACATGGGCGAGGTCAACGCGTCAGCGGAGGGGTCGCTGGAGATGCCGGCCGATGCAGACCCAGCACCAGAACCGGCTGTCCAGAGTCCTTCCCCGCGAGTGAACCGTTTCACTCTCCTGGCAGCGTGTCTGGCATTGGCGGCGGCGTTGGGCGGCATGATCGGTGCGCTTGCAGCCTTCACCATCACACGGCCGCAAGCGGTGGCCGTGCTGGGCGAGGGGAAACTCACACCCGAAGAGATCCAGGCGCTCAAGGAGAATGTGGTACAGGCGCGGGTCGAGTTGGCGGCGCTCAAAGCCAGCCTCGATGCAGGCAACCGCGGCGCCGCCACGCAATTGACCAAGATCGCCGAGCGGGTCGAACGCATAGAGCGCAATGCCGGCGAGCCCACAGCGAAGCTCACCAAAGCCGCCGAAACGCTCGAACGCCTGGCCCGCAGCGAGTTGACCGGCTCGATCGTTCCGCCGCAGCAAGTCGGCGGTGGACCCGGCAAGGTCGACCCGTGGGTGTTGCGCGATGTCCGTCACGGCGTCGCATTGCTCGAAGGCCGCGCCGGCATGATCGAGGTGGAGCAAGGCGATCTCGTGCCCGGACTTGGCCGTGTCGATGCCATCCGCAAGCAGGATGGCCGATGGATCGTGGTGACTTCAAAAGGGGTCATCAGCGCGCCGCGCTGACCGCTTGATCGTCAGCGCCCGCGGCTCATCACATCATGACGCTGGCGAGGCGCAGGGCTCGCGCCACCGCATCGGTGCGCCCGTTCGCTCCGAGCTTGGTGATGATGGAAGCGACGTGGAATTTTGCGGTGTGCACGGAGATATGCAGGCGCCGTGCAATCTCCTTGTTGGATGCTCCAGCAATGAGCTCGCGCAGGACTTCCGCTTCGCGAACGGTTAACTCCGGTTGAGCGGTTTCTAAATCGTCCTCCTCGAGCGGCGGCGTAAGCTCGATCGGTGGGTCCATGCAGGCGAGACCAAGGACCACGGCCTCAACGGCAATGCGCAACTTCGCCGCGCTGAAGGATCGAAGCAGGCCGCCGACACAGCCCTTGCGCATGGCATCAGCAACGGCCTCTCGGTCGCCGAGAAAGATTTCAGGAACGTCCACCTCGATCTCATGATCGGTAATGATCACGTCAGCCGCTTCCAAATCCGCAACCGGAGTCAGTCGACAACTGCCACCGTTGAGGGCATCCAAGGCGCGCTGGCGAAGCCCTTCATCTGCAATCAGGAGTGCAACCGCGATTTTTGGCGGGCCCTCTCCGTCGGCGCCGCGAGCGACATTCACGTTGTCGGCCTTTCGCCCAGCACCACGCTGACCGCGATCTCCTGGCCGGAGCGCGAGATCGCCAGTTCCGCGGTGGTTCCGGGCTCAGCTCTGCGCAACATTCGAGCGAGACTGCGACCAAACTCCATGACCTTGCCATCGAGCGCCAGCACAAGGTCTCCCTGCCGCAGCCCGGCCTGCACGGCCGGTCCAGCCGAATCCAAGCTGACGATCATCAGACCGGTCTTGTTTGCTCTGCCGGCACCTTCCGAAGCAGGCTGAACGGCGACCGGCTGTACCGCCACGCCAAGATAGCCCCTCCGGATGCGCCCGTGCGCGAGAAGCTCCTGCGCAGCACGTTCAATCGTCTCCGTCGGGATCAGCAGAGCACGTCTGCGCGGCCCGTAGACCGCCATCCCGATGAACGATCCCCGGGCGTCGAGCACGGCGGAGCCTTCGGCATGGGGCATCATCCGGATGTCCAGCCAGACCCGCGCGCTGATGTCGCCGCCCCTCATGCTCTGCCAAGCCCCGCCCGCCAGTCCAACAAAGCCAATCGCGCATGTGGAGCCATGCGGACTTCGGCCGGCGACAACCACGATCTCGCCGAGCGAGGGGCCGGCGCTGCTCGGGGTGGAAACCGGATGGGCGCTCGACTGTAGCCGGATCAATGCCAGGTCGGTGCTCGGATCCTGTCCAATGAGCGTGCCCTCGACGGTTTCCCGCGACGCTGTGAGCACGGTGATGGTTTCGCCTGGCTTGGCCCTCACCAGCTCGGCTGCGGTTGCTATCACGTCCGTACGCCAATGAAAGCCGCTGAACCAGCGACCGCGATGCGCCAGTGCGACGGTTGATTGCGACGCTTGCGCGGCGATAGACGCCACATCGGCAGAAAGGGTGCTCAACGCTGTTGTCTGCATTTATGTGCTCCGGCTCTTGTTACCGTCGCGCAGATGAGCATCTTGTGGCCGTAATCCAACTGCCCGGTTGGCTAGGATATTGCGGCCTTTCCGCCAGTGCCGGTCGACCCCATATCACTGACGCGTTGGATGATCTCTCACGCGAGCGCCGTGATCGGTCACGGCGCAGCCAACAAGCTGGTCCCCAGGTCACTCAGTGCTCGACACGCCTTCCAATTCCTCGGCTACCGCTTCGGTCCCCCAGGAGGACCAACTCCTCCTCGACGCGTATTCCCGCGCCGTCATCGATGTAGTGGATCGTGTGGGCCCCGCGGTCGTGCAGCTCGATGTGAAAGCGCGCGACGGCTCTGCCCATCGCGCTACGGGGTCGGGGGTTATCGTTGCGCCGGACGGCCTCGTGCTCACCAACAGTCACGTTGTTGGCGGAGCAACCCGCGTCGACGTCACCACCCTCGAAGGGCGCAGGCTTGCTGCGCGCGTGGTGGGCGATGATCCGGATACCGATCTTGCGCTCGTGCGTGTCGACGCCTCGGTCACTTTACCTGCGGCGGCGCTCGGCAATTCCAAGCTGCTGCGACGCGGTCAGCTCGTGATCGCTATCGGCAATCCGCTCGGATTCGAATCAACCGTCACGACCGGCGTCGTCTCCGCGCTGGGCCGCTCGCTGCGCTCGCGTTCGGGGCGGCTGATCGACGATGTGATCCAAACCGATGCCGCGCTCAATCCAGGAAATTCCGGCGGCCCGCTCGTGTCATCCCATGGGGAGGTGGTGGGCATCAACACCGCCGTGATCATGGGGGCCCAGGGTATCTGCTTTGCCGTGGCGTCGAACACCGCTAATTTCGTGCTGGGTGAGCTGGTTCGCCATGGCCGCGTCCGTCGGGCGTATATCGGGATAGCTGCGCAGCAGTTCACGATCCCTCGCCGCCTTCGTCATGCGGCAGCACTCAGCCAGGAAAGCGCTGTCGTCATTGCCAGCACGGAACCGGGAAGTCCGGCGGAACATGCCGGGCTGCGCGCCGGCGACGTCATTGTCTCGCTCGATGGCCGCGCCGTTACCGGGGCGGACGATCTCATCCGCATCCTTGCCGGTGAGAAAATTGGTCAGAAGGCAGGCATCGAAGTTTTGCGCGAAGGCAGCCGGCAAGTCCTCTCGATCGTGCCGGAGGAGCGCGCCCGCCGTCGCTGACACCGGACCAGTGGTACCGAATCCGGATTCGTGCAAATCTGCCGTTGAGGATCAGCAGGGTTCAGTTTACGTCGGGAATGCGCGCGCCAAGGATAGGCACATGTTGCGATCACATGCCGTCTTCTTTGTGAGTGCATTCGCCGGCTTTTTTGCGCTTCCCGCCTTCGAGACGGCTGCTTTCGAGCGGGTGCAGGCGCCGTCGGCAAAACCGGAAATGGTCGAGAGCTGCCCCGGTCTGGTCGCCTCCGAAAAGGCCCGCGTCCTCCCCACAGCCCTCAAGACAACCCTCAATCCCGATCAGGTCCGCATCACTTATGTGGGTCATGCCACATTCCTGATCGAGAGCCCGCAGCTCGTGCGCATCGCAACGGACTACAACGATTACGTCCGCCCGCCGGTCCTGCCGGACATCGTCACCATGAACCACGCCCACCCGACGCATTACACCGATCACCCCGATCCGGCGATCCAGCATGTGCTGCGCGGCTGGGGTCCGACGCCGGAGCAGCCGGCGCGTCATGACCTGAGATTTCGCGACGTTCGCGTGCGCAACGTCCCGACCAACATCCGCGATTGGCAGGGCGGTACCGAGCGGCACGGCAACTCGATCTTCATCTTCGAGATCGCGAACATGTGCATCGCGCATCTCGGGCATCTGCATCACACTCTGACCCAGCAGCAGCTCAATGAGATCGGGCGCGTTGACATCGTCTTCGTGCCGGTCGACGGCAGCTACACCCTCGACCTCGATGGGATGATCGAGGTCCTGCAAGCGCTCAAGGCCCCGCAGATGATTCCCATGCATTTCTTCAGCACCTTCACGCTCAACCGCTTTCTGGAACGCGTGCGCCAGATATGGCCGGTGGAAATGAGCGAAATCCCCTCGATGGTCGTGTCCAAGACAACCCTGCCCACCTCGCCTAGGGTGACTGTGCTGCCGGGGCACTGAGCGATCACGGAGAGTCTGGTTAAAGGGATAGCATGCTCAGCGCTGAACAGAACGACCGCCTCACCCGTACCGGACCCGGCACACCCGCGGGAAGATTGATGCGATGCTACTGGCAGCCGGCCGCGCTGGTCGACGAATTGTCGGGCCCGCGCCCTGTGAAGCCGGTCCGCTTGCTGGGCGAGAGCCTGGTCGCCTTTCGTGATCGCCGCGGCCGCTACGGCCTGATCGAGCGCTCCTGTCCGCATCGCGGCACCGACCTCGCGTTCGGACGATTGGAGGAGGAAGGACTGCGCTGCTCGTTCCATGGCTGGCTGTTCGATGTCACCGGGCAATGCCTGGAGACCCCGGCTGAGCCCGAAGACAGTCGCATGCATGTGAACATCCGGCAAAGGGCCTACCCGGTCATGGAGAAGAGCGGGATCCTGTTCGCCTACATGGGGCAGGGGGAGCCGCCGCCGTTTCCGAAGTTCGATTGCTTCACCGCGCCCGCAACCCACACCTTCGCCTTCAAGGGCAGGATTGACTGCAATTGGCTGCAGTCCCTGGAAGTCGGTATCGACCCGGCGCACACCTCCTTTCTTCACCGCTTCTTTCACGACGAGGAGCCGGACAAGGGCTACGGCAAGCTGTTTCGCGACAAGTCGATCGATTCCGAGATGCCGATGACGCGAATCATGCGTGAATTTCCGCGGCCCCACATCGAGGTCGAGGCGACCGAGTTCGGGATGCGCATCGTCACGCTTCGCCGCATCAGCGATGCCAAGAGCCATGTGCGCGTGACCAATCTCATCTTCCCGCATGCCTTCACCATTCCGATGAGCAGCGAGATGACCATTACCCAGTGGCATGTTCCCATCGATGACGAGAAGCACTACTGGTACGCGATCTTCACCAGTTTCGGCGCGCCGGTGGACAAGGACGAGATGCGTCGCCAGCGCCTCGCGCTCTATGAGCTTCCCGACTACATCCCGCGCAAGAACAAGAGCAACGACTACGGCTTCGATCCCAACGAGCAGGAGCATGCGACCTTCACCGGCATGGGCACGGATATCAACGTGCATGACCAGTGGGCGTGTAAGTCCATGGGGCCGATCGCGGACCGCGCCAAGGAGCATCTTGGCCAATCCGATAAGGCAATCAGCGCATACCGGCGTATTTTGCGCAATGCCATCGATGCGACCAGCAACGGACACAAGCCGTTGATGGTGCTCGATGCCGCCACCGCCGCAAAGATCACCGGCCCTGCCGCCATCGATGGTATCGGCCCGAGCGGCGCGTGGCAGACCTATTGGCGCAAGACCGATGAAGCGCGCCGCCGTGCCTGCGGCTGGGCAGCGCTGGTGTAAGCAAAAAACCGTCTACACGTCGACGCTGGCTGAAAGCGCGTTCTGCTCGATGAAGGCGCGGCGGGGCTCGACCTTGTCGCCCATCAGCTCGTCAAAGAGAATATTCGCCTCGTCGATCTCTTTCACGTTCACCTGGAGGAGAGAACGAGCATTGCGATCCAGCGTGGTCTCCCAGAGCTGGTTGGGATTCATTTCCCCAAGACCCTTGTAGCGCTGCAGCGAGATACCCTTGCGGCCGGCATTGGTCACCGCTTCGAACAGCGCAACCGGCCCGTGGATCGGGATTTCCTCCTCCTTGCGGCTCAGGACCGCAGGCCGCGGATAGACCTGCTGCAAGGTGGGCGCGTGCTCGTCGAGCTTGCGCGCATCCGCCGAGCCGAGCAGTGCCTGATCGAGCGCGGCAACCTCGGCAACACCGCGCACATTGCGCTCGAAGTGAAATCCCTCGCCCTCCCGGAACTCGCCTTGCCAGCCGCGCTCGGTCTCTTCCGAAAGCGCGTCAAGACGACGGGCGATGTAGCGGGCGGCGTCCACGGCATTTCGCGGATCGCCAAAGATCCCGGGCGTAAGCACGCCGGCAATGGCCGCCTGCTCCACTACTCTGCGGTTGTAGCGGCTATGCAGACCATTCAAGATGTTGCGAATGCTGCGCGCCTGCTCGACCAGGGATCTCAGATCGGCGCCGGCGCGGTGCTCGCCGGAGGACAGCCGCAGGACCGAATCTTCGAGGCCGGTCGCAATCAGATAATCCTCCAGCGCCCGCTCGTCCTTGAGATATTGCTCCGATTTTCCCCTGGCAATCTTGTACAACGGCGGTTGCGCAATGAAGAGATGCCCGCGATCGATGAGCTCGCGCATCTGCCGATAGAAGAACGTGAGCAGGAGCGTGCGGATATGCGAGCCGTCGACGTCGGCGTCGGTCATGATGATGATCTTGTGATACCGCAGCTTCTCCGCATTGAACTCGTCGCTGATACCGGTGCCCAGCGCGGTGATCAGCGTTCCGATCTCCTGGCTCGAGAGCATCTTGTCGAGACGGGCCCGCTCGACGTTGAGAATCTTGCCGCGCAACGGCAACACGGCCTGAAAGGCGCGATCGCGGCCCTGCTTGGCCGAGCCGCCGGCGCTGTCACCCTCGACGATGAAGATCTCCGACTTGGCGGGATCGCGCTCCTGGCAATCCGCGAGCTTCCCCGGCAGCGAAGTCACCCCGAGCGCCGACTTTCGCGTCATCTCGCGCGCCTTGCGCGCTGCCTCGCGCGCCGCAGCCGCCTGGACGACCTTGTTGACAATGACCTTGGCTTCCGAGGGATGCTCCTCGAACCAGTATTGCAGCGCCTCGTTGATCAGGTTCTCGACTACCGGGCGCACCTCGGAGGACACCAGCTTGTCCTTGGTCTGGGAGGAAAATTTCGGATCAGGCACCTTGCACGAAAGAACGGCGGTGAGCCCTTCGCGGCAATCGTCCCCCGTGAGCGCAACCTTTTCCTTCTGCGCCGCCCCGCCTCTCTCGGCGTAGCTCGTCACCTGACGCGTGAGCGCGCCGCGAAAGCCGGCGAGGTGGGTACCCCCATCGCGTTGCGGAATGGTGTTGGTGAAGCAGAGCACCGTCTCGTGGAAGCTCTCGTTCCACCACAACGCACACTCCACGACCATCCCGTCCCGCTCCGCCTTGATCAGGATCGGCGCCGGGGTGAGCGGCGTCTGATTGCGGTCGATATATCGGACGAAGGCCTCGACCCCGCCTTCGTAGCGCATTTCCTCGCGCTTCTCGACCGCGTGGCGCCGATCCGAAAGCACGATGAGCACGCCCGAGTTCAGAAACGCAAGCTCGCGCAGCCGGTGCTCCAGAGTGGCAAAATCAAACTCCGTCATGGTGAAAGTCTGCGTGCTCGGCAGGAACGTGACCTCGGTCCCGCGCCTGTCATGGGCCGCGTCGACGACGGAGAGCGGGGCGAGCGCCTCGCCGTCGCGAAATTCGATGAAATGCTCTTTGCCGTCGCGCCAGATCGTGAGCTTGAGCCAGCTGGAGAGCGCGTTGACGACCGAGACGCCGACGCCGTGCAACCCCCCGGAGACCTTGTACGGATTGGCGACATTGTGCGCCTCGCCGAATTTGCCGCCGGCGTGGAGCTGGGTCATGACGACCTCGGCAGCCGAGACGCCTTCGCCGCGATGGATATCGGTCGGGATTCCGCGACCGTCATCGCGCACGCTGCAGGAGCCGTCGGGATTGAGGGTGACCAATACCTCCTTGGCAAAGCCCGCAAGCGCCTCGTCGATGGCGTTATCGACGACTTCGTAGACCATGTGGTGCAGGCCGGAGCCGTCATCGGTGTCGCCGATATACATGCCGGGCCGCTTGCGCACGGCATCGAGGCCTTTGAGCACCTTGATCGATTCCGCCCCGTAATCGGAGGCAATAGGGTCAGTCTGGCGGGCGGCTTCAGCCATGGGCAGCTTTCGAATCGGGAGCAAAACGGCAACCAGAACAGGGGCTTGGTCTGGCACGAAAAGGGGCTGCCGTACAGCCCAAAAGGTACCCTCTAAGTAACTGTTATTTATGGAATTTCAATGGCCGGGCCCGCTGTCCTGAGGGAGGGCCGACAGAGCCTCGGGACGCGCGCTCAAGCACGCTTTGGAGTCAATGAAAACCCGGCAACGGACCCGCATTCCGGGATAGGTTGCGCGAAAGCGATCAGCGCGCCGGCCCACAGCTCCGCGCGCGCGGCGTCCTCGCAGATCAGGTCTATCGCGTCGTGGATTTGCTTCAGCGCTGTTGTTTCAGCTGCATTCTTTTCGGGAAGCTGGGACCTCGTTTACGCTAAACTCGCTTTCGTTGCTGAAAGGACTCCTGAGAACAAGCGGCCAAGCCAGTATCTGTTCCACAGCTTTGCAAGACTGCGTGCTGGACTTGGCCCCCCGGCATCGAGAATATCCTTCCCTTGCCAGGCCGAAGGAGCGCCACCGATGCCATTGGACTTTTGCCACCCCCAAGCGCCGCACAAGAAGCTTCGCATTCCCGAGTGGTATATTTCGAGCCTGATGCTGGATCGAGCGCTCGATGCGGTCGTGCGCCGGGTCAAGCGTCTCGATCGCGACCACGATGTTCCTTATCTCGCCGGCTACAGCAAGGACGGAAAGACGATCTATATCGATCGGCATATGCCGCGGACGATGAAATTTCGCGGACGCGAGATCGATACCGATCGATTTTTGATTCTGCACGAGGAGGTGGAGAAGACGCTCATCGACCAGCTCAATCTGCATTACCTGCACGCTCACCAGATCGCCGCGCGCGCCGAGGAGGCGGCGGTCCGCGCCGCCGGCATATTGTGGCGCGACTACGACCGCTTCATGCAGAAATACGTGAGGAAGATCGGCGACGAGCGTCTGACCAAGGTGCCAGCCGACCTGGACCTTAAGCCGTATCGCGACGAGCACGATCTCGACCTGCTCAAGCGCATGGATGAGGCGGTCGAGCGGGGCGTCACCCCCAAGGGTATCGACCGCAAGCAGATCAGGAGGGCGCTTGATCGCCATGCGCCAGAGCTCAAGCAGCACCTCCAGAAGATGCCCCAGAGCAGGCGCTGAGACTGCGGGGTTTGCCTATCTGATCGCGACGACGATGTTGCCCATGGCGCTGCCGGATTCCACTGCCTCATGAGCCGCAACGATGTCGTCGAGGCCGAAGGTCTGGGCCACGTTGTGGATGAGCTCGCCGCGAGCCAGCATTCGCGTAATCGCCTCTGTGGCACGCGCGCGCTCCTCCGGGCGCATTTCGTAGACCAGAAAAAACTTCATCGTGATGGTGTTTTGCAGCAGGAACTGAAAGGGCAGGGCAACCTCAGGGGCACCGCTGCCGTAGATCGCTACGACGCCGTTTGACGCCAGGACCTCCGGTAGAAGCTTTGCATTCGCCGCGAGATCAACCTCGATCACCGCATCCACGCCGCGGCCGGCGGTGATTGCCTTGGTTCTCTCTCCGACGCGCTCGCGCTTGTAGTCGATGACGTAATCGGCCCCTGCTTGCCGGGCGAGCTCTGCCTTGGCCGATGAGCTTACGGTGGCGAGCACGACGGCCTTTCGTCTCTTCGCGAGCTGGATGGCATAATGCCCAACCGCGCCAGCACCTCCGGCGACAAGAACGGTCGAGCCGTCCGTCGCCCCGGTGAGGACCACGGCCTGGTAGGCGGTGTAGGCCGGAATGCCCAGGCATGCCCCTGCTTCCATGCCTGCATTGGCGGGGAGCAGTACCGCCTGTTCGGACGGCAGCGTGATCGCCTCAGCCGCGGTGCCGAATGCACGCCGCCATTGGCCGTTCCAGATCCAGACGCGCTCGCCGAGACGGGTGGGCGAAACGCCCTCGCCGACTGCCTCGATGACGCCTGCTCCGTCGCTGTGGGGGATCACGCGCGGGAAGACGATCTTGCGAGTGAGCCCGGCACGGCCTTTCACGTCGGACGGGTTGACCCCCGACGCGTGCAGCCGCACTCGGACTTCGCCGCGCTGGGGCGGCGATATCTCGACCTCGCCGATTCGCAGCACATCCCGGGCGGCTCCATTTCGCTCGTAATAGGCGGCACGCATCAGCACCTCGCGTTTGCAGCTAATCGCTTCGTCTCGTGATTTGGCCAGGCGATATCTGGAAAACTTCGGCCTTCGTCGCCAGCTCGGCAAAGCCGGCCGCATCCGCACCCGTCATCCAGGTCTGCGCATCGAGCTTCTCCAGCTCCGTAAAGAGCGCCGATCGGCGGGCGGGATCGAGGTGCGCGACCACTTCGTCCAAAAGCAGTACCGGCGCAAATCCCGTCATTTCGGCCAGCAAGCCGGCATGCGCCAGCACCAGCCCGATCAGCAGCGCCTTCTGCTCTCCGGTCGATGCATCGGCAGCGGCCGTGCCCTTGTCTGCGTGGCGAACCGCCAAATCGGCAAGATGCGGCCCCTCAAGCGTTCGTCCAGCAGCCGCATCGCGGGCGCGATTGTCGCGCAACACGGCGCGATATCGGTCCTCGATCTCCACCGCGGGGTGCAACGAGACGAGCTTCTCCATCCAGCCTTCGAGTGCAATCTCGGCAGCTGGAAACGTGGACGAGCACGGCTTCTGGCGGGCGGCAAGAGCCGCTTGCAACCGCGCGACTGTCTCGACCCGCATGGCCGTTACCGCCACCGCCAGCTCTGCAGTCTGGTGCTCGACGGCGTCGAGCCAGTGCGGATCGGGTCGTACATCCTCAAGCAGGCGGTTGCGTGACCGCAGGGCGCGTTCCAAGGCGATGACGCGACCTGCATGCTCGGCGTCAATGGCGAGTGTCAGCCGATCGAGAAAACGGCGCCGCTCCGATGCCGGGCCGTTGAACAATCCATCCATGGCCGGCACCAGCCAGATCACGCGCAAATGGTCGGCAAAGGCGGCAGGGGATGCAACCGGCTCGCGGTCGATGCGGCACCTGCGCGTGAACGCTGCGTCTTCATGCACGCGAGGCTCGATCCCGGTGCCCAAAACCACAGGTCCGAGCGCGCCGTCGACGTCGGCTGAGACCGCCCAGGTTCCGTCTCCTTCGGAGAAGGCGACGTCCTCCAGATTCGCACGGCGCAGGCCCCGACCCGGGGCAAGAAATGAGATGGCTTCGATGAGGTTGGTCTTGCCGGAACCGTTCGCGCCGACAAGCACAACGCAATTAGGGCTGACGTCGACCTGCGCGGCGCGGTAGCTGCGAAAGCTGGTGAGCGTCAGGCGACGGATGCGGGCGCAGCCAGGCATCAGGTACCAGTTTTCAGGAATCAGCAACTCAGGCGAAAAGGCCGATACCTGATAACTGATCCCTGATCCCTGTTACACCCGCATCGGCATCAGGACATAGAGCGCGCTTTCGTTGTCGCGGTCCTGAATGAGCGTTGGAGAGCCGGGGTCGGCCAGCTTGAGGACCGCGGCTTCACCGTCCAGTTGAGCGGCAATATCGAGCAGGTAGCGTGAGTTGAACCCGATATCGAGCGGCTCCGATCCGTATTCTGCCTCGATCTCCTCCGTTGCGCTGCCGGAGTCCGGATTGGTAACCGAAAGCGTAAGCTTGCCGTTGTTCAATGAGAGCTTCACCGCTCTTCCGCGCTCGCTGGAGACCGTAGATACGCGGTCAACGGCTTGCTCGAAGCCCTGCTTGTCGACGGTAAGCAGCTTGTCGTTGGCAATGGGAATGACCCGGCCATAATCCGGGAAAGTCCCGTCAATGAGCTTGGATGTGAGCACCGCCTCTTCGAGCGAAAAGCGGATTTTTCCCTGGGAGAGCTCGACCTTGATTTCCGCACCGCCGTCCGCGATCAGGCGGTGCACCTCACCGACGGTCTTACGGGGAACAATGATGCCGTGCATGCCAGCCGCGCCGGTGGGAAGCGGCAGCTCGAATTGGGCGAGGCGATGGCCGTCCGTTGCAACCGCCCGCAAGGTTGGGGCTTTCGCCGTGCCCGCCGGGTGCAGGTATATTCCGTTGAGATAGTAGCGGGTTTCCTCGGTCGAGATCGCAAAGCTGGTCTTGTCGATCAGCCGCTTGAGGTCGGTCGCGGCAAGCGTGAACGTGTGCGTCATCTCCCCGGCGGCAAGATCGGGGAAGTCGCTCTCCGGCAAGGTCTGCAGAGTGAAACGCGAGCGACCGGCGCGAATTCCCATCATGGAGCGATCACCGGAACTCTCGATCCCGATCTGGGCACCTTCGGGCAGCTTGCGCACGATCTCATAAACCATGTGCGCCGGCACGGTGGTAGAGCCGGGAGCTCCGACCTCGGCGGCTATCGTCTCGGTCATCTCCAGATCCAGGTCGGTAGCCTTGAGCGCCAGCTTCGAATTTTCCGCCTTGACCAGGACGTTGCCGAGAATGGGAATCGTATTGCGACGCTCGACCACGCGATGAACGTGCCCCAGCGATCTGAGCAGCGCTGCCCGCTCGACGGTGACCTTCATTATTTTTGTCCCGCAATGAAATTGGATGCTGAAATTGGCGCGTGCGCGCTATTTCCGCAAGAGTTGGCTGGTTGCCCAGGCGCCTCAGCCGGGCCGCCTCGGTGGGCAGGCCGCCACTCCGATGAAGCTGCGAACCGCAGGAAAAGCTGCGAACCGTAGGAGGGATATGGCCAAACCCGGCGCATTGGAACAAGCCCCAGCCGAGCCCGCAGCAGCGCCGCCGCTCACTCCTGCAACTGTCGCTTCAACAGCTCGATCTCTCCGGCAAGCGCGCTGTCGGTAGTCACCAGATTCTCGATTTTCCGGACGGCGTGCAGGACAGTGGTATGGTCTCGGCCGCCGAAACGCCGTCCGATTTCCGGTAGAGAGCGCAGCGTCAGCAACTTGGCCAGATACATCGCGACCTGACGCGGGCGTACCACGTTGGCGGTGCGTCGGGACGAGAGCAGGTCGGCGCGGCTCACGTTGTATTGCCGGGCGACCACGCGTTGTATGTCCTCGATCTTGACGCGTTTGGGTTCCTGCGGGCGGATCAGGTCGCGGATTTCGCGCTCGGCCATTTCCAGCGTGATCGGGTTGCCCGTAAGCTTGCTGTGGGCGAGCAGCTTATTGAGCGCGCCCTCGAGGTCGCGCCCATTATGGGTGACGGCCCTGGCGATGAACGCGAGGACGGGCGGCGGGACATCGAAGCCGGGATGATGTTGCTTCGCGGCTGCCGCCCGCGAGCGCAGAATCTCGAGGCGCAACTCTTCGCCGAGAGACGCCATCTCGACTACCAGACCCCCGGCGAGCCTTGAGCGCACACGTTCCTCCAGGCTCTCGAGATCGGACGGCGGCCGATCGGCCGCGATCACCACCTGTCGTCCGGAGTCTATAAGGGCATTGAGGGTGTGGCAGAACTCCGCTTGTGTCGATTTTCCCTGGAGGAACTGCATGTCATCGATCACCAGCACATCAATCGAGCGCAGCGACTCTTTGAAAGCGAGCGCGGTTTGTGCCCGCAAAGCGGATACAAAGCCGTACATGAATTTTTCGGCCGTGAGATAGAGCACTTTGCGCTCGCTGCTTGCATTGCCGCTCCAGGCAAGGGCCTGGAGCAGATGCGTCTTTCCCAAGCCAACCCCCGCATGCACGTAAAGGGGATTGAACATGACCACCTCGCCGCGCCGGCCCATCGCGACTTGACGCGCCGCAGCGTGCGCCAGGGTATTGCAGCGCCCAACGATGAAAGTCTCGAACGTCAGCCGTGGATCAAGGGGGGAACCGCCGAGTTGATCATGGGCCCCCAAGGTCGGTGGGCCCGAAGGGCGCAGATCGGTGCCGTTCACGCGAAGATCCCGGGCGTCCCGCGGGGCAGTCGTCGTCTCGGGCGAGGTGTTTCTCGACTGCGCGGAGCGAATCGCGGAGGAGCGAACGATGAGCTCTACCCGCGAATAGCTGCAATCCTCAGCCTGCCAACATGCGAGCACTCTTTCGGCATAGTGAGACTGGATCCAGCTCTTCAGAAATCGGGTCGGAACCGAGAGCTTGATGGTCTCTCCCTCGCTGCCTTCGAGCTCCATCCGCGCGAACCAGCTGGAATAAATATCGTCTCCCACCGCAGCGCGAAGCCGATCCCTTACCCGCAACCATAGCTGTTGATCCGTGCTCGTCATCTTCTTCGTGCTCTTGTACGGATTGAGGCGGACGCGTGAGGGCACCAGGGCCGCAGATGAATGCAGCAGGCTCCAGGGACATAGCGTGTCGAAGGGATCGATGTTGCGGGCGCTGGGGCAAAATACGCCGGCAGACCAAACTGGAGCTTCACCCTCCGGGCGGGGCGGGCCCATGAACCGCACTAACAGAGCGAAACGGGAATGGTGTAAACCACCGTTGGATTACACCTGTCACACCTCGTCGTCTTGTCATCATACCCCCTGTCCATCGCCGCCGCCTGGCGCGAGGGTTTGTATCTCAGACGCTTCCAGTATTCAGACTACTTTTCACGCAGCCGTTTTCAGTAAAACTCTGGACGCCACGAACCCAAACGCAGCCCGTACTCGCCAAGTCCCGTGAACAGGACGAAAAGGCCTGACGCCGACAGGTGATTATTGTGCGCCTGTCCGGGAAGGAGGTCGATTACGAACCGTTTACTGAAGGCCGCCAGTATCCCGGCGGCGACTTGAAAATAGCAAAAAGCGAGACCCCTGCAATGCTACGCAAGACGCAGACTAGCTTGATTGGTGCTGAAATTCACGGCCGCAGACTTCGCGATCCTTGTCACTGCGGGGGCAAGTGCTTGACTCTATGCGCAATTTTAATTGGCTGTTGACGGCCGATCGCTCTGGCGGCGCGCAAGGCCACGGCCGCGCATATTTTCAGCGGCGGCCGGGAACCTGCGATTATCCCAACTCCTTTGCCACGCTTTCCCTTTAAGCCATTCTGTAAGCAGTCATTTCCTTGAGCGGAAATGAAGGGTAACCCAATTGTCATCTGAGACATGGCGGCGCGATACCCGTGGCGGTTCAGCAATGCTCGCCAATACAGTGCGGCCGATCTACAACGCTGGTTAATACAATGGCCCGTCCCGCAAACGTGCCAGCTCAACGATTGATGTGCGCCTAGCCGCCGAGCTTGGCAATGCGGTGAGTAAGACGCGATATCTTTCGGCTGGCCGCGTTACGATGAATTATGTTCTTCTGCGCCGATCGCATGATCACCGGCTCGGCTTCCCTGAGCGCAGCCAGGGCCTTGCTGCGATCCCCGGCCGAAATCGCTTCCTCGACGCTACGCACGGTGCTGCGCATCCGGGAGCGGCGTGCTTTGTTGATTTCGGTCCGGCGCGCGATCTTGCGCGTTGCCTTTCGGGCGGAACTGGTGTTGGCCATGTGTCTAGCTCTTCCTCCGTCACCGCAGGCGGCGGGTACCCGCCCTTAAGATCAATGCGGTGGGTAAAGGAAGGGCGACCCCATCGCGCCGCGGCTTATAGTGTTCGCTGCGATAAGCGTCAACGAAGCCGCCAGCGCCTCATGCGATGGCGCTTGCGCCGGTGGCGGCGGGAGCGCGCAAACGGTCGTAAGGAGCCGCGACCGCGGTTTGTTCCGCTTCCGAATATGCGCAAAGCGGTGCTTGCACCCGCGCCCAGGCGCGATCGCGGTGGATATGCGCGAGCAGGGCCTTTACACCCGGTACCAGCTGCCGGCCATCGAACAATCCACGGATCGCCACCGCGATATTGAGCGCGTCCGGATTGCCGTTGCGCCACGCCTGAGCGCACAGGTCGGCGTTGAGGTTCGCAGTTGCAGATATGCACCCGGCGAAAACACCGGAGCGCGCCTCTATCAGCACCGCTTCGGTGGAAGGAAATACGCTAAAGTCTGCGGAAAGCTCGGCGGCTTGGCGGGCGTAGGCCATGTCTCCCGAGGAATCCTTGAGTCCCGCCATTCGCCCTGCAAGCGCTGCAAGGAGCCGATGGATCAGGCCGATATGCCACTTCAGGCCGGACTGGGCGGGAAAGTTGTAGAGGTAGAGGGGGATTGGTGTGCCCGCCGTCGCCTGCGCGATGGCTTCGACGTACGCCACCAGCCCGTCGTCGGGAACCCCTTTATAGTAGAATGGAGGCAGCAGAAGCGCTCCGGCAAATTCAAGCTCCGCTGCATGGCGGGTCAATGCGACGGCATCGGCCAGAGCGGCGGCGCCGGTGCCGACCATGAGCCTGTCCATCGGCAGCCCGGCGGCAGCATAGGCCGACATCACGCCCTTGCGCTGATCGAGCGAGAACGAGGTCGCTTCCCCCGTGGTCCCGAGCACATTGAGCCCATCGCAGCCATTCGCGAGCAGAAACCGCGCAAGCCCGGTGGAACGGCCGCAATCCGGTGCGCCGTCTGGGCCAACGGCAGTCGCGATCGCGGCGATCACGCCTTTGAGCTTGGTTTCCTTGAGGATGCGGGTCATGGCAGCGTCTCAACCGCTCACATTGAAGGCCGCCAGTGCGGCCATGTTGACGAGATCGGCGTCGTTCGCCGAGAGCGGTACAATCTGCACCGGGCGATCCAGCCCGACCAGGATCGGACCTATCACCGTCGCCCCGCCGATCGCCTGCAGCAGCTTGGTCGAGATCGAGGCTGAATGAAAGGTCGGCATGATCAATACATTGGCGGGCCCGGATAGTCGGCAGAAGGGATAGGGCTCGCGCAGCTCCATGTTGAGCGCCACGTCGGCAGCCATGTCGCCGTCGTATTCGAAATCGACCCGGCGTTGATCGAGCATCCGCACCGCGTTTTGCACCAATGCTACGCGCTCGCCCGGCGGATTGCCGAAGGTCGAGAACGAAAGCAGCGCAAGCCGTGGCTCGTAGCCAAACCTGCGGGCTACCCCTGCCGCCTCGATGGCGATATCAGCAAGCCCCTCGGCGTTGGGCATTTCGGTGACCGCCGTGTCGGCAACCAGCACCATGCGCCCGCGTGCGAGCACGAGCGAAATGCCGATCACGCGGTGGCCTGGTTTGGCATCGATGCAGCGGCTGATGTCGGACAGTGCGCCTGAGAAATTGCGCGTGACCCCGGTCACCATGGCGTCGGCATCCCCAAGCACCACCATGCAGGACGCAAAGTGATTGCGGTCCTGATTGACCAGCCGCTGGCAGTCGCGCGCCAGAAAACCCCGGCGCTGAAGCCGCTCGTAGAGATAGGCCGCGTAGGTCGCGTTGCGCTTCGATAATCGGGCATTGATGATCTCGATGCCGCTTCCGAGCTCGATGCCGAGATGGCGCGCGGTCTCGCGCACGCGCTCCTCGCGGCCCACGAGGAGGGCCGTTCCCAACCCCTGCACCACGAAGCTCATTGCCGCGCGGATCACCTGCTCCTCCTCGCCCTCGGCGAAAACCACGCGCTGGGGACGCCGGCGCAGCCGGTCGTAGACCCGCTGCAAGAAGCCGGCGATGGGATCGCGGCGCGAGCGCAACTGTGCCCGGTAGGCATCCATGTCGACAATGGGCCGGCGCGCGACACCGGTATCCATCGCGGCTTTGGCAATGGCGGGCGGGATGAACGAGATCAGGCGTGGATCGAACGGTACCGGGATGATGTAATCCGGACCGTATTTCGGCCGAGTGCCATAAGCCGCAGCAACCTCATCGGGCACGTGCTCGCGTGCAAGCTCGGCAAGTGCGCGTGCCGCCGCGATCTTCATCTCCATGTTGATGGCGGTGGCGCGCACGTCCAGCGCCCCACGAAAGATGTAGGGGAAGCCGAGCACATTGTTTATTTGGTTCGGATAATCGGATCGACCGGTCGCCATGATCGCGTCGGTGCGGACCTCGGCTACCTCCTCGACGCTGATTTCCGGATCGGGATTGGCCATGGCGAAGATGATTGGCTTGTGCGCCATGGACTTCACCATCTCCTTGCTCATGGCCCCCTTTACCGAAAGCCCGAAGAAAACATCCGCACCGGCGAGGGCCTGTGCCAGTGTTCGCGCCGAGGTTTTCGTCGCGTGCGCCGACTTCCACTGGTTCATCCCCTCCGTGCGCCCCTCATAGATGACCCCTTTGGTATCGCACAGGATGATGTTGCCCGGCGTAAAACCGATAGCCTTGAGCAACTCCATGCAGGCAATCCCGGCGGCGCCCGCCCCGTTGCACACGAGCTTGGTGCTTTTGATGTCGCGCCCGGTGAGGTGAAGCGCATTGATCAGCCCGGCGGCCGCAATGATGGCGGTCCCGTGCTGATCGTCATGGAACACCGGGATGTCGAGCAACTCGCGCAGTCGCTGCTCGATTATGAAGCACTCGGGCGCCCGGATGTCCTCCAGGTTGATGCCGCCCCAGCTCTTGCCCAGCAGCTTGACGCAATCCACGAACTCATCGGGATCCTCGGAGGAGAGCTCGAGATCGATGGAGTCGATATCGGCAAATCGCTTGAACAGGACCGCCTTGCCCTCCATGACTGGTTTCGCCGCCAATGCTCCGCGATTGCCCAGGCCAAGGATGGCGGTGCCATTGGTGATGACCGCGACGAAATTTCCTTTGGTGGTGTAGTCGTAGGCGCGGCTCTCGTCCTCGGCGATCGCCAGTACCGGGACGGCAACACCGGGCGAATACGCAAGGGAAAGGTCGCGCTGGGTGGCCATTGGCTTTGTCGCCACCACTTCGAGCTTGCCCGGCCGGCCTTGGCTGTGAAACAGCAATGCTTCCTGGTCAGTGAAGGTCGGCCGCGTCCCATCGCCTTTGGAACCCATCGAAACCCCTTGCAACCCCGTCACGAACGGTTGAAACGCTCACCGTAGCGGAAGGGACACTGACCGCTCAAGGGAGCGGCTGGGCGAGCCCAATGGCGAGCTAAGGCCAGTCACGCAGCCGCGACTGCAGATGCGCGCCTGGGACGCCTGCGACAAAGCTCCAGCTTTGGCCGATTGAACCTTTGGCGCGAGGAGGGTAATCGATGCACGCTGATGTCTGCTAACTTTAACACGGCGTTCGGATGATCAGGTTTGTCTTTCGATTTGTGGGGCTCCTGCTGCTCGCCCTGGCATTCATATTCCTGGTTTATGACGGGACCAAATGGGTCGCCGATCAGAGCCTGTCGATCAGCACCACCGGTGCGACCTGGGCCAATATCCACCAGAGCTCATTGTCGGCGCTGCAGCCGCTCATTGAGCGGCTTATTGGGCCGTGGTTCTGGCAGGGCGTCGTCAAGCGTTACATTCTTGATCAGCCGGTCTGGCTGGTGCTCGGCGTTGTCGCAGCGATCCTGATCCTGCTGGGCCGAAAGAAGAAACCGCTCATCGGCTATGCCCGCGACTAAAGCGGGACCTCGATCTCCTAGTCGGTCTGACCCGTCCTTCCGATCTGCTGGTAATAGCGAATCGCTCCGGGGTGGAGCGGCAGAAACGAGTTCCGATCGATATTGGCCGGAATGGTGGATGCCGCCGCGGCGTGCGCTTCCATAAGCTCCTCGTGATTGTCGAAGACCGCTTTGACGACATCATGGACGAGATCGTCGGGGAGGTCCGCGCGCGCAACGGCGAAATTGTAGAGCCCGACCGTCTGGTATTCCCGCAGCAGTGACGGATACGTTCCGGCGGGAATGCGCGAGGGAGTGAGCTCGGGCATGATGAGGCGCAGTGCTGCGATCTCGCTTGGAGCGAATGCCACGTACCGGACCTTCTCCTTGGCTTCAAGCTCGACGAAGGAAGGAAACGGAACGCCCGCCGCCACTGCGAGCACATCAAGCTCGCGTCGGTGCATCTGCGCTGCCAGCTCGTCCCATTCTCCGAAAACAAGCGCAGCGCCAATTTTCAGCGTGTTGAAGAATTCTGGAAAGTAGGCGGCGGCGGTGCCGCCGCGCGGCCCGATACCGACACGCTTGCCGGCGATCTCCCCGATCCCGCGGATTCCGGACTCTTGCAGCACGAGGAGGTGGAAAGGCGTATCGTAAATGGGAAAGATGGCCCGGAAGGAACGCGCCGGCTTTTTGCCGGCCCATTCACCGGTGCCGTTCCAGGCCTGGAGCGCAATTCCCATGGTGACAAAGCCAAGCCCGACCTCGCCGGCTTCAAGCATCGCGATGTTCTGAGCGGGGCCTTCCGTGGCCAACCGGATCGTGGGAACGTTCAGGCTGCGGCTCAGGATCTTGGCCACGCCTTCGCCGTAGACATAATAGGTGCCCCCTGGCGATGCGGTGGCGATGGCGAGGTGGTCGGGCCAGTTCGGCTCTCCCGCGCGCGCCGGCGCCGACCAGACCAGTGTGGCCGCTGCGCAGAAAGCGAGCCAGAGCCGGCATGCGTGGATGAATTGCCGCGCCTGTTGCAGCCTAGGCTGGTAGTGCCTGTTCCGGTGCATCCGCTTCCACTTCCGTTTCGTGCTTGAGGTGCTCGCGCAATCGTCTCTCGTCGAGTGCATCTTCCCATTTGGAAACCACCACCGTAGCCACGCCGTTGCCGATGAGATTCGTGAGCGCGCGGGCCTCGGACATGAAGCGATCAACTCCCAGAATGAGCGCGATGCTCGCAACCGGAATGTGCCCGACCGACGAAAGAGTGGCCGCAAGCACGATGAACCCGCTGCCGGTCACTCCTGCCGCTCCCTTTGACGTCAGCAGCAGGATGGCGATGATCCCGAGCTGTTGCCACAACGTGAGCTCCGTGTTGGTCGCCTGCGCAAGGAAGATGGCGGCCATGGTCAGATAGATGCAGGTGCCGTCGAGGTTGAACGAGTAGCCGGTCGGAATGACGAGCCCTACCACCAACTCCTTGCAGCCCAGGTTCACCAGCTTGTTCATCATGCGCGGCAGCACCGATTCGGAGGACGAGGTGCCGAGCACGATCAGGAGCTCTTCCTTGATGTATTTGATGAACCGCCAGATGCTGAAGCCAGCGAGCCTCGCGATCCCGCCGAGCACGCCGAAAATGAAGATGAGGCATGTCAAATAGAACACTGCCATCAGCTTGCCGAGGGAGGCGAGGGTGCCGACGCCGTACTTGCCGATGGTGAAAGCCATTGCGCCAAAAGCCCCGAGCGGCGCTACCCTCATGATGATGCCGACGATGTTGAACAACGCGTGCGAGATGGTATCGATCAGGTCGAGGAGGGGCTTGCCGCGCTGGCCCAGCATGAACAGGGCGAAGGCGAACAGGATCGCGAAGAACAGGACCTGCAGGATTTCGCCCTCTGCGAACGCGCCGACCACTGTGTTCGGAATTATGCGCAGGAGAAAGTCGACCGTGGTCTCCTGGCCCGCCGTGGTCGTGTAGATCTGGATGGACTTGGTATCGAGGGTACGGGGGTCGACGTTCATGCCGCTGCCGGGCTGCAGAATGTTGATCACCAGCAGGCCCACGATCAACGCAAGCGTGGTGACCACCTCGAAATAGATCAAGGCCTTGAGTCCGACGCGGCCGACTTTCTTCATGTCGTCCATGCTGGCAATGCCGTGCACCACCGTACAGAAGATGATGGGGGCAATGAGCATCTTGATGAGCTTGATGAAGCCGTCGCCCAGCGGCTTCATCTGCTCGCCTATATGCGGATAGAAGTGACCGAGCAGCACGCCGAGAATGATCGCGGTCAATACCTGGAAGTAAAGGTGGGTGTAGAGCGGCTTGCGCGTCGTGGTCGCCGCCGCCGCTGTCCCGGTCATCGCCTTCATGGCGTTTCTCCCTGCAGCTGCCCACGACTGTGATCTCGACGTCCTCGTCCGTCAACGGCGTGCGGAAGGCGTGCGGAGGGCGTTGCCGGCGTCCGCGGACCAGCCCGGTTCGATCAAAAGGCGGAGACGAGCGGCTCGCCGGGTCGCGATCGATTTCGGTGGAGCGCAAAGCCCGCTAAGCTGTCGGGCTCCCCCTGCGCCAAGTTGAGCAGGACACTGGAATGGATCTGATGCGGCGATTGAAGGAGGTGCCGCTGCCTTTCGCGGCACTCCTCGGCATCGAAATCGTCAGTGCCGCACCGGAACGAATCGTGGGCGAGATGACGGTGCGCAGCGATCTCTGCACCCGGCCGGCTGTACTGCACGGCGGGGCCATCATGGCCTTTGCCGACACGCTGGGCGCGCTTGGAACCCTGGCAAACCTGAGCGAAGGCAGCGCCACCGCCACAATCGAAAGCAAGACCAACTTTATCGGCTCTGCGCCGGTCGGGGCCCGCATTGTTGGCGAAGCTACGCCCCTGCATCGAGGGCGCCGAACCATGGTATGGCAGACGCGGGTGACGACCGCCGACGGCAAGCTCGTGGCAATGGTCACCCAAACACAACTTGTGTTCTCAAAACCGGCCAACCGCGCAGAGTGAGCCATGCAGCAACGGCGGTCAGGGTGGAGAGCAGAATTCGAGCAAACTCCGCTGTAGACCGGCACTTCTGGTGGGTCGGAGACGGCCCAGTGTGCAGAATCGCAACACGCCAGTGATTTTTTGCCGCCGCCGGCGTCGCTGAATTGCCGCCAAAGTCATGCCACCTTGGCATGCTTGCATATACGAGCAGAATTCAGCGGGGGATCGTACATGTCGATGGTTCTTTTTGTGGCCACCGTGGCGTTGCTCAGCCTTGGCTATTTCCCAGCTCTGGACGAATGACGCCTATTGCGGGCGCATCTTGCTCTTCTCGACCACCTCACCCCATTTGGTGATCTCCGTCTCGATGTAGTGCCGAACTCGGCTGAGGTTATCTCGACCGCCGAGGCGCCTTCGCGCGCGAACTGCTCCTGCAGCGTCGCTGACTGCAAAGCCGCCTGAATCGCGTTCTTCAGCTTCTCGATGATCGGCGAGGGCGTTCCGACAGGTGCAACGACCTCCTGTAGGTTATTCTCTATCGTTTAGGTGTGCGTAGAAAAAGGCGAGTGCCGCATGCCATGAAGACTACGAAGCTTGTTTTCCCGGCCCCCGCCTACGGTGCAATCCTGGTTGTCTGCTGCGCACTCGGACCCATGTGCGCGGCCGCCGCGCAGGATGAGACCTCTGCCGCAAGCAGGCTGGAGGCTGCCTATACCATCACATTCGCCCGCATTTCGGTTGGCGCAGCCACATTGAATGCCGAGCTCAAGGAGAACGAGTATTCCATCACCGTGACCGGCCGTGCCGGGGGAGTCATGCGGATCCTGCTAAACGGATCGGCTTCCCTGAGCACGCATGGGGTCGTCCGAGATGGTCGGCTGGTCCCGACATCCTTCACCTCAAAAATAGAATCGGAAGCCCAAATCCAGAATGTGAGAATGGTGCTGGACGACGGAAGCGTGAAGGAGCTTGAGCTCACCCCGCCCATCGGCGCGGGCGCGCCGGCGGAGGAGGAGCGTCAGGGCATTATCGATCCGCTCAGCGCCATGCTCGTCCCGGCAGCGGGAACCGACGGCGCCTTATCGCAAGAGGCGTGCCGGCGCACGCTCCCGGTGTTCGATGGCCGCCTTCGTTACGACCTCAGGCTCGCGTTCAAGCGCATGGACAAGCTGTCCGAGGATCAGGGATACAAGGGTCCCGTGGTCGTATGCGCCTTGACCTTTGTCCCTCTCGCAGGCCATAGCGGCGCGACGCCGCTGGTGAAATATCTGTCCGAGGGTCGCGAGATGGAGATCGCGCTTGCGCCGGTTTCCGGAACTCCGGTGCTCGCGCCGGTACGCCTGCTGGTCGCCAGCATGGTCGCAAATCTGATGATTACGGCCAATCGGTTTGAAGCGAGCGTGACATCGAGAGCGACGCGGGCAGCATCGCCAGAGCCGGCTCCGCAATAATGCGCGCGTCCCGCACCGCGAGGTAAAGACCAGACGTGAGCACGATGGCTTGGATACGGAGAGCTGGCTGCGCAATCCTCGCGCTGGTCTTGATGCCCGAGCTCTGCTCGCCCGGGGTTGCGCAATCCTACCCGGACAAGCCGATCAAGCTCGTTGTTCCGTTTCCCGCGGGCGGCACCGTTGATACCGTGGCGCGGCTGATTTCGCATCCGCTGTCGGTCCATCTGGGGCAGAGCATGGTGATCGAAAATCGCCCTGGCGCCGGAACAACGATCGCCTTGAAGTCCGTCGCGCTCGCTGAACCCGACGGCTACACGCTGTTGCTCGGCAGCACAGCGTCGCTCGCAATCAATCCCACTCTGTACAGCAATCCGGATTTCGGTCCGGTCAAGCATCTTGTCCCGGTGGCGATGCTGGTCGCCTTGCCGAACCTGCTCGTGGTGTCATCCGCGGTGCCGGCGACCTCGGTTGCGGAGCTCGTGGCCTTTGCCAAGGCAAATCCTGGCAAGCTGAGGCATGGAGCCGGGTTGGGCGCTCCGACCCAATTGCTCGGAGAATTCTTCCGAGCGAGGACCGGAACGGACATCGTCTACGTGCCGTATCGCGGCTCCGCGCAGGTGCTGCCCGACCTGCTCTCGGGGCAGGTGCAGATCACCTGTGAAAGCCTCGCGATCCTGATGCCGTACATCGCGCAAGGCGCTGTGCGACCGCTGCTGGTAACGAGCGCAACGCGTCTGCCGGATCTGCCGCAAGTGCCGACCTTGTTGGAGCTTGGGCTTGACGGCTACCCGGTCGAGACCTGGATGGGTCTTGTAGCGCCGGCTGCTACTCCGCAGGTTGTCGTGCGCAAGCTCAATGCGACCGCCAATACAGTGATGGCATCGAGCGAGATGCAAAGGAGCCTGAAGAAGCTGGGCTTTGAGGCACGCACCGGATCGCCGGAGGATTTCGCGGCGCGCATTGCGCGCGAGCAAGCGCAGTGGGCAGCAGTGATAAAGCTGACCGGGGCGCGCGCCGACTGATGAGTCAGCGCGAGGCCTCCACCAGCCGATGCGTGGGGAGCGGTGCTGGTTGGATCGCCATGCCCCGTGGACGGCATACACGTTCTTGGCTAGAAATCGAACGGGACCACCGGGAGATGATCTGGCTTTCTGCGCCTGTCTCCCGTGGTTGTCATGAGGAGAAAGATTATGAGAAAAGTGATGCTGGTCGCGTTGCTGTCGACTTTCGCCATCGGCTCCGCGCTGGCGCAGGATACCTGCGAGAGCAAGGCAGTGGACAAGAACGGTCAAGCCCTTGCCGGTGCCGCGAAGGATAGCTTCCTGCAAAAATGCAAGCGCGACGCATGCGAGCCCAAAGCAGTCGGCAAGAACGGCAAGAAGCTCGCCGGCGCTGCAAAGAAGAGCTTCATGAACAAGTGCGAGAAGGGCGCGTAGGGGCGTTGAAACCCGCCCCCTACGGCGCAATCGTTTCGCACGCGGGCGTGACCTCCTGCGTGGTCACGCCATGCGGGCCGCCTCCTCGTGAGTCGGTAGGCGGCCGTTGGGGGTGAGCTGATCGACGAGCTCGGGAAGGTGATCGCTCAGGCCCGCGAGCAGCTCGGAGCGGCTCATGCCGGTCTGTTGAGCAATCGTATCGAGCGCCTCGCTACCAAGCGCATTTTCCAGATCGTCGGGCGCGATCGACTGATTCGGTCCGGCGCCGACCCAGGACTGGGCGACATTGCCGTATCCGCGGTCCTGGAACTCCTTCATCAGGTTACCGAGACCGCCGCTGAGGACGCTGCCGGCACCGGCCCCGGCGAGCAGTCCGCCCAGTCCTCCTTTCATCATATCCTGCAAGCTGGAGCTCGAAGCGGCACCACCGGTCCGCCCTCCTAACAATCCGCCCAGGATATCGCCGAGCCCCCCGGACGGAGCACCGGTCGTGGCGTTACCGCCCGGCAGCTGGGAAGCCGTCCGACCGCCAGGGGTGGGCTGTTGTGGGGCGCCAGCGTGAGCCGGGCCGCCGCGTCCCTTGAGTGCCTTGTAGGCGAGCAGCGCCAGCAGCGCCATCGTCATCGGTGACATCCCGCCGCCACCCTCGCGGCTGGGTTGGCGTTGACCGCGCGGTCCATTCAGTACTCCGTTGATTACATCCATCAATCCCATGTCAGCCTCCTTGTGGCTCTCGGCCGAAGCGCCGGCGTGCGACACGCAACGCGCGCCAGTTGCAAAATGCGCCCGACATGAGAGCGAGAGTGGGTGACCTGCAAACCGGCAGCATGCTATGAGGCAGGTCCAGTGAGCTATATTATCCTAACCGAGGGTGGCGCAAAAGCAGGGTGGGCCTTGAACGAAGATTATGACACTCTGATGTGATCAGAGGTGGTCAGGCGTGCGATCCAGGAAGCGGGTTGCAAAGCTGAGCGCTTTCCGCTGCATGCACAGCTGAAGTTCGAGATGGGATGCAGTATGGAAGCCAACAAAGCATATTTCATGGTTCGTGCGGAGGTTGTGAACGAATCCGATCGGGTGAAATTTGATCGCTGGTACGCGACGGGCCATCTGCCGCTCGCGATGGAAAAGCTCCAGGCCGAGAAAGGCTGGCGCTTCTGGAGCCGGAGCGATCCGTCTGTGCACTATGCCTTGTATCAATTCCCCGATCTGGCAACGTTGCGCAGCCGCATTGAATCGCCGGACTTCAAATTGCTGGTCGCTGATTTCAATTCTGCCTGGCCGCACATAGCGCGAACCAGGGATCTCATCGAATCGGTGCACGAAGCCTGACAGAAGTTGGGACCAGAGTTCGATACCATCATCATCGGCGCGGGCGCTGCCGGATGCGTGCTCGCCAATCGACTGTCCGCACGATCGGCGCGCAAGGTATTGCTGCTGGAAGCGGGGCAGGACACGGCGCCGGGCCGCGAGCCGGCCGACGTGCTCGATACCTACGCGACCTCCTACTACAACGACGACTATTTCTGGCCCGGTCTGAAGGTGCATTGGCGGCGCAGCGACAATTCCCCACCGGTGAGCTACTCGCAGGCGCGCATCATGGGCGGCGGCTCCTCGGTCATGGGGATGGTCGCCTACCGCGGCACACCCGACGACTACGCCGAATGGGAAGGCCACGGCGCCGATGGATGGGGCTGGAACGACGTGCTCCCGTTCTTTCGCAAGCTCGAGCACGACATGGACTTCGAGGGCCCGCTCCACGGCAAGGGCGGCCCGGTGCCGATCCGCCGCACCGCGCCCGCGGATTGGGCGGCGTTGTCAAAGGCGGTGCACGCTTTCGCGCAGGAGCGACAGATCCCGTTCATCGCCGACATGAATGCCGATTTTCGCGACGGCTATGGCGCCGTGCCGATGAGCAACTGGCCGAGCAAGCGCGCCTCAGCGGCAATCTGCTATCTCGATTCGTCCGTCCGCGCGCGCAGCAATCTCGTCATCATCAATGCCGCGACAGCAACGCGCCTCACCTTCGACGGCCTCCGCGTGACCGGGGTTGCGGTGAGATTCGAAAGCGAGGAGAAACAATTTGCCGCGCGCGAGGTAATCCTGGCGGCCGGCGCCATCCATTCGCCCGCGTTTCTGCTGCGCTCCGGCATCGGACCGCAGGCGCAACTGGGCGCGATCGGGATCGACGTACGCGCCAATCTGCGCGGTGTGGGTGAGAATCTTTCCAATCACGCCATCATATTCATTGGATTGCTGCAACGGCCCGGAGCGCGCCAGGCCGCATCAGTGCGGCCGCATCCCATGACCGCGTTCCGTTACTCGTCAGGGCTGCCCGGCGCTCCGGCTGGCGATATGTACATCAATGTGCAATGCAAGACGTCCTGGTCGCCTCTGGGCATGCAGGTTGCCAATCTCGCTCCGACCCTGCTCAAGCCCGTCGCGCGCGGACGCGTCACGCTACCCGCGCGCGACGCCGCATATCCCCGCGTCGAGTTCAACTTCACCGCAGAGGAGCTTGACCTGCGCCGGTTCATGCAGGGCTTTGGTCGCGCGGTCGAGATCCTTGCGCATGAGAAGGTCCGCGCCATCGGCGGGCTGACCTTCCCGGTGAAATTCACCGATCGATTGCGTCGCCTCAACCGCATCAGCGCCGCAAACAAGGCCAGGAGTGCATTGATCGCAAAGCTGATCGATCTTGTGCCGCCGCTTGCCGGGCTCGTCTTCTCGACCCTTGCCGATCGGCGGGTTGATCTCGCTACTCTGGTCGAGGACGAAGATGCGCTGGCGGAGCACATCCGCGAGAACGTCGCTGGCATGTTCCATCCCGTGGGCACCTGCCGCATGGGGCGCGCGGATGATCCCGACGCGGTGGTCGATGCCGTGGGTCGCGTCCGCGGCATCGCAGCGCTGCGGGTGGTCGATGCTTCGATCATGCCGAGCCTGCCGCGCGGCAATACCAATATTCCGACCATCATGCTGGCGGAAAAGATTGCCGCTGCGATGGTCGATGAAGCGCGTCCAGCCGCGTGAGATTTGCGTTGGAGCGCTGCTTTGACCGAGCAGAAGGACGTGTTCTGCGGGTGAGACGCAAAAAGATTTTGCAACTCTCTTGTTGCAGCGTCCACGAGTGCATGTTCGCAGCTGGCCAAAGCCGACATTAGGCCGCTGGACGGCAATTCGCGTTTTGACCCAACTCGGACATGAGCAGGCTGCTTTTGCTGCGATGCACAACCCCACCTGCTATACTCCCTGTGATCCTTGGGTTTGGGGTCACCGTGATGAAACGGCGCGAGTTCATCGCGCTACTCGGCGGTTCGACAGACTGCGTGGCCGCTCGCGGTGCTTGCGCAGCAGGGTCGACGGCGGGTTCCTCGATGCCCCCACTGCCCGTGCGGGCCGCGTTCCGCAAAGGCCTCAACGAAACCGGCTACGTCGAAGGCCAAAACGTGACGATCGAGTACCACTGGCTCGAGGGCCGACATTTTCATAAGAAATCGCGAGGAATAGCGCGATCCCATTTGCGACGACAGACTTCGTTGGCGCCTTCCCACGCGCGCAAGCTTCCCTGCAGCATGAAGACATCGCGGTTGCACGAGAGCCGCATCTGCGTCTCGATGCGGACTTGCCATGCGTCCCGCGACACCGTCCACGTCCGTCGCAGGTCGTTCACTGCGCTGAGCGGGTCGCCCTCCTCGACGTGAAGCTTCGAGTCATCGTGCGTGCCCAATTCAAGCCCGAGGCGATCGATACGCTCGATACGCAGATCGCTGCGACGGATGATCGTCGGCTTCTCGGGCGGCGCCAACTCGGGACCAGGCAGCGGCGAGAGCAGCGCATCCGTGGCCCGGGGCTCCCGTACCGGCAGTTCGAGCGTGCCGCCCGAAATCAGCAAGGTCGCCTGCTCGGGAGCAGGCCAGATCATCGGCCAGTACGCCGTGGATAGCGCAAGCCTGATCCTGTGGCCGGCCGGGAACACCGAGCCGGCATCGTTGAGCTGAATACGCACCCGGTAGCGCTGCCCCACGGCCAGCGGCGCAGGCTCGTCGTGTCCGTCGCGATGGGTGAGGTTGAGCACGCCGTAGCTGACCCGCAGCAATTCACCGGACGGGTGCACGTCGCATAAGCGAACCACTAGGTTCGCCATCGGCCTGTCGGACGCAACGTCGAGCGTGACGATCGCCGGTCCGAGGATCTCGATCGGCGTATCGAGGGGCGGCGTCTCGAACACCAGCGAGCGCTTGTCGTCGTCGCGCTGATCCTCCGCCTGGTCGTGTCCACGTCCGAACGGAACCCAGCTTCCCGAACATTTACCGACGGTCTGTGACGAGCACAGTGAACGAGCGGTGAAGTGTGCCGCCTCGTCTCGCAGCCCCTCGCCAGTCAAGAAGAGGCGCCGGGGTGTGATTCCCGGCGGAGGCCATGAAGGTTCGGTAACCCATCGGCCCGGCAACACCTTGTGACGGGACGCAGGTTTTACGCTTTCCGTCATCCAAGCGCGCAGCATGGGCTCATCCATCACGCCAGTATCGATGCCCTTGAGCCAATAATCCCACCACCGCAGCATCTCCTGCAGGAAGCCGATCTGCGGGCCGGGACGCGCAAAATGCGGATACCCGTGGGCCCATGGCCCGATGAGACCCTTGCGAGGTGCGCTCAGCCGCTCGAGCAGGCGTGGAATTGCATTCTTGTAGGCATCGGTCCAGCCGCCGACGGCGTACACGGCGCATTGGATCGCCGCGTAATCCTCGCAGACCGATCCATGCTTCCAATACGCATCACGTCGTTGGTGTTGCAACCAAGTTTCGAAGAACAGCGGCACGTTCTCGAGGCGCTCCAGCCACATCGGCCGCCAGGGATCGCCGACAAGCATCGGGTCGGGCGGCAGGCACATCGAGCCGAACAAGAACGAGCCCCACTCGAGCCCGTCGGCGGCAAGAAGCGTGCCGCCCATGTAATGCACATCGTCCGCGTATCGATCATCGGTCGAGCAGATGGTTACAATGGCCTTGAGTGCCGGAGGGCGGCGTGCCGCAATCTGAAGTCCATTGAAGCCGCCCCAGGAGATCCCCATCATCCCGACAACGCCGCTGCACCAGGGTTGCGCCGCCAACCACGCTATCACCTCCACGCCATCGTCCTGCTCCTGCTTGGCATACTCGTCGAACAGCAAGCCACTCAACTCGCCGCAACCTCGAAGATCAACGCGCACGCTGGCGTAGCCGTGGCCGGCCAGATACGGATGCGTCAACGCGTCCCGCTCGTATGTTCCGTCGCGCTTGCGGTAGGGGAGATACTCGAGGATCGCAGGAACCGGGTTCTGTTCGGCATCATCGGGCCGCCAGATGCGGGCCGCCAGCTTCGTGCCGTCCTTCAACGGGATCAACGTGTGCTCGATAACGCGCACAGTGCGTGGAAACGTCGTCACAATCACAGGAATCCCCCAATCGGCACGATCACAGGACCGCTGAGGCGGTCTTCGCATCTTGCGTCCGTCCCTCATAGGTCGAGCACCACCTCGCCCCGAGGCCGGGAGCAGCAAATAAGCGCGTCTCCCTTCGCGGGCGGATCCAGCGGCTCGGGGTCGTAGTCCACCTCGCCGGCAATCAGCGCCGTTTCGCAAGTGTGGCAGACCCCGGTTCGACAGGACCACCTCACAGGCACATCGCATGCTTCCGCAAGTTCGAGCAGGCTCTGATATTTTGCACTCCAAGGCAACGTGAGTCCGCTCCGCGCGAAGGAAACTTGCGGTCCGAAACCCGCCGGTTCCGCAGGCAAATGCGGAGAATGCGTCTCGGCTTTCATCCCCGGTGTGATGGAATCAAGCGTGCCGAATATCTCCGTATGAATATGATCAGCAGCCACACCCCACGCCGCTAAGTCGGCGGTCAGCTCGCGCAAGAACGCCGCGGGGCCGCATAGATAGAATTGGCCTCCACGCGGAACGCCGATCTCGTCGAACGCGGAAACCGCTAGATGCCCGGCAGCGTCGAAATCGACACCCCTTTGGTCATCTGGCCCCGGCCTGCTGTAGTGGATGTAGCTGTGGCCGGACTTCAACTTTTGTAGCAGAGCACGCGACTCGTCTCGGAACGGGTGATCCTCACGATTGCGTGCTCCATGGAGCCACCAAACTCGGCGGCTTGACTTCTCGGCCACTAAGGCGTGCAGCATTGCCAAAACCGGCGTCGCTCCAACTCCTCCGCTTAGGAGCACGACCGGCTCCCCGCCCGAACGGAGTGTGAAGCTGCCACGCGGCGCACTCACCTCCAATTTGCTCCCTGGCTTTATTCGAGTGCGCAGATAGGTACTGCCGACGCCCTTTTCTTCTTGCTTGATACTTACGCGATAATGCTCGGTGCTCGGCAGATCCGAAAGCGAGTAACTACGCAATGCCGGCGGCGCGCCGGATTGAATAGGAAGGCGCAGAACCACGAATTGCCCAGGCAGGGCAGCCGTCAACGGTTCACCGTCAGCGGGCACGAGAACGAGGGAAAACACGCTGTTACTTTCCCGATCGATCCGCGACACCCGCATGGGGCGAAATCCCGTCCACGCGGGCGGCGGGCTTACGACCGAGAGGCCGGGGTTTCCCTTTGCTTGCCCGTCATTTGGTCCCTGCTGCAGCAGCGCCTGGAAGGAATCCCGCCAACCGGCGGGCAGCGCCGGGATGCGCAATGCGCGTTCCAATTGAGCCCGGGAATGACCGGTAAGATAGAGTAGAGCATCGGCCTCAGCGACGCTGATGCGCTCCGGGCCATTGCTGACTTTTACAATCTCATCACCGGCTGCGACTTCGCCGACTTCCAGCACACGGAAGTAGAATCCGGGTCGGTGATGCTCCACCAGCAGGGCGGCCATACGCGGCTCGTCCATGCGGATGCCGACCCGGTAGCAGGTCACCCGGGGCTGCGTCACCTCGAACAGGGCGCTGCCAATCCGATAACGGTCACCAATACAGACCTCATCGTCCGGCAATCCCTCCACCGTGAAGTTCTCACCGAATTGTCCAAACACGAAGTCGTCTCGCCGTAGCTGCTTTCCCCAATAGCGATAGGAATCGATCTGATAGACCAGAACGGCCCGGTGCTCGCCCCCGTGACCGTGCAAATCTCCCTGGCCATCGCCGTCGATGTTGAACTTCCCGACCTTGCGGCGACCGTGGATCGCGTCCTTCCACACGGCCGTGTACACGGTCTTGCCTTTCCATTCGATGTCGCGCGGCAGGCCAACATTCGCCGAGAGCAGCTGAGCCATTTACGTCCTCATCGTGGGAACATTCTCGTGGAACATTCCAAATCGATCGTCATTGATTAGCAGAGTTCCCGGCAAGGCCGGGCGCTGTCCGCACAGCACAAGCAAAGGTCCAAGTCATGCCGGTTAGATACAGCCAGGATCACCAATATATCATCGTCGAGGACGGTGTCGGAACCGTTGGAATAACAAACCACGCTCAGGAAAAGCTCCGCGACGTAACCCTTGTTGAGCTCCCGCACGTCGGCGAGCAAGTGAAGAAGGGCGGCGCGGTCGGCGTTGTCGAGTCTGTCAAGGCCGCAAGCGACCTCTATTCTCCCGTAAGCGGCGAAATCCTTGGTGTAAACGAGGCGTTGATCGGCAAGCCCCAACTCGTCAATGAAGACGCCGAGGGCGCCGGCTGGATCTACAAGATCAAGCTCGCCGAGCCTTCCGAACTCGATACGCTTTTGGATCGGGAAGCTTACCTCGCTTACGTGCAGGAGCAAGGTTGATGCGCCACCCATCAAACTGAGGAGATTTCATATGCGACCTGACATTGTTCCAGGGGCCAATTTCCCCGACTACGAACTTTCCGATCACACGGCGAAACGTCGGAAGCTCTCCGAGCTGCAAGGCCAACATCCGATGGTGCTCGTCCTCAGCCGCGGCGCTTTCTGCCCCAAGGACCGCAGACAGGCTGAAGGGCTTCTTGAACTCCATCGCGAGATGGAGGTTGGCTACTGCCGGCTTGTCACGATCAGTACCGACAACATCACTGAGACGAATGAATATCGCAGTGGTGTCGGCGCTCACTGGCCCTTCCTCTCGGACACGAGGCGTATCGTCCAAAAAGATCTCGACATCGCCGAATATACGGATCCGGCCCATAATCCGATGATCCCCCATGTGATTGTCCTCGAGCCCGGCCTTGTCATTTATAAAATCTACAATGGCTACTGGTACTTCGGGCGACCCACTCAGGAAGAACTCCGCCAGGATCTACGTGCTGTTACCAAGAAATGCCGGCCAGACTGGGACATCACAACGCCCGAACTCAAAGCGGCATGGCAGCAAGGCCGCAAGGACCTCTTCTACCCGTACGGCAAAACCTACGCCCAAACTATCGGTGAACAGGATTAGGGCCAGCCGCTCAGGAGGCATTCTGCTTTTTCAAATCAGCCGTGAGGATGAGGTGATATCGACCGCGCCGGTCCGCCAGTTGTCAAAGCCGAATAGTAGTCTTGGCCGTTTGACGCCTAACGGCACGGCTGCTCACTGACCGCGCTATGACTCCCCGGTTCTTCGCGCGAATGAGGTCATTTCAACTGTCGCGATGTGATGCGGACAGTCGAGGGAGGTCGGGAGGTCAGGAGTTCGAGGCGATTGTTTTGATTTGCTAGGGGAGCGGCATAGGCGTGGCCGAAGCTTCTTTGCGCCCTCCATCCTCGCAAATTAACGCCTGTTTAGTGAGTCGTGTTCTCGACAGAGCGACAAAATTTAATCGCAGCCGTGGACCTGCTGGTGCCAAGCGTAGGACTTTATGGGTCGAAGGTAAGTTCTGGGGCGGTCAAAGCACGGGGAACCGTCCTCATGGCTATTAATGACCCTTCCGCCGATATTTTGAGCCAAATGAGTTCTCCACGTAGCGAGGCTCAGGGCTCACCATGACATTGGAGCACAGCATCTCATCGCCCTGATTTGGGCCGTGCTCGCCCACCCAAACTACTAACCGGCGTGAGCATTCTCAATCAGGAGGCTTCGTAGAATGCGGACGCGAGTAGCTGGCATTTGACGAGAGGGGCACCGTCCGCCACACCCCTCGACACAGCAGCAATCGCCTCTTGACCTAGTTCCGTGAGATCCGATGACATCGCGCTATCCTCCCAGGGGAGTTCGCGTCTGTACTTGATTCGCGGGTCAGTTGGCGATCAATATCTACCGTGGCCGAGCGATTCCGTGGCTTGCCGACAACCGAGATTGCCGGTAACCGGCGCGGGTTGTAGAGGCTGACATGATACAGCACTTCCCTTCATACCGTTTTAATTGGTTGAACCTCGTCGGCAAGGCGACCAGCGGGGATGAGCCGTCGCAAGATTACCATGCTCACTGATGCGCTGATGGGGAGTGCGGGCCCTCAAAATGCAACCCGCCAGGTCGGCGTGCTCGTGGCTCCCAACTCGGTAGACTACGTACCGCTCTTCGTCGAAACGGATCCGCGTCGCAAAGGTCAATCAGCGGTCGATGCAAGTGTTCGATAGCTAACCCTGACTGGTGGGGGCCGCATGACAGCAGCTACGCTTGCCACGGCAACAAGCGCCGAAAATCGCAAAGCGGTTATCGCCGGCACGATCGGCAACGTGCTCGAGTGGTACGATTTCGGCGTCTACGGCTACTTCGCCACGACGATGTCGCAGCTCTTCTTCCCCGGCGACGACAAGACCATATCGCTGCTCAAGGCCTTTGCCGTCTTCGGCGTCGGCTTCGTCATGCGGCCGGTCGGCTCGGTCCTATTCGGCATCTATGGCGATCGATTTGGCAGACGCCTGGCCCTGAGCGCGGTCATTTTTCTCATGGCATTTTCAACCGTGGCAATCGGGCTGCTGCCGACCTACGCCCAAGCCGGGGTGCTCGCACCCATTCTGCTCGTAGTCTTCAGGCTCTTGCAGGGGCTCTCCGCCGGCGGCGAGTGGGGCGGATCGACCTCCTACATCGTGGAATACGCACCGGAAGGACGACGCGGATTCATCGGCTCCTGGCAGCAAGTCAGCGTCGGCTCGGGCTTCCTGCTTGGTTCCCTGAGCGCCGCGCTCCTCAGCTCGGCCCTTTCACCCGAAGCGTTCATTTCTTGGGGATGGCGAGTTCCGTTCCTCCTCGGCATTCTGGTCGGCATTCTCGGCGCCTATCTCCGCTGGCGGCTCAGCGACACGCCCAAGTTCACCGAGATCGAGCAGCATGGAGAAGTCGCCGAGGCGCCGTTGATCGAGACCTTCACCAGGTATCGCCGCGAAGCCCTAACGATCTTCGGCCTCACGCTGCACAACACCGTCGCCTACTACATACCGATCATCTACATGACCAGCTACATCGTTTCGATTGCAAAGGTGGCGCCATCCTCGGCGTTGTGGATCGGCACAAGCTGCCTGCTGGTCTTCGTGATTTTGATCCCGATCTGGGGCGCATTGTCCGACCGGATCGGTCGTAAGCCGCTGCTGCTGCTCTCCTCCGGCGGCTATATCATCCTCGCCTATCCGCTTTTCATGATGGCGTCCTCGGGGAGCGCTATGCTGGCATTGATCGCCCAGATGGTGATGATCGTGTTTCTGTCGTTCTTTTCCGGCGCTTGCCCCGCAGCCTATTCCGAAATCCTCCCGACCCGCGTGCGCTACACCGCCTTGTCGATCGGCTACAACATCGCGGTGGCGGTGTTCGGCGGCTTCGCGCCCTTCATCGCGACTTGGCTGATCGGCGTGACCGGCAGCAACCTGGCACCGTCCTACTATCTCATCGCGGCGGCGACGATCACGTTCCTGGTCGTGCTCAGAATCCGCGAGACGGCGTTCGAGCCGTTGCATTGATCGGGTCGCCCCAAGCTCGGAAAAGATCAAGGATGGCGCCGATTATGGACTCGATCAGACGCACCATACTGACAACCGGCGCCGCAGCGACGGCGATGGCCGCAACGCCACGCGTGTTTGCCCAGCAGACTGGGCAAGGAGGAGCGGCAATGTCCTTCTACGAAAAAGGCCCCGTTCGCATCCACTATGAGGAGGCCGGTTCCGGCTTCCCGTTGTTGCTCATCGCCGGTGGGGGATTGAGCTCGACGATCTCCGGCCTGGCCCGCGCGCCCTTTAACGCGATCGAGGAGTTCAAGGGAGAGTACCGTTGCATCGCGTCGGACCTTCGCAACGCTAATGCTGGCCAGTCCTCGGGCCCGCTCGAGATTGACCGGCCGTGGGATGCATACACCGATGACCAGCTCGGTCTGATGGATCACCTCGGCATCGACAAGTTCATGGTGCTGTCCAGCGGAACGTTTTCGCGAATGGGAAGGTTGTATTTTGCGGATCGACTCAGGCCTCGGACGCGAACGGTGGCCAACGACCAACTCATCGAGGAGCGTATTCGGGCGCGGGCCCACCGCCTCTGGGAAGAGGAAGGACGGCCGGAAGGTCGGGCCGAAGCGCATTGGGAACAGGCGCGGCTTGCTCTGGAAGACGCCCAGCACACGATGCTTAAACCGGTCCAAGCGCCAGAAGCGGAGCCCATTGAGCTCGTCCGAAATCTAGGGGAGTTCCCTACACTGACAGACCAAGGGGAGGAGCAGACCTACCCAAGCTCTTCCAGCACAGCGGGCGAGCCCCTCTTTGAATCAACTGAGCCGACCCTAGCTGCCCAAGAGCAACTTATTGCGCCACCGTCTCCCGTAGGATCGCCGCTTACGGGGTCGCAGATCAAGGAGCGGGGGCCTTCGACGGCAATGATGGCGGCCATGGACAAACCAATATCCCCGCGGCTGGCTGACGCATTTTTCGCAGCCGTCCGGGAGTACGTCCGTTGGAGCTATATGGGCGCCGAGCCAGGCATAACTAACGAGGAGGACGAACTCATTCCGATCAGCACGGTTTGCAGGCGTGTCGATACATTCACTGACCCGCTGCCCGACGAAGTGTGCAATGCGCTGTGCTTCCTTACCACGCAAAAACACCTGAAAGAGAAGCTTGACGCAGAACGGACATATGCGACGGGCGCTCAGCTCCTTCTCAGATTGATCGAGGATCGAAAAGCACAGTGGGGTGAAGGAGATCGGTCCGAGAGTGCACCGAGCAGCAACCAACCGTCGACGATGTCCGCTCAACCGCCGCTTACGAGGGGCCAGCGGAAGTCAGGCGGAGACTGGCGTGACCGTCGCGATTGACCATAAGAGGACGCGAGAAGCTACCGTGCGGCTCCTGTAGTCGGTACGAGATGGCCGCATGTCGACCTGTTTGCGCCGACGCACAATCTGGAAACTCTGGCAGCGCTGGAGCCCTAATCTTGCTCGGTTGTGATTGTCATGAAAAAGGCAACGGATATTTTGGGTGTTATTTCATCCCGAAGAGCAGCGTCTCGCCGGGCAACAGTATCCTCTATCAGCTCTCTGGATCGACTGAAATCTTGGCCGGTGCAGAGACTAGAATGCTGAGAGCCGCAGAGGGGCTGTTCATTGCTGCGGGGACGACTGCGGCGCTAAAGACGGGAAATGAAGAACCATCGCGCTTTATCCTGTTCTTGCTGGTTCCGGCATCGGACCTGGATCGGCCCGCTGCTGCGGCACCTGCCGCCGTAACGGAATTATATCGCACGGTGGTACCGATCCCCGACCTGAAGCCGGGCAGTTATGATCTCAATCTGACGCGCGTCACATTTCCGGGCGGGATGCCGTCGAATCCGCCACACCACCGTTCAGGAGCAGCTCTGTATTATATCGTCTCCGGTACCGGGGCTAACACCGTCGAGGGAAAGACAGCGGCAAGGGGGCCGGGTTCCTTGATTTACGAACCGTTCGGGCTCGTGCACCAATG
Source organism: uncultured Alphaproteobacteria bacterium (assembly GCA_963841705.1). Taxonomy (GTDB): domain Bacteria; phylum Pseudomonadota; class Alphaproteobacteria; order Rhizobiales; family Xanthobacteraceae; genus VAZQ01. The sequence goes on from CAWJDY010000071.1 coordinate 52,489, forward strand.
GGGCTGACGAGGGGTTCGGGTTTTGACCCAAATGCGACATGGGCTCGCCAGGTTCGCCGAACTGGATTTACTGAACATCGCTCGCGGTTCGCCGGATCAATCCACCTTTGCCCCGGAAAACTTGACCACCTTGGCCCACTTCTCCGTTTCCTCAGCGATCCCTTTTGCAAAGTCGGCGGGCGACCCGCCGAGTACCGTTTCACCGAGATCGGCAATCCGCGCTCGCATCCCCTGATCGGCAAGCACGGCGTTGATCTCCTGGTTGAGCTTGTCGATGATCTCCGCGGGCATGTTCCTCGGCGCGCCGATGCCATACCAGTTGCTAGCCTCGTAATCTGGCACGAACTCGCACATCGTCGGAAGGTCGGCCAGCGCTTCCGAGCGGTCTGCGGTGGTGACCGCGAGCGCACGCAGCTTGCCCGCCCTGACGTATTCGACGGCCGCCGACAAGGGGCAGAAAAAGACCTGCACTTGGCCGCCGAGCAGGGCGGTCAGCGCGGGGCTGGCGCCGCGATAAGGGACATGGACCATGTTGGCGCCGGTCAACATCTTGAACAACTCGCCGGAAACGTGGGACGGGGCGCCGTTGCCGCCCGATGCCATGTTGATGCTGCCGGGATTAGCCTTGGCATAGGCAATGAACTCCGGAACAGTTCTGGCTGGGACCGCGAGATTCACCAGCATTACGGCGGGTTCGCGGCTCAGGCCCGCTACCGGCACGATGTCGCGGATGAAGTTGAAGCTGAGCTTCTCGTAGAGCGTCGCGTTGATGAAATTTGCCGACGTGATCAATAGCAGCGTGTAGCCATCGGGAGGCGAGTTCACGACCGCCTCGGTCGCGATGTTGGTGCCGGCGCCCGTCCGGTTCTCGACGGTAAATTGCTGGCCGAGTCGTTCCGACAACCTCTGCCCGGTCAGCCGCGCTATGGTATCGGCCGGGCCGCCGGCGGCAAAGCCAACAATGATGCGCACCTGCCGCGCCGGATAGGTTTGCGACCATGCGAAGCGCGACACGGCCGGGAGCGCGGCAACGCCCGCGGCCAGATGCAAGAATTTGCGGCGGGGAAGTTTCATGGCGTTCCCCCTGAACTATGTTGCAAGCACAACGGCATGCGAACCCGTTCACCTGCGGAGGCCGGTGGCGCTCGCAAAAACAGGTCAATTCGATATTCAGAGCACAGGCCCACCGACGGCACAGCGCTGCCCTCAAAATAGGGGCTTCGGCAGGTCCCACTGGGCAGCTCGACCGTTACGCTACATCAGCCGAGAGGTGGGCGGAAGGGGGGATGATCACTTGTGGCACATGGCAGAACACAGCTTATGGGGCGGCATGTCCGCACCTAGCGGAAGCCGACATTAGGCCGCTGGACGGCAATTCGCGTTTTGCCGAGTAGGCCCGGGGAATTTCACCCCGAGCCCCTCACAGATCCGGACTTGACATTCTCGCGTCATCCGGCTCGTGCCACCGCACGAAGGCTGCCGCCTTCCATTGAATATCGGGTTCCTCCCGTTGCCGGTTGACCCGATCTCAAAGGCGATGACCCACCCCCTTCGCTCCACGGGCATTACCCCGCTTCAGCACTACTACGGGGCAGTCGCATCAGTACTTTCGGCCTTCGTGGCGACGCCCGCTTCGAGACGCCGCGTACAGGTAGGACTATCCAGTCACGCCTCTCCAGGCGCTCTGAAGGCACACGAGGGATGCCGGGCCAACTTTTACTTTTCGTTACTTGATTCGGTGCAGAATGAGAGAGCAGGGCTCATTTTCCTGGATACAAAGATGAAAAAGATTGTTTTGATCAGCCTCGCTGTCTCCGTCGCATTCAACTTACTAGTGGTGTGGGTGTTGTGGTGACCGCAGCGATCACCTGCTTGGCACATACGCAAATGCCAGTTCTCCAGAATGACCACCCAATTGACTGTTGAGCACTTTCCGGTCCAAGTCACATTCGATCAGCGGCGCGGATATGTGGCCACCGCTGAAGGGTGCCCTACGCTAACTGCACTGTCGCTCGCGGGGCGCCGCCGGCAGATCGACGCCCGCGTAGGCAAGGGCGTGATCGCGCGACTGCAGCTCGATCAGCGAGCTAGGCAGGAGCGCGATGCCGTGTCGAGAACTCCTCGAAAAGATTTCATCTCGTTTGGCTGACAGAGCGTCGTTGCTCGTTTTTCTCAAAGAATATCTGCTGCACTTCATTGTGAATGCGGACCAGCCATTCTTCCGCGTGAGCAGCGCGCTCCCGAAAATAATTCGCCTCTGCTTCAAATTCGCGTGCTCTTTCCTCCACTGCCCGCAACTCGGAAGAAAGGCGGTGGGCATGACTGATGGCTCGCTCGCACTCTGCCTTCGCTGTATCGGCCGCTCTTTGCACCAGGGCGAGGATTCCGCGTCCGGCATCATCCGCCATCATAGCGGCATCCGAAGACCCGTTTTTAGGGGCAAAGGCAATTACAGAAGCTGGGGTTTCGACTGTTTCGATGCGCATCCCTTCCCCTTCCCTGAAACCGGCAAATGCTAGTCAAAATGTAGTGTACACAATGCAGGACTTTTTTTGGCAGGACGTCACAAAGTCCTCCGTAGGCGCATTTCAAGGAGCGCTGTGGCAAAGCGGCCACTATCTGGCTCGCGATTTTAGTCTCTGAGTGGTCATGTACAAACGAGCGTTTCCAGGCAATCCCTACCGGGACGTACGCATCGCCTGCTCATGCGCGACTTTCAGCGCTCTTTTGCGTTGCTCGACCAGGTCGAGGAACTCCGGAGCAAGTCCTGCCACCGTATCGGGATGACATTGTTGGCCTTTCCCTCGGTATGCGAGGCGATTTCGTCCCCATCCTAACGGCCAGCACCGCAAAGCACATGGGTCATTGAGGATGCCAGCTTTGGCACCAGGAACATCTACGGTTCTGGCGAAAGACGCGTCAGCCCTGAGTGCCGATCGAGATCGGGCACATAGATACGATTGGGCGGTATCATTATGCGTGTGGCGGCCAGGCCACGGTTCAGTGAGACTTGTGAGAAGGTGTCATGAAGCTGACGGAACCAAGGTCTCTTACTGTTACCATCTTCGGGTAGGCCACATCCCGTGCCGACAACGAGGATCATGGCTCATCGAAAGGATCGGCAACACCATGGGTGTCCTGCGAAGAAAGATTCCGAGTCACTATATCCCAATCCATCCCGACAACGTCAGCAAAGAAGACTGGATCATCCTATTGGAGGCGGGAACGATCGTGGGTCAGTCGCGCGAGAAACTGCGCGTGGCGCTGGCAACGCAGGAGCGAAGGATCGTGAAGAAATACAACCTGCTACTGCGGGTGAAGCACTACGTTGTCATCGACGGCTACGATCCGCGCATCCATGCCCTTTATTTCTGCCCGCAGCTCTATAAGTTCGACGCCGATAACAGGCTGGTGCCCCTGGAGGGCGAGGAGATAGGCAAGCTGGTCGTGCAGGCGGTGCAGGGCGGCGTGCGCGAAAAGCAGCCGTGGTACGAGCCCTCGGAGAAGCTGTCGGCCGAGCCGATCATCAACGCCAGCATGCCCGACGAGTTCGATACCGTTGTCGTTGAGGGGCCGAAAAAGTGGGCATCGGCGGCGGAGTAAGCAACCGTTGGAGCGAATGCTATCGACGAGCCGAGCCCGTCGAGCGGCATAATGAGGACCTCAGCGGAACCCCTCGCGCGCTTCGTCATGCCCTGATTAAAAGGAAGCACCCCATATGCGTGCTGTTCAGCTCACATCATTTGGCGACCCTGTCGACGGTCTTCAGTATGTCGACATTCCCGAGCCCGACGCTCCAGGCCCCAACCAGGTTCTCATCGGCGTCGAATTTTCCCCCATCAACCCGAACGACCTCATGGTCGCGCAGGGCATCTACGCATTCCGCCCCCCGCTTCCCGCCGTCATCGGCAATGAAGGCGTCGGCCGGGTTCTCGCGGTAGGGCCGGGGGTGGAGAGCGTCAAGGTCGGCGACCGGATCCTGGCGCCGCCTGCCAGCTTCACTTGGCGGGAGCGGATCGTCGTATCGGCGGGCGGCCTTTCCGCCCTCCCCGCTGACGCGGACCCGCGGCAGTTGGCGATGCTGGCGATAAATCCCCCGACTGCGGCGCTGCTGCTCAGCGAGTATGTCGACCTGAAGCCGGGCGAGTGGGTGGTGCAGAACGCCGCCAATTCCGGTGTCGGGCGGTGGGTGATCGCCTTTGCGAAAACGCGTGGCGTGAAGACCGTCAACATCGTCCGGCGCCCGGAGCTCGTGGCCGAGCTCGAGACGATCGGCGGAGACGTCGTCGTGGTCGACTCTCCGAATGTCCTGGACAGGATCAAAGCGACTGTCGGTCAAGCGGAACTCCGCCTGGCCCTCGATGGCGTCAGCGGCCCGGCGACGGGCGTGCTCGCAGCGACGCTCTCGCCGCGCGGCACGCTCGTCAGCTTTGCGGCGATGAGCGAGAGTCCGATGTCCATCAACCCGCTGGATTTTATCTTCAAGCCGCTCACGATGCGGGGCTTTTGGTTGGGCCACCCGGAAATTGCGGCCAAAATTGCGCCAGCAGTTGCGCAGGCGGCGACGATGATCGCCTCCGGCCGGGTGCACATACCAGTGGCCCGGACCTACCCGCTCTCGTCCATCAAAGACGCTGTCGCGCATGCGCAACGCGGCGGAAAGATCCTTCTGGACGTTCGCGGATCATCAACCTGACCTCGGTATGGTGGGGCACGAGGGAAGCTCGTGGGCATGGCGACGGTAATGTTTCGATCCCCTACCACGGGCTACAGAGTGCAGGAATGGTCTCACGGCTCTGGCAAATGCAAGTTCCGTTCCCGGATTCATACAAGTTCGCCCGGTTTTGACCTAGCGCAAAAAGCCGAAATTTCTCTTGGGGCGGCGGCCTATTGTGTCAGTTTGGCTTTACGGGCGGCGTCCCTTGCTTCTTGGGATGCTGCGGTGTCGGTATCAGCAAGCCCACGGCTGAGCACGCTACGACCGTTGGCAATAACCTCCCAATACCACCGGCCATTTCCGCTCGGCATGATTCGAAATTCAAGTTCAGCTTCGATGTTGCTTTGCATGACTTCGCTCCCGGCTCATAAGATAAACAGATAAACCAGAACGCTGTCAGTTTACGCATCCTCGTTCCCTAATTCGTTGCAGCAAACTGACGGCAGTGAAATTGGTTCCGAATATTTCGTGGTAACTTTTTATCTCCTAACCGACGCTTTCATCAAAATAGTTCGTTTCCAACGAC
>CAWJDY010000072.1:0-51490 GCA_963841705.1 uncultured Alphaproteobacteria bacterium
ATCCGGAGATGGACAGCACATGTCCGAGACCCGAAATGTACATGGCGTCGTTCACCTGAGGTGAAATCGGGTCGCGCTTGCCGGTAATCAGCGCCGACGCAATCGATCCCCCGTCCCCGGGCAGAACAGCGCGGATGCGTTTGTCGATCGCCTCGCGCATTCCGTCCACGGTTGCAGCGTAACGCAAAGAAATCGTTGGCAACTGAGGAGACTGCTCAGCGCGGATGCGGCCCAGTGCGAAACCGGATGCTCCGATGCGCTGAAAGTACAGGTCACGGGCGAAGTCGTAGCCGCCGGGCCGCAATGGTTCGAGCGGAGGCGAGAGTCGCGCTTTTAGCGCGACGAAGCTTCCAACTGCCGGGGCAGTACCCTTGCGCACCGCTATCCGAACGCGTTCAAGTCTCCCATTCAGTCGCTGGGCGGAAATGCGTTCTACGCGCAAGGTGATACGATCAGAGCGTTCGCGCTCCTCCCGGATTTCCACGTAGCCCGCAACATCGGCGTTCCACAGCGGCTGCGACAAGACCTGATGTGCGATGAGCACCCCCTTCAGCGTAGGGGTCATGAGTCCAGCAGCAATGGCCGCGGCAACGGCAGCGATCGGAAAACCAAAGGGACGATGCCGGCAGAGCACCGCCACCAGCATGGTAGCGGCGAACAGCACAATAGTTGCCCAAAGGGTCGGTTCTTGGTCGATATTGAAATAGACGAGAATGCCGCAACCAAACATGATTACGACCCAGGGGACCAGCATGCCCGCGCCGGCCTCGGCAGCAACCCACTCACGAATGCGGTTTACGGCCCGGCCAATGAGATCTGCAGCATGGGCCGGCCACGCCCAAACGGGTCGCGGGATGGCTGGGGCCGAAGGGGGGACCCACGGCCGCCAAGTCTCGGCTTTTCCGCGCGATTTCCCCTGCCCTGCCATCGCGCACCCCAAGCACCCAGGACCCCGTACCCGGGTCAGTGGGCCGCTGTCGCGCCCAACCCTACACGCGATCCGCTACATTGAACATCCAATGTAGATGGTTCGGTACAGGTTGGCGACTTCCTGCGGACAACCGCGGCTGACCTACGTACTAGGCCGGGGATGCATCTTCGCCCAGGAGTCACGAAGACCGACGGTCCGGTTGAAGATCAGTCGATCGGCGGTGGAGCTTGGATCCAGGCAAAAATATCCTTGCCGCTCGAATTGGATGGCTTCACCGGGTTGAGCACTTGCGAGTGCGGCTTCGACGCGAGCATCGGTCAGCAGCTCGAGCGATGCAGGATTGAGATCGGCCGCGAAATCAGACGCATTCGGCTCGGCAACCTTGAACAGCTGATTATAAAGGCGTACCTCGGCCGCAAGTGCGTCCTGGGCAGAAACCCAGTGCAAGGTTGCCTGCACCTTGCGTCCGTCCGGCGCATTGCCGCCGCGCGTATGCGGGTCGTATGTACAGTGCAACTCTACCACCTCTCCCTTGGCATCCTTGATCACGTCGCGGCACGTCACGAAATACGCATAGCGCAATCGCACTTCCCGACCCGGCGACAGTCGATAGAACTTTTTAGGAGGGACTTCCATGAAATCGTCCCTTTCGATGTAAAGCTCTCGACCAAATCGGATGCGGCGCGTGCCGGCGGCACGATCGTCGGGATGGTTGAGCGCTTCAAGTTCCTCGACCTGATCCATCGGATAGTTTTCGATCACGACCTTGAGCGGGCGAAGCACCGCCATTCTCCGGAGCGCCGTCCTGTTCAGAACCTCGCGAATTGAGAACTCGAACAGCCCAAGATCGACAACGCTGTTCGCTTTGGCGACGCCGATGCGCCTGGTAAAGTCACGCAGCGCCTCGGGCGGAACCCCACGGCGGCGCAGGCCCGCGAGTGTCGGCATGCGGGGATCATCCCAGCCCTCGACATGGCCTGCCCGGACGAGCTCGGTCAAAACCCGCTTGGACAGGATGCTATAGGTGAGATTGAGGCGGGCGAACTCGTACTGGTGAGGCCGCGACGGTACCGGAAGGTTGTCCAGAAGCCAGTCGTAGAGCGGCCGGTGATCCTCGAACTCCAGCGTGCAAATTGAGTGTGTGATCTTCTCGATCGCATCTGACTGCCCGTGCGCAAAATCATAGCTCGGATAGATGCACCAGCTTGCTCCCGTGCGCGGATGTCTCGCGTGCAGGATGCGGTACAGAACCGGGTCGCGCAGATTGATGTTGCCTGACGCCATGTCGATCTTGGCCCGAAGCACCCGCGCGCCGTTCGGAAATTCACCCGCGCGCATGCGGCGGAACAAGTCGAGATTTTCTTCGACGCCCCGCTCGCGCCAGGGGCTGTTCCTGCCGGACTCCGTCAGTGTGCCGCGGGCCGCGCGTATCTCGTCTGGCGATTGATCATCGACATAGGCCTTGCCAGCGCGGATCAGGTATTCAGCCCATTCGTAGAGTTGATCAAAGTAGTCGGACGCGTGATAGAGGTGTTCACCCCAATCAAAGCCCAGCCAGCGGACATCCTGCTCAATGGCGTCGATATATTCCTGCTCCTCCTTCAGAGGGTTGGTATCGTCGAACCGCAAATGACATCTGCCTCCAAATTCCTGTGCAACTCCGAAGTTGAGGGCGATGGACTTGGCATGGCCAATATGCAGATAGCCGTTCGGCTCCGGCGGAAATCGGGTAATCACAGTGGGGTAGCGGCCGGCCTCGAGATCGGCGCGTACGATATCGCGGATGAAGTCGGCTCCGCTTTCAGCGGGCCCTGGCTTGGGGTCTTGCATGTTGCGCTTCCAACTGACCTAACCGCGAGTATGTGGCAAATCCCAATGGATGCGCCAAGATGCATACGCCGGACGCGCCCCTGAACACCTTGAACCTTCGCGTTCGCCCCATGATGTTACAAAGGCTGCTTTGGGACTGCTGGCGAGACCAGTTATGACAGTTGTTACGCGCTTTGCTCCCTCCCCGACCGGATTCCTTCACATCGGCGGTGCCCGCACCGCTCTTTTCAACTGGCTCTACGCCCGCGGCCGCGGGGGAAAAATGCTGCTGCGTATAGAGGATACTGATCGAGAGCGCTCCACTCAGGCGGCAATTGACGCGATTTTGGAGGGCCTGTCGTGGCTGGAGCTCGATTGGGACGGGGATACGATCTATCAGTACGCGCGCGCGGTCCGCCATCGCGAAGTAGCGGAGCAACTGTTGGCGAAGGGCGGCGCCTACCTTTGCTACGCCTCAGCCGCGGAATTGGCGCAGATGCGGGAACAGGCGCGCCGTGAGGGGCGCACGAGACTCTACGATGGCCGCTGGCGCGATCGCAGCCCTGCCGAAGCTCCGGCGGGGGTTAAACCAGTGGTCCGGCTGAAAGCGCCGCTGAGCGGCGAGACGGTACTCGAGGACCAGGTGCAAGGGCGCGTCGTATGGCAGAACGAGCATCTCGATGACCTCGTGCTGCTTCGCTCCGACGGCACCCCGACCTACATGCTCGCAGTCGTGGTCGACGACCACGATATGGGAGTGACTCATGTCATTCGCGGCGACGATCACTTAACCAACGCGGCCCGACAGATACAGATCTATACCGCACTGGGTTGGACCGTGCCGGTGATGGCGCATATCCCGCTTATTCATGGGCCGGACGGCTCCAAACTCTCGAAGCGCCATGGCGCTCTGGGCGTCGATGCGTATCGCGCGATGGGCTACCTTCCCGCTGCCATGCGCAATTATCTCGTGCGGCTCGGCTGGAGCCACGGCGACCAGGAGATCTTCTCGACCGAGGAAATGATCAAGGCGTTTGACCTTGCCCAAGTCGGCCGTTCGCCGGCGCGCTTCGACTTTGCCCGGCTCGAAAATCTCAACGGCCATTACCTGCGCCACACGCCCGATGCCGAGCTACTGGCCCAGCTTGAGCGTGTGCTTCCGCACATCGCCGGAGGCGCGGAAATCGCCAGGAAATTGACCCCGCATGTGCGCCAGCAACTGCTCACGGTCATGCCCGCGTTGAAGGAGCGAGCCAAGACCCTTGTCGAGCTTGCAGAAGGCGCCAGTTTCATCATCGCCGAGCGGCCGCTGCCTCTGGACCAAAAGGCGTTGGCTCTGCTGAGCCCGCAGATGCGCGAGATCCTCGCCCAGCTCCGCGAAGAGCTCCGCACGATCGATCCTTGGACTACCGAAACGACGGAACAGGCGATACGCGATTTCGCCCAACGCCTCGGCATAAAGCTCGGAACTATCGCCCAGCCCTTGCGTGCCGCACTCACCGGACGCACGACCTCCCCTCCCATTTTCGAGGTGTTGGCCGTCCTGGGCAAGGACGAATGCCTTGCCCGGATCGCTGATCAGACGACCGCGCCGGCGGCCTCGCAGTACTGACTGCAGTACATCTTGCGGCGCAATAGAGGATAAGCTACGCCAGAACGCGTGAGATTGCGCTGGGGAGCGTGTACCAAAACCTCCAGCATGTCGTGCCCGGATGATGCCCGCAAACCAGAGAGTTTAGACATGGATGCAAAAACCGGCGCTAATATCAACACCGCTAAATTCGTCCTCGGTAATAAGGAAACCTCGTTTCCCATTTTCGATGGCACGATTGGACCCTCTGTCATCGACATCAGCAAGTTCTACGCCGAAACCGGAATGTTCACCTACGATCCGGGATACACATCGACCGGAAGCTGCGAGTCCAAGATCACCTATATCGACGGCGACGAAGGAATCCTTCTGTATCGCGGCTATCCCATCGACCAGCTCGCCGAGCACGGCGACTTCCTGGAGACCTGCTATCTCCTGCTTTATGGCGAGCTTCCCACCGCGGCGCAAAAGGCGGATTTCGACAACCGCGTCACTCGGCACACCATGGTGCACGAGCAAATGAGCCGTTTTTATCAAGGCTTCCGGCGAGATGCGCACCCCATGGCGGTGATGACTGGCTGCGTCGGCGCGCTTTCTGCATTCTACCACGACTCCACCGATATCTCCGATCCCGTGCAGCGGATGATCGCCTCTATTCGCATGATTGCCAAGATGCCGACGATGGCGGCCATGGCCTACAAATATTCGGTCGGTCAGCCGTTCATTTATCCAAAGAACGATCTCGACTACGCGACCAACTTCCTGCGCATGTGCTTTGCGGTGCCGTGCGAGGACTATAAGCCCAATGCCGTTCTTGCCCGCGCAATGGACCGTATATTCATTTTGCACGCAGACCATGAGCAGAATGCGTCGACCTCCACGGTCCGTCTCGCTGGCTCCTCCGGCGCCAATCCATTCGCCTGCATCGCCGCGGGCTGCGCCTGCCTGTGGGGCCCTGCTCATGGCGGCGCGAACGAAGCCGCGTTGAACATGCTGACTCATATCGGCACGCCCGACCGAATCCCGGAATACATTCGCCGTGCCAAGGACCCGAGCGACAACTTTCGGTTGATGGGTTTTGGGCATCGGGTCTACAAACACTACGACCCTCGCGCCAAGATCATGCAGAGAACATGTCATGAGGTTCTCAACGAGATTGGCGCCAAGGATGATCCCCTGCTGGAGGTCGCCCTCGAGCTCGAGCGGATCGCGCTGCACGACGATTATTTCATCGAGAAGAAGCTGTATCCTAATATCGATTTTTATTCTGGCATCACGCTCAAGGCCATGGGCTTCCCCACCACTATGTTCACCGTTCTATTTGCGGTGGCACGCACGGTGGGATGGATCTCGCAGTGGAAAGAGATGATCGAGGATCCGCAGCAAAAGATTGGACGCCCCCGCCAGCTCTATACCGGCGCGACGCAGCGCGATTACGTCCCTATCTCGCGCCGAAAGTAGATTTCAGCGCTTTCATAAGCGCGGCGCCGCAGCGCGGGCGCTACTACTCTGCTCGACCACGTCCAGTACGACTTGGGCGGCACGCATTGCGGGACTGCCGGCAGAGTCGATCTCCAAGATCTTGTCGAGCCGGGAAAACGCTTCGATCTGACAACGCCTCTGCGGAGTGTCGTCGAGCAGCGGAACGAGCGTCTCTGCCAGGTTGTCCGGCGTGCACTCATGCTGGATCAGCTCCGGAACGACTTTGTCGGATAGGAGAATGTTGGTCAGAATGATCGAGGACAATCGCCGCAACATTACCTTGCCGACGAGGTATTCCAGCTGCGAGACCTTGTATGCGGTCACCATCGGAATGCCGGCCAGCGCCAATTCCAGGGTAACAGTTCCGGATTTTGCGAGCGCCACCCGTGCGATGCGGAAGGCAGCATGCTTTTCGGCAGGATCCACGATGATCTTCGGCGAGAAGCCGCATCTTTCACTGGCAGATCGAATCTCGTCAGCGAGATGCGGTAGCGTCGGGACGATGATGTCAAGCTCGCCAACTCGATCGTTCACCTTCGAGACGGCCCGCGCGAACACGTCGAAAAGTCGCCTGATCTCCCCCATCCTGCTCCCCGGCAGCATCAGCAGCACAGGAGGAGACGCCGCTCGGCGGGAGGCCTCTGCCGAATTCGGACGCAGGTGCAACACGCTTTCCGTCAAGGGGTGGCCAACATAGGTGCACGCGGGACCTCCCAGCTTCCGGTGGACCTCTGGCTCGAACGGCAGCAACGCAAGAATATGATCGATATACCCGCGCATGACCCTTGCTCGGCCCGGTCGCCACGCCCAGACCGAGGGCGAGACGTATTCTATGATGGGAATGCTCGGATCAGCGAGGCGCACTCGCCTTGCGATTCCGCGGGTGAACCCTGGGCTGTCTATTATAATCAAGCCTTGCGGCCGCCGCGTAACCACCTCCCTCGCCGTGAATCGCATCAGCCGCAGGATCCCGGGGAGCCGGCGCGGGATTGCACTGAATCCTATCAGCGGAAGATCATCGATTGGATAAAGGCTTGCAATGCCTTCTTTGGTCATTTCGCGCCCCCCTACTCCGCGAAAACGCACCTCCTGTTGGGCGCATTTCCGCAGTGCGCGCATGAGGGCGGCCCCGAGCTGATCGCCTGATTCCTCTCCCGCGACAAGAAAAAGCTCGAGCCCATCGGATGGCTGATTGGCGTGATGCCTCATTGCTCGGCCGAGCTTGCTCTCACACCAATGACGAACAGCTTTTCTCGGTCCGCAGCCATCCCAATGCGCTCGGGCTGAGCGATGATTGCACTTCCCGCAGTGGCAGCAATTCCTCCTAATCCCGCACGCGCGACCGTTTCGATCGTCTGCGGCCCAATCGACGGCAGATCAAGCCTGCGGCTCTGAGCTCGCTTGACCGCTTTCACCAATACGCCGCGGATAGCAGCGTGCTCTATGTGTCGGTTTCGGCGCAGCTGCTCGACCCGCAGGAGCATCGCATCGGTACCCTCAGCTGCCTCCATGGCAAGCACTCGCCCGTTCTCGACCACCACCGCTTGACCGACATCGAACGGGCCGATTGTGTCAAGCAGGGCCAATCCCTTTTCAATGTCGGCCTGCTGAGAGCTATTGGGGCGCACGCTCCCAATCGGTCCTTCCGGCATCAGGATTTCGGGCGCAACCTCGTGCGCTCCAAGTACCCTGAACCCGTGGTCTTCGAAAATCGATGCAACACCGCGTAATAAATGATCATCCCCACCCCGAAACATCCGCAGAATTTTTGGCAATAAGCGCAGCGTCTGCAAATCTGGCCGAAGCTGCAGAATTCCCGGCCGCGTCAGCGATCCGATAAAAACGACATCGCGGCAACCCTCTGCGCGCGCAACACGACAGAACGACCCAAAATTACCAAATGACACCCAGTGCTGCCGATAGCGGGCTATGGGGATCGGATCCGCCCATCCTCGAATCGGAAATAACACGACGCCGCGCCCACCCCTTTCAGCCGCATCGGCGACCGCAAGGGGCAGACTACCGCCGCCACAGATGACCGCGAGCGGACCGTCATCTGACCAGCGCTCAGAATCCTTGCTCAAAGTTGCTTCTCTGTCTGACCACGCCGACTTGCCATTGTCAGCGGTCGCGATCCTGCGCGGATGAACGAAACGACTGTCGCGACAAGCGGCTCATTCCCGTGTCGCGCTGCGACTTCTTCCACTCGTTCGCGAAAGGTGCCTGCTCCGAAAAACATGGCCTCGTAGGCCGCGCGCAAGCGATGGATCTCCATTTTCGACCAGCCGCGCCGGCGCATGCCGACGACATTGAGGCCGATAAGGTCGGCAAGCGGTCCCTGCACCAGCCCGAACGGGATCACATCTGCCCGCACGCCGCTCATGCCCACCACCATGGCGCCCTCTCCCACACGCACGAATTGGCGAACCGCCGACTGACCTCCAAACATGACGAAATCGCCGACCTTCACGTGCCCGCCGAGCACGACGTTGTTTGCGAAAGTGACATTGTTTCCCACCTTGCAGTCATGCCCGATATGGGATCCGACCATGAAGAGACAGCGGTCTCCCACTTCGGTCACGCCTCGATCGTCCTCTGTTCCGGTATTCATTGTGACATTCTCGCGGATATCGCAATCGGCGCCAATGACGAGCCGAGTGGGTCCGCCGCGATATTTCACCGATTGGGGCGGGGTCCCCAGCGACACAAAGGGATGGATCGAGGCACGCGGCCCGATTGCGGTATGCCCGCCGATATGGACGTGGCCTGCAAGCCTTGACCCATCACCGATTACGACGTTCGCACCGATGACACAGTAAGGGCCAATGGACACATCCCGCCCGACCACCGCGCCCGGCTCTATGCGGGCGGTTGGATCGATCGCGGACATCTGACACCTCACGCAAGCATCGCGCCGACTTCCGCCTCGGCTACCAGGACGCCCGCCACCTTCGCCTCGCCGCGAAACCACCACATGTTCTTTTTACGGGCGATCTTCTGCACGTGATATTCTATAGTATCGCCCGGCGCGACCGGCTTGCGAAACTTTGCCTTGTCGATGGTCAAAAAATAAACCTGCCTGGGGCGATCACGCCGGTCTTCCATCTGCGACATGACACAGATGGCTCCCGCGGTCTGCGCCATCCCTTCGATCAACAGCACGCCAGGGTAAACCGGGTTCCCGGGAAAATGCCCGACGAAATGCGGCTCGTTGAACGTAACATTCTTGATGCCTACAGCCGCCTCATCCCCGCGGATGTTGATGATACGGTCTACCATCAGGAAAGGATAGCGGTGGGGCAATGCATCGAGGATCGCGCTGATATCCGCAGACCCGAGTGTTGCTGGCGGCCCGGCCATCGCCACGGCGGGTTACCCAGCTGTCCGCAGGAGGATCACTCCCGAACCCGAGTGGGAAAGTGCAGTCGCATGATCTCTGCGAGGCAAAACACCTTCAACTCTCCCGCCGCCGTCGCGATTGCCGCGAACGAAGCTCCTCACAGCGTATTGCTGAGTCATCCAAATTGCTGCCTACGGGGCCGCATATCGGACCAGAAACTCGCGCGGGAACTAGAATTTGGCTCCCCCGCCAAATCGAAAGCGTTGAGTGCGATCGTAGGGTTCCTGTGTCAGTGGAACTGCGTAATCGAACCGCAATGGCCCGAACGGTGAATTCCAAATCAGACCCACACCCACCGACGATCGGATATGCATGGCATTGTCGAGCGGGCACGGAGGCGTTGAGCAGATGGAGCCGGACAGTGTCTCGCCGGTAGCAGCCCAGCTGGTTGGACCGGCATAGTCCCATAACGACCCGGCGTCGGCATAGGCGGCCACCTTGATCCCGGCGTCCTTCGGCAGGAAATAGAGAGGCGTCTGCATCTCAAAGCTCGCACCCCAATACAGCGTGCCGCCCAGGGAGTCGCCAGTGCCCGTGAGCCCATACCTTGACAGATCGCGCGGTCCGATACCCGCGGGCGCAAATCCGCGGACGAGATTGGGTCCCATCTGGAAATGGTCGAGCATGCGCAGGCATTCCGACGGCGTGTCCAAGAGTGATCCATTATTGTTGTTGCCGCAGCCCCATCCCGTGATGTGTCCACCTTGCAAGTGCAACGTGCCGATGAGATCGCTCACGATTTCATGGTACGAGTACACGTCCCCGGTCGTGCGCACGAACTTCACATTGCCCCCCAGCCCGGCAAAATCCTGCCGCAGCTCTGCAAGCAAACCCTCGGTTGGGCTTTTATTGTTATCGAGCGTGTTGTAGGTGAGCGAGTAGCCAAGCGAGGAGGTGAGAATCGCTCCATTTGCAAGCTCTCGGCGCACGGCCAGCGACGCTTCCCCATTCAAAAAACAGATGTCAAATGGACTAACTCCTGGACCTCCATTGATCGGAGCGTTCGGTGACAAGATGCAGTCATTCAGGTATTGCGGGAGCGAAACCTCCTGGCGAGACAGAGAATATCGCACCTGGAGCGCTAGGTCTTCCCGCAGGGCAAACCCGAGCCGCACGGCCCCTCCTACGGTCGTCGTCGAGTACGAGATATAGCTCGTGGGGTTTTGTTTCTTGCCGAAGAGATCCAGTCCCAGAGCGACGCGGTATCCGAGAAAATACGGCTCGACGAACGACACCTGGAATCCTTGCGAATACTGCCCGTATTGCACCGATGCCTTGGCAAAGAGGCCCCGCCCCAACAAATTCCTTTCAGAGACGCTGACCTCCGCCAAAAACCCGTCCGCGGTTGAATAACCGCCCGAGACCTGGAACTCGCCGGTCGACTGTTCCTCCACGTCCACATTCAGAATCACACGGTCAGGCGCCGATCCTGGCTCCGGAGCGATTTTGACCGTTTTGAAATACCCCAGATTCTTCAGGCGGCGCTCGGCTCGATTGACGAGAGCACGATTGTAGGCGTCACCCTCGGCAATATCGAATTCTCGTCTGATAACATAGTCCCGGGTGCGAGTATTGCCTCGGACATTGATACGCTCGATATAAACTCGTTGTCCCTCCTCGACCATGTAGACAAGATTGACCGTCCTCGTTGGATTGTCACGTGACGCACGGGGGCGAACGGTTGCAAATGCGAAACCCTCCTTGGCGGCTTCAATCGTCATATCCTCGACGGTCTTCTCGACCGCCTCGGCGTTGTAGACGTCTCGAGGGAACGTCCGCAGCTTTGCCCGCAGAAACCCGGGGTTTAGCAACTTGATCGTCGATTGAACGTCGACGCTTCCGATGCGATATTGCTCCCCCTCCTCGATGGTGAAGATGATCACGAAGCCGCGCCGGGCGGGATCGTATTCGCCGACGGCTGATACGATCCGAACATCTATGTAGCCGTGCTTGAGATAAAAGCGGCGCAGCAGCTCGCGGTCAGCCTCGACCCGGTCGGGATCGTAGATATTGCCGGTCTGCAGGAACGCCAGCAGTCCCGTCTCCGTTGTCTTGATCAC
This sequence comes from uncultured Alphaproteobacteria bacterium, assembly GCA_963841705.1. Taxonomy (GTDB): domain Bacteria; phylum Pseudomonadota; class Alphaproteobacteria; order Rhizobiales; family Xanthobacteraceae; genus VAZQ01. Next base: position 11,274 of record CAWJDY010000072.1, read on the forward strand.
GTCTTTGAGGCGGTAGTCGGAATACGCCCGATTGCCGACGAACTGGATGACCTTGACCCCCGTCTTGGCGCCTTCATTGACCTCGAAGATGAGATCCACGCGATTGTTGGGAAGCTCGATGATCTTCGGCTCGATACGAACGTCGAACCGTCCACTGCGGCGGTAGATTTCCACGAGACGAGCGACGTCCGCCTGAACAACTGGACGCGAAAGCGTTCCGCGTTCCTTCGATTGGATTTCGGCTCTGAGTTGCTCATCCTTGACCTTCTTATTGCCTTCGAAGGCAATGCGATTGATCACCGGATTCTCGACAACGGTAATGATGAAGTCTTCCGCCCTGGATGCTCGGGCGGACATCCTGGAACAGACCTGTCGCGTACAGTGCTTTCACACCTTCATCGATCTGGAACGCATCCAGCCGACCGTTTGCTCCCGGCCGGAAGTAAGAGCGAATCGTATCCAACTCGACCCGCTGGTTGCCTTGAACGATGATTGAGTTAACGGTCAGTACTTGCGCATGGGCATCGCGTGCCGTGACTGAAGCCACGGCAATGCCGAACAAAATGCCCCCGAGGACAAGGCAAGCGGCGCCTAGTCCCCGAATAATCCGCGAACCGAACTTCATTCCCCCACGCGCCTTTGTCGTCCCCTTTGAGCATCCCATGAACAAGGATGCTCACGAGAAAGGTCGTCCCCAAAAACCGATCTGATCCAGCCTTGCTTGCCTAGCCCTTGCCTACCTCGTGCCTCGATCTTGATGCTGCCTACGATGCCGTCCATTGAGCGGCGATATGCAGGATGTCGTTGTAAGTCGCAAAGATCATCAACATCAGGACAATCGCCAGCCCTATCCGAAAGCCAAATTCCTGCGCGCGCTCAGAAAGCGGCTCTCCCCTCACCGCCTCAATTCCATAAAACAAAAGGTGGCCACCATCGAGCAACGGCACGGGAAAAAGATTGAGCAGACCGATTGAGACCGAGAGCACCGCGGCGAGGCTGATCAACGATGGCATTCCTTCCGTTGCCACCTGACCTGAAACCTGCGCGATCCGGATGGGTCCCCCGAGTTGATCCGCGCCCTCCCGCCCGGAGATCACTGCCCCGATGTAGGAAAGCGTGCGGTCTGCTACGAACCAAGTCCTCTGAGCGCCAAGCTCAAGTGCTTTGAAAAGTCCTACCGGTTGGAAATGTGCGTCATTCGGCGAGGGTGATCGGGTAATACCCAGGATGCCCTGATGGTGCACATTCCCGAACCTGTCCTTCACTTCCTTCAACGCCGGTACTGCCTTGAGCGCGACTCGCGAGCCGCCCCGCTCGACCTCGAACAGCAGGGTTTCACCAGCGCTCGTGCTGACGATCTGCTGCATGTCCGAAAAGCTCTCGATTGGGCTCCCGTTGATGGTCAGCACGAGGTCCCCTGGCTTGAAGCCTGCAGCTTCGGCTGCGCTTCCCGGCTGAACTGCATCCACCCGAGCAGAGGTGCTCGGCTTGCCGAAAATCGCGAAAAGGCTCGCGAAAATCGCAATTGCGAGCACGAAATTTGCCAACGGCCCGGCGCAGACAATGGCCGCTCTTCGCGCTACCGACTGGTCGATAAAGCTCACGCGGCGCTGCTCCTCCGTCATGCGCGCGATGGCCGCCAAATCAGGCGCGCTCGCCGCGTTTTCATCCCCGAAGAATTTTACGTACCCGCCCAACGGAATGGCTGCGATCTTCCAACGGGTGCCATGGCGGTCATTGAAGCCGAGCAGTTCCGGGCCGAATCCAATGGAAAAGATCAGGATTTTGACGCCGCACCAGCGCGCGACAAGGAAATGACCAAGCTCATGGAAAAAGACCACGGGCGTGAGCACGAACAGAAAGGGAATCACAATGCCCAACACGCTAGAACCCAGCATGTTGATCCCAGACAGAAATTCAAAACTCATTGACTAGGTTTCCCCGGCCCGCCCCGTCGAAAGTTCCCCGGACGGGACTTTCTAGGATGCCTTTGCGGCAATTTCTGGCAAGATATCGCGCGCTATCAATCTGGTATTATGGTCAATAAAGAGTGCCTCCTCAACCTCTTGCGGCGCTCTGACCCACTGGTGCCGGCAGGCCGCCGCGAGCGCTGCCTCGACCAACCGCGTTATCCCCGGAAAGTTCAGAGATCCGGCAAGGAACTCGCTTACCGCGACCTCATTGGCGGCATTGAGCACGGTCGGGGCCGCCCCGCCCGCCTCGAGTGCGCCGCGGGCGAGCGACAGAGCGGGGAACCGGGTAAAGTCGGGTTCCTCAAAGGTCAGGGCACCCAGGCGGGCCAGATCGAGCCGCGGTGCGGGGGTCATAAGCCGGCCGCCGGGCCATCCCAGGCAGTATGCAATGGGGATCCGCATGTCGGGGTTACCGAGCTGCGCAATGACTGAGCCGTCGCAGTATTCGACCAGGCTGTGCACGATTGATTGCGGGTGAACGAGGATATCGATCTGCTCGGGCCGCAGATCGAAGAGATGGTGAGCCTCGATCAGCTCAAGACCCTTGTTCATCATAGTCGCCGAATCGATTGTCACCTTGGGGCCCATCGACCAGTTGGGGTGCTTGAGCGCCTGCTCGACGGTCGCGGCCCCGATGGCTTCAAGACCAGCGGTGCGAAACGGTCCCCCCGATGCGGTCAAAATGACGCGATGGATGTCTTCACGACGGCTTCCGCTCATCGCCTGGAAAAGAGCATTATGCTCGGAATCGACCGGAAGAACGGTGGCCCCGGATGCGGCGGCGCGGCGCATGAACAGATCGCCCGCGCAGACCAGGGTCTCCTTGTTGGCCAAAGCGACAATTGCACCGCGTTCCACAGCAGCGAGCGTCGGCTTCAGGCCGGCTGCACCGGTGATTGCTGCAATGACCCATTCGGCCGGTCGTTGAGCAGCTTCAACCAGCGCATTTTCGCCGGCGCCGACCTCTATCCCCGTTCCGGACAATGCGTGCTTCAAATCGGCGAAAGCATCCGGGTCGCCGATGGCGGCGAACTCAGCACCGAACTCACGCGCCAGGGCGGCCAGCGCGGCAACGTTCCTGTTCGCGCACACTGCCACCACCTTGTAACGATGACCGGTCCGTTTGATGAGATCGAGAGTGCTGGCCCCGATCGAGCCTGTCGCCCCCAACAGGGTTACGGTTCGCCGCTCATCCAGGCGAGCAGATCCAACAGCGTCTTCGGCCGCCCGGTCGATGGTCATGTATTCACCATACCAACAGCCCACGCCCAGACGTCTCAAACCCGCCCCGGACAACACCGATCAGCGCCGCCAGGAAACTGGCCGCGGCAAACCCGTCTAATCGGTCCATCAAGCCTCCGTGTCCAGGGATAAGCTTGCTCGAATCCTTCGCACCAAATTTGCGCTTGAGCGCGGATTCGATCAGGTCTCCCGCCTGGGCGGACACAGACAGAACGCACGCCAGCACGGCCAGCGGGAGAGTGCCTGCGAGGCCGCCCGCGACGGCAACAACCAGGGCTGAAACGATTGCAGCTGCTGTGCCGCTCAGGGCGCCGGACCAGGTCTTTTTCGGACTAACGCGCGGCATCAGTTTCGGCCCGCCAATTGCCCGACCGAGGAAATAGGCCATGATGTCCGTACTCCACACGATCGCAAACAGCAAAATGATCGATAGAAATCCGATTGCAGGATCAGAGCGCAGCAGGATCGGCGCAATGGCGATCGAGCCCGCGTAGAGCAGGCCGGCTGCAACCCACAAGCGCCGGGTTTGGGGGGCGAGAGCCAGTTGGCAGAGCGTACATGCCAGCAGGAGGACAATGGACGCCGGAACATGGCCTGCCGCTGCAATTGCCGCCGCGCCTGCAATGCATGCTATGCCCGTGACCAGTACGCCGTGCGGATTGGATTGGGTCACCAGCCAAAGCCACTCGCAAAAGATGCCGATCGCAGCTGCTGCCCAGAACGCAGCGAAGAGCCACCCTCCAAGATAAGCGGTCGCAATCGCAAGCGGCGCCAGCACCAGTGCCGAGCACACGCGCAATACAAGCTCACCGCTGCGCAACGCAAACCCCCGACATCCGATGCGTCCAATCCGGACAGGTCACGCCTCGTCACCCGGTACGCGCTATCAGGCCGCCAAAGCGGCGTTCACGGCCGCGGTATTCGGCGATTGCGTTCTCGAGTGTCGTACGGTCGAAATCGGGCCAGTAGCACGGAACAAAGATCAGCTCGCTGTAGGCCGCCTGCCAAAGCAGGAAATTTGAAAGCCGCTGCTCCCCGCTGGTGCGAATAATGAGATCCGGGTCGGGCAGATCGGGGGCATCGAGGCAACTGCCGAGCTTGTCCGCGGTAATATCGCTGATCGCAAGATCGCCGGCAGAAACCGCTGACGCCAGCCGTTGCGCCGCCCTGGCGATCTCCTGTCGCGACCCGTAATTGAAGGCAACAACCAGGACCAGCTTCTCATTGTCCTTGGTGAGCTGCTCGGCTTCATCCAAGAGGAGGCGGATATCCCTGTCGAGGTTTGCTCTTTCTCCGATGACGCGGACACGCACGCCGCTGCGGTGCAGGTCGGCAAGATCGTGCCGAATGAACCGGCGCAACAGCGCCATCAGCTCACGGATCTCACCGAGCGGTCTTGTCCAGTTCTCCGCACTAAATGAAAAAATGGTCAGAAAGCCAATACCGAGATCAGCCGCCGCGCGGACTGTTCGGCGCAGCGCCTCGACTCCTCGCCGATGCCCCTCCCCTCTTGGCAATCCCCGCGCGGCCGCCCAGCGCCCGTTCCCGTCCATGATAATGGCCACATGCCGCGGCACGGCCGAATTGGCGATGCGGACTGCGCGGATCGGCTCAGCTTGGGACATCCTGCCAAACCTCATACGGTGAGGACTTCTTTTTCCTTGGTCGCAAGCATTCGGTCGATGTCCGCTATTGTCTCGTCCGTCGCTTTTTGCACCTGCTCGGCAGATCGCTTGCCGTCGTCTTCGCTGATCTTGTGATCCTTCTCGAGCTTTTTCAGCACATCCAGTCCGTCGCGTCGGACGTGCCGCACCGCCACCCGCGCAGCCTCGGCATATCTGTGCGCCACCTTGACGAGCTCTCGCCGGCGCTCCTCATTCAGCTCAGGAATACGCAAGCGCAACACCTGACCCTCCGTGGCAGGAGTGAGACCCAGGTTGGAGGCTGCGATGGCTTTTTCTACGGCGCGGACCATCGATCGGTCCCACACTTGCACGGATAGTAGTCGCGGCTCAGGCACGCTAATTGTCGCAACCTGGTTGAGCGGCATGTGAGTGCCATACGCCTCGACCTGGACCGGGTCCAGTAAGCTCGCAGAGGCCCGGCCGGTACGCAGGCCCCCCAGCTCCTGCTTCAACAGCTGGATTGCCCCCTGCATGCGCCTTTTAAGCTCATTGAGATCGTGGGTTGGAGTGGCCATGATGACCTCGATCGGTTTGATCCCCCCGCAGCTTCGGTCGGGTAAGTTGTTCTGACGCGCTTCACTCGCGAACCACCGTGAAGCGCCCCTCTCCCCGCAGCACCGCACTTATCGCGCCTGACTGATGAACCGAGAACACGATGATAGGCATGTGATTTTCTCGAGCAAGGGCGAAAGCAGTGATATCCATGACTTTCAGGTTGCGCGCGATGGCTTCGCCGTGGGTCAAGTGATCGAATCGCTGCGCGCTTCCATCCTGTTTCGGATCCGCACTGTAGACACCATCGACATCGGTAGCCTTGAACACAGCATCGGCGCCGATCTCGGCGGCCCGCAGCACTGCCGTGGTGTCCGTCGTGAAGAACGGGTTGCCGATGCCTCCGGCAAAGACGAGAACGTGACCTTGGTCGAGCAACCGCAACGCCCGCCTTCGCTCATAGAGGTCGCAAACGCCGGGCATGGCGAGGGCAGACATCACCCGCGCCGATGTGCCGGCTTTTTCCAGAGCGCTCTCCAACGCCAGGCCGTTCATCACGGTGGCGAGCATGCCCATCATGTCGCCGGTTGCACGGGGGATGCCGCTTTTCGAGACCGTTACGCCTCGAAAAATATTGCCGCCGCCGATGACGATGCCGATTGCGACCCCGCTCCCGCGTGCGGCCACTACATCTGTTGCAATCCGCTCGAGAGTGGGTTGATGAATTCCGAAATCACCGGGGCCGACGAGAGCCTCGCCGGAGAGCTTTATGATGACGCGGCGGTAAGGAGGCTCGGCCATGTTACGCAATCCCGGGCGCTGCCCGCTGGATCACGACTGCCATCACCCCCGTCCCGCTGCAGCCACTTCGGCGGCAAAATCGGTGTCAGGACGATCGATACCCTCGCCGAGAGCGTAGCGTACGAATCCTGCAACTCTGATCGGCGCCCCTGCAGCGGCCTCGGCCTGTTTGATGGCCTGGGCCACGCTCTTGTCCGGCTCGTGGATGAAGGCCTGATCGAGCAGGCAGACTTCAGCGTAAAAAGTCTTGAGACCTGATTCGACAATCTTGTCGATGATATTCGCCGGCTTCCCCTGGGCTTTGAACCTTTCGGCCAGCACCTCCTTCTCCCGCCGTACCGCCTCCGGCGACAGACCTGAGGATTCGACCGCCTGAGGGTTGGATGCTGCGACATGCATCGCCAACATCCGGCCGAATCTTTTAAGCTCGTCGCTCTTGCTCTCGGATTCGAGGCCGACAAGCACGCCGATCTTCCCAAGTCCCTCGTCAACGGAATTGTGGACGTAGGTCGCAATAATGCCGTTGCCAACGGACAACGATGACGCCCGTCGCAGCGACATGTTCTCACCGATCTTGGCGATGGTGTCGGCGATCGCCTCGCTGACGCTCAAGCTGCCGACCTTGGCCTGCTTGATCTTTTCGACATCGGCTCCAACCCTGAGGCCGACATTGGCGATCATCTTCACCAACCCCTGGAACAGCTCGTTTCGCGCAACAAAATCCGTCTCCGAGTTGACCTCGACCACCACACCTTTGAGCCCATCGACCGCCACTCCGATCAGGCCCTCCGCGGCGATGCGGCCGGCTTTTTTGGCTGCTTTGGCGAGCCCCTTCTTGCGCAGGAGATCGACGGCTTGCTCCATGTCGCCGCCGGTATCGCTGAGGGCACTCTTGCAGTCCATCATCCCTGCCCCCGTGCGCTCACGGAGCTCTTTCACCATTTGCGCGCTGATATTCGCCATGAATGCAACCCTCTGTGCGACGTGGCCGCTCCGGCTCGCCGCAATTCCGTAATTCACACTGAACGGTGTACGCCTCGGTGCACGCACCAATGCGACTAGACGTTCACTCTGCCGTAAATTCCTTGGCCTGCGCGATCCATCCATCCATGCGCCCGGGGAGCCCCACCTCTTCGCCGATTTGACGGGCGGCCTCGGGCCCCAGCCCTGCAATCTGCCAAAAATGAAAAATGCCGAGATCGTTGAGCTTCTTCTCAATCGCAGGGGACATGTGATGGAGCTTTTTCAGATCATCCGCAACGCCGCGCGGTCCGGACAACACTTCGTAGCCAGGCCCCTCCGCCGCGGCGGGCACCTCTTCCGGAGCAGGTTCGGGCGCAGCCCCGGCATCGACCCCAAGCTCCCCTTGCGCGCGTGAAATGCCGTCTATGGCAGCCTTGGCGATGAGGTCGCAATACAACGTAATCGCGCGGCTCGCATCATCGTTGCCGGGCACGACATAGGTGATGCCATCGGGATCGCAATTTGTATCCACGATGGCGGCCACCGGCAGTCCCAGCCGGCGCGCCTCCTTGATGGCAATATCTTCCTTGTTCGTATCGATCACGAAGAGGAGGTCGGGCAGCCCGCCCATGTCCTTGATGCCGCCTAGCGCCCGGTCGAGCTTGTCGCGCTCGCGCTGCAACGTCAGGCGCTCCTTCTTGGTGTACCCTTGTGTTACGCCTGACGAAAGCATCTCGTCGAGCTTGCGCAGGCGCGAGATGGATTGAGAGATCGTCTTCCAGTTGGTGAGAGTGCCGCCCAGCCAACGGGAGTTGACATAGTATTGGGCGGACTTCTTCGCCGCCGTGGCAATCGCGTCCTGCGCCTGGCGCTTGGTGCCGACGAACAGGATACGGCCGCCGTTGGCTACCGTGTCGCTCACCGCCTGCAAGGCGCGATGCATCATCGGCACAGACTGGGCCAGATCGATGATGTGGATGTTGTTACGGGCGCCGAAGATGTATTCCGACATCTTCGGATTCCAGCGATGGGCCTGATGGCCGAAATGGACGCCAGCCTCCAGCAGCTGGCGCATGGAGAAGTCGGGAAGAGACACTTTTGTTTTCTCCGGTTGAACCGCCGCAGACCTGCGAGCCCCTCCTGAAACGCTCAGTGAGAAGCTACCGGACGGCCGTTTGGCCCATGGTCCGCGTGTGAGATTGGCGCCTTATATAGGCACGAATCTCCCGGTGCAAGGACCTGGCCCGACAGGAGGCAGAAAGGAGCGGTACCGCGTCACAAGCATGCCCCTCGACGTCACTTTCATCACAACTGCACGGCCTGTGGTTATGGATTCCGGGCTCCGCTCGCACTCGGACGGCGCAAAAGCGCCGATCCGAGCACTCGCGGCCCCGGAATGACGGACTGCGCCAAGCCTACATTGCCTCGACTGCCACAACTCCAGGGACCGCCTTTATCGCCCCCGCAATCTGCGGCGAGATCTTGAAACGCCCAGGCAGCTTTACCTCCACTTCCATGCCCTCCAGCAGCAGAATGAGCGCCACCTCGCCGTCAGCCTTGCCCTGCGGCGCCCGCTCGGTCGGGCTTTCGAGCCGTTTGGCCACGCTCTCGATTGGACCCTCGCCGCGCAGGAATATGCGCAGCGTCCTGGAGAGCTTGGCGGCCGCCTGATCGAGCGGCTCAACCAGCTGGATGCGGGCGCGCACATCGTCGCCCTGCAGCTCGGCTGACAAGGTCAGCAATACCGGCGTTGCCGGCTCAAGCACATCGCGGAACTGTTGCAGGCCCTCGGAAAAAACCACGACCTCGTAGTGCCCAGTAGGGTCCGAAAGCCCGAGGATGCCCATCTTGCCGCCGTTACGCGTTCGCTTCTCGGTGCGCGTCAGCACCATCGCAGCCACCCGGCCCGTGCTCGCGCCGGCTCGCACGCTGCGGGAAAATTCCGCCCAGAACTGCAATTGCATCTGCTTGATCACGGCCGCGTAATCGTCAAGCGGGTGGCCGGTGAGAAAGAAACCAATGGCTTCGAACTCTTTCTGCAGCCGTTCCGCGGGAAGCCAAGCCTCCGCATTCGGTAGCTGTATGGCGCTGCTTCTGGCCGAGCCGCCGAATGAAAACTCAAGGGCACCGCTGGTTTGCACCTCGTGCTGGCGCTGTGCGACGGCCAGCATGACGTCGGCTGCCGCGAATACCTGAGCACGGTTTCCTTGCAAGACGTCGAACGCTCCCGCGGCCGCTAAGCTCTCGAGCACCCGCTTATTGACCGCACGCGGATTGATCCGGCTCGCGAACTCCGCAAGGTCGTCGAAGGGACGCTCGCCCCGCGCCTCGACGATCGCTTCCACGGCTTGGCGCCCCACGCCTTTGAGAGCGGCGAGCGCGTAATGAATCGTGTCGCCCTGCACCTCGAAGACAATGCCGAACTCGTTGATCGAGGGAGGCTCGACCTTGACACCGAGGCGCTCGGCCTCGGCCTTGAACTCCGAAAGCTTGTCGGTGTTGCCGATGTCCAGCGTCATGGACGCGGCGAGGAACTCGACCGGATAGTTCGTCTTCATGTACGCGGTCTGATAGGCAACGAGAGCATACGCCGCGGCGTGGCTCTTGTTGAATCCGTAATCGGCAAAGCGCTCGAGCAGCTCGAAGATGGCCTCCGCCTGCCCTTGATCGATGCCGCGCTCCACACAGCCGGACACGAATCGGCTGCGCTGCTTCTGCATCTCGCTGCAAATCTTCTTGCCCATGGCGCGCCGCAAAAGGTCGGCTTCGCCCAGCGAGTAGCCTGCGAGCAGCTGTGCCGCTTGCATCACCTGTTCCTGATAAACGATGACTCCGAACGTCTCCCGCAGCACAGGCTCGAGCTTGGGATGAATGTAATCGGCCCGCTCGCGGCCATGCTTGCGAGCGCAGTAGGTTGGGATGTTCGCCATCGGGCCCGGTCTATAGAGCGCGACCAGTGCAATGACGTCCTCAAAACGGTCGGGACGCATGTCGAGCAAGGCCCGCCGCATGCCCTGACTTTCCAGCTGGAAGATGCCCACTGCTTCGGCGCGCGCCAGAGCGGCATACGTTTTCGGGTCGTCCAGCGGGATCATTGCCAGGTCGATCTCAACTCCGCGCTTGCGCAGGAGCGCGACCGCCGTTTGCAGCACGGTGAGCGTCTTGAGGCCAAGGAAGTCGAATTTGACCAGGCCGGCCTGCTCGACCCATTTCATGTTGAACTGGGTCACCGGCATCAGCGATTTGGGGTCGCGATAGAGCGGCACCAGCTCGGTGAGCGGCTGCTCCCCTATCACAATCCCGGCCGCATGCGTTGACGCATGCCGGTGCAGGCCTTCGAGCTTTTGCGCGATGTCGAAAGCGCGGCTTACCACCGGATCGGCGTCACGGGCCGCCTGCAGGCGAGGCTCATCCTCGATGGCACGCGCAAGCGTGACCGGGTTGAGCGGATTCTGCGGCACGAGCTTGCACAGCTTGTCGACCTGGCCATAGGGCATCTGCAGCACGCGACCCACATCGCGCAGCACCCCGCGCGCCTGCAGGGTCCCAAAGGTTATGATCTGTGCGACCCGATCGCGGCCGTAGCGTTCCTGGACATAAGCAATGACCTCGTCGCGCCGGTCCTGGCAAAAATCGATGTCGAAGTCGGGCATCGACACGCGCTCCGGGTTCAAGAAGCGCTCGAACAAGAGCCCGAAGCGAATGGGATCAAGGTCGGTAATGGTGAGGGCGTAGGACACCAACGAGCCCGCACCGGAGCCGCGTCCCGGTCCTACCGGAATGCCGTGGCTCTTTGCCCACTGAATGAAATCGGAGACGATGAGAAAATACCCGGGATATCTCATCGCTTCGATCACGCCGAGCTCGAACGACAAACGCTCGTAATAATCCTGGGCCGTGCTCCCGGGGGCGGTTCCATGCGCGGCGATCCGCCGCGCGAGACCCGCCTGCGCCCGCTCGCGCAATGCATGCGCTTCGTCGAGAGCACGATTGTCCTCGCCGACCGAGAAGCGGGGGAGGATCGGCGTGCGCACGCGCGGGCGGAAAGCACAGCGGCGCGCAATCTCGACCGTCGAAGCCGCCGCCTCGGGGAGATCGGCAAACAGCGCCGCCATCTCTGCGCGGCTCTTGAAGCGGTGCTCGGCCGTAAGCTGACGCCGGTCGTTGTCCATCAGAAGCCGGCCCTCGGCGATGCAGATGAGGGCGTCATGCGCCTCGTAATCGTCGCGCCCGGCAAAGAAAGGCTCGTTCGTGGCAACGAGCGGTATGCCACAAGCGTAGGCAAGCTCGACGAGCGCAGGCTCCGTCGTGCGTTCGGCGGGGGTGCCATGGCGCTGGAGCTCGATGTAGAAGCGATCGCTGAACAAGCGCGCCAGGATCTTGCATCGCTCCTCGGCGAGTACCGCTTGGCCGGCGAGGAGCGCTCGATCCAGCGGGCCATTCGGCCCGCCGCTCAGCGCTATGAGCCCGTCGGTTTCAGCTTCCAGCCATGGAAGCTTGAGATGCGGCTGCTGCCCCGGGACGGTGTCCTGAAATGCCCGCGAATTGAGCCGCAACAGGCTGCGGTAGCCCGTCTCGCCGGCGGCCAGGAGCACGATCCGGGGCACAAAACGCGCCGGTCCGTTGCCGCCGTTCCTCGGGCCATTCTCGTGGTCGGCAAAGTCGATTGCGAGTGCGCAGCCCACAATCGGCTGGATTCCCGCGCTGGCCATCTTCTCGGAGAATTCCAGCGCACCGAACAGGTTGTCGGTATCGGTGAGGGCCAGTGCAGGCTGCTGATCGGACTTGGCGAGGTCGGCAAGCCGCGCAATCGTGATCGCGCCTTCAAGCAGGGAATATGACGAATGCACATGGAGGTGGACGAAGCCGGGCATGCGAGCCTCGCAATTCGCAGACGGACTGGCGACTGTGGGGGCGCCGGCCGACGCTGTCTATGTCGAATGGGGCATCAGCCGCTTCCGCCCCAGTTATCCCCAAACTCATGCAAGTCGCCGCTTCAGAGAACGGCAATGACCTGGACCCAGATGGCAACCATGCCGACGAGCAGGGCCAGTGAGGCCAGCACCGCGGCTTCTTCGACTACTGCACGAAACATAGGAACCCTCCGCATTTGAACAGAAAGAGAACATAGTTCACTATCTGTTCGATGTCAAGCCCCCATCTGACTGCGCAGTTCCGTGTCCCGGAACGGGTCGGCTCTCCGAAAGCGTCACCCTAATGTAAAGCTATCCATTGTTAATGTTTATTCATCTTGTTTCATTGTTTTTACTACATTTTCCCGAATTGGCTTCGTTTGCGGAATTGGCTTCGTTTGCGGAAACTGCTGAAGAGCTAACCTGCACCTCCATCTCTCCCGTTCGCTTGGGTTGGTTTGACCAAAGGATTTGGTCCCAAAGTGGCTTGGGTTCGTTTGGCGAGACAGTGAACGGCAGCAGGGGGCAACCAATCAGGGCCGTCCAACCCGTAAAAAGCGTAGGGGAGGTGATCGGTGCCGAGTTCATGCTTTGTTCATAGCGCCTCACCTGCTGCGCGTCAATGAGGGGGAAAGCCGCGGCTCACTTCAGCTCTACCACCAAGCCATCGCGAAGGGTGACGCGCCGATGCATGCGCGCGGCGATGTCCATGTTATGAGTGGCGACCAGGACGGCCAGGCCCGAGGCTTCCACAAGCTCGGTGAGCGCAGCGAATACCTGGTCGGACGTCTTGGGATCGAGATTGCCCGTCGGCTCGTCGGCAAGGAGAATCCGCGGCGCATTGGCGACCGCGCGGGCGATGGCAACCCGCTGCTGCTCGCCGCCGGAGAGCTCGGCCGGCCGATGGGTAAGCCGTTCCTTGAGCCCGAGATATGTGAGCAGGTCGGTTGCACGCTTGATCGCTTCCTGACGCGACAGCCCGCGTATCATCTGCGGTAGGACGACATTCTCGAGCGCCGAGAATTCCATCAGCAGATGATGGAACTGATAGACGAAGCCGATCTCGGTGCGGCGGATGCGGGTGCGCTCCGCATCGGAAAGCGCCGATGTGGCCACCGCGTCGACGAACACCTCGCCGGCATCCGGGTGCTCCAGCAGCCCGGCCACGTGCAGGAGCGTCGATTTGCCTGCGCCCGAGGGCGCAACCAGCGCGACCGACTGGCCGGACCAGATCGCAACCTGCGCGCCCCTGAGAATATGCAGGGTGGTGCTGCCCTGCCGGTAATGTCGATCGACGGCGTGAAGCGCCAGAATGGGCGGCTTCCTGGGCGCATTCTCGGCGACTGCGGCCCCCGCCGCTCGCGCCGTGGTGCGTTCATTCATAGCGCAGCGCCTCGACCGGATCGAGACGCGCCGCCCGCCAGGCCGGATAGAGGGTCGCCAGCAGCGATAATGCAAGCGCCATGACCACCACCGCGGTGGTTTCACCCGCATCGACTTCGGCCGGCAGCTTGGAAAGGAAGTAAAGCTCCGGCGAGAACAGCTCGGTGTTGGTCAGCCAGGATATGAACTGCCGAATCAATTCGATGTTCAGGCATATCAGCAGCGCTAGGAGAAAGCCGACCAAGGTGCCGACCACCCCCACCGAGGCCCCCGTCATCATGAACACCCGCATGATCGCCCCCTGGGTGACGCCCATCGTGCGCAGGATGCCGATGTCGCGGCCCTTGTCCTTCACCAGCATGATGAGCCCGGAGGTGATGTTGAAGGCTGCGACAATGACGATGATGGTCAGGATCAAAAACATCACGTTGCGCTCGACTTGGAGCGCATTGAAGAAGGTGGCGTTGCGCTGGCGCCAATCGACCATGAAGATCGGCCGAGCCGCGGCATCGGCTATCTGCTGCCGGTAGCGATCGACCCGGTCGGGATTTTCGGTATAGACCTCGATGGCGGTAACATCCCCGGCGCGGTTGAAATAGGCCTGAGACTCGGGAAGCGGCATGAACACGAAAGCGGAGTCGTACTCCGACATGCCGACCTCGAATACGGCTGCGATCTTATACGACTTGATGCGCGGCGTCGTGCCCATCGGCGTGACCGCACCGCGCGGAGCAACCAGGGTGACGCTGTCGCCCGCATGCAGCGAGAGCTGATCGGCGAGCCTGCGCCCGATGGCGACCCCCTGCCCTTCGTCAAAGCCCTCGAGCGTTCCTTGCTTGATGTTGCTGGCAATCGATGGGAGCTTCATGAGATCCGCGGCGCGCACGCCGCGCAACAGCACGCCGGCGGCGCCGAACGGCGAAGATGCAAGTGCCTGCCCCTCCACGATCGGCGCGGCAAGGTATATGCCTTCGACCTGGCCGACGCGGTCGGCCACTTCGCGCCAATCCGTGAGCGGAGACTCGAGCGGCTGAATCAAGAGATGCCCGTTGAGGCCAAGGATCTTGTCGAGCAGCTCCTTGCGAAATCCGTTCATCACCGCCATGACGATAATGAGCGTGGCGACGCCGAGCATGATGCCAAGAAAAGAGAACCCGGCATTGACCGAGATGAAGCCTTCCTGCCGCCGGGCGCGCAGATAGCGCAGCGACAGCAGCCATTCGAACGGAGCAAAGGGACGCGTGCCGCTGCGCTCGCTCATGGATCGGTTCCCCGGGGGTATGACAGCTCGAAACTTGGACGGCCCTCGTATGGCGCAATTCTGGCCGTTATTCGACCTTCTCGGAAGATCAAGGAATTGGACCATTTTACCCTGCCATGTTCCTCCTTAATTATAGAAATCCATCCATATCCCGTTCTGTAAAATTGGCCCGACGTTCTCATTCTGTGCGCTCACCCTCAAATGGTCGAGCCGGACATATGTCCGTTCATTGAGGTGAACCGGCCGTTGCTGTTGCGGCGCGGTAAAGCCTGCAAGTGATCCGAAGCGGAAGTCGGCGTCTCTGCCGCTTTCTTTTCGTCGAAAAAAACCAGCGCTGGAAAGGGGCCGGTGCAGGCAGCAAAAAGCCCGGCCGCGAAGCCGGGCTTTTTTCTGTCCCCGCTGACACTCAGCAGAAGACGCAAGCTGCATAGACAACACCCGTTGTCGCAAGCAGTCCAAGGGTGATCAAAGCTAGCTTCATGATCTGTCTCCTAAGAGGCCTCAACATACGCTAACCGCGTGAGAATCACTAGGCCAGCTTGTGGGCTCGCCGCATCGGTGAATTGTTAACGTGGTGGCGTGCCAATCTATATGTGGTAGTTGACCTAGATCAATGCCTATCCCAGATGGCTGGTGCATGTGCCGATGACCGATTAGCAGATCGGGCATAGGCGCCAGTGAACACTGTGAGGTTCAGACGGAAGCGCTCATTTTGGAAGAGGGGGCTTGAAGGACGGCGCGAAATTCCCGTCAATACGAAGGAATTGCATCAACAGGCCGCGTGAATAGGCGGGGCACCTCAGATGAATTTTTTGACCTCACGAGATCACGAGATTTTTTCGATCCCACGCTTCTAGCTCTCCCACGTTCCTAGCTCAACGAGCGACGTAGGGCTGTCCTCTATGCCCGCCGCGTGTATTCTAAAACTTCTCGTTCTGGTCAGGAACAAGCATCCGCCCGCGCCCGCGCATGATGGAAAAGGCTTGGGCGAAGTGATCGACGAAGGCTCGTACGGCCGGCAGCATGCCCCTGGTCGTCGTGAAGACCAAGTGCACGACGCCCTCTGGCGTGCTCCATTGGGGCAGGACGTGGACGAGCGCGCCGCAGCGCACGTCCTCCACGCAGCTGTCCTCGGGCAGGAGCGCCACGCCGAGCCCGGCGAGCGCGGCGGCGCGCAGCATCCCGAGGTCTTCGCAACACAGACGGGGCGCGTGAACGTGGCTGCGTTCTTCGCCCACCGCGCTCACAAGGTCCCATCGATCGCGATCCATATGCTCGCCCATCGAGACCGTCGGCAATAGGGCGAGATCCTCCGGCGTGCGGATGATCCGTCCAGCCAAGAGCGACGGTTCGGCGACAAGGACGAGGTGACTACTGCCAAGCTTGCGCATGGTCAACGACTGATCGGTTTCAAAGTCGGACCGGATACGCAAGGCGATGTCATATCGCTCGTTGATAAGGTCGACGCGGCGGTTCGACAGATGGAGTTGCACCCGGACCAGCGGATAGCGACTCAGGAAGGTCGTCATCGGGCCTGGTCCAAGGATGTGGGGAAGCTGCGGCGGGCAACTCACGCGCAGGTTTCCGCGAACTTCATCGCGGGAGCGGGCGACGATCGCCTCCGTGGCCTCAAGTCCGCCGGCGATGACCTCGCACTGGGCGAAGACATCGCGGCCGATCTCGGTGACCTGGATGCTGCGGGTCGAGCGCTCGATGAGGCGGACGCCCAGATCCCGCTCGAGCTGAGCCACCCGTTTGCTGAGCTTCGACTTGGGCTCGCCGGTCGCGCGCGACGCGGCGGAGAAGCCGCCGTGGCGCACCACCTGCGCGAAATAATGCAAATCGTTCAGGTCTGGCAATGACGCCTCTCGCCTTACCTTATCGTTTCTCCAGAAGAAACAGTGTGTCGGTCACATGCTGTCTACAGGTAGCTCCACCCAAGGGCTAGGTCCTCGTTGCCGCTTTCACCGTGGAAGCCGGCGATGATCTGAGAAAAGTTGAAGGAGGCCCAAATGGCCTATCAGGATTTCCGACAATTTCTCGATGCGCTGCGCAAGGCTGGCGAGCTCGTTGATATCGACCGGCCGGTGGATCTGAAGAGCGACGTCAGCAAGGCGCTGAAGCAAAGCTACGTCCATGGAGGACCCGCTTTCATGTTTACCAAAAACGGCACCGATTACCCGTTGGTCGCCGGAGTTTATTCGACGCGCAACAAGGCGATGCTCGCCTTCGAGGCAACCGAAGACACCATCGTGGATAAGACGATACGTGGCTTGGACAAGCCGATTGCGCCGAACATCGTTTCCGGTCCCGCGCCTTGCCAGGAGGTGCTGCTGACCGGCAAGGACATCGACATCACCCGTTTTCCAATCCCGACGTATAGCCCCAAGGACGGCGGCCCATTTATCACCCCGGGCATCATCGTATCGAAGGATCCGGAAACCGGCATTCCCGATGTCGGGCATTACCGCTTCCAGATCATGGGCAAGGACACAATGTCCTTCTTGGCATACCCCAATCATCGCTTTGGCCAACATCTCGCAAAATACGGGAGGCTGCAGAAGACTCCGCAAGCCGCGATGGTGATCGGTGTTGATCCGATCATCGCCTATACCTGCCAGGTACAAACGACCGACGACACCAACGATTGGAATGTCGCCGGTGGATTGCGTGGCGCGCCCGTCGATCTCGTGAAATGCAAGACGGTGGACCTCGAGGTACCGGCCACGGCCGAAGTCGTCATCGAATTCGAGGTTGATCTAGATAAAGAATTACTTGAAGGGCCGCTCGGCGAATACACGGGCTATTACACGCCAGCATCGAAGAAACCGACCGCGCGCATCACGGCGATCACACACCGCCGCAAGCCGTATTTCCAGGGTCTCCTGACCGGTAAGCCGGTCACAGAGAATCACATCTTGAGGGAGATCGCATACGAGGCATCGCTCTTGCGCACGCTCAGGGCCCAGTTTCCGACGATTGCACGCATCGCCATTCCGCCGTCCGGCGGCGCGGGGTTCTATGTCGCGATCGCAATGCGGCCGCGCTATGCCGGCGAGGCCCGCCAGGCGATCATGGCGATGATGGCAACCAACCTACGGCCGAAGTGGGTGATCGCCGTCGACCCCGATATCGATGTTTTCGATCCGTCCGACGTGAACTGGGCGATGTCCTTCCGCGTCCAGCCCGACCGCGACGTTTTCGTTGTTCCCTATACGCCCGCGGGTGGATTGGATCCGACGGTCGACGAAAGCGTGCCACTCGACGCGCAGGTTTCGGCGGCCATAGGAATCGACGCCACGCGGCCGTTCGGGAAGTCCTTTCCCGAGGTCGCGGAAGTTCCCGGCTGGCAGGATTACGTGGTGCCGGAATTGCACCTGCGATCGAAATAGCAACGGCGGCGCAATTCGCGGATGACTTTTAGGCAACACGCGCATCACGCAACAAAAGATCTCCCATGGCAGGCAACGCCCGCGGTAGTCGTCTTCTTCGTCACATCGATCACCCTTGGCGTCATTCTTTATCCCTCGTGGGTCTACACAGGTTGGATTGGTTGATTATCAATCAGAATGGAGGATCGAAATGGCGACGGTGAAGGTAATGAAGGAAGTTGTCCATCCGGGTCACCCTAAGGACAACTGGCATCTTGCTCTGCAACACGCGGCGATCATTTATAGCGATGGAAGGGCGGTGAACGCTTACAGGTTCGTCTGTCGGCAAGATCTTGGCAAAACCGAAAAGGAGGCCCACTTTCCGTCGCTGGCTGATGCCGAAACGCTCATCCGGGCGGCGAACGAAGCTGGCTGGGGCAACGAGAAGGGCTGAACTCTTTTCAGCCTGTGAGCTTTCCAGCTTTCAGCCTGTGAGGTTTCCAGAATGGGAAACCCGATGAGTGGTCAGATATGAAGCGAATTATCGTTGGAATTTCCGGAGCTACCGGGGTGATCTACGGCATCCGCCTTTTGGAGGTTTTGCGCGGCGTGGGCGGCGTCGAGACCCATCTCGTCCTCAGTCCCGCAGGGCGGCGAACGCTCGCTTTGGAGACTGATCTCTCGGTTGAGCAAGTCGAGGCCATGGCCGACCACGTGTACAAGCCAGGAGACATTGCAGCCGCGATCTCCTCCGGTTCGTTTCGCGCGGCGGGCATGGTCGTTGCCCCCTGTTCCATCAAGACGGTCTCGGGAATCGCCACGTCATATTCGGATAACCTCCTGTTGCGCGCGGCGGACGTCACGTTGAAGGATTGCCGCCCCCTCGTGCTGCTCGTCCGCGAGACGCCTCTGCACCTCGGGCACCTTCGACTTCTGGTACAGGTCGCCGAAATCGGTGCGGTGGTTATGCCACCGGTACCCGCTTTCTATCACCGCCCGGTCACGCTGGAGGAAGTGGTGGATCAGACGGTTAACCGTGCCTTGGATCTCCTGGGAATCGAACTTCCTCAGGACTTGTTTGCGAGGTGGGAGGGAGCGACTGGCAAGGCCATTCGGCAGCAACTGCACCATGAGAATCCCTCAAAAAAAGAACTCACGGTTGACGTGCATCCAAGCGCGTGTCTTCAACTCACAAGGTGAATCTGATATGGATTGCAAAGACCTTCGCAGCTTCCTGCAACTTCTTGAAAAAAACGATCAACTTCTGAAAATCGTCGAGCCGGTATTGCCGGAGCCCGACATCGGAGCTGCTGCATCCGCTGCCAATAAAGGGATTGGAGAAACAGCGCCGGCGCTGATTTTTGAAAATATTAAAGGATTCGAAAAAGCCAAGCTGGCCATCAATGTGCATGGCTCGTGGCCAAACATGGCTCTCATGATGGGCCTGCCAAAAGACACCCCGCCTAAGGCACAGTTCCATGAGTTCTCCCGACGATACCAGAATTTTTCCAAGGGCGTCATCGAAGAGCGAAAGACCGCTCCGTGGCAGGAAGTGCAGATTACCGAAAATATTAACCTCTATGAGCTGATGCCGCTGTTCCGGCTCAATCCGGGTGACGGTGGTCTTTACATCAACAAAGCGTCTGTCGTTTCGCGGCATCCTGACCACCCCGATAGCTTCAATGAGCAGAACGTCGGGATGTATCGCCTGCAGGTCAAAGGCCCCAACCGGCTCAGCGCGCAATTTGTGCCGGAACACGACATTGCATTGCACTTTCAGGCAGCGGAACGTCAGAACAAGCCGCTGCCGATCGCTATTGCCGTGGGCAACGATCCGATACTCAGCATCGTCGCGGGCATGCCACTGCTGTACGATCAGGACGAGTACCAGATGGCGAGCGCCCTGAACGAAAAACCTTATCCGGTGGTGACCCTGGAAAATGGTCTTCAGGCACCGTGGGGCGCTGAGTACATCCTGGAAGGCCACGTGTTGCCTGGCGTGCGCGAACCGGATGGCCCTTACGGAGAGTTCACCGGTCACCTGTCCGGTTTGCGGAACATGTGTTCGGTCGAAATCACCAAGGTTTCTCACCGTAAGGACCCGATCTACGAATACACGGCGATCGGCATGCCGTGGACCGAACTCGACTACATCTTTCTCAATACATGCCCGCCGCTCTACGTTCAGCTGAAGGAGAAGTTTCCGGAAGTCGAGGCGGTCAACGCGCTCTACACGCACGGGCTTGTTGTTATCGTCTCAACAAAGCTACGTGTCGGTGGGTTTGGGAAGGCTGTCGGCATGTCCGTGCTGACCACACCACACGGTCTCGGCTACGCCAAGATTGTGATTGTGGTGGATGACTTCGTCGATCCGTTTAACCTGCCTCAGGTGATGTGGGCGATATCCACAAAAGTCAACCCCAAATACGACACTCTGATTATCCCCGAATTGTCGATACTTTCTCTCGACCCGGGCTCCGAGCCGGCTGGCATGACGCATAAGATGATTATTGATGCGACGACCCCCGCGCCGCCGGAGAAGCATGGTGAATACTCCATGCAGGTCATGGATCCGCCGGAAGCGAAGGCCTGGCTGCCGAAGCTGCAGGCGCTGATGAAAAAAGCCTGAACACACTCAAGTCGAAGAGGAAAGAATCATGTCAAATGGCACCGCACTGATTTGCCCCCGATGCAAATCCAGTTCGAGCAAGATCCGCTTCGAGTCCCCGGTCGCAGGCGTTTGGACGCTGTACGGCTGCGATGTTTGCCTGTTCGTGTGGCGTTCAACGGAGCCGGACACGATTACCGATCCGAAGCTTTACCCAGCGAGGTTCAAGGTCAAACCTGAGAAGCTCCAAGACATCCCTGTGATGCCCGCAATTGCCCACCCTGATAGTTGAGATTTGTCCGAGCCCTGCGGAAACGTTGTCCTTTCCGAAAATTCCATCCAGCTGAGGATTCGCATTATGAGGCAGAATCATCGCATGATTGCGGCCGATGCTCGCAGTCCTGCACTCGCTTGGAATGTTCATTGCCGATCTATTCAAGTCGCGCCGCCGACTGGAAGCCGAGAACCTGTTCCTTCGCCATCAACTCAGCATCGCCTTGAGGCATACGCCACCGCGTCTTCGGCTGCGCGGCTGTGACCGAGCGCTGCTGGTCTGGATGACCCGGCTTTGGCCGAGCCTGCTCGGTGCCACACAGGTGGTCCAGCCGGAGACCATTCTTCGCTGGCATCGTGCGGGCTTCAAGGCGTTCTGGCGCTGGAAGTCGCGAAAGAGGGCAGGACGTTGTCATCGCTACTGTTGGACCGCCGCGTCTCGTTGCGGCACACCTAACAAACAGGTCCAACGTGGCTCTGCCTAGATCACGCCCGTTTCAAGATGAACGGCGAGTAGCGCGCGACCGTCGCTTCAAGCGGGCCTCTTTTCCAGGCGAACCAGCTTGCCTATGGACCGGAACTCTTGATTGGCCGCTGTTCGCGCATTTGTTTCGATGGCGCGGTAGAGAGCGATCACGCGCTCGCCGACAGGCTGCTTTAGTTTTCCTTTGGCATCAAGCTTTTTCCAGTAGTAGAATCCATTCAGTGATCACCGCTGGCCACGCTCTCTTCGCGATCCTATGCCAGCAACCGGTACTCCCCAGAGAATGGCCGAGCGCCAAGATCATACACGTCCCGCCGGTCGCTGATGGACCGCATGGAGATCATCCGCATCGCCGGCTACACCGAGGACGAGAAAGTGGAGATCGCACGCAAGCACCTGATCCCGAAATTGACCACCAAGCACGGCCTTGACGTCAAGGAATGGGCGATCGACGACGAGGCGCTACTGACCATCATCCGCCGCTACACGCGCGAGGCGGGCGTGCGCAACCTCGAGCGCGAGCTCTCCACCTTGATCCGCAAGGCAGTGAAAGAACTGATCTTGTCGGAGAAGAAGTCGATGAAGGCCTCAGCCGATAACCTCGCCGATTATCTCGGCGTGCCGAAGTACCGCTACGGCGAGGTCGAGGACAAGGACCTGATCGGCATCGTCATCGGGCTCGCCTGGACCGACGTCGGCGGTGAGTTGCTCACCATCGAAGCCGCCATGATGCCCGGCAAGGGCCGCATGACGGTGACCGGCAACCTGCGCGACGTGATGAAGGAGTCAATCTCGGCGGCGGCCTCTTACGTGCGCATGCGCGCGGTCGCCTTCGGCATTAAGCCGCCCTTGTTTGACAAGCGCGACATCCACGTGCACGTGCCGGAAGGCGCGACCCCGAAGGACGGACCCTCGGCCGGCGTCGCCATGGCCACCGCGATCGTGTCGGTGATGACTGGCATTCCAGTGCGCCGCGACCTTGCTATGACTGGCGAGATCACGCTGCGCGGCCGCGTGTGGCCGATCGCCGGTCTCAAGGAGAAGCTCCTCGCGGCTTTGCGTGGGGGCATCAAGACGGTGCTCATTCCCGAAGGGAACGCCAAGGATCTTGTCGAAATCGCGGACAGCATCAAGAGTGGGCTCGAGATCGTTCCGGTCTCGCGCATGGACGAGGTGCTCGCCCGCGCGATACTCGATCCGATACACGCCCCGACGTAATAGTTGGGCGGTCATTGGGTTAGTTCTCAAGCATCGGCAGATAGACCATCAGCGCAAGGACCACCGCCTCCCGCCTTACTTATCGTTTCTCCAGAAGAAACAGTGTGTCGGTCACATGCTGTCTACAGATAGCTCCGACCAAGGGCTAGCTCGTCGTTGTCGCTTCCACTTTGGAAGTCGGCGATGCCGATGCGGAGATGCGAGATGACGAAGGTACTTGGGATCTACAGAAACCCCGACCCCCCCCGGTCATCGAGCCATTTCTCAAGCATCAGGAGTGTTGATACTCACAAACAGGAGACTTTGTTATGGGCCAGCGCATCGATCAGTTCTGTGAAAACCTACGTCAAAAGCTCACTAAGACCGACAGCGGTCTGGACGGCTTGAAAGCGAAGATCCAGGGAAAGGCGACGCATGTCGAGCAGGACGTGCAAAGCCATCTGGACGGAGTGCATAAGCGCATCGAGCAAGAGCGCGCAAAGGTGTCAGCTGCGCAAGCTGACATGAAGAATTGGGCGAAGCAGCGGAAGGCGGTCACGAGCGATAAGATCGCCGAGTGGAAGTCCAAGTGGGAAACCGGCAAGTTGCAGAGCCGCGCCGACAACGCCGAACGTTACGCAGCGGCAGCGATCGATGTCGCGGTCGCGGCGGTGGACGAGGCCGAGCAGGCCTCGCTGGAGGCTTGGCTGGCGCGCCAGGATGCCGCCGACCTCGCTCAAGCCAAGCAGGCCACTGTCGTCTGAACCGGTACGCTCCGCGTTAGCGGCGCAGAGCTAACCATCGAGCCACACAACATATCGGGCGCCCGGCCACAGGGCGGAAGTCGTCTGAAAGGCCGAGCGCTCGCATATCGCAATCAATGGAGAGTTAGATGACTACCGTAAATCCAAGCTTCGTCGAAACACAGCGCGCAATTAGCGAGACGTTGCGGGCGCACTGGCGTCTGTTCTTGTTCCAGGGCGTGATAATGATTGTCCTCGGTGTGCTCGCCGTCGCAGCCCCCGTATTGGCGACCATCGCAGTCGATATCTACGTCGGCTGGCTGTTCGTGATCAGCGGCATCATCGGGCTCGTAGCCATGTTCTCGGCGCGCAACGTTCCGGGGTTCCTGTGGACCTTTGTCACTGCACTGCTGTCGGTTGCCGTCGGCGGACTGCTGTTGTGGAGGCCGATCGAGGGAGTGTTGTCGCTGACCATCGCGCTAACCGCTTTCTTCGTCGTCGAAGGCATTTTTCAGGCGACGGCCGCGCTCATATACCGTGACGGACTTCCCGGATCATGGGGTTGGCTGCTCGTAAGCGGTCTCGCCGACCTCGCGCTTGCCGCGATCATCATCATGGGATGGCCGGGCACGGTCGTCTGGATCCTGGGTTTGCTCGTCGGCATTAACCTGTTGACGTCCGGCTGGGCGGTCGTGATGGTGGCGCTGGGGGCGCGTGACATCGGGCAACCGGCAACTGCGTCGATCGCGAAACACTGAATGTTTGAATTTATGGCCGGCCCAGTGGGCGGCCAATGTTTGATGATGCTCTTCCAGAAAGAGTTCGATGACCAAGTCTGTCGTTGTAAACTTTTCTGATGAGGCCGTACCCACTCACGGCGGCGACCGCTGGCTGACATTCTCTTTTTGTGCCGCCTTAGGATAACGCTCAATGGACCTGTCGCGCATCCCGATCGGCCGCAACCCGCCGCATGAAGTGAACGTGATTATCGAGATTCCACAGGGTGGCGCACCGGTCAAGTATGAGCTCGACAAAGAATCCGGCGCGATGTTCGTCGATCGTTTCCTGCACACAGCGATGTTCTACCCGGCGAACTACGGATTCATCCCTCACACTCTTTCGGAGGACGGGGACCCTATCGACTGCATGGTAGGGGGACCCACGCCAGTAGTACCAGGCGTGGTGCTCCGGTCGCGTCCGCTTGGGGCGCTGCTGATGGAGGACGAGAAAGGCATTGATGAAAAGATCCTGGCCGTACCAGTCGATGAACTACATCCATTTTACAAACAGATTAGCTCATACCGCGATCTGCCAGAAATTCTGCTCGAGCAGATCTGCCATTTTTTTCAGCACTATAAGGACCTGGAGAAGGGAAAGTGGGTTAGAGTGCTGCGATGGGCAGAAACCGGCGAAGCTGCCGATCTAATCCGTGCTGGCATCGAACGTGCGAGGACCGCGGGCTGAGCCTTCCAGCACCTGATCCCGTCAATGCGAGCTTATGCCAAGGCCGGGTCGGTGGTCGTGAATTCCCAGTCAAGTGGCGACGCTCGTGTTGCGATTCATCGGAAAATCTTAGCGGCTGGCAAGCGCACGACCAGATCCTTGAATACGACTTCAAAAGCAATCGTCTGCGGCCACGTCTCCCGCTACGGCGCGCGCGAGGATGTCCTGATCGGGCGCGAGTAACATCCACGATCTGGTCCGCTTCTTTAGAGAGGCGCTCGAAACCATTCCGCTCGAACACTTCATGAAAGCGCTGGGACAGGGCGCTTACAAGGGCGCCTTCCGAGCAGCGGAGGAGAATTACTTCACCGCGCTGACGAACTACGTCACCAAAAAGGTTCTGGAACACAAGACGTCCAACGGAAGACCTGGGTGGAACGGCTCAACGGCGCTGACGTGATGACCAAAAACAATGCCTTCACGATAGGTAGGGCGCACGTCGTCCCACGAAATTAGGCGAGGTAGGAGAACGGAGCAAGCGATGTTGAGCAAGACGAAGCGGCCCTCGGAATGACGCTAACTCCTTACCCCATCGTTTCACCGGGAGATACAGTGTGTCGGTCACATGCTGTCTACAGATTGCTGCGCACAAGGGCTACGTCCTCGTTGCCGCTTTCACCCTGGGAGCCGGCGATGCCGAGGCGGAGATGCGAGATGAAGAAGGTACCTGCGTCCTCGATAGTTACCCAGCTGCGCCCCACACGGGAGACCGACTTGCTCGACAAGCCGATCAAGGAAATGGAACCGGCGCCCGGTTGGCGCTTCCCGCAGTTTCTCGGCTTCGGCGACAACCGCGACGAGGCGGTGGAGCCGAAAGCGAAGCCGCCCAAGGAGCCCGAGGAGCGCAAGCGCCAGTTCGCCACCTGGTACATCTTTGCGGCCTTCCTCGGCGTGATGCTGATCCAGTTCCTGTGGCTGCGCGTCACCCAGATCGAGACCATTCCGTACAGTCAGTTCGAGCAGCTGCTCGCAGAGAACAAAATCTCCGAAGTCATGGTTGGCACCGAGACCATCCAGGGCACGCTGAAGGAGCCGTTTCCCGACGGGCGGAAGCTGTTCTACACGGTCCGCGTCGATCCCGAGCTCGCCGACAAGCTGAAGGAACACGGCGTCACCATTACGGGTGCGCCGTCGAGCAGTTTTCTCTCGACGATCTTGTCCTGGGTACTGCCGATCTTCATCTTCTACCTGATCTGGACTTACGGCATCCGCCGCATGGCGGAGCGCCAAGGGTTCGGCGGCCTGATGGCGATCGGAAAATCGCGCGCCAAAGTCTATGTCGAGACCGACAGCAAGGTGACGTTCCGGCACGTCGCCGGCGTCGACGAGGCGAAAGCCGAGCTCCAGGAGGTCGTCGCCTTCCTGCGCGATCCGAAATCGTTCGGCCGGCTGGGCGCCCGCATCCCCAAGGGCGTGCTGCTAATCGGGCCGCCGGGCACCGGAAAGACGCTGCTGGCACGCGCGGTCGCCGGCGAGGCGGGTGTGCCGTATTTCTCGATCTCGGGCGCCGAGTTCGTCGAGATGTTCGTCGGCGTCGGCGCCGCGCGCGTCCGCGACCTGTTCGAGCAGGCGCGGAAGGCGGCACCCTGCATCATCTTCATCGACGAGCTCGACGCACTGGGGCGAAGCCGCATGCCCGGCGCGTATGGCGGCTACGACGAGAAGGAGCAGACGCTCAACCAGCTGCTCGCCGAGCTCGACGGTTTCGATCCGAGCACCGGCGTGATCCTGCTCGGCGCCACCAATCGCCCGGAGGTGCTCGATCCGGCCCTGCTGCGGCCCGGGCGCTTCGACCGTCAGGTGCTGGTCGACCGGCCGGACCGCTCGGGGCGGCTGGAAATCCTCAAGGTTCATGCCGCCAAGGTGCGCGTCGCGGACGGCGTCGATCTCGACCAGATCGCCGGGTTGACGACCGGCTTCACCGGCGCCGATATCGCCAACCTGGTCAACGAGGCCGCGATCGTGGCGACGCGGCGCAAGGGCGACGCGGTGACGCTCGACGATTTCACCGCCGCGATCGAACGCATCGTCGCGGGGCTTGAAAAGAAGAGCCGCGTCCTCGGCCCGGCGGAACGCAGCCGCGTCGCCCATCACGAGATGGGCCATGCGCTGGTCGCCGCGACCCTGCCGGGCGTCAATTCGGTCCACAAGGTCTCGATCATTCCGCGCGGCATCGGCGCGCTCGGCTATACGATGCAGCGGCCGACGGAGGATCGCTTTCTGCTGGCGCGCCAGGAGCTCGAAAACCGCATCGCCGTGCTTATGGGCGGACGCGCCGCGGAAGCGCTGATCTTCGATGGCGAGGTATCGACCGGCGCTTCCGACGACCTGCAGCGGGCGACCCAGATCGCCATGGAAATGGTCACGCGCTACGGCATGAATGAGACGGTCGGACAACGCACCTACGCGCCACCGCCCCAGCCGTTCCTGGCCGGGACCACCGCCAACCGCGTCGACGCCTCGGAGACGACCGAGCGCGAGATCGACGTCGCGGTGCGCGACCTGGTGGCGAAGGCCTTCGGCCGGGCGACCGACATCCTGGGCTCGCGCCGCGCCGATCTTGACGAAGGCGCCCGCCTGCTGCTCGCGCAGGAGACGCTGACCGCCGATCAATTCCCCGCGATCCGATCGACCGTGCAGCCGGCAAAGCCGGCGGCGTGACTTGGCCGCTATCGCCGCTTGCGGGGAGAGATGGTCTCGTGCAGCGAGGCGGGTGATTGCCAAACCGCAGCGCTGTTCGTGCGCCAAGAGCGACCCGCTGAATTGCGGCAACAGAAATGATCATGGCAATGCTCGCACTGCGCGAAAGAGAGACTGTCGCTGGTCAGAAGCCGTCACCGGCTCGAGCCGGCCGGCATGTGGTTCGGCCTCAAAGTGAAACGTATGCCAACGCGCGGCTGAAAGATGCCAGGGCCGTCCATCCAGTGGTCATCGGAATCGCGATGTTCGCTTCGCTTTGGTTTGCATTCGCCGCGTGGGTCGGTTTTGCCGGCGACAAAGAGGCCGCGTTTCTCATCGTGGTGGTGGCGATGTTCCTCGGGTTGCTCGCCGGCGGCGGATGGTACTCCCGCAATATGACCGCGGAGCGCCGCGCCACGCGCTCATTCGGCGATTTCTTGAACGGCGTCGTCGAGATCGAAACAGGTAAAATTTCAGGATGCGAAGCTCTTGTTCAGATCGCAGTTGGGCCAGTGCTCCTGGCGATCGGTGGCACGCTTATGATCATGTGCGCCGTATGGGCCGGCGTGGGCGGCTAAGTCGTGGAGCAATCAGGACCGACACCACAGAACCAAAGCCGGGGATTGCAATCCGGCCAGCCCGAAGGAACACGAGAATGACGAGACGCCGGGATAAGGTCGCGATTATCAGCGGCGCCGCGGGCGGGACCGACAAGGCTGCCGCCCAGCTTTTCGCCAATGAAGGCGCGCGCGTCGTCGCTGATCCTGCCCGAAGCGCGCATCCAGAGCGTCGAGGTGTCGCATGCCGTTGAGAAGCGGAATAACACAACCGACGTCGCCTTGGCGACTGCCCGGTCTGCCTGGTGCGGCGGTGCGTGCACAGACGCACACGGGCGCTGACAACGGAAGAGCAATGCAATGAGTAATGAAGATCACGACCCACTTAGGGACAAGCTCGACGCTTTCTCTCGTCGTCTCGACGCACGGGTCCGCGAGTTCAAAGAACGAGGAGAGTTTTCGGGCATGCACGAGGCCTTCACGGAGAGCATCCGGAAACGCCAAGCTTCCATTCAAGAGAAGCTAGATTCCGCGATACATAAAGGTGCAACGCGCGACCTCATCAAGTACGAAACCGAGCGGGACTTCACTGGTTTGATCGAGGAATTCGTACAGTGGGAAAAACAACTCGATGCAGAGACCATGAAACGGGAAGGAGAGCGCTAGCCATGTCATTCGATTTTTCGTCACTCTTTTTTGTCTTTTTCGCACTCATGGTGCTGCAGCCCCTTCTTATGGCGCGATGGTACGCCGTGCGGCGAGCACAGGCGATCCGCGGGCTTGAAAAGTTGCACGCGTCGCGTGTCATCACGATGATCCATCGCCAGGAGAAGCGCAGCCTTTTCGGATTTGCCGTCGCCCGGCATATCGATCTGGAGGATGCCCAGACGATCATTGCAGCGATCAAAGAAACACCCGACAATGTGCCGATCGATCTCGTGATCCACACGCCCGGTGGCCTCGTTCTGGCTGCGATGCAGATCGCCCGCGCCGTCGAAGCGCATAAGGCCAACGTAACCGTCTATGTTCCGGTCTATGCCATGTCTGGCGGAACGCTGATTGCACTCGCCGCTGACGAGATCGTGTTGGGCGAATTCTCGGTGCTCGGTCCGATCGATCCGCAGATTGCCGGTCTCCCGGCCGCGAGCATCGTCAAAGCCCGCGACTCAAAGCCCATTGAGGGCGTCTTCGACCTCACGCTGGTTCTCGCTGATGTGGCGGAGAAGGCTCTCGCCCAGGTCAAGCGCGGGGCGGTAGAGCTGTTGACGCCACGGATGGAGCAGGCGGCAGCGGAGGCCCTTGCGGCAAAGCTTGCGGGCGGACATTGGACGCATGATTACGCGCTTACCGCCAGTGAAGCGTCTGCGCTGGGCCTCCCGGTCAGAGTGGGTATGCCGCTCGAGGTCATGGAGCTGATGAAGCTCTATCCGCAGCCAATTCAGCAATCTGGGGTCGAGTACCTGCCCATCGACCTGCCGCGTCAGCGGCGAGTCTGACGGGTCGCACGCGTCTAGTTCAATGATTGCCGAGACCCCCAAGTGCGTATGACCCGTGATCAAACTGTTCTTACTGCCCCCCGGCAATCTCGATGGCAGCCGCCGCGTGCCGAGCGCGCGAGCCATTCCGAGTAGCTAGGCGGCGGTCTAACCAACAGGGAAGGGCTACGGTCGGAGAATTCGATGAGTAAGTACATTGGCGTCATCTTTCCCGACGATGCGAAGGCCGATGAAGGATCGCGGGTGCTCAAGGACCTTCGTGCGGCGGGCAGCATCGCGCTTTCTGGGATGGCTGTCGTGGTGAAGGACGCCGCTGGTGCGCTGTCAGTGAAGCAGTCGGTCGATGAAGGGCCTCTCGGCATGGCGGCCGGCGCTTTGATCGGCGGGTTGGCCGGCTTGCCGGGCGGTCCCGTTGGGGTTGTCATCGGGGCTACAGGAGGAGCATTGGTCGGCAGGGCAGCCGATTTGATCAATCTCGGAGACCTTATGAAGTTTCTCGGCAAAGTCTCGCGAGAGCTCCCACCGGGGAACACAGCGCTTGTTGCCGAGGTTACCGAGCACTCCGGAACCTCTCTTTATGATACGCGCATGCAGGCCGTCGGCGGAACTATCGTTCGCGAATAGGCAACCGGCTGCTTAGAAACCGATCACCGGCATTGCCGGCTGCTGCACACGCCGAGCGGCTACGCTATCGCCGCGCCCGTGTCCCCGGAGCAGCGATGCTCGGTGTCACCGCTGATGGCGGTGTCCAACTCGTTGAACGGCGAGAAAGAGATCACCGCAGTGTGGAGGAAGCAATGCTTCACGCGAAGCGCCTTCCTACAGCAGACCGAGATCAATGCTGCGGGTCGGGCGCTCGACTGAGGCGGACGCCCAGATCCCGCTTGAGCTGAGCCACCCGTATGCTGGGATTCGACTTGGGCTCGCCGATCGCGCGCGACGCCGCGGTAATCTGACAGGGTCATGCTGGGCATGCGGGAGGTTATTCCCGGCATGCCGGCCCAAGGCGTCTACCTCGTGAACTGCCGCGTACTGTTGGCGAGCGGTTTTCATGTTGATACGAGGCCTAGCGCGGTGTGCTTGTGCCTTGATGTCCGCAAGACCTGAACGATCTGCATTATTTCGCGCAGGCTGGAGAGTTGGAATCGCGCGCTGGCGGAGAAGCCGCCGTGGCGCGCCACCTTACTTACTTATCGTTTCTCCACAAGAAACAGTGTGTCGGTCACATGCTGTCTACAGATAGCTCCGCCCAAGGGCTAGGTCCTCGTTGTCGCCTCCACCTTGGGAGCCGGCGATGCCGATGCGGAGATGCGAGATGAAGAAGGTACTTGGGATCTACAGCAACCCCGACCAGCACTGGGTCGGCGATGGCTTCCCGGTCCGACATTCCGTCGCTCGCGACGATTCTGACGACGATCATGTGGCCGAGCGTATCGCAGAAAAAATGACCGCGTGAGCAAGCGCGCCACCCTCGCCACTCCCTATCGGACGGTGAAAGCGAAATCATCACGCTAATTTAATTTAGGAGTTGAACGCAATGAGCACGGGACGCATTGATGTCCACCAGCATGTTGTGCCGCCATTTTGGGCGGAGGCGCTTGCCGCACATGGCGGCGATCCTTCTGGATGGTTGAGCCCCGCCTGGACACCAGAGAGTGCAATCGACTTTATGGATTTGCAGGGAATAGCGATGGGGATCCTGTCGCTGACCGCGCCGGGCGTTGCCGGTTGGTCCGGGGCCGAGCGGCGCGATATCGCGAGCCGGGTCAATGAGTACACGGCGTCGCTCGTGGCTAAGCGTCCCGATCGATTCGGAAACTTCGTGACCTTACCACTGCCTGACGTCGAAGGTGCCCGGGCGGAACTGGAGCATGCCTTCCGAGACTTGAAAGCGGATGGCGTCATTCTTCTCAGCAACTATGAGGGCCGTTATCTGGGCGATCCAGCTTTCGAGGAGGTCTGGAAGGATCTCGATCGGCGGAAGGCAGTCGTCTTCGTGCATCCTGGCAAGCCAGCCATCGCGATCATCGACGGCATTCCCGGCCCTATCGTGGACTATCCATATGATACCACCCGCACGGCAGTCCAACTTGTCCTGAACGGCGTCACCGCAAGGTACAAACAGGCTCGCATCATCCTGTCGCACGCCGGCGGCTTCCTGCCCTACGCCTCCGATCGATTTTCGGAAATCGCTGGCGCAGTTCGCGTGGACGTGCCCCCGCCGGAAGAGATTCTGAAGGAGTTTCAGCGCTTCTACTTCGACACGGCGCTGTCTTCGGGACCTGCAGCATTGCCGAGCCTTCAGGCATTCGCCGCACCCGGTCATATCCTTTACGGCAGCGACTTCCCCTACGCCCCGGCTGCGGTCGGGGCCGCCTTTACTGCGAAACTCGACGCCTACCAGGACATCTCCAAGGCCGAGCGCGACGCCATCAACAGCGGGAGCGCCATCGCGCTGCTCGACACGCTGCCAAGGGCAAAGCCATGAAGATTCTGTCGATAAACGGACAGGAGAATCGGGTCGATGCACCGGACGACATGCCTTTGCTGTGGGTGCTGCGCGATATGCTCGGCCTCACCGGAACGAAGTTCGGGTGCGGCATCGCCCAATGTGGCGCTTGCACGGTTCATGTCGACGGCGAACCTCTGCGCTCATGCGTTCTTCCTGTCGGCAATGTTCGAGGGAAAAAGGTCACCACGATTGAGGCCATCGGTGAGACAGAGCCTGGCAGGAGGGCGCAACAGGCGTGGCTGGACGTGGATGTCGTTCAATGCGGCTATTGCCAGTCCGGCCAGATCATGGCAGCGGCCGCACTGTTGGCGCGCAAACCAAATCCCAGCGATTTGGATATCGACATCGCAATGGCGGGAAACATCTGCCGCTGTGGCACTTATGTCCGCATTCGCCAAGCGATCAAACTGGCGGCGGCGGGCGCGCCTGGCTTCATGGAGGTGCTGGCTGGCGACGCGTTACGAGGACAGCCATGACCACGTCCAACCGTCGTCCTTCTAACGTCGATAGCGCCGAAGTTGGTCGCAGTCGCCGCGACGTACTCAAACTCGGGGGGCTCGGGATCGCCTTCATGTGGCTAGGGTCCTCCAGAAGCTTTGCCGCGATCAACGCGCGGCAACAACCCGAGGATGCCGCAGCTGCTGTCGCCGATGGCGCTCCGCCATTTGCGCCCAACGCCTTCATCCGGATCGGCGCCGACGGCCTCGTGCGCCTCGTCATGCCTAATGCCGAGATGGGGCAGTCGATCTATACCGGCACAGCGCTTCTCTTGGCCGAAGAGTTGGGGGTCGACCTTGATCAGGTGAGCGTCCAGCATTCGCCAGCGAATGCTGAGCTCTACGGTATGCCTTTCTTCGGCGGGCAGCAGGTAACGGCAGCGTCCGCCAGCACACGCAACGACTGGCAAATCCTGCGCGAGGCGGGTGCTGTCGCGCGAACGCTGCTCGTCGAGGCGGCCGCAGCGCGCTGGAAAGTCGAGCCTGCCAGTTGCCAAGCGCTTAGAGGCGAAGTGTTTCACCCGCCGTCCGGCCGCAGACTGAGTTACGGAGAGCTGGCCGGGGCCGCCGGTAAACTACCCATGCCGGCCGAAGTTATGCTCAAGGCGCCGACGGATTTTCGACTGATCGGCAAGCCCTGGCGTCGGCTGGATGCGAGCCTCAAGGTCGACGGGCGCGCAAAATTCGGTATCGATGCGCAGGTCCCCGGCATGAAGATCGCCACCATCAAGGCATGCCCGACATTCGGTGGCAGGCTTGCCACGGTGGATGCCCGCGCCACCCACAAAATTCTTGGCGTGATCGATATCGTCGAACTGGACAATGCCGTTGCGGTGATCGGCCAGCACTTCTGGGCCGCGAAAGAGGGCCTGGATTCGCTCGTCATAACTTGGGATCACGGCGAGAACGTCGGGCTCGACAGCGTCCAGCTCTCCGCAATCCTCGCGGAACAGTCAGTGGCCGGCACGCCGATCGTGGCCCGTCACAGCGAAAAGCTGCGTGCCAACGGCAAGAAGGTGGAGGCCGTCTACCAACTGCCGTTGCTGGCGCATGCGGCCATGGAACCTCTCAACTGCACGGTATCCGTAACGTCGGATCAGTGCGAGGTCTGGGTGGGCACGCAAGCACCGACCCGGGTCGCCGATGCTGTCGCCAAGGTAGTTGGCATGTCAGCAGACAAGATCGTCGTCCATAACCACTATCTGGGAGGCGGATTCGGACGGCGGGCAGAAGTCAACTCCGTGATCCAGGCCGCGGAAATCGCCAAGCGGGTGAAGTATCCCGTCAAGCTCATCTGGACCCGCGAGGAGGATATTCGCCACGATATACCGCGCCCGATGTATTACGACCGTATTTCGGCAAACCTCGACGAGCGCGGATACCCTGCCTCCTGGTATCATCGCACGACAGGGGCGAGTATCGCGGCGCGGTGGGCGCCGTCCGTGTTGACCAAGGAAGGGCTCGACGCCGACCTCGTCGACGGAGCTGCCGAAACGCCCTACCGTCTGCCCAATCTGCACTCCGAATGGGTCCGCTGCGATATGCCGAGCGGCCTGGACATCGGGTGGTGGCGGGGGGTTGGTCCCAACCACAATCTCTACGTCGTGGAAAGCTTCGTCGACGAGCTCGCGGACGTGGCTGGCCAGAACCCGCTGACTTACCGCCGGCATCTTCTGACTGAAAACCCGCGCATGCGCGCTGTGCTGGACCTTGCGGCGGATAAGATTGATTGGGGCAAGGGCAGGCTGCCTGCACGGGTGGGGCGCGGCATCGCTTTGGGAGAACCCTTCGGTAGCCGGGTCTGCGCCATCGTGGAAGCGTCCGTCTCCCGGCAGGGACTGGTGGAATTGCGTCGGGTTGTGATCGCGATCGACTGCGGACTTGTCATCAATCCAAGCACGGTGGAAGCCCAAGCGCAGGGTGGTGTTCTCTTCGGCTTGAGCGCCGCCCTCTTCAACAATCTGACGATCAAGAACGGTGCGGTCGAGCAGTCGAACTTCCATGACTATCGGACCTTGCGGATCAACGAGACTCCGCAGGTCGAAGTCTACCAAATCAAGAGCACCGAGCCGCCGGGCGGCATGGGAGAGGTATGCACCGCGATTGCGGCGCCGGCACTGAACAATGCTATTTTTGCAGCCACCGGTGTGCGCCTGCGACAACTTCCCATCGACAGCAAGGCCTTGATTGCCGAACGCGCTGCGCATGAGGTGATCGGCGCGGCGTTCCCCGCAAGAGTGGGGGGCCGGCGATGAGAGCCATAAAGTTCGTGATCCCATTCCTGTTCGCATTGGTGGGACTTTTCGCGTTCGTCTTCTTATTCCGCGGCGCCGATCTTTCGCCGGGCCTAGCGCCGGCGATTGCTGGAGCACCGCCGAACGCCGACCCGGTCGCGCGCGGCGAATATCTAGCCAGAGCCGCAGATTGCGTTGCCTGTCACACCATTCCGGGCAGCGGTCGTCCCTTTGCCGGTGGGCTTGCCTTCAAACTGCCGTTTGGCACCATTTACTCCACCAACATTACCGCCGATCCCGAAAGCGGCATCGGCGATTGGACCGACGAGGAGTTCATTCGCGCGGTGCGTGAGGGAGTGCGCAAGGATGGAGCGCATCTCTATCCGGCATTTCCCTACACGTCGTATACCGAGCTCGGCCGCGATGATGTCTTGGCGATCAAAGCCTATCTCTTTAGCCAGCCGAGGATCCGTTACAGCCCGCCAAGAAACGCACTCTCATTTCCGTTCAATCAACGTTGGGCCATCGGTGTCTGGAACATCGCCTTTTTCAACAGCCGCCGCTTTGACCCCGATGGAACGAAGTCGCCCCAATCGAATGCAGGTGCCTATCTCGCCAACGCTCTGGGACACTGCGGCGAGTGCCATACGCCGCGTAACTTCGCATTCGCCTTGAAAACCGGTGAGACGTTGGCCGGTGAGGATCTTCAAGGCTGGCGCGCCTATAACATCACGTCCGACCAGCGCTACGGCATCGGAAAATGGACCGACGAGGAACTAACCGAATATCTGCACACCGGCCATGCAAAGGGCCGCGGTGCAGCTTCGGGACCCATGAGTGAAGTGGTCACCTACAGTCTTCAGTATTGGGACAAGCAGGATATCTCGGCGCTCGTCGCCAATTTACGCAGCATACCCGCGCGCGAGGGCGCCGAGCCGATCGAGACCTCCCAGCAAGCGCACCTGCCGAGCGAAGCCTCGGGCAACGGCGGCGTCGAAAGCGAAGACTCCCTC
Organism: uncultured Alphaproteobacteria bacterium; assembly: GCA_963841705.1. Taxonomy (GTDB): domain Bacteria; phylum Pseudomonadota; class Alphaproteobacteria; order Rhizobiales; family Xanthobacteraceae; genus VAZQ01. Next base: position 47,154 of record CAWJDY010000072.1, read on the forward strand.
GGCTTCCAGCTGTTCGCCGGAGCATGCGCAAGTTGCCACGGCTTGGATGGCAGTGGTCGCCAAATCGACGCAGCCGCCCTCCTTGGCGCCAGGGGGACCAATGATCCGGCCGCCGTGAACACGAGCCAGATGATCCTGAACGGCGGTTCGATGGAGGTAGCCGGTCACCAAGCATCCATGCCGGCCTTTGGTCGGGGCTATACGGACGCGGAGATCGCTGCGCTGAGCAACTTCGTCGTTCGGCATTTCGGCGCCAAGGAAGGGATTGTAAACTCTCAGATGATCACCAATCGGCGGTCATCCAGATGACGAAAGCATGGCTGCCTTGGCGTCCCCGGATGCCGTGCTCGAGGTTGAGCGGACCTGGGCCGCTGCAAATCCCGCAGGGCAGCAGTCCCCCTGTCGCAGGCAGCTCATCAGCCACCGTCTTTGACTAAATCACTTTGTGCGTAGATCGCCGGTATCCTGTCGCGCGCCGTCAGTGTGACAAACACTGGCGGTCTCGAGTGCATTGCGATAGGTCGGGAAAGTTTCGACTTGGCGCGGAAAGGCCGAGATGACCGATCTGAAACAGTGGCTCGAGGAAGTGGGTCTTTCCCAGTATGCCGCAGTGCTGGCGGCCAACGACATCGACCTCGATGTGCTGCCCGATCTCAGCGACCAGGACTTGGCGCAGCTGGGGTTGTCCCTTGGCCACCGTCGCAAGCTGATGGTGGCCGCGTCGCAACTCAGGGCGGCGCCGCCCGCGCCGCCGGAGCCGGAGCCGAGTTCAGCAACAGGCCGAACGGCGGCAGGTAACGGTGCTGTTCTGCGATCTCGTCGGCTCGACCGAGCTCTCGAGGCGGCTCGATCCGGAGGATCTGGGCCGGCTCATCCGGCAATACCAGGCCGCCTGCGCCGGAGTGATCGCCCGCTTCGACGGCTTCATCGCCCAGTTCCTCGGCGACGGCGTGCTCGCCTATTTCGGCTATCCGCAGGCACACGAGGACAGCGCCGAGCGCGCCGCGCGCGCCGGCCTCGAGATCGTCGCCGCGATCAAGGGCATTGGCGACGGCACACTCAAGGCCCGCCTCGGCATCGCCACCGGCCTCGTCGTCGTTGGCGAGATCATCGGCAGCGGCGCCGCGCAGATGCAGGCCATTGTAGGCGATACGCCCAATCTTGCCGCGCGGCTGCAGGCGCTCGCCGAGCCCGGCAGCGTGCTCGTTGCCGGCATTACCCGCCGTCTGCTCGGCGACCTCTTCGACTATGACTTTCTCGGCGAGCGCACGCTCAAGGGGATCGAGCAGCCGGTGGGCGTATGGCGCGTGCTGCGCGAGAACGAGGCGAGGAGTCGTTTTCGCGCCGTGCGTGCGGCAGGGCCACTAGTCGGGCGAGAGCAGGAGATCAGCCTTCTGGTCGAGCGCTGGCGGCAGGCGCGGACCGGCGAAGGCCAGGTGGCACTGCTCTCCGGCGACCCCGGAATTGGCAAATCGCGTCTGGTCGAAGCGCTGATGGAGCGGATGGGGGAGGACATGCATGTGCGTGTCCTCATGCAGTGTTCGCCCTATCACGAGAACACGGCGTTTTATCCGATGACGCGACATCTGGCCGAAGCGGCCGGCTTCGCCCCGGCGGATGGCGCCAAGACGCGGCGCCACAAGCTCAGGGGCATGCTCGCCGCGGCGAGCGCGCCGTCGGAGCGGGAGTTTGAACTCATCGCCGGCATCATGGGGCTCGGCGCGGTCGTGGCACGGCAGGAAGCAAGCGCGGCGCAGCACAACGAACTCATCGCCGTGCTGGTCGAGCGGCTCCTTGCGCTCGCGCAGTGCGCGCCGGTGCTGTTGTTGGTCGAAGACGCGCAGTGGATTGATCCGTCAACTCAGGAGCTGATCGGACAGATCATCGACCGCGTCGAGGCGGCGCCCGTCCTCGCCGTCGTCACGCATCGTCCGGATTTCGTGCCGCCCTGGACCGCCCGATCGTTCGTCACCGCGCTCACCTTTAACCGGCTGACGGCCCGCGACTGCGCCGCCATCGTCCGCAATCTCGCCGCTCAAGCCGTGCTGTCGAGCGATCTCCTCGATGAGATCCTACGCCGCAGCGATGGGGTGCCGCTCTTTCTTGAGGAGCTGACCAAGGCGGTGCTCGAGGCCGGTATGAGCCGTGCGCCCGCCGTGCCGCCGACATTGCAGGATTCGTTGATGGCGCGGCTCGACCGGCTCGGTCGCGCCAAGGACATGGCTCAGATCGCGGCTGTCATCGGTCGCGAATTCTCGCGCTCGATGCTGGCGGAAATCGCGCAGCTCGAGCCTGCCGTGCTCGAGCGCGGCCTGTCGCAGCTCGTCGAAGCGGGCCTCGTCTTTCCCCGCGGCGGTCGGCTGGAAGACCGCTATAGCTTCAAGCATGCCCTGCTGCATGAAGCAGCCTACGAAAGCTTGCTGAAGAGCCGCCGCCAGACGCTCCACGCTGAGATCGGCCGCGCGCTTGCGACGCGATTTGCCGAGGCTGAAGGCGAGCCCGAGGTCGTGGCGCAACACTTCCGCCGCGCCGGAATAGCGGATGAAGCGAGCCGCTACTGGGAGTGCGCCGGCGACAAGTCCGTGGCGCAGGCCGGTTACGCCGAGGCCGCGGCGAACTACGAGGCTGCGCTTGCGGCAGCCCGCGAGCTTGCGCCGAGCGCCGAACGAACGCGCCGCCTGGTCGCGTTGCAGCTCAAGCGCGGTCCGGCGCTCATCGTCACCAAGGGATTTGGCAGTGACGAATACCCGGCCGCCTACGAGGAAGCCTACGCGCTCGGGCGTGAGCTCGGCGAAAGCCCGGACCTGTTCAAAGCATTATGGGGATTATGGATCGCCGAGATCGCTCGCCAGCGTTTCGATCCGGCTGCGGCGCGGGCCGACGAGCTCATCGCGTTGAGCCAGGGGCTGGGAGATGACGACCTGTTGCTGGAGGCCATCCATTGCCGCTGGAGCACCGCACACTTCCGCGGTGAGACCGCGCTTGCGGTCGAGCTCTCCCGTGAGGGCATCAAGCGTTATGATCCCGCCCGGCATGCCAAATTCGCGCATGAATATGCCGGACACGATCCGGGCGTCTGTGCCCACGGCGTGGAGGCGATGGCGCTTTGCGTTGCGGGCTTCCCCGCGCAGGCGAAGGCGGCGGCGCAATCCTGCATCGCGCTCGCAGAGATGCTGCGCCAGCCAACCAGCCTGACGCATGCGCTCGTCTCCACGCTTCCGGTCTATCAGACCATCGGTGACCGCGAGAACTGCGCCCGCAACGCGGAACGCCTGCTCGAACTCGCGCGCAAGCTCAACTTGGCACCGCCACGCATGTTTGGCGAGCTCCACATCGGTTGGGTTGAGGTTCAGCGCGGCGAAACTGCGCGTGGCGTCGAGCTCGTGGAAAGTGCATTCGCGCGCCGTTCGCTTTACAGAATCAATGAATTTTACATCTGCGCCGTCGTGGCACAGACCTTGTCTGCAGCGGGGAAGACGGAGAACGCTCTCGCGATCGTCACCTCGATGCTGACTGACGGCACGCGATCGCAGATGGGGTATTACGTGTCGGAGTTATGGCGCCTCAAGGGTGAGTTGGTATTCGCAATGTCGCGGCAAGCGCGCGATGAAGCCCGACACTGTTTCGAACGAGCCATGACCGTCGCGAAGGAACAGGGCGCGCGTCTGCTCGAGCTCCGCGCCGCCACCAGCATGGCAAGCTTGCTCGTCAATTCAGGGAAGGTCGCAGCCGCGGCGGCTCTGCTGCGCCCCCTCTACGGGCGATTCACTGAAGGCTTCGAGACGCCAGATCTTGCCGCGGCGGGGCACATTTTGGCCACGCTGCCTTAGCGCCACGATCGCTGACCTGAAAGTCGGGAGCAATCGGAGTGAAGCGGACATGCCGCGAGCGTCGCGAACGTGTCGATCTGACGAAAATGACCCAACTCCTGCGCGACTTTTTCCTGCACGGACCAAGACGCTTTCAGCAGTTGCAGGCCCGCATGTCGCTATCGGGATCGTGCCAAGGCGCTTTTGGCAGATTTTGTTGCAAAAGTTTTCTTGCACTCGCGATCAAAATTTCTTTTGGCTCTACACGCGACTTTCGTGTAAAGATGTGGGGGGACCTCATTGTCTGAAGATAAACTCGCTGGCGACCTCGGTAACGTGATTGAGGCCACATCGATCGGCGATCGTCGGTTGGATTTTTTTACAGCAGAAGAATTAGCACCGGGCAATTTGGGACTTTTGCAACAATATCGGCACCACAGCGCCGCATTCAACCCATCCTGTCGGGGTCTGCTTGTTGGGGTGAAGCGGACAGCAATGCTGCGGCGCGGTAATGCGTGCAATTGACCC
>CAWJDY010000073.1:0-41497 GCA_963841705.1 uncultured Alphaproteobacteria bacterium
AGTCAGCTGCTCTACCAACTGAGCTATGCGCCCCAACCGAGACATGGTCGGGTGTTTTCACCACGAGGGCGAGAGATAAGGCATTGCAGCGCAATTTCCAAGCATTGGCGCGTGACGATGTCGGCGTGCGATCCTTCGCACACGAGCAGGCGAGCAGGTGGAGATGCTCGGGTAAAGCAGGGCGACGCATGCGTCGCCCCTACGAAGCTTCTCGCTCGCGGTGATATGTCGGGGCGGGGTGGCAAGCCAACCCCACGAAAGGCTTTCTCACGTCGCAGCGTCGAGGCAGTGCCTCGCCCGCGCTCCGCTGCTGTTGCGGCCGACCTCTCCCGCAAGATCAGGCCGCGCCGCGCGCGCCATGCTTCGAGGCTCGCTCGCCAATGCTCGCTCGCACCTCAGCATGACGGCTTCGAGGCTCGCTGGCCAATGCTCGCTCGCGCCTCAACATGACGCCTTCGAGGCTCGCTCGCTGATGCTCGCTCGCGCCTCAGCATGACGGCGGAGGAAGGCGGCGGGTTACGCCAGCAAGTCGGTTGAGTTGACTTGCCGGCTAACCCGCCCTACCCGGCTAACCCGCCCTACCAGGAGAGGGAGCGCGCCCGCAAAAGGAAAGCCGCCGGGTGGGGACCCGGCGGCTCCCGTACGTCGGCGATCGTGTCGGGGGGCTGGGAGTGCGACCGCCGGCGTTGGCTCTATAAAGGACTAGCCCCTGTATTCACCCTCACATATGGCACCTAAAGACGCTCGGCGCCAGGGTGCTCCATATCTCCAGAACCGTCGTCCGTTCGCTGCGGACCCCAGTGGAACCACGAACCGTGCCCGCCTTCGCGGCCGCCGAAGCGTTCACGAAAATGTTCCCAGTGATGCCCCCCCGGCCCCTCGCGCCCGGGACCGCCCAGGCGGGCAAGTACCTGGAATCGCCGCTTCTGGTTCTCGTCGAGGCTCTTATACAGGGGATCTGTGGCGTCCGCCAGCTTCTTCAAGACCGCCCCCGTCTCGGAAAGGGCTGTGGCGCGCCGCCGCAGCCGCTCGGCCGGATCGTCGGTCGAAGCTGCATTGCGCCTGGCGCTCATGTGCTCCACCCGAAGCTTGGCGAAATCGCGGGCAGCCTGCTCAAAAGCCGGCCAGTTCTTCTCCTGGTCGGGGGTGAGCGTGAGGCCCGCCTTGAGCGCGGCGATACGCGCTTCACCGAACGCACGCAGATCCTCGGTATTGGGCTGCCACCTCTGGCCCTCCTCCATGCGCCCGCGCTGCTGCGCATAGACGAGCGACGTCCCGGCAATCGCGAGCGCCGCCGTGCCGGCTACAATGGCCTTCCACATGTTGTGACCTCCGCTAGACTCGAACATGTGCCCAGTACAGATGCAAACGCGCCGCGCGGCAAGTTAAAGTTATGTTAGACACCGGTTTGTGAGCCAAGATTACATTCCGGTCATGTTGGTGTATGGCCGTTCAGCAAGTCATCAGCCCAACGGTTGTCATCGTCCGCGCATGCGGACGATCCAGTAATCGCCAAACGTCCGATTTGGAGCACCTTCGCCTCAAACTGCCACGCCGGGAAGTACTGGATGCCCCGCTTGAAGCGGGGCATGACAACCGAGTGATTGGCCGGGCATCCACGTTTTTGTGCGCGGCCAAGACGTGGATGGCCGGGCCAAGCCCGGCCATGACGACCGAGAGGGCAAGAGGATCACGCCACCACCAACACCGGTTACCCCACGTCGGTGGAATGAATGCGGCGGCCGGCGATCAGCGGCTCCAAGCCGCTCTTCTGGCGCCGCACCATCAGCTTGTTGAGCGCGCCAAGATAAGCCTTGGCCGAGGCGACGAGCGTATCCGGATCGGCGCCCTTCGCGGTCACTGCCCTGCCGTTCTCGGAGAGACGCACGGAAACTTCCGCCTGCGCGTCGGTGCCTTCGGTCACCGCGTGCACCTGATAAAGCTCGAGCACCGCCTGGTGGGGGATGAGCGCCTTGATCGCGTTGAACGTCGCATCCACCGGCCCGTTGCCGGTCGCCTGCACGGTGTGATGGCGGCCCTCCACGTCGAGGGTGGCAGTTGCAGATTGCGGCCCCATGGTGCCCGCAATCACCGTGAGGCTCACCAGCTTCACACGGTCCTGGGCGTGCGCGATCTCCTCGTCGACCAGCGCCTCGATGTCCTCGTCGTAGATGTGCTTCTTGCGGTCGGCGAGCGCCTTGAAGCGAACGAAGGCGTCCTCGAGCTGATTGCCGGCCAGATGATATCCGAGCTGCTCGAGCTTGTGCACGAAGGCGTGGCGGCCGGAATGCTTGCCCATGACCAGCGAGCTCTGTTTCACCCCGACGCTCTCGGGCGTCATGATCTCATAGGTCTGGGTGTGCTTGAGCATGCCGTCCTGGTGGATGCCGGACTCGTGCGCGAAGGCGTTACGCCCCACGATCGCCTTGTTGTACTGCACCGGAAACGATGTGGCCGCCGCGACCAGCTTCGAGGCGCGCGTGAGCATGGTGGCGTCGACGCCGGTCCAGTAGGGCAGCACATCGTTGCGCACCTGCATCGCCATGACGACCTCTTCCAGCGCGGCATTGCCGGCGCGCTCGCCGATGCCGTTGATGGTGCATTCGATCTGACGGATGCCCGCACGCACGCCGGCGAGCGAATTGGCGACCGCCATGCCGAGATCGTCATGGCAATGGGCGGAGAAGCGCGCCTTGTCGGAATTCGGCACGCGCGCGCGCAGCATCCTGATCAGCGCGAAATATTCCTCCGGCACGGTATAGCCCACCGTGTCGGGAATATTGATGGTGCCGGCGCCGGCATTGATCGCAGCCTCGACGCAGCGGCAGAGGAAGTCATGCTCGGTGCGGGTGCCGTCCTCGCACGACCATTCCACGTCGTCGGTGTGATTGCGCGCGCGGGTGACCTGCGCGATCACCATCTCGTAGACCTCGTGCGGCTCCTTCTGCAGCTTGTATTTCATGTGCACGGGAGAGGTCGAGATGAAGGTGTGGATGCGGCTGCGTTTCGCCGGCTTGATCGCCTCGGCGCAGCGGTCGATGTCGTTGAATGCGGCGCGGGAGAGCCCGCAGATCACGGCATTCCTGCTGCGCCTTGCAATCTCCTGCACGGCGGCAAAGTCGCCCTCGGAAGCGACGGGAAACCCGGCCTCGATGATGTCCACGCCCATCTGGTCGAGGAGCTCGGCCACTTCGAGCTTCTCCTCGTGGGTCATGGTCGCGCCGGGGCACTGCTCGCCGTCGCGCAAGGTGGTATCGAAGACGAGAACGCGATCCTTCTCGGATCTTGCTGGTGCGGTCATGATGCAGTCCTTGGTGGTCTTTGGCGCCTAGCTCGGGCGCCGGCGGGTGCTTCTGCTTCCCCTGAGCGCCCAGGCGCAAACCGCCCGGCCGGCCCTCAGGGGACGGTAAGGAGCAGGAGCCCGCCAATAATGAGGGCGGCCGCGGGAAGGCCTTGCGGCTCCCGGCTGATGGCGCGGAACTCGCGACCCATCGGCATCACATCGCCCTCGTCACGTCCAACCCGGAATGTCCAGGCCCGAACATCCAAACCAGAGAGTTGCGCGAACAGGTTAATTTCGCGCCAACTCAGCATCACATTCCCTTGTAGCGGAACCGCGGCCATGCTCGCAAGCCCCTATTTGTTTGGGCGGGCGAATGAGTGCGCGGCTAATACCTCCCCCTGCAAGGCAGGGGAATCGCATATGCCTCGATGGCAGTGCGGAAACTCCATACCTCCCCCTAAAAGGGGGAGGTATTGCGGAGCTTGCTGCGCCGCCTAAGTCCAAATGCGATAGCCCTGCCCTTCAGGGGGCGGTATACCGAGTTAGCTCCACACGTGGCGCAGGAAGGCGATGACATAGGGCGGCATCATCGGGTCGAAATCGGCGGGACTGCGCACGACACGAATGCCGGCAAGCTCGGGCTTCTCCTCCTGCGCGATGTGCGCAAGAATGCGCTCGCGCAGCGTTTGCGCCGTCTCCTGAGCGCGAACAATCCTTATCTGCGCCACGCGGGCTCCGGCGAGCACCGTGGTCCAGCCTTCCTGCGGATCGAGCTCAGCGGCAGGCACGCCGGTCTCCTCGGTCAATTCGCGCATGATGCTGCGGGAAAGATCGACGCGGGAACCATCGACGTCGCTGGGGTCAGGGACGCCGGCGGGAAAATAGATCCACCCGGCATTGGCGGTGTGCTCCGCCATGACGCCGAGCACGAAGGCGCCGTCGCTTGTGCGCAGCGCCGCCATGCCGAAACAGTTCTTCACGTGCGGATCGGGAAAGCCCCAGTGCCGCCAGGCCAGCATGCTGGCGAAATCGGTCTCCAAATAGGCGCCGTGGAACACCCTGCCCTCGATCGCATGCCGGTGCAGCATCAGGATGCGGCCGTTCCAGAGCGCCGGCTTGGACCGGCGCAGGGCGGCAAAATGCGCCTCGATGTCGGCGCGACGGTCCTGCGCGAAGCTCCACGGTTCGGGCGCAAACGTCAGCTCAAGCCGCTCGACCGGCACGACAGTGGTTGCGATGCTCTGATCCGGCCGCGCCGCGCTGAAGCTTTGATCTTCCACGCAAGCGGCCTTACCACGATCAACGGGGCTGCACGAGCGCGCTGCGTTCCCGGTAATGCCCGTAGGAGCAGGTTTTTAAACTGGTACTGCGTCACCAGTTGCCCCTCGACGTCATTCCGGGGCGCAGGAAAATCGGCCGTGCCGATTTGCCTGCGAGCCCGGAATCCATAACCCCAAGCAGTGATGTGTGCCACCGCAGCGTAACCACTTTCATCACTGCACGGCCTGTGGTTATGGATTCCGGGCTCCGCTCGCACTCGGACGGCGCGAAGCGCCGATCCGAGCACTCGCGGCCCCGGAATGACGGGCGCGACGGAGCCGTTTACCGCGGTACGGCGGCGGCTTTGCGCACGAAACGGTCGTCGAAGGTGCGGGGGAGATCGAGAGCAGCGCCCCTGAGCTCCTGGTCGAAGGCAACGAGCATGTCGGCAGCCGATTGCATTCCCGCCGCCGGAATGATGCCGGTCTTCGAGTAGACCTGCAGGTTAGCCTTCAGCGCTGTGAGATAAAGCGACCTGTCGCCGAGAAAATAATCCTCCGGCACGGTCGCGGCGATCTGCTCGGGTGTCGCGTTGTCCAGCCACTGCAACGTTTTGTAAAACGCAGTGACCAGCGCCTGCACGGTATTGGGATTTTGCTGCGCAAATTCATGTTTCAGGTAGAGCACGGCGGCGGGGTTCGAGCCGCCGAAAATGGCGCGGGTCCCCTCCTCCGTCCGGCTGTCGGCGACCACCTTGATGTCGCCGTCCTGCTCTAGCTTGGTCATCATCGGATCGATGTTGGCGAGCGCATCGATGTCGCCGTTCTTCATGGCGGCAACCGCCGATGCGCTGGCGCCAACTCCGATATAGGAAGCGTCGGTCGGCTTCAGCCCGGCTTTCGCCATCAGATACATGACAAAGAAATTGGTCGATGACCCCGGAGCGGTGACGCCGATCTTGAAGCCCTGGAGGTCGGCAGCGGACTTGTAGCTCGCCGCCTTGTCCTTGCGCACGCCCAGGACGATGCCGGGAAAGCGGCCGAGCTCGATCACCGAGCGGATGTCCTGGCCTTTGGCCTGCATGCGGATGGTGTGCTCGTAGGCGCCGGTGACCACGTCGACCGAGCCGCCCACCAATGCCTGCAACGACTGGGCACCGCCGCGAAAATCGTTGATGGCGACGTCGAGCCCCTGCTGTTTGAAATAGCCGAGCCGTTCGCACAGCGTGAGCGGCAGATAATACAGCGCGGCCTTGCCGCCCACCCCCAGCGTCACCTGCTTCTTCTCGATCGCGTCGGCATGAGCCGGGCAGATCAGAGAGAAGGCAAGCGCGAGCGCAGCGAACCCAGACTTGACGACATTCATTTGTTCCTCCCTTTCCTTTCTAATGCTGCGAAATTGCAGGGTGGGTTGGCGGTACTGCGTCACATACTACGCTGTCATTCCGGGGCGTCGGCAAGTCGGTTTCACCGACTTGCCGACGAGCCCGGGTAGGTGAGGATGTTACCACCCTCACCCCCCACGGACCCGGACGTGCAGGATTACCGCTTCCGGTTCTTCATGAGAGAGCCTGGCTAGCGGTGGCGTACTGATGGACGATGCGAGGTCGCGGGAGGGGATGGCGGGCGAGGAAGGCAGAGAACCGCTCCCATGAGAGAGGCTCCGAGCGCGTCCGCCGTTCCAGCCACTTCCTCCACGTCCTTGTGATCTGATGAGCGTAGGTGGCGAGTTGCCGGCTGTTCCCCGTGATACCGTAGTAGGCATAGTGACCTACCAGCTTCTCAGACAGCCGCTTGCGCTGATCGAGGATCGGCAGGTGGCGGTTGAACCGACACCACTCCTTCGCCGCGAGCAGCGCGCGAGCGAGCCGGCTCTTGGCCGTCCGTTGCCGTACCACGTTCTGCCCCTTGAGTGACTTCGCCCAGGTGTGGGTGAAGCCCAGAAAGTCGAACGGCGGTTCGGCGCAGTCCGGATGCGTGCCACCTTTGCGCTCGGGGCGGAAGTCGACGAACCGGGTCTTGTCGGGATGCAGCGTGAGCCCATACCGTGCAAGCCGTTTCCCCAGCACTTCCAGAACCCGTTTGGCGTCGCGGTGGTTCTTGAACGTCATCACGAAGTCATCGGCAAAGCGCACCAACGTACACTCTCCCAGCATGCGGGGTCGCACCTCTGCCTCGAACCATTCGTCCAGCACGTGGTGCAGGAAGATGTTCGAGAGCATCGGTGAGATGACGCCGCCTTGCGGGGTACCTTCAGTCGCAAGGCGCAGGGTTCCATCTTCCAGGACCCCTGCTTTCAGCCACTTGTCGATCATCCGTCGGATCACGCCATCCGTTACTCGCTGGTCGAGGAACGCCCGAAGTTGCGCGTGCGGAATTGAGTCGAAGTACTTGCGTATATCGACATCCAGCACCCAGTGCTGTCCATGCCACGAGATGGCGCCATGCAGTTTGCGCAGCGCCTCATGGGCTGAGCGTCGCGGTCGGAAGCCATACGAGCAAGGCATGAAGTCCTGCTCGTAGATGGTCGCCAGAACCATGACAATCGCCCGCTGCGCCACCTTGTCTTCAAAGGTCGGAATGCCGAGCGGCCGCTTTGAGCCGTCTGCCTTCGGGATGTAGGTTCTGCGCACCGGCGGTGCTTTGTAGCTTCCGGACTTGATGCGATTGAGCAGGTCCAAGAGATTGGCCTGCAGCTTCGCTTCATATTCCTTCGCGGTAACACCGTCGATGCCAGTCGCTCCATCCTTGCGGGTCAGCCGGTAGGCTTTCAGCATCCATTCCAGATCGATAACGTGGTGCAGCGAGAACAGCACCTTCTTCGGCTTCGCTCTCGCCAGTTCGGCTATCCATTGTCGTTTCGTGTACAGGTTCGCGAGGTTCATGTCCCCTCCCGTGTTTCCCGGCAATGGTTCTCTCTCACGACGCCTCCCTTTCCTCCATCGGGTCCCAGTGAGCCCAGTTCCCCGCTCTCGTCGGTACTATGAAGGCGCTACGACTTCCCACCCGCGTATCAACGGTCACTTATTGGTTCGCTCCCGCCGCCCACGCGATCCTCCTGGTTCGTGTCCCGCCGTGGCGCTCCTGAAGGAGCGGAGGTCTCCTCCAGGCCGGGGCTTTTGTTGCCGGCTGCCCTGCTCCGGTTCTCGCACGTGGACGCGAATGGGATCTCTCAGGTCTTCAGGCGATCCATCCCGTGCCTCTGCTCCGTTCCAGGACCCCGGTCGAACCAACGTGCCCTCGCCAGTGACGGCCACGTCGATGCTGCCCCCGCATTCCGGACTACGAAGGCTTCAGCGAAAATGATTTCGGGGCTAACCCGCAGCTTCAGCACCTGCTACCGTACGCTTCACGCGTGACGTTGCCGCACACGTGCAAGGCTCGCTTCCGGCTGGCGGGCTGCGCCTTTGCCGGGAGGGAGTCGAACCCTCTGGACCGCTACGAAAGGTTTCAGCTCGTTTTCACGATCGTCCTCCTCTCCTGCTCTCCTGACGCTACCGGAATCCATAACCCCAAGCAGTAATGTGTGCCACCGCAGCTTCATCACTGCACGGCCTGTGGTTATGGATTCCGGGCTCCGCTCGCACTCGGACGGCGCGAAGCGCCGATCCGAGCGCTCGCGGCCCCGGAATGACGGGCTAGAGTAGTTTGTCCTCCCTACGAAATTCGGGTTTCCGCCACCGCAGGCCGCCAGACCAGCAGGCGGCGCTCGGCAAGCGTGACCAGCCAGTCGATCGCAATCACAAAAGCGGTGAGCACGACCATTCCGGCAAACACCCCGGCCACATCAAACACGCCTTCCGCCTGCTGGATGACGTAGCCCAGCCCGGCGGCTGAGCCGAGATATTCGCCCACCACCGCACCCACGACCGCAAAGCCGACCGACGTATGCAGTGACGAGAACATCCAGGACAGCGCGGAGGGCCAATAGACGTGGCGCGTGAGTGCCCGCTCATCCATCCCGAGCATGCGGGCATTGGCCAGCACCGCCGGGCTCACTTCCCGCACGCCTTGATAGACATTGAAGAACACGATGGGAAACACCAGCGTGACCCCAAGGGCAACCTTCGACCAGATGCCGAGCCCGAGCCAAAGCGCGAAGATCGGAGCGAGCACCACGCGCGGCAAGGCGTTCGTCATCTTTACGTACGGATCGAGCACGGCAGCGACTGTGGGCTGACGGGCAAACCAGAACCCGATCAGGATGCCTGCAATCGCACCAATGAGGAAGGCGAGCATCGCTTCGAGGAGCGTCACCCAGAGGTGATGCCAGATCGTACCCTCGATCAGCCACTTGCCGATGCGGGCCGCGACATCGGAGGGGGTCGAGAAGAAGAACGGCGGCAGGAGCTTGATCCCGCCGATCGGCACCGTGGTGAAGACGTGCCACAACAGCACGAGGAAAACGGCCACGAGCACTTGAAGAAGAAGGAGCATCGCTCGCGACATCACGTTTTCCGCCTCAAGCTACATTCATTGCCGCGTCATCTTCCCGGGGCGGCAATTTAGCGCTACTGCGTCACAAGTTGCCCCTCGACGTCATTCCGGGGCGCAGGAAAATCGGCCGTGCCGATTTGCCTGCGAGCCCGGGTAGGTGAGGATGTTACCACCCTCACCCCCCACGGACCCGGACGTGCAGGATTACCGCTTCCGGTTCTTCATGAGAGAGCCTGGCTAGCGGTGGCGTACTGATGGACGATGCGAGGTCGCGGGAGGGGATGGTGGGCGAGGAAGGCAGAGAACCGCTCCCATGAGAGAGGCTCCGAGCGCGTCCGCCGTTCCAGCCACTTCCTCCACGTCCTTGTGATCTGATGAGCGTAGGTGGCGAGTTGCCGGCTGTTCCCCGTGATACCGTAGTAGGCATAGTGACCTACCAGCTTCTCAGACAGCCGCTTGCGCTGATCGAGGATCGGCAGGTGGCGGTTGAACCGACACCACTCCTTCGCCGCGAGCAGCGCGCGAGCGAGCCGGCTCTTGGCCGTCCGTTGCCGTACCACGTTCTGCCCTTGAGTGACTTCGCCCAGGTGTGGGTGAAGCCCAGAAAGTCGAACGGCGGTTCGGCGCAGTCCGGATGCGTGCCACCTTTGCGCTCGGGGCGGAAGTCGACGAACCGGGTCTTGTCGGGATGCAGCGTGAGCCCATACCGTGCAAGCCGTTTCCCCAGCACTTCCAGAACCCGTTTGGCGTCGCGGTGGTTCTTGAACGTCATCACGAAGTCATCGGCAAAGCGCACCAACGTACACTCTCCCAGCATGCGGGGTCGCACCTCTGCCTCGAACCATTCGTCCAGCACGTGGTGCAGGAAGATGTTCGAGAGCATCGGTGAGATGACGCCGCCTTGCGGGGTACCTTCAGTCGCAAGGCGCAGGGTTCCATCTTCCAGGACCCCTGCTTTCAGCCACTTGTCGATCATCCGTCGGATCACGCCATCCGTTACTCGCTGGTCGAGGAACGCCCGAAGTTGCGCGTGCGGAATCGAGTAGAAGTACTTGCGTATATCGACATCCAGCACCCAGTGCTGTCCATGCCACGAGATGGCGCCATGCAGTTTGCGCAGCGCCTCATGGGCTGAGCGTCGCGGTCGGAAGCCATACGAGCAAGGCATGAAGTCCTGCTCGTAGATGGTCGCCAGAACCATGACAATCGCCCGCTGCGCCACCTTGTCTTCAAAGGTCGGAATGCCGAGCGGCCGCTTTGAGCGTCTGCCTTCGGGATGTAGGTTCTGCGCACCGGCGGTGCTTTGTAGCTTCCGGACTTGATGCGATTGAGCAGGTCCAAGAGATTGGCCTGCAGCTTCGCTTCATATTCCTTCGCGGTAACACCGTCGATGCCAGTCGCTCCATCCTTGCGGGTCAGCCGGTAGGCTTTCAGCATCCATTCCAGATCGATAACGTGGTGCAGCGAGAACAGCACCTTCTTCGGCTTCGCTCTCGCCAGTTCGGCTATCCATTGTCGTTTCGTGTACAGGTTCGCGAGGTTCATGTCCCCTCCCGTGTTTCCCGGCAATGGTTCTCTCTCACGACGCCTCCCTTCCCTCCATCGGGTCCCAGTGAGCCCAGTTCCCCGCTCTCGTCGGTACTATGAAGGCGCTACGACTTCCCACCCGCGTATCAACGGTCACTTATTGGTTCGCTCCCGCCGCCCACGCGATCCTCCTGGTTCGTGTCCCGCCGTGGCGCTCCTGAAGGAGCGGAGGTCTCCTCCAGGCCGGGGCTTTTGTTGCCGGCTGCCCTGCTCCGGTTCTCGCACGTGGACGCGAATGGGATCTCTCAGGTCTTCAGGCGATCCATCCCATGCCTCTGCTCCGTTCCAGGACCCCGGTCGAACCAACGTGCCCTCGCCAGTGACGGCCACGTCGATGCTGCCCCCGCATTCCGGACTACGAAGGCTTCAGCGAAAATGATTTCGGGGCTAACCCGCAGCTTCAGCACCTGCTACCGTACGCTTCACGCGTGACGTTGCCGCACACGTGCAAGGCTCGCTTCCGGCTGGCGGGCTGCGCCTTTGCCGGGAGGGAGTAGAACCCTCTGGACCGCTACGAAAGGTTTCAGCTCGTTTTCACGATCGTCTCCTTCCTGCTCTCTGAGTACCGGAATCCATAACCCCAAGCAGTGATGTGTGCCACCGCAGCGTAACCACTTTCATCACTGCACGGCCTGTGGTTATGGATTCCGGGCTCCGCTCGCACTCGGACGGCGCGAAGCGCCGATCCGAGCGCTCGCGGCCCCGGAATGACGGGCGCCGCGTCCGGGACACACGGCCTCGACTTACGGTTTGCCGAACAGGCCGACAATGCCGGCCACGCCTTTTGTCTTGCCCTGCAGCTTGGCGAAGAGCTCATCGCGCGTGAGCCCCGGAGGCAGCTCCTTGGGATCGAGGTCGGTGGCAATCAGCGTGAAAGTATAGTGATGATAGCCGGTCTTCGGCGGCGTGCAGGGACCAAAATAGTGCGACAGGCCCTGCGTGCTCTTGCCGCCGACATATTTGTCGGAGTCCCTGCTGACCTCGCCCTCGGCAAAGCCGGTCACCGAGGCCGGGATGCCGTAGGCCACCCAATGCACCGCCCCCAAACCCCGGCGCCCTTCCGGATCAACCATCACCAGGGCGAAGCTCTTGGTGCCCGGGGGGACGTCGGTCCAGGAGAGCGGCGGCGACACATTGTCCCCGATGCAATTCGGATTCTGCTTGTTGTTGCCGGCATTCTTCGTCTGCAGCATGCCGCCGTCCTTGAACTCCGAGGAAGTGACCGTGAAGGACTGTGCGCTTGCATTCTGAGTGCCTGACGCGAGCGCGAGCAACACGCCGCTCGCCAGCGCAAAACTGCGTACCATGATGACTCCTCTCCCATCAGTCGACTGCGCCGGGCGAGTGTAACCGCAGGGGAAAGCAGGCTGCAATCGCTCGCTCGCGTCATCCTGTGAGGTGCGAGCGAGCATTAGCGAGCGAGCCTCGAAGGATGGCGGCGCGGCAGGGATGCGGGCGGCGGGCGGCATCCTTCGAGGCCCGCGCCGGCTCCGTCCGACGAACGGCACGGCGTCGGTTCGGCGCGGGCACCTCAGGATGACGTCCCAAGGATCAGCCGCCGGTTTGCGCGTAGCCCTTGAGCACCTCGCTCTTGAGCACGGCCCAGATCTCGCGATGCAGCTCGTGGAAGGCGCGTTCCGTCTTGATCTCGGCAATGTCGCGCGGGCGCGCAAGCGCAACCGTCCAGTCGCCGATCACATGCGCTGCCGGTCCGGCGGACATGATCACGACGCGATCGGAGAGAGCGATCGCTTCTTCCAGATCATGGGTGACGAACAGCACCGCCTTGCGGTCGCCGCTCCACAGATCGAGGAGGAGATTGCCCATGATCTGCCGGGTTTGCGCATCGAGCGGTCCGAACGGTTCGTCCATCAGCAGGATCTTGGGATCCCGGATGAGGACCTGCGCAAGCCCGACCCGCTTCCGCTGCCCGCCGGAGAGCATGTGGGGATAGCGAGCGGCAAACGCGCCCAGACCCACGCGGTCGAGCCAGCCTTGCGCCCGTGCCCGCGCTTTCTTGCGCTCTGCGCCCGCAGTTTCGAGACCGATTGCGACGTTATCGAGTGCGCTCTTCCAGGGAAACAGCGCCTCCGCCTGGAAAAGGTAGCCGGCCTGGCGATTGAGGCCGCGCAGTCGTGTACCAAGGATGTGAACCTCTCCGGCAGTGGGCGCAATCAGTCCAGCCGCGATGTTGAGAAGCGTCGATTTCCCGCAGCCCGTCGGGCCGACGATAGCGACAAATTCACCGTCAGCAACGCAGAGCGAGGTGGTCTTGATCGCGGGATAGGCGACCGCGTCCGTCAGTCGGAAGGTAACGGCGATGTCCCGCAGCGCAATCGCAGGCGCCCCTGCTGCCATACTAATTCCGGCTGCGGTCGACCAGCGCCCTTTGCTTGATCCACGGCATCATGGCGCGCAGCTTGGCGCCGATCTCCTCGATCGGATGCGCGGCCATTCTCGCGCGCATCGCCTTGAACGAGGTCTGATTGACCCGGTTCTCCAGCATCCAGTTGCGGGTGAAGACGCCGCTCTGGATGTCGGCAAGAATGCGCTTCATCTCGGCGCGAGTGGCCTCGTTCACCACCCGCGGGCCGGAGACGTATTCGCCGTACTCGGCGGTGTTGGAGACCGAGTAGTTCATGGTGGCGATGCCGCCCTCGTAGATCAGGTCGACGATCAGCTTCATCTCGTGAACGCACTCGAAATAGGCCATCTCGGGCGCGTAGCCGGCTTCGACCAGGGTCTCGTAGCCGGCCTTCATCAGCTCGACGAGCCCGCCGCACAGCACCGTCTGCTCGCCGAAGAGGTCGGTCTCGCACTCCTCGCGGAACGTGGTCTCGATGATACCGGCGCGGCCGCCGCCGATCGCCGCACCATAGGAAAGCGTCAGATCATGGGCATTGCCGGAGACGTCCCTGTGCACTGCCATGAGCATCGGCACCCCGGCTCCGCGCTGGTACTCGGCGCGCACGGTATGACCCGGGCCCTTGGGCGCGATCATCATGACGTCGAGATCGGCACGCGGCTCGATCAGGTTGAAATGGATGTTGAGCCCGTGGGCGAACATCAGCGCCGCGCCGTTTTTCATGTTGCCGTGGAGATGGTCGCGGTAGATGTCGGCCTGCAGCTCGTCGGGCGTGAGCATCATCATCACGTCAGCCCATTTGGCAGCCTCGGCGACCTCCATCACCTTGAGCTTCTCGCCTTGCGCCTTGCTCACCCCTTGCGAGCCTTTGCGCAGCGCGACCGCGACGTCCTTGACGCCGGAATTGCGCAGGTTGAGCGCATGGGCATGGCCCTGACTGCCATAGCCGATGATGACAATCTTCCTGCCCTTGATCAGATTGATGTCGGCGTCGCGATCGTAATAAACACGCATGGTTCCTCCTTGTTTCCAAGTCTGGTGCGACGTTGAACGCGACGGCTCAGGCCGCATTTGCCGTATAGCGCCTGACCTTTATATCTTTCGTTCGCTTGCGGACTTGCGCTGCATCATAGGCCGCCTTCTATCACATCCCCTCCGGACCGCGCCCGATGGCCACAATGCCGGTGCGGGAGACCTCGACCAGGCCGAGCGGCAGCATGAGCGCGATGAAACTGTCGATCTTGTCGCTCGCGCCGGTAATCTCGAACACGAAGCTCTCGGTGGAAGCATCGATCACGCGCGCGCGGAACGCGTCGGCGAGGCGGAGCGCCTCCAGCCGATGCTCGCCCTTGCCGCGCACCTTGACCATGGCAAGCTCGCGCACGATGTGCGGGCCGGACACGGTCATGTCGATCACCCGGTGCACCGGCACGAGGCGATCGAGCTGGTTCTTGATCTGCTCGATGACCAAGGGCGTGCCGCGGGTGACGATGGTGATACGGGAGAGATGGCGCTCATGCTCGGTCTCCGAGACGGTGAGCGAATCGATGTTGTAGCCGCGCCCGGAGAACAGCCCGATCACCCGGGCGAGCACGCCCGGCTCGTTGTCGACAAGAACCGAAAGCGTATGGGTCTCGCTCTGCTGCGCAATCGTGGCCGCCGGATAATGGGTCGTGGCGTTCACAGCACGCGCTCCTTACACCATCACCTTGCCCTCTTCGGTAATGGCCTCCTCTACGGTCAGGGCGGAATCCCCGAGCAGAATCTCATTGTGCGCGCGACCGGACGGGATCATGGGGAAGCAGTTCTCCGCCGGATCCACCACGCAGTCGAAGATCACCGCCTTGTCCACATCGATCATCTCGCGGATGGCGGCATCGAGATCCCCCGGCCGCTCGCAGCGGATCCCGACCGCGTGATAGGCCTCGGCGAGCTTCACGAAATCGGGCAGCGCGTCCATGTAGCTTTCGGAGTAGCGCCCCCCGTGCAGCAGCTCCTGCCACTGGCGCACCATCCCCATATACTTGTTGTTCACAATGAAGATCTTGATCGGCAGGCGGTACTGCGCCGCCGTCGACATTTCCTGCATGGTCATCAACACCGAGGCCTCGCCCGCAATATCGATCACCAGCGACTTGGGGTGAGCAAGCTGGACCCCGACCGCGGCCGGCAGGCCATAGCCCATGGTGCCGAGACCACCGGACGTCATCCAGCGGTTCGGCTCCTCGAAGCGATAGAATTGCGCCGCCCACATCTGGTGCTGGCCAACTTCCGTGGTGATGTAGGTGTCGCGATCCTTGGTGAGCTCGTAGAGCCGCTGGATCGCGTACTGCGGCTTGATGATCTCGTTCGAGTTGCGAAACGCGAGGGAGCGGCGCGCGCGCCACTTGTCGATCTGTTTCCACCAGGCGGCGAGCGCCTGCTTGTCCGCCTGCCGCGCGGTGGAGCGCCAGATCCGCACCATGTCTTCCAGCACATGGCCGCAATCGCCGATGATCGGCAGGTCGACCTTCACGTTCTTGTTGATCGAGGATGGGTCGATATCGACATGGATCTTCTTCGAGCCCGGCGAGAAGGCATCGAGGCGGCCGGTAATGCGGTCGTCGAAGCGCGCGCCCATGCAGATCATGAGATCGCAATCGTGCATGGCGAGATTGGCCTCCAGGGTGCCGTGCATGCCGAGCATGCCGATCCACTGCGGATCCGAGGCCGCGTAGGCGCCGAGGCCCATCAGGGTCGAGGTGATGGGGAACCCGGTCACCTTGACCAGATCGCGCAACAGCTGACTCGCCTCCCGGCCGGAGTTGATCACCCCTCCCCCGGTATAAAACAGCGGTCGCTTGGCCTGTTGCATCAGGTCGATGGCGGCCTTGATCCGATCCGTCTCCGCCTTGACCTTGGGCCGGTAGCCCTTGTGCCGGAAATCCTTGGGCCTGGAATAGAGCCCCTTGGCGAACTGGATATCCTTCGGGATGTCGACGACCACCGGACCGGGACGCCCGCTTTTCGCGATGTGGAAGGCCTCGTGCAGCGCATGCGGAAGATCCGCGATGCTCTTGACCAGATAATTGTATTTTGTGCACGGCCGCGTGATGCCGACCGTATCGCACTCCTGGAAGGCATCGTTGCCGATCAGGTGGGTCGGCACCTGCCCGGTGAGACAGACCAGCGGGATCGAATCCATCAGGGCGTCGGTGAGGCCGGTCACCGCGTTGGTGGCGCCGGGCCCCGAGGTCACCAGCACGCAACCTACCTTGCCGGTAGAGCGCGCGTAGCCCTCCGCGGCGTGCACGGCACCCTGCTCGTGGCGCACCAGAATGTGCCTGACCTGGTCCTGCTGGAACAGCGCATCATAGATCGGGAGCACCGCCCCTCCGGGGTACCCGAACAGATGCTCGACGCCTTGGTCGGCAAGCGCCGCGATCACCATCTCAGCGCCGCTCATCTCTGTACTCATGGTGGTTTTCCGCTCATTCGAGACCATCTTTAAAATCAAAAAGGGCCACGAGGGCCCATTAACGCGCACCGCCGATCGCAGATGGCTCAGCCAACTGCGGCGGTGCGCCTTCCTACAAGGACGATAAGCTTGGTAATAAATGTGCGCATGGACACGATGCTAATCCACCAGCTTGCTGGCGGTTATACTGGATGGTCTACACGGGCGTCAAGGTCAATCGTGATCGCTTTTGATTAGAGCTTGATCTGGAAGCCTGTATGTTCGGCTCCAGATTCGGGAGCATGCTGGACGATGCCCTTCCTGCGTGAACGGTCCGGACGATGGTCGCCGGTCAAGGTCGTCGCCTTCGCCGGCGCGGTCCTTCCGGCGCTGTGGATCGCTTTCCAGGCCATCAGCGGGGATCTCGGCCCCCGCCCCATTACCGAGGCCATCCATCAGGGCGGCGACTGGACGCTGCGCCTGCTTTTCATCACGCTCGCCGTCACGCCGGCGCAGCGGCTGCTGAGTTTTCCGCGGCTAGGACTGGCGCGGCGCACCCTCGGGGTCGGTTGCGCGGCTTACGGCATCCTGCACATCTGCCTCTACGTCCTCGATCAGCATTTCGATCTGATCAAGGTCGCGAGCGAGATCGTCCTGCGCATTTATCTGACCATCGGCGCTCTCGCGTTGACGGGTCTGATCGCCCTTGCCGCAACCTCGACCGACGCGGCGGTCAGGCGGCTTGGCGCGCAGTGCTGGCACGCGCTGCACCGGTGCGTCTATGCGATCGCGCCTCTCGCGGCGGTGCATTTCTTCATGCAGTCCAAGCTCAACATCTATGAGCCGACGCTGATGGCAGGCTTTCTGGTCTGGCTGCTGGGGTATCGTGTGTGCTTCCGGCTCAATGGCGAGGTTACTCCCCTTCACCTCGTATTCCTTGCCTGCGCCGGCGCACTCATAACCGCCGTAGGTGAAGCCGCGATCTACATGTTCACCACCGGGGTCGATGCCCGTCGCGTGCTGCTCGCCCATTTCGATCCCGGGATGGAAGTGCGGCCGGCGTGGTGGGTGCTCCTCGCCGGGCTTGCCATTGCCGCCGCCGGATGGTGGCGCTACCGGCCCGCGCGCCCGCGGCTGCGCACCTGGACAGCTGGACCGAACGCGATCCCCGGCGCGGCGCCGTCGGTAGCGACGGTGGTCCCGCGTCGCGCCGTTTGATGTCGGCGGTGCATGCGCCTGCGAGCCTGGTCGCGACCCTGATCTCACCGTCGCCGCCGGGACTCAATTCACGCGCAATCGCACGCGTTCGAAGCGCCCTGCCCGCAGCGGGTGCGCCGGTCTGGCTTGCGCCCGCCACTGCTGCCGATGTTCCGTTCAGCGCCCCGGCAAGCGAGACGCGGGCGATCACCGACAAACTGCAGGCCGCACTTGCCGGAGCTTGCGCCGACGTGGTCGTGCAGCCCGCCTCCGGGCGCCGCAAGAAGCTGCTCCTCACCGACATGGATTCGACCATGATCGGGCAGGAGTGCATCGACGAGCTTGCCGATTACGTGGGCGTGAAGGCTCAGGTAGCGGCAATCACCGAACGTGCCATGCGCGGCGAGATCGATTTCGAGCCGGCACTGCGCGCACGTGTCGCGCTGCTGAAGGCATTGCCGGCTGCGGTCGTGGACGAGGTCATCAACGACCGGATCCGGCTCACGCCCGGAGCGCGGGTGCTGGTGTCCACGATGCGACGAAACGGCGCCTATACCTGCCTCGTGACCGGAGGCTTCACGCTGTTCACCGAGCGAATCGCCGCAATGATCGGGTTTGACGAGAGCCGCGCCAACAAGCTCGTCGTCGATGCCGATGGCCGGCTGACGGGCGAGGTGCGCGAGCCGATCTTTGGGCGCGAAGCCAAGCTTGCAACGCTCGTGGAGCTCACGCGAAAGCTCGATCTACGGCCGGACGAGACGTTGGTGACCGGCGATGGCGCAAACGACATCGCGATGATCGAGGCGGCCGGTCTTGGAGTGGCCTATCACGCCAAGCCCAAGGTCGCTGCCGCCGCCGCGGCGGCCATCAATCACGCCGACCTCACCGCCCTGCTTTACGCCCAAGGCTATCGCCGCGAGGAGTTTGTCGAGTAGGGTGACGTAAGGCGTTCCACCAGCATCATTGCGAGAATGACGGCCCCTGCTACTGCAGGCTCACGGCCACGAACCGCAGCTCGCCATCGGCGCCCGCAATCAACAGCAGCGCTGACTTGCGGCCATCCTTCTTGAGCTTATCGACCTTGGCCTGGAAGTCGTCGGTATTCGCGACTGCTTCCTGGGCAATCTCGACTATGACGTCGCCCGGCGACAGTCGCTTGTCGGCGGCCGGCGAAGACGCGTCGACACCGGTGATGACCACGCCGTTGACGGTGTCCTTGATCTTGTAGCGCTTGCGCAGATCACCGGACATGTTGGCGAGCTCGATTCCGAGGGTCTTCTTGACCACGCTCTGGTCGGGCACGCCGCCATTCTTCGGTTCGGCAGTCGCCAGCTTCTCGCCGTCCTCAAGCCGGCCGAGCGTGACCGTCTTGGTTTCTTCCTTGCCCTTGTGAATGACGACCACGGGCGTTTGCTTGCCCACAGGGGTGTCCGCGACGACACGCGGCAGATCGCGCATTTCCTTGATGTCCTTGCCATCGAACTTGACGATGACGTCGCCTGGCTCGATCCCGGCAGGCTTCGCCGGACCCTTGTCGTCCACTCCGGCAACAAGGGCCCCACGCGGCGGCTTGATGTTCAGGCTGTCGGCGATCTCGTCGGTCACCTGCTGGATGCGTACCCCGAGCCAGCCCCGGCGGGTTTCGCCGAACTGGCGGAGTTGATCGATGACCGGCACCGCGGTCTTTGCCGGCACGGCAAAGCCGATCCCGATCGAGCCGCCGGACGGCGATATGATCGCGGTGTTGATGCCCACGACCTCGCCGTCGAGGTTGAACAGGGGACCACCGGAATTGCCGCGATTGATGGAGGCGTCGGTCTGGATATAGTTGTCATAAGGGCCTGAATTGATGTCGCGGTTGCGCGCCGAGACAATGCCGGCGGTCACCGAGCCGCCGAGGCTGAAGGGATTGCCGATGGCAATGACCCATTCTCCCAGCCGCAGCTTCTCCGAGTCGCCGAACTTGACGGCCTTGAGCGGCTTGTCGGGTTTCACCCGCAGGAGCGCGAGGTCGGTCTTCTGATCCTTGCCGATGAGGTCGGCCTTGAGCCGCGTGCCGTCATTGAGAATGACCGTAATCTCATCGGCCTCGGCGATCACGTGATTGTTGGTCACAACGATGCCGGACGGGTCGATAATGAAGCCCGAGCCCAGCGAGCTGATGCGGTGCGGGCTATTCTCGTGATTGCGAGGATCGCCGCCACGCCGATTGAAGAAGTCTCTGAACAGCTCATCCAGCTGCGGGTCGTTCGGCAGCTGCGGCATCGGGGTATTGTGCGCCTCGACTTTCTGTGAAGTAGAGATATTGACCACCGCGTCGATAACTTTTTCCGCTACATCGGCTATGTTGTCCGGGCCGTGCGCAGCATAGGACGTGCTGAGCGGAGCAAAGAGCATCGCAACCAGCGTCGTCGTGGCCAGGACGGGCCGCCGGATCTGCAAAATCCAATGGGGGAAAGTGCCGAGCATTGCTTTGGCTCCTGAATCGATTGTTGCGAGATTAGTGCTCCCGTCCGCCTATCGACGCAAGGCCGGTCTCGGACGGGAAAAACTGTCGCCGCGATTGGGGCAGAATCGGGACGTTGTCCGCTCCAGGTCTGTCCGCCTAACAAACCGGCGATCTCTTCATAACGTTCCTTTCACCCCCGCACCAGCCAGATGAGAACGAGCCCGAGCACCGCAGACAAGATACCGGCCAGGCGCAGCGAGTTTTCCGGGCTCTCCATGGCGGTAGCGGCCAGCCTCTTGGCAGCGGCTGGGAAAGCCGCGAACAGCAGCCCCTCGATCACAAGAACAAGCCCGATCGCGATGAGGAACTGGGCCATTATCCCGACACCGCGGTCGTGAGCGCGAGGCTAAGCTCCTACCGGGGCGGCGTTTGCGACGGAGCTGTGGCGCCGGGAGCGGGCGAGCTGGAAGGAGCGGAGCCTTCACGGGGCTTGCCTGCCGGGTCGCCGAAGAAGCGGAAGAAATCCGAATCCGGTTTGAGCAGCATGCGCGTGTCATTGGGACGCAGGCCGTTCTCGTAAGCCTGCATCGAGCGGTAGAACGAAAAGAAATCGGGATCGCGGCCATAGGCCTCCGCGAAGATGCGATTGCGCTCGGCGTCCCCCTCGCCGCGGGTCTGCTCGCCCTTGGACTGCGCTTCCGCCAGCAGAACGGTCACGTCGCGATCGGCTTTTGCGCGGATCTCTTGCGCCCGCTGCGTGCCCTGTGAGCGGAATTCCTGAGCTTCGCGCTGGCGTTCGGTCTGCATGCGCTGATACACGGCCTGGCTGTTCTGCTCCGGCAGGTCGGCGCGGCGGATGCGGACATCGACGATCGAAATGCCGAAGGCCTGCGCCTCGCCCTCAAGCTGCTCGCGCACCCGCGCCATGAGCTGCTCGCGCTGGTCGCGCACCACCTGGGTCAGGGTGGCCTCGCCGAGAACGCGGCGCAACGCCGAATTGAGCAGAGTGGACAGACGCGAATTCGCCCCCTCGACGGTGCCGACAGACTGATAGAATTTCAGCGCATCTACGATGCGGTAGCGCGCGAAGGCATCGACCACGAGGCGTTTCTGATCGGAGGCGATGACCTCCTGCGCCGGATTTTCCAGATCGAGAATGCGCTTGTCCACGGGAATGACCGTGTCGATCAGCGGGATCTTGTAGTTCAATCCGGGCGCGGTAACCACGCGGATCGGCTGACCGAGGCGCACCACCAGTGCCTGGCGGGTCTGATAGACGGTAAACAGCGTGCTGTAAGCAATGATCAACGCGACGATGACAAGGGCAGCAACCAAGCCGCCGAACACTCCCAGTCTCATCGTCCGCCTCCCGTTTGGGGCGTACCCTGCTGAGGACGTCGCATCAGCTGATCGAGCGGCAGATAAGGAACCACGCCGTTTGCCCCGGAATCCATGATGATCTTGTCCGTGCCCCCGAACAGTCGCTCCATGGTCTCCAGATACATGCGCTGGCGCGTGACGTCCGGCGCTTTCTTGTATTCATCGTAAACCTTCAAAAAACGGGCAGTCGCGCCCTTAGCTTCCGCGACGGTCTGCTCCCGGTAGGCTTCGGCGTTCTGGGTGATCTGCGCCGCCTTGCCGCGCGCCTCCGGAATAACCTTGTTGGCATAGGTCTGGGCCTCGTTCTGCGCCCGTTCGAGATCGGCGCGAGCCGCCTGGACGTCGCGGAACGCGTCGATGACCTGCGAGGGGGGATCGACCTTCTGCAATTGAACCTGCGTTATCTGAATACCGGCTCCATATTTATTGAGTGTCGTCTGCATCAATTCCTGAACGGCGGCCTCGACGGGTTGTCGGGTGGTGAGGATTGGCTGAAGGGTGGAGCGGCCTACAATCTCGCGCATGGCGCTTTCCGCGACAGCTTTGACGGTGCCTTCGGGCTGCTGAATGTTGAAAAGGTAATCCCCGGCTCCGTCCGGCTTGACCAGCCAGAACACCGAGAAATCCACGTCGACGATATTCTCGTCGCCGGTGAGCATGAGGCTTTCTTCCGGAACGTCGCGAACGGTGGTACCGCGACGCAGGTCCTCGACGAGGCGCATGCCGATGTCGATCCGGTTGACCCGGGTTACCTTCGGAGTAAGCACCGTCTCGATGGGATACGGCAGGTGATAGTTGAGACCGGGTTTGGCGTCGCGCACGTATTTGCCAAAGCGCAGGACCACGCCGAGCTCATCGGGATCGACGCGGAAGAATCCGGACAATCCCCAGATCGCAATTGCGGCGAGGACAATCAGACCAAGTCCCTTGCCGCCGAGATTGCCTCCGGGCAATATGTTGCGCAGCTTGTCCTGGCTGCGCCGCAGAAATTCCTCGAAATCCGGCGGCGCGCTTCCGGATGGTTGCGGGCCGGACCCCCAAGGCCCCTTGCCCCCTCCACTCCCACCACCCGTTCCCCAGGGCCCGCCGCCCTGATTGCTCCACGGCATGAGCTGTCTCCTCGCTGCACCGCTCCAGCCGCCGGCGCTGTGGCGGCGTTATAGGTGAGGCGACACCGCGTTACAACGCGGCTCTATGTCTGCATGTCTGCGGCTCTATGTCCTCATTGCGTGCGTAGCGGTGCGGCGCCCTTCCCACCATGTCACACGGCGACATGGGCCTTGATATGCGGGTGGGGATCGTAGCCCTCGAGCAGGAAATCCTCGTAGCGGAATGCGAAAAGATCGGTCGCGGCGGGATTGATCCGCATTCTGGGCAGCGGGCGCGGCGGACGGGTCAGCTGAAGCCTCGCCTGCTCCAGGTGATCCAGATAGAGATGTGCATCACCCAGCGTGTGCACGAACTCGCCCGGCTCTAGTGCGGTGACCTGCGCCAGCATCGAGGTCAGCAACGCATAGGAAGCGATATTGAACGGCACGCCAAGAAAAACGTCGGCGGACCGTTGATAGAGCTGGCAGGACAGCCGGCCCTCGGCAACATAGAACTGGAAAAGACAGTGACACGGCGGCAGCGCCATATTGTCGAGATCCGCCGGATTCCAAGCCGTCACGATGAGGCGGCGCGAATTGGGGTCGCGGCGAATGGAAGCAAGGACGTTGGCAATCTGGTCGATGGCGCCGCCGTCCGGCACGCGCCACGATCGCCATTGCTTTCCATAGATAGGGCCAAGCTCGCCCGCTCCATCGGCCCACTCGTTCCAGATGGCGACGCCATGGTCATTAAGATATTTGACATTGGTGTCGCCGGAGAGGAACCAAAGCAGCTCATAGATGATCGATTTGAGGTGCAGCTTTTTTGTCGTGGTGAGAGGAAAGCCCTCACCCAGGTCGAAGCGCATCTGGTGCCCGAAGATCGAAAGCGTTCCCGTGCCGGTACGGTCCTGTTTCCTGGTACCGCGGGAAAGAATTCGTTCGATCAGATCCAGGTACTGGCGCATGGCTCGTCGCGGTTCGAAGGGCGCAGGGCCGAGTCGATGGGAGTCTACCGCCCCGGCGCCGACGGATCGAGCGCTCCTGCCGGTTCGCGGCACATTTGCACAGGCACGGGCAAAAGCGGGAACCCGCACTCACGGCGGAGCAGTTCGAGGGAACAACCCCCGATCGGATCGCGCAGCCGCCCTACTCGACAAAAACCTCGTCCCGACGGCGGCGGATCTTCGGCAACGCAGCGATGACAAGCAGAATAATGGCGGTGGTGAGCAGGACCGCGGAGATCGGTCGCGTGAAAAACACGGTCGCATCGCCGCGGGCGATCAGCATGGCGCGGCGCAGGTTTTCTTCCATCAACGGTCCCAGGACAAAGCCGAGTAGCATCGGTGCCGGCTCGAAGTCGTGCTTGACCAGCCAAAAACCGATGACGCCGAAGATCGCTGAAATCAGCACGTCGGTCGGAGAGTTGTTGATGGAATAGATGCCGATACAGCAGAACACGATGATCGAGGGGTAGAGCAAACGATATGGCACGCGAAGCAGGCTCACCCACAGGCCGACGAGCGGCAGATTGATCACGATCAGCATCAAATTGCCGATCCACATGGACGCGATCATGCCCCAGAACAGCTCCGGCTGCTTGGTCATCACCTGCGGCCCGGGCACGATGCCGTGAATGGTCATGGCACCGACCATGAGCGCCATCACTGCATTTGGCGGGATGCCCAGCGTCAGCAGCGGAATGAACGAGGTCTGCGCCGCCGCGTTGTTGGCGCTTTCCGGTGCCGCCACGCCTTCGATGGCGCCGCGCCCGAAGCGCGACGGATCCTTGGCAATCTTCTTTTCGAAGGTATAGGCGGCAAACGATGCAATCACCGCGCCTCCCCCGGGCAGAATGCCGAGGAGAGACCCCAGGGCTGTTCCGCGAACGATCGCGCCCGCGGAGTCGATCAGATCCTTGCGGGTCGGCATCAGCCCGGTGATCTTGGCCTTGACGATGTCCCGACTCTCCGCCGGCAATTCCAGGTTGCGGATGATCTCCGCGAACCCGAATACTCCCATTGCGATATTCGCAAAGCCGATGCCGTCGGCAAGCTCTGCTATATCGAAGGTCATGCGCCCGGCGCCGGTCTCAAGATCCGATCCGACCATGGACAGCAAGAGCCCGGTGAGCACCATGGCCACCGCCTTGAGCACCGAGCCCTTGGCGAGCACGACCGCGAAAATGAGGCCGAGCACCATCAGGGAAAAATACTCGGCAGGACCGAACAGCAGGGCGAGGCCGGTCAGCGGGGCGCCGAGCGCGGCGACCAGCACAGTCGACACGCACCCCGCGAAGAACGAGCCTATTGCGGCAATGGACAGCGCCGGCCCTGCACGGCCTTGCCGCGCCATCTGGTGGCCGTCGAGGCAGGTGACGACGGACGTAGCCTCACCCGGGATGTTCACCAACACCGAGGTGGTCGAGCCGCCATATTGTGCTCCGTAGTAGATGCCGGCGAGCATGATCAGAGCTCCAACCGGGGGCAGCCCAAAAGTGATGGGGAGCAGCATGGCAATGGTGGCGACCGTTCCGATTCCGGGAAGAACGCCCACCAATGTTCCGACCAGTGCGCCCAGGAGGCAGAACAGGACGTTGAACGGGTTCGCCGCGACGTGAAAGCCCATCCAGAGGTTATTCAGAAGTTCCGTCATGACTTACCCCTACCCCGGTCAGAACCGCGGCCAGAGCTGGAACGGCAGACCGAGCAGAACGACGAACAGGAGCCAGCAAAAGAGGGTCATGGCCACTGCTGCGATGAGAACTCTCGATCCACCGCATCTCCGTCGACCCCAGGATGGAGATCATGAAGGCAAGGAAGGTCGCCGGGAAAAGGCCCAGCGGCCGGATCATGGCAGCGAAAGCAAGAATGCCGATAATGACCAGCAGCGGGCCACGGATCTTGTATTTCTCGATCGGCGGTCCTTCGGTAAACACGCCTCCAACCGCGACCATGGCGCCGAGCGCCGCAAGTATCAGTGAGAAAAGCCTCGGGGCGGTGCCCGGACCAAAGGCAAAACCGCGCTGCCCCGGCAGCTCGGATGAAGCCATCAAGGCCAAGGTCGGCACCATGACCAGGACCAGCCCGCCGTAGAAATCCCGCGGAGCCTGTACCGGCAAGACTCCCATCGCCGTGGCGATCCCGGCAAGGGCAACGAGAACCGCCATCATGCGAGGTACCATGGTGGTGCTGGGCATGAAAAACGAGAAGCCCAGCAGCGCCAAACCAAGCACCGTAACGATGATACCACCGACGAGATTGTGACTGCGGGCCTCCGATACCCCACCCGTCCCGTCGGGGGACGGCGTTACGCTTTCCGACATTTTCCCTCCTGGAACCCCGCACAGTGTGCCCTGAACCTGACGCTCAGTTTGCACAGGTTCACGCGTAGCACAATTTCGGGACCTCCGGGAGACTAAAGCGGCTCACCCCAGGATGGGTGCTGGAGCGTCAAGGCGTGTTTGCAAGGCGACCTGTCGGGAGCACGCTTGCCGCCTGCCAGCGGAAAAGCTCGCATCGCGCTGGCGCTGGACGACACATTGACAATGACGACACATTGACCTTTCGCCGCGCCGGGTTCGGGACTATATTAAGGGGGCCGGCGCAAGCCGGCTATGGCAATAAATGGCCGTCGGAATAAACCTATCGGACCCGGGGGCAGTACCCGGCGCCTCCACCATTCCAGGAATCGGGCATCAGGGATCAGGAATCAGTCGTCAGTAATCAGAGCCAAGGCCTTCTGATCGCTGATCCTTGATTACTGACTGCTGATACCTGAGACGGGGGCGAAACAGGATCGACGAGGGCGTAAAGGGCGCGCTTTTGCTCGGCATGGTTCCGCCGTTATCGGGCCACACTCATAGTTGCCAACGACAACTATGCTCCGGTTGCCCTGGCCGCGTAATGCGGTTCGGAAAGCCGATCTAAAGTCCTGAGGTCTTAGCAGCCTCAGGCGGGGTTCGGAGGCGCCTGGCAACAGAAGCCTCCACTTTCATCGCAAGCACCCGGATGAGATGCCTCGGCCCGTTTCAAGCCGCCCTGGCGCGGCGGGTCTAATCCGGGATAGGATTTTCCCGGTGAGTCGAAAGGCAAAAGGCGACCGGCAAAACTGGAGAGCCGAGCCGAGCGCCATTGCATTCGCGCAGTCAAGTCCGGGAGGGTACGCAGAGGATTTTTCGATGGCAGTCGATCACATCCGGTACGACCTGTTGACGCAGGACGCGTTGCGCGGCGTTCTGCGTACGGTTTTGGCAGATGCGGCCAAGAATGGACTTCCGGGTGAGCACCATTTTTACATCTCTTTCGATACGACCGCGGAGGGGGTGCGCCTGTCTCCCAGAATGCTCGCCCAATACCCAACAGAAATGACAATTGTCCTGCAGCACCAGTTCTGGGATTTGCAAGTCAAGGACGACAGTTTCGAAGTGGGCCTGGCATTCGGCGGAATTCCGGAACGGCTGGCCATTCCTTTCGCCGCCATCAAAGGCTTCTTCGATCCAGCCGTGCAGTTCGGGCTTCAGTTCCAGGAGGCGCCGGAATCAGTCAGTGAGGGGGAGCAAGAGGCCGCTGGCGAGCCCGTCGGCCTGGAGCGGCCGACAAAGCAACGTCCCGTGCCCGTTAACGACCGGACGCAACAGACGCAATCGCCATCCGCGCTGCCGTTGGCGCCCCGACCCGCGAACCCAGAACCGGACGCGGGACCGAAAGATGATGCCACACCCGCGGATGCGGGTGCGGAAGTCGTGCGGCTTGATCGTTTTCGCAAGAAATAAAACAGTGACAGTAATGGTCACTCCATCCCTGGACTTGCTCCGAGCCGGCGATGGGGCGTAGAGCATTGACTCTTCACTTGCTGGCAGGGCAGCGCGACCATTCCATGATCGGAGGCGCGCCCTGACCTGGCGCTCCTATCCCACCTTCCGGAATTTGTGCAGCGATCGCAGATTATCCGGTCGCGGCTTGTCTCTGAAGGTTTGCGGCCAGTTGGTCCACGACACCTCGCCGACATAGAGGTCGCCGCGGCTGTCCACCGCGAGCCCATGCGGCGCCAAGAAATCGGTCGGGCCAAGGCCCGGACCAACCCCACCCAGCCGGGAAATGCGCTTGCCCGTGTTGTCGACGATGGTGACCCGCGGGCCAAGGTTCGGCACATTGCGGCTAACCGGCTGCACGGCGCCGAGTTCGCCGATATAGCACACGGGGCACTTGCCGGGCGGCATAAACAGGCCGCACGGGCGGTGCAGGTTGTTCCACTGTGTCTCGTACTTGCCGTTGCCGTCGAACACCTGCACGCGATGGTTCTCGCGGTCGGCCACATAGACCCAGCCGTCGGCATCGCAGGTGATGTTGTGCGCGATGTTGAACTCGCCCGGATCGGTGCCCGGCCCGCCCCAGGAGAACAGCAGCTTGCCGTTCGGCGCGTATTTGTGCACGCGCGAGTTGCCATAGCCGTCGGACACATAGATATCGCCCTGCGGAGACATCGCGGTGTGGGTGCAGCGATGGAATGGCTCGCCGCTCATGTAGGGTGCCGGCTTGCCGGAGATTCCGAGGGTCAGCAGCACCTTTCCTTCCAGCGTGCACTGGCGGACGGTATGGTCTCCATCGTCGGTGAGCCAGACAGTGTCGTCGGGCGCCATGAACACGCCATGCGCGCGGGGAAAGAGCCCTTCTCCGAATGAGCGCAGGAAGTTGCCTTCGCGGTCGAACACGATCATCGGATGCTCGCCTCGGTTGAAGACAAAGACGTTGTCGTTCCCGTCCACACCGACGCCGCCGATTTCCTTGAACGACCAGCCGGGCGGGAGTTTCGCCCAGTTCTCCACCGGTTCGTATGAGTATGCGCCGCTGCCAACGGTAGCCATGCCCAGGCTCCCCTGTTCGTTGCCGGTCGGCGCCCCGATCACGCTCGCTGCGCGGCAATAAAAATGCGCTGAAGCTTTATACCGGCAAAACCATTGCGGAGCGCAAGCGCCTGCGCAATTTCATGCGGCAATCGCGCGAACTGATCATGGCGCTGGTGTTATCGGCCAAGCAGACGACAGAGTGGTCAGGACACTTGAGCCTGACGGCCTAGCCGCTCGTAGAGGAGAAGGTGTAGCTAGCCTGATCAACAAGTCGGGCCGCATGCTCGCTGCGGCTTACTTAATCTTAAGACCCATCCATCACGGCGGGAAAGTGATCTCGCCCTCGGGCCACAAGTCGACGGTTGTGATCGGCAACGAGCGGGTCGCCTTTTTGCTCGCGAGCAGCAGGGGGGTGGGCTGAGCACACCTCAGAATTCTGCCTCCCAGTTTGAAGCTCACCTCGCGCCAATGTCCGACTAACGACGCGGGTCGGGCCTACGACGGCCGGATGACCATGATCCCGCAACGACAGGCCTAAGCAGTACGTTCGGCGGGCTCAAACACCGGCGCCTTGCCAACGTGCCGCCGCCAGATTTCGGTGAAGCGCTGCTGATCAGTCGACT
Organism: uncultured Alphaproteobacteria bacterium; assembly: GCA_963841705.1. Lineage (GTDB taxonomy): Bacteria > Pseudomonadota > Alphaproteobacteria > Rhizobiales > Xanthobacteraceae > VAZQ01. Next base: position 28,953 of record CAWJDY010000073.1, read on the forward strand.
TCTCGAATGTGCACTCCAGCTTCCGGTGACGATAGGCCACATGCCCGAGCTGGCCCGCTTTTTCGAGCGCATACTCCCATCTCACCTTCATGCCGGGCAGGCCGAAGGTCTCCCAGTCGCAGTAGACCGGAAAGGCAGTCGTCTCCGTGCAATTGACAACGGTGACCTTGGCGCCCAAAACCTCGCTGCCGCACCAGCCGACGCGGACATGCTGCACCGAATCCTCGGTATCGGATTCGATCACGAGATTCGGCAGGCTAAAATCGGCGATTTCCTTGAACAGGATCGCAAAGAAAGCCTCTATCCGCGGCGTGGCACAGATGGCGTCCCAGTCGCCGGTCTCTGGTTCGTCGGGCGCGCCATCTTTGAGTTGCAACCGCTGCATGGCTTGCTGCTCCCAGTGCCACCGTTTTTCCAGCATGGCTTTCCATTCCAGACGGCGCGTCGCGAGCGGCCCTCGGTTGCGGGCTGCGGTCTCGGCCTATTGCATCCCCGTAGCGAGCCCGGCTCAAGAACAAGCACCAGCATCTCCCCGGGCGCGTTCACTCAAATTCCAGAATCACAGCGTCCACCGCCACGCTGTCGCCTCTCCTGGCATGGATTCGTTGGACCACGCCGTCGCGGTCGGCGCGCAGGACATTCTCCATTTTCATGGCTTCGACGACAGCAAGGGTCTCCCCGGCCTTCACTTCCTGTCCTTCAGCGACCGCGATTGACACGACCAGGCCGGGCATTGGGCTGCGCACCGCTTTGCCCGAATCCACCACCTTCTTCGGCGGCATGAAACGCGCAGCTGCGGCTTCGCGCTCGGTGTACACATAGGCCCGGCTCTCGACCCCGCGATGGGAAAGCTCGAAGCCATTTAGAACTGGTCGCACCTGCACGAAGATCAGCCTCCCGTCGAGGGTGCCCGACCACACCGGATCACCAGGCTTCCACCCCGAGGTCAGCACATGCTTTCTTGCCGGCGGTTCGACGAAGCGCACCTCCAGCGCCGAAACGTCGAGCGGAGAACCGGCAGCCGGCTTGCGCGGCTTTGCGTTTTGCGCCGCCGAGCTTGCATCAATACTGGCGATGTCCAGCCTGACCTCGCTTTCCCCGAGCTGGACCGTCCGGCGCCGCTCGCGGGTCACCGCTTGACCCCACCGCTGGCCGGAAATGCGCCGCTTCCTTTCGCCCGCAACATGATCGATGCAAGCCGCCACTGCCGCGACGGTATATTGGGTCTCGCCTTGCGGAGGCGCAGCATGAAAGCCGGCTGGGAATGCCTCTGCGACCAAGGCCGTCGACAGTTGACCCGCCTGCCAACGCTCATGCCGCATGAGCGTGGATAGAAACGAGATGTTATGTCGGACACCCTCGATGACGAAAGCATCGAGCGCATCCGCCTGCGCTGCGGTTGCGTCCTCGCGCCTGGGACCGTGGGTGATGAGCTTCGCAATCATCGGATCATAGAAAACCGAGATTTCGCTGCCCTCCCGAACCCCCGTATCGGTGCGAACCGTAATGTCCTTCGATCCGGATTCCGGCGGCGGGCGATAACGTACAAGGCGCCCAATGGACGGCATGAAGCTCCGCGCTGGATCCTCAGCGTAGATGCGGGTTTCAACCGCCCAACCGGACATTCTCACATCGTTTTGCTTGAGCGAGAGTCTCTCGCCAGCGGCAATACGGATCATCTGTTCAACGATATCGATGCTGGTGACCAGCTCGGTTACGGGGTGCTCGACCTGAAGCCGGGTATTCATTTCAAGAAAATAAAAGCTTTTGTCCTGCCCCGCGACGAACTCCACCGTGCCGGCCGAGTTGTAGGCAACCGCCTGCGCCAGCGCGAGCGCTTGCCGGCCCATTCTCTGCCGGGTACTCGGATCGAGAACTGCGCTTGGTGCCTCCTCAACGATCTTTTGGTTTCGGCGCTGAATTGAGCATTCGCGCTCGCCGAGATGGATGAGATTGCCGTGCTTGTCGCCCAGCACCTGGATCTCGATATGCCGTGGATCAGTAATGAACTTTTCTACGAAAACCCGGTCATCCCCGAACGAGGATTTTGCTTCCGAGCGGGCGCGATCGAATCCCATTTCGACCTCCGCTCTGGAATACGCAATCCGCATGCCTTTGCCGCCACCGCCAGCGGAGGCTTTTATCATCACGGGATAGCCGATTTCCTCGGCAACCCTGATGGCCTGTTCCGCGTCGCCGATGGTGCCGAGAAAACCCGGAACTGTAGCTACTCCTGCAGCTGCAGCCAGCTTCTTGCTTTCGATCTTGTCGCCCATGGCCGCAATCGCGCCGGAGTGCGGTCCGATGAAAACGATCCGGGCATCGGCCAGTGCCTGCGCAAAGGCGGCATTCTCTGATAGAAAGCCATAGCCGGGATGCACCGCTTCCGAGCGCGTTTTTCGGCAGGCCGCGATGATGTTTTCAATGACGAGGTAGCTTTGCGACGCGGGCGCCGGACCTATCGGCACAGCCTCGTCGGCCATCTCCACGTGCAAGGCGTCCTGGTCTGCTTCCGAATAAACGGCAACAGTTTGGATGCCCAAGCGGCGCGCAGTTTTGATGATACGGCAAGCGATCTCGCCCCGATTGGCGATCAAGATACGTTTAAACATGCCGCGAAAGAACCTGTCGGAAACCCGAGCCTTTGCGGTCTCAGAGCAAAAATGTCAACCGGTTACCGCAGCTGCGCAGGATCGGCGAGAACAGGAACGGTCAAAACAACGGGCTGAAAAGTCGCCGCCGACCCTGGCCTCATCGACGTGACTGGCTATCCATTCAAGGATAAACCTATCGACGTCCGGAGAGTTGCGGATTGTAGCCCAGTCGGAGGCACCAAGCTGACCGCTCGGGCGAGAATTGCGCACACGCGCCACCACGATAGCCGAATGCTTTATCGCCATCATCAATGCGCGCAAGCGATCAGAAGGTGCAAATAGGTGCGCCATGCGTGCTCTCCCCTCCACTGCCAAGCTGTGGGGCTCCCCGACAGCCAAGTGAGTGACCGGCACTCCAAGTCCGCGGTAGTCGGCTGAACTGCCTGCAAGGTTCGAGGCAATGCGTGACTGCGAAGCACGTTTCCGTGAGCGTGGGGAAACGGCGGACTTGCGACATCTCAAAAGCGGCGAAATCGCAATGACTTGCCGGAGGTTGCGCTAGCGCGCTGAAATCGGTCTGGCTAACCGCAAATTCGACCAACGCGAATGCCTGCAGTCCTTGATCGGCACCTCTTCGACGCGCGCGGCCCTTTGAGGGGCCGGCTTCTGGCCGTTCTTGCGGGCAAGCGTTATATTAGCGGCTGAGTCAGGACAGGCATTAGGCCAGGGAGGTGAGTGATGGCACTCGCGATCAATGATACTGCCCCGGATTTCACCGTCGAAACGACCGAGGGCAAAATTCGCTTTCACGACTGGATTGGGAACAGCTGGGTAGTGCTGTTCTCGCATCCCAAGGATTTCACGCCAATCTGCACGACCGAGCTGGGCTATATGGCCAAGATCAAGCCCGAGTTTGACAAGCGTGGGGTGAAGATCATTGGGCTTTCCGTCGATCCGCTTGACAGTCACACCCGATGGGCGAACGACATCAAGGAGACGCAGGGCTTTGCTCCCAACTACCCGATGATTGCGGACGCCGATTTCAATGTGTCCAAACTTTACGGGATGCTCCCTGCGGCAACGTCCGGAGATCCCGCGAAGCGCACACCGGCCGACAATCAGACGGTAAGAAATGTGTTTGTCATCGGCCCTGACAAGAAGATCAAGCTGATCCTCGTCTATCCGATGACCACCGGCCGCAACTTCGATGAAGTGCTGCGTGTAATCGATTTGCTTCAGCTCACGGCCAAGCACAAGGTCGCCACCCCTGTGAACTGGAAACAGGGGGAAGATGTGATCATTTCCGGGTCGGTCACCGATGAGGAAGCCAAGAAGCAATACCCGCAGGGCTGGAAGGCACCGAAGCCGTATATCCGGATTGTCCCACAACCTCGGACTTGAACATCTCGATGCCGGGAGGGAAAGGGGACGCGGACTAGCCGCAGCCAAGATCGCCGTTCGCCCCACTGAACCAGAGAGGAGCGAATGGAATTTGTAATTGTGAAACATTCGATCGTCATTGCTGGTCACCGGACCAGCGTCAGCCTGGAGAAGGAATTCTGGAACGCTCTCAAGGAAATCGCACATGCAAAGCACGTGACCCTGTCGGATCTCGTGGCGCTCATCGATTCTGATCGGCAGCATGGCAATTTATCATCAGCCATTCGCCTTTTCGTCCTGGGCTTCTATCGTGATCAGGATTTGTTGCGGCCGAGCAAACGTCATGGCGAGCGCAGGCCCACGCCGATCCGCTCCAGTTAAGGGCCTCTTCTAGCGGCAGCCAGGGAATCTCAAAGTCATTGTACCCCACCAAACAGCGAGCGCGATGGCGGCCAGGCATAGCTGGGGGGAGGAGCGGGCTGCATGAGCTCACCGGCTGATGGTTTAGTTCGCTGCGTGTTGCGCACGGCGGCACGGCGGCGGGACGTCTCCTGCGCTGAGGGGGATCCGGCGGCTTCGGCCGGGCGTTGTTTTTTGTCCGCGAGCGGCTGCTCAGCGTGATCCGCCGGAGCAGAGGCCTGTTCCCGATTCTCCAGCACGTCCAACTTCTTCGTCGCCTGATCGACTGCGCGCAGGGCGAGCCAGTTTGCCAAGCTGCCTACGTTGATGTCTCGCTTGGGCGCGCGCAGAGGCCCCTTGAGCCCCAGCTCGATTACGGGTGGCGACTTTGCGCTGGCGTCGGCCCAATCTGCACGGGAGAGGACCAGGCGCGCATCAACGTTGGCGTCAACGAAATTCATTCTCCCGCTAAGGGCTAGCTCAGTACCTCTTTCTCCCGCCATTGAATTGGTTACGCGAGCTTGACCTCCAGCGATCGCAATCGCCCCTTCGGCGCGTGGGATGAGCAGTGCCCCGCCTGCAAGCGCCGCATCCACTCTGTCACGCAGTCGATCCGGATCGATCGGGAGGCCTTGATCGACGGCGCGGGTCACGATTTCGAAGGCCTTTGGATCGAGCCGTGCCACGCGAGCGTTCTCAATGCTGAAGGTGCCGCCGCCCTGGAGCGACCCAATCAGCGCCAACGCGCTCATCCCAGTACCTTCAGCGGTGAGGTCAAACCTGAGTTGACCGGACACTACCCCGTTGCCCGGAAGCAGGTCTGCTGCACTCGCATCCGTTACGCGGACCCGTGTGCGCGCAATCAGACTTTCTCCGTCATGCAACAAGACCAACTCGCCGTTCATTGCCCCTCCGGCGAGGGCGCCTTCGATCACTTGCAGCGCAACTCTCCCCTCGCCCAATCGAAGCATTCCCTTAAAATGCTGCACATCGACGCTTGGCAAGACAGTGAGACGCGCCGCCTTCAGGAGTACCTGACCGCGTTGCTGGCCGAGCGCTTGCGCGAACGGCTCGGATGGCCAGAGGGGTTCCGCAGTGGAGCTCTGCTGCGAGGAATGGTTGGGAATCCCAAGCACGGTCGCCATTGCGGCAGGTAGATTTAATGCGCCGAGATCGATCTCGCCTTGCACGTCCAGCGGCTGCTGCATTCCAATCGTGAGCTGCCCATTCATCCTTTCGCCGGCAAACGTTCCCTGGAGATCCGTCAAATGGATTGTGCGATCCGCCAAAGCTACCCGCGTCGTGAACGACGCGGGTATGAGGTCGACCGCGCCCTCGCCGACCGGCGGTCGCGGCGAGCGGAAATTCGCATCCCGCACCGCCACAGCGAGCTCAGCACGCGGATTGGTCAAAGGCCAAACGTGTACCCTGCCACTGGCGGTCGCATCGAGAACGCCAACGCTCAGCCGGCTGCCAAACTCCAGTTCGCCCTGGAGGGGACCTTTTGCCGTCACGGCCAATCGGCCCGGCTGCTTATCGACGGAGATAACGCGATCCAATCTGAGCAGATCCGTCAGTGTAGTGCCGTCGTCCGTTTCAACACGGCCGATGAGATCCACCTTCGCAGCGCTGAGATCGAGATTGAGCACGTCACTCGCTCCGATCAGATCCCCAAGCAGGGCTATACGGAATGCTCCGGCACGGCCGTCAGCCTTGAACTTGCCAGTGGCGAGCGAATTCCTCGCAGACCCGGGAGTTACGGTGACGGAGGCGCGCAGCACTACCGGGGTGACTCGGCCGCCATAATGCCGTATCCGGTCCGCTGCTTCCGGAGCGAATTTGTCCAGGACAGTCAGCACCCCCTCGAGATTGTGAGCGTCCAGATCGAGCGTGACTGCGCCGCCTGTGGCTTTCGCTCCGGTATCAATGCGGCCCCTTGCCGACAATGCCGCTCCGCCAAAATCCGTGACCAGGAGAGGATCGATTTGCAATCCGCTGGAATCAATCCTGATGTTCACATCAACGTGCCTCGCCTGGACACCCATAACCAATACGCGCTCTGCTTTTAATGAGAGAGCCCCTTCCCGAGGCCACGCAAACTCTCGCTTGGCAAATAAGGGCTTGGCAAGCGCGTAAATCCGGTCGAGATCGACCTCCGATGTCGTCAACGCGGCGTCCAGCCGCGCTCCCCTCTCGCCGCTCCACGCGTATCTGAAGCGGCCGGTCACGCTGCTGCGATCGAGATCGAGATGGAGCCGCTCGATGTCGATCGCATCTCCAGAGGCAGTTACCTCCGCATCGAGTTGCAGAGGACCTGAAGCAGGGATTTGCTCATCTTCCCCCGCGCCGAGCCAGGCAGCCAGTGCGCGGGGGTCGTTCGTTTGGACCTGTAGCGAGCCGGCAAACTGCGGGACAGAAGACATGATCCCAAGGCTTCCGCGCAGTTGTATCTGGCTCAGGCCCGGCGCGCGGAACTCCAATTTTCTGATTACCCAACTTTCGTTTTCAGTTTCCAACTCGGCGTTCATCCGCTGCAGGGTTGCTCCTGCGAGCCCAACGGCCTCTATGCCAATATTCAGGACGGCGGGGATGGGGAGGCGCAGGCTGCCGAGGACCCCCGCCCCAAGCAGCTTCATGGCCTCAAGCGGCTGCCGGCGCCTCTCCTCGGAGACCATTGCCAAGGCGTCGAAATCTACCTGAGGTGAGGACAGCATGGCACTGATGCGGGGGTCGCGTCCCAACTCCACATGGGCGCGCCCCCGCAACTTGGCAGACCGCTCATCCGGACCGTACTGGAATTCGATCTGCTCCAACTCGGCTGCGGTACTATCGCCTGCTAACCGCGTGGTCAGCCGCCATGGTTGAACGATGGGCGATTGTGAGTTCGTAGGCGCGCGCCCCACGGGACGATACAGCTGGAGCTGGCCCTCGAAGTGCGGAATACCGCGATCCACGGAAACCGTGAGATCGATCTCGGCGGCGAGGGGCCGCTCGATCGGATCAACCGTGAGCCGGACCTTGGCGGCATTGTCCTGGCCGTTGCGGCTTGCTGAGACCCGGTACGGGAAATGCTGTCCGGCGACAACGAAGGACCCCTCGCCTTTCAGAGGACCGCTCAGGGAACGCAACTCGCCTCTGAAATCGACCTTGTCGAGCACGAGGCGCGAGCCGCTTTCGGCATGAGTCAAAATGACGCGACCGTCTTCGACATTCAGGCGCTCGACCGCAATTGCTTGCGTATCGAAGCCGAGCTTGGGAAACGACCCCCTCATCGCGCCGTTCTCGTCGAGTCCGGCCGTGATTTCCGGACCTTGCAAGCGCGCCTGGCTGACGCGCCACTCTCCGCGCACCAGTGCGCCCAGCTCGAATTCGACGCGCAGCGCCCGAGCCCGCACGCTGCCGGAGTTGTCCGCGCGCGCAATCTCGATGCCTTGCATGACAAGCGTCGGCGTCGGGAGCAGGCGCGCCTCGATCGGACCGGTGATGTGAATCTCCAGCCCCGATAGCCGGCTGGCGTAGGCTTCGAACTCGCCGCGGTAGCGCGTCCAGTCGACGAAAAGCGGGCCAACCAGCGCGGTTGTCAGCGCCAGGATAATCGTGATCGCTAAGCCCAGCAGGGTCGTCTGCACGCCGTCTCCACAGTCAGTTGCATCGGACGATTTCCCGGTCCGGCGCCCCTTTTGTAAAAAGCACTTGAATACCGACTACTTGCGCGAAATTTACCGGCTTTTATCAGACTTCGTGACGGAATTCATCGTTTTTGCTGATCGATTGCGCCGCATGCAGAACGAGCGAAACATGCGCTCGGTTAACGGCAGGTTTATGTTCTTTGACAGCAAGTTAACACGGTCGTTTACCAGACAATCTGGGCTCAGCGACGTTACGTCTTTTCGGCTTGCTTCGCGGCGCACACCTCTCTGAGCTCAGTCCAGCGCGACGATCTTGCCCGGATTTATGATGTTCTGCGGATCGAGCGCGCGCTTGATCGCGGCCATAGCCGCGAGCGCGGGCGCTCCCAGCTCGCCTGCGAGATATTTCATCTTGCCTTCCCCCACCCCATGCTCACCGGTGCAGGTGCCGTCCATGGCAATGGCGCGTTCGACCACGCGCTCACACACTCCGCGCGCCGCCGTCACCTCGTCCGCATCCGCCATGTCCACCAGCAACGTGAGATGGAAATTGCCGTCACCCACATGGCCGAGGATCGGCGCCATCAGATTGTGGGCTGCAACATCGCGCTGGGTCTCGGTTACGCATTCGGCAAGACGTGAGATGGGCACGCACACGTCGGTTGCCAGCGCCTGCATCCCCGGACGCAGGCCCCGTCCCGCCCAATAGGCATCATGCCGCGCCTGCCACAAGCGGCTGCGGTCTTCGGATTTCGTGGCCCACGCGAATGTGCCGCCGCCAAGCTCGTGCGCGATCTGTCCAAACCGCTCGGATTGCTCTGCGACTCCCGCGGGCGAGCCATGAAACTCGACGAACAGCATCGGCGACTCGGGCAACGAGAGCTTGGAATACAGATTGGTCGCCTTCACCTGCAATGCATCGAGAAGCTCCATGCGCGCGATCGGAATGCCGGACTGAATGGTGGCCATGGCGGCATTGCATGCCGCCTCTACCGAGGGGAACTCGCAGTGGCCGGCCGAAATCGCTTCCGGAATGCCGGAGAGCTTGAGCGTGAGCTCGGTGATGACGCCCAGCGTGCCTTCCGAGCCTACGAGCAGCCGGGTGAGATCATATCCGGCCGAGGATTTCTTCGCACGCCGCGCGGTGGTGATCACCTCGCCGTTCGCCAACACGGCTTTAAGCGCGAGCACATTATCTTTCATCGTGCCGTAGCGCACCGCATTGGTGCCGGAGCAACGCGTCGCCGCCATTCCCCCGAGCGAGGCGTCGGCACCGGGATCGAGCGGGAAGAACAGGCCTTGGTCGCGCAGGTGCTCGTTAAGCCGCTTGCGGGTAATGCCCGGCTCGACCACGCAGTCCAGATCCTCCGCGTTTACCGCCAGCACGCTGTTCATGTCGCGGAAATCGATCGACACCCCGCCCAGCGGAGCATTGACGTGGCCTTCCAGCGAAGTGCCGGTACCGAAGGGAATGACCGGTACGCGATGGCTGGCACAAATGCGAACGATATCCTGCACGTCGCTAGTCGACTGCGGGAATACCACTGCGTCCGGCGGCTCGTTGGTGATCCACGTGGTGGTATTGCCGTGCTGCTCGCAGACGGCGCGTGACGTAACAAGGCGGTTGCCGAATTGCGCAGCAAGCGCCGCGATCGCAGCATCGATGGCGCGCTGATCGCGGCGTAACCTGTTTGCATCAAGGTCCACGGAATACCGTCACGGACAGTGTTTCTCTCTTCTGCTTATCAGAACGACCGATGCATTGCACCGCATTCTTCCAACGGCGAAGCATTGCCTCGCCCTTGGATGCACAAGCTTGCTGCAGGAGGACGAGGCGGCGTCTCGCCCTATGCACCCGCACGATCCGCGCCAAGGGCGACGGCGTCCGGCGCGTCGATACGGCGGCGCAGGACCCCGCTCACCAGCGAACCGACGTTCGGCACTTCATCTGCATCCCACGCGAGCGGGCGGCAGAGGTCCATGACGATGATCCCCAGCCGCGCCATGCGGTAGGCGGCGTAGAGCGCATCGGCGGTGCTGGTTGCGAAGCGCTCGGTCACCGCGCCCCCGAGATGCTGTACCAGCGAGGCGCTGGCCAGATCCACCGCGCCGAGCTTTCCCGCCTCGAACAGGAGCCGTCGCAGCAGATGCAGGGTCGCCGCGGTGGTCGGGCGATGGCCGTACACGCCAGCAACGGCACGGACCATCCGCACACCACAGGCCAGGAAGAAAGCCGCATCGGTCAGCGCCGTGGGACTGATCGCCGTGATGCCGAACGCGCGCACGACCGCGGTGCGCACGTGTACCTGTGCGCGCTCGTCAAGCGGCTTGAGCACGTTGCGGGAGAGGAGCTCGATCTGTTCCCTCGGCCCGTGGTGCGCCTGGACCTGACGCTGGAACGCGGCGATGGCGCGCGTGGTCTCTCGGTCACGCGGCAGCGCCGCGAGTACCTCGCGGACCGCGTCGCGGGTCTGCGCCGGCGCAAGCTTGTCATCGGAAAAGCGCCGGCGGACGGCTTCGACGCTGCGAAGCCGGAGCAGGCTCACCGCTTCGCGCGCGATAATGGCCCCTGCTCCGCCGACGCCCGCTGTCACGGCAACTGCGGCCAGCACTCCGAGCACGGCGCCGTGGTCGAACGCGGCGGAGATCCAGGCTAAGGCATCCACCGCTGCCCAACCCGCGACCAATACGGCTATCCCGGCGATCCCAAAGGTAACGACGCGATTCCGCCGCCGCGCTGGTTGTGCAGAAGCAATTGCAAGGGCACGTTCGGTTGGCACGACCGGCCCGCCCTGGTCGGTCGCAATCACTTGCGGACGAAGTGCAGCAAACGAGTCTGGCTCCTCGCGGACCTCCACCTCGATGACGCGCGGAGAGAACGCAACCTGATCGATCCGGTAGGACACGTTGCTCATCGCAGTCGGTCTCCCAACAGGAATTGGAGCGCCACATCGAGATTGATATGCGCAATGCCATCGATCGGCGCAGGATCAATGGCCGGAGGCTCGAACACGGGCACGTTCAGGAACGGCGAGCCCCAGGCATCGGCACGTGGAGGCCGGATCGGCACGTTGCCGACAAAGAATTTGGACTGGGTCTTCGCGCCGACTGGCCGGCCCACGACGACCTGAACGCGTTGACCATCAATTACCTGGGAGTCTTCCCCCGTGGAAATGACGGATGCGATCGCGGTCACCTCCAGCTGCGCATTGCTGCTTCTCATGTCGATCGCCGGCAGCGCCGTCATGTTGCGCAACAGCGCAGCGAGATGATCCCGCTGGATGTCTGGGACGTGATCGGCCTTCGTGGCGCCAAACAGCGCCTTGTCGATGTGGGGGCCGAGCAGCAGCTTGGACAGGATCCCGCCATGACCGTAACGGAAGTTGTCGATGATGACGGCAAGCGCGCGGCGGGTATCCTCGAAGGCTTCGCGACCGGCAAGCAGCGCGCGCAGGATGTCCACGAGCACGATCTGCCGGGAGTAATGCCGAAAGTGATTTTCATAAAATGCGCTGACCACCTCCCGTTTGTAGGTTTCAAAGCGCTCCGCCATGAGCGCGCCGAGCGAGTGCGGCGCGAGCGGATGAAAATCGCTATCTACATCGAGCGGGGCGAACCAGAGATACGGGGCATCCGGCAGCGTTCCCCGGCACAGGAACCGGCCCGGCTGGAGATAGCTCAATCCATACTGATCCCGCGCTTTGAACAGGAACGCGCAGTAGAGCTCATGCACCTCTCTGGCGACTTCCTCGCTTGCAGGCTCGTCCGCGCGATGTTGACCGACGTACGTGAGAAAATCGTTGGCAATCGCTGCTCGGCTGCCGCTGCGCAGCGACTGCATGCTCGCGTGCGACCAATCGGCGAAGCTCTGCTCCAGAAGCGGCAGATCGAGCAGCCATTCGCCCGGATAGTCGACGATCCTCAGCGTCAGCTTGGCCGGGCTGCCGGTGATCTCGCTCAAGAGCTTGCCCAGGGGGTTGGCAGGCGTGAAACGAATATCGATGCCGATCTCGCTGATGTCGATCGTGCGGATCGGCCAGTCCGGCGCGCGCCCGGCCATTGCCTCGATATTCCTGAAATAAGGAAACCGCGGCAACCGATATGCGTTGGCGGTCTCGAGGTTGGCCGAAGTGAGCCGGCGCTCGCCAACCACATCGAGAAGCGGCATTCGATTCGGGTTGTGCAGGGCGCTCAGGAGATTGTGGATCAGACTGGTGATGAATACGGTTTTGCCGGAGCGGCTCAGCCCCGTTACCGCGAGCCACACCGTCGCACCCCCGGCAAATTCCCCGAACGTGCTGAGGAGGCGTTCCGATGCTTGCGCAAATGCGGGCGGCAGCCAGCTCAAATTTACGGTGGGAATCATGTCTGGGTCGCGCGCCCTCGCCCCCGAAATGGGCGCAGGGGGCGGGTGGCGCAAGGAGGGCCGGGCCGATCACGGGTAGGCGGTTGCAGTGCGTCAAAGCGACGCCCGGGGAGCGCCGTCCCGGGTTTTGACAGCTTGGTGGACGGCCGGCGGAGCCGCAGCGTACATAGTCGGCAT
>CAWJDY010000074.1:0-132553 GCA_963841705.1 uncultured Alphaproteobacteria bacterium
CCGTTCCTGTTCGCCCATCGTCAGATCATCCTGCAGCGCGTTGCTGCACTACGTCTGCCAGCTATGTATCAATGGCCGGAAGGGGCAGAGGAGGGTGGCTTCATTGGCTACGGCCCTCGCCTTATCCAGATCTATCGGGAGATCATAGCGCGACAACTTGTCAAGCTGCTGCGCCGGGGCCAAGCCCGCAGATGATCGAGCAGCCGACCAATTTCGAGCTAGTCATCAATCTCCAGACTGCAAAGGCGATCGGTCATGAGGTTCCGGCTGGGTTCGTGCTGCGTGCAGATAAGGTGATTGAGTAGAAACGCGCTGCACTGCATTAGTCCGGAATTGGCACCAAGCGCCGCTAGCAATCGGGCAGAGCAATGTCCGGTCTGCCCGGATACCTCAGACTGCCCCGATCAGCTTACCCTTGTTCCAAGGCGTGCGTTTCGGTGGGGGTAGGATCGAATTCTCATCCTCCATGGTCATCCTCCTTGAGTTAAGTGAGGACGGCATGGTGCGCCGGACGCCTGATCCGCTGAATTACGGTAGCTTTCGGGAGAGGTGCAGACATAGGCTCGGGGCTCGGGACCGATAAGGGCCGGTGCTTATGACCCACTGCTGACATAAGCCGGGTCTAAATCCCGCATTGCAGCAGTTTAAGCGCCGTTTGAGCTGAGAGTGCCATGCAAGCCTCATATCGTCATCGGCAGGTCAGCCGCCCGACCGTCGTTTCCTTCATCGTGTTGACGGTCTTGCTCTCGCTGCCGTTCTTCTTCGTAGGCCCGCATCTGGTCCTGTTTGCAGCCATCGCGCCGATCTTCGCTCTCGTCGCGCTGGTGCATTGGCTCGTGTATTCGATGACGGTCGATGTCTCCGGGCAGGATTTCGCTGGCATTTCGGCCCTGGCTTTTGGAGAAAGCGGATCGCCCTGGCCGACATCGCCTGCGTCAAGCGCGTTCGCTTACCATGGTGGTACGGCATCGGCATCAAATATACCCGCGAGCCTGGACGTACCTGGTCGCCCCGGGTGAAGGGATCGAGGTGGAGACCACGAGCAGCAAGACCGTGCGCATTGGGACTGACGATGCGGAGCGGCTGATGGGAGCGCTCGCCAGCCGCTGAAGTTGCTTGGCGCACAAGCCTTCCGTTTAACTATGTGGTGGGCTACCGTTCTCGGCTTGAGGGCACTATGAGGCGGCGGGAATTCATCACCCTTGTCGGTAGCGCGGCTGCCTGGCCGCTCGCGGTGCGCGCGCAGCAGCCGAGCGACCGTATGCGGCGCGTTGGCGTCCTAATGAACATCGCGGAGAACGATCCGCAGGCTCAGGGTCGCATGGCGGCATTCCTCCAGGGGCTGCAGCCGTTGGGTTGGATCGTTGGGCGCAATCTACAAATCGACGCACGCTGGGTTCCGGCCGATGCCGCCCTCTTTCATAGATACGCGACTGAGTTGGTGGCGCTCCGGCCGGAGGTCATCCTAGCCTCAACCAGTTCCGCCGTCGCGCCATTGCGCAGGCCACACGTACCATTCCAATCGACTTCGTGCTTGCCATTGATCCTGTCGCTGCGGGCGACGTTGCAAGTTTGGCACGCCCGAGCGGCAATGCCACGGGATTCCTCCTTTTCGAATACAGCATCAGCGGAAAATGGCTGGAGCTACTGAAACAGATCGCCCCTAGGGTGACACGGGTGGCGGTCCTTCGGGACCCCGGAACAGCGGCCGGGATCGGTCAGTTCGCCGCAATCCAGGCCGTGTCACCCCCGTTTGGAGTGGAGCTATTTCCAGTTGATGTGCGTGACGAGCAGGAGATCGAGCGCGCGCTCAGAGCATTCGCTCGCGAGCCGAATGGGGGCTTGATTGTAGCAGCGAGCGCTGCGCAAGCAGTTCATCGCAAGCTAATCATCACGCTGGCCGCCGAGAACCGGCTGCCCGCCGTCCACCCCTTCCGTTACATGGCCGCCGCCGGCGGCCTCATCGCCTATGGGCCCGAAATATTCGATCAATATCGCCGTGCAGCCGCCTACGTCGATCGCATCCTAAAGGGCGAGAAGCCCGCCGATCTTCCGGTACAGGCGCCGACCAAGTACGAGTTGGTAATCAACCTCAAGACCGCCAAGACGCTCGGCCTCACCGTGCCAGATAAGCTGCTCGCCACTGCCGACGAGGTGATCGAGTGAAACGGCGCGAGTTCATCACGCTCCTCGGTGGCGCGGCGGCGTGGCCGCTCGTGGCGCGCGCGCAGCAGCCGGCGATGCCGACAATCGGATTCCTCAACAGCGCGTCGCCGGAGGGGTATGCTCCCTACGCAACCGCGTTTCGCCAAGGATTGAAGGAAGCCGGCTACGTAGACGGCCAGAATGTGACGATCGAGTATCGCTGGGCGGAGGGCCGATACGAGCGATTGCCAACGCACGCGGCCGACCTCGTTCGTCGGCAAGTCTCGGTCATTGCTGCGACCAGCACTCCTGCCATTCCCGTTGCAAAGGCCGCGACTAGTACAATTCCTATCGTCTTCACGACGGGCGCTGATCCAGTAAAGCTCGGATTCGTCGCCAGCCTGAACAAACCGGGCGGCAATGTGACCGGAGTGAATTTCTTCACCGCAGAGCTGGGTTCAAAACAAGCGGAGCTGCTGCACGAGCTTATTCCTGCTGCTGCGCATGTTGGCTTGCTTGTTAATCCGAACTATCCCGCAACGGAGGCCATGACCAGGGATACGACGGCGGCGGCGTCCGCGATCGGGTTTCAGATCGATGTCATGCAGGCGAGCGACAGTCGCGAGATCGAGGCTGCCTTCGGAGCGCTTGTCCACCGCGACGGTCTCTTCACTCATCTTCTGTCGCAGGGTCTTGGCTTCAAGCGATGCGGCGAGCGCCTTGGCGAGCGCCTCGATCGGCTGTTGCGGCCGGAGATCGAGCTGACGAACAGTCTCAATGACCCATTCCAGGACAGCCGACCGCACTGCCAGCCGTTCTGCCTCCGCATGGATGGTTGATTTGGCGCCATACGCATTTTGGAACGCATTGACCAAATTCAGGTTCTCGGCCGTTTCAGCAAAGCGAGCCAGCATCACAAAATCGTCGGGGGCGCTCTCGTAGGCCAACCGCCGAAGCTCCCGGGCTCCCTGCTCGCTGGCTGGCGTGACTTTCTAAATCGACCGCATCCACTGGGCAACGCTGATCAGTTTCTCGAAAGGCGTGTCTGAACTGTTCCAGTGGCGCCCGGCAGCCGTTTTGGCTTCGACGCATGCTTCAAGCCGTTGAAGTTTCTCCTTCCACAACGCAGCCAAGATCAAACGCTTTGCCGCCTCAAGCGGTGCAAGCTTTCGCTCATCTGGAAAGGTGCGCAGGCATACCCCCCTGGCAGCACGCCATTCGCGCCCGAACAGTCTGCCAAAAAAGCCGGTTGAGCGAAGAACGCCTGCCGCGTTCCGAAGCTCCTGGATTGATGGAATGGCTTCGGCAAAGCTGGATGTTGGCGCTTCAGAAAAACGCGCTTCCTCCGCCGCGCCTCGCGCCTCCTCCACAATTCTTTGCGCGGCCGTCAGCTCTTCGACCGCATTCTCATCTGTAAGTGCACGAGAGCGATAGCGCAGATCCTGGAAGGCAATCTTATGTACCGCATGAAGATATCCCGCGGCCATTGCCTCTGATCTTACGTCAAGGCCCAGGCTTGGATCGCGTCCGGCGACTTGCAAAAGCTCCGTGATGAGGTGAACCAAGCGGGCGATTTTCTCTGCGGATTCCCTGGCCTGTTCGTATGCTTTCAGCAATTGCTCCACGGATAGGTTGGCAACCCCCTCGGCCGTCGCTTTCTCCATCAAAGCCCCGACCGCGTCGGGGCTGCCTTCAAGTGCTTGGAGCGAACAGATGGCACCGATCTGCATTTCGAGCCCATGTATTCGCGTGCAATAATCAGCCCAGCTGCCTAGCGAATCACGTGCAACGTCACCTACCGCAAGCCCCAATATCTTCTGTTCGATATTGCGCTCAGGCTTCGGAATGGCAGCAACCAGCTTCAATGCTAAATCGATATCGCTGATCGAGCTTAAGCCATCCCATGCTGCCGTCGTGGAAAGCTGCTCGGCATGAGAAAGCAAGCATTGCAGCGCATCTGACCAGCGGGCCACGACCTCGATAGCCCTGGCGCGGTCAAACCGGTTAAGGTTGAGATTGCCGACCCCACGCCAGGGCTGATGCGCGGGTTCAGCAATCACGCCCATCCCTGCAGCCCAATCGTCGAGCGCCTTGCCGATACCGATAAGCTCCCCAAGTTTAAAGCGATCAATGCTAAGCGGGTCCGGAAACCGGAATTCCAATGCGGCTTTAGGGGGAGGCTGCTCCGGAGTTGCCCGGGTGAAATCGCCCCAAAGTACTTGATGCGTCGTTAGCCCGGTAGAGCCGGCGGCACTGTTCATAAGGGCGGCATATTCGGTGAGGCGTTGTCGTGCCTGACGCAGCGCTTCGCGTGCGCTCTCGATTTCCTGCATATTTGCGATACGCCGAGGATATTCCATGCGCTCGCGGATCGATTTGAGCACCGCCGTCTTCGATGCCTTAGCGGAGTGAACTTCCAGGCAATAAAGACCAAGCCCAAAGTGATCGAGGCGATCTTTGACAACCTTCAGGGCGGCCATCTTTTCTGAGACGAACAAGATCGTTTTTCCGTGCCATAGCGCGTTGGCGATGATGTTTGTGATGGCCTGTGATTTGCCGGTCCCAGGCGGGCCTTGAATAACAAGATTCTTGCCGGTGGTGGCGTCGATTACGGCGCTGAGCTGCGAAGCGTCGGCGTCGGTTACGAGCGCGGGGGCTTGATTCTCAAGCTCGGGGTGATCGACATCGTGTATGGGTGCTACATTCTCCGTGTGTTGACCAGCAACGTCGCCATACACCTGCCCTAGCAACACATGCACCTCGGGTCTGGCAGTCGCGGGCCAGCGAGAGGAATCGAGATCGCTCCACATTGCTTGGCGAGCGAACGAAAATAGCCCAATGGTTGCAAACCGGCGGACGCGCCAACGCGGCCGGTTTGTCAGGCACGCTGCAACACCGTCTAGGTATACCTCTATCCCGCCCTCGGGATCATATTCTGGTAAATCGACTGAAAGGCGCTTGAGCTTCTCGCGAAGGGCCACATTGGTGGCTTCATCATCATCGCGGCCCGCGATCGAGAACACATACTCGCCGTTTGTGATCCGCTTGTCCATGTTGATGGGCAGCAGCACTAAGGGGGCATAGGCGGGATCGGGAGCATCCTCGGGTTCGTACCACTCAAGGAAGCCGACGGCGCAATACAGAGCACTAAGACCTGCATCTTCTTGAAGCGCGCGGGCGGCACTGTGAATGCTGGAGAGTTTTGGTTCCAGGCGATCGGGGAAGAAGAGTGTTTGTAGCGTCTGATCAGCATGGTGTCGTCGCGTGCCGACCCGCGCCGGTGGCAAATCATAGGAAGGATCGATGCCGAGCTCTCGGGCTCGCGCGCGCGGATCGACCGAAGCCCGCCATTCCGGCATCCCGAGCTGTGCGCGTACACGATCGCGCAAGGCGCGTTCGGCGACCCTGTCCTTCGTGCGCCGACGATTGCCTGCCGCGCGGCGAGCATCCTCAGCAGCTAACCACTCCGGATCGATCTCTTTAGCTGCCTTTAGCGCAGCTCGAAAAGCATCGGTATCCTCATCACGTGGAATTTGCTCGACCGGTGGAAGTGGAATGATATCGAGCGATTCACCCGACGCGAGCGTTTGCACCAAGAATTCCAAATTCTCGTCGATAATCCGGACGTGGCGCGCTGACGTTTCCGAATGCCGAAAATTCAGCATGCCATTGCGCATGCTCAGATCAATGAGCTTGTCACGAGCCTTACGCACACCCTCCCGCACCATCTCCGCGATTGCGCGATTGTCCGCGTGCGGTGCAGAGGCCTGCGCCGAACGGAGGGTATAAGCGGTACGTGGATCAGGAGGCGCCATGCACCACCGTCTGAACTCCCGATACAAGGCATTCTGCAGGATTGCCGGCCCCGACCCTTCAGAACAGCGATGCCCCTTCAGGCACGTTGGTGGGTTTGCCCCGCTGGGCAACCAGCCCGCAACCGGAGGAAACGACCCTGAACTCCGTGTGCCCGCCTTACCGGTACTCGTGTATAGGGTCGTAGTTTCGGAGGAAATCGGGCCAAAATCGGACAATTTGGTGCCGGTATGGTGCACGCAATGGCCGCTGCGATCGTGCGGTGGCACTCCTAGGAGCCGGCTGTGCAGATTAATTGGTGTCGCCGAAGCTGCGGACGCACGATCATCTCCGAGGGGCTGATCGATGCGGTCATGGACGACGGGGAGGGCGGCCCATGATCGAGCTGCCGTCGCGAGCCGTATGCGATTATCTCGCTGGATTCGGTCTTGGCTGCATCTTCGTCACCAGCTCAGGCAAGCTCGGTGTCGGCTGTGATCTGGCGCGCGTGGGCCCGGTTGCTCGCCCAAGCTGCAGCGGGGAGCTCGATTGAGGGAATGGTCGAGCGCGTGTTTGCGGGGCGAGACGTGGGATGAGGCGCGGCGGACATCCGGCACTTGGAGTGGAGCCGACCCTCCGCCCGTAGAATGCCCCGCGCTGCCACAGAGGCGGCCAGCCGTGCTCAGCCTACGAAGGCTTTCCAGCTGCAGCGAGCTCAGCGCCATCATCGCCGCGCGGGAACAGGTGACCATAGCGATCGGCGGTCATGGAGATGAAGGCATTTTCGGCGGCTTGAGCGGAGAGAGTGGGATTCGAACCCACGATGGACTTGCGCCCATGCCAGTTTTCAAGACTGGCTGCCTTCAACCGCTCGGCCATCTCTCCGATCCCCCGGCGTGTGCCCTCACAGTGCCCTCACGCCGGTATCTCCATGCATAATCTTCCGCTTTTTCAGAAGGTTAGGGACACGCCCCTGGCGGTTTTCAAGACCGCTGCCTTAAACCACTCGGCCACCCTTCCGGAGAACGCGCGGTTTAGCAGATGGGCGTCGGATCCAAAAGCTTGGGTTCTCGCCAGGTTGATGATGCTATCGGCGGGTCACCCGCGCCAAGTCGGCTTCACCGACTTGCCCTCCAATCGTACTGCGTCACGACTGCTCCACGTCCGACATTCCCGACACCAGCCGGCAGAAGCCCCGCTCGCGACCCAACTCCGTTGCACAAAATTTTCCGCACAAAAATTCTTCTTGCGAACGTTACGGGACTCAAGTACGAACAGGTACGCTTGCATTGTTGTGGCAAAGCCCGGCGCGGTATCCGTGCCGGGCTTTGCTTTTTGTACCCAGAAGAGGGTGTTATGGCAGTGAAAGTCCGTGCGTGGTTTGTGCCGCATCGGTGCTAGAGACACCTGCTCGCGGGCCGTGATTTCACCCGAACAACTTTCAGCTGAAAAAGCCCTCTAAATTTCCTGTTGTTTACAGGGAGCCCTGATTTTCCCCGATTTTCTCTCGCGATGGTTGCAACAGGTCGGGCTTCGGCGCCCCTCCCGGATTCGCCTCGCTACGCTCGCAGCCAGGCCTGCTGTCCGGATCCACATTTCCGCTATTCCGGCTCTCCCAGCATGCGGAAGATCTCGGCAAGCTGGGGGCTCATCGGCAGGTTCAGCGTCTCGCCGGTCGGCAGCCGGCGCAGAAACCACTTGCTGTAGAGCTCCGCGAGCCGGCGCTCGCCGGCGGTGCGGCCAAACGTGCGCTCGACCAGCGCAGCGAAGGCGGGATCGTCGCGTCGATAGGCAAGCCCGTAGGGATCATAGGAAAGATAGTCGCCGACCACCATCATGCTCTTCGCCCGCGCGTCCGTGGCAATGAAGCCGTAGAGCAGAACGTCATCGGTTGCGAATGCGTCGGCTTTGCCGGCGGCGAGCACGTCGAGGGACTGCCCGTGATCGGCGGCGCTGACGATGGACAGCGCGAGCTTCTGCTTTTGCGCGAGCGTGCGCAGCGCAGTCTCGTTGGTGGTGCCGGCAGTCACCACGACCGTCCTGCCGGCAAGATCACGGTAGGATCGGATGGAGGAGGACTGCGGCACCATCAGCTTGGTGCCGGCGATGAAGAAAATCGGCGAGAAGGCGACCTCTTTCCGTCGCTCCGTATTGGCGGTGGTGGACCCGCATTCGAGATCGATCTCGCCCGAGGCCACTTTCTGCAGGCGGTTTGCGGGCGTCACCGGCGCAAAGGCGATCTTGATGTCCATGCCGTCGAGCTCGGTCGACACATCCTCGACGATCTCCCGGCAGAGATCGATGGAGTAACCGATCGGCTGTCGCCTGCGGTTGAGATAGGAGAAGGGCAGCGAGGTCTCGCGATGGCCAAGCGTAATGGCGCCGGTCTCCTTCACCTTCTTGAGGGCGCCGGAAAGGACCCCGACCCCGGCCGAGTCCTGCGCATGGGCGCTGACGATCGCGCCGGCGACCACCCCGGCAACGAGCAGACCAAGGGCCTGATGCCGCCCGGATCGAGTGCCCGGCATTACGGTTCCGCGCCCGCGCATGGCGCCTGCGCCCTCATGCGACCTGCGGCTTGAGCGCCGGCTCCGGCAGCGGGTGATGCAGCTTCTCGCCCTCCCACTTCGCCACCACGGCGGTGGCGAGCGTATTGCCGATGACGTTCGTCGCCGAGCGGCCCATATCGAGAAACTGGTCGACGCCGATGATGAGCAGCAATCCGGCTTCAGGGATATTGAAGCTCGCCAGCGTGGCGGCGATCACAACAAGCGAAGCGCGGGGGACGCCGGCCATGCCTTTGCTGGTCAGCATCAGCAGCAGCAGCATGGTGAGCTGCTGCCCAAGCGGCATGACGATGTTATAGGCCTGCGCAATGAACAGCGTGGCAAAGGTGCAGTACATCATCGAGCCGTCGAGATTGAACGAATATCCCATCGGCAGGACGAAGCTGATGATCTTCTTGCTGATCGGAAACTTCTCGAGTTGCTCCATGGTCTTCGGGTACGCCGCCTCGCTGCTCGCGGTGGAGAAGGCGAGCAGGAACGGCTCGCGCACCAGATTGATCAGCCGTAAGCTGTGCGGTCCGAAGATGACGAAGCCGACCCCGATCAGCAGGCACCACAGCAGCACCAGGCCGAAGTAGAACTCGAGCACGAACTTGCCGTAGGTCACCAGGATGCCCAGGCCTTGCGTGGTGACGATGGCCGCCATCGAGGCAAACACGGCAATCGGCGCGAGCGCCATGATGTAGCCCGTGATCGACAGGATCACGTGCGAGAGCTCCTCGATGCCTCCCACGAGCTTGCGGGCGCGCTCGCCGAGAGCGGCGCAGGCAACTCCGAAGAACAGCGAGAACACCACGATCTGGAGAATCTCATTCGTCGCCATCGCCTCGACGATCGAGCGCGGCACGAGATGCGCGACAAACTCCTTCATCGAAAGCGAGGTGACCTTGAGATTGGTCGCGGCATCGGCATCCGGCAGCGGCAGATTGAGACTGTCGCCGGGCCGCAGCACATTGACCAGAACCATTCCCAGCAGCAGCGAGACCAGCGAAGCTCCGACGAACCAGAGCATGGCCTTGGCGCCGATGCGACCAACGGCCTTGGTGTCGCCCATATGCGCCACGCCCACGACCAGGGTCGAAAATACCAGCGGCGCAATGATCATCTTGATCAGGCGCAGGAAGATATCGGTGAGCAGCGAGATGTAATCAGCAATGGTTTTAGCGGTCTTGGGATCCGGCCAGAGAATGTGGCACGCATAGCCGACGAGAATTCCGAGCACCATGCCGATCAGGATTATTGTCGTGAGCTTCGAACGCATGGCTCGTCTTCCATCCCGTGTACGTCCGGCTCGCAGCGTAGCAGAGCAGGGAGAGCTTGGCTGCAACAATGTTGAAGGAGACGGGTGGTCGCCAGGAGGATAATCCACAATTGCGTGCTAAAGGGACGGCCCGTGTCCCGGGCGGGTGCAGCGAGCGCTTTTGCGGCGCAGACAAGTTTACGCAGTCTGCGCAAGCTTGACTGCGTCCCTAATGAGACCCCGATCTCGGGCTTGCCCGAGATCGGCACCTGAATATACGCAAGTCGGCCGATCTATGACCGTGCCGGTCGCCCCCGGGTCCCGGATCTTCGCTCGCCAGATCAAGCTCTGGCTCGCTCGTCCGGGACACGGGGACATCAAAATGTTGAGGGGGCGACATGGGATGCCGCCCCCTGCCGTTTCCGCAGACCGGCGCTCAGGCGTCCCAGGCCTGCACAACGGTCTGCTTGCTGATCTTGCCGCCGGCAAGCTCGATCATCGCCGCGCAAAACACCCGCGTACCATCAGGGTAGGCGCAGGCCTGGGTGAACGCCAGGCGCTCGCCGTCGGCAATACCCAATTCCATGCTGTGGATCATGGTGCGGCTGCACACGTCGTCGTAGTAGGAGACGATCGCCCCTTTGCCCTTAAGCTCGCGCGGCCTGCTCGGCGGGTTGTCGCAGTCGATGATGCGAAGGAGCGCATCGTCTGCGTAGAACCCCGCCATTGTACGCGCGTCGCGGGTCTCGATCGCGCGCTTGAGTGCGGCGATATCGATGCGGTCGGCGTGCATCGCTTTATCCCCGCCAGCTCCTACTGCGACTTGCCGACCGTCTTCTTTTCAGCCGCTTTCCGCAGCACGGTATCCGTGTCGTGCTTGAAAGCGGCAAGATCGGTCTGCATGCCGTTGAGTACCGTGCTCCAGTGGCGCGAGATCGCCGCCATGGCCACGGCTTCACGTACCTCCTCATCGGTCGCGCCGTTCGCCTTCGCCGCAGCGGTGTGGAAATAGACGCAATATTGGCATGGGACCTGGGCCGATACCGCAAGCCCGATCAGCTCCTTGGTCTTGGCGTCGAGCTTGGTATTCGGGTTGAGCTGGACCGACTTGAACTCGGCCCACGCACCCGCAATTCCGGCTTCGGGGAACTGCTTGAAGAAGCCGGGCACCGAGCCCAGCGTCTGCTCGATGTCCCGATAGGTGGCCTGGGCTGAGGCGTCCTGCGCGTTCGCCAAGGGCACCGCGGCAGTGATCGCGCCGACTGCAGTGGCGGTCACGAGCATCATAAGAAGTCCGGTTCGCTTGCGCATGGCATTCTCCTCGAGTGATCTCCCCGCGATGGTCAGGCATTAGCGCATCAGAGGCGATGTCCGCTTCGCCCGCTCGGGCCATGCGTGCGATGGCCCATTCGGGCCATCGCTTTGGGGACGGAACCTAATTGTGCTGCGTCACAACTTCCCCGTCCGTCATTCCGGGCGCTGGCGTGTAGGGGCGGGTTTGAAACCCGCCCCTACCAAGGCCAGCGGGCCCGGCGTCCACGCCCCCGGAATGACGACGTGGCAGTGCTAACCGCGCCGGTGCAGCCCGGCGACGGCGGCGGCGGCCGCGCGGGTGGGAAGGTCGAGCTTGAGGAGAATATTGGCGACGTGCCGCTTGACGGTGTGCTCGCTGATCGACAACCGCTTCGCGATCGCCGCGTTGCTCAGTCCATCGGCCACCAACATGGTCACCTCGCGCTCGCGTGCGCTCAGCAGCTCGAGCTCGGGCGCAGCAGGGCGTTGCGGTGCCGCCAGCATTCCGTCGTGCTCGACCGCGCATACGCGGATGGGAGCTTCAAAACCGTCGATCGCTTGCGTTCCCCTTTCCTGGAATTCCAGCCCCGAGCCCGCAACGAGATCAGCAACCATGCCGGATGCGAGCACTTCGCCCGCGGCTGCGCGCGCGCAAATGCGTTCAGCCGCATGGATCGCCAAACCCGCAACACCGCGCTCATGCAGCTCGATCTCGCCGGTATGGACGCCGGCGGCGAGGTTGAGACCGCGCGCATTCGCCGCTTCGGTGAGCGCCAGCGCACAGCGGATGGCACGGGCTGGGCCATCAAAACGCGCGCTGATCTCCTCGGGGCTCGTTCCAATCGCCTGCCCGCCAAAACGCGCAAGCGACCCGGCTGAGGCGCTGTGCAGCGCCTCGAGCATGTCGCCCCAGGCGCGGTCGCCGAAGCGTGCCGCCTGCCGCTCCGGCGCAACGAGACGCGCTACCAAGACAGTTGCCAGAACCCGGTCATGCACCGGCATCGGACGGCTGCCGGTGAGGAATTCCGCAATCTCATCGACAACCCGATCGATATCGCCGGTCCAGATCGGATGATCGCGGCCGGAAAGCTCGACCAAGCGCGCGCCGGGGATTCGTTCCGCCAGATAACGGCCTCCTGCGACCTTTACCCGTGCGTCCTGGGCGCGATGCAGCACCAGGGTTGGCACCCGGATGCTGCGAAGCACTTGCCGCACATCGATTGCGGCGTTCATCCGGGCCAGCGCCACCGCTGCGGTGGGGCTGGCTGACAGACGTTCAAAGCGCGCCCACCAGTCGTGAAAGCGGGCATCACTGACGCGATCGGGCGCAAAGCTCGCGAGGCTTGCGCCAGTCCCCCAGGAATTCTCGGCCGAGCGCATGAACTGCGCCAGAGCCTCGCGACCCAACACCCAGGTGTGGAAATTGGCATAAGCGCCATAAAGAATGAGAGCGCGAACGCGCTGCGGATGCGTGGCGGCGAAGAGAATTGCCATCGGGCCGCCCTCGGATGCTCCCAGCAGAGCAGCACGCCCGCTGCCGGCTGCGTCCATGACGGCGCGCACATCGTCCATGCGCGTCTCGAGGCTCGGCAATGCATGGGTATCGACGCGGTCGCTCAAGCCGGTGCCGCGCTTGTCGAGCTGGATGAGGCGAGCGAATGAACCGAGCCGACGCAGCAGGTGCGCATAGCCGGGATCTTCCCAATGCACGTCCAGATTGGAGATGAAGCCGGGCACGAAAACCAGATCGATCGGACCATTGCCGACCACCTGATAGGCGATGCGGGCTTCGCCGCTTCGGGCGTAGCGGGTCTCCGGCAATTTCACGGCGATCGGCCTCGACTCCGCAGCCGGAATGAGCGGCCCGGCTGTACAGCTCATTCTACATCAAACCCGAAGAAAGCGGTTGCGCTTTTGCGGCGCAAGCTGCTGCGGAGCCTCCAGGCTTCGCGGTGATCCAATACAGCCACCGCACGTTCTATTTCTCGCCATGGTTTATGAAACCTTGCCGCGCGCGCGCAGCGCTCGAATCGCGGTAATCGAGTGCGGTGAAATCTCCTTCGCCTTGTCGCAATCGCAACGCATTAGCGACCAAATCGCGGAGCAAACACGCAGAGGAAAAAATTTGCTTAACAAATCAGACGCGCGCATCAACAACACCGGAGAAACAAATGCAGCGGCGCATGTCACTCTTCCTCCCTGCCCTCCTGACGGTCAATCTGGGTCTTTCGTTATCGGCGAGCTCGGGCGCCGCGGCCGATGATTGCCTTGCCGGCCCGAATGCTCCTTCCCCACCCGGCACTCACTGGTACTACCGTGTGGACCGGGCAACCCATCGGCAATGCTGGTACCTTGGCGCCGAAGGTGCTCACGTGCGCACGCAGACTCGCCAAGCGGCTGCGCCCGCGCGGCCCGCCTCTCCCAAGCCGAGCGAGCGATCGGCCTCACCCGCAGCTGTGCAGGCGACAAGCCCGGAACCGGTCCCTGCGATCGCTGCTGGCGCCGAACCCGCTACCAGCACGGCCAACGCTGTCGAGCAGCCGGGTACCCCGGCCTTCCCCACGCGCTGGGATGATGCTCCCAAAGCCGCCGTCGCCGTCGACACTGGTACCACCGGCGCTCGAACGAGCTATGCGCAAGAGCAGTCCACGTTGGAATTTGAGGACGAGATGCCTTTGGTATGGCCGATCCTGACGCCTGACGAGCTGGCCGCAGCAGACCAACCGACGACCGGATCGGCCTTCGCGCATCTTGCCGGGCTGTTTGCCGCGGTGATGGCCATTGCCGCTCTGATCGGCACTCTTCTTCTGCGGATTACAACCGGGCGCAGGCCGCGGCGATCCGCTGCGGCGCAAGAGCCGAGCTTGGATTGGAGCACGCGCGCTCATCGAGCGCCGCCGCACGAGACCTTCGTCGAAACCGAGTCGCCGCTCGCGCCCACCGCCGCCCATGACCACACTTGGCCAGCCACGCCGGACGACGAGCTCGAAGACACTGTGCCGCAGCTCCTGACACAGCTGCAACGCCGGGCATATCAGGATGAGCTGAATGATCTCATGCTCGCGCCCGCACGCTAAGAGCAAACCCGAGAGCTGCCTGCCATCCCTTGTTTGGTGTTTGTTGACACTCCCTGCCTGGATCAGGGCCGCATCACATTCATCCTATCACAGTCCAGCAAGCTCGTAGCGGGAGAAGTCGTACCCTTCCTTAACCATGATCTCGAGCAGGAAGGGGGCGCCCGTCTCGGTAACCCGGACGGCATCCTTGATGGCCGGCACGATGTCGCCCGGCTTGGCGATCCGCATCGACGCGACATTGAGCCCCTCGGCCACCTTGGCGTAGTTGCCGCTCACCGTCAGCGCGCCGTACTTCTTGGTCGAGAGCGGCAGCACGTCGCGTTCGGCCGCCATCACCCCGTTGTTGAAGACGATGGTGAGAATGGCGATGCGATTGCGCGCGGCGGTCTCGATGTCCATCCCTGTCATGCCGATCGCCGCATCGCCCATGATATTGACGCAAAGCTTGTCGGGGGCCGCGAGCTTGGCGCCTATGATCAGGCCCAATCCGTAACCGAGCTGGGTGGACTTTCCCCAACCGATATATGAGCCCGGCCGGGTCGGCTCCCAGAACGGAACGAGCTGCTCCCGCGGGCTGCCGGAGTCGTGGGTAATGATGACATTGTCGCGGTCCACCGTGCGCATCAGATCGCGAATGACCCGGTACTGGTTGATCGGCACTTCCTCGGAATCGAGATGCTTTGCCCATTCGGCGAGCCACGCCTTCTTGACCGCCGCGATCTCCTCCTTCAGCGAGGCGAGCGCATTCGCCCCACCGCCCGCTTTCTGTCGGCCGATCTCTGCGATGAGCGCATCGAGCACAAGCGCCGCGTCTCCGACCATGGCATGATCGACGCGGTATTCCTTGTTGATGTCGTGCGCCTCGTTGGTGGAATGGATGATGATCTTGCCGGACGGCACGCCGGGTCCGAACGGGGTCCGGGTGAGGCTTGACCCGATGGCGAACACCAGATCGGCGCGCGCCATGAAATCAGTGAACATCTTGGGTCGCGAGCGTGTAGACGCGCCCAGCGCCAACGGATGGCTCTCGGGAATTGCGCTCTTGCCGGGGTTGGTGGTCGCGACCGGCGCGGGGATGAGCTCGGCGAGCTGGATGAGCCGCTCGCTCGCCTCAGCGTAAAGCACGCCCTGCCCCGCAACCAGCAGCGGGTTCTTGGCAGATGCGAGCAGGCTCGCGGCCTGCTTGACGGCTTCGGGATCAGGAGCCGTTCGGGTAATCGGTACCGGCTTGTAGTCGAGCTTGCCGCGGTATTCCGCCTCCCAGACCTCCGCAGGCACCTCGATGAGCACCGGGCCTCCCTTGCCGCTGCGCATCGCGTGATAAGCGCGCCGCATCAGATCGGGCAGCTCCTGCACGGAATGCGCCAGCCCCGCCCATTTGGTGACGGGGCGATAGACGTCGGCAGCACGAAAGACCGGGCGTACATAGTGTCGGGCGAGCGGCAGGCCGCCTGGAATCACCAGCAACGGCACATTCTCCGAATAGGCCTGGGCGATGCCTGGGAACGCATTCTCGATGCCGGGCCCGGCCTGGGCGGCGAACACGCCGTTCCTTCTCCCGCGGCGGATGCGAGTATAACCGTCGGCCATTCCGACGCCGACCCGTTCCTGCCGGCACAGGATGGGACGGATATCGAGCGCCGCGCACGCCTCGATCAGCGGGTTGCGGGGATAGCAGGCCAGGAACTCCGTGCCTTCACGCTGGAGGATCTCGGCAATGACGTCCGCCCCGTTCATGATGGCAATACCTTTATCTCTCGCGGCTACGCACTTTACACCACGGCAAATTTCATAGTGAGGCGGAGATGATACGTAAGCTAAAGTCCGGCGAGTATCGCCTTTATTCACGCAAGATCAATCCGAAAACCGGCAGGCGCCGAAATCTCGGCACCTTCAAAACGCGCGCAACAGCCGAGAAGCACGAGCGCGCCGTACAGTTTTTCAAGCGCCGCGGCTGAGCAAGGATCTATCTATCACCACCTCGCATGGCCCGGCGTGTGGCCGCGATCCTGGTGGTCAAACCCGAGCTGATCCTACGGCTCTCCGGCCAACAAATGAGTTGTCCCGGCCGAACGCCAAGCCTATGCTCACGCTACCACGCAGCCGCGCACGTGAGATGACGGCCTGCAGGACCCGCCGTTGCGAATGCGAGGCTCGCTTCCCGCATGGAGGGTTGTCATGGCTATTGCTCCGACACTGCAGAAATATCTGGACCAGAACGTCAGCTACGACGTAATCCCGCATGAGCCGACCTTGTGCTCGATGCGCACCGCCGAAGCCTGTCATATTCCCGGCGATCGGCTCGCCAAAGGCATCGTGTTACGTCGCGACGGGGGCTTCATCCTCGCCGTTCTGCCCGCGTCTCATCACATTCGCTTGGCGGACTTGAGAAACCAGATGGGCAAGGATCTCGATCTCGCAGATGAAGGGGAGCTCGACAGCCTGTTCCGAGACTGTGCCCATGGCGCCGTGCCTCCGGTCGGCGAGTGCTACGGACTGGATGTCATTATGGACGACAGTCTCCAGGAGCAGCCTGAGGTGTATCTGGAATCCGGCGATCACGAGACATTGGTCCACATGAGCCGGACGCAATTCGCACGCGTCATGGCACAGGCGGAGCACGGCCGATTTAGCGTTCACGACTGACGCCGGATGCCGATCGGAACAGCGATCCATCCGCGTCGGCGGCACGGCAGATCTGCGCCGGGCGCCGCCCCACTGGAACTGGGCGGGCGTAGCGTTCTATGATTGTTTAACAGCGTGTAATGCGCGCCATTATCATTCTGCTGGGAGGTAAAGAATGCTCATAAGACGGCTCTTGCAGCTCGTGCCGGCGGCGGCCGCCATCATGCTGTTTCAATCGGCGGCGCCCCAACTCGCGGCACGGAACCAGGCTCCCGAAGCGCTTACCGGACAGGTGATGTCCGAAGCGGAGGGCGCCATGCAAGGGGTCGTAGTCAGCGCCAAGAAGGCCGACTCGATCGTGACGGTCAGCGTCCTCACCGACGCACAGGGCCGATACAGCTTCCCCGCTAACCGGGTCGCCGCGGGCAAGTACACACTCAAGATCCGCGCCATCGGGTACGAGCTTGCCGCCCCGAGTAGCGCAGACGTTGCCGATGAGCAGACGACCACGGTCGACCTCAAGCTGGAGAGGACGAAAGACCTTGCCTCCCAGATGAGCAATGCCGAATGGATGATGAGCCTGCCCGGCACGGAGGAAGAGAAGTCGTTCCTGCTCGGATGCGTGGGCTGCCACACCCTTGAGCGCGTTGTGCGCTCGCACCATGATGCGGACGAGTGGACGCAGGTCATCGTGCGCATGAACGGCTATGGTCCCGTGAGCCAGCCGATCAAGCCGCAGCGCATGCTTGACCCAGAGCGGTCGGGAACCCCCGACCAGTTCCGCAAGCAGGCGGAATACCTCGCGAAGATCAATCTGAGCCAAGTCTCGCAGTGGGAGTATCCGCTCGCGACGCTGCCGCGTCCCACCGGTCGGGCCACCCGGGTCATCATCACCGCATACGACATGCCGCGACCCACCACCGAGCCGCACGACGTGCTGGTGGATAGCAATGGGATGGTCTGGTACTCGGACTTCGGCGAGCTCTTCGTCTCCAAGTTCGATCCCAAAACGCTCCAGCTCACCGAATATCCGGTCAAGCAGTTCAAGCCGGACGCGCCGGTGGGTAATCTGTCGCTCGAGTTCGACAAACGCGGCACGCTCTGGTTCGACACCATGTTCCAGGGCTCGCTGGGCACGCTCGATCCAAAAACCGGAGAGCTCAAATATTATCCCCTGGCCCCGGAGTACAACGACAACCGCGTGCAGCTGAACTTCGTTGGTCTGCGCCATGACGTTGATGGCAAAGTGTGGACCAAGAACGTGGGCACACAGGAGGTATTCCGCCTCGACCTCGCTACCGGCAAATGGGAGCGATTCCAGCCGCTCAAGGAGCTGACGGGTGGAAGACACTCGATCTACCAGGTCATCTCGGATTCCCAGAACAATCTCTGGATGTCCGAGTTCAGGCGCGGTCACATCGGCAAGATCGACGCGAAGACCGGCAAGGCAACGTGGTATCCGCTTCCGACCGCCAACGGCCGGGCGCGGCGGATGAATATCGACGATCAGGACCGGATCGTGATCGCAGAATATCGCGGCAACAAGGTTGCGATCTTCGACACCAAGACCGAGAAATTCACCGAATATCCTGTGCCGCCCGAGACCTGGCCCTATCGCGCCGCTATCGACAACAACGGCGAGATCTGGACCGGCGGCATGCACAGCGATCGTGCGATGCGGGTGAACCCCAAGACCGGAGAGACGGTGGAGTATCTGCTCCCGAGGGAAACCAACATGCGCACCGTGTTCATCGACAATTCGACCACGCCGGTTACCTTCTGGACGGGCAGCAATCACGGTGCCGCCCTGGTCAAGGTGGAGCCGCTGGACTGAGGGCTGCCAGCCGGCCGCGCAGCCCTTGTGCCCGCCCCGTTTCAGGACGGGGCGGGCATTTGTTTGCACGACCTCAAGCGTTGGTCCATCGGTTCATGCCTATCCTCAAATGCCGATTTTACCATTACCGAGGATTTCCAATGGGATGACGAGACACGCATCGGCAGAATCTGATATGCACGGGTCAGCGCATCGACGGTTCGACCATGCCCACGCAAGCCTATTTGATGCAATTGGCCCGACGCTGCCGATTCCTGTCGGATCATACCCTCGATCTGAGAGTCGCAAGGGAGCTGCGAGTTCTGGGCGATGAATTGGAGGGGAAGGCACGCGAGGTTCAGACCGCTGCGGATGCGGCCGCCTCTGCCCTCGTGCAGGCCTACGCTCCCCGCTAGTACCGCGTTTTCGAGGTTCGCATCATGTCGCCGCATCAATCAACCTCGTCCTGAGGAGCGCGCTTTCGCGCGTCTCGAAGCCTCGTCCTGATGAGGAGCGCCGCCTTGGGCGGCGCGTCTCGAAGCCTCGTCCTGAGGAGCGCCGCCTTCGGCGGCGCGTCTCGAAGGACGGCCACAAGCGAGATCGGGCCAAGCGGCCATCCTTCGAGACGGGCGCACGCAAGCATGCGCCCTCCTCAGGATGGGGTCTGCGGGTTTAAGCTCCATCTTCTCGATTCCGATTGCTTCGGAAGTTGGAGGACCGAACCGATGAACCTGCACAAGAAAACGAGCAGCGTGCGGCAGGCGTCGTGGCTGTGTCCGCTCGTGCTCGCGCTCATGCTCGCGCCTTCTGCGGCGCAGGCGATCGAGACCATTACGGCCGGAGCGGTCGGTTCTGCATCCACGACCATATGGCCGGTCTATATCGGAATCGAGAAAGGCTTCTTCGCAGAGGCGCAGCTGAAGGTCGAGCCTGTCTTTGCGCAATCCTCCACCGCGATTGCGCAGCAGGTGGCGGCGGGATCGGTCAACCTGACGGTCGGCAGCGGTCTGGTCGATCCCATACGGGCGATCGAGAAGGGTGCGCCGATTGCGATCTGGCGCGTCGACATGCAGGCGCCGCCTTATGCCCTTCTCGCCAAGCGCGACATCAAGAGCATCAAGGGGCTCAAAGGCAAGACGATCATCATCGGCGGACCCAAGGACATCACGCGCATCTTTGTGGAACGCATGCTGGAACCAAACGGCATCAGCGCCGGGAACGTCGACTATGTATTTGCCGGCGCGACATCTGCGCGCCTCGCCGCGCTGCAGTCCGGCGCGGTGGACGCCGCCCTCCTGACCTCACCGCATAATTTCCATGCCGAGGCTTTAGGCTTCACCAATCTCGGCTGGACCATCGACTATGCCAAGGAGCTTCCGTTCTCGGGCGGCGCCGTCAATTGCGCGTGGGCGAGCGCGAGCAAGCCGACGCTCGACAGGTTTCTTGCCGCCTATACGCGCAGCGTCGGCTGGTTCCAGGACGGAAACAACCGCGATGAAGCCATCCGCATCATGGTGGGGGTGAGCAAGCTCGGTCGCGATGACGTTGCCAAGAGCTACGATTTTCTGCAGCAGAAGAATTTTTACGAGCTCACGGGGAAGATCTCCAAAGCCAAGCTGGGCAAGCTCATTGCAGCGCTGCGCGAGCTCGGCGATTTGCCGCCCTCGTTCGCGGTCGAGCAGCTGGTGATGCCGGGAGTGGCGGAGCTGGCGGACTGAGGAACGCTCCGCATCATGGCGCCGCGCCGCGCCACGCCGATTGTAGGGGCGGGTTTCAAACCCGCCCCTACCAGCGCACTAATGCGGCATGCGCAATACCGGCTTGATTGTCGTGCCGCCGTTGAAATCCTGCGCCGCGCGGTTGATGTCCGCAAGCGGATAGAAGGTGATAATTTTCTCGACCGGCATTTGCCCCTGCATCAGCAAGTCGACCAGCTGCGGAATGAATTCCTGCGGGTGGCTCTCGCCCTGAATGACGCCGCGGATGGTGCGCCCGAACTGCAGGAACGGCATCTCCAGCGAGACCTCCGTTCCCGCACGCGCGCTTCCCAGCAGCACGCAGGTGCCGCCCGGCATCAAGGACTGGACGGCTTCGCGCAACGCAGCCGGTTGCGCCGATGCTTCCAGCGAATAACGCACACCCTGTGCGGTGATCTCGCGGATCTTCGCCACCACGTCGGTGCTTCCGGTCTGAGCGATGGCATGGGTGGCGCCGAGTTCGCGCGCGAGCGCTAGGCGCTGCTCATGGACGTCGATGGCGATGATCGGGCCGCATCCCGCGATCTTTGCGGCCATCAGCCCGGACAAGCCAACCGCGCCAACTCCGAACACCGCAAAGGCGTCGCCCGGCTGCGGCCGCATGCAGTTGAGCACCGCGCCCGCCCCGGTCTGCCCGCTGCATGCGAACGGCCCGATCAATTCCAGCGGAGCGTCCTTTCTGACCTTGACCGCAAAGCGCGCGTTGGCGATGGCGTAGGTTGCAAACGATGACTGCTGGAAGAAGGCGCTGTAAACCGGGGCTCCCTCCCTGCTCATCAGCGTCGATCCATCCGGACGCGTGCCGCGCATCTTCAGGGCGAAGTTGTTCTGGCAGTGGGATTCCATGCGCCGCGTGCAGTTGGGGCATTTGCCGCACCACGGAAACGAGATGACGACGTGATCGCCGGGTGCAAATTGCGTGACCGCCTTGCCGACTTCCGCGACAATACCCGCTCCCTCATGGCCGAATACCGCCGGCAGGGGCGTGTTGTAGTAGCCGTCACGCCCGTGCTGGTCGGTCTGGCACATCCCGCTGGCAATGACCTTGACCAGGAGCTCGTCAGGGCGCGGCTCGGTCAGCTCCAGTTTTTCAATGCTGAAGGAGCCAAAGCGTTTGTGTGCGACAGCGGCGATGATCTGCATCGCCCGCCCTACTTCCCGAATGGATGTTCCAACTCGCCGTCCTTGTATTCCGGCGGATAGACGATCACCTGCTTGTGGCCGGTCAGATACTGATCGAGGCCGCTGCCCTGGACGTTCTGGAATTGCACTACGATCGGACGCGCCTGCGCCCACTCGCCGAGCGCGTCGAACCTGATCTCCCCGACAATGGTGTTGAAGGCGCTGCTATGGATGTAATGGGCAAGCTTCTCGTCATCGACGCTGCCGGTGGCGGTAATAGCCTGCTCCAGTACCTGCATCGCAGCATAGGCAAAAGGCGGCTGGTAAAAGCCGAGCGGATCGACGCCAGCGCCCTTGGCCTGCGCCTGGTATTTCTTCAGAAAGTTTTCGATCCCGGGAAAGCTCATTTTCGCGCTGGGAATGAAGAAATGGTAGTTCACGAGCCGATTGAGCTTCTCCGAGAGCTGCGTCATGAGTGAAGCGTATTGCATCCCCACCATGGCGCCGCCAAAGAGCTGCGTCCTCAACCCGATTTCGGTCGCGGCACGAACCATGCCCACGGAATCCGGTGGATAAGACGCGAGCAGGACCACATCCGGGTTGGTCGCCTGCATCGCACGCACAATGGGACTGTAATCGACCGTCGAAGGCGGGTAGCTGCGGTCATAGACGATCTGCAGGCCAAATTTCT
The DNA here is from genome assembly GCA_963841705.1 of uncultured Alphaproteobacteria bacterium. Lineage (GTDB taxonomy): Bacteria > Pseudomonadota > Alphaproteobacteria > Rhizobiales > Xanthobacteraceae > VAZQ01. Next base: position 22,123 of record CAWJDY010000074.1, read on the forward strand.
TGGCATTTTCGCGCGCGCCGATAAGCACGTTGTTGGAGAACTCGGCATCGGCGCCGACCAGCGCGACCGTCTTCGGCGCCGGGTTAAGCGATTTTGCGACCTCGAAGAAGGCGTTGGACAGAACGCCCTTCGGGTCCGGTCCGAACGGAGCGCTTTGGAAATACCTGGCATACTTGAACTCGGCATTGGAGCCGAGCGCCAGGAGCACCATCACCAGTTTCTGGCGCTCCATGATCAGGGGCATGGCGGCGACAATCAGATTGGTCGCATGTCCCATGACGATGTCGACCTTATCGACATCGATGAGCTTGGCGTAAATGCCCGGGATATTGGCGGCGTTGGTTTGATCGTCGTAATAGACGAGCTTTACCGGCCGCCCCAGAAGGCCACCCCGGCCATTGATCTCCTCCACCCAGATTTGTTTGGACAACAGGTGGGCCTTGCCGGATGAAGCGAGCCCGCCGGTCAGCGCCACGCTGAATCCGATCTTGATCGGCTCCTGCGCATGCGCGGAAATGATCGCGGCGATTGCAAGCAAGGCTATCGTCAAGAGCCGTAGCATTCGCATGCACGCCTTTGCCATCGCGGGCCTCCCCAGGCTGCTCTATTGTACTGACACGCGAACACGGTCGCCTTGCGCGGTCAAGGTCGCGCCAAGCCTTTGGCTTCGGCCCGCGAGATCCGCCAGCACCTCGCCTTCGTCCTCCGGGCGGCAGAAGATCGTCTCGTTGGCGTCGTTGTGGCGCACGAGACGCAGGTCGAGTGTCGCAATCTTGCCTTGCTCGCAAACGATCTCGACCAGCACCCCGACCCAGTTGCCGTGCTTGCGGCCGCCATGGCCGGTATGGAACGAGAGATTGCCAAGCCCATAACAGATCGGTCGCCCGCGATAGATCTCGATCGGGAGCAGCTCATGGGGTCCATGGCCCACGACGATATCCGCGCCTGCCTCGATCGCGGCATGCGCGATCTCGATCATGTAGGCCAGCGGGTCGCGTCCAAGACCCCAGTGGCAGGAGGCGACAACCATATCGACCTGCGGCCGCAGTGCCGCGATGTCACGACCGAACTCGGCCAAATGATCCTTATCGGCCCAGGTGACGATAAGCGGCGGCACTCCCGGCCGGTTTGCCGGCGGCATCCCCGGGTGGGCACGCCCCGTGGGCACCTGATAGGCGGTATGGCCGCAGATCACGGCAATACCGGGTGAACCGTCGTGCGCCTCGTGGTCGGTCGGCCAATAGACGGAGCTCCTCTGCAATACACCTGCGCGCACGCCGTTGCGGGCGATCACCGCCGGCGCACGTGCCGCCGCGCGATCACGCCCGGCGCCGGTGTGCAGGATGCCGAGCTCATCGAGTTTCTCGATGGAAGCCATTATGCTCGCCGCGCCGTAATTCACGTTATTGGCAATGCCGACGGCATGAATGCCGGCGCGCCGGAGCGCCTCACCGCCGATTACCGGATCGGCGAAAAATCCTTCCGTCGAGGTGGTATGATGAGAGGAAGGCAGCTGGAGACAGCATTCCAGATTGCTGAACACCACATCGGCTGCACGCAAGTCCTGGGTGATTCGCCGAAACGGCACGTCCGGATCGGCGATGTTCATCAGATTGATGTCGCCCGTCAAAACCAGCGTGCTCGGCACTCCCTCCCCCTTCTATTTCAGACTTGCGCGCGCTTGCGACCTACTTATCGCGCCGCCTGCACGCCTCTGCAAGGATCGCAACCCCTGGCGCAGCATCGATCGCGTTTGCCCCATCCGTTGCGACCCCCCTCGATTGACTTTCCATCCGGCATTGTCGGACATCCCCGATCCGGTCGCTCTGAGCGAGATTGCCTATGGGGCGCACGTTCCCTTCCGAGTTGCTTGCTCGCACGGCGGTGGTGGGTGCGCTGGCCTTTCTCGCCATCTGGACCTTGTGGAGCTTTTTGCCGGCGCTTGGCTGGGCTGCCGTATTGGCGATTGCCACCTGGCCTGCGCGGCAATGGCTGACCCGCGATGGTCGAAGCCCGACCCGCGCGGCCATTTTGCTGACCGCAATCGCCGGCCTCCTGATCGTGGGACCGCTTCTCATCGTTGTCATCGAAGCGACCAGAGAAGTCTCTTCTCCTTCTGCATTGGCTGCGAGAGCTCAGGCAGACCGGAATACCCACACCGGAATGGCTCTCGCAGCTCCCGTTCGTGGGCAGCTATCTTGCGCCATGGTGGCAAGCGCATCTGGCTGATCCCGAGGCAGCACGCGAGCTCCTAGGGCGGACCGAATCGCTGACGGTCACCCAGTGGACCCGGCATCTCGGCCATGAATTGATCCACCGGCTGATCATTCTGGGCTTCACCCTGCTGACGTTGCTTTTCATCTATCGCGACGGCCCGCGCCTCACGCAGCAGATCCGCACTGTCGCTGATCGCCTGCTGGGCGTTCCGGCGCGGCGCCTCGGGCACGAAGCCATTGCCGCCGTACGGGCCACGGTCAACGGTCTCGTTCTGGTTGGATTGGCCGAGGGCGCCGTGCTCGGCATCGCCTATCTGGCGGCAGGGCTGCCCCACGCGCTTCTGTTCGCCTTTGCGACCGGAATCTTCGCCACTGTCCCCTTCGGCGCCCCGGCAGTATTCGTGATCGCATGCCTCATTCTGATTGCGCAGTCCAAGGTGACGGCCGCGGTACTGGTCCTGATATTTGCCTCGCTGCTTGTTTTTGTCGCCGATCATTTCGTGCGTCCCGTACTGATCGGCATGTCGGCGCGGCTTCCGTTCCTCTGGGTTCTGCTCGGCATCTTCGGCGGGCTCGAGACGTTCGGCCTCCTGGGTTTATTTCTGGGGCCGGCCATCATGGCGGTCGCGCTGGCGATCTGGAGAGAAGCCGCCGAGCCGAGACCGCACGAGGATCCGGCCGTTCAACCGCCCACGGAACCGCTGGCGGACACCGGACATTGAATTGTGACCGAGTACGCGGCTGCTCGCATCTGCTTGCGTCAGCGTAGCCGCCCTGGGGCCATCCCATGCAACTGAGCCAAACCGCTCGCGACATCCTCCCGAGCCACGGAAAGGTCGCTCTCACCGCATCTGGCTGGTGAGCCCGGCAAAGCGTTCGGCAGCCAGCATCAGCAGCAGAGTGACGATCACGATCACCCCCGATACCGCCGCCGTGCGCACGTCGAGATTCGTCTCGATCCGCTGCCAGAGATGGATCGGCAGCACTTCCGTGCGCTCGTCGGCAAGAAATAACGACACCGGAACATTATCGAATGAAGCCATGAAGGCGAGGAAGCTGCCGGCGCCAACTCCTCGCCCGATCAGCGGCAGGGTTACCCGGCGGAAGGTCATCCAGCGGCTGGCGCCCAGGCTTGCCGAGGCATCGAGCAAAGCATGATCGAGCTGGCTCAGCGCTGCAAGAGTGGTTCGCAGCACGAATGGCACGCACACGATGACATGGCCGAGGATGAGGAACGGAATGCTCGGGCGCAACCCGAGCTGATAGATGAAGACAAGCGCAGCGAAGCCGAACGCGAGCGCGGGCAGCAGCAGCGGCGACATGAACAGAAGATCGAACAACCGCGCCCACAGCCGATGGGAGCGGAAGATCGCAAGGGCGGCAGGAGTGCCGAGAAGGGCGCATAGGAGGGTCGTCCACATGGCCACCACCAGGCTCGTCCATGCCGCGTGTTGCATCTGGTCGGCATGCAACAGCGCGGCGTACCAGCGCAACGACAGCCCGGCGGGAGGAAATCTGAGCGACTGCGAAGCCGTCAGCGAGGTCAGGATAACGATAAGGCTTGGGCCGACGAGGAATACGATCGCTACGGCGGTGAGTGCCGCGAACGTGAACCGCAGCGACAGGCTTTCCCAGTCGATGCGAGTGCTAGCGCTCGGCATGGGCAGGGGTCATCCGCATGAGCAGGTTGAGCAGGGCAACGACGCAGAGCACAGCCGCCATGAAGATGATCGAGATCGCCGCCGCGAACGGCCAATTGTTGGCTCCGATTGCCTGCTGATAGATGTGGAGCGGCATGTAGACCAGTCGGGCGCCGCCGATCAGGGTTTGCGTAATGAAGGCAGTCACGCTGGCGGAATAGGTGAGAATGCAGCCGGCGATCACGCCAGGCAGGGACAAGGGCAGCGTCACGCGCCAGAGGGTGCGCCACTCGCCTGCCCCCAAGGCGCGCGAAGCATCCGCCAGGTTGGGGTCCGTCTTTGACATGACGGTCAGAATCGGGAGCACCATCAAGGGCATCTGCACCTGTGCCAGCACGATCACCACGCCCAGCTCGGTGAAGAGCAGCCTGAGCGGTTCTGTAGTGAGCCCCAGTCCCATGGCGATGCGGTTGAGCAGCCCTTGACGTCCGAGGATCACGATCCAAGAGAAAGTCCGCACCACCACGCTCGTCATGATGGGAAGGATCACGAGGAACAGGAGGACCGCCTGCCAGCGCGCCCGCGCGCGGCTTGCGATCCAGGCAATCGGATAGGCAAACAGAAGGCACAGCAGAGTTGCCTTGACGCCGAGCAGGACAGTGTTCCACAGAATCGAATAATTGAACGAATCCGTGAAGAATCTGACGTAGTGATCGAGAGTCAGGCTGCGGAGTGCGGTATCGCCGGCAAACGACAGGGCAATGAGCACCGCCAGCGGAGCCGCAAAACAGACCGCAAATATCGCCCCCAACGGCAGGACGAGCGTAAGAGCGCTGTCTCGCACGTTCCGCGACCGATCAGGTCACAGCTTTATCTCGCGGTTGAACCGCTCGATCAACGCGCTGCGCTGCGGATTGAGCTTTTCCCAATCGAAAGAGCGGATTTTTGCAAGCTCTGCATGTGTCCTGGCGATCGAGGTGATGGCGCCCTCGAGCGTTACTTTGCTGTTGGTCGGGATCACGTCATATGGCGGCTTCGCCATTGCGCTCTGCACCGTCGGATCGAGATGCGTATCGATGTACGCAACGGCAAGGTCGGGCTCGGCGGCTTTCGTCACGATGTGCATGCTGGTGTACCAGCCGACCGGGCCCGTGCTCGGAATCGACAGCTGCACCGGAACATCCTTGCCTTTGAGGGTCTGCACGAAATTGAAATTGTACGGCGCAATGTCGATCTGCTCCTGCTGCCACAAAGTTGCGTAAGCGCCGAGATTGGCGCCGATTGCCCCTACGTTTGGTAGCATCTCGCGCAGCGCCTTGAATGCGGGCTCGAAGTTCTCCTCGTTGCCGCCCCGCAACCGGTTGATCTCGGCAAGAAAGGCAATGCCGAGCTGGCTGTTCAGGGCAGTGAGCCCGACCCGCCCCTTGTATTGTGGATCCCACAATACGTCCCAGCTCTTGGGTGGAGTTTTGATCTTCTGCGGGTTATAGCCGATTCCGATGATCTGCATGGATATGCGCGGGCCCCACTTGTCCTGGAACTCCGGCAGCAGATCCTTGTAGTTCGGCGACTTGGCAGCGGGGTACTCCACGACCAAGCCCTGCTTCGCAGCGTCGAGCACCTGCGGCGAGTCGAACAGGGCCACATCGAACGGCGGTTGGCCGCCTTTTGCCGCGACGAGCCGCGAAAGCTGGTCGTTGCCCAAGAGAATTGATTGCGTCACCGAGGCCCCGGTGCGTTTGGTGAAGGCGGGGGCAAGGAATTCGCGGTGTGCTTCGTTCCAGGTGCCAGGGAAGGTTGCAGCGACAAGGGTCTTGCCCTGGGCGCGCAAGCATTGGGGAATGAGCGCGGCGGCGCCGAACGCCGCGCCGGCACCCAGCAGATGACGGCGGCTGATCGGGATGTTCATTGGAGGACTCCTTGGGGCTCGGATTGCGCAGGAAAGAGGTGGCAGGCAGCCGGTGAGATCGGTGCAAAGTGAACCGTCGTTCCGCTCTGGAGCGGCACGCTGGAGGCATCACGCGGTTGGCTGATTTTCACTCCCGTGCCGCCGGCTACTTCCACCTCATAGATCACCTGGGGGCCGAGCGGCATCACCACCTTCACGGTTCCTGAAAGCTGTCCCGGTCCGCCTTCGTCCTGCACCCGCAAGTGTTCCGGACGAACCGAAACCATGACGCTCGTGCCCTTCATCAGCGCTGAAGGCGATGCTCGCAACACCCCGGCGGCGACCGCAACCTCTGTTCCCTCGGCGTCAGCGGCAACGATCCTCCCCGGCAAGAGGTTGGTCGTGCCGACGAATTGATTGACGAACAGCGTCGCCGGCCGATCATAGATCTCGGTCGGGGGCGCCGTCTGCTCGATGCGGCCGCGATGCATCACCGCAATACGGTCCGCCATGGAGAGCGCCTCCTCCTGGTCGTGGGTCACCAGAATGGTCGTGATACCGTAATCACGCTGCAGGCGCTTCACCTCGATCTGCATGTCAAGGCGCAGATTCTTGTCCAGCGCGCCGAACGGCTCGTCGAGCATCAGGATCTTCGGGTCGACCGCGAGGCATCGCGCAAGCGCGATGCGCTGCTGCTGCCCGCCCGAAAGCTGACGCGGCAGCCGCTCGGCGTAGGACCGCATATGGACGAGATCGAGCATCTCTTCCACGCGCGGCGCAATCCGATCGCGCGGCCAATGATGGGCCTCGAGCCCATAGGCGATGTTCTGGCGAACGGTCATGTGCGGAAACAGCGCATAGCTCTGAAAAACGATGCCAACACCACGGCGATTGGGTGGCAATTGATCGACGCATTCATTGTCGAACAGGACATGCCCTTGGGTCTGCCGGATGAAGCCGGAAACAATGCGCAACAAGGTTGATTTGCCGCATCCTGAAGGTCCCAGCAGCGCAACGAGCTCTCCCGCTGCGATGTCGATCTGCACATCATTGATGGCCACGAAATCCCCGAACCGGTGGCTGATGCGGTCGAGGCGTAAATCGTGCCCGCGCCTGTCGGAAGAGAGCGCAAGCTCGCGTGACGCCGATTTGATTGATGCAGGGTTGCGCGAGGCCAACCCTGCCGCCACCAGCTCTGGACCAGATAACAACGACAAGTCCTCTCACCTCTGGCGGACTATAGCGACGCCGGGAAGCGCAAAGGAAGCCTATAATGTCATCAACCTACGCTCACGCGCCCAGCTGAACCGCCAGATCCGTCAGATCGGAAGCTGCAAAGTCAACCGGCGCGTGCGGGTTTGCTTCGCCCTTGCCTGGCCCGCGCTCATTGGACCGCGCGATATGCGCCGTGCGCAGCCCGACTTTGGCGGCAGCCAGCAGATCGCTGGTGTGGGCGGCGACCATCATGCAGGAGGCTGGGGGCAGATCGAGAGCCTCGCAAGCGGCGAGATATACGCGCGGCTTGGGCTTGTAGTCGCCCGCCGTCTCCGCCCCGAGCACGGCGTCCCAAGGCAAACTGTTGCGACGTGCGAGGTCGACCATGAGGGAGATATTGCCGTTGGATACGGGAGCGAGCACGAACCGCGCCTTGAGGCGCGCCAGCCCGCCCGCCACGTCCGGCCATGCGTCGAGACGATGCCACGCGAGATTGAGCTCGCGCGCTGCGTCCTCTCGCAGACCGGAGATGCCGAAGCGCGGCAGAATGCGGTCAAGATTGCGCCGATGCAGCAGGTCAAGTTTGCAGAACGGGATTCGTCCGGCGCGCACCTCCTGCATCGCAGGCTGATACTCGTCCCGCCACGCATCGGCAAAAGCGAGCCAATCGAGGCTGTAGCCGAGCGGCTGGAGAATGCGCTCGGCTTCGCGGGCCACTCCGCCGCGCCAGTCAACGAGGGTGCCGAAGACGTCAAAGAACAGCGCGGCCACCGAGATCATGCGGGTTCCATCCCCTTGGCCTTGAGCACGGCGGCCGCGGCCGGACCCGAGAGCGTCTCAAGCAGAGCCTTGGCGGCGGCAGGCTCCTTCCCGCTCGCCGACAGCGCAGCTGCGTAGATCGTGTAGTTCTGAAGGTCCGCCGGGAGGGGACCCACCAAGGCGACGCCCTTCACCGGCAGGATCTCGCTGATCTGATGAATGCCGAGCTCAGCCTCGCCCCTGGCGATATGCTCGGCTACCGCGCCGCCCGAAACGAGCCTGCTCTTTCCTTTCATCTCGGCGGCAATGCCCAGCTTCTCGAGCATCCGTGCCACATAAATTCCGCTCGATCCGCCACCTGCCGGGTCGATGTACGCGATCGATTTCGCGGCCAGCAGCGCTCTCTTGAACGCCTCATCGGTGGTGATGTCGGGCCTCGCGGTACCCTCCTTCACAACCACTCCAATGCCGACCCGCGCAAGATCCTTGCGGCTCCCGGCAACGAGCACGCCTTTCCCTGCCAAGATATCGATTGCCGCCGAGGTCAGCACGGCGAGGTCGAAATTCTCACCAGTCTCGATTCGCTTGGCAAGCACACCGACGGTGGCGTTATCGACCTTCACCTGATGCCCGGTCTGCTTCTCGAAGTCGGGCAGCAAGGCCAGGACCACCTGCTTGAATGCACCGGCGGTCAGCACCTTGATCTCCGCAGCAGCAGCGCCGCGTGGCGCGCCAGCCGCAGTCAGCGCCATGGCCATTGTTACCAGCATCATTCGCATTCCACTCATCCTCATCAATCGCGGGGGTCGGGGCAAATCGGCATCACCCCCTGCCCGCGGGGCTGTCCCATCGATGAAGCAGGAGCAGGCCGCCGAAACAAGCCCTCGGGATTGTACTCCCTTTGCACGAGCCAAGCTCCGCGCTTGACTAATTTGCAATCCAGTTTACTTTGCAGCGCAAAGCTAGCGGCGGAATGATGCAGGATCTGGATAAGGCCTTGGCCGACATCGCGGCGATCCGAACGCAAATGGCGCGCGGAACCGAATTTCGCGGCTACGGTCCCTTGACCGTTGCCGCTACGGGCCTGCTCGCGTTTCTCGCCGCCGGATTGCAAGTGCTCTGGGTTCCGGATCCCCTGAACGACGTGTTGAAATATATCGCTTTATGGGTCGCGGCCGCGGCCATGTCGGTCGTACTGATCGGCATAGAGATGGTGGCCCGCTCGCGCCAGATCCATTCGGGTCTCGCCGACGAGATGATCTATGCCGCAACCGAGCAGTTCATACCGGCGGGAGTAACGGGCGCGTTGCTCACGGTCGTATTGTATCAATTCGCGCCGCAGTGCCTCTGGATGCTGCCCGGACTTTGGCAGCTGATATTCGGTCTTGGTTTCTTTTCCTCTTGCCGCTCGCTCCCGCGGCCGATGTTTGCAGTCGGGACTTGGTATCTTGCCCTGGGATTGAGCAACCTGGCCTTTGCGGGCGGCGTCAATGCGCTCTCGCCCTGGGCGATGGCTGCGCCATTCGGCATCGGCCAGCTGTTGATGGCCGGCATTCTCTATCGAAGCGCCGGAGCAGACGATGCCGAAGGCTAAGGCGAAAGGTGAGCAGCACGGCCGCTTCGCCTATGACGGGCTCGATCGCGTGATCCACGAGAAAGCACGTCTGAGCGTGCTGACCTCGCTGGCCGCCCACCCCAAGGGCCTGGTATTTGGCGATTTGAAGCAGCTGTGCGCCCTCACCGATGGAAATCTCAGCCGGCACCTGCAGGTTCTTGAAGCCGCCGGTCTCATTGCCATCGAGAAGGGTTACGACGGCAATCGCCCGCAAACGGTCTGCCGGATCACCGCGGAAGGACGCCGGCGCTATCTCGACTACCTGAAGGTGCTGGAGCAGGTGGTGCGCGACGCCGCAAGCGCTGCCAAACCAAGCCGGCTGCCCCTGAACCTGCAGCGTTTGACGACGGCGTGATCCTCTTTTTTTACCCCGGGGCTTTGTGATGCAAAGTACTCCAAATGCAAAAGACGGTCTGCACGTTGCCATTATCATGGACGGCAACGGCCGATGGGCGATGCGTCGCGGGCTGCCGCGATCGGCCGGACATCGCGCCGGCGTGGCGGCAGCTCGCAGCGTCGTGGAGGCTGCGCCCGATCTTGGCATCGCTACGCTGACGCTGTTTGCGTTCTCGTCCGACAACTGGCGCCGGCCTGAAAGCGAGGTCGAGGCGCTGATGCAGCTGCTGCGGCGCTACATTCGGACAGAGCTTCGCCGCCTGATCGAAAGCGGTACGCGTCTCACCGTCATCGGTCGTCGCGATCGGCTGCCGTATGACCTGGCCGCGGAGATCGGCGACGTTGAGAACAAATCCGCCAGCGGAGGGCGCCTCCATCTGCAGATTGCCATCGACTACTCTTCTCGGAGCGCGATTGCTCACGCTGCGGCTGGCTGGCTGGCCGACAATTCTCCGTCCTACCGGGCGTTTCGGCGGCTGCTTGCCTGGCAAGGCAGTGGCTCTGGCGCCGATGTCGATCTGCTCATCCGCTCCGGTGGCGAAAAAAGGCTTTCCGATTTCTTGCTGTGGGAGTGTGCGTACGCCGAACTCTGTTTCACCGAGACGCTATGGCCCGATTTCAGCGGGGAAAATCTGCGCGCGGCCATCATCGATTTCCGAAATCGCGAGCGACGTTTCGGCGGGCTCCCTTCGCTCAATCAGGCGGTCGCGGCCGAATGAGGCGGCTGTATTGCGGTGGCTTGTTGCGGACCTTGGCGAGCCCACGTGAGGCTGGAAGATCGCGATCAACCCATCGCAGCAGGACTCGCGCGGGTACGCCAGTCCGCGTTGGCGGCAGCACGCCGGCATGCTAGCGCGCCGAAATGCCTGCGCTGATCCTTCCGCTTCCGGAAATGGCGGCCCATTTGCCTCCACGCGGAGCCTTGCTCGGCCTCGATCTCGGCAGCAAGACCATCGGCGTTGCCACCAGCGATCCGGCACGGCGTATTGCGACCGGGGTGAAAACAATCACAAGAAAAAAGTTTACCAGCGACGCGACGCGTCTCCTCGCCCTCGCAGCTGAGCGCAAAGCTGCAGGATTTGTGGTCGGCCTGCCGCTCAATATGGATGGCAGCGAAGGCCCGCGGGCACAGTCTACCCGCGCGTTTGCCAGGAACCTCGGCCGCATGACCGAGCTTCCGATCGCGCTTTGGGACGAGCGGCTGTCAACCGTCGCCGTCGAGCGCACGCTTATTGCTGCGGACGTGACCCGGGAGCGCCGCGCCAAGGTCATCGACCAACACGCGGCCGTGTTCATCCTGCAGGGAGCACTGGACCGCTTGGCCCGCGGCAGCGTGTAGGGAGCAGTGTATCAGCAGTGGTCGGGTACAAGCCTGCTCAGGAAGCAGGAATCGACAGGCGCCCCCGGCTTCACGCGTAGCGCCCGATAGCGCAAGGACCCGCTCTTCGGGTCGAAGCCGCTGGAGAACTCCCAGGAAGGTTCGACGCGCAGGCCGGGGGTATAGGCGTAGGCGGCATATGGGTCGACGTAGCCCTGCTGTTGACCGACCGCACCGGGCGCAACCCGGACAGTCTGGGCGGATACCGCAGCAGCTCCCATTACGCTGATCGCGGCGATCAGTGCACCCGCGCTCAACATCTTCCGCAAGGTGTTGCTCATATGGATTCTCCTCGGTCCCGACGGCGGGGGATACAGCTCCAAGGACCGGCCGGGATTGAAAGGTTTTGCACTTCAACGCGATCACATGCTTGGCGGGGACTCTGATTCCCCATTTTGCGCAAGAGGCCCATCATAATCATGTGCTTGCAACGCACAAGCAGAGCTCGGAAGTATTTAATCGGGGTGGAAAGTCCGATCCCTCAGGCTCATCCGGCAGGCAATGCGCGGCCAAGCAGGAGCTCGGCCTCGCTGGGCTCAAGGCTGCTCGTTCCCAGGATGCCGCCGTGCGGCTCATGGAGCCGCGTGCGCGCGAATATTTCGGCCACCGCCGGCGCACATTCGCGCAAGGCGGCCGCGGCGGCAAGCAAAGCGAGCCGGCCGACCGCAAGCCGTGCCGCAGCTTCAGTGTGCTTGGCGGAAAACAACTCCTGAATGAAAGTCGCAGTGCGGCTGCTTCCCGGAAGATCCTGCGTTTCCCTCCCGAGGGCGTCCAGCACCGCAGACATGACCACGGGCTCGCTCGCCAGTGCACGCAGCACATCCAGGCACATCACGTTGCCGGAACCCTCCCAGATCGCATTGACGGGCGCCTCGCGATAAAGCCGGGGCAGCAGGTTTTCCTCGACATAACCATTGCCGCCGAGGCACTCCATCGCCTCATAGATGAGGGCAGGAGCAGTCTTGCACACCCAATATTTTACAGCAGGCGTGAGCAGGCGGGCCCCTGCTCCCTCGTGTTCATTGCCCGCGGCGAGGTCGAACGAACGCGATAGCCGCATCACGAGCGCAGTCGCCGCCTCGACCTCGAGTGCCATGTCGGCGAGCACCGCGCGCATCAAGGGCTGCTCGACGAGAAGCGTCTGAAATACCCTGCGATGGCGCGCGTGGTGGAGCGCCTGTGCAAGCGCCATGCGCATGATCCCGGCTGACGCAATGGCGCAATCCAGTCGCGTGAGCTGCACCATGTTGATGATGGTGCGCACGCCCCTGCCCTCCTCGCCGACGCGCCAGGCAGAGGCCCCTGCGAACTCCACCTCCGAGGACGCATTCGACCGGTTGCCGAGCTTGTCCTTCAGGCGTACGAACCGAAGCGCATTGACGCTCCCGTCGGGGCGAAATCGGGGCATGAGAAAACACGTCAGCCCGCCCGGGGCTTGCGCCAGCACCAGGAAAGCATCGCACATGGGTGCCGACATGAACCACTTCTCACCAGTGATCGCATAGCCGTCGCCTTCGCGCTCGGCACGGCTGGTATTTGTGCGGACATCCGTGCCGCCCTGTTTTTCCGTCATGCCCATTCCGAGAGTAATTCCCGATTTCTTCCACCACGGCTGAAAGCGCCGATCGTACTCACGCGAAACAATCCCAGGGATGAGCCTGCTCGCGAGCGCCGGCTCCGCTGCGAGCGCAGCAAGAGCCGCGCGCGTCATGGTGATGGGACACAAGTGTCCGGTTTCGATCTGCGCGGCCATGTAGAAGCGAGCGGCGCGGAGAACCTGCGCCGGGGCTGCTGCCGGGCCCGCATCGTCGCGCCAGGTCGAAGCATGCAACCCGGTGGCAATACTTTGAGTCATGAAATGATGATAGGCCGGATGGAACTCGACGACGTCGAGCCGATATCCCCTTGGGTCGAAGCGGCGGAGCTTCGGCGGATTCTCATTGGCCTCGCGCGCCAGATCGAACATCTCGGCTCTACCCCACTGGCGGCCGAATTCCGCCAGCGCCGCGCCGTGCTCTCCGCCCGCATTTGCAATGATGGCGTCCCGCAGCGGCCGATCGCTGCCGTAGAGATCAACATCGACATAGGGCGGCGATTGGTTGAGGAGGCCGTCAGGATCGAAGCGTATGGGCATCACGCCTATCCATTGCCGTCTTGGCACCGAGCCGTTGAAGGCGCATCTCCGGCAGGCCGCCACCGGCCGAAGATGCCCCGTTCCCGCTGTGGAGTGGCCTAGCGCGACCCTTGTCCGCGGGAAGAACTGATCCTATAGGTGCCACTTTAATGAACATCGCTCAAAACCCTCACGTTCTCGCCGGCCAGCGATGGCCGCGGCGGAGCGAAGAACTTGCGCGCGAGGGTCGGGGTCATATCCTCCGACTTGCGGACGCGGTTGAATTCCCGGCCTCGAGCGAGCTGCCGATGAGGCCCGGTCTGACCTCTGCGGCCGTCTTTTGTTGCCGGTCCCAACGCCAGCGCTCAAGAGCAGACGCATGACAACAGCTCGTCCAGCCAAAAAGCCGATCATTCGTCACGTCGTCTCCATCAACGATCTCACGAATATAGAGATCGAGCAAATCTTCCAGGCCGCGCAAGCCTTCCTCGATGAGCTTTCAGACAAGTCGCTTCCATACCGGATTGGTCGCAGCACCACCTTGGGAGCCAAATCCATCCTCGCCACACTGTTTTATGAACCCAGCACGCGAACCCGCCTGTCGTTTGAGAGCGCAATGCTTCGTCTGGGCGGAGAGAACATTACCAGCGCCGATCCGAACACAAGCTCCGCCGCCAAGGGCGAGAGCCTGGCGGATTCCGTGAGGGTCATATCGAATTATGCCGACATCATCGTGATACGCCACCCCAAGGACGGCGCCGCCCGGCTCGCAGCGGACTATTCCACCGTTCCCGTAATAAACGGAGGTGACGGCAGTCACGAGCACCCCACCCAGACTCTCTGCGATCTGTTCACTCTGAAGACCAAGAAGAGGACTTTGCGCAACTTGAGCGTAGCGATTTCCGGCGATCTGAAAGGAAGCCGGACCGTGCACTCGTTCGTTTACGCGCTGGCGAGGTTCGGGGCGCACATAGCTCCCAGGCCGGCGCCCGGAATGGATCTGCCAGCTCACGTGGACAAACGACTGCGCGAAGAATTCAGGTGCACCATCGATCCCAATGGGCCGATCGGGGTACTTTACCGCACGCCAGACGAGCCGCACCAACCAACGCTGTTTGCGGAACCCGAGTACAAGATCGTCACGGGCAAGCCGACCATTGGCGCCGTCTATGTCACGCGATTTCAAAAGGAGCGTTGGAGCAACAAGGATCAAGCCTATCCGACCATAGATGCCGAATTCCTGAAGCAGCCCGAATTCTCTCATGCCAGCGTCCTGCACCCGCTGCCCCGGGTGGGCGAACTGGACGTCTCGGTGGATTCCGACACTCGGGCAATCTATTTTCAGCAGGCCGCATACGGCGTACCAATCCGGATGGCACTGATTTCTCTGCTGCTGGGGCTTCGCAAAGGCAAATCACTGCATAAATTCGAGGGCGGGTTCGAAAATGAGCGTGTCCCGGCGTACGATCAGCCCCGAAACGAGGGTCTCCAATGCCGAAACGCAAATTGCATCGTGCACGACCCGTCTGAAAGGCCGTACGTACGCAACAAGTTCCAGCTGATAAGGCTCGGTTCGCCGCCCACGCAGAAATTGAGATGCGCGTATTGCGAAACCGACGTCGAAGATTTTGTGATAGCCAGCAAGAAGAATAAATGGTTCACCCTCGACATCGCTTCGTTTCTCAGAATCAACGGAGAGAATTTCCGGGATTTTCTTGCATTTTCGTCAGCGCCGGACGCTGGTAATGCCGGTTTCCACTTGCGCAAGCATTTTGCCCCGCAGCCCGGGGTGGAGCGAGCCAAGGCTCGCGCGCG
Organism: uncultured Alphaproteobacteria bacterium; assembly: GCA_963841705.1. Lineage (GTDB taxonomy): Bacteria > Pseudomonadota > Alphaproteobacteria > Rhizobiales > Xanthobacteraceae > VAZQ01. The sequence continues at coordinate 37,158 of CAWJDY010000074.1, forward strand.
AGGCGCCTGACCCGTGGCACTTTCCTATGCTGCCGCTTTGGTGCTTGGATATCTCTGCGGCTCCATTCCGTTCGGACTGCTGCTGACACGGCTTGCCGGGACTGAGGACATTCGTTCCATCGGCTCCGGCAACATCGGCGCAACCAACGTGCTGCGAACGGGGCGCAAGGGTCTCGCCGCTGCCACCCTCGTTGCTGACGCCCTCAAGGGCACCGTGGCAGTGCTCGCGAGCGAGCACCTCTGGGGACGCGACGTTGCGCTTGTCGCAGGAGCCGGGGCCTTCCTCGGTCATGTTTTTCCGGTCTGGCTCGGATTCCGCGGCGGCAAGGGTGTTGCCACCTACATCGGCGTTCTCCTTGCGCTGGCTTGGCCGGCGGCGATTGGCTTTGCCGTGGTCTGGCTCGGTGTCGCGGCCCTCACCCGGTATTCCTCGCTCGCTGCCCTCATCGCAAGCGCCGTGACCCCCGTCCTGCTCTGGAGTCTCGGCCGCCTTCCCGAAGCGGTGCTGTTTGCGCTTCTCACCCTGATGACCTGGATCATGCATCGCGCGAACATCGAGAGGCTGGTGCAGGGAACAGAGGCGAAAATCGGGAAACGCAGCGCTCGCTCCTGATGGGCACTCGGACCGAATTGTCGACAAGCGCTGCTGCGGACAGGCTTGCAGCCAGGTCGTGAAGGGATGACGTGAGCGGCGACGACAATCAGGCTCTCATACCGAGCGACGAGCAAAAGCTGGACTGGCTTTGTCTTATTCGCAGCCAGCATGTTGGTCCGCGAATATTCCGGGCGCTGATGACCCGTTACGGGAGCGCGCGCGCCGCCCTTGATGCGCTGCCCACGTTGGCGCGACGGGGCGGAGCGCCCGATCCTTCACGCATCTACTCACGCGATAATGCCAAGCGCGAGCTCGCTGCAATGAAGGCGCTTGGGGTGAGCCTTATCGCCATGAGGGAGGTGACTTATCCGCAGCGCCTGCGAATGATCGACGGCGCGCCGCCGCTGCTCGCAGTGCGGGGCAACGTCACGACGCTGGGACTGCCCATGATCGCGATTGTCGGAGCGCGCAACGCCTCCGCCGCGGGGCTGCGCTTTGCCGAGCATCTCGCGCGCGATCTTGGCGACGCTGGGTTCATCATAGTTTCAGGCTTGGCGCGCGGCATCGATGCCGCCGCGCACCGCGGGAGTCTCGGTTCGGGTACGATCGCCGTATTGGCCGGAGGGCATGACCAGATCTACCCACCTGAACACGCAAGCCTGGCCAATGCCATTCTCGCGCAAGGCCTTCTCCTCTCCGAGATGCCGCTCGGATGGCAGCCGCGTGCCGGCGATTTCCCCCGTCGCAACCGGCTCATTTCGGGGCTGGCGGCCGGGATCGTAGTGGTGGAGGCGGCAAAGCGTTCGGGCTCCCTCATCACCGCTCGCCTCGCGCTCGAACAAGGGCGTGAAGTTTTCGCAGTACCAGGTTCTCCCCTCGATCCTCGCGCCGAGGGGAGCAACGATCTCCTCAAGCAGGGGGCGACCATCGTCACGGAAGCAGACGATGTGATCTCGGCGTTGCGTCCGATCCTCGGACGTCCCGTCGAGCTGCCGGCCGAGGAACCGGAACGCGTGGACGCGCAGGCGCGCGAGCCTGACACTGACGAGCGGTCGCGCATCGTTGATTTGCTCGGACCGACACCGACCTCCGTGGATGATCTCATTCGGCTGTCGGGCTGCTCCGCAGGGACAGTACGAACGGTCCTGCTCGAGCTTGAGCTCGCTGGCCGCATCCATCGCCATGGCGCAGGTTTTGTCTCGCTGATCTGAAGTGCTAACCCAGTGGTTCAAGTAATCCGTGTCTCATTATGATTAATATCGTAACAGTTGCGCACTTGCAGGTCGATTCGTCGGGTTTCAGAGGCTCGCTCCAGGCGTGCGATCCGGGCCGGCCTTTGACACGCAGGGTTGACATTCCCATGTATGGCCGCGACAAACGCGGCCCCGCTCCGCCTTGATATCTCGGTTTCTACTTCTAACTCCTTGGAAATATTGGAAATAGATGAATATTGTCGTTGTCGAGTCGCCGGCCAAGGCCAAAACCATCAACAAATACCTTGGCCCGGACTACGAAGTATTGGCCTCTTTTGGCCACGTCCGGGATCTTCCGGCCAAGAACGGCTCGGTCGATCCCGACCACAATTTTCGCATGATCTGGGAGGTGGACGACAAGTCGCGAAAACGTGTTGATGACATTGCCAAGGCGGTGAAAGGGGCCAAAAAGCTCATTCTCGCGACTGACCCCGACCGCGAGGGAGAGGCCATCTCCTGGCACGTGCTGGAGCTTCTCAAGCAGAGGAACGCGCTCAAGAAGCAGGCCATAGAGCGCGTGGTCTTCAATGCCATCACCAAGCAGGCCGTGCTCGATGCCATGAAGCATCCCCGTGGCATCGACGATGCCCTTGTTGATGCCTATCTCGCCCGGCGCGCTCTCGATTATCTCGTGGGATTCACCCTTTCACCGGTGCTGTGGCGCAAGCTCCCCGGCGCGCGTTCAGCGGGTCGCGTCCAGTCCGTGGCGCTGCGGCTGGTCTGCGACCGCGAGCTCGAGATCGAGAAATTCGTCCCGCGCGAATACTGGTCGCTGGTCGCCACCTTGGCTACGCCGCGCGGCGACACGTTCGAAACACGGCTCGTGGGAGCCGATGGGCAGAAGATCCAGCGGCTCGACATCGGCTCCGGCGAAGAAGCCGAAGCCTTCAAGCAAGCCTTGGAACGCGCCGCGTTCGCCGTCACGTCGGTCGAGGCCAAGCCGGCCAAGCGCAACCCGCCTGCGCCGTTCACCACCTCTACGCTTCAGCAGGAGGCAAGCCGAAAGCTCGGCTTGGCACCGGCCCAGACGATGCGCACCGCGCAACGTCTCTACGAGGGCGTTGATATCGACGGAGAAACCGTTGGTCTTATCACCTATATGCGCACGGACGGGGTGGACATCGCCGATGAGGCCATCGCCGATCTGCGTCGCGTGATCGGTGCCGATTACGGCACCCGCTACCTTCCGTCCTCGCCGCGCAAGTACCAAACCCGGGCCAAAAATGCCCAGGAGGCGCACGAGGCGATAAGACCCACCGACGTGGGCCGCCGCCCCAGCGCAGTAAGATCGTATCTCAATGCCGATCAAGCCAGGCTCTACGAGTTGATTTGGCTGCGTGCGATGGCAAGCCAAATGGAGTCGGCGGAACTCGAGCGCACGACCGCCGACATCGTTGCCCGCGCGGGAGAACGCGTGATCGATCTGCGCGCAACGGGCACGGTGGTGAAGTTCGACGGCTTTCTGACCCTCTATCAGGAGGGACGCGACGACGACGACGATGACGAGGAGAACCGGCGTCTGCCCGAAATGCGTGCCGGGGAAAAGCTTGCCAAGCGCAGGATCGACGCGAGCCAGCACTTCACCGAGCCCCCGCCGCGCTACTCCGAAGCCTCCCTGGTCAAGCGCATGGAGGAGCTCGGCATCGGACGGCCATCAACTTATGCGTCCATTCTGCAGGTGCTCAAGGATCGCGGATACGTTCGCATCGACAAGAAGCGGCTTGTGCCCGAAGACAAAGGGCGGGTTTTGACGGCGTTTCTCGAGAGTTTCTTTTCTCGCTACGTTGAATATGGCTTCACCGCCGATCTCGAGGAGCAGCTCGATCGCATCTCCAACAATGAGATAGCTTGGCGCGACCTCCTGCGCGACTTCTGGCGCGACTTCACGGCCGCTGTCGGCGACATCAAGGAGCTTCGGGTCGCCGCGGTTATCGATGCTCTCGATGAGATGCTGGCTCCGCACCTGTTTCCACCGCGCGAGGACGGCGGCGATCCGCGCAAGTGTCCAAGCTGCGAGACCGGCCGGCTCTCCCTCAAGCTCGGAAGATTTGGCGGCTTCATCGGCTGCACGAATTATCCGGAGTGCCGCTATACGCGCCAGCTCGCCCGGACCAACGGGTCAGGTCCCGACGGGGGGATGAGAAAGCTCGGCGAGGATCCCACCACGGGGCAAGAGGTCACCCTGCGATCCGGCCGCTTCGGGCCCTATCTGCAACTGGGCGAAGCCGGCAATGGGGACAGTGGCAAGCCGAAGCGCGCCAGCGTGCCCAAGAGTACGTCGCCCGACAACATCGACCTTGATCACGCGCTCGCGCTGCTTTCGCTTCCGCGCGAAGTCGGCAGGCACCCCGAGGATGGGGAGCCGATCATGGCCGGGATTGGCCGCTTCGGGCCTTACATCCAGCACGGCAAGACCTTTGCTACCCTCGGTTCAGTTGATGAGGCTTTAACCGTCGGTTTGAATCGCGCGGTTACGCTGATCGAGGAAAAACGTGCGCGGGCCCCGCGCAGTGCCCGGTTTGGCAGGGCGTCGGGGCGCGATCTGGGGCAACATCCGGAGAAGGGTGGCCCGATCCTGGTGAAGACCGGCCGGTACGGCCCTTACGCGACCCATGCCGGCGTGAATGCGACCCTTACCTCCGACATGAGCCCCGAGACGGTTTCTCTCGAACAGGCCGTGGAGCTACTGCGCGCAAAGAGCGCGCGCGGAGCCGGCGCGAAAACCCAGAGCACATTGCCTGGCAAGCCTCGCAGCTCCGCGCGCAAGGCGAAGTCGAGCCAAAGGCCTGCTGCAAAGACGAGCTCGGCAGCGAAAAATGAAAAAAAGCCGCCGCGAAGGGCAAAGGCGAGGTGAAGACTACCGCGTGCGGGAGCAGGACGCCCATTAGGCCGCAAGCATAGACCTCCGATGCCTTTACTGATCGCCCTTCCGTGCCTCTCGATATGAAGCCCTCGCGGAGCAAGCCTGCTCTTCCCTCCAAAGACGAGCTTGTCGCCTTCATTAGCGGCCAGGCTGGAAAAATCGGCACCCGCGAGATTGCACGGGCTTTCAGCCTGAAGAATGCCGACCGTATCGCCCTCAAGCGCATGCTGCGGGAGCTTGCGGATGAGGGTCGCATCGAGCATCGGCGCAAGAGGCTGCATCGCCCGGGAATATTGCCCCAAGTCGTGGTTGCGGACGTGACTGGACGCGACGCCGATGGCGAGCTCATTGCGGTCCCTACCGAATGGGACGAGGCGGAGCATGGGCCCGCCCCGAGGATCCGTGTTCACATCGCGCGCCGCGCACGCCCCACCGAAGTCGCAGGTGTGGGCGACCGCGCCCTGCTGCGGGTTGAAGAAGCCCGGGACGACAACGATGCGGTGCGCCACAGCGGGCGCGTCATCAAGCTCATTGATAGGGCGAAGCAACGCGTGCTTGGCATATTCCGCTCCAGTGCAACGGGGGGCGGCCGTCTACAACCCATCGACAAGAAGCAGCTCGGCCAAGAGCTTATCATTCCGGCGGGAGCCGAGGCAGAAGCGGCAGATGGCGATCTGGTCGCCGTCGAAGTGACGCAGCGAACCGGGTATGGTTTGGCCGGTGCCCGAGTGAAGGAACGATTAGGCTCGCTTGCGAGCGAGCGGGCCATAAGCCTGATCGCCATCCATGCGCACTCCATTCCGCACGTTTTTCCATCGGCGGCGCTGGAGGAGGCGGAGCGGATGAAGCCGGCCACGCTGGGATCGCGCGAGGATTGGCGCGACCTCCCGCTGGTCACAATCGATCCAGCCGATGCCAAGGATCACGACGACGCGGTGCATGCGGCACATGATGACGATCCCAACAACGCGGGAGGCTGCATTATTACTGTCGCGATTGCAGACGTCGCTCACTATGTGCACCCCGGTTCGGCGCTGGATCGTGAAGCTCTATGGCGTGGGAATTCGGTTTATTTTCCGGACCGCGTTGTCCCGATGCTGCCCGAGCGCATCTCGAACGATTTGTGCTCGCTGCTGCCGGGAAAGGATCGGGCTGCGCTCGGGGTGCGCATGGTGCTCGGCGCGGACGGGCGCAAGCGTTCCCATACTTTCTACCGCGTGCTGATGCGCTCGATTGCGCGGCTGAATTACGTGCAGGCGCAGGCAGCGATCGACGGCTGGCCGGATGAGATCACCGGCCCGCTGCTTGGATCCGTGCTTGAACCGCTCTACGCCGCGTATCGGGCACTCAAGCACGCACGCGACGAGCGCGCGCCGTTGGATCTCGATCTTCCCGAGCGCAAGATCGTGCTGAGCGCGCACAACACGGTGGACCACGTGGTCACGCCCGAGCGTCTCGACGCGCACCGCCTGATCGAGGAGTTCATGATCCTCGCCAATGTGGCCGCGGCGGAGTCTCTCGAGCGCGCCCGCGTGGCGCTGATCTACCGCGTGCATGACGAGCCCGATCCGCAACGCGTAAGCGCTCTGCGCGAGTTTCTGCAAAGCCTCGATATTTCCTTTCCGAAAGCGGGAGCGCTGCGCGCCGCCCAATTCAACCGCATTCTGCAGCGAGTGAAAGGTCGAGACGCCGAGAAGCTCGTCAACGAAGTGGTGCTCCGAACCCAAGCACAGGCCGAGTACGCTGCCCAGAACTACGGGCATTTCGGACTTAATTTGCGCCGCTATGCGCATTTCACCTCGCCTATTCGCCGCTATGCCGATCTCCTCGTCCATCGCGGCCTCATTCGCGCCTTCAAGCTCGGTGACGGAGCGCTGCCGGAAGCGCATGATGCTGCGGCGCTTGCCGAAATCGGCGCGCAGATATCTGCCGCGGAACGGCGCGCCATGAAGGCAGAGCGCGAGACCTTCGATCGTCTGATCGCCCATTTTCTCGCCGACAGGGTCGGCGCAATCTTCGAAGGTCGCATCTCTGGTGCCACCCGCGCCGGCCTGTTCGTGAAGCTTGACGACACTGGCGCTGATGGCTTCATCCCGGCGCGCACTCTGGGATCGGACTATTTCCGCTATCACGAAGACCGCCACGCCTTGATCGGCGACCGCAGCGGAGAGACTTATCGTCTCGGTGACCGGGTGACCGTACGGCTTGTCGAGGCGGCACCAGTTGCCGGTGCCTTGCGATTCGAGCTGTTGACGCAGGCCCGCGCTGGCGAGGTGCGCCGGAAACCGAGGCGTTACACCAGAGACAACCGCTCCGCTGGCGTCCAACCCAGGGTAAAGCGCCGCAGATGACTTCCGATATCCCTGCGATCGATGCCCCGGAACGGCGCACGGCTGACAAACCGCCACTGAGGCCCACCCCTGCGACCGAGCGCCCCAAGGATGCGGCAACGCTCATCCTCCTCGACCGCTTCGGGCCGACGCCGAAAGTCCTGCTCGGCAAGCGCCACGCGAGCCACAAGTTCATGCCGGGAAAATTCGTCTTTCCCGGTGGGCGCGTCGACCCTGCCGACCGGCACATGCCGGTTGCGAGGCCGCTTGACCCGGACGCGCAGTCCAAGCTCATGAAGCGGCTTGCCCGCCCAAGCCCTGCCAAGGCACATGCACTTGCGCTAGCCGCAATCCGGGAAACATTCGAAGAGACCGGATTGCTGCTCGGTGCCTCGGCGACCGAAATTCCAGCTGTCCCTAAAGGGCCTTGGCAAGCGTTCGCCCAGGCCAACATCCTGCCGGACCTGCAAGATTTGTATTTCATCGGCCGGGCGGTAACGCCCCCCGGCCGAACGCGCCGGTTCGATGCGCGCTTCTTCGCGCTCGACGCCACCGCGATAGCTCACCGCATCGAAGGCGTAACCGGACCGGAGGCTGAGCTGGTGGAGCTCGTCTGGATGTCATTGCCGGAGGCAAAACAACTCGACTTGTCGGTGGTCACAGTTGTGATGCTGGAAGAGCTCGAGCTTGGCTTGGCGAATGGGTTTCGTCACGATCGTCCGGTGCCGTTCTACCGGATGCCGTTCGGGCGATTCATACGCGAGATGCTCTGATCGGCACCCACCGCTCACCCACCGCGACGATTCCTTGACATCGAGCCGTCGCGGGCTACGCTCCGCGCCCAATTTAACTGGTTGAGGTTCCCCCATGGCGAAGGCCACCACCATCAAGGTAAAGCTTGTCTCCAGCGCAGACACGGGTTTCTACTACGTTACCCGCAAGAATTCCCGCACCATGACCGACAAGCTGGTGAAGAAAAAATATGATCCGGTTGCCAAGAAGCACGTCGAGTTCCGCGAATCGAAAATCAAATAGCCCGCGGTGCCCTATCGGGACGGCGCCTAGGCGTATGAGGGGCAATTCGGGTGATGCGTTTCCCGCAGTGCGGAACGAGGTGGCCGGTCGGTGGCAGTGTCATGAGGAGGCCACTCGCACCGCCTCCCGACCGGCCGAACCCCACGGGACCCAGGAGATGCGGCGGACCTGAGCATTCCGCAGGGTTATCAAAAGGATAGCGCAAGTCATCCCCTCAGCGAGCCTTCTTGCGCCTTGCGCAAAATACCGCAACGGCCCTGGAAATCAACAATTTGCGTTGTGGATTACCAAGGCAATTCGTTCAAGCTAAAGGATTAGGGTTGACGTTTGGCGCTAGGCAGCGTCGGGCACGCCGCGGTTGCGGCCATCGCGCTTTGCACGGTAGAGGGCCTGATCGGCGCGCTTAATCACGGTTGCAGCGTCTTGCGGATTGGTCACCCCGGCAATCCCAATTGCAAGGGCAATAAGCGCCACATCGGAGACCGGCTTGGTCAGGAAATCATCGGCCCCCGCTTCGAGCCCCTTCACCCGATCCGATGGCTGATCGAGCGCAGTTACCATGATCACGGGAATGTGGTGCTCAGGCCGCATTCAGAAAGTGCCGAATAGTATCGATAAACTTGCCGACCGAGATGGGCTTGGACAAATAGGCCTCACAGCCGCCTTCCCGAATCCGTTCCTCATCGCCCTTCATTGCAAATGCCGTAACGGCAACGACCGGGATGTCCTTGAGCTCAGGATCCTCCTTGAGCCATTTCGTCACTTCCAGTCCCGACACCTCAGGCAATTGAATATCCATCAGGATCAAGTCGGGCTGATGCCGGCGCGCGAGATCGAGAGCCTCGATGCCGTTGCGGGTGCCCACGGTGCGGTAGCCATGAGCCTCCAAGAGGTCGTGGAAGAGCTTCATGTTGAGCTCGTTGTCTTCCACGATCATTACGATTTTCGACATCCCCGCCCTTCCAACCGACCATCTCCCGAGCCGATTAACGATGTGCGACGGCTGCATGCCCGCGGCGAGCCATGCGGAGAAAATTAGGGGTCATATGTTACGGAAACGCAAACGCAACCCAAGAATCACTTGCCGCAATTGTGGCCGACAAATAGGCCAAAATCATGGGAATTCAGCGCCTTGCAACTATCGGGTGACGCAGGCGCGAAGAAACAGCGCTCTCGCCCGCAAGCCGTGACGCCGGTCGCCGCGTCTGGGGTGACAGCCCTAATCTAACCGGGCATTACCGGGGTAACATCCATCGTCCGGCGGCTGAGCGCGATATTGAAGGTATAACCGCCGAATAGATCGACCATGGTTATGAAGATGAGCAGCGCCGCTGCTTCCCAACGTTGCGGCGTGTCAAGAAGGTGCGGCTTCCCGAATGCGACGATGAGGACGACCGCCAGAGGAACCAGCGAGGCCATCCCATCCACGACGCCCACGAATCGATTGGCGGTCACCGGCAAGCTGAAGGGAATGGAGATGAGCTGATAGGTCAAATAAATCGAGGCCAACCATGCCATGTTGAACCCTAGGCGGTCCGGGGTAAACCAACCAAGGTGCCCTGCGAGCTGCGGAAACGAGCCCGCATACCAGAAGAAATAGGCCTCCCAGACCGCAAGTCCCAGCGCGAACAGAATGCTTATGCCTGCGACGGAAAGATGCGACCTGCGCATGCGTGCCTCCACGGGTCCTAGGGCGCACCTCACCTATCCGACATTCCGCCCAGGCGTCGACTCCATTTTTTTTCGGTGTCGGTGCGGCTTGATTTACCGGCGCATCTCCGACTTCCTTGCTGCTCCCCGCCCAGGCCTCCCGACGAGGCCATGGCAAATTGGGGTACCAGCCACGATGCCGATTCGACCCCGGCCAGAGCACAAAAGGACCCGCGGGGGCCAGCAGCAGGAGCAAGCACAAGACTTGGCGGTTGCGGCATTTGAATTTCTCGCCGCAGACTCTCGCCGGCTGCAACGCTTCCTGGAAGCGTCAGGCATTGACTTCGCGGTGCTGCGCTCTGTGACCCGGGAGCCTGATTTCCTTGCCGGCGTGCTCGATCACATCTGCGGCGAAGAGGAGTTGCTCGTTGCATTCGCGGCGGAAAGTGACATCGCGCCCGGTCGCGTCGTCGCGGCCCGCGATGCGCTTAATGGCCATGCGTGGGAGCGCGACATGCCGTGACGGCCGCAGCATGAGGGTTTTGCCTAAGCAGGGCGCAAGACATGCCGGGCTTTTGCCGCGATTGCCGCCGCGACGTTGCCGATAAAGCAGGCCGCTGCCTCGGCTGCGGGTCCCCGCGGCTGCTGCACTACGCTGAGGTCGATACGCTGGCGATCGCTCACGTCGACTGCGATGCCTTTTATGCCAGCATTGAGAAGCGCGACGATCCTTCACTGAACGACAAGCCGGTCATAGTGGGCGGGCGTGCCCGCGGCGTCGTGCTCACTGCCTGCTACGTGGCCCGGACGTTCGGGATCAGATCCGCGATGCCCATGTTCGAGGCGCGGCGGCTCTGTCCCCAGGCCACCATAGTTCCTCCGCAGATGGATAAATACGCACGCGTCGGTCGCGAGGTGCGCGCGCTTATGAGCAAGCTTACCCCGATCGTGGAGCCGGTATCGGTCGACGAGGCCTTCATGGACCTTTCAGGAACTTCCCGGCTGCATGGTACCAGTCCCGCCAAAGCACTCGCACGCTTTGCTGCAGAGGTCGAGAAGGATCTCGGTATCACCGTCTCCATCGGTCTGTCCTGCAACAAGTTCCTCGCCAAGATCGCCTCCGATCTGGACAAGCCACGCGGATTTGCGGTGATTGGGCGCGCGGATGCGAGCGCATTCCTGGCGGCGAAACCCGTCACCTGGATCTTCGGCGTAGGAAAGATCGCGCAGCAGCGATTGGCCCGCGATGGGGTGCGCACCATCGGCGACCTTCAGCGTCTGGGCGAGCGCGAATTGATGCGGCGATATGGAGCCGAAGGAGCGCGGCTGGCGCGTCTTTCGCACGGCATCGATGATCGGTGCGTGCAGGCCCAGCGCGAAACAAAAAGCATCTCGGCAGAGACAACGTTCGAGCGCGACCTTGCGGATTTTCGGCCGCTCGAGCAGCGCTTGTGGCAGCTCTGCGAACGAGTCTCCTCACGCCTCAAGCACAACGGCCTAGCCGGCTCGACCGTGACGCTCAAGCTCAAGACTGCAGAGTTTCGCTTACTTACGCGAGCGCAATCGTTGGCCCACCCCACTCAGTTGGCCGCACGCATTTTCAGCGTCGGACGCAACCTGCTTGCAACGCAAGTGGATGGAACCATGTTCCGTCTCATCGGCATCGGGATGTCATCGCTCGTTACCGCTCAGCGAGCGGAGCTGTCAGATCTGGTCGATCGGCGCACGGCCGAGGCCGAGCAGGCGATCGACCGCTTGCGCGAAAGGTTCGGTGAGACTGCGGTGATCAGGGGACTTGCGTTCAATGCAGACGACGACCTACCGGCAGACGATACATAGAGCATCCGGTCATCTGCAGCGGGGGCTCATCACCTGCACGGCTTGCTTTCTCTGAGATCCAGGGAAGTGAGCTCGCCGGCGATGGCAAAATCATTATAGTCGAGCACCAGCGCACGCGAGATGCCATTCTCATAGAGCTCGAATTTGATGGCATACACCGGCGGTTGGTCTGTCTTGGCAGCTCTGTCGAAATAGCTCACCGTAACCGGCCAGCGCTTCATTTCGGCAAGCTCGACCTTGCCAGCCGCTGCATCCGTGGGGACACGTTCGTTCGGAGCTATGGCGCGCCCGATCACGCTCAGAGTATTGAATACCTTATCGCCTTTTTCCGAGCCGTCATAGACCGGCAGCTCCAGGATGCTCTTTTCCTGGCGGGCGGCTGTGATGATTCGACGCATGTGATCGGTCGGAAACACAACAGCGGACTCGATGTCGAACTTTCGCTCTTGCGGCTTGGTCAAAGTGACTTGAACCTGCTCGCCCGCGCGTTGCGCCTCGCCGTCGACCGTATCGAGGAGATTCTCGTTAAGGTAGTTCTGCGATTTGAAGACAAACCGGTTTGCGCTCGCCTCCTCCCAACTGGTCGAGCGCAGGTCGCTGAGGGTGACTTTGCCCTCGCCATTATCCAGCTCCGAGACCTGGCGGAACAGAAGCGCGTAGCCCTCGCAGGAACTACCGGAAAAATCATAAAGAATTCGGCCGCGCGCCGACATCGTCGCTGAATTCCCTCGTGAGCGTGCAAGCTTGAGCTCGTACACCGCGCGATGGGATGCAAATTCGAGCTGCGGCTCGGATGCCAGCGCTACCCTGGAATTGAATGGAATGCCGACGAGGAGCACGGTCAACACCCTGACAGCAACAGCAACCGGCATAGCTCTGGCGAGATCTGGCATGAGATTCGTCTTGTGGGCGCCCGTGACGCACAAACATAGGGTTCGCGGGTCGGTCGCGCAACCTGCCGCGACGGCTTGCATGCAAGGGCACGATAGGCGAAGACACGTTCGCCCATGAAAACTCGGTAACTGGCTTCGAGAGGATTTCCAATATGGCCGGAATGTTTGAACGCAAGCTCACGGAACTCGGCATCTCCCTTCCCAAGCCGGCAAGTCCGGTTGCAAACTATGTCCCCTTCGTGCGGGTCGGCACGCTGCTGTTCGTCTCGGGTCAAGTGTGCCTCGATGAAACCGGCAAGCTGGTCGCCAAGGGCAAGCTCGGAGCCGGCGTTTCGGTGGAGGACGGCCAGAAGGCAGCGCGCGCATGCGCGGTCAATGTGCTGGCGCAGGTCAAGGCGGCAGTTGGAGATCTGGACCAGGTTGTGCGCGTGGCGCGACTTGGCGGATTTATAAACTCCGACCCGTCGTTCCTTGAAGGTCCCAAAGTCATGAATGGCGCCTCCGATCTTATGGTCGCGATATTCGGGGACAAAGGCCGGCATGCGCGAACGACAGTGGGTGTTGCCGTGCTGCCGGGAGATGCGGCCGTCGAAGTGGATGGGCTATTCGAGCTCGCGTGAGCGCGCAAATCGGCCGACCGCGTATCCATTGTCGCTTCGCACTCTGTGCTGGCATGCGACAGAGCACGATGTGTGCTTGCCGAAGAACGGATTCGAAGGGCTTCGGGTCTAAAGACGTAATTGGTCGAGAAGCTGTGGATGTCTTCGATCCAGCTTAGCCTGCGGATAACAAATGCGATCGGCGAGGTCGCCGCGGAAGCTTGGGATGCGTGCGCCAATCCCGGCCAGTCGCTCTCAGCGGATCGCTCCGAGCAGCCCGAAACCCCCTGTGCATCAAAGGCGCATCCAACGACGTTAGAAACGGCGTACAACCCGTTCATCTCCCATTCCTTCCTGGCGTCGCTGGAATCCTCCGAATCGGTTCGCGCACGCGTGGGCTGGCAGCCCATGCATCTTCTCGTCAGCAACGATGAGGGCGCCTTGGAGGGAGCGGTACCCTGCTACATGAAATCCCATTCACGCGGCGAGTACGTGTTCGACCACGGCTGGGCAGAGGCTTATGAACGCGCCGGCGGCGCGTATTATCCCAAACTGCTGGTCGCGGTGCCCTTCACGCCAGCGACCGGACCCCGGCTCCTGGTTCGCCCCGGGCCACAATCGGAATCGGTGCGCGGCGCCCTTGCCGACTCGTTGATCGATGTCTGCCGTCGCACAAGAGCGTCCTCGGTACATGTCACCTTTCCGACCGAGCCCGAGTGGGAGCTGCTCGGCGCTCGGGGCTACCTCAAGCGCACGCATCAGCAGTTCCATTGGGAAAATTCCGGCTACGCGAATTTCAACAGCTTTCTCGACGCGCTTTCCTCACGCAAACGCAAAACCATCAGGCGCGAGCGCGAGGAGGCGCTGGCAAATGGCATAAGCGTACACTGGCTGACCGGCTCCGACCTCACCGAAGCTGTCTGGGATCATTTCTTCGAGTTCTACATGGAGACCGGCTCGCGCAAATGGGGGCGTCCTTATCTGACGCGCGCATTCTATTCCCTTGTCGGCGAGAAGATGGGGGACCGTATCCTGCTGGTGATGGCCAAGCGCAATGGTCGCTGGATCGCCGGAGCCATCAACTTTATCGGTGGCGACACGCTATTTGGCCGCCATTGGGGCGCCATCGAGCATCATCCCTTTCTGCACTTCGAGCTGTGCTATTATCAGGCCATCGAATATGTGATCACGCACAAGCTCGCACGAGTCGAGGCCGGGGCCCAAGGCGAGCACAAGATATCGCGCGGTTATCTACCCAAGACCACCTATTCGGCGCATCACATCGCGGACCCCGGTTTGCGACGCGCCATCGACGACTTCCTCAAGCGTGAGCGCGCCTATGTAGCCGCGGCCGGAGAGGAGCTTGCGCAAATAGCGCCATTTCGAAAAGGGTGAGCGAGAGCGCCTGCATGACTGCACTCGCGCTCGCTGATCCACCATTGTCCGGAGGGCCTTATGCCTGCCTACGATGCAAACAATCTGTTCGCGAAGATCCTGCGCGGTGAGCTGCCGTGCCACAAAATCTACGAGGATGCGAAGACATTTGCCTTTCTCGACATCATGCCGCGCGCTCCTGGCCACGCCCTCGTGCTGCCCAAGGCGCCCGCGCGCAACATTCTGGATGTTGCCCCCGACGATCTCGCCCACGTCTTCAGAGTCGTGCAGAAAATTGCCAAGGCGAGCGTCGAGGTTTTTCATGCGGATGGGGTGACAATTCAGCAGTTCAACGAGAGTGCCGGCGGGCAGGTCGTCTTCCATCTGCATGTGCATGTCATTCCACGCCGGCACGGTGTTGCGATGAAGCCGCCCGCAAGCGTGAAGGAAGCGCCAGAGGTCCTGGCAGAGCAGGCCAAGCAGCTGATGACGGCGCTTTCCGCCTGAGTACCCTAAGCAGCGAGCTCAACCCCAGCTCGCTCAACCAAAGCGAGTGCCAATTAGAGCTCCATTGCAAACAACAACGAATCTACAATGATTTATTCTACTTTGAATTGAGGAGACGGGTCACGACCTGCGGAGCGCCATTACTGTCACTGCACCCTTTGCGTGTAAAATGGCCCAGAGCAGTGAACCGGCTGGGCCTCAAGGTACCTTTTGAGGATGCGCTTTGCTACTTGAGTCCCGGCTCAAGGTCAACGCTGTCTCGAAACCGATCGATTGCCTGCCCCCCTCGCCTATACCTTCACCAGCGGCACCTTGGGTACGGAGCCGCGTGGAGAGGAGGGACCATCGTCGCTGCGTGGGCCTGATGGTTTTCGTCGCGGCGGCCGCCGCTTTGCCTTCGCACCAGCTCGCTCGGGGATCTTTTCCGGCTTCGGGGTAACCGGTCCGTCCAGATATTCAAAGCCGAGCTTCTCTGCGCCACTCTCGTCCGTGGCAGCCACGACGCGCACATGTCCGCCAGCCTTGAGACGGCCAAACAGCACCTCATCAGCGAGGGGCTTTTTGATGGTCTCCTGAATGAGCCGGGCCATGGGCCGCGCACCCATCTGCTCATCGTAGCCATGCTTGATGAGCCACTTGGTAGCATCCTCGGAAAGCTCGATCGTCACATCGCGGTCACCCAGCTGCGCCTCCAGCTGCAGCACGAACTTCTCCACCACCTTGGCAATGATCTCGGGCGTGAGATGCGCGAACGTGATGATGGCATCGAGGCGATTGCGGAATTCGGGCGCGAACATTCGATTGATGGCCTCGACGTCGTCCCCTTCCCGCTTGATG
Organism: uncultured Alphaproteobacteria bacterium; assembly: GCA_963841705.1. Taxonomy (GTDB): domain Bacteria; phylum Pseudomonadota; class Alphaproteobacteria; order Rhizobiales; family Xanthobacteraceae; genus VAZQ01. The sequence goes on from CAWJDY010000074.1 coordinate 52,933, forward strand.
CGGGTGAACCCGTAAGCCTGTCGCGCCAGGTCTGCTGCGCCGGCATTGGTGGTCATGATGAGAATAACGTTGCGGAAATCCACCTGCTTGCCGTTGTGATCAGTGAGCTTCCCATGATCCATGATCTGCAGCAGCACGTTGAACAGGTCGGGGTGCGCCTTCTCGATCTCGTCGAGGAGCAGGACGCAATGCGGATGCTGGTCCACGCCATCGGTGAGGAGACCACCCTGGTCGAACCCGACGTATCCGGGCGGAGCTCCGATCAGGCGCGAGACCGTGTGCCGCTCCATGTACTCGGACATGTCGAAGCGGATCATTTCCACGCCCAAAGCCGTGGCAAGCTGCTTTGCCACCTCGGTCTTGCCGACCCCGGTCGGTCCGGAGAACAGGTAGCAACCGATAGGCTTCTCAGGCTCACGCAACCCGGCGCGAGCGAGCTTGATGGAGGCAGATAGCGCAGTGATCGCGCGATCCTGCCCGTAGACCACCTGCCTGAGGGTCTGATCAAGATGCTGAAGCACCGCGGCGTCATCCTTCGACACGGTCTTGGGCGGGATGCGGGCCATCGTCGCGATGGTCGTTTCAATCTCTTTCAAGCCGATCGTCTTCTTGCGGCGGCTCTCCGGCAGCAGCATCTGCGCAGCCCCGGATTCGTCAATCACGTCGATCGCCTTGTCCGGGAGCTTGCGGTCATGAATGTAGCGTGCGGACAGCTCGACCGCGGCCTTGATCGCCTCGCCGGTATATTTGAGCTTGTGGTAGTCCTCGAAATAGGGCTTGAGGCCTTTGAGAATCTCGATTGCATCGGAGACCGTCGGCTCGTTCACATCGATTTTCTGAAATCGCCTGACCAGCGCGCGGTCTTTCTCGAAGTATTGCCGATACTCTTTGTAGGTAGTGGATCCGATGCAGCGCAAAGTGCCGGAGGCGAGCGCAGGCTTGAGCAGGTTCGACGCATCCATTGCCCCGCCCGAGGTGGCGCCCGCGCCGATCACGGTGTGGATCTCGTCGATGAACATGATCGCGCCGGGATAAGCCTCGAGCTCCTTGATGACCTGCTTTAGCCGCTCTTCGAAATCGCCCCGGTAGCGGGTGCCGGCGAGCAGGGTTCCCATATCGAGCGAGAACACGGTTGCGTTCTTGAGCACGTCCGGAACTTCGCCGTGGACGATTCGCCGCGCCAGGCCCTCGGCGATCGCGGTCTTGCCAACGCCCGCATCGCCGACGAACAAGGGGTTGTTCTTCTGACGTCGGCAGAGCACTTGTATGGTGCGGCTGATCTCGGCATCGCGACCGATCAAGGGATCGATCTTCCCTTCGCGCGCTTTCTTGTTCAGGTTGATGCAATAAGCCTCGAGTGCATCGCCTTTTTTCTTGGAATCGTCGCCGCTCTTGGTGTCGGTCTCATCGTCGGAGCCGCGCACCGGCCGGGCCTCGGACATGCCCGGCCGCTTGGCGATGCCGTGACTGATGTAATTCACCGCATCGTAGCGGGTCATATCCTGCTCTTGCAGGAAATAGGCCGCGTGGCTTTCCCGTTCGGCGAAGATGGCCACCAGCACGTTCGCTCCGGTTACCTCCTCGCGTCCCGATGACTGCACATGGATGACGGCCCGTTGGATTACACGCTGAAACCCGGCTGTCGGCTTGGAATCCTCATTGCCGTCGCTGACCAGGTTCTCAAGCTCGCTCTCAAGGTAGGCGACGAGGCCGCGCCGGAGCTTGTCCAGATCCACATTGCATGCCCGCATCACGGCAGCGGCGTCCTGGTCGTCCAGTAACGCGAGCAGCAGGTGCTCCAACGTGGCGTACTCGTGGTGCCGCTCGTTGGCGAGCGTAAGCGCCCGGTGCAAGGACTGTTCAAGATTGCGCGAGAACGTGGGCATGTCAGGCCTCGTAGTAACGCTTGAATGTGTGCGGGTGTTCCCTCTGTCCTATCCCGGTCATTTTTTTTCCATAACGCACTGGAGAGGATGCTGGTGTTTGCGAGCAAAGTCCATAACCTGCGTCACCTTGGTCTCGGCCACCTCGTAGGTATAGATGCCGCACTCGCCGATCCCGTGCTGGTGCACGTGCATCATGATTCGTTGTGCCGTCTCGGGGTCCTTATTAAAGAATCGCTCGAGCACATGCACCACAAATTCCATCGGGGTATAATCGTCGTTCAATAGCAGCACGCGATACAGGCTGGGACGCTTGGTCTGCGGCTTGGTCTTGGTGATGACCGCGGTCCCGGGTCCACCAGGCCGACGCTTGCTGTTGTCCCCCGCTGCCAGGTGCGGCGCCCGCAGTGCATTGCTTGTTTGGCCTATGATTCTGGTACACGTTCCGATCGGTCTTGGGCTCATGGTGGTGTCGATAGCACAGTCTCGGGCGTCCCAGGATCACAGAGGGAAGCACCCACTCTACAGCGGTGTTGCCGGCGAGTTCAGCCGGTGCTTAGAGCTAATCCCGGAAAAGCTGGTTCGCCAGAGCATCCCCTCTCCAGCGTAAGTTCGCGACTCAATTGCGGGCAATTCGCGGCAGGTCCGGCAAAAGTTGCGGATTAGACCGAGGAGGTCAAGAGCCGAAGAGCAGAAGTGACGACACGCCGCGGCGGGATGTCGGACTGCAGGCTCATTCGCACACCGGCAGGAACGCGGGATGATCGAGACCCGTGAACGGGCGCCGCTATAGGCGCCCACTGCTCAAAAGCTAAGCCCGGCATCTCGGCCGGGCTTTTCGTAATCGAGCAGCGTTGGGCTTAGTTCACTTCACTGCGGAAGCAATCTTCCCAAACTGGCTCTCGAACGGCTTGTAAGCCTCCTTGGCAAGATCGGTGTAGAGCTCGCCGAGCTTGGTGGCTTGGGCTACGAAACCCTCATACGAGTTCCTGACGAAGTCGCTCTGTACCTCGAAGGCTTTGTCCAGCGACTTCGCGCCCAGAAGCTTCTCCGTCGCAGCGGTGCCTTGCTCGAACACCCGCTTGGAGTAGTCAGCCAATTCAACGGCAATCGCCTGCATGCTCTTTGAGCAGGCGCCGAACGACTTCATCGTCGCGTCGATATGCTCCTTTCCGAACTGTTGTACCTCTTCGATATTTTTGACCATCGGGATTTCCTTTCTTTCCGGCAGCGGCCGATTCGCGTGGGTTGTGGTTCTCGGGCATCCTCAACCCGGAGCCAGACCGAATATATTGCACTGCACAAAAATGTCAACTTATTTTTTTGCAGTGCAAAATCGCCCCTTGTCGGCCGCTATTTACGGTTTTGCAAGCGCCCGTATTTAGCCTGCTCGCAATCCATTCTCGCGGATGGAAGAAGATCCTGGCGGCTGGTTCGAGGTTGCAGCGGGGAGAGGCGCCAAAAAGGCTGGAAAACTTCAGAAAACTGCCTTTTTTGCCTCGTCCAATCCTTCAATCTCGGAGTGACAGGGGTGTCGGTGCTCCGCTTGGGCACCAAGGGGACGAGGACGGGGGGAATATCATGCTGCGGGTCGGATCCGGAGCCCCAATTGGGCTTCGCTTGGTCGTGTGCAGTTCGGTTGCGGTACTGTTGACATTCGCGAGCACTCCAACACGAGCCGCCCCATACTCGGACATTGTGGTCGACGCCAATTCCGGGAAGGTGCTGCACGAGACCAATCCGGATGCGCGGCGGCACCCGGCGTCCCTCACCAAGATCATGACGCTTTATCTGCTGTTCGAGCAGCTGGAAGCCGGCAAGCTCAAGCTGGACAGCCAGCTCAAAGTCTCGCGCGAAGCGGCCGGCCAAAGCCCGACCAAGCTTGGGCTTAAACCGGGCAGCACACTTCAGGTTGAAGATGCCATCAAAGGCATGGTCACTCGGTCGGCAAACGATGCGGCCGTCGTGGTCGCAGAAGCGCTCGCAACGAATGAGGACGAGTTCGCCAAGCTCATGACTCGGAAGGCGCATGCGCTTGGCATGGCGCACACGGTTTACAAGAATGCCTCCGGGCTGCCCGACGATGACCAAGTCACCACCGCGCGCGATCAGGCCACGCTTGGGCGTGCCGTTCAGGAACGATTCCCCCGGTACTACAAATATTTTTCCATCCACTCATTCAACTTCCGAGGCCAATCCATCGGCAATCACAACCACCTCCTGGGCCGGGTTGAAGGTGTGGATGGTATCAAGACCGGGTACATTGACGCGTCCGGCTTCAATCTGGTCACATCGGTTCATCGCGGAAACCGCTACCTCGTCGCAGTCGTCATGGGCGGCAGCAGTGCAGGCAGCCGCGACGCGCGCATGCGGGAGTTGATCAGCGAGAAGATCGCGCAGGCCTCCACGAAGCGGACGGCGGCGATGATTGCGGAAGCAGCTCCGGCGCCTGCCAGCAGCGGGTCCAGCACTCCTGCCAAGTCTGCGGCAAAACCTGACGCGGTGGTTGCGCGGGTCGAAGCCAAGGCCGAACCGCCCGAGCAGAAACCGGAGCCACGATATGAGATGGCGAGCGCCGAAAGCGTACCAGTGCAAGTCCATGCGCCGGCTGCGCCGAGCAAGGCAGCGGCCGCAACGCGCGTTTCTGAGAGCACGAATCCCGGTTTGCAGCCCGTCATCGGTTCAGCGGAACCTCTTCGTCCCGTGATGGTGAAGACGCTCAGCGTCAGAGCCGGCCCCCATACGGCATCGGGCTCCTCGGCCGCGCCTTTCCAGGTTGCTCCGGCAGAGCCCGTCAAGCCGGTCGAGAGTGTACGACCTGCCGAGGTCCCGGTGTCCGCGGCGCCAGCCACGCCGGAACCAACGCCCACCCTTGCGTCCACGGTTGCAGCTGAGGCGCCGACACCCACTGCACCCGCGGAGCCAGAATCAGCAACGACCGTGGCAGCACAGGCCTCCCCTGCTCCCGCGCCCAAGCCGCAGGTGCGCGGCGGCTGGATCATTCAAGTCGGCGCGTACCACGCCGAGCAGGAGGCGAAGCAGCGCCTGTCAGCGGCGCAAAGCAAGGCATCCAAGATACTTACCGGCGCTGATCCGTTCACCGAAACGATCGACAAAGGCGGCACGACCTACTATCGCGCGCGGTTCGCCGGGCTGGATAAAGACAAGGCTGAAGCTGCCTGCAAATATCTCAAGCGCAACGACTTCGATTGCGTGACCCTCAAGAACTGAGTCTCGACCACAAACAGGAAGCCGCGTTGGCAGGAGCCGCCCCGACATGCATCGAGCAACGGAGTTTAGCGATGGCGGCGCAGAAGGACTTCCTTGGCTTCATTGACGCGAGCCGCGAGGTACGTCGACCCCCCTTGGTCGGGATGCAATTTCTTCATCAGCGAGCGATGGGCACGAGCGATCTCATCCGCGCTCGCCCCCGGTTGCACGCCAAGGATCTGATAGGCCTCCTCTTCCGTCATTTTGCCGCTGCTCCAGCCCGAGCGGCTCGACCCCGCTGCCGAATCGTCCTGCGTGTGCTCACGCCAGCGGGGCTGCCGGCGGTCCAGATACGCCATCAGTAGCGCGCGGCTCTCCTCATCGACCTCGCCCAAAAGGGCGATCAGGCTGGCAACATCGAGCGAGTTCGAGCACCGTGTCCCGATGCCGGCCGGCCAGAATGCGTCCATGCATCGCGCCGGTGTCGTGGTCGAGCTCCATCTCCAGGAAGGCCGAGCGTACCTGGGAAACCTGACCCGGGCGTTTGTGCGTACGGGCTGCGAAACCAGGGATGCTCCAGGGCAGCCAGCCCAGCAGGCCAAGGCCCGTCAGACCGAGCGGAATCGCAACGTCAAGGCGGCCTCGCACGCCGAGCAAGCCTGCCATCGCCAACGCCCCCAAGCCGCCTCCAGCTTTGAGTACCGCGGCGGCAGTGTGCGGATTCACCTTGGTGAACGCGTTGAGCGCCCATAATGCCAACGCGAGGACGACCACCCCGAAAATGAGCGAGGCCATCAGGGTCTCATTTGGGCAAGGAGCTTGGTGGCGCCCGCCTCGCGCCGAGCAGAAAGCGCGGCAAGAGCGCGCATGCCCCCGGCGGCGTATGCCGCCACCGCACGCAACAGCTCGGAAAGCTGGTGAGCGGCGCCTGGATCGAAACGGCAATAGGCGCCGCGCGTCAGACGCGCAATTTCGCGAAAGGCCTGCTCGGCCACCGGATCATGACCTTCCTGGAACATGAAGGCAGGTACCCCAAGGAGCCCAAGCTCGCCGGCGGCATGGCAAAGATCGTCCAGCTTTTCCTCCATGGCATCTCCCACGAATACCACTGCCTGCACCTTGGTGCTTTGGGACTGCCGCTTGGCATGCGCAATGATCTTGCCGATCTGGGTGTGACCGCCCCGACAATCGATTTGCTCCATCAGCCGGGCGAGGCGCTCGGCATCCGAGGCCCATGGCGAAGCTCGGCACTCAGCGAGCCCGCGGTAATACACCAGCTGAATCTCGAGCCCTCCCACGGACGCGGCCTCGCGGAACATCTCGGCTTGCAGCTGACAGGCGGTGTCCCACAGCGGCTGCCGGCTCATGGTAGCGTCGAGGGCAAAGATAAGACGGCCCCGCTGCCCTGTTTCTTTCGTCGCAGCAAGCCCTTTCACCTTGTTCAGGAAGGCGTCGATCTCCTGGCGTGTAGACTGCTCTGCCAGCGGGTGAGAGCCACCGCCTGGCACCGGGCTGTTGTGGCTGCGATCCTTCGACATCGATCAAAAGATTCCGATGCTGCGATGAGGCAAAGGTGGCCCCGGCCAACGGCCGACGCAATGGCCTTGCAGCGCGACGGATTGGAATCAATCGCGGCAGCACTGCCCGCCGGAACCGACCTTGCTGCGGTCACCCATCGACAACATCATGGATTTCCAGCGGGTTTTCGAGCGCTGCAAACCACTCTGAACGCGCGGCAGCGCGCCGCTTGCCGCGCGCATCAAGGGGCAGTCTTAGCGTCTCGACCAGGCCCATTACCTCCAGCCGGGCGGCGGCATGGGAAAGACTGGGCTTCGTCCCCAAAGTGGGCTCATCCAGGTTGTCGAGCGCGGTCAGCCCGCGGGGAAAACAACTCCCGATAGATCACGCGTTCTGCAAGCCCCTCGGCGCAAGGGAAACCCAGCCGCGCTGCCAGCTCGGTCAGTCCTTGCCCCACGAGGCGCTTGTTGCGCGAGCCAAGAACCGAGAGCCGATTGCGCACCACGATCCAGTCCATGCCGGTACCGTCGATGAGTCGTCTTTGGCGGCGCGCATTTCGCACCATCATTGCATAGTGACTCTCGCCGGTGACGGCATAGGTGGTCGCATCCACAGTGCCGATCACGTCCAGATCGACGAAGCTGTCGTTTAGCGGCGTGATCAGCGTATCCGCCATGGAATGCGCGAGGCGCCGTAGGATGGGGGAGGCGTCAGATTTGCAAACCATTGATGGTCGAAATGGTCGGTGAGCGCCGGGATTACCGTTCGTTTGTGGTGGTCTCGGCAAATGACGGCGGTTTGCTTTCCAAAGAAGGAGTAGACAACACAGATATCTTTCACCGTTCGCGTGCACTCATGGTTCCGCAGGGAACTTGCGTCGGCCGGGCTCGTTATCGTCCGAGCCAAGCGAATGGCGATTGACTATTATCTACACATGATTGACCCGCTCTACTCACTCTCGGGCTTTGCCGTCGGGCTGCTTGTGGGCACGACTGGCGTCGGTGGCGGATCGTTGATGACGCCGTTGTTGATTTTATTGTTTGGCGTTCATCCGGCGACAGCCGTCGGCACCGACCTGCTCTATGCGGCTGCCACCAAGACGGGTGGCAGCCTAGTGCACGGGCTGGCCCGCAACGTCGAATGGCCGGTGGTGCGGAGGCTGGCGACAGGCAGCGTGCCGGCGACCATGGTCACGCTCATTATCTTGTCGTTCATGAACTTAGAGAGCCAGGTTGCGCGCAGCTTAATTACGCTGGTGCTATGCGGTGCGTTGTTGATGACGGCTGGTGTGCTGATTTTCCGCCGCACCATCGTGCGATTTTATCGCAACCAAGTTCCGTCGCTTGATGACCGCAGTACCGCAATTGTGACGGTGACCGTCGGCGCTATCCTCGGGGTTGTCGTCGCCATTTCTTCGGTTGGTGCCGGTGCCATCGGTGTCATCGCGCTAATTATTTTGTATCCGCGGTTGCCCATGGCCAGAATTGTTGGATCGGATATCGCCCACGCTGTACCGCTCACGCTTATCGCCGGAGCAGGGCACTGGATAATCGGAACGATCGATTGGCATATCTTCAGTTCGCTGCTTGCCGGTTCCTTGCCCGGCATAATATTGGGCAGTTATCTCGCGTTCCGCGTTCCCGAACCGGCATTGCGGCTGTTGCTGGCTGCGACCCTTATGGTTGTTGCTAGTAAGCTCCTCTACGATCACCTCGAAACCAGCTCATCAATGTTCACCGCCTTCACGCGGCAAGCGCCACATTAAAGCCGGTAATGGAAGGGATCTCGAAATCTCGCCGACGCTGCCCGCGCTCGCCGACGAGGTGATCGATTAGAGGTGCTGTTTTGCTGCGGTGCATGAGTCCGCAAGTGGCAGATTTTGTTGCAAAAGTCTTTTTCACTGGTGATCAAAATTCTTTTCTGTACGCACGACTTTCGTGTAAAGATGTGGGGGACCTCATCGCCTGAAGATAAACTCGCTGGCGATCTCGGTAACGTGATTGAGGCCACATCTACGTCGGTCGTCGGTTGGATCATTTTACAGCAGAAAAATTAGCGCCGGGCAATTTAGGACTTTTGCAACAAAATCGGCACACAGCAGGCCATAGCCTACACAGCGGTTTGTCCGGGGCTGGCGGAAGCTGACATGAGAGGCCAGAGGGTGAGGTCGTGGTTTGGCACGAACGCGAAGTGCTAACGCCCCGCCGCTCACGTCGGATGACTGAGGTAAAGCAGACCTAACGCGAGCGCAGTGGTCACCGCGGTTGACCCGACTAGTACAAAGAAATGCCAGGGAGAAGGCCCAAGTGGGTTGCAAGATACTGGCGAGAGCGACACAGTATCTCGGTGAGAATGACATCAAGGCCGGCATTGTTCGTGGAAGAAATTGTTAAATGGCTATTTCACTCCGCCCTGGCGCGCCAGATGAAGCGAATGTTGTGACTTTAACGCCTGTTTTCGCGAGGGCAACCTTGAGCACGGGATGCTGAGAGGGGACCGACGCTTCGTCGTGAGCCATGTGGGCAGCATGGTGCGCCCGCCCGCGATGATTCCCTATCTGCAGAAAGCGCAGGCAGGCGAGCCTTATGACAAAGCGGCATTCGAGGCATGCCTGACCAACTCGGTGATTGAGGCCGTGCGGCTGCAGGCCGATGCCGGTATCGATGCCCTGAGCGACGGAGAATATGGCAAATCGGGCACGTGGGCCTTTTACGTGCACCGGCGGCTCAATGGCATCGAATGGCATCCATTCACGAAAGCCGAGGCAAAGGACCCAATGATCGCGGTGATCAGTGGCCGCGACCGCGAGGTCTTCCCTGAGTTCTACGCCGAATACGACGCCCGCGTTCTTGCAGTCTCGCGCAGCGCTGGCCGTCCGGTCGTGACATCACCCCTCGTCTATACTGGGCATGCAGAGCTGCATCGCGACATCGCCAATCTCAAGGCCGGGCTGGCGCGAACGAAGGACGTGACCGGATTCCTGCCTGTGGTGGCACCGGCCAGCGCACTCCCGAACGCCCGCAACGAGCATTACCGCGACGAGGAAAGTTTCCTGTTCGCGCTGGCCGAGGCGCTGCGCACCGAGTACCGCACGATCATTGATGCCGGGCTCGACCTTCAGGTCGACGACGCATTCATCCCCTTCATGTACGAGAAAATGGTGCCGCCAATGACGCTTGCCCAATACCGGGAATGGGCGGCGCTGCGCATCGCAGCCTTGAACCACGCGCTCGAGGGTCTGCCGCCCGAGCGGACGCGTTATCACATCTGCTGGGGCAGCTGGAACGGACCTCACATGTTCGATGTGCCGCTCAAGTACATTGTCGACCTCGTGCTCGAGGTGAAGACCGGCGCCTTGAGCTTCGAGGCGGCAAACCCACGGCACGAGCACGAATGGCGGATATGGAAAGAGGTGCGGCTGCCGCCGGGCAAGGTGCTGATGCCGGGCCTGATCGCGCATTCAACCAACATCGTCGAGCACCCGGAGCTCGTGGCCGAGCGGCTCATGCGATTTGCCGACTGTGTCGGCCGCGACAGCTTGATGGCTGGCACCGATTGCGGTTTTTCCCAGAGCCCACTTGCCGGCCGTGTCCACCGCAGCATCATGTGGGCGAAGCTGCGGGCACTTGCCGAGGGTGCGGCGATCGCGTCCAAGAGGCTGTGGAGCTAGCGACGCGGATACCGAATGGATGGGAGGACAAAACCAATGTGGTGGGTACTCACCGCTATCACATCTATGGCATTGGTCTCGGCGAACGCAGTGGCCGAAGAGACCATCAAGGTCGGTCTCATTCTTCCAATGACGGGGCCGTTTACTACGACGGGCAAGCAGGTCGAAGCGGGCGCCCGATTTTATATGCAACAGAACGGCGCGACCGTTGATGGCAGGAAAATAGAGGTCATCCTGCGCGACGACGCCGGCGTTGCCGACAACAGCAAGCGCATTGCCCAGGAGCTTCTGACCGGCGACAAGGTGAATATTCTTGCCGGTTTCGGGCTCACGCCGATCACACTCGCCGTTGCCCCGCTTGCAACTGAAACCAGGACGCCCATGGTGGTCATGGCGGCTGCGACCGGGATGCTGACGGAGCGCTCGCCCTATATCGTACGTTCGAGCTTTCCCCAAGCGGCACCGGTCGTGATCATGGCCGACTGGGCGGCCAAACATGCCCTCAAGAAAGTGGCCACCTTGGTTTCCGACTTTGCGCCGGGCCATGATTCCGAGACTTATTTCAAGCAGACTTTTATCGCCGCCGGCGGCGAAGTCCCGCTGGCGTTGCGGGTGCCTTTGCTCAATCCGGATTTCGCGCCCTTCCTGCAGCGCGTGCGCGATGCTTCCCCGGATGGAGTTTTCGTCTTCATTCCGGCCGGCCAGGCGGCGACTATGATGCGGCAATTCGTTGAGCGCGGGCTCGACAAATCGGGGATCCGTCTGTTCGGGGCGGGGGACATCACCGACGACGACCTCCTCAACGGCATGGGCGACGTCGCGCTGGGCATCGAGACCGCATACTTCTATTCGGCGGCGCATCCCTCCGAGAAGAACAAGGCGTTCGTCGAGGGGGTGAAGCGGACGAACAACGGCATGCGGGCAAATTTTTTCGGCGTGTCGGGTTATGACGGCATGCATCTCATCTATGAAGCCATCCGAAAAACCGGCGGCAAGACCGACGGCGACAGCTTCATCGGCGCGGTGAAAGGCATGTCGTGGGAAAGCCCGCGCGGCCCAATGTCCATTGACCCGGAAACGCGCGATGTCATCAGCAACATCTATCTGCGCCGGGTGGAAAGGGTAAACGGCGAGCTCTGGAATATCGAGTTCGCGACCGTGGAGAATGTGAAAGACCCGGTTAAGGCGGCGCGGAAATAGCCGCCGGTTGGGCTGGCGCCATAAGGGTGCTCGTGGTTCACGAGGAGCCGGCATGGAAGGTCGGCTCCTGGCACATTGCAGTCCCGAGCCAAAGTGAGGGCATGTCCGCAGCTGGCGGAAGCTGCAGGTGAGACATATCACTGATCTCGCTGCTTATGCTGTCCCAGGTGCTCCAGCGACGCTCGGCGGCGCGCGATCCATGATCGGCGTCCCCGTGCTCAAGGACGACAAGTTGATCGTTTCCCAGGCTTCCTCTTCCACGGCGAGCAAATATGGCGGCACCGGCCTTGGCCTCGTGATCAGTAAACGCTTCTGCCAGATGATGGGCGGCGATATCACGGTAGCAAGCGAGCCTGGTCGCGGATCGACTTTCACGATCCGGCTACCGAGGATTGTGGAGGTTCCTTTAAAGGAAGCGGCGGTTACCAATCCGGGCCACACAGGAGAGGCGGCGCTGAAACATCATTAGGAGCTTTTGCTGCACTGCATGAGTCCGAGAACCGTCACAGCCGGCGCGAGTACCGGTGGTTCTGGTCAATCGCGGTGTACGTCGATCCGAAGCTTGGCATTGTCACCAGCGGCTGGGTGCCGACGATCGAGGAAGCCAAGGCACGATTCCTGGCGAGCTCGCAGAAAGGCCGGTTCGCGAGCCGCCAGTCGACTTCTGTCGATTACGGCTCAAGTAAATAGGATTAGGATAAACGCCCAATGTGCCATCGCGCCCGACACAAAATAGGCTGTGAGCCATGCGTCCATATGCCCCGTCCCCTTCTGCTTTGGGCCGCAAACTTTCCCCTTTGGACGCAGACGCTCTGCATCCGTGTACAAGGCGATGTGAGACTTACAGGGTAAGCTGTTGTCACTGAAAACCGCAAAGCGGACGCGACCAACAGATGCAATTAGATGCGGATCGATTCGCCTCGGAAGCGCAAACGGGATTTTGAAAAGCTCGCCAATGGCACCGTGGTGTGACCCGCATGCGGCACAAAGGCATCGCGGTGGTTCGGCTAGCGCAGACCGAGGTCGCTGGCCGGAGGAATTGCTGCGGGGGAATCAATATTGGCTCGAGCGACGATGAAATCGCGCGTTGTGCGCACGGTGCCCGCACTCTGTCGCGCTATGGCGCAATGGAGAGCCGCCGGCGAGCCGACTGCGCTGGTGCCGACAATGGGAGCGCTGCACGCCGGGCATGTTGCGCTGGTGCGCGCCGCCAAACGCCATGCTCGGCGCGTGATCGTTTCCATCTTTGTCAATCCCGAGCAATTTGCGCCGGACGAGGACCTCGACAAATATCCGCGGACCTTCGATGCGGATTTGGTCACGCTGCGGAACCTGCCAGTCGATCTGGTCTGGGCGCCATCGATTCGGGTGATGTATCCGCCCGGGTTTGCCACCCGCGTCGTGCCGGCGGGACCTGCGGCTGCCGGCCTGGAGGATAAGTTTCGCCCCCGCTTCTTTACCGGCGTCGCCACGGTCTGCACCAAATTGCTCGTCCAGTGCATGCCTGATTACGCGACCTTCGGCGAAAAGGACTATCAGCAGCTCAAGGTGGTCAGCCGGATGGCGAAGGATCTCGATCTGCCAACGAGGATTCTCGCCGTCTCCACTGTGCGCGAGAAGGACGGACTCGCCCTGTCATCGCGCAATGCGTATCTGTCCATGAGCGAGCGCGCAGCAGCACCGACCCTGTTCCGGGTCCTGAAGGAATGCGCAGCCAAGATTGCAAGCGGCGCCTCGCCTGCCCTTGTGTTGGATGAAGGCGGGGCCGAGATCGAGCGCGCGGGCTTTGCTCTTGATTACCTGGAGGCACGTCACACGGAGACACTGTCGCGGATCAGCTCGTTGCGGGACGGCCCGGCTCGGCTCCTGGTCGCGGCACGTCTCGGCAGGACCCGCTTGATTGACAATCTAGCCGTCTGAGCCCCTGCGCAAGGAATGCCGCGCTCAGTCACAAAAGCCCCAGCTCCCGCAGTTCCCGACGAAGCGCCTCCGGCATGTGCCTCGCCCCCGGCGCTGCACGATCGAGGTCGCGCGGAGAATCCTTGGTCGGCAGGTAGCGCCAGCCCTGAAACGCTCGCCAGGGCCTGGGCTGCACCAACACCAGCTTCGGCTCAAGCACGAGGTAGCAGCGGCGAATCCCGCCCTTGTCCACGAAGGGACGCACATCAATGAGCCGCTGCCGGCAGAGGACTTCTCCCCGGATTACCCAATAGAGCGAGCCGCCGTCGCGCAGCTCACCCGCCCGTTTGGGCACCATGCGAGTGCGATGCATATGCTCACGCGACAGCTTCCGCTTGAGGCGGTCTTTGAGCCGCTTTTCGATCCAAAGCTCCAGCTCCTGGACCGAATCGCAGCCGACACAAAGCTTGATCAGATTGAGAGCCACTGAAATGCCGCCGGCGAAAGGCCTCGCCCGGCCGCAATTCGGACGGTCGGCACAGGCGCGCGGGCAGATCTACTGCGCTGGAGGCGCAATCTGCAACGGGCCGGAGCGCGGCGAAGCCGGGATATCCACCGCCGGCAACTGCCGCAATTGCGGTGCGCGCTCCTGCGGCTTGCGCGGGTGCCCGGGTGTGTCGGCAGAGGCGGTCGTTTCGGTCGGCTGTTGGGTGTCTGCGCTCTCGGGTGTCATGATGGTGACGGGCGGGATGGAGGAAGAAGATGGGAAGAAGACCTTGGCCCCTGGCCGCAATGCGCCCATTGTAGTACCCGCAAGCGGGCCCAAGCCGGCTACGCCTGGCCCGGGTCGATTGTTGTGAGCGGCCCACTCCGGGGAGTGGAGAGCGAGCGAGGCTTCAAACGGACGCTCGCCCAGATTAGCCCGCACCCGCCCGGTATCCTGCAGCAACGCGAAAAGGTCGCAGTGCTCGGGCCGACAACCGCGGCGGATGGCAAAGACGTGCGCGACAATGCCGAACTGGTCGCGCTCGATTGCAGTACGAAGCGCCATGATGGCGTCCGAATAGCTCAAGCCGCTCGCCTGCACATGCTTTCTGGCGTCGCCCAACAGCTCAAGCTGGGCAGTGACATAGGCCACGGCGGCGGCGGCTGTTTCCGGGCCGGCGAACACCGCCTTCTCGCAGGCGTCCTGAATGACAGGAGCCATGGGCTCGAGACATGCCAGTGCCGATCCAGGCACAAGTGCCTGCAGCTTCAATGCGAACGCGCGCTCATCGAGTGCGCGTCGCTCCGCGACAAGATCGCGGGCGGCGAGCCGATCGAGCGCCCAGGCTGCGGCGCCCACAACCACGCAGACCATGACGATGGAAATGATCGAGACCCTGCGCATGCCGCGGATTGCGACCAAGCCCAGGCCCACGGCCAGCCCGGCAGCGAGCACCGCAAGCATCCAGGGCGGCAATGCGACTGTGCTGCTGAGATCGAGGCCAGTGAGTTTCTTCGCGAACTCGAGCATCAGCTACATACGCCGGTTAGGCAGCATGGGGAGAGAGGCGGGAACTCCGTACTCCCGACCCACAAACGCCCATAGCGTGAACAACCAGTAACAACCAGATTGTCGCGATTTGGCGACCTTTGTGTGCCAATGTTGGGCGTGCAGCTATGCCCGCGCATTCCAGGAGGGCATAGCGCAATGGATGCGTCAGCCGCGCCTTGGGAATTCACCCATGCAGCCACGAATCTCGGACGCGGGGGGCTTACCGCGCCTCCGCTGCTCTAACGCCGGCTATTGCGAGTATTCGAGCTGACTTTCCCTGACCACGCGTTCAAACGCCTCTTGGGGATTTTTGATCCGATATTGATAGTCGCTGCCGTCGTTGGGCAGGAGCCTCACGACCTCGTACCTACCGTTACGGATCATGTGGCCAACAGGACGGGACGCGAAGTAGACCGATTGGCCAAGCCGAAACTTGTGTTCTTTCAACGCTGTTCTCCTGGACACGAACGACACCAACCTACTCCGTTGCAGAGCAGCTACCCCACCGATCGCCTTCAATATACCGCAAAATTGCTTCCTGTCGAAAAAAATCCTTGTTTTAGCCGGGGAATAGCCTTTGGGCATAACCCACATGATTGCGCCTTGTTTTTCAATTTGTTAGTGCCAAACGTTCGAGTAAAATGGCAGACCTTATGAAGCTCATAGCGGCCATGCGCGACGATGCGGCAAAAGGTCTACACGGCGGGTGCCCGTGGCCCGATTGAGCATCTGGGGCTAAGCCCATTCCTTGCAAACACAATCGCGCCGCGTTCCAGGCCTACGCGTCAATGCGGGGAAGCGTGCGGGAGAAGCGCCGATGCGGCTCATCTTGGGGATCATTTTGGGATGCGCCCTCACAGTTGGTGTCGTTTATATTGCCGATGCAACCGCGAGCTCGGACGGCAAGCAGATGGTGAACTGGGACGTGGTAGCCAAACGTGTAGACGCGGTCACCACCCTGGCACGCGAGGGCTGGAAGAGGATCGCTGGCTGATTGCGCAGCTCAGGTCCCCAATGACGCGACGAGCGTGTCGTCCGGGTCCGGGGACTAGGCTCGAACCTCCTGCCGTTGGAAGACCATGTAGCCGATCGTGAACAGCACGATCGTGCCCGCTACCAATCCCACGATATCCGGCCAGGCGATAATCAGGCTCTGACCAAGGGGCAAGGCTCCCCGCGCAGCGCCCTGCAATTGGACCAGATAGATCGCGCCCAAGGAGCGCGCACTCACATCATCCGGATTGAGCAGCACAAAAGCGATCTCGCCGAAGAGAGTGCTGGGGGAGAGGCGCGAGAGCATCTGCCCCCACTCCGTCGTCTCCGGCGTGGGAAGGCCGAGTGCCGTATAGCCTGGATCGGGGGGCGCAATCACCGCTGCCACCATCTGCGCAAGTACCGATGGCCACAGGAAAGTCAGGAACAGCCATAGCCCGAACGTGACGAGAGCAGCCGTTGCGGCCGAGCGAAATACGATTGAGAAAAGCAGCGCAAGCGCCAGCCACACTCCCGCATACGCAATGGTCACCAGCAGGAGGATGAAGGCACGCGCCGTCTCCTCCGCGCTCGGCGGCACCCCCAGAAGCACCAGGCCAAGCCCAATCACGAGCAGCCACAGCGCAACCAGGCTGAACGTTATCGTGAGCAAGCCGGCAATAAACTTTCCCCACAGCAGCGCATCGCGATAGATCGGCTGTGCCAGGATGCGAGAAAGCGTTCGCCGGTTGTATTCGCTGTTGACGGCATCGAAGCCAAGCCCGATCGCCATGACCGGCACAAGGATGCTCAGGAAGGCGACGAATGTAATCGGGATGCCCTCCCTTGCTCTGGTGAACAGCCGCAGCAACAGAAATGGATCTTCGGCGGTCGTCTCTCGCACCTGCTGAATGGCGAGGTAAAGCGCGGCAAGAGCAAACAGGACCACGAGCCATTCCAGCACTCGCATCCGCACGCTGGTGAGATGATCGCTGAGCTCCTTGAGGATCACCACCCCGAGCCCGTTCAAAGCCGAACCTTCACGCCGCATGGCGTTCTCCTTCGTGCGGATGCTCGTGGAAATACTGCCGGTAAATGGCTTCGAGGCTAGGCTCTGCCACTGCAAGTCGCAGCAGGCGTCCGCCGGCCGCAACGACCGCGGCGGCGGCTTCCGGCCGGACATCCTGCTCGGCGAGGAGAAGCCACCGGCTTGGTCCCGCGCTCTCTACCTTGCGCACTCCCGGAACCCGCGCCAAGTGCTCCGCGAGCCCCTCCCCTTGCGCCTCGACCTCGACGCGATACCCGCCGCCCAGCACCTGTCGTCCGAGCTCTGGCACCGTGCCGAGGAGCACAATGTTGCCCTCATTGAACAGCGCGACCCGATCGCAAACACTCTGCACGCGCTCCAGCAAATGCGACGACAGCAGCACGCTCACGCCGCGATGCTTGAGGTCGCGAATGATGTCGAGCAGCTCGACGGTGACCTGGGGATCCAAGCCCGAGGTCGGTTCATCCAGAATGGCGATCTGGGCATCCTTCATCAGGATCTCGGCCAGGCCGAGCCGCTGGCGCATGCCGCGGGAAAACGTTCCGACTCGCTTGTCGGCCACATCCGCGAGCCCGACATGGGCGAGCGAGCTGGAAATTCTCTCCTCGCGTTCCGCCCTGCCCAGCCCGATCAACCGGGCGGTGTAGCGGAGATTATCGCCGGCGCTCAGATTGTCGTAAAAGCCGACTTCATCGGGGAGATATCCGACGCGCCGCTTCACCGCGAGCGGCTCGCGCACGGGATTATGGCCGAGCACGCGCGCCGTTCCAGCCGAGATGTCGCTCAGGCCCAGCAGCATCAGGATGGTGGTCGTCTTGCCGGCGCCATTCGGGCCAAGCAGCCCGAAAATCTCGCCGCGCGCAACGGAAAACGAGATCCCCTTGACGACGGCGACGCCGCCGTAGCGCTTGGTGAGATTTTTCGCCTCTATGACGACGTCGTTCATCGCCGGCCGAACCATGCCACGGCGCCGACCAGAACCAGCAGCGCGACCCCGATCAGGGCGATTCCCACGATACCCCAGAGCGTTGAGGTCACGACCGCAACACGGAAGGTTTGCGAGGCGGATTCACCGCGGGCCGCGGCGCGAATCGTGGTGACGTAATCGCCGGCGATCGCCTTCGCAGGGGGCGTGATCAGCGCCTGTGCATCCTTGCTCTCGTTTGGCGCAATCCGATCTATCGTCTTGGGCTCGAAGTTGATTTTCCAGCCGCTTGGCGCCGACCCGGACAATTCAACCTGCTCGGCGGCGGCAGTGCCGGAATTGGTGAGAACAACCGGCACGGAAGTCTCGCTGCCCGCCGACGCACTGGCGTTAAGCCGGCCATCGCGCCCGGTGATGTCGATCTTTGGTTGACCCGTAATGTCGAGCACCAGATCAGCGGTGGCCGATGCATCCTCCGCCGAGACTTTTGCCATTACCTTGTATTTGCCGGCCGCGACCGTGTTGGGCGGCCGTACCTTGAGCTTCACGTCCTTCGATTGACCGGCATCGAGCGGAAGAGCATTGAGCTCCTGGCTGCCGTATTGCTCGGTAAAGGTCGCATCAAAATTCTGCGGCGCCTGCGCGGAGAGGCTGACGGTGACCTTCTTGCCGCTGTCGTTCTTGATGCTCAGCTGAAACTCGAAATTTGATTTCGATGTCCCTCGCAGTTCAGGCAGCTGAGGATTGAGGGTCAGCTTTGCCGGCAGATCGGTCGCGAGCGTTACCGCGACCGGCAGCGAGACATTCGTGGTGGCGCCTTGCGCATTGACGGTGAGGTTGGTGGTTCCCATCGGGGCATCCTTTGGGACCTCGACGCGCAGCTCGAGAGACACGCTGCTGTTGGTCGCAGGCATGGCCGCCGCAACCGGCTGACCGCCGCCGATCAAGGTTGCCGTCCAACCCGACGGCACCCCCGAGACCGAAAGCGCAAGCCGCTCCGGCGGCAGATCATAATTGTGTAGTCTGAGATTGATCGAGGACGTCGTTCCAGGACGCAGCGTAACCGCGGGATAGTCCGTCAGCAGAAACAGTCCTTTGACGTCGTTCTTGGGCTCCTGCGCATGGACTGCGATGCAGAGCGCGGCGAGAATGGAAAGCACGGCTGAACACAAGGCGATAGCGCGACGTCGCATGACGACAGCTCCAGACGGTAAGTGACAATTGCTCATGCTTGGAAAATACCCCTCCCACGCGCACCAAAGGGTTGCGGTACTTTGCGGGACAGGCGAGTATTTCTTTCGTATCGGCGCCGGAATCAACCCTCTGGTGTGACATTTTTTGGCACAGGGGCATGCGGCTGTGTTCATGCCCTGATGACGATTGGCCAGTCAACTTCGTCTTCCGGCAGGATCCCGGTCTCGGCAAGCGCCCCCGCGTGCCATTGAGCCCAGGCGGGCAAAGCCATGATTGCGCCCATATAGGCGCGGCATACCGCGGCTATCGCAATATCATAGGTATGGAAGCGCGACACGACCGGAGCGTACATCGCGTCGGCGGCGCCGAACTCGCCGAACAGGAACATGCCGTTGCCTCCGAATTGACTGCGACAATCCGTCCAGATCGCCTCGATGCGCTGGATATTCGCATGCGCTTGCGGAGTGAGCTCCCGGCGGCGCACCGGGCGGCGCATGTTCATGGGTAAATGCCGTCGCAGCGGGGCAAAGCCGGAATGCATCTCGGCAGCAATTGCACGGGCCCTGGCGCGCGCGGTGGGGTCGCGCGGCCACAGGTTTGCACTGGGAAATCTCTCAGCGAGATATTCCAGGATGGCAAGCGATTCCCACACATGCACATTGTCATCAACGAGCAGCGGCACTTTGCCGTTGCCGGAGAACGCACCAAGACGAGCCTTGAAGTCGCTTGCGTCGAGCGCAATGACCTCTTCCTCGAAAGGGATGCTGGCGACCTTCATCGCCAACCACGGCCGAAACGACCATGAGGAGTAGTTCTTGTTGCCGATGACGAGCTTTAGAGCCATGCGAACCTAAGGCGCGGGCCTCGCCGGCGGCATCTCGACCGGGCCGCCGCCCCCCTTCCAGGCTGTGAAGCCACCCCTTATGTGCGAAACCGGCATCAGGCCCATGCGCTGCGCGCACTGGGTTGCGAGCGCCGAGCGCTGCCCGGCGGCGCAGAAAAACACAAAACGCTTGTCCTGGGCAAAAACCGGCTTGTGGTACTTGCTTTCCGGATCAACCCAGAATTCGAGCATTCCGCGCGGGCAGTGGAAGGCGCCCGGCACTCGCCCCTCGCGCGCCAGCTCGCGAATGTCGCGCAGATCGACCAGGACCACGTCCTTGCGCCCGTGCAGCGCAATTGCCTCCTCGGCTGAGAGGCTCTCGATCTCCCCTTCGGCCGCTTGGACCAAAGCGCGGGAAGAGGTCGTGATCTTCTGAGGCATCGTTGCCACGAAACAGCGAGGCGTGCGCTCAACACAGGCTCGCTTGGCGCCCCGCAAGCCCCATTTGAGCGAAAACAGCGCGACCCAGGAGGCCATAGGGATTTCCCAGGGTCTCCAGCATTTCGAAATGATTGTAGCCCTCGCCGACGATGAGGTCGGCGGGCTTGCCCGCGGCTTTCACCGCTGCGTGGAAATCACGCGTCTGCCGCTGAAACTCCGGCGTCTCGTAAGTCCCATGGGCGAGCATGAGCGGAGTGTGGAGCTTGTCGATATGACGCTGCGCGCTGAGCGCTTCCTCCATCTCATCGGTGAACTTGACGTATTTGGAGCGTTTTGAGAGCCGCACCGGCTTGAGCTCATACATCCCGCTGCTCAAGGTCGCACCCTTGAGGACGTCCAGCGGCAGGTTCTCCCTGCGCCAATCGTGCGTGACAACGCACCCCGCGAGGTGGGATCCGGAAGAGTGCGACGTAAGGTAGAGCCGGGTGGGATCGCCGCCGAAACCGGCGGCATTGCGATAGACCCAGCCGACTGCGCGTCGCACCTGCTCGACCATCGGAAACAAGCTGCCGCCTGCTGCGTCGACGTTGGTGAAATCAAGGATGACGTAGTGAGCGCCAGCGTTGACGAAAGGCTCGGCGAGAAACGCGTAATCGGCACCCTGGTTTGCACGCCAGGCACCGCCATGCACAAAGATGTTGACCGGCGCGTTGGGGCGAGTGGTGCGATAGATATCCAGCTTCTCGATCTCGCTCGGACCGTATGCAACGCGCCGCGGCATGCCCAGGACGGCGCGTGTCTTGTTGCTGTTTGCGACCCGGCGTTTTCCGACCTGGTCGCGATTGGGGGCGTAGACGATCTGATCATAGGCATCGTCGAGCTGTTGCTGGTCCATATCGAGCCAGACCAGTGGACCCTGTGCCCGCGGTTTGATTACCGCCGCGGTAGCTGCCGTTGCCGCCGCGGTGGAGACCACGTTGGGTGCAGCTTTGCTGGGATCGTATTGCATCGATTTGACCTTCAGAGACTGGCGTGATTGATGAACTTCTCGGGCGGCGCCTCGCCCCACTGGGAGGTGAGGGCTTCTTCGGCGGGAACCAGATTTGAACCGTTGGCCAGGTTCAAACGGTCGCTGTCCGCCCAATGCTCATGCACGCGTCCCCAGGGATCCGCCCAGTAATCGTACACCTGGCTGCCGAGCACGTGTCGGCCGATGCCCCACATGTGCTCGTATTTGCCAAACTGGGCCAGATAGTCGTGGCCCATCGCGACATCGTCGATGTCCTGGACCTCGAAGGACAAGTGATTGAGGCCGGTCTTCTGATGGTTGAGGCAGAAGAACACGTGATGGTCAACATAGGTATCCCCGCGATCGCAGCGATTGAAGGAGCCGATCAGGTTGCTTTGCTCGCCCACGTAGACGTCATCCGAGCAGATGAACCCCAGAGTGTCGCGGAACCAGGCTACGGTCTCGCGAAATTTCGACGTCATCAGCACGCCATGGCCAATGCGCTTTACATGCGAGGGTCCCCTGGGCAAGCGCATCAGCTCGCCCGCCCGCGATAGCGGATCGAGGCCGGTGTTGAGCTTCTGTCGCTGCACGGGTATCGGCGCCGCCGGCGCGATCCCATGCACCACCTCGATTTGATAGCCATTGGGTTCGGTCAATCGCACGCGGCTGCCGCCACCAGGCTCGTCGATATGCTCGATTCCGGAAGCTCCCGGCGCCTTGGCCACACGCTTGAGGTCGTCCTCGTTCGCAGCGTAATAGGCAAAGCCCACGAATTTGGGCTCGCCTTTCTCCGTGACATGGATGTGGTGGTTGGGATCGGTGCCGCGCATGTAGAGCGCAGTCGGCGTCCGTTCTGTGCGAGTCATGCCGAACCGCGTAAGAAATTCTTCCATGATATCCAGGTCGGGGGAACGCAGCCGCCCGTAAGCCATATCGGTTACCTTGATGATCGCCATCGTCGTTTCCCTATGCAAACCACCAGAGAGTTTTGCCCTAAAGAACCGGAGTTGTCGAGAGATCGATCGTTATCCCAGGTTCAGCTCCTTGAAGAAGTCGTTGCCCTTGTCGTCAATGACAATGAAAGCAGGGAAGTTCTCGACCTCTATCCGCCAGATCGCCTCCATGCCGAGCTCGGGATACTCAACCGTCTCCACCTTCTTGATGCAGTGCTCCGCAAGGTTCGCAGCAGCCCCTCCGATCGAGGCGAGATAGAATCCCCCATGCTTCTGGCAGGCCTCGCGCACGGCGGGGGAGCGATTGCCCTTGGCCAGCATCACCATTGAGCCGCCAGCAGCTTGGAAATCCGCGACGAATGAATCCATACGGCCGGCGGTGGTCGGACCGAACGCGCCGGATGCGTAGCCCTGCGGCGTCTTTGCCGGGCCGGCGTAGTAGACCGGATGATTCTTGAAATAGTCCGGCAGCCCCTCGCCTCTTTCCAGACGCTCGCGCAGCTTGGCATGGGCAAGATCGCGGGCAACGACCATCGGTCCGGTAAGCGAGAGGCGGGTCCTGATCGGGTGTTTGGAGAGCTGCGCCCGGATCTCTCGCATCGGTCTACCCAGGTCGATCTCGACCACATCGCCGCCAAGCCTGGAGGCGTCGACCTCGGGCAGATATTGCGCCGGATTATGCTCGAGCTGTTCGAGCCAAACGCCCTCCGGCGTGATCTTGCCAAGCGCCTGGCGGTCGGCGGAGCAGGAAACGCCGAGCCCGATCGGGAGCGAAGCGCCATGACGGGGCAGCCGGACGACGCGCACGTCGTGACAGAAATATTTCCCCCCGAACTGCGCACCCACTCCCAGCGATTGCGTGAGCTTGTGCACCTGGTTTTCCATATCGAGATCGCGGAAGGCGTGACCGTCCTCGGATCCATGGGTTGGGAGGTCGTCCAGGTAGCGGCACGAGGCCAGCTTGACGGTCTTCATGGTCAGCTCGGCCGAGGTGCCTCCGATGACAATCGCGAGATGGTACGGCGGGCAAGCGGCGGTCCCGAGCGTGAGCACTTTCTCCTTCAGGAATGCGATCATGCGGTCAGGCGTGAGAATCGAGGGCGTTGCCTGGAACAAGAAGGCCTTGTTGGCCGAGCCGCCGCCCTTGGCGATGAACAAGAGCTTGTAGGCCTGCTCGTTCTCTCCTCGCCCCTCGGCATAGATCTCCACCTGCGCCGGCATGTTCGACCTGGTGTTCTTCTCTTCGAACATCGAAATCGGCGCGAGCTGCGAATAGCGCAGATTGCGCTTGAGATAGGCGTCGCGCGCGCCCTCGGCGAGCGCTGCTTCATCGTCGCCGTCGGTGAACACCAGCCGGCCCTTCTTGCCCATGATGATGGCGGTTCCCGTGTCCTGGCACATCGGGAGCACGCCGCCCGCCGCAATATTGGCATTCTTCAGGAAATCGTAGGCTACGAACTTGTCGTTCTCGCTCGCCTCGGGGTCATCGAGGATGGAGCGCAGCTGCTTGAGGTGGCCCGGCCGTAAGAGATGATTGATATCGGTGAAGGCCGCCTCTGCCAGCGTGCGCAGGGCCTCGCGCTCCACGACCAGCATATCCGCGTGGCCGATGTTCTCCACCCGCACGCCGTCGCTGGTGAGCTTGCGATACGGGCTGCCGTCCATGCCGAGCGGAAACAGCGGCGTATGCCGATAAGGCGACAGAGCGATATCAACCGGCGCGTTCATTTCTGTGCTCCACTTAACGATCAAGCTCCTTGAAATAGCGATAGATTCCCCACTGGCTGAACGGGATCCGCCGTTTGGAGGCGAGATAGGCAGCGATACGCGGGCGCTTGGCGACGCGATCGTGCAGGGCGACGAGGCGGGGCACCTTCTTCTCGAACCGCTTCATCCGCTCGGGGAACGCGTAGCGCAATCCCTCGACGATCTGAAACAACGAGAGGTCTACATAGCAGAGCCTGCGGCCGAGCACATGCGGGCCGCCGCTCCTTGCCAGCACGCGCTCAAAGTAGCCGAGGATCTTCGGCACGCGATAGCGCCAAAAATCCGCCGTGCGGCGTTTGGCGGCCGGCCGTTGCTCCTCGTAATAAAGGTAGGTCGTGACGGGATGGTGGGTATCATGAATCTCGACCACGAGATCGGAGATCGTGAGCTGCAGCTGGTGCGCCCATAGTCGACCCGCCTCGTCACCGGGCGCGAGCCCGAGCCGAGGCCCGAGGTAAAGCAGAATGTTCGCAGTCTGAGTGATGACGAGCTTTCCCGCCCGGATGAACGGCGGGGCGTAGGGCGGGCGCTTGCTGCGCCTGTCGTCCATCAGCTTGGTCATTGCCGGCACGCCGCGCTTGCCCGGCCGGCGCGCCACGTCGACGTAGTCGGCTCCGGCCTCTTCCAGAGCGAGGCGGACGAGCTCGCCACGGCCCTGAATCGTCGGCCAGTAGTAAAGCTCGTAGCGCATCAGCCCGATCCGGCTTTGATTTTGCGGCCGGGCGACATTGGCGCCGGTTGTGGAACACCGTCCAGCATGGCTCGCAGACTATCTTGGGAGAGCACCGGGCGCTACTCTGAGCGATCGGAATCCGGTGACGGCGCACAGCCTTACCAATCAGGTCGGAATGATCGAGGTGAAATGAGCAACGACCTCATCCTCCGCGGCGGCCGAGTGATCGATCCGTCGCAGAAGCTCGACGCTGTCACCGATGTGGCGTTCTCGCGAGGCAAGGTGGCGCAAATCGGCGCCGGATTGAATGCCGATGCGAGCACCGAGGTGCGCGACGTCTCCGGAACGATCGTGACACCGGGATTGATCGACCTGCATACCCACGTCTATTGGGGCGGCACCTCGCTCGGGATCGATGCCGAAGATTTCTGCCGCCGCTCGGGCGTGACCACCGCAATCGACACCGGCAGCGCGGGACCGGGCAATTTTGCCGGCTTCCGCAAGCACGTCATCGAGCGCAGCGAGGTGCGCATCCTCGCCTATCTGCATATTTCTTTCGGCGGCATTTTCGCGTTCTCGCAGCGAGTGATGGTCGGCGAGAGCGAAAACATTCGCCTGCTCGCGCCGGCGGATGCGGTCGAGGTCGCGCGCGCCAACCCGGATCTCATCGTCGGCATCAAGGTCCGGGTCGGCGCGCGCGCTTCAGGGCGCTCCGGAACCGTCCCCCTCGATGTCGCGCTGCAGGTGGCGGAGGAAGTCGGTTTGCCGGTGATGGCGCACATCGATG
This sequence comes from uncultured Alphaproteobacteria bacterium, assembly GCA_963841705.1. Taxonomy (GTDB): domain Bacteria; phylum Pseudomonadota; class Alphaproteobacteria; order Rhizobiales; family Xanthobacteraceae; genus VAZQ01. Next base: position 78,445 of record CAWJDY010000074.1, read on the forward strand.
AGCCGCCGCCCAGCTATGAAGAAGTGCTCGCACGCCTGCGGCCCGGCGATATCCTCACCCACGCGTTTCGCCCATTTCCAAACTCGCCTGCAACCGCGCAGGGAACTATCAAACGGGCGGTGAGGGAAGCGCGCCAGCGCGGCGTATTGTTCGATATCGGCCATGGCAAAGGTTCGTTTGCGTTCAAGACCGCGCGCGCCATGCTGGCAAATGGTTTCCTGCCGGACACCATCTCCTCGGACGTGCATGCGCTGTGCATCAACGGCCCTGCCTTTGATCAAGTCACCACGCTCTCGAAGTTTCTCTGTCTCGGCATGCCGCTTGTAGACGTGATTGCGGCATCTACCGCCAATTCCGCCTTCGCTTTGAAGCGTCCTGAGCTCGGCAGCCTCAAGCCCGGCAGCGTCGGCGATGCAACGATACTGTCGGTGAAGGAGGGCCGCTTCGACTATGTGGATGTCGTGGGCGAGCACTTGGCCGGGGATCGCCGGATCACCGCGGAAGGGGTGGTAATTGCCGGCCGCTGGTGGCACCCCAAGCCATCGAACAAATTTGCAGCGGCTTGACCGACCTTGCCTGCGGTCCAGCCTTTGAGCTCATTCTAAGATCAGCCGCTTGGCAATCTACGCATCAGCTGGCTGTTGCAGGGGCTATGATGTGTACTGTAGAGTAAGATCCTACACATACCAGCGGGAGTCGCCAATGCGCACTAACATAGAAATCAATGATGCGCTGATGGCAGAAGCCCAGAAGGCTTCCGGGCACGCAACCAAAAAGCAGATAGTAGAGCAGGCACTCCGTTTGATGATCCGGTTGTGGCGGCAGCGGGAGGTCGCCGGAGCTTTCGGCAAATACCGCTGGCGCGGCAACCTCGCCCGGAGCCGTAAAGGGCGAGGAGCCGGGTGATTGTTGTCGACAGTAGCGTCTGGATCGACTTTCTCAACGGCCGCAATGCACCTCACGTCCGGCGTCTGCGCACGGCTCTCGGCACGGACGAGATCGTCATTGGGGATCTGATGCTCTGCGAAGTCCTGCAAGGCTTGGAGACTGAGCGGGCAGCTCGAGAAGTCGAGGATCTGCTGCGCCGCTTCGAAATTGTGCCCATGGCCGGCGAGATAATTGCTGTCATAGCGGCCCGGAATTTTCGTGCCTTGCGCAGGCGCGGCATCACCATTCGCAAGACTATCGACCTCCTGATCGGCACCTGGTGCATCGAGAACCGCAGGGCACTGCTCCACAACGACAGGGATTTTCACCCGATGGCGCGTTACTTGGGCCTTATCCAGTATCGGTGACGTGAAAGGAGAGCCGTGTACAGCACGGCGAATCTTGCGGACGTGCAAGAGAGCAAGGGCGTTTATCTGTTTTGGCAGCACCGTTTGACCGACCTCGCTGCCTTCGTAAAAAGGGCGAGATAGCTCAGCGCTATCTGGCCGCACGTGCGGCGCACATCTCAGGCTTGACGCGCTCGCCTCGCCAGGACCAGGATGTCAGGGCTGGCATGGCGTTTGCTGGAACTAGCGATGGCGCCACTGCGCTCGACGGAGTGGTCGCGCGACTGCAGGCGCATCTAATAACGAGGCAGACTGGCGCAACTCTAGGCACGCTCTGGGAGATCAGGTCATGGATCGCAGAACGCTTCTGAAAGTCGTTGCGGGCGGGGGCACGCTGGGAATGGCGGGCAAATTGTGCACCCCGGCTATTGCGCAAGGCGCGGCGGCGCGGGTGCTCCGTTTCGTCCCGCAAGCCAACCTCGCAAATTTCGATCCGATCTGGGGCACGCAATATGTGGTGCGCAATGCCTCGGCCTTGGTGTGGGACACTCTTTATGGGATGGACGAAAAGCTGCAGCCGCAGCGGCAGATGGTGGAGTCCGAGGAAGTCTCTTCGGACGGCCTCACCTGGACTTTCCGCCTGCGCACAGGATTGAAGTTCCACGACGGTGAGCCGGTGCTGGCCAAGGATGTGACGGCGAGCCTCAACCGGTGGTCGGCGCGCGACCTCATGGGCCAGATGCTCAAGGGCATCCAGCAGGAGGTCACGCCGGTCGACGACCGCACCGTCAAGTGGGTGCTGAAGAAACCTTTTCCGAAGATGCTTCTGGCGCTGGGCAAAGTCAGCACCCAGGTGGCCTTCATCATGCCGGAGCGGATCGCTCAGACCGACCCGTTCAAGCAGATCAGCGAATATGTCGGCAGCGGGCCCATGCGCTTCGTCAAGGACGAGTGGGTGCCAGGCGCCAAGGCGGTGTTCGAGAAATTCAGCGATTACGTGCCGCGGCAGGAACCTGCGTCATGGCTCGCGGGCGGCAAGCGCATGGCCCTCGATCGCATCGAGTGGGTGATAATGCCCGACCCCGCCACCGCCGCGGCGGCCCTGCAGAACGGCGAGATCGACTGGTGGGAGACGCCCATTCCCGATCTCGTGCCGCTCCTGCGCAAAAACCGAAATATCAAGGTGGATATCGCCGACCCGCTTGGAAACATCGGCGCCTTCCGAATGAACCATCTTTATCCGCCATTCCACGATGTGCGTGCACGGCGCGCGATCCTCATGGCCATGAGCCAGGAAGACTACATGCGCGCCATCGTCGGCGATGATGACGCCCTGTGGAAGCCGCTGCCGGGTTTTTTCACGCCCGGTACTCCTCTCTACACCGAAGAGGGTGGCGAGATCCTCAAGGGCCCCCGCGATCTCGACGGGGCGAAGAAGCTCTTGGCGCAAAGCGGCTACGCGGGTCAGCCGGTCACTTGTCTGGTGGCGCAGGACCTTGCCTTCACCAAAGCACAGGGCGATGTCACGGCCGATCTGCTCAAGCGTCTCGGCATGAACGTCGATTTTGCCGCCATCGACTGGGGCACGGTCGGTGCGCGTCGCGCCCAAAAGTCGCCGCCCGGGCAAGGCGGCTGGCAGATGTTCCACACTTGGCACTCCGGAGCGGATTGCGTGAACCCGGCTGTTGCGATCGGGGTGCGCGCCAACGGCGACAAGGCCTGGTTCGGCTGGCCTGATCTCCCCCCCGTCGAGGCGGAAGTCACGGCCTGGTTAGAGGCCAAAACGCTCGAAGAGGAGAAGGCCGCGATCCGGCGCCTCAACAAGGCCGCACTCGAGGGCGTAGTTTACGCGCCGACCGGGTTCTTCCTCGGCTATCAGGCTTGGCGCAGCAACGTGGGCGGGATCGTAAAGGGCCCGGTACCGTTCTTCTGGGGAGTTGCCAAAGCTGTTTGATCCGCGTGCGAGGGCAACCGCGTGGACCGAAGGATATTGCTAAAAAGCACGGGCGCAGCGCTCGCCGCGTCGGCCCTCAATGGCCTCGCGAGGCCCGCAATCTCGCAAGCGGCCACAGCGCGCACGCTGCGGCTCGTTCCCCATGCGGATCTCGCCAATTTCGATCCGATCTGGAGCACGGCCTATATCGCGCGCAACGCCGGGCTGCTGGTGTGGGACACGCTTTACGGCATCGATAGCGACCTGCAGCCGCAACGTCAGATGATTGACTCCGAGGAAGTGTCCGCGGATGGCCTCATCTGGACATTTCGGCTGCGGCCCGGGCTGAAATTTCACGACGGCGAGCCGGTGCTGGCAAAGGATGCTGTGGCCAGCGTGCGCCGTTGGGCAGCACGCGAGCCCATGGGCCAGATGATCAAGGCCGTGGAGAACGAGCTGGCCGTCGTCGATGACCGGACCTTCCGTTGGTCTCTGCGGCGGCCGTTTCCGAAGATGCTACTGGCGCTCGGCAAGCTGGCCACCCCATGCTGCTTCATCATGCCCGCCCGGATCGCCGCCACCGATCCCTTCAAGCAGATCAGCGAATATGTCGGCAGCGGGCCGATGCGCTTCGTCAAGAACGAATGGCTGCCCGGTGCAAGGGCGGTTTTCGAGAAGTTTCCCGATTACAGCCCGCGGCAAGAACCCGCCGCCTGGCTCGCCGGCGGAAAGCGGATCCTTGTCGAGCGGGTGGAATGGATAGTGATCTCCGATTCCGCCACGGCTGCCGGCGCGTTGCAGAGCGGTGAGGTCGACTGGTGGGAGCGGGCGCTGCCCGATCTGATTCCCACCTTGCGCAAGAACCGCAACGTCGCTGTCGACATCGCCGATCCGCTCGGGTCAACCGGCATGTTGTTCATGAATCATCTCTTCCCGCCGTTCAATGACGTGCGGGCGCGCCGCGCCATCCTGATGGCCATGAGCCAAGAAGATTACATGCGTGCCTATGTCGGGGACGACAACAGCTTGTGGAAGCCGATGCCCGGCTTCTTCGTTCCCGGCTCGCCGCTCTACAACGAAGAAGGGGGTGAAATCCTGAAGGGCCCGCGGGATGTCGATGCTGCGAAACATCTGCTCGCGAAAAGCGGCTATTCCGGTGAGCCGATTATCCTGATGGCTGCGCAGGACCTCGCGACTCACAAGGTGTGGGGTGATGTAACCGTTGACCTGCTGCATCGGCTCGGGCTTAACGTCGATTTTGTTGCCGCGGACTGGGGCACCGTCGTCGCCCGCCGGGCGCAGAAATCCCCTCCCGGCCACGGCGGCTGGCAGCTCTACCACACCGGCGTCTATGGGGTGGATTCGGTCGACCCTTCCAACAAGTTCTTGCGCGCCAATGGCGAGAAAGCGATGTTCGGTTGGCCCAACATTCCGGAGGTGGAAGCCGAGATCGCCGCCTGGTACGATGCGAGGTCCTTTGCCGAGCAGCAAGCCGCGGCTCGCCGGCTCAACAAGGCTGCCCTCGATCACGTCGTGTACGCGCCGCTCGGATCTTATCTGACGCACCAGGCCTGGCGGAAGAACGTCACCGGGATAGAGCGGGGACCGCTTCCCTTTTTCTGGGACGTCGGCAAGGCTGCCTGATGTCCCTATAGCCTGAATGGAGCGTCCTGGGGCGCGCGCTCCGTGAGCGGAGTACGCACATGGATCGAAGAGCATTCCTGAAATCCGCAACCGGCGCAGGCGCGTTCGCAGCCACAGCCGGACTTGCGAGCCCTGCCGTCTCGCAACGCCTCGCGGCGCGCACGCTGCGCTTCGTGCCGCAGGCCGACCTCGCCAATTTCGATCCGATCTGGAACACGCAGTATGTGGTGCGCAACGGTGCCGCATTGGTGTGGGACCTGCTCTATGGCGTGAACGCCAACCTGCAGCCCCAACGCCAGATGGTCGAATTGGAGGACGTGTCGGCCGACCGCCTCACCTGGACGTTCCGGCTCCGGCCCAATCTGAAATTCCACGACGGTGAACCGGTGCTCGCAAAGGACGTGATCGCGAGCCTTGCCCGCTGGCAGGCGCGCGACAACATGGGCCTGATGATCAAGGCGATCGAGAACGAGCTCGTCGCTGTCGATGACCGGACCTTTCGTTGGAGGCTCAAACGGCCCTATTCGAAATTGCTGATCGCCCTGGGAAAGGTCGGGACGCCCTCGTGTTTCATGATGCCCGCGCGCATTGCGGCTACCGACCCGTTCAAGCCCATCAGCGATTATGTGGGCAGCGGGCCGATGCAATTCGTGCGCAGCGAATGGGTCCCGGGCGCGCGGGCGGTATTTGAAAAGTTTGCAGACTATGTGCCCCGACAGGAGCCAAGCTCCTGGCTCTCGGGAGGAAAGCAGATCTTGGTCGACCGCATCGAATGGGTGGTCATGCCAGATCCAGCAACCGCATCGGCTGCGCTGCAAAGCGGTGAAGTCGATTGGTGGGAAACGCCGATCGCCGATCTTGTGCCGGTACTAAAAAAGAGCCGCAACGTGGTGGTCGATATCGCCGATCCGCTGGGGAATATCGGCAGCTTCCGCATGAACCATCTCTATCCTCCTTTCAACAACGTGCACGCGCGCCGCGCCATCCTCACCGCAATGAGCCAGGAGGATTACATGCGCGCGGTTGTCGGGGACGACGCCTATTGGAAGCCGCTCCCCGGCTTTTTTACCCCGGGCACGCCGCTTTACACCGAAGAGGGAGGCGAGATCCTCAAGGGTCCGCGCGATCTGGACGCAGCCAAACGCCTGCTCGAGCAAAGCGGTTATGGCGGTCAGCCGATCATATGCCTCATCGCGCAGGATCTTCAGGTCGCCAAAGCTCAGGGCGAGGTTACGGCCGACCTGCTCAAGCGCCTGGGCATGAATGTGGATTTCAACGCCATCGACTGGGGCACCACCGCAGCGCGCCGCGCACAGAAATCGCCTCCCGGTCAGGGCGGCTGGCACATGTTCCACACCTGGCATGCCGGTGCCGTGTGCGTCGATCCTTCGAGCTACACGGCGATCCGCGCGAACGGCGACAAGGCATGGTTCGGCTGGCCAACGAGCGAGAAGGTCGAAGCCGAGATCGCAGCGTGGTACGAGGCGCCGAGCTTCGAGCAGGAGAAGACGGCGATAGGCCGGCTCAACCGGGCGGCATGCGAGGACGTGGTCTACGCCCCGACCGGCTTCTTCCTCACCCATCAAGCCTGGCGCTCAAACGTATCCGGGATCGTAAAGGGCCCGCTGCCGTTCTTCTGGGGGGTCAGCAAGGCGGCGTAGGTGCCTTTGGGCGGCTATCGGCATAAATCCTGCTAGAGTGAGCCCATGCTGAACTACGTCATTCGGCGCATTCTGGCGACCATCCCGGTGATGGCGGTTGTTGCGCTGTTCGTGTTCAGCCTGCTCTACATTGCGCCCGGGGATCCGGCTGCTGTCATCGCAGGCGATCAGGCGACCCCTGCCGATGTCGAGCGCATTCGCCAGAGCCTTGGTCTCGACCGGCCGTTCCTCGTGCGTTTTGGCGAGTGGGTGTGGCAGATCCTTCACGGCGATCTCGGCACCTCGATCTTTACCAATCTCCCGGTGGCGGACTTGATCGGCCAGCGCATCGAGCCGACGCTGTCGCTGATGGTGGTCACGCTGATACTCGCGGTCTCCATCGCCGTGCCGATCGGGGTGCTGGCCGCGTGGAAGGCCGATACCCTCATCGACCGTGCCGTCATGGCATTCGCGGTGCTGGGCTTCTCGGTTCCGGTTTTCGTCGTCGGTTATCTGCTCGCCTATGTGTTTGCGCTGGAGCTCGATTGGCTGCCGGTGCAGGGCTACACGCAGTTGAGGAATGGGCTGGGGCCGTGGCTGGCCAACCTGATCCTGCCCGCGATCGCGCTTGGCTTCGTCTATATCGCGCTGATCGCCCGCGTAACCCGCGCGACAATGCTTGAAGTCTTGCAGCAGGACTATATCCGCACGGCGCGCGCGAAGGGCATGGGAGAGAGCGGCATCCTCTTCCTGCATGCCTTGAAGAATGCCGCCGTGCCGATCGTAACCGTGATCGGTATCGGCATCGCGCTTTTGATCGGTGGGGCGGTCGTGACCGAGTCCGTGTTCGCGATCCCAGGGATCGGCCGGCTTACGGTCGATGCAATCCTCCGCCGCGATTATCCGGTTATTCAGGGCATCGTGCTGTTGTTCAGCGTCGTCTATGTCCTGGTAAATCTGCTAATCGATCTTCTCTACACGCTGCTTGATCCAAGGATCCGGTATTGAGCAGCCCCTCGCACGCGACCGCATTGGCACCCGACAAGGCTGTGACAGCAGCGGCCGCACCCGCTTTTGCCGCGGCTCCTGAGTTGCCCGATATCTTTCCGCCGGTAAGGGTCCGGCGCGGCTTGATCGGTTTCCTCTGGCGACATCCCGCCATCGCCATTGGCGGAGCGCTGGTGGCAACGATGCTGCTGATCGCGTTGCTCGCGCCCTGGCTGGGCACCGTCGATCCCACCGCGCTTGCGCCGGCGCGGCGCACCCGCGAGCCTTCTGCCGCATTCTGGTTCGGCACCGACATGCTCGGCCGCGACATCTATTCACGCGTGCTCTACGGCGCGCGGGTATCGCTTGGCGTGGGTTTCTCAGTGGCGCTCCTCGCCTCAATTGCCGGCCTCACCATCGGCCTCGTCTCTGGTTTCTTCCGCTGGGCCGATGGATTCATCATGCGGGTGATGGATGGAATGATGTCGATCCCTCCGATCCTGCTTGCCATTGCGCTGATGGCGCTCACCCGCGGGAGCGTCGGCAACGTGATCACCGCGATTACCATTGCGGAGATTCCGCGGGTGTCACGCCTTGTCCGCGGCGTCGTCCTGTCGTTGCGCGAGCAGCCCTATGTGGACGCGGCAGTGGCCGCGGGTACACGCACGGGCACTATCCTCCTCCGCCACATTCTGCCGAACACGGTTGCGCCGATGACGGTGCAGGCGACCTATGTGTGCGCCAGCGCCATGATCGTGGAAGCGATCCTGTCGTTCATCGGCGCCGGGACACCGCCCACGATCCCGTCGTGGGGCAACATCATGGCCGAAGGCCGCGCCCTCTGGCAGGTCAAGCCGTACATTGTGTTCTTTCCAGCATTCTTCCTTTCCTTGACCGTCCTTGCGGTCAATCTGCTGGGCGACGGCCTTCGCGATGCGCTTGATCCGCGCATGATGAAAAGGCTGTGACGGCGTTTGCAAATGGCTTTGCTGGAAATTGAAAATCTGCAAACGCATTTCCGCACCCCCGAGGGGGTGAACCGGGCCGTGGACGGCGTCTCGTTCAGCGTCGAGCCCGGCGAGACGCTAGCGATCGTCGGCGAGAGCGGCTGCGGCAAGACCGTAATGGCGAGCTCGGTTTTGCGCCTGATCCCCGAGCCGCCGGGCAAGATCGGCGGCAGCATCCGTTTCGAGGGGATCGATCTGCTCAAGCTCGATGAGCGCGCCATGCGCGACATCCGGGGCAACCAGATCAGCATGATCTTTCAGGAGCCGATGACCAGTCTTAATCCGGTGCTCACGGTAGGGCGCCAGATCCGCGAGACCCTGCGGCTCCATCAGGACCTTGGCCGCCACGCGGCCGAGGGACGTGCGGTGGAGATCTTGCGGCTTGTTGGTATCGCCGAGCCGCAACGGCGCGTGCGTGAATATCCGCATCAGCTCTCGGGCGGCATGCGGCAGCGGGTGATGATCGCCATCGCGCTCGCCTGCAACCCGAAGCTCCTGATCGCCGACGAGCCGACCACAGCGCTCGACGTGACCATTCAGGCGCAGATCCTCGATCTGATGAGCGACCTCAAGCAGCGGGTGGGCGCCGCCATCATTCTCATCACTCACGATCTCGGGGTGGTGGCGGAGATCGCCGAACGCGTCCTGGTCATGTATGCGGGTCGTAAGGTGGAAGAAGCGCCGGTCGGCGAGCTCTTCCGCAGCCCGCGACACCCTTACACGCAAGGTCTCCTCGGCGCGCTGCCGAAACTTGGCTCCTCGCTCGACGGCAAAGCGACAAGGCTCGCCGAGATACCGGGTGTCGTGCCAAACCTGAAGCAGCGCATTGCCGGCTGCGTCTTCGCCAGCCGCTGTGCGCTGGCAAGCGAGGTTTGTCGGCGCATACCACCGGCGCTTGAGCTCAAAGCGCCGGGCCATCTTGCGGCATGCCATTTTGCGCCCAAAGCCATGGTGGCGGCGTGAGCATTCCGCTTCTTCAGGTCAACGATCTCAAGAAGCATTTCCCGGTGCGTTCAAGTCTTGCTGCTCTCAACATCGGTCACAAACGATGGGTCTACGCGGTAGACGGCGTCTCGTTTGACATCGGCAGGGCGGAAACTTTGGCGTTGGTCGGCGAATCGGGCTGCGGCAAGTCCACCGTCGGGCGCGCGATCCTTCGGCTGTTCGATATCACTGCGGGCCAGGTGGTCCTCGACGGACGTCGGATCGACGACCTGTCACCGCGCGCGCTTCGCCCGCTGCGCCGTCGTGTGCAGGTGGTCTTCCAGGACCCGTTTGCGAGCCTTAATCCGCGCATGCGCGTGCATGACATCATTGCCGAGCCCATACGCAATTTCGGGCTCGCAAAGTCGTCAGCAGACCTGGAGGCGCGGATCGGCGTGCTGATGGACAAGGTCCGGCTGCCGCGCGACGCGGTCAACCGATGGCCGCATGAGTTCTCCGGCGGGCAACGCCAGCGTATCGGGATTGCGCGGGCGCTTGCCGCCGAGCCGGACCTGATCGTGTGCGACGAGGCGGTTTCGGCGCTGGATGTATCGGTCAAGGCGCAAATCGTGAACCTGCTGCAGGATCTCCAGCTCGACCTCGGCCTCGCTCTGCTGTTCATCAGTCATGATCTCGCCATCGTCGAGCACATGACGCATCGCGTAGCAGTCATGTATCTCGGCAAAATCGTCGAGCTCGCACCGAAGCGAAATATCTTCTCCGGCCCCAAGCACCCCTACACCAAAGCGCTGCTTTCGGCGGCTCCGGTCCCGGAGCCCGGGGCTATTCGCCAACGCATCATTCTCAGAGGCGACGTGCCAAGCCCGATAAATCCGCCGACAGGGTGCCGCTTCCACACCCGCTGCCCGTACGTGTTCGAGCGCTGCCGTACGGAGGAGCCGCAGCTGCGGTTGATCGGCAGCGCGCATCTTGCCGCCTGCCATCTGCATGACCTGCCGCCCGCACAGAACCCGATGGCAAGCTGATGACTGGGGCGCAGGACTCGGACCCGTCTGCGCACGCATTGGGCAGCAAAGCCGGAACTCTATCGGCCGAAAGAAGCGGGGCGTGAGATTGTTCACAGCCGCGGCGCTCACGCTTACAGACGTTAGCTGGAAGCAATGAGCTTACCTTCAGGGTACCTTAAGGCGAGCTTTAGACCCCGTTTATTTTTCCACCCCCCGAGCGCCACCGCGCGTTTTTGTGATGGGCGTCACATTTGCAATGTAACGAATCCCTTAGCCTTTTTTTATCGATGAAACTCAAGCGCTCGACCGGAGAGCATCATGACATTCATCCCGATTACTCGTGCCTCGTCATTGTCCGATAGCTGTCGCCGGCAGGCTGGCTACATCGTAGCAAGCTGTGCGTCTCGAATCACCGAATGGCGTCAGCGAGCTCGTAGTCGCCGCGAGCTAGGGCAACTCAGCAATCAGGATCTGCAAGATATTGGCTGGAGTCGCACCGACGCGGAGTTCGAAGCCCTCAAGCCGTTCTGGCGAGAGTAACCGTGCCTGGATTGTGCTGGCTCAGAGGCGAAGCACAACACCTTGCCAGCAAATCAGCTCGGGGGAGCCTCATCGCGCATAAAAAACGATATAGCCCCGGAACGGCTTGGCCATGACCGTTCTTACTTCGGTGGAGCTGCGGTCGCCGTGAGCATGACGATCTGCCAGGCATCACCCTCGCGGACCATCACCCAACCAAAGCGTCCGCCGGCTTGTTTGCCGGCATTTTCACCAGACCCGTGCAGGGTATACTCGCCCGTAGCCCAGACCATGTTTCCTGAGCCGCCTGCCTGGGTCGTGTTTACAGTCTCCTTGGTCCAGCCGGCTTTCATCCGCGCTGCAAATGCCTTCTCGATCGCCTCGCGGCCCTTCAGCGTGGTACCGGGCGGCGGATTGAACACGCCATCCTGAGTGAACATTGCAGCAAGCGCAGCGGCATCCCCGGAATCATACGTTGCCGCCCATTTGTTACCCATGTCGGTCGCGGTCTTCAACGCGTCCTGCGCATGTGCGGATACAGCCAAAAAGACAACAAACAGCGAAACTGCGATGCCGCGCAATTTCATCTTCATCTCCCACGCTCGTTTTCAAAGCCCCATCGAGGACGCTGTATTCAGGCTCTCCGCGCGAGTCAATGTGCGTCTACGCAAGCGTGGTGGAGAACCGAGCTGCCGGCAGCTGTAGGTCAGTCTCGGTTGATGCCGCTCGTGCACAAAAAGAAAGACCGCCTCGCGGCGGCCTTTCCGAAACTCAATCTGGTCGGCGGTGGGGCAACAGACGACCTATCCCCATCATTGAAATTTGATCATATCGATGCTGGTCAGCGTGACCTTGTAAACGATCGAGCTCGTCAAAATGTAATCCGTGGCCTGGTCCTCATAGGCGTTATTGCCCGCCATTCCATCCACAGGCACGACCACGTTAAAACCACGCAAAGCAGCCGAGACTGACGTGAACAGAACGCCATTATGCGACGCAACACCAACGGGAACGAGGGTTGTTATCCCCTTATCCTTCAGCATCTTTTGAAGGCCGGTATCCTTATCGCCAAGGATAAACTTGTCGACAAACGCCGTCACAACGGGCTCGTTCCCGTTCGGCGCAAGCTCTGGAACGTAATCGCTGATTTTCGGATCGGGGAAGGTCGTCGGTGAGGGACTGGGGAACAGGGCGTAGATCACGTACACGCCTTTGGCGCGGGCCTCAGTCAAGAGCTTCTGAACTTTGGGAATGGAAGCGACGCAGCGTGGGCGCCTTTGCATGTTGCAGGTCTGCTTGATGATATCAATGACCAGGAGCGCCGTCGTCTTGGGATCAAGCGTGACGGCTTTAAGCGCGGGCGCGGGCGGCGCTTTCACACTATTCCATTCGTCGATGATGGTCTCAGCCGACGAAGGCACGGCATAACTCAATACTGCCGCAAGTGCAGCAAGCGGCGACAGATGGCGTAAGCGGAGCATAGTTTCCTCCCAGTGGTTTCTAATTGCTTAGGCCTATGCGACCAGCAACCGCCCCCCGCCGTCAAGCCGCGTGAATCGCTCTAAACCTGACGGTCTGCCGAGTCTTCTTTTGACGCGCCGTCGCGCGCTCAACTGCGTGCCCATTTTGGGCAACATCCTCGACCTTGAGGGCGACGACATCACACCCCTGGCCTCGTCCATAAAGAGCGCCGAGGTTGTTCATGGCCAGAGCATCTCCGCCCTGCGCTCCCTTCTCATACCAGCGGCGGGCCTCGCTATAATCTTTTGGAACTCCCCGACCGGTTTCATACATCCGACCGAGATTGGTCATGGCGAAGGCGCTGCCAAGCGCCGCGGCATTTTCGTAGTCGTGAGCTGCAGCTTGGAAGTTTCCGAGCGCCTCGTAGGCACCCCCCCGATCGTTGTGTGCGTTGGGAAGCATGCCTCGCAACTGGATCGCTGCGTCAAATTCGTCGATAGCTTGCCTGTATTCTTGCTTTTTGTAGTGACTCCACTCCTTCATGTAATGCGCCGTGCCGAGGTCCGTGCCCGTGATGCCGCTCCGATGAGCCGCGTGCAGGCGGCGATCGCAGGATCCGCGTCGTCTCCCTTGCACGCGGTCCAGTCGGCAGCCGAAGCTGGCTGTTGGACCGCCCAAAGACTCCATACGCGTTTTCGTCCGGCTCCGCCGGCCAGGTTCTCACGTTCCGTACAAGAGCCAGATTGAGCTTCGCGCCGCCTCCATGCCGGATGCCCTTGGGCAGTCTCAGTGCATCCCCCAAGCTGATCCCGGAGGAGTGGCAACCCCCCGGTTTTGACATCGTCTAATCCGCTTTCGACACGTCATCAGCGGCTCGCTTGCGCTCGCCTCTTTCAATCATACCTACCGAAATCTTGTTCCGACTTTTCCGCAACGTTCACCGCCATTGCTTTTGACAACAGCAGCTTGCGGTGGCTTGAGATCAACACCTGATTGCCGACCTCGAAGGGGGGGCCCTCCTTCATCTCTCCTATAGTTACGCACCGCCGTGTGGACCGGCGTTACTCGTGACACAATGCCAACTGCGGACGTTCATGCATATCGGTACGAACCCGGTTGCACCTGCCCAGCGGTGGGAAGTCCCTCTAGCACAATTTCGCCATATTCATTAATATCGCCCCGCTGAAACGATCTCCCCCAAAAAATGGGGAGGTATCATTACGGAGAGAGGAATGAGACGATCGACGCTCGCCTTAAGTGCGCTATTGCTCGCTGTGGCCGCGGCACCTTCCGCTAACGCGTGGGTGCGCCCCGAATGGGTCGTGGTCCGCTGGGCTAATGCCGATTGCAAGATCTGGCACAACGATACTAATGCCCCGGTAGGTTACGGCTGGCGTCCTGTTGCCTTTGCCGGCACCTGGGGTGGGGCTTATTGGAAGATGGTACGGCTCTATCAGAGGCGCGTCTGCGTATAGCTCGCGCCACGCCGGCGGCGGACTCAAAGGTCGCGCACAATCTCCGCACCACCTGAGTCAGCAAAAGCACGGCGGCGCCACAGATAGGTCTCTGCCGAGACTCACCGCAACCCGGACATATCCCATGTAAAAGCCGGTCCGCGTGACTGTGTTGATATAGATCAAGGCGGCGTTCGCGAGGACAGCATGTCCATACCACCCGTATGCCGCCGGCTATGTACTCGTCCGAGCATCCCGTGTGCGTCTACGGGAAACCCCTTAGGTACTTTTTCTGAATTTTCGAGTTGCCGCATCAAGGGTAGTGAGTACTCCACCAGACATCGATGGGGGTACTCATGTTCATACCGACAGAATTCGTGGTGATGGCAATCCTGGCACTGCCTGTGCTCGTTATGGCAGGTGTCTGGACTGTGGCGGTACCAAAGGTGAGATGAGGTTCGTTGCGCTCTTATTGATTCGTTACCGCCCACCGTTGCCGGTTCCGCAGCACCTCAGTAAGCGGACCTTCCGGCCCGTTCCTGGAATTTCAGATTAGGCTTGCTGAGGGCTTCCGCGCGAATCCTTGCCTCGCCGCGTCGCCACGATCTCCGCCAAGATCGATACTGCAATCTCGTCAGGGGTAATGGCGCCGAGATCGAGACCTGCAGGCGCCTTGAGTTTTGCCAGGCGTTCAGGCGCTACGCCTCGCTTCGCCAGCGCCGTTTTCAACACGGCCGCCTTCTTGCGGCTGCCAACAAAGGCGACGTATTCGACATTGATCGCAACCGCCGCCAACAAAGCCGCTTCATCGCCGCGGCCTTGCGTCGAGACAACAACAAAGCGCCTACCGGCCTCGTCAACCGGCAGCGCATAGCCTTCGATGCGGCGATCGACCTCATCGAATATAGGTTGCTCGGCCGCCGGCGCACAAACCGTGACGGCGAATCCAGTTCGCCTGGCAAGATCGGCGACAGCGACTGCCACCGGACTCGATCCACAAATGACAACCTGTGGCCGCGGCAATACCGGCTCCACGAAGATATCCATCGTGCCCTGACTTGGGCACATGTTCTTGGCGAAGCGCACGCCATCATGCTCCTCACCAGACTTAACGCCTTTCTCTTCCAGCGCATCGGGCGGCTGCACCGACACCAGCCTAGATTGGCCGTCGGCTAGCGCGTCCTTTGCGGCCTTGAGCACCGCGGCCCGGGCGCAACCGCCTCCGATCCATCCCTCGTGGATAGTGCCATCCGGCAGGATTACGGCTTTGGCGCCGGCCTTGGCGGCAGTTGCCGCCACCGTGCGCACGACGGTTGCCAGTGCGAATGGCTTTCCCGTTTCCTTGCGAGCGGAGATGATGTCGAGGAGGTCAGAGGTACTTTGCATGGCTAGATACTCGCGAGATAGGGCTCGAGCGCGGCCAGGCTTTCGAGGTTGTGCGCTGGCGCAAACAGATCGACATAGGGCAGCGCCGCCTGCATGCCGCGCGCCTGGGGGCTGTAGTCGCGCCAGCCGATGAGAGGATTGAGCCAGATGATCCGCCGACACCGGCGGCGCAGGCGGCGCATTTCTTCGGCAAGCTGTTCTGGTTCGCCGGTGTCATACCCGTCGGAAACGATCATCACCGCGGTGCGCGAATTGATCACCCGCCGCGCATGCCAGCGATTGAAGGCGGCGAGGCTCTCGCCGATCTTGGTGCCGCCGCCGATGCCCTGCGCCATCAAGGATAACCGGTCGACAGCGCGGCTGACGTCGCGATCTCGGAGCGAAGCGGACACATGCGCAAGCCGTGTATGGAAGACAAATGCTTCGGCCTCGCGGAAGGCATCGACGATGCCATGCAGGAAGCGCAAGAAGAATGCGGTGTAAAGGCTCATGGAGCCGGAGGCGTCGAGCAGCATGACTAGCCGCAACGGTTTGATCTTGCGGCGCCGCCAGGCGAGGTCTACTGGCGTCCCGCCGTAGGAGACACTCTTATGAATTGTGCGGCGCAGGTCGAGCCGGCGTCCACGCCGGCGAACTTGTTCGCGACGGACTAGTCGGGCCCGCATCACGCGCGCCAAGCGTTCGGCTAGCGCATGGGCCTGTGCGATGTCGGCAGGATCGACAATATGGCGCAGATCGGTGCCGGCCAGATTCTCGAATCGCGAGGCGCCTTCGCGTTTGCCGCGGCCGTCGCCAGGGCTGTCGCCGTTATCGTTACGCCGCTCGACGTGGTCGGGTAGTCCGCGCTTTCCGCCGCGCGCCCCGAGGTCCTTGAGCTCGCGGACCCGCGCGAGGCTTTCTGGCGCCGCGCCCTCCAGCACGCGCGCCTGACGAACGCCATGAGCAAGCCAGAAGGCGTCGAAAATCTTGTCGAAGCGCTCCCAATCGGAATGCGTGGCGCAAAACAGTGTCCGCAGCGCCGGCTTTAGTGACGCGGGCCTCGCCGCAAGGAATAGCGTCAAGATCGCAAGGGCGTCCGCTGTTTCAGCAATACCGACCTTGAAGCCGTTGTCCCGCAGCGTGCCTGCGAAGGCAGCAACCCGCCGGCGCGTCAGCGCTCCGACATCTTCGCTGGATTTGGCAAGCGCCGCGATTGCCATCGGTCTCAGCCTCGTTCGTTCTCAGGCCACCTTGCCGAGCAGCCGCTCTGTCACTTCGCGCGTGAGGCGGCTGCGGTCCTCGCGGGTTTTGAGTAGGCACGTTATGGTTTCGTGCAGCGCTTCCGGCTCTTGCCGCAGGTCATGCACGCCCAGGCCTGCCAGCGTTGCCGCCCAATCGAGCGTTTCGGCAACGCCCGGAACTTTGCGCAGATCCTCCTTACGCACGCTCGCGACCATGCGTGCGATCTGCAACGCCAGCGCGGTGTCGATGCCCGGCGTGCGTGTGAGAATAATCTTTGCCTCGCGGTCGACCTCGGGAAAATCGACGTAATGGTAGAGGCAGCGTCGGCGCAGCGCGTCGGACAACTCGCGTGTCCCGTTTGACGTCAAAACCACGCGCGGAATCGCGGTCGCTTTGACGGTGCCGAGTTCCGGAATGCTGACCTGGAAATCCGACAGGAGTTCAAGCAGAAACGCTTCAAATTCCTCGTCCGCCCGGTCCACCTCGTCGATGAGCAGCACCGGCGGCTTGTCGCGGCGGATGGCGGCGAGCAGCGGCCGCTCCAAAAGATAGCGCTCGGAAAAAATGTGTTCCTCGATAGCGTCGGCATCCTCACCGATGCCCTCGCGCGTCTTGATGGCGAGGAGCTGTCGCTGGTAATTCCATTCGTAGAGTGCGGCGTTCTGGTCGAGGCCCTCGTAGCATTGCAGGCGGATCAGCTCGGCGCCATGCACTGCGGCCAGCGCCTTCGCCACTTCGGTCTTGCCGACGCCCGCTTCGCCTTCGAGCAGCAGCGGCCGCTTGAGGAAATCCATCAGCCACAACACCGTCGCGATATCGCGATCGGCGATATAGCCGACGGCGGCGAGACGGTCGGATATATTCTCGCGGCTCGATGTCATGGCGCTTGTCATGTAAGCACGCCGGCGGCGCCATTCACCGGCACCGCCCGATCCTTCGCGCCCGCACCATCACTGGTGCAGGCCGAGCTTGTCCGCTGCCATCCAGGTGCGCCAGTTGTCGTGCGGCATCTGAATATGAGTCGACCCCAGGAACTTGAAGGCATCGTTCACCGCGTTGGAGAAGCACGGCACACCGCCGACGTTCGGGCTCTCGCCCACGCCCTTCGCCCCAATCGGATGGTGCGGTGAGGGTGTCGTGGTCCAGTCGGTTTCCCAATGCGGCGTTTCGACCGCGGTCGGCAGGAAGTAATCCATCAGCGACGCCGTGGTCACGTTGCCTTCGTCGTCGTAATGGATCTCCTGGCCCATGGCGATGCCGAAGGCTTCGGTCAAGCCGCCGTGAATCTGGCCCTCGATGATCATCGGGTTGATGCGGGTGCCGCAGTCGTCGAGCGCATAGAACCGCCGCACTTTGGTGCTGCCCGTATCGACGTCGACGTCGATGACGCAGATGTAGGCGCCAAAGGGGAAGGTGAAATTGGGCGGGTCGTAATAGTCCACCGCCTCCAGTCCCGGTTCCATGCCGGGCGGCACTTCGTGGTACGCCGCCCAGGCAAGCTCGGTCATGGTCTTGAAGCGCTCCGGATTGCCTTTCACACGGAAGCGATCGACGTCCCATTCGAGGTCGTCGTCGTGCACCTCAAGCATATAGGCGGCGATCATCTGCGCCTTGGCTTTGATCTTGCGGCAGGCCATGGCGGTGGCCGCGCCGGAGACCGGGGTCGAGCGCGAGCCATATGTGCCGAGACCGTAGGGCGCGGTGTCGGTGTTTCCTTCCTCGACCGTGATGTTATCCGCGGCGATGCCCAACTCGGTCGCAATAATCTGGGCGTAGGTTGTCTCGTGGCCCTGGCCCTGCGATTTGGTGCCGAGCCGGCAAATACCGCTGCCGGTCGGATGAATGCGGATTTCGGCCGAATCAAACATGGCGATGCCGAGGATGTCGCAATTGCGCGACGGGCCCGCACCAACGATTTCGGTGAAGAAGGCGACGCCGACGCCCATCAGCTCGCGCGTCTCGCCCCGTCTGAACGCCTCCTGCTTTTGCTTTTGCTCCTCGCGCAGCTTCTTGTAACCGACCGTCTCGACCGCCTTGTCGAGAGCGGTCTGGTAGTCGCCGGAATCGTACACCCAGCCGAAAGCCGAGGTGTAGGGGAACTGCTCGCGGCGGATCAGGTTTTTCCGGCGGAATTCGATGGGGTCCATGCCGAGCTTGTGCGCCATGATGTCCATGGCACGCTCGATGGCGTAGGCGGCTTCCGTCACACGGAACGAGCAGCGATAGGCAACGCCGCCCGGCGCCTTGTTGGTGTAGACCCCATCCACCGACACATGTGCCGCCGGGATGTCGTAGGAGCCGCTGATGATGCTGAACAGGCCGGCCGGCCACTTGGTGGCATTGGCGCAGGCATCGAAGGCGCCGTGGTCGGCGACGGTATAGCAGCGCAAGCCCGTGATCTTGCCGTCCTTGGTTGCGGCGAGTTCCGTCTCCATTAAGAAATCGCGGGCGAAGGCCGTCGTCGAAAGATTCTCGATACGGTCCTCGACCCATTTCACCGGGCGTCCGGTTACGATCGAGGCCACGATCGAACAGATGTAGCCTGGATAGGCACCGACCTTGTTGCCGAAGCCACCCCCGATATCGGGGGCGATCACGTGGATTTTATGCTCGGGGATTTTCGAGATCAACGAGCCCACCGTGCGGATGACGTGCGGCGCCTGGAAGGTGCCCCACAGCGTGAGCTCACCCTTTATCTTGTCGAATGAGGCGATGCACTGGCAGGTCTCCAGCGGGCACGGATGCACGCGCGGATAAACGATCATCTCCTTGATGGTGACGTCGGCTTTGGCAAAGGCGGCCTCAGCCGCAGCTTTGTTGCCCGCCTGCCAGTTGAAGATGTGGTTGTAGTGCTTGCGCGGACCGTGGCTGCCTTCCTTCTTGTCCTTGATATCCTCTCGGATCACCGGCGCATCGGCGGCCATTGCTTTGAGCGGATCGACGTTGCACGGCAAAGGCTCATATTCGACCTCGACCAGATCGGCGGCGTCGGCCGCGGTGTAGCGATCCTCGGCAATGACGAACGCAACTTCCTGATTTTGGAACACGACTTTGCCGTCGGCCAGCACCATCTGCACATCGCCGGCGAGCGTCGGCATCCAGGCGAGATTGACCGTCTTCAGCGTCTCCGCCGTGATGACGGCGACGACGCCGGGCACGGCGGCAGCCTTGGTGGTGTCGATCTTCTTGACGCGCGCGTGCGCGTGAGGCGAGCGGGCGAAGTCGCCGTAAAGCATTCCGGGCAGCTTGAGGTCGTCGACGTAATTGCCCTTGCCTTGCGTGAAACGGATGTCTTCGACCCGCTTGCGCTTGCAGCCGAGTCCTTCGAGTTTCGCCGCACGTTCGGCGGAGGTTGGGGTCACATCGTTCATTCTGCGGCCTCCCGCATAGGCGCCGTGTTGAGCTTGTCGGCGGCGTATTCAATGGCTTTGACGATGTTCTGATAGCCGGTGCAACGGCACAGATTGCCCGAGATGCCGAAGCGGATTTCCTCCTCCGTCGGCGTCGGGTTCTCCTGCAGCAGCCGATAGGCCCGCATGATCATGCCGGGAGTGCAAAAGCCGCATTGCAGGCCATGCATCTCGCGAAAACCTTCCTGCAGCGCATGCAGCGTGCCGTCGGCGTTGGCCATGCCTTCGATGGTGCGTATCTCCGCGCCGTTCGCCTGCACCGCAAACACGGTGCAGGACTTCACCGATTTGCCATTGAGATCAACGGTGCAGGCGCCGCAATGGCTGGTATCGCAGCCGATATGCGATCCGGTGAGATTGAGCTGCTCGCGCAGGAAATGGATGAGCAAGGTGCGTGGCTCGACCAGTTCCTCTACTTTTTTGCCATTCACGGTGAGTGTTATTTGCGATTTGGCCATTGCTTGACTCCCCGTCATGTGGAGGCGCGCGTTTTGGCGGTGGCGAGAGCGCGGGTCAGCATCACGCCCGCCATTTTGCTGCGATAAGCCGCGGGCCCGCGCGCATCGGTGGCGGGCGAGGTGATCGCCTCGGCGGCTCCTGCTGCTTTCTTCACGGTCGCGGTATCGAGAGTCGAGCCCACCGCGATCTTGTTCGCTTCCTCGGCCCACAACGGGGTCTCGGCCACGTTAGTCAGTGCGATCGAGCAGGTTGCGACCTTGCCGCCGCTCATGGTTAGCACGACGGCCGCCGCAGCGGTCGCATAGTCGCCGATCTTGCGCTTGAGTTTTTGGTAAGCGTGGCCGTGGTCCGCCGGTGGCACCCGAATGCGGATGGCGGTGACGATCTCGCCGGGCTCGAGCGCGGTGAAATAGGCGCCTTGGTAGAATTCGCGCGCTGGCACGCGGCGTTCGCCGGTCTTGCCGGTGATATGATAAGTCGCGTCCAGGCACAGCATGACGGCGGGCATGTCGTTGCCGGGATCGCCATTGGCGACGTTGCCGCCAAGTGTGCCGACGTAGCGTACCTGTGGATCGGCAATCAGCAGCGAGGTTTCGCTCACGATCGGAATTTTCTTCGCTATGAGGTCCGAGCCGATCAGTTCATGCTGGGTCGTCGTGGCGCCAATGACGATGTCGGGGCCATCCTCGCGAATGCCTTTGAGATCCGCGACGCCGCCGAGATCGATCAGATGCGCCGGGCTCGCAAGCCGCAGCTTCATCATCGGAATAAGGCTGTGCCCGCCGGCGATGGCGCGGGCATCCTCGCCCAAATCGGTGAGCAAACCGACAGCTTCTTTGACGGATGATGGTCGATGATAGGCGAAAGCGCCAGGTATCATTGGCATTCCTCCCGGGTGCCTAAACCGGGCGGCGTGCGACCGACATTGCGGTCCCTGTCGTGGCACCCATCCATTGGCGATAAGTTGGCGAAATGTGCGCCGCAGCAGCAATGTTCGATGCACGAATCGGGCTGGATGCGCACCAACGGCCGTGCTGTTGCACGGATTGCGGCAGCGGTGCACGAACTGCGTCAGTTCTATTGACCTAAGTCGCTTTCTCTAGCCGCATGTCACTGCAACTTGTTGCGCCGCAAAATTCCTAGACGGTTTTGGCGGAGATTCGCGATTTCAGCCAATTGAGGCGGCTGCGACTTACAGGCACCGAGTAATGGCTGGCAGCGGCCATCTCGACAACCTCGCTATCGCCTGAACGCCGATACCCGATCACGCGCTCGATATTGATGATGTGGCTGCGGTGAACGCGGGCAAACCGGTTTTTATCGAGCCGAGATTCGACCTCGCCGATCGCCAGCGGGCAAAACAACTTGGTCCTGCCGTTGAAAACATAGGTGTAGTGGCCGTTGGCCTGGACGGCGACCACGTCATCGACGGCAATGAGTTGCGTAGCGCCGGCGCGCTCGATCGGCAGATGGCGTGCAACGCGCCGAGGCGGCGCGCCGGCGCCTCCGAGTGGAGCATAGGTGCCGCGCCCGAATTCGGCGCCATCGCTTCCGATGTCGGCAGCCGATGACGCAGCCTCGCCGACTGAGCCAGCAATTTCGTGGGCGCCCACCAGCATCGACATTGTTTCGTCTTTCGCGCGATCCGGCACCAGGAGCAAAAGAAATATGCCGGACAGACAAAAGGCGACGATGGCGACCACAATCGCTAGCAGATCAGTCGAAAGCGCCGGGGCCGCAGATTGGCTCTCCGCGTATGAGAAAAGCGTCATGCCCGCCATGGCCGTATAATGCATTCCTGAAACGGCGATGCCGAAGGCAATCGCGGACAGCACGAGCGGCGGACGCCTTCCGCGCTCGATGGCGAGCCAAAGCGCCAGCCCAGATGCCACGATGGCGATAACCAGGCTCGCCACGACATAGTATGACGAATGATGCATGCGGGCACTCGCATGCAACGCAAACATCCCAATGTAATGCATCGAAAAGATTCCGGTCCCCATCAGACCCGCGGACAAGCTCAGCCGAAGCGGAGTGAGCGGGCCGGCGCTGATAGCGAAGACCGCAATGCCGACAACTATCACGCACACCAGGAATGAAAGCAGGGTCGGGAAAACCAGGTAATCGACGGGAAAGGACAATCTTGCGGCCAGCATGCCGACGAAATGCATGGTCCATATGGCGACTGCCAGCGAAAAGGCGGCTCCTGCGAGCAACAGCCGCCGCCGAATTCCAGCGGCAGCACCGATCTGCACGGCTAGACTGAAACCGACATAGGCACCCTGGATCGCCATCACGATCGAAAGCAAAACAAGCCAGGGCTCGTATGCCACGTGCATTGCTGCGTTCCCTATCGCCGGGTGGCGGCATGACTTTCTTGTCGTGGGCTGGGGTCAGTATAAATTGGATTTGCGACCTCCACCGAGGCAAATTTGCGCCGCTAGCATAAAGCCGATTTCGTGCCGATGGGCGCTTGGCGTCCCGCATGTGGGGTTGCCTCCTCCCGCCGGCCATGCCCCAGCATGATCAGCTCTGAGGCCGGAGCGAAGGTGGCTGTCGCCGTAGTTGCGTATTCAATTCGCCGGAAGCATTTATCGATGCGATGGCGCAACGCCCATGTCGCTTGTGGGTCACAAGCAGATGCAAACTCAGCTAGCTGCTCTGATGTAAAACGACCTCCAGCTCAACCTTTCTAATCGTGTCACCGTCACAATCCGCAGCGAGGGTCGACACCTTCATGATTGCAGTCTTGCCACAGACAGGACAGCGCCACCGTAACGCCAACGGGGAAGCCGTCGCAGAGCCGCAGTCGCAACGTGCATCGGGATGCTTCATGGTGGCACTCTCCTAGCGGGTTAGAATGTGGGTAGAACTAAACCAAGATTCAGCGTGGAACTCGCGCCGCTTCATGTCGGCCTCTCGTCCGAGGATCAGATCCTACCACATCCATTGTAGGAATGCCGCGTTGTGCATCACAGCAAATTTGGCAGCCGATGTCCGAGATGGGTCTTGATCGTGTGAAAACCCAGCGCAGGAGACATTCCGTTGGTCTCCCGGTGCACCGTAAAGTAGGCCGCAGACCCCCTGACCGCGATATGTCATTTTGGGTAGGATGCGGTGAGTTCCTCGAAGCCGGGGGCACATGCGGATCAATCAATTAGGACGCCGTGATTTAATTACGTTGCTCGGAGGTGCGACGGCATGGCCGCTCGCCACCCGTGCGCAGCAGCCGCTGATGCCGGTGGTCGGATTCATCTACGGCGGATCGGCCGATGGCGATGCTCGATTTGCGGTCGCGTTCCGCAAAGGCCTCAACGAAAGTGGCTTCGTCGAAGGCCAAAACGTGACGGTCGAGTACCACTGGCTGGAGGGCCAATACGATCGCCTGCCGGCGCTGGTGGCTGATCTGGTCCGCCGCCGTGTGGCCGTGATCGCCACGCCCGGCAGCGGTCCCGCCGCGCTCGCGGCCAAAGCTGCAACAGCGACGATCCCGCTCGTCTTCGGTGTCGCCCAAGACCCGACCCAGCTTGGTTTTGTCGCCAGCCTGGCCCGGCCGGGTGGCAACGCGACCGGCATCAATTTTTTCTCCCGAGAGGTGGTGGCCAAGCGGCTGCGGCTCCTGCATGACCTGGTGCCTAAGGCTGTTCGTATTGCCGTTCTCGTCAATCCAGCGAATGCTTCGAGCGCCGAAACCACGCTCCGGGAGGCGCAGGAAGCCGCCCCCACTATCGGGCTGCAAATTAGGATACTCACCGCCACTACGATCGGCGGGATCGATGCGGCCTTTGCCACGCTTGCGCGCGAGCGCCCCGATGCTCTCTTCGTCGCTGGCGATGGATTCTTCTCCAGCCGCCGCGGCCAGTTTGCCACCTTGGCGGTGCGGGATAGGATTCCGGCAGCTTATTCGGAGCGGGACTATGTCGCAGTCGGCGGACTGATGAGCTACGGAACCGACCTTGCGGACGTGTTTCACCAAGTCGGTGTTTATACTGGGAGCATCCTCAAAGGTGCGAAGCCCGCCGACCTGCCGGTGCTGCAATCGACCAAATTCGAGTTCGTCATCAACCTGCAAACGGCGCGAGCGCTGGGCATCGAGGTGCCGCCAGGGGTGCTTTCCATCGCCGATGAGGTGATCGAGTAAGTATCCAGTGATCTGAGGCAACACTGATTGACAACCAAAGCGAGGAGCGCTTGGGTCAAAACCAGCGGTAATTAGTGCCCTCGCAGTGAGTCCGGTTTACCCCGGTCATCCGACGTTGGTAATGCACGCGAGCACTTCGTGTTTGGCCGAGTAGGCCCGGGGATTTTCACCGCGAGCCTCTCACAGATCCGAACTTGACGCTCTCGCGTCATCCGGCTCGTGCCACCGCTCGAAGGCTGTCGCCTTCCATTGAATATCGGGTTCCTCCCGGTTCCGGTTGACCCGATCTCATGCCGAAATCTCGTTCCGACTTTTCCGCAACGTTCCCCACCATCGCTTTTGACGACAGCAGCTTGCGGTGGCTTGTCCCACCGACGGCATATGGCTGCCCGTTCGCCTGAACCAAAACTCGGTACATTTCGTTTCCAGGCCAGTTTAAGCGGACTTTATACGACGCCAGCCATCTACGATACAGATTTCGGGGCAGCCGTTGCGCAGCAAATCGTATCCGTCGCGACACCGACGACCAGCTTTCCTCACGGGGCAAAAAGCCCCGATACTTGAGGTCGGGGCTTTTCTGGGATCGTGAAGTCCGGTGTTCCTGCTACGCCGGTTGCGGAGGTTTCAGCAGAAAGCTGGCTTCGTTTATCACCACCGGCGACCCCATCCTCTCCAAATACGTGGGCCATACCCGCCATAGGCGTACGCACCGTAGGCGTACGGTCGATAGGCATAGCCATAAGCATAGGGTCGGTAATAAGAGTATGCGTACGGCGCGTACCCATAGCCGTAGGCGTAGGGAGCGTAATAGGCATAACTTCCACAGCCACACTGGGCGTTTTGTTTGATAGTTGCTGCCTGCATGGCCACGCTAAGCCCCGCAGGGGCGGCCATCGTCATGGCTTGCGCAGGAGGCGACGTGAAAAAAATTGCGACCGCCATCGCGGTCGCTGCCGTGCAGTAGGTGAGCGACAGACTTCGCATGGAAGTTCTCCATATCCTAAGCCTCCCACTGCTCTAAATACGTTGCGTGTCTTCCCGAAGTGGAGCCTGAGTCGGTTTTAGGGTTAATGCCGGCGAGGAAAAGCAGCCGCCCTCTGGTCAAAACCGCATTCCTGCCCTCTGCGTTTTCATCAATCGCCACCAACTCGCCGCGACGGCAAGCTACTCACCTTGGGCGTGAAGTATAAAGGTTTAGATCGACTCAGGCGGGCGATACTGCTTCAACAGCGCCGCCCAACGCAACGACCAGCCCGATAGGGCACGGCCACGCGCGGTCGTGGCGGCAGTGCAGCCGCATAGGCCGATCGGGGTCCACTGTAGTAGCCCCGGTTTGGCACAGCGGATCCGTATCCGTACCCATACCTGGGCCCTACGTAGGGGCGCGGTCCGTATCCGTACCCATACCTGGGCCCTACGTCGTAGGGGCGCGGTCCATATCCGTAGCCGTACCGCGGCCCTACATACGGGCCCGGTCCATATCCGTAGCCGTAGCTAGGCCCGACATACACGGGTGGTCCCTCTACATAGTCAGAGTCAGGTTCTCCGTAAGCCGTTGTTTCATATCCATTGCCGTAGCCGGGGCCTACGTACGCAGCTGCTCCATTAATCGGCGCTGACGGCGTCACGTAGACCGGCCCGGCTCCAGGAGCAACGTAGACGCCGCCGGGCGCGACATAAACGGACTGCGCCGCAGCGCTACCCATGTGCATCGATGACAATGCTGCTACTGCTATGCCAAGAGCAAGTGGTCGGTAGCTCATTTTTAAACTCCTCTAGTCGAGCTCTCCCGATCCAATATTTGATTATTGCCGATGACCGCCTGACGCGCAAATGTGGTAGCGTGAGTACTTGTACCGATTTCATACAAACTGAACGTTTATTCACCAATTACAGTGTCACGATACCGCTGCTGCATGCACGCGCGAAAAATATTTATGAGCACCTGCAATCTGGGTGAGAAACTTGATTTGGTTTTTAACGGCAATCCACGTTTCGGGATTTTTAAGCTGAACGGCGGTCAAACCTGAACTCTTCAATAGAGGATCGATATCGAGCCGTGCCTTTATTGCCGCCGAATATGCGGCTCTCGCTATCCCGCCGCCTGCTGTGGGAAGCGAGCTAAATGGAGCGGTGTGCGCCAGATTTCTGTTGGTCAATTGGCACTCCGAGGGTGATGAGCTCAGGCCGTTTCAATTGATCCAATCGCATTCGGTCTCCTGGCCAGCCAAATCGGCCAGTCGCAGGATATCGGCTTTGCTGGGATCAGTCAGCGGGTGTTGCGCAACCGGTCTGAGGCCAAAGCGTCCATTGAGGGAGTGCGGTTAGCGCCACCCCAAAAGTTCGTCCACCCCCTGAGTCCAATCCTCGTTGCGGACCAGTCGTAATCGAACGAGGCTGCGGGCCGTCTACCCACGCTGCATCTTGCATTTAATTGCTGTTGGATTGCTTTTTAGAAAGTCCGCTTCAGGGAAATGGGGAACTGGTTGTGCATCACAGCAAAACTGGCGGTTAATGTCAGCTTCGGGTCCATGACCTGCCCAAACTGGCCTCGTAAGGCGAGTCCGCTACTCATCCGAGACCGGCGGTAACCGCGAACAGACCCCACTCACACTTCGTGCCACTTTGAGACCTGAGCATGTGCAGCAATGCGCGCAACAAAACTGCGTTTACTCGATCACCTCGTCGGCGATGGCGAGCACCCCTGGCGGCACCTCGATGCCGAGCGCTCGCGCCGTTTGTAGGTTGATGACAAACTCGAATTTGGTCGATTGCAACACCGGCAGGTCCGCGGGTTTGGCGCCCTTTAGGATGCTGCCGGTGTAGGCGCCGATTTGATGAAACGTGTCCGCGAGGTCGGTTCCATAGCTCATCAGCCCGCCGGCCGCCACATAATCACGCAGGGAATAAGTTGCCGGAATCCTGTCGCGCGCTGTCAAGGTGGCAAACTGCCCGCGGCGGCTGGCGAAGAATGCGTCGCCAGCGACGAAGAGAGCATCGGGGCGCTCGCGCGCAAAGGTGGCAAACGCCGCATCGATCTCGCCGATCGTCGTGGCGTTGAGTACCTGGATTTGCAACCCGAGGGTGGGGGCGGCTTCCTGCACGTCCCGTAACGTGATCTCGGCGACCGCGGCGTTGGTCGGATTGAGGAGCACGGCAATACGAATGGCCCTGGGCACCAAGTCATGCAGGAGCCGCAGCCGCTTGGCCATCACCTCGTTAACGAAAAAATTGATGCCTGTCGCGTTGCCGCCGGGCCGGGCGAGGCTGGCGACAAGACCAAGCCGGACCGGGTCATCGCCGACGCCGAAGACGATCGGGATCGTCGCCGTTGCAGCTTTGGCCGCGAGCGCGGGCTGGTTGCCGGGCGTGGCGATCACGGCCACTTGTCGGCGGACCAGGTCAGCCATCAGTGCCGGCAGGCGATCGTATTGGCCCTCCAGCCAATGGTACTCGACCGTCACGTTCTGGCCTTCGACGTAGCCGGTTTCGTTGAGACCTTTGCGGAAAGCGGCCGCGAAGCGCGCGGAGGCATCGGCCGACCCAACTCGGATAAACCCGACCACCGGCATCGCGGGCTGCTGCGCCCGCGCCGCGAGCGGCCACGCGGCCGCGCCCCCGAGGAGCGTAATGACTTCGCGTCGTCTCAGCTGATCGAACTGCATGCGCTGTCCCTGTCCAGGGTGACAGCATAACGGATCGGCAAGCATCAAGTCAGGGGCTCGCTGCACTGCGAAATTTCGACCCGGCTTACCGCCGCTTCGGGTCATTTCCTCCTATTGCCAGCGCAACAGCCGGTTCACCGCAATCAACGGACATGAAACTGAGATCGAAGCTCTGCGGGTCTTGCGCATGATCCTGCTGGTGATCATTGCGCTCTCGTTCCCGGGTCACTGTCGAGCGGAGTGATCACCGCGAGGGCACGTCCACGGGCGCGCAGTTACGCCGTCCTTGCGCCAGGCAGTCGTCGAGCACGCGCTGATTGTACATCGCGTTGGCAAGCCAAATCCCCCCGCCAATGACGATCGCCAGCAAGACCAGAAGCACAATATTTCCAAGCCGCCGGTCCGCTTCGCTTTCCGGTCCAGTACCTGCCGCGCGCCGCTCCTCGTCATCCATGACGATCAACGCAACCGCTATATCTGCTCAGCTCGCCATGGTTTCTTTCACCGCCGTCACCAGCTGCTTGAGCGTGAAAGGCTTGGGCAGAAAGCTGAACTGCTTGCGATCGGGCAAACTTTTCTCAAAAGCGTCTTCGGCGTAACCCGAGACGAAGATGATCTTGATGGCGGGATTGCGTTTGCGGAGCTCCTTCATCAGCGCCGGCCCATCCATTTCCGGCATGACCACGTCGGAAACAACAAGGTCGACCTGACCGCCCTGTCTTTCGAGCTCTTCCAGAGCCTCGAAGCCGTTGCTCGCCTGAATCACGGTATACCCGCGCGATTGTAATCCGCGGGCGTTGAGCGTGCGCAAGCCCTCCTCATCTTCGACCAGGAGTATCGTTCCCTGCCCGGTAAGGTCGGCCGCCGCGGTCCGCACGACCGTGTCAGCGGCGGAAATGGCGCCGGCAATGGCCGGAGCGGTGGTTTCGGGCAGAGGCGGCAGCTCGACGTCGTCCGCGCCCGCGATGTAACGCGGAAGAAAAATGCGAAAGGTGGTGCCCCTCCCCACTACGGAATCGACATAGATGAAGCCGCCGGTTTGCTTGACGATGCCATAGACGGTCGAGAGGCCAAGTCCCGTGCCCTTGCCGATCTCCTTGGTGGTGTAGAAGGGGTCGAAGATCTTATCGATGATCTCGGGCGCGATCCCTGTTCCGGTATCTTCCGCTTCGACCAGCACATACTCACCGAGCGGCATCCCCTTCCCCTGGAACCGCATGCTGTCCTCGGCGCGAACATTCGAGGTTCGCAGGGCGAGCTTGCCGCCGAGCGGCATGGCATCGCGTGCATTCACCGCCAAGTTGATGATGACCTGCTCGAACTGCCCGACGTCGGCCTTGACCGGCCAGAGGTCGCGAACCTGCGGCACATCGAGCGTTACGTTCTCGCCGATGAGCCGGCGCAGCAATACTGTGAGGTCCGAAAGTGCCTCACCGACATCGATCACCTGCGGGCGCATCGTCTGCTTGCGCGAGAAGGCAAGCAGCTGGCGCACCAGGCTGGCGGCGCGATTTGCGTTCTGCTTGATCTGCATGATGTCATGGAACGACGGATCGGTGGGCCGGTGCGCGTTGAGCAGAAAGTCCGTTGCCATGATGATGGCGCCCAGCAGGTTGTTGAAGTCGTGAGCAATGTTGCCCGCGAGCCGGCCGATCGTCTCCATCTTCTGCTGCTGGTTGACCTGATTTTCGAGCGTGCGCTGCTGGGTCGTTTCCAGCGCATAGACAATCGCTGCTTCGCGGTCATTGTCCTGTTCGTCCTGAATGGCGGTGACGAAGAAGGTCGCGAAGCGTTCGTCGGGACCGGCGAGCGCCGCTTCAACCGGCTCTATCTCGCCCTGACCTTCTGCGGCACGATGGATTGCCGCTTCCAACGTGCCGCGGTCGCGTGCCGCGACCGCAGTGAGAATCGAGCGATCGGCAGAGCCTTCGTTCTTGAACGCGGACAGGCACAAGTGGGCAAATTTCGCATTCAATTCCGCGATCCGCCCCTGCTCGTCCACAGTGGCGATTGCCATCGGCGTGTTCTGAAAAAAACGCATGAACCGGACCTCGGCGGCACGCTGGGGATCGTTGCCCTCATCATGCGCCCGATTGAGAACAAGCGTCCTTGAAGTTCCCGCGGTGCCGTCGGCGCCAAAAGCAACCTTGTGGTAAAGGCGTACGGGCAGCGTGCGGCCGCTGCGGGTCTTCAGGTCGATGTCGAATATCCCGGTCTTCACCTCGCCGGGGGTCACCGCGATCGTGGTCAGCAAGGCCGTGCCCTGCCCCGCCACGACATCTGCGAGCTTGAGACCGCCAGAGCCGACCTGCGCCAGATCGTAATCAAGCCACCCCGCCAGAGTAGCATTGAGATAAACCACGTTCCCGCTTGCATCTGCCGCGAAAAAGCCGGCGGGGGCGTGATCGAGGTAGTCGATTGCATGCTGCAGCTCTTGAAACACATTCTCGTGCCGCTCAAGCTCGCGGGTTACATCCGCGAGCGACCAGACGGTCATTCGGCCATCGCGCTTGCCGGTTTCCAGCGGCCGAACACAGATGCGCAGCCAGCGCCCCTCCTCGCCTTTATGGGCGCCCACACGGACTTCCTCCTGGCTCCGACGGCATTGGCGCGCCGCTTGCAGAAGCCGATAGACGGATTCGGACACGCCCGGATCGCCGATGAAAACGCGCTCGACCGGGCGAACCTCATCCGATCCCGCCGTCGCGATCAGTGCGCGATAAGCGGCATTGGAATAAACCACCCTTCCCTCGCGGTCGGTCACCAGCATCCCGTCGCTCGCGCCATCAACCACTGCTTTGAGCAGCGGGCTTGCCGTTTCGCTGCGCGCAACGCGCAGGATGCCGGCGGCGAGCGCAAACAGCAGAAAGACGCTGATGGTGGCCAGGGTCGCGAGAACAGCAAGTATGTACGGCTGTGCATGGTCGCGGCCGGCGAACAGAAGCCCGCCTGCGGCCAGCATGAGCAGCAATGCCACGAGGAGCACGAGACCGACGCTGCCGCCGGCCTGGTTCAGCACGGTGCGGTCAATCGGCGCGGAAGCATCGGCGGCAGGCCGCTGCATGTCGGTTGTGAATCACTCCGTTCGCGTCAATCTGAGTGCCTCAGGCACCGAGTCGGTGCAAGAGTGCTCCATGCCGAGCTCATGCCGAGCCAGCGTCGACCGGGCACTCGGCTACAGTCCTGAGGCAGTCGATACCGGCGCTCAGGTGAGGACCCAAAGTACACATCCGCGGCCTTGGATCGAGCTGTTTACCTCGTCGATGCTTCTGGTATACAAAAGGAGAACCGAGCGGAGATACTGGATAATCTTTGTAGTATTCAGGTCCGCAGCGATGTCATGGCGTTCTGTACTGGACCATTCCAGGCGAATGCCTTTGCGTAAGGACGCAGGGGAGGAGTGATGTTCAACACCCTGTTCGGCGAGGGATACGCGTTCAAAATGCTGTTCGCGTTCATAGCGGTTTTCGGGCTACTGGCGCTGGCCTTGTGGCTCGTGCGCCGGTTTGGAGGCGAGCGGCTGAGCAACGGCGGCGCCCGCGGACGCCAGCCCCGATTGGCCGTGATCGACGCAGCAAACGTGGATGGGCGACGAAAGCTTGTGCTCGTCCGTCGCGACAACGTCGAGCATCTCCTGATGATAGGGGGTCCGTCCGACGTCGTCATCGAGCCTAATATCGTGCGCGCAGCAGCAGCGCCGCGCGACATGCCTGCAGCGCGCCCCTTGCCGGCAGGCGATACCCTGCCTCGAGCGTTGCCGCTCGGCGAAGGAAACATGTGGCCGCTGCAGCCGGAACCCGTTTCCAGAGCCGAGCCGCCCCTGCCGCGTCCGGAGCCGCAGCGCTCGCCTCCGCCCGTTGCGGAGCAAGCCCCACCCCGGCCGCCTCGCGAGGCCGGGTTTCCTCCTCCACCGCAACCCGCTTCTTCCCGGGAGCGCCGGCCGCGGCACGATCCGCTTTCCGGATTGGCGGAGGAGTTGGGACGGGTGGGCCCCTCGCCGGAGCCGGAAGACTTCGAGCCAGCACCGCGCCCGGCTCGACGTGAGCCTAGTTTGCGGCCCGTACCGCCCCCTTCTCCCAGTTCAGGTTCGGGTGGCGACGCAAAGTTCGCCTCCCCGGCGGACCAAAACCTGGCCGATATGGCGCAACGCTTCGAGGCTGTATTGCGCCGGCCGAACCGAAAAGAGGAGGTAGCCGCTCCCCAGCCAATCCCGAAGCCGGAGCAACCCGCGACCGCAGACGAAGAATTCGACGGGCCGGCTGTGGTGGAGACTAGCTCGCGTGCGCCTCGCACAGGCGCTCCGAGCGAGGCTCCGACGCCACCTCGGGATGAGACAAGAGCCGCCCGCAATGAGGCCAAGGTAGCCCCACCGCAGAGATCGCTCTACGACAGTCTCGAGCAGGAGATGGCCAGTTTGTTGGGCCGGCCGGGGAGCAAGGGCTGAGGTTTCGGCGGATAGGGCGAGTTCGCCTCGGAGGGGGGGCGCGCGCCAATGCCAAGGGGCATAGCGCGTCGCCCCTACGGCGTTCCGGCGGGTAGTGCGGCTACTGCCGGCGCACTGCCGCGACCCTCGCCGCGGCGCTGCAAAAGAGCTTCACTCGTCGCGGTAGATGCGCTCACGCCGCTCGTGACGCTCCTGCGCCTCCACCGACAGCGTGGCAATCGGGCGCGCTTCCAGCCGCTTGAGCGAGATCGGCTCCCCGGTCTCCTCGCAGTAGCCGTAGGTGCCGTCCTCAAGCCGCAAAAGCGCGGAATCGATCTTGGCTATCAGCTTGCGTTGACGGTCACGGGCGCGCAGCTCGATGGCCCTTTCGGTCTCTGACGAGGCGCGGTCGGCGAGATCGGGGTGGTTCTCGCTCTCTGCCTGCAGATGGGCCACCGTCTCCTTGGCTTCTTTGAGAATTTCCTCCTTCCAGGTGAGCAGTTTCTGGCGAAAATACTCGCGCTGGCGCTCATTCATGAACGGCTCCTTCTCGGAAGGACGGTAATTCTTGCTCTTGTCCAGCACCGTAGCGCCGTTCTTTTGCGATGACATTGCAAACCCCATGGGAGAACGCACGCGAAGCCCCTGCACGCGCGGCGAGCTTATAACGACACCCGCAACGCCGGACAATAACGGAATTCGTGGCGCAATTCCGGGCGAGGGTTTCTTTGCTGCGCTGCGAAATGCGGCTCTGGGTTGCGCAAATTCTTGGCAGAACGAACCCGGCCGACGGCGGGAGTTACCCTTATTGGGTTAACCTGGGCAAGGCCGATCGGCGGCGCTACTCCTTCTTGCCCCAGAGTTCCTCAAGCCGTGCATCCCGCCCGCAGTTCAAACGGTAGAACTTGTAGCGGATCGGGTTCTTGAGGTGATAGTCCTGGTGGTATTCTTCCGCCTTGTAGAACGGGCCCGCCGCCGTAATCTCGGTCATGATCGGAGACTTGAAGCGGGCTTGCACCTTGGCCTTCGACGCCTCGGCGAGCTTGTGTTGCGTTTCGTCGTGATAAAAAATGGCGGTGCGGTACTGGTCGCCGTGGTCGCAGAACTGGCTATTCTTGGCGAGCGGATCGATGTTGTGCCAGAACACGTCCAGGAGCTTGTCGTAGGTCACCTTTGCCGGATCAAACGCCACCTCGACAAATTCGGCGTGGCCGGTGCCGCCGCGCGAGACCTCCTCATAGCTCGGGTTGACGGTATGCCCGCCGGTATAGCCTGAAGTGGTGCTGATCACGCCTTCGACCTTGTCGAAATCGGCCTCCACGCACCAGAAGCAGCCGCCGGCAAACGTCGCAATGGCCGTTTTCGCGGGCTCGGCCGGTTGCGCGGCGACCCCTGCGGCAAGCATCAGCCAGACTGCCAGGCCTGCGCCCCCACCCGTCAAAATCCGCATTCCCAACCTCCCGGTTCCAGTCACATTATACCCGGTGCGGTTTGCTTTCGAACGGCTCACGCCTACAACTCCCCCTCACTTTTGTGCGAGAGATACCTGCCCGGAACAGGCCAGGAGTGCTGAATAGTCGCACTGGCCGATGAAGGATCTGCATGCGGTTTGAAGGAACGAATGCCTATGTGGCCACCGACGATCTCAAGATCGCGGTCAATGCCGCTATCGCCCTGGAGCGCCCGCTCCTGGTCAAGGGCGAGCCCGGTACCGGCAAGACCGTGCTCGCCCTGGAGATTGCCAAGAGCATCGCTGCCCCACTGATTGAGTGGCACATCAAATCCACGACCAAAGCACTGCAGGGTCTCTACGAGTACGACGCGGTGTCGCGGCTGCGCGACAGCCAGCTCGGCGACGAGCGGGTCAAGGACATTCGCAACTACATCAAGCGCGGGAAGCTGTGGGATGCGTTCGTTGCCGATGAGCGGCCGGTGCTGCTCATCGACGAGATCGACAAGGCCGACATCGAGTTTCCGAACGATCTGTTGCAGGAGCTCGATCGCATGGAATTTTTCGTTTACGAGACGGGAGAGACGATCAAGGCACGCCGGCGCCCGATTGTGGTCGTCACCTCAAACAATGAGAAGGAGCTGCCCGATGCATTCCTGCGTCGCTGCTTTTTCCACTACATCCGCTTCCCTGATACCGACACCATGCGTGCCATCATCGAAGTTCACTTCCCCGGCATAAAGCAACGTTTGGTCGCCGAGGCACTGAAGCTGTTCTACGAGATCCGTGAGGTGCCAGGACTGAAGAAAAAGCCGTCCACCTCGGAGCTGCTCGATTGGCTCAAGCTGCTCATGGTGGAGGACGTAGGCCCGGAGATGTTGCGCGAGCGCGATCCGAAGAAGCTCATCCCGCCATTGCACGGGGCGCTTTTGAAGAACGAGCAGGATGTGCACCTGTTCGAGCGGCTCGCCTTCATGGCGCGGCGCGAGGGGCGTTGATTGCGGCATCACTGCCGGCGAGTACCGCGCTCGTCCCGCTCGCCTTGCGGCCAATCGTCCGCTGACACTTCCGGAATACGCACCCTTCCGAGCGTTGCTCCGTCCCCATAGCGCGCCGCCCCCGCGGCGTCGGCGCGGTCGCGAGCCGCGTGTCGCGGGGTTTCGACGTTCTCCGCCATGGGCTTGATCGTTTGCGCGCGATGGACGGGATCAACCGGCAGATCACCCAAGGGCGGTTCTTTGGGCAGTTGCTCGGGCGGCACAACCGCCCCGAGCTTGGCCTCGCTTTCGGGCTGATCTTCTCCGGCACGCAGGGCGGCAAGCTCCTCGGCCCGGCGAAATTCATCCTCGCGTTGCCTCGCCTGTCGCGCTGCCCAACGCTCGCGCGCGCCGAACCACCAATAATACACTTGAATGGCCGCCCGGCCCAAGGTGCCCCCCGCCCAGACCAGCTCGAATGGGGCAAAGAGGCGCCAGGAATCGTCGCCCTCCGCAATGCCTTGTGCGACCATGTTGGCGGCCATCGCGGTGGTATTGAGT
This sequence comes from uncultured Alphaproteobacteria bacterium, assembly GCA_963841705.1. Lineage (GTDB taxonomy): Bacteria > Pseudomonadota > Alphaproteobacteria > Rhizobiales > Xanthobacteraceae > VAZQ01. The sequence continues at coordinate 114,009 of CAWJDY010000074.1, forward strand.
CCATGACCGCCGAAGCCGCTCGCAAGCCAAAGCCCAGGCGAGAGCTCGCCGATTTGCGGCATCCGGTGCAGCGGGTTGCCGAGCAGGCCAGACCAGGAATACTCGACCTCTACATCCTCGAGTTGGGGGTAAACGCCCCTGATGTCTGCGCGCAGCCGCTGCGCAAACCTTGCTGGATCCACCTCCCAGGTCGTCGATCGTCCGGACCAAAGCAAGCGGTCGCCATCCACGATGCGGTAGTGATTGTCCGCGAGATCGGTGTCGGTCACAGCGCCGCGGTAGCTAACCGCCTCCGCAAGCTGCGCACCGAGATGCTGCGTGGTGATCACATAGCTCCACACCGGCACCAGGGTTCCGGCGATGCGCGGCAGCAGGCGGCCGAGCTGCACATTGCAGGCAAGAACGATGTGGCTTGCCCGAACCCGGCCTGAAGGCGTCGTGACCCGCTTGCGCACGCCTGCGGGATCGATCGCCAGCGCCTGGGTGCCCTCGAAAATCCGCACGCCCGCCGCCTCTGCAGCCTCGGCGAGACCCAGCGCGTAGTTCAAGGGGTGGATGTGGAACGCCTGTGGCAGATGCAGCGCATGAAAGTAATGCCTGCTCCTGAGCACGTCGCGCACGCGTTCCGTCGGCCAGCCCTCAACCTCTGCCCCAAGCTCCTCGCGGTAGAGCTGCACGTCGGCCAACACGTCGTCTCCATTGTCAACCTTGGACACTTTCAGCCAGCCAGCCACGGGCGCAACCCCCGGCATACGCAGATCGGTGATGGCGGCGCGCACATAGTTGAGGCCCATCTCGGACAAGGCCCACAGCGCCTTCGCGTGATCGAGGCCCACCCGACTGACGATCTTGTCCATGGATTGGGCGAAGCCCGGCAAAACAAAGCCGTCGTTGCGTCCGGAGGCGTTCCAGGCAACACGCCGGCTTTCGAGCAGCGCCACCGACCAGCCGCGCTGGGCGAGCTCGCGCGCCGTGGTCAGGCCAGCCAAGCCGCCACCGACGACGCAGACGTCGACATCGAGGTCGAAGGTCAGCGGCCCTCGCTCCCGCGCCGGCACCATGCTGGCGGTGTACCAGGTCGCACCGTAGGACGGCCGCTCGGCAGTGTTCACGTTCCGCTTCCCCGCACGTTCGCGAGACATTTTCTAGCGATGGTCTATGCTAAAGTGCCATCTGAGCAAAATCGATCTGCCGCCATGCGCCTGATGTTGCTTCGACACGCGAAATCCGAGAAAGCCGAGGCCGGTATGCCTGACCGTGACCGCCGGCTCAATGCGCGCGGACAGGGCGACGCCACCACGATGGGCGCCTACATGGCACGGCACCAATTGACGCCCGATCTTGCGTTGGTCTCCACCGCTCAGCGCACCCGCGAGACCTGGGAGCAGATCGCCGCGCAGATTTCGACGCGGTCCCCCCCGATCTTCGATCGCCGCCTCTACAACGCGGGAGGCGATGCGATCCTGCGGGTCATCGAGCAAACCGACCAGGCCGTGCACAGCCTTCTGGTCATCGGCCACAACCCCGGCCTGCACGACCTCGCCCGGAAGCTCATTGCTTCCGGCGATGTCGAAGCGCGGGAGCAGCTCAACGAGGGCCTGCCCACGGCCGGCCTCGCGGTGATCGACTTCGCCGCCGAGAGCTGGAGCAAGCTCCATCCGCACGGCGGGCGGCTCGAGCGCTTTGTCACCCCCCGCTCCTTGGCAAGCGCTGATCCCGCGTGACGCCATAGCCGGCCTCTCCCGCCCTGGCCGATGACCCGGCAAAAGCCAAACATGGTTTTGCTCACGCTTCCTTCGCGGACGTGGCAATATGTAGCGTTCAAAAACTCAAAAAGAGTGAGAACGCCGCCATGTACAAAAACATCCTGGTTCCGATTGATCTCGCGGATGGGGAGCTGGTGAAGCCCGCGATTGCCGCCGCTTCGATGATGGCCTCGCAATCGAACGGCTCCATTCGCCTGGTAAATGTACTGCCGCTTACACCTGTAATGCTGGCCGAATACGTGCCGCCGGACTTCGAGGTACAGCAGCGCAAGGCTGCCGAGGACGCCCTCGGGGCCATGGCCAAGGAGATCGCGGTTGCCGGCGGACCCTCATCAGCTACCGTGCGCCAAGGCGGCATCTACCAGGAGATTCTGGAAGAGGCGAAAAGCATGGGAGCCGATCTCATCATCATGACCTCGCGGCGTGCGCAGCGGCACGCAGTGCGCACCTATTTTCTCGGCTCCAATACCGGCCATGTGGTGCGCTACGCCAAATGCTCGGTGCTGGTGGTGCGGAACTGATCGCGGACTGCATCTAGAGCGCGTTCCCGCACTGCTGATCACAAATCATTGGAACGCGCTCGTTCACGATCGCGCGGGAACAGGCGTTCCAAGCTCCTCAAGGACTTGCTCTACGAAGCTCAGGAGATTGCCGCGCTTGAACAGATACGCGGAAATGCCCGCGCGCCGGGCTGCTTCCAGGTCGCTATCCTTGTCTCCGATCGCAAAACTCCCCTCTTTGTGCACCGGTAACTCACGCATTGCACGCAAGAGCATTCCCGGAGCAGGCTTGCGGTTGCTGCAGTCGCGGGCATAACGCGCAACCGTGGCCTGGGGGTGGTGCGGACAGTAGTAGAACGCGTCTATGTGGGCGCCGTGGCGGGACAGCTCCTCGTTCATCCAGGCATGCAGGGCATCGACAGCTGTTTCATCATAAAAGCCGCGCGCCACCCCCGACTGATTGGTGGTGACGATAACCAGGTACCCGGCAGTGTTCAGCGTTCTGACGGCTTCCATCGCGCCCTCGATCCAGGAGAAATCCTCTGCCCGGTGAAGGTACGCGATGTCCACGTTGAGAACGCCGTCGCGGTCCAGGAATGCCGCGGGACGCCGGGCCGATTTGCCTGCGCCGGTCGGCGCCGTCATTAACTGCCTCAGCTGCGTCTTAACTGCCTTGTGGTCGAATGGGCGGGTTATCCGGTTTGTCCGAATTTTTCCAGCCGTTCTGTTGCGCCAGCATCTTGCGGAGATAGGCGACATTCGCTGCCGCCTCGTCGGACGGCAAATCCGCCTGGGCGATGCCTTCCGCTTCGGCGAATTTGCCCTGCAGCCCTACGACGAGCGCCAGATTTTGCCGCACGCGGGGATCGACGCGAGACTGTGCTGCCGCTCGCCGCAATGTCAACTCCGCTCGCACGAGATCCTTGGAAAGCGCATAGGAAAGTCCGAGATTCGACAGGACCGACGGCTCGTCCGGCACGATCCGCAGCGCCGTCGCATAGTAGCGCTGAGCCTCCTCATGCCGGCCCATTTGATCGAGGACAGCTCCTTGAACGGAGAGGATGCGCCAATCAGGCTGGTCGGGCGAGTGAGCGCGATTGAGGATTTCGAGTGCCTGCTTGTAATTGCCGACATCCGCAAGCGCCCGGCCGTAGGCACCCAGCAGCCCCGTGTGCTTGGGGTTGTGCAGCGAGGCCTGCTCGAGCACCGCGACGGCCTGAGCGCGCTGGCCGTTGCCCCGCAACGCCTGGGCGTAGTTGATGGCAGTCTCCGGATCGCTGGGATTGGCACGATAGCGCTCCCCCCAGGCATCCGCCGAGCGCCGCCAATCGGCCTCTCCCGGCGGCGCGGAAGCCATGGCGAAGGAGCCCGTCGTCTCAGTTGGCGAAGCGGTCTGGCAAGCTGTCGCCGTGAGCGAAAAGATAGCCGCAAGCGCAAGCAAGGCGAACCGCCGCATCAGTTCGGCTGGCTTGGGGTAGCTGGAAACAGTCATTCTGGCCTCGTGAGGCCCCCCACGAGGCTCGGCAATAAAGTGTTAACCTTAACGGGCAGTTAATGCGTCAGGTCCATGTGAATGGACCGCCGCTGTCGCTCCCTTTCCTACCCGTCTTCATTCGTCCATAGACGGCATGCTAGCTATTGAGAATGCATCGGACGTTTCTGGCCCGCGGCGAAGCTGCATCGTCGATTCCGGTGTGGTTCGTGAATGCCGCGAACTGGCGGGAGCACCGGGACAGCCTGGACGCGCCGGCGCGGGCATTCACAGATGCCGTGGGGTTCGAGCCGATCCCCGGCCGGCACCTTCTCATCGCTTCCGGCGGGGGCGGGATAGCTTGCGTCCTGTTCGCCATCGAGGAGGTTGCGGATGGCAACAAGGATTTGTTCCGGCCTGGTGCGCTCGCCGATGTGCTGCCGCCCGGCGTTTACCAATTCGCGAACGCCCCTCACGATTCGCGGCTGGCCGCACTCGCCTTCGCACTCGGCTTGTACCGGTTCACGCGATATCGCAAGCAGGCGGAAAAGGATCTGCGCCTCGAGTTGCCGGGCAACGTCGATGGCGAAGACCTTGGTCGTATCGTCGAGGGCGTCTTTCTGGCGCGCGACCTCACCAATACGCCCGCAAACGACATGGGCCCGCCGGAGCTGGAGCAGGCGGCGCGTGCGCTGGCCGACCGCCACGGCGCTGCGGTGCGCGCGATCTCCGGTGAGGATCTCATTGCGGAGAACTTCCCGCTCATCCACGCGGTCGGCCGCGCGGCGGCTCGCGCACCGCGACTGATCGATCTTAGCTGGGGCGAGCCGACGGATCCCAGGATCACGTTGATTGGCAAGGGCGTGTGCTTCGACACCGGCGGCCTCGACATCAAACCCGAAAGCGGCATGCTCAACATGAAGAAGGATATGGGAGGAGCGGCCGCGATGCTGGCCCTCGCCTACATGCTGATGGACCGCGGAGCCAAGATCAGGTTGCGGGTGCTCATTCCAGCAGTCGAGAATGCGATTTCCGGCTCCGCATTCCGACCGCGCGACATCTATCGCTCGCGCGCCGGGCTTACGGTGGAAATCGGCAATACGGATGCGGAGGGGCGCCTCATTCTTGCCGATGCGCTTGCGCTCGCCGACGAGGAAGAGCCCGAGCTTATTGCCGATATGGCCACCCTGACCGGCGCTGCCCGTGTTGCGCTCGGCACCGAGGTGCCGCCGTTTTATACCGATGACGATGAGCTTGCTTCCTCGCTTGCGCGTAGCGCCGCGAACGAGAACGATCCGTTGTGGCGGATGCCGCTGTGGCGTCCCTACGAGCAGTTGCTCGATTCCAAGGTGGCGGACATCAACAATGTTTCCTCCGTGAATTTCGGAGGGTCCATTACCGCGGCGCTTTTCCTGCGCCGGTTCGTATCGCTGGCCAAAGCCTGGCTCCACTGCGACGTCTATGCGTGGAACCAAAACGCCAGACCCGGCCGCCCCGAAGGCGGCGAGTGCCAAGCTGCACGCGCACTCTATGCCCTGCTCGCAGAGCGGTATGGCTGATACGTGTCCCACGGCACTTGATCCACGCATCACAGCCGCGCGGGAGGATCTCGCGGCAAAGCACCTTGCCGGCAAAGTCGATGCGAAGCGCTTCGCCGAAGGCCGGCGCTATGAGGTTGGCGAGCCACAAGCGCCTGTCCGCCGGACGCCCTCCCCCGAGGCAGCGCTCGACACCGAGGCGCTCCAGGGCGAACGCGTCACCGTTTATGACCTGGACGATGAAGGCTGGGCCTGGGGCCAACTCGAGCAAGACGGGTATGTGGGCTTCTTGCCCGCAAGCGCGTTGCGCACGCCCGGGCCGGCTATGACCCATAAAGTGTCGGCGTTGCGCACCCTGATTTTCCCGGGCCCGTCGCTCAAGCTGCCGCCAACCCAATCCTTACCCCTGGGCGCGCGGCTGGCCGTGGACCGCATCGAGGAGCCGTTCGCCGTCACCTTCTCGGGCGGTTACGCTCCCGCCAGGCATCTTGCATCCCTTGATGCAACCGAGCCGGATTTTGTTGCAGTCGCCGAGCGCTTCCTCGGGGCTCCCTATTTGTGGGGCGGCAAGACCAACCTCGGCGTGGACTGCTCCGGACTCGTTCAAGTAGCGCTGGCGGCCTGCGGTACCCCCTGCCCTCGCGACAGCGACATGCAGGAGAAGACCCTGGGCAAGCCTCCACTTCCTTCCCGCATGCTCGACCAGCTGCAGCGCGGTGACCTGTTGTTCTGGGACGGGCACGTCGCGATTGTGCGCGATCAGACCACGCTCATCCACGCCAATGCGTATCACATGGCGGTCGCCATCGAGCGCATCAGCGAGGCAGTAATGCGCATCAGGGATGCCGGAAGCGAGGTCATGAGCGTGCGTCGGCTGTCTCTTCGATCAAGCCCAGCTTAATGAGCCGCGCCGTGATGGCGCCATGCTTGCGCTGATGCGCGCTTGCAATATCGGCGATGGCCTCGCCCTTGCGGAACATCGTCACCAGCTGTTTGTCCTCTTCCGCACTCCAGGCATGGCCGTGTCGCGCGGGAAGGCCGTCGTTCCTGTGCGCGGGCCGTTGTTTGGTTGCGTCTTGATCTGGCATGCGAGCGTTCAGTCGCTGGCGCTCTCGGCTCGACAGAAGCGGCAGACGCTCATCCGCTCCTTGCGCACGCGGGCCGGTCCAGATGCAATGACGTCGCTCAGGCCCCGCAAGCTCGCGCAGAAACCGGGACGGGCCGGAAGCTTGGCCGAAGCGCAAGCTGGCATAGCTGAGGCCGACAATGCGCTTGGCTCGGGTGAGACCCACATAGGCGACCCGGCGCTCCTCCTCCAGATCCTCGTTGCTGGCATGGGGCAGCACGCCTTCCTCCATCCCGACCAGGAGCACGGCTTCCCATTCGAGCCCTTTGGCGGAATGGATGGTCGACAAAACAACGGCGTGCTCCGGCGGATCGCGCAGCGTAGCCGACTGCTCCAGGATTTTTGTTTCCAACTCGGCCAAGGAGTGGCAGGACGATGCAACGGCAATCACCGCATCGACAATGCTGGTCCACTCTGCCCGGGTGCGATCCGACGCCTGGCTGGGGACCGCCGACACGACTACGTCGCGTACGATCTGGCACGCAACGGCGAACGAGAGCTTCTTGCCGCGTCGCGCCTCATCGAGCCTGCGTCGTACGATCTCCGCGCGCCGACTGCTGCCCATGCGGCTCATCGCGTCCACGGATTCTCCTCCGCGCAGGAAATACAGCGACCCTACGACCAGCCTCGCTGCCACGCCCTGCCAGAGATCGCCGGCGCCGCGCACCTCATACGGGATCTCCAGCTGTTGCAGCGCCGGCTGGAGGGCAAGACCGACGGAGCCGATCCGGTAGAGAACGGCGACTTGCTCCGGACGATAGTGCTCCAATAGCTGGGCTACCCCCTTCGCCACCTGCCGGGCCTCGATCTCGGGCGTTGCATAACCGCGAATGACGATCTCGCCCGGCTCCGTGGTGGTCGACTGATAGTCTTTGTCACGGCGCGCCCGGCTGTGAGCAATCAAACCCTTGGCGGCTGCGACAATGCTCCGAGCGGAGCGATAATTGCGATCGAGGATGTGAACCTGCGCAGCGCGGTACTTCTGGGGGAAATCAAGGATGAAACGCACATCCGCCGCCCGAAATGCATATAGTGTCTGGTCATCGTCCCCCACCACCCAGAGCGCAACGCCGGCGCGCACGAAGCGATCGAGCAGCTCGACCTGCCCGGGGTTTACGTCCTGATACTCGTCCACGAGCAAATGGTCGCAGGCGGCTGTGAGCGCCGCTCCATACCCGGGGTGGTTGTCGATGGCCTTGACCAGGAGAGGTACCATGTCGGCGAAGTCGATTGCGCCTGCACTCTGAAGTGCCTCCTCGTAAACGCGGAAAAAGGGTACCGCGTTGGTGAGAGCTTCGTCGTCCGGATCTATCGCGGCGGCGAAGCGCTTGGCATCCAGGAGCCTTTCCTTCGCGCCGGCGATAATATCCAAAATGTCCGTTTCCTCATTCCACCACATCTTGCGCGAGTTGAAGACGTGTCGCTGCTGCGGCGTATCCCAGAGCTGAAATTTTTCCGGCAGACCCGCGAGTTGCGGATTTCTTCTGAGCTGTCGAAATGCAAAGCCATGAAAAGTCGCGACCGTGAGATCGCTTGTGGATGCGAGATCGAGCGCTTGCCCGATGCGGGCCTTCATCTCGTCAGCGGCTTTCTTCGTGAACGTCAACGCGAGAATGCGCTCGCGATCCACTCCTTGCCGCATCAGGTGAACAAACCGGCCGGTGAGGGTTGTGGTCTTGCCGGACCCAGGTCCGGCGAGAACCAGCTGATGAGCGCCGATTGCGGTGGCTGCGGCCATTTGGGCCGGGTCGAGCGAATTGGCCGTCATCCCTGGGCCACAATCTCGGCGAGCCGGTGGCGATTGAGCGCAAGCCATTGCAGCGCAACGATGAGAGGCCCGCTATGAACCGATCCTTGGGTCAAAGCCGCAAGGGCAGAGTTGACGGATGGCTTGTCCGCAGGGGCCGGCACTCGCGAGCTCACTGAGCCACTATTCCCTCCGGCGTCGTCTCCAAATTGAACGCCGCCGCGAACAATGCGCGCGTATACTCGCTCTTCGGGCCCTTGAACAGCTCTGCCGCAGGTCCTTCTTCCACAACTTTGCCGTGGCGCATCACCAGCAGCCGGCTCGACAGCGCCGCCACTACTCGCAGGTCGTGCGAGATGAACAAATAAGTAAGATTGCAGCGCCTTTGCAGCTCCCGCAGAAGGTCGACCATCTGCGCCTGGATCAGCATGTCGAGCGCGCTCGTCGGCTCATCGAGCACGATGAAAGTAGGCTCCAGCACGACCGCGCGGGCGAGCGCGATGCGCTGGCGCTGTCCGCCGGAGAATTCATGCGGGTAGCGGAACCGCGTTTCAGGGTCGAGGCCGACCTCGCCGAGCGCGCGCACTATCCGCCGCTCGCGTTCTTGCTTGCTCATTTTGGGATGATGGACCCATAGCCCCTCTTCGATGATGTCGGAGACCGACATGCGCGGCGACAGCGAGCCGTAGGGGTCCTGGAACACGATCTGCATGTGCCGGCGGAATGGACGCATGCTTTTGAAGCTCAGTCCGGCGATGTTGCTGCCAAGGAACACGATGGGTCCATCAGACGAGAGTAACCGCAGAATGGCGAGACCGAGCGTAGTCTTGCCGGAGCCGGACTTGCCGACGATGCCGAGCGTCTCGCCCTGGCGAAGCGCAATGCTCACCCCGTCCACGGCCTTGATATGCCCGATGACCTTGCGCATGACCCCGCGCTTGACCGGAAACCAGACCTTGAGATCCTTGACCTCGAGGACGACCGGGGCATGGGGGCACATCGGCGCGGGGTCGGGCCTCGGCTCCGCCCGCAGCAATGCCTGGGTATAGGTATGCTGCGGCGCTTTGAATATGCGTTCGGCGGGGCCATGCTCGACGATCCTGCCTCCCTTCATCACGCAGACCACGTCGGCGAGCTTTCGCACGATGCCGAGATCGTGAGTTATGAACAGCATCGCCATTCCCAGTCGCGTCTGCAGCTCTTTGAGGAGCGCCAGGATCTGCGCCTGGACTGTGACGTCGAGCGCGGTTGTCGGCTCATCTGCGATCAGGAGGTCGGGCTCGTTGGCAAGCGCAATCGCGATCATCACACGCTGACGCTGGCCTCCGGAGAGCTGGTGGGGATAGCTGTTCAGGCGGGTCCGCGGCTCCGGAATCCCGACCTGCTCAAGCAATTCGAGGATGCGCCTGCGAGCTGCCTCTCCAGTCAGTCCCTGATGCAGCAGCAGCGCCTCGCTGATCTGCTTCTCTACCGTGTGCAGCGGATTTAGCGAGGTCATCGGTTCCTGGAAGATGACCGTAATATCGTTGCCCCTTACGCGGCGAATCTCGGCCTCGCTCAACCCGAGAAGCTCTTGGTTTTTGAACCGGATGGAGCCCGAAGGATGGTGCGCAGCCGGATAGGGCAGAAGCTTCAGCACCGAGAGCGCCGTTACCGACTTGCCCGATCCGGATTCGCCAACCAGGGCGACGGTCTCGCCCTTCCTGATCAAAAACGAGACGCGATCGACGGCGAGAGTTTCTCTTTGCCCGTGCCGGAACGCGACCGAAAGATCCTTGACCTCGAGCAGTCTCTCGTAGCTCGCCTCCATCAGCTCACCGCAACGTCTTTCTGGGATCGAAGGCGTCACGCACCGCCTCGCCGATGAAAATCAAGAGCGAAAGCATGGTCGCAACCGTCATGAACCCGGAGATTCCGAGCCACGGAGCCTGAACGTTGGCCTTGGCTTGCGAAAGCATCTCGCCGAGCGAGGGCGATCCCGGCGGCAAACCGAAACCGAGAAAGTCGAGCGAAGTCAGCGCGCTCACCGATGAGGACATGATGAACGGCAGAAAGGTCATGGTGGCCACCATGGCATTGGGCAGAAGGTGGCGAAACATGATGGTTCTATTCGACACGCCAAGCGCGCGTGCCGCCTGGATGTATTCGAAGTTCCGTCCGCGTAGAAATTCAGCACGGACCAGCCCCACGAGCGATACCCAGGAGAACAGCAGCAGGATCCCGAGCAGCACGAAGAACCCGGGCACCAGCACCGATGAGATGATCAACAGCAGATAAAGGGCGGGCACCGCGGTCCAAATCTCGATGAACCGCTGGAACAGTAGATCGGTCCAACCGCCGAAATACCCCTGCACGGCTCCGGCTGCCACTCCGATGACGGAGGAAACGAGAGTAAGCGCCAGCCCGAACAGCACCGAGATGCGGAAGCCGTAAATGAGACGTGCCAGGACATCACGCCCCTGATCATCGGTGCCCAACCAGTTGTATTCCAGGTCGCGACAGCTGCTGAGACCCTTGCGTTCAACCACGGCCTTGCACTCCTTTTCCGTCAACAGCCAGGTCGGCTTCGAGGGTGCCGGAGTGGGAAGATCGAGATTTTGCGTGTTGTAGGAATAACGGACCGGCGGCCACAGCATGTAGCCGCCCTTTTCCGCAATCAGCTTCTGCAGGTAGGGGTCGCGATAATCCGCCGCGGTCTCGAACTCGCCGCCATACGCCGTTTCCGGGTAGGTGACGAAGACGGGAAAATAGGATTTGCCGTCGTAACTCACGTAGAACGGCTTGTCGTTGGCGATGAATTCCGCGAACAGCGAAACCACGAACAGCACCAGAAAGACCCAGAACGCGACGTATCCCCGCCGGTTCGCCTTGAAGCTCTCCCAACGGCGCCTGTTGAGAGGCGAGAGCGAAATCCGATGTCCTTCCGGAAGCACGGCCAGTCCCATGGGGGACAGCGCCGTCGTCTCGGGCACCTCGATGCTGGTTCGCTCGTCCACCTCAGACCTCCCGCGTCTCAAAGTCGATGCGCGGATCCACCCAGGTATAGGTGAGGTCGGACAACAGGTTCACTATCAGTCCAAGCAGGGCCATTATGTAGAGCGTTGCAAATACTACCGCATAATCGCGATTGAGAACGCTCTCGAAACCGAGCAGGCCGATTCCGTCAAGCGAGAAGATCGTCTCGATCAGAAGCGAGCCCGAGAAGAAGGCGTGCACGAATGCGCCGGGGAACCCGGCAATCACGATCAACATGGCATTGCGGAAGACATGCCCATACAGCACCTGGCGCTGCGTGCACCCTTTCGCCCGGGCAGTAAGCACATACTGCTTGCGTATCTCGTCCAGGAACGAGTTCTTGGTGAGCAGCGTCATGGTCGCAAACGCGCCGAGCCCCATGGAGAAAATCGGCAGCACGAGATGCCAGAAATAATCGGCGATCTTGCCCGGAATGGACAATTGCGCCCAATAATCGGACGTAAGCCCGCGCAGAGGGAAGATATTGAAGAACGAGCCCCCCGCGAACAGGATGATCAGCAGGATCGCCACCAGAAAACCCGGGATTGCATAACCCACGATGATGGCACCGGATGTCCACACATCGAACTGCGAGCCGTCTTGCACAGCCTTGCGGATACCGAGGGGAATCGAGATCAGATAGGTCAGCAAGGTGAGCCAGATGCCCAACGATATGGAAACCGGCAGCTTCTCCTTGATGAGCTGAAGAACAGTCGTATCGCGAAAGTAGCTCTTGCCGAAATCGAATTTGCTGTAGTTCCACAGCATCAGCAAGAAGCGCTCGTAGGCCGGCTTATCGAAGCCAAACTGCTTCTCCAGGCTCTTGATGAATTCAGGATCGAGGCCCTGAGCGCCACGGTACTTCGAGTTTACCGAGTTGATGCCGGAAGGTCCTTGCAGTTGGCCGCGCGAGCCCAGATCGCCCCCCGGCGATCCGGATACTCGCGACGTTGCCCCGGTGTCGGAGCCGGAAAGCTGGGCGATTATCCGCTCCACCGGACCACCGGGCGCAAACTGTACCACGCTGAAAGAAACCAGCATGATGCCGAACAGCGTCGGGATCATGAACAGCAGGCGACGGATGAGGTAAGCGGTCATGCCTGGGGCGCTATCCTCCCTCCGCTAGCTTCGCTGCTTTTGCCTGATCATACCACCAGGTTTCCGGTATGCCGCGCCCGAACCGCGGCTTCGTGGCCGGCCGGCCGAACACGTCCCAAAATGCGAGCCAGTGCGAGGGCTTATACCAGTGCGGGATCCAATAGCGGCCGCTTCGGATCACTCTATCGAGCGCCTTGCAGGCCGTCACCAGACCGGAACGGGTGTCAGCAGCGATGATTTTCTCGATCAGCTCGTCGATGACCGGATCGGTCATGCCGGCAAGGTTCTGCGATCCCTTTATCGCGGCAGCCCGAGAGGAAAAATAGCTGCGCAGCGAATCACCGGGGGTGGTGGAAAAGCCGAACCGCTCTATGGTGAGATCGAAATCGAAATCGTCGACGCGTTTGCGATACTGCACTGGATCGACAATGCGCAGGTTAGCCTCGATGCCAAGCGTTCCGAGATTTTTAATGAGAGATGCGTGATGCGGCTGGAACGACGGCTCGTCGATCAGGAACTCCGCCTTGATCTCCTCGCCCGTGGGCGAAACGCGTTTGCCCGCCTTGATGGGGTATCCAGCTTCCTGCAACAGCGCGCTCGCCTTGCGCAGGAGAGCGCGGTCCTGGCCTGATCCGTCCGATACCGGCGGAACGAACGGCTCCCCGAACACCTCGTCGGCGACTTGACCGCGAAAAAACTCGAGCAGCGCAGCTTCATCCCCCGCCGGCTTGCCGACCGCCATCATGTCGGAGTTCTGAAACACGGAGTGGGTGCGCTCATAGGACCCGTACATGATCGTCTTGTTGGTCCATTCGAAGTCAAAGGCGTAAATGAAGGCCTCGCGCAGCCGCCTGTCCTTGAGCTTCTCGCGCCGCGTATTGAAAAACCACCCCTGGGCGCCCGACGGCGTGTCATCGGGAATGACATCCCGCTTGACCCGCCCGTCGCGAATTGCCGGAAAGTCGTACCGAGTGGCCCAGGTCCGCGAGGTGAATTCCTCGCGAAAGAGATAACTCTTGGCGGTAAAGCCCTCGAAAGCCACGTCGCGATCCCGGTAATACTCGTAGCGGACCACGTCGAAATTGCTTTGCCCGCGCGAAACCGGCAGATCCGCGCCCCACCAATCCTTGACCCGCTCGTATTCGATATAGCGGCCAGCCTCAAAACGTCCGACCTTGTAAGGCCCGCCGCCCAGTGGCGCATCGAGGGTGCTTTCGTCGAAGGGATGAGCGGCGTAATAAGCCGCCGAAAAAATCGGAAGACCGGCAACGAACAGCGGGACATCACGCGCGCGGTTTTTTGCAAATCGCACGACGACGGTTGCATCGTCCAGGGCATCCGCTCCGGCAAAATCGCGCAAGAGCTGCTGGGCGATGGGATGGCCCTTTTCCTTGAGCGTCGCCAGCGAGAAGACGACATCACGAGCCGTCATCAGGCTGCCGTCATGGAACGTGATCCCGGGCCGCAACGAGAAGCGATAGGTGAGCCCGTCCGAAGATATCCGCACGCTGCGCCCGGCAAGGCCATAGAGCGCATCCGGCTCGTCCTGGGCTCTGCTCATCAGGGTCGCAAAGGTCAGCTCGATCCCTTGCGCGCCGTCGCCCTTGAGAATGAAGCTGTTGAGGGAGTTGAAGGTGAGAAAGTTCTGGTTGAACGCGCGTGTGGACCCGACATGCGAGAAGATGCCGCCTTTGGGCGCGTTCGGCTCCACATAATCGAAATGCTGGAAGTCTGCGGGATACTTGAGCTCGCCGAAAGCGGATATTCCATGACGCTCGCTGCCCTCCTCGGCATTTGCACCGGGGGAAAGCGCCGCGATGATCCCGCCAACGCCGAGGACGAGCGTCGAGCGTCGGGTAAGTTCACGCGGCTCCGTCACTATCTCGTTCCAATTCTCGCGGCTTTTTCGGCATCCCACCACCACACTGTCGGAAAACCCGGTTCGGCATATTTTGGAAGCGTGCCGGGATGGCCAAAGCGATCCCACCGCGCGGTGCGGGTCTGATCAATGGTGAATTGCGGCACCACATAGTGATTCCACAGGAGCACGCGATCGAGCGCCCTTGTCGCGGCTACAAGCCCTGCTCGATCCCTGGCGAATATCACCCGATCGATCAGCGCGTCGACCGCCGGATTTTTGATCCCAACATAATTGCGTGACCCTGGTGTGTCGGCCGCCTGCGAGCCCCAGTAGTCCCGCTGCTCATTCCCGGGAGACAACGACTCGGGCCATACCGCGACAATCACGTCAAAGTCCCAGTTGCGCAGGCAATTCTCGTATTGTGGAGTATCGATGGTGCGGACATTGACCGTAATACCCAGACGCTCCAATGACGGCTTATAGAACAGGATGATCCGCTCTACGCTCGGATCTTCGCTCAGTATCTCGATGCTCAACGGCTCGCCGGTGCGAGCATCCACCAGTCTCTGGTTGCGAACCTCGTACCCGGTCTCCTTCAGCAATCGCACGGCTTCCCGCAAATTACTCCGCACATTCTCGCGATTGCCGGCGGTGGGGTTTGCGAATGGTTTCGTGAACACCTCGGGCGGTACTTTGTCTCGGAGCTTCTCCAGGATCTCGAGCTCCTGGCCCTCGGGCAGCCCGGAGCACGCCAGCTCCGTGCCTTCGAAGTAGCTCGTGATCCGTTTGTACTGGCCGAAGAATATCTGCTTGTTCATCTCCTCGAAGTCGTAGGCATAGTTGAACGCGAGCCGCAGGCGCGGATCCTTGAACTTCTCGCGGCGGGTGTTGAAGGCGAAGGCCTGCATGATTCCCCGGCTGCGCAGCGGGAACTCCTGCAGCAACACGTGCTTGTCTCGCACCGCTGGAAAATCGTAGGCCGTAGCCCAGTTCTTCGCGACGTTCTCGGTACGCCAATCGACCTGGTCGGCCTTGAACGCCTCGATTGCGATGGTGCCGTCGCGAAAGTATTCGAAGCGCAGCTCGTCGAAATTGTCCCGCCCAACGCTGACGTTGAGATCCTTGCCCCAATAATCCTTCACTCGCTCATAGACTACGGTGCGTCCGGCCACAAAATCCTTTATGCGATAGGCACCGTTGCCGAGCGGCGGCTCGAGCGTGGTTGCGCCGACATCGCGCTTCTTGCCCGAATGGTCCGTTCCCTCCCACCAGTGCTTGGCCAGCACATTGAGCTGCCCCAGGATCAGCGGCATTTCCCGGTTGCCCGGACCATCGAGGATGAAGGTGACCTCGCGCTCGCCGGTCTGCTCCGTTTTGGCAACGTGGCGGTAGTAGGCGGCATGCCCTGGGCTGTGCTTCTTGAACGCCTCCATCGAGAAGATCACATCATCGACGGTGACCGGCTGCCCGTCGTGATGGCGCGCTTGCGCGCGCAAGCGAAAGCTTGCCGTCGCAAAATCCGGCGGATAGCTCACCGCCTCGGCAATCAGCCCATAGTCGGTTGACACCTCGTCCAGCGCTGAGACGAGGAGAGTGTCGGAGAGCACTCCGGCCCCTGCCGCCAGCGATCCCTTCAGCCCGGCCACGACCTCGTTGAAATTGTCGAAGGTGCCCAACGCGATCATGCGCACGCTGCCGCCCTTGGGAGCATCCGGATTGACATAGTCAAAGTGCTTGAAGCCCGCCGGATATTTCAGCTCGCCGAATAAGGAAACCCCGTGCCGCCACTCACGTTCTGCCTCCGCCGCTTGCGCCCTGGCAGGGCTTGCCAGCAGCGGCACTCCAAATCGGCCAATAACGGGCAAGCCAGCCGCAAGCGCGCCGGAACGAACGAGAAAGCGTCGGGTCAGATGCAAGTACGGCCTCCAGCGGTCACGGGTCCTGGGTTAGAGTGTAGCCCAATGTAGGATTGCTGCGCATTGCGCGGCACGGCTCTGCGACAAAACAAATCATCAATTTTGAGACAGCGACCAGGAGACTTCGGGTTGTCTAGCCTGCTCGCAAACGTAATGACCGCCGCACCATGGGCATACGAGGCTTTGGCCAAGCCAAAGCGGCGCCAACCGAGCGAGAACGATGGTTCACTGCGCCTTCTGTGGTTCCCCGGCCTCAGCCGCCTTGGGGAGCGGAGCCGGACTGTCCGATAGACTGTTGAGGTAGTCGATGATGTCTGCCCGCTCGCTCGCTCGCGGCACTCCGGCAAAAGTCATGTTGGTGCCGGGAACCGCAGCTCTCGGATTTGTAATGAACTGGTTGATGTCGTCGATGGTCCAATTGCCACCTTTTGCTTTGAGCGCGGCGGAGTAGTTGTACCCCGGTTCTGACGCTTTCGGGCGCCCCACGACGCCCCACAGGTTTGGTCCGACCAGCGGCCTTCCGCCCTTGTTGAAAGTGTGGCAAGCACCGCATTTCTTGGCATCGTTTTCGCCGCGTTTGATATCGGCATGGGCCAGAAGCTGCTCGATCGGGGGCTCCTTTTCCTGCTCCTGCGGTTTGGCTTCCCCACCTCCTCCGGGTTGCGGCGCAGCGATCCCATAGCCGGGTTTCGCCGGATTCTTCGGGGTGAAGATCGCGCCGGCAGCAATATTGATGGAGAGGACGATCAGGCAGGTGCCCAGGATCGCGCCAAGAATCTTATTCAGCTCGAACAAATCCATCCGCTCCGCGCTCCGGCCGAGAAGGTCAAGCAATACGGCGAGCGATGCCGCGACGCACAAATACCCGGTTTGCCTGATCCTAGGCAACCCGTATAAGGGCTCGCTGAATTTTCTTGGCGCTGGCTGGTCCTCCGGAGGGCGGAGGCGGCACATCCATGCCGGACGTTCTCATCCTGATCCCGGCTCGCATGGCCTCAACCCGGCTTCCGGGCAAGGCCCTGGCGGATATTGCCGGCGAACCCATGATCGTGCGGGTCATGCGCCGTGCACAAGCGGCTCGCCTTGGGCCGGTTGCGGTGGCCACCGATTCCGAGGCGATAGCGGCGTGCATCGAGAAGGCCGGCGGCCTTGCGGTGATGACGCGGGCAGATCACACCTCCGGATCCGATCGGATCTTCGAGGCCCTGGGTGCGGCGGATCCGCATGCCAGCGCGCGGATCGTGATCAATCTTCAAGGCGATTTGCCAACGATTACACCCTCGGACCTCTCCCGCGCGGTCGAGCCGCTGAGCGATGGTGCCGTGGACATCGGCACGCTGGCAGCGGAGATCACGCGCCCGCAAGAGCGTACCGACCCCAACGTGGTCAAGGTGGTGGGCGCGCCGGTTACGGCACGCAGGCTGCGCGCGCTTTACTTCACCCGCGCTACCGCGCCTTGGGGCGAGGGCCCGCTTTTTCACCACATCGGCGTTTATGCCTACCGCCGCGAAGCGCTTGCCCGTTTCGTGCGGCTTCCTCCCTCACCGCTTGAGCAACGCGAAAGGCTCGAGCAGCTGCGGGCACTGGAGGCCGGAATGCGGATCGATGTCAGCATCGTCGCCAGCGTACCGCTCGGCGTGGATACCATGGAGGACCTGGAGCGCGCGAGAGAGCTCGTAACCGGCACCATGCCGTGAGCACGGTTGCCGGTCGCTCATTGACTTGAAGGTTCGGCGTGCGTACCGGAACCAGCATGGCCGCCAGCAAGAAGATTGTCTTTCAAGGAGAGCCGGGAGCGAACTCACATCTCGCCGCACGCGAGGTGTTCCCGGATT
This sequence comes from uncultured Alphaproteobacteria bacterium, assembly GCA_963841705.1. Lineage (GTDB taxonomy): Bacteria > Pseudomonadota > Alphaproteobacteria > Rhizobiales > Xanthobacteraceae > VAZQ01. The sequence continues at coordinate 131,882 of CAWJDY010000074.1, forward strand.
ACGAGGCCGTTTCCTGCCCGACCTTCGAGGACGCGTTTGCCGCAATCTCTGGCGGCGAAGCGGGTCTAGGCATGATCCCGATCGAGAACTCCGTTGCGGGTCGGGTAGCGGATATCCACCATCTGATGCCGCATTCGGGCCTGCATATCGTGGGCGAGCATTTCATGCCGGTGCGGCATCAACTGATGGCGCCCAAAGGGGCAACGCTCGAGGGAATCAAAAGTGTCGAGAGCCACATTCATGCGCTCGGCCAATGCCGCAAGGTCATCCGCAAGCTTGGCGTCAAGCCGATCGTTGCGGCCGATACGGCCGGCTCCGCGCGCGAGGTCGCCGAAGCCGGCGACAAGACCCGGGCGGCTATCGCAACCAGGCTTGCGGCCGAGATCTACGGCCTCGATATCCTGGCGCAAGACATCGAGGACGAGGCGCACAACACTACACGCTTCCTCGTACTTTCGCGCGAGGCCAGGTGGACAAGCAACAACGGCGGAAAGGTCATCACCACCTTTCTATTCCGTGTTCGCAACGTGCCGGCGGCGCTTTACAAGGCGCTCGGCGAATTCGCCACCAACGGCGTCAACATGACGAAGCTCGAAAGCTACATGATCGAAGGCAATTTTTTCGCTACCCAGTTCTACGCGGATGTCGAGGGCCATCCCGAAGATCGCCGGC
>CAWJDY010000075.1:0-81978 GCA_963841705.1 uncultured Alphaproteobacteria bacterium
TGGCTGGGGCGCCAGGACTCGAACCTGGGAATGGCGGAATCAAAATCCGCTGCCTTACCACTTGGCTACGCCCCATCGCTGCGGCTGTCTTGCCTGCGCGGCGGGCAGACCATAGCGGCGCGGGGTTAGTTGATCAACTCGCGACCACAGCTACGGCGTTGCAACATCTCGCTTGAGTTGGTTCAGGTCGATCTCATCGATGAAATGCGGGATGTTGATCCAGATATCGTGAAAACCGAAACCGCCATGTTCCATCTCCTCCAAGGCATCCTCTTTGCTCCAGCCTTGGTAGAGCATCCGATAGAGCGCAGCGACCAGTCCCGTGCGATCGGCGCCCAGCGTGCAATGCAACAGCGTCGGCCCCATACGGGTCTCGCCTCGTAACGTCCGCAGCGCACCGACGACATCCTCTCGCTCGATGTGCCAGGCACGCATCTCGAAATCGAACAAGCGCAATCCCAAGCCTTGGGTGAGGGCATCGTCCGCGTGGGTCGCTCGCAGGTTCACCACTGCCCGCAATCCCTTTCGCGTCACCAGCGCCTTGAAACCCTCCTCCGTCGGTTGCGGACTGCGGTAGAAGTTCAACTCCACAAGAAAAAGTCTCTCGACCTCTGGGACATCGAGAACTCTCGCCGCCCAGGAGGGGCTGCGCTCGGTAGGGGGCTTGGCCTCCGAATTTTGCGCCATGGCTGGCAACGCGAGAATGGAAAGGAGTATCGCCAGAGGAGCGAGAAACGTGCTCTGCATGCAAGTCCTCTGTTCTCAAACCGTGCTATTCTGACACATCCTAGCCTGGATTACGCCTGTCAGCGTAATCCGGAAAAGCCGTCCCGGATTTTGCGCTGCGCGCTCCATCCGGGCCATGGATTGCCGTCCGGACCACAACTGCGAGACGGAGCGGTTGCAAAATGTCTAATCTGTTTAACGCATACTCTGTGCAGGGAGCAAAGATCCCGACCTATTTCATTGACAGCACGGCTCCCAACAATGTGGACGACAGCCCAGCGCCTGCCGGCGCGCCGTCGGGTTTGACCCCAATCGATCCCGACAAGGCCGTCCAAGATATTGCGAGCCACCTGAGCGGCGCAGCGCATCCCAATCTGGTCGTCATGATTCATGGGTTCAACAATCCCCAGAAGGATGTCTTGACCGCATATGCCGACGCCTCCCGCACCATCGAGAGCGATACCGCGATATGCGATCGCGCCGGCCTGGTTTGCGTCGGTTATCGCTGGCCCTCGGAAAAAATGGGCGAACCGTTGCGCGCAACACTTGCCGCCCTGCCGTCCTTCCCCTCCTGGCTGCTCTGGTGCGGTATCGTTCTGTTTGCGCTCTATCCATTTTTGGGCGTTTTGACGGGAGTATGGGACGGGCTGCTTGCGCCCTTCGCTCACGTGTTGAGCATGCTGGGCTGGACGCTGATCGGCGCAATACTGGGCGCTGCCCTTCTGCGCGCTACGGTCTATTTCCGCGACAGCTACCGCGCGACGAATTACGGCGCCCCCGACCTGATCGAAATCATCAGACAGATCGATCGTGCGATCATCGAGCATGACTTGCGGGCGGGTGACGTATCAGGAAGTAAGGCGCGATCGGATCCAAACCGGGTCCAGCTTTCGTTCATCGGACACAGCATGGGGGGCTTTGTGGTGACTAATGCGATCAGAGTGCTGTCGGACCTGTTTGCCAAGGACGCTCAGCGAGCACATCTCAATGCGGGCACCGTCAATGAGCACACGGGCGGGAGCCTCGAAGCAATTTCACCGAATATCGGAAATGCGCTCAGGCTTATGCGCTTCGTGCTGGCGTCGCCGGACATCTCTGCCGAGGCACTCTTGTCCAATCGGGCGAATTACTTGGCCTCTTCGTTGCGACGTTTTCGGGAAGCCTACTTGTTCAGCAATGAGGGTGATGAGGTACTGCGCCAGATATCGACCACGGCAAATTACTTCTCCTTTCCCACCAAGAGCTGGAAACACGGATATCGCCTGGGCAATGTAGAAATATTGTCCAGAGAGTTTGGCATCGTCGAGCTCGGAAAGGAGTCGCTGCTCCACGCGTTGCGCGTCGGCTACTACACATTGCAGGAGCTCTACGACGGGCTGCGAACGGCGCGCAAGGAGCTCGGCACAGCGCCGGGGTCGGTGCAAAATCGGCTTCCGGAGGTATTCAGCTACTTTGACTGCACCGACTACTTCGAGCGTACTGATATTTCAGGAAAACCGAGAGGGCTTCTGACGTTTGCATTGAACAGAAAGAGACTCGGCGCACAGCGTCGCATGAGTGGGTGGGACCATATCAATCTCCTATGGTCCTATGTTTTTCGACAAAATCCGAACGTTCATGGTGGATATTTCGAAGGCAATCTTTGCAGGCAAATCATCTACCGGCTTGCCTGCCTTGGTTTTGATGATACCGTCACCGCTTATGACGGACTGGCTGCATTTTCCAATGAATGCAGGAAAAAGCAGATAAAAGTGCTGCTATCTCCGATTCTGGTGGCGAAGAGTCGCCACACGGTGACGCATGTGTCAGAAGACGCGCCTTCGACAGGCGATCGTCTCTCTTCGTAGGGGCGATGCGGGATCTCCGAAAACGTCAATCGTTTTTGGGGTGCCCAGCGCCTCCCCCGTAAGGATACCTGGGCGACGCAATGCCTCGCCCTACGAAAGATTGGTGTTGGGATTAATTTTTGCGCTGGAACGCCGAAAGAGTGACTTGCGTCACAGAATTCTAGCGACTGCAAGCGTATAGCGTCGCGAGATGGCAACGGCGCAAATGTTCCGTGCCGGACGACAAATACAGCAAGGCAAGAGCAGCCGCGCAGCAGCGTGGCATCGCGGTAGACATGAAGAGGAGGAGAGACATGGCTCGTCGAGTAAGTCGCAAGACAAGAGCGGAGAGGAAGCGATCAGGCGCCAGCCCCACCGGTGCATTGGCAAAACTGAGGGTTCGCGGACCGTCGCGCCACGGCGGATATGGCTGGATCAGAGACCTGCCCGATGACCGCGATTTTGTGTACGGAGCGCCGCTTGTGCGGTTCCCACAGGGCCTGCCGCCTTCCGTCGATCTGCGATCCGAGTGCCCGCCCGTATACGACCAGGGGCAGCTCGGAAGCTGCACCGGCAACGGCATTGCCGGCACCATCGAGTTCGACCAGCGCAAGCTGGGCAACCGGGAATTCACGCCCTCGCGCCTGTTCATTTATTACAACGAGAGGGTGATCGAAGGCACCGTCAATCAGGATGCCGGAGCGCAGATCCGCGACGGAATCAAAGCGGTCGCCACGGTCGGTGCTCCACCCGAGACCGATTGGCCCTACGATATCGCCAAGTTCGCCCAGCGCCCGCCGCCCCAAGCCTACAGCGATGCCAAGCAGGACCTGGTTTCGGCCTATGCGCGCGTCGTTCAGGACATAACACAGATGCGCGGCTGCCTGGCAGAGGGTTATCCCTTTGTATTCGGCTTTACCGTTTACGAGAGCTTTGAAAGCCAAACCGTCGCCCAAACCGGTGTGGTTCCGATGCCGAGTACCGGAGAGGCAGTCCTGGGAGGGCATTGCGTCGTTGCTGTGGGGTACGACGATACCAAGCGGCAATTCACCATCCGAAATTCATGGGGCACCGGCTGGGGACTCAATGGCTATTGCCTCATGCCCTACGAGTATCTGATCAATCCACGGCTCGCGAGCGACTTCTGGACGATTCGTTCCGTCACCGGATAACGCCGGCGTCATGCGCGGGACTTGTGTCCCGCGCATCCACGTCTTTGCCACGACCCAAAAACGTGGATGGCCGCGCCAAACCCGGCCATGACGATCGAGGGGTGTTAATGTATTCGGAGTTCGCGCTATAGCTCAGACGCGAGATGGGACAGCTCGGCCGGATCGATCACATCGTCGTGCTCATGCTGGAGAACCGCTCGTTCGACAGCATGCTGGGAATGCTCTACCCCGCCTCCCCGCAGTTCGATGGTCTCACCGGGACGGAAAGCAATCTCGATCCGAATGGAATTGCGATTCCGGTCTGGAATTGCCCTGGAACCGACCGCACAGCGCTGACCATCCCGAACCCTGATCCCGGCGAGTTATGGGAGGACATCAACACTCAACTGTTTGGAACGCCGACGGTGCCCGATCCCGCCCCAACTCCGACCCTGGGCGGCTTTGTCAAGAACTACCTTAGTCAAGCGCTGAAGGCTCCGGGAAACTACGACGGCAAAGCCGTCATGCATCATTTCACGCCGCAGCAGGTTCCCGTCATCAGCGGGCTCGCCCGACAGTTTGCAGTGTGCGATCGCTGGTTTGCCTCCGCTCCGTGCCAGACCTGGCCCAACCGCTTTTTTGTTCACGCCTGCACCGCGAACGGATACGAGAACAACGACCCGCCGCATTTTCCCTACGCGATGGACACCGTGTTCAATCAGTTTGAACGCGCCGGGATCAAGGATTGGAAGATCTATTACCACGACATTGCGCTCTCACACGCCTTGTCAAGACTGTGGCTGCTGGCGGATCATTTTCGCTATTACGAGGAATTTCGCCAAGATGCGCGCAGCGGCAGTCTGCCATGTTATTCTTTCATCGAGCCGCGCTATTTCACCATTCTGCACCCCCCGAATGACCAGCATCCGCCGCATGTGGTCACTCTGGGGGAGCAACTGATCGCCGACGTCTACAACTCGTTGCGCTCCGGGCCGGCCTGGCCGCAGACCCTGCTGGTGGTTCTCTATGACGAGCATGGCGGCTGTTATGACCATGTTCCGCCGCCTCCCGCCACGCCCCCCGCGTCCGCACCCACGCCCCCCTTCAACTTCGATCGTTACGGCGTGCGCGTGCCGGCGGTGATCGTATCTCCCTATGTCGAGCAGGGCACGGTTCTGCGTCCTTCGGGCAACGTTCCCTATGATCACACCGTGATCGCTGCGACGCTGCGCAAGCGGTTTCCCGTGATCGGTCCGCCCTTGACCGCCCGCGAGGCAGAAGCTCCCGATCTCGATGCCGTCCTCACCCTCTCTGCACCCGACAATCTGGGTCCGCCGAGCGTGGAGGCTTTGCCCTATGCTCCGAGCCCCGCTGAAGTCGCGAGAATGCAGCTCGCTCCCCTCAATGCGATGCAGAAAGCGCTCGTTCACCTCGCGGCCAATCTACCCTGCACCGCGGCCGGAGCCGACTTCGCCTCCGCAGTCGCGCAGCACATAGCGGACTTGTGTCGGACGGGATCGAAACCCACCCCTCCCGGACAGGATGCCCATGTATCCGTCGCCGCCGACTTTATCAGAAAGCAGCTTGGAGGCTTTATCCGAGGGCTTTGAGAAAGCGCATTTGAGTGATGCGCGTCACATACCGGCTACAGCAACAGGCGTATGGTTTCTCCAAGACCATAGCCCGGGAGAAAACCCGGAGCTCGTGCAGACAGGAGAGAGCCATGCATATGATTAGGACGATCGGACTTTTTGTTGCAGTCACCCTGGCGTCAACCTACGCCATGACGCCGGCATTCGCCTGCCCGCGGGGATATGCCCCCTGCGGCGGCGTCTGCTGTCCTACCCGCTGATGGGACCGCTTGTTGTGAGGAGGAGGCGTGCCATGAAACGGGCAGTCGTGCTTGCCGCGGCAGTGATGCTGGTTGGAACGGCCGCAGTTGCCGCGACCTATGAGTGGAACAAACCGACCAGCAGCGATCCCTTCGACTATACACTGAGTCAATATCATTTCCGCGGCATTCATCCGCCGTCCAATCTTCTGACCGTAGGAAGCCTGTACTACGTAGACAGGGCGGGAGTGTACACTACGATCTGTCCCGCGCAGAAGCCGGATCTGGATGGTCAGGTGATGGTGTCACGCACTTGGGACTTGGAGGAACAGCTGAAGCAGGATGGGCGGTTGAGCATGGAGTTCAGCATTGATCTTCGCGCGGTGCTCAAGGGGGGCATGGAGAACAGCTACACCCACACAGTGCATGCCTCCTTGAGCGACGTTGTCTTGGAGGAAATCCCGTTAGCTGCCAACCTGCGGATCATGCGCAAGCTGATGGACGACCCCGATTGCAAGAGCCAGGTGAGGAAGTATGTCGACGCCGGCAAATATGTGTGCCAGGGACAGAAAACGTTGCAGGCGACTGCCGAATTCAAGTTCGACCGCGATGTGCAAGACAAGTTGGCGACCGACGCAAACCTCACTCCCGACGAGATTAAGCATCTCATCAAGCAAGCGATCGAATCTCGGATCAGTGAACACGTGGTCGTTCGCGAGGACCGGCTATTCGCGAGCTCAGAGCCGCTGAAGTTCGGCATACAGGTGAACCCGACCTGCCTTTCACCCCAAACCGCGCGCTTTGAGCGCACTCTGCCGGATACGGGCTTTGATCGTATGGTGAATTTCGTGCTGTTGCGTATCATCGAGCCGTTGTTTCCGGCAGCACCCACTGAGGTCGCGCAAGACGGCGACACCACTGTAAGAGTGGCTGGGCTCTGACGCACGTCCTACAATTCTCACCCGTAGGATAGCAAAGGCGCGCGTGGACCAGTTTACGCGCTTTTGCCCGGCCTACAGATCATGTCCGGTTTCAGCGCGGTAGATTTTACCCGTAGTAAAACTTCAGCCCCGTTTTGATCGCCGGAGGAATATTGGCTTGCGCCTGCAGGATCGCGCCATAGTTGGGATCATCCGTCAGCGTCGGCGGGTCGAGTGGCAGCGCCTTGAGCGGCACCGGTTTTGTGGTCGCAGTGAAAGCGGCATCGGGTCCGGTCGGCTTGCCGTCGAGCGGCAGGCGCGGGCGCAGGGCCAGTCCGCTTGCGTGCTCTTCGTGCAGAGCAAGCCGCAGCTGCGGACGCGTGGCGGCAGCGAGCCTCTCCCCTGCAACACCGCGCCCCTCCGCCTCGTCCTTGAGGAGCGTAGGCAGGCGAGCCAGCGCGTCGGCCATGGCCGCCTTGGCTTCCGCAAAGGTCAGCGCCGGCAGGCGCGGATCGCCGGCGCCGTAGTTGACAACGCGCGCTGTGCTGCCCAGCGCGACGGTTTCGCCCGCCTGACCAAATGCGGATATCAGAGCCGCGGTTGCCAGCACCGGCTGTCCATCGATCATCAGCAGCGCCAGGTCCGTCTCCTTGGCGTTGACGAGGCTGGCATAGGGATCGGCAGAGGGAGGGGCCGCGATCACGGTGAAATCGGCGCGCTTGCCGGGGCTCACCGATCCGAGCAGCGCGTCCCACTTGACGATGCGGGCGGCCGTGCTCGTGACCATCGCGACGATGTCCGCATCGGCGAGGCCGATGTCGAAGACATCGTTGGCGACCTTGGCGACCTTGAGCTCATTGAGGAGGTTCTTGCTTCCCGAGGGCGACCAGTCCGAGCCCAGCGCAACATCGAGCCCCGCCGCGCGCGCGGCCTTGATGTCGGTCGTGCCGCCATAGAGCAGGAGATTGCTCAGCGGGGACCACACGACGGAGGCCCCGTTCGCCCGCATGACGGCAAAATCCTGGGGCTGGAGCGCCGCGCAATGGATACCCGCGAGCGCCGGAGTGATGGCCCACTGATCGCCTTGCTTGAGCGCCAGGAAGGCATTGCGCGCCGCGGTATCGAGTCCTTCGCTCAGATGCAGCAGCATGCAGGAAGCCTTGTCGAGCTCGTTTTTGAACTTCGTCCAGTCCGACGCGCTTACATCGGGAATGCACGTGCGGGCGCGGGGAAACGCCTTGTCGCCGGGATCGTCTACGACGCGCATCGCCGAGCGGTAGGAGGTCTCCATATTGTCGCCCTTGAGCGAAATGCCCTGGCTGGTGGCAACTCCCCCGAACAGGCACTTGGTCTCGGCGTAGCGCGCAACCGCTGCCAAGAGCCGCGCATCGCGCGAGCTCGCGATCGTGGTCATCGGCCCCGACACATGCGCCTTGTAATCGGCATTGTTCTGCCACTGCCCGCGATTGGTGAATTTCTGCGGCACGCGCCAAAGCTCGAGCGCGTCGTAACTGAGATGATTGTGCAGCTCGATCAGGCCCGGGAAGATGATCCCTGCGGTGTCCACCGTTGTTGCGTCGGCAAATCCGGCGGGTGGAGGCGCGGCTCGATCCGCTACCGCCGCGATCGTGTTACCGTCGACATAGACCGCACCATTCGCGAGCACAGCGAGCGTGCTATCCATCATCACGACCCTGCCCAGCAGCACGAATTTCATCACCCGCTCCCCGAATGAAATTGCATCACGAGCCGGCCGGAATGATCCCGTCCGGGACTTCGACGGTGATGGTGCGGCGCTTGAGTGCCGCCGTCGTGCCGGTCCGCGCCGCCCAGCCGCTCTCGCCCTGCATCCATGCTGGCATTCCCGCCGGCAGGTCGAAGGCGGGTATTGCCGGCAATTCTTCAGGAAGAAACGCGGCGCCATAAGGCACGAAGGCGGTGTTTGTGTCCGGGTTCTTGATCGCGGCTCGCAACTGCCCGATGGCGGCATTCCAGGCCGCGAGCATTTGCGCCGTTGCCGCCGCGATCTGCGCCGGCGTGCCTCCCGCCCCCTCGGGCGACGTGGGATGCGGGACGTGCTGGTAAGGCAGCTGCTTACCCGCAGCGTTGGCGGGATCTGCCAGAAACGATGTCCATGCCTTGTCCGCCAATCCGCCGAACGCAACGACCGCTTGGATGGAGGCCGTCGCGATCACGGCCGAGATCCATTGATTGCGATATTGCGCGATGCTCGCATCGCCGATGTGCTGATTACCCCCACTTTGCCCGTAGACGCTGTAGAGAAACGTGTTGAGGAGCACATAACTGCGGGTCATCCCGAGTTTGGCGAGAAATCCCTGAACGCGATGCCCGGCGGTGCCGACGAGGATGCGGCGGACGACCGCTTCATGTTCGGCGGGATCCTGTCCGATGCAAAGCACGCGCGCCGAACCGTCGAGCCGACCCCGATGAAAGATCGGCCCCCACTCTGTGCGAAAGGCGCTGTAGGGATACATGCTCGCGTCCGGCGCCTGGTCGCACAACGTCGCAAACGGCTCGCGGACGTAACCGGGATCGAAGTTGAGAGGCATCGCCTTATCCCCACTAGTGAGTAGGGCGGGTTAGGATGCGAGCCGGTTCATCCGGCTCGTATGGCGTAACCCGCCATCCGGCTGCAGATGCGTCCCCCGATTGCACCCTACAGGTTTGCTCGAGCGCAACGCGCAGTCGAGCATATACTCTGGCATCGGGCGAGCGGAGGACTGGCTTACCGCGCCGCCATTTTCTTGCGGATCCGTTTCGGGCGCTGCAACGCGCGCCTCTCCGACGAAGGCGTCCCTATCGCATCAAGCGCCAAGTCCCTGGCTCGTTTGGCTCGGCTTAAGCCGGCAGCAAACTTGGCAGCGCTTTGTTGATCGCTGCCGGGAAAGTCAATCAGATTGGTGAACAGGATTTTGAACAATGCTTTCACCTCGTCTGCGTAGGCCTCCTCGATAGCACTCGCTTCCGCACTGCTGCTGGAATTGGGCATGGCACATCTCCTGGGTTGCTCCGCACCGCCATTTTCCAGTGTATTAGTGCATGGACCCCTCTTTTCTAGCTAGGCGGGAATTTTGGCCAAACGAACCCAAGCAGCCGTTAGCCCCTGTGACGCTTCTTGGCCGAATGAACCCGAGCACGCACGAAGCACGTGATCTTGGCCGAACAAACCCAGGGACCGCGAACTGCGTGCGCGATCTCGGCCAAACGAACCCGAGGGGCTGCACCCGGCTAGGTCGCCTCCGTTCGGGGCGACGCTGCGTCGCCTCTACGCGCTTTGCGGGGACACGCCGGGGAAAGGGGCGAGGCGATGCCTCGCCTCTGCATGTCGGGAGGCCTATAAGTCGTGAGCCTGAACTGGCAAGCTCGTTAGCTTAACCGCCGGAGCACATCGCCACCCCCGCCCTCCGCCCAGAGGAGTCACCCATGACCTACGCCGCGCCGGTTGCCGACATGGCGTTTGCGCTCAGGCACAGCGCGGGATTCGGCACGGCGCTCGGCGAGGGCCTGTTCGGCGATCTTTCCGAGGACGTGGTCGAGGCGGTGCTCGCCGAAGCCGGCAAGTTTGCATCCGACATCATCGCGCCGCTCGATCCGGTGGGTGACCGTCACGGCACCCCCTTCAAGGATGGGGCCATAACCATGCCGCCGGGGTGGAAGGAGGCTTATCGCGCCTGGTCACAGGCGGGCTGGAACGCGCTGGCCGCGCCGGCGCAATGGGGCGGGCAGGAGCTTCCCCAGGCCGTAAACGCTGCCTGCATCGAGATGTGGAATTCCGCCGCCATGGCGTTCGGGCTTGGCCCCGTTCTCACCATGGCCGGCATCGATGCGCTCGCCGCCCACGGCAGCGAACCGCTCAAGCGCGCCTATCTGCCCAAGCTCGTCTCCGGCGAGTGGATGGGCACCATGCAGCTCACCGAGCCGCAGGCGGGCTCCGACGTCGGCGCGCTGCGCACCCGCGCGGACCGCGCTGCCGACGGCAGCTACCGCATCACCGGGCAGAAGATCTTCATCACCTACGGCGAGCACGACCTCACCGACAACATCGTGCATTTCGTGCTCGCGCGGCTGCCCGACGCGCCCGCCGGCACCAAAGGCATCTCGCTCTTCCTCATACCGAAATTCCTGCTCAATGCCGACGGCTCGCTCGGGGCGCGCAACGACGCGCGCGCCCATTCCATCGAGCACAAGCTCGGCATCCACGGCTCGCCCACCTGCACCATGGTCTATGGCGATGCGGGCGGCGCCACCGGCTTTCTCATCGGTGAGGAAAACCGCGGCATGGCCTGCATGTTCACGATGATGAACCGCGCGCGGCTCTCCGTCGGGCTGCAAGGCGTGGCCATCGCCGAGCGCGCTACCCAGCAGGCGCTCGCTTATGCGCGCGAGCGCCGCCAGGGACACATTGACGACGCGCCGACGGCAAGCCCGATCATCGCCCACCCCGACGTGCGGCGCATGCTGATCACCATGCGCGCGCTCACCCGCGCCGGCCGCGCCATCTGCTATGCGACCGCGGTTGCGATCGACCGCGCCGAGCGCAGCCCCGCCGAGGCGGCGCGGACCGCCGCGCACGAGCGCGCCTCGCTGCTCACGCCGGTCGCCAAGGCGTTCGCCACCGACATCGGCTGCGAGGTCGCCTCATTGGGCGTCCAGGTGCATGGCGGCATGGGCTACATCGAGGAGACCGGCGCGGCGCAGCATTACCGCGACGCCCGAATCGCCCCGATCTACGAAGGCACCAACGGCATCCAGGCGATCGATCTCGTCACCCGCAAGCTGCCGCTCTCCGACGGCCGCAGGGTACGGGCCTATCTCGACGAGATCGCGCGCACCGTGGACGCGGTCGACCGAGTGAACGATGCGGGCTTCGGCTGGACCGGCGTGCGTCTGCGCAACGCGCTCAATTCTCTCAAGCGCACCACGCACTGGCTGCTTGCGCGCGCGCACAACGACCGCGACGCTGCGCTTGCCGGCGCGACGCCCTATCTGCGCCTCTTTGCGCTCACCGCCGGCGGCACGCTCTTGGCCGAGGAAGCGCTCGCCGCGCGCCGGCTTTCTGCTGCCGCCGGCGAGCCCGGCGATGTGGGCGGCGACGGCGCCAGCAATGGCGCGGACGCCGCCGGCCGCATCGCCATCGCGCGCTTCTTTGCCGAGAATTTTGCCGTGCATGCGCCCGCGCTCGAGCGCAGCATCACCGAAGGCGCCGACACCATCGCGGCAACAAGCGCCGCGCTGGAATAGCTTCGGCGTGTTCAAATCTCGACCACCCGGTCGGGCAGCTCGTTCGGATTGAGCTCGCCGGGCGGGAAGTGTCGCGCGAGCTCCGCACCACACAGCTCGACCGCGGCGATGAAGCCATCGCTGGGACGCCCGGCCTTGATCGCCGCAACCATCGCGGCGACAGCATTGCCCCATGCGCCGGGCGTCACCTTGGCGTTGATGCCGCTGTCGGCCACGATCTCGGCATAGCGCTCGGCAGCCGAGGCAAAGATCAACACGCCCGTGCGTTTCTTCGTGAGGTGGATGCCTTGCGCCAGAAACTGCTGCATCGCCACGATGTGCGCGCGTCCGTGCAGCCTGCGTTTCGGCACGATCCGAAACCGGATCGCGGGGAGCGACAATATCGCCGCCGCCGCGATGAACGCGGCGAGCTGGATGAGATAGATCGTCCCCGCGGCCCAGCGCGTGAAATGAAGCAACGGCCATGGCAGGGCGAGCGCAAGCAAAGCCGCCCACGCGATCGGCGCCAGGTGGTAGCCGGCACAGGCGCGGGCGATGACGCAGTAGATCTCGCCGGAGGTGTTTGCTTCCGCCGCGCGGATGGCCTCGACGATGCGGCGGTTGTCGGCTTCCGAGATCATCGCATCACCAGCTCCCCGAAGCACCACCGCCGCCGAAGGAGCCGCCCCCGCCGGAGAATCCGCCGCCGGAGTCCCACCCGGAACCGGGCCCGCCCCACGAGCCCGGCATCGGCAGGATGATGGGTCCGCGGCCGCGGCGTCCGCGCGGATCGGCTTGCGCCTGCGCACGCCCTCGCCGTGCGATGCTGCCGACGATAATGAAGATGATCACCATCAGGAACAGGAATGTCAGCACATCGGCCAGATCGGGTTGGTCGTCGGGGCGCTGCTTCGCGCGCGCCTTCCATTCCTCGGAATCGACCGAGACCGCCTGGATGATGTCATCCACCCCGCGATTGATGCCGCCGACGAATTCGTTGGCGCGGAAGCGCGGAAGGATGGAGTTCTCGATGATGAGCCGCGACACCGCATCGGTGAGGGTGCCTTCGAAGCCGTAGCCCACCTCGATGCGTACCTTGCGCTCGTTGGGCGCCACAATCAGAAGCGCACCGGTGTTCTTCTCCTTCTGCCCGATCCCCCAGTGTCGCCCGAGCTGATAGCCGTAATCCTCGATCGAGGTGCCTTGCAGCGACTTGAGGGTGACGACGACGAGCTGTCCGGTGGTCTTGGTCTCAAACTCCGCGAGCTTGCGCTCGAGCGCGGCCTTGGTCGCGGGATCGAGAATGCCGGCGTCGTCGACGACGCGGCCGGTGAGCGCGGGGAAGGTCAGCGCTTGGGCTGCGCCCGCGAGCAGGAGCGACAGCAGCAATGCGAGGACTAGGCGCCCCCACGGCGCTCGAAAGCGAGAGAACATGGCCGCGGCACCTCGGCGCGCGGAGGGTTCAGAACGTGCATCACGGCGATAACTGCAATTCAAAGTCGTCGAAACATGCCCCCGTGAATACGCAGGACAAACCTGCGCCGCGACATTGGTCGTAAAATGCGCTGATCGCGTTGAATGTAACACTATTGCGACAAGACTACAGTGAATTGCAGGCATGCAATAACGCGATTGATTTGATCGTATCAACGTTGACAATGTCGTCGGGTCTCATCAAGGTCTCTCGTGGCAGAGGACAGCGGTAGTGCTCTGCGCGACGTGCTTGGCTGGGCTGGCCGCCGCGGAATGTACGGATTTGCGCCTGGTTCAGCCCGCCTCATTCTCTACCTTTCTACCAGACGGGCGAGGAATCCGACGAGCCGATCCAGCGGATGAGCGTCTCCGCGGGGCACCGAGATGCGCTTTACGGCGCGAGCCCGGTTCATTTCGTTTGTTTGGCGATGCGCTGATCAAGATTTAGGAGGAAATGCAATGGGTATCATCAGCTGGATCATACTCGGCCTGATCGCCGGGTTTATCGCAAGCAAGATCGTGGACAGGCAAGGGCAGGGTTTCTGGCTCGATATTGCGCTCGGCATCGTCGGTGCTCTCGTCGGCGGATTTCTGTTCGATCTGTTCGGGGCATCGGGCGTCACCGGCTTGAACATCTACAGCATGATTGTCGCAGTCGTGGGCGCGGTCGTGGTGCTGCTGATCTACAACGCAGTAACAGGTCGGAGACCTGCCTAATCAGGGCATGAGGAGGGATAACTCGAAGCAAAAGGAACCAAAGCAATGGCAGGATTGGAAGATACACTCCACAAGGCAGTTCCGGGGGGCAACATCGGCAAACCGCTGATGCTTGCACTTCTCGCGCTGCTGGCCTCGGGCGTTTTGTTTGCGAAACGCGATGCAGGGCCCTCGGCAAGTACTGGAACGCAACCGATGCCGGATCAAGGCACCGGCGGTCTGCTCGGAGGTTTGGGTGGGTTGCTGGACAAGTTGCAAAAAGGCGGCTTGGGCAACGCGATCAATTCCTGGATCGGGACCGGCCAAAACCAGCCGGTCTCGCCTGGTCAGCTAGGCTCCGCGCTCGGCCCCGACGTCATCAAAGTGCTGGCGCAGCGCTCAGGCATGTCCGAGGAAGAGATTACCAGGCAGCTCTCGCAGATCCTGCCCGGGGTGGTCGACAAGCTCACTCCGCAAGGTCGCCTGCCGACCGCGGCGGAGCTGCCCCAAACGACGTGAACAACGACCGTAACATAACAGAGGAGGTATACCATGAGCATCTTCGGCAGTATTGCTTCGGCCATCTTTGGCAAGAAGACACCCGGCGCCACCCCTTTGGCGCCTGGCGCACCTGGAGCGCCTGCAAAACCCGCTGCGCAGGGCACTGCAACCGTGGGCGGCGCTCCGGCCACGGGCAAGGCGATGACGCAGGCAGAGGTCGAGGGGATGATCAAGAACATCGCCGACGGCCAGAGCGAGAAACTCGACTGGCAACGGTCGATCGTCGATCTGATGAAGCTCTTGAAGCTCGACTCGAGTCTCTCCGCCCGCAAGCAGCTTGCGCAGGAGCTCGGCTACAAAGGCAGCCTCGACGGCTCGGCGGATATGAATATCTGGCTGCACAAGCAGGTCATGGTCAAACTTGCCGAGAGCGGCGGCGTGGTCCCGGAGAGCCTCAGGCACGCCTGAGGAGCACATAGTCGAGGATGAGTTCCGGCTGCGCGCCGGAGGTCGCGCGCAGCCGTTTGATGCACAAAAGTCCCACAGACGCGGTCGGACTCCCTCTCCCCGCTCTTGGGGCAACCGAACTCGGGTATATCCGAGTTCGGTCATTATGATTGGCCGAAGTCGGATATATCCGACTTCGGCTGAGAGGGTGGGGGTGAGGGGCACAACCTATCAGGTTGAATTCCGCCCCTCACCCCACCCCTTTCCCCGTTAGGAACGGGGAGAGGGAGCAGACCGAATATGTTGCGCCATTGTACATCAAATTCACCGGAGAGCGCTGTAGAGCTTACAAAAAACAAACGGGTCTTATCAGGCGCATCGTATTGCGCCATTGAAAGCTCCTGTTTCCGGCGATTTGGCCCCCGACCGCCGTGGCTTCGCTCCGGCGGTCGATCTTTCCGCAAGAGAGAGATATAAAGCAGTCCGCGGCACGTTCCTGCCGACCCTGCTCGAAGGGTACCCCCATGTCCCTGAAGGGCCGCACGCTGCTCATCACCGGCGCATCGCGCGGGATCGGGCTTGCCATTGCGCTGCGCGCCGCCCGCGACGGCGCCAACATCGCGATCGCCGCCAAGACCAAGGAGCCGCATCCCAAGCTCCCCGGCACCATCTTCACCGCCGCCGACGAAATCACCAAGGCGGGCGGGCAGGCGCTGCCGCTTACCGTCGACGTGCGCGACGAGGCGCAGGTAAAGGCCGCAATCGATGCCGCGGTCGCGCGCTTCGGCGGCCTCGACATCGTGGTCAACAATGCAAGCGCAGTGTCGCGCACGCCCGTCGTCGATACCGACATGCGCCGCTTCGATCTGATGCACCAGATCAACGCCCGCGGCACCTTCATGGTGTGCAAATACGCTATCCCGCATCTCGCCAAGGCGGACAATCCCCACATCCTGATGAACTCCCCTCCCCTCGACATGCGCGAGAAATGGTTTGCCGGCAGCACCGCCTACTCCATCACGAAATTCGGCATGAGCCTCGTGGTGCTCGGGCTTGCGGGCGAGCTGCGCGGAGAGGGGATTGCGGTGAACGCGCTGTGGCCGCGCACGACCATTGCCACTTCGGCGATCAAGAACCTCCTCGGCGGCGAGCGCGTGATGCGCATGTCGCGCAGCCCGGAGATCATGGCGGAAGCCGCCTGGCGCATCTTTCACAAGCCGGCGAAAAGCTTCACCGGTCATTTCCTCATCGACGACAGCTTTCTCTACGGCGAGGGCGTCACCGATTTCACGCGCTGGCGCGTCGATCCAAGCGAGCCGCTGGCGCCCACCTTCTTCGTGCCCGACGAGCCCCCTCCCCCGCCCGGCGTCGAGGTCACCGGCGAGCGCTGGGAGGAATAACAAGCCAACAGGCGCGATCTCGCATCTTGTAGGGGCGGGTTTCAAACCCGCCCCTACGCAACCGCGGAATGACATCCGCAGGTCGCGGGCGTAAGAGTAAGGAGCATGACCACGCTCCTTCTCACCCATCCCGCCTGCCTCAACCACCTCACCCCGGCGGGACACCCGGAGCGGCCCGACCGGCTGCGCGCCATCGAACGCGCGCTCGAGCAGGAGAAATTCCAGGACCTGGCGCGGGTGGCGGCGCCGTTGGCCGAGCTCGACACCATCGCGCTGTGCCATCCGATGAAATACGTCACCGCCCTGCGCGATGCGACGCCCAAGGACAACCTGGTGCAGCTCGATGCCGACACCAGCATGTCGCCGGGAAGTTTCGAGGCGGCGCTGCGCGCGGCGGGCGGCGCGGTCCTTGCCGTGGACGAAGTGATCGCCGGCAAGGCGCGCAATGCCTTTGTCGCGGCGCGCCCGCCCGGCCACCACACCGAGACCGCCCGGCCCATGGGCTTCTGCCTGTTCAACAACGCCGCAATTGCCGCACGTTACGCGCAGAAACGCTACGGCATCGATCATGTCGCGATCGTCGATTTCGACGTGCATCACGGCAATGGCTCTCAGGACATCTTCTGGGCGGACCGCACGGTCATGTACGGCTCGACCCATCAGATGCCGCTCTATCCCGGTACCGGCGCCAAGAACGAGCGCGGCGAGCACGACACCATCGTCAACGCGCCGCTGCGCCCGGGAAACGCGGGCGATCACTTTCGCGAGGCGATCGAGAGCGTGATCCTGCCGCGTCTGCGCGACTTCGCGCCGCAGCTCCTCGTCATCTCGGCGGGCTTCGATGCGCACATGCGCGACCCGCTTGCCAACCTCAACCTCGTCGAGGCCGACTTCGCCTGGGTCACACGCAAACTCATGGAGGTCGCGGAGAAGAGCGCGCAGAGCCGCATCGTCTCGGTGCTCGAAGGCGGCTACGATCTTGCGGCCCTCGCCAATTCCGTCGCCGCCCACGTCGCCACCCTGATGCAGGGGTGACGCGTAGACCCGTAGGGCGGATTAGCGCCGCACTAAAGCGGCGCGTAATCCGCCGCAACCCGCCCTCTCGAGACGCTGCAATGACGTAGGGGCGGGTTTGAAACCCGCCCCTACCCGGCTTTGCTCCCTCTGCGCGCGCGCATATATTATAAGGTCTCCGCGATCACGCTGGCGCACGGGAATAATCATGGCCGACGAAACCCACTCCGACGTCACGCGGCTTCCCTTCGAGCGCGCGATCGAGGAGCTCGAAACCATCGTCAAGCGGCTGGAAGACGGCAAGGTGCCGCTCGAGGAGTCGGTCGCGATCTACGAGCGCGGCGAGGCGCTCAAGCGCCGCTGCGAGGAATTGCTGCGCGCGGCCGAGGCGCGCGTGGAGAAGATCACCCTCGATGCCGCTGGCAAACCGACCGGAACCGAACCCCTCGATGTGCGCTGAGCTCCACGTCGGCTTTTGTAGGGGCGGGTTTCAAACCCGCCCCTACAAACCCCGATCGAAGAGAGATTGAGCAGATGAGCTTCTTTCCCGGCAAGGACCCGCCGCTCGGCGATGCGCACGCGGCTGACGCTATCGACCTGATCATTCTGCCGCGCAGCGTCGACGTCGGGCATTTCGCCGTGCGGCGCGCGCTCCCCCATGCGCGCCGGCGCATGGTCGGCCCGTTCATCTTCTTCGACCATTTCGGCCCGGCGGAATTCCATTCCGGCCAGGGCATCGACGTGCGCCCGCATCCCCACATCGGGCTTGCGACGGTGACTTATCTGTTCGACGGCGAGATCGTGCACCGCGACAGCCTGGGCACCGCGGCTGCGATCCTCCCGGGCGAGGTCAACTGGATGACCGCCGGACGCGGCATCGTGCATTCCGAGCGCACGGCCCCCGAGCACCGGCACGAGGGGGAGCCTATACATGGGCTCCAATGCTGGGTCGCGTTGCCGGCCGCCGAGGAGGAACGCGCGCCGGGCTTTGCCCATCACGACAGCGCAGCGCTTCCGCTGGTCGCCGAGAACGGCGCATCGGTGCGCGTGGTCGCGGGCGAGATCTTTGGTGCGCGCTCTCCGGTCGAGACCTTATGGGAGACGGTGTTCGCCGATGTGATGCTGGCAGCGGACAGCTCGCTCCCCTTCGATACGGCGACCGAGGAGCGCGCCGCCTACCTCATCTCCGGCGAGGTGGACATTGCGGGGGACCGCTTCACGCCGGGACAGCTCCTCATCTTTCATCCCGGCGACCCGGTCACGATCGCCGCAGTGACCGACGCCCACCTCGTTCTCCTTGGCGGGGCGACGATGGACGGCCCGCGCCACATCTGGTGGAACTTCGTCTCCTCGCGCAAGGAGCGCATCGAGCAGGCCAAGGCCGACTGGAAGCAATCGCGCTTCGACACGGTGCCGGGCGACGAGACCGAATTCATCCCGCTTCCCGAGGGCAGCTGATGAGCGCGCGCGGTGTTTCCGAGGCGGTCAACGGCGGGGCAGCTCGCGCACCGCGGGTATCCGCTGCTTGAGCCGTCCCATCTCCTGCCATGGATCCTGCTTGAGGCCGAGGAGGCGCTTGCCGAGGTTGAGCACGGAGTACTGCGCGCCGCCTTTGGTGCGGCCGAGCTCCTCCCAGGTGACCGGCACCGAGACCGGCGCGCCGGGGCGCGCGCGCGTCGAGTAGGCCGCGACCGATGTCTGCTCCAGCGAATTGCGGAAGTAATCGATGAAGATCTTTCCCCGCCGCAGCGACTTGGTCATCTTCACCACGTAGCGGTCAGGGCTGTCCGCATGCATGGCGAGCGCGACCGCCTGCGCAAAGGTCTTGGTGGTCTCCCAGTCGGCGCCGGCAGTGGGCAAGACCACGTGCAGCCCCTTGCCGCCGGAAAGCTTCACGAATGACGCAAGGTCGATGGCCGCAAGCCGTGCCCGCACGTCGCGCGCAGCAGCGACCACGCCCGACCACGGCACGTCGGGGCCGGGATCGATGTCGAACACGATGCGATCGCAGATGTCGAGCTTATCGATCAGCGAGCCGCGCACGTGCACTTCGAGCACGCCCGCCTGCACCAGGGAGAGGAGCCCGTCGAGGTCATCGAGCGCGAGCACCTGTCGCCGGTTCTTGTCGATGACGATCTTGAGATACTTGCCGTCGATCCCGGCCGAGGCGTGCTTCTGAAAAAAGCACTCGCCCTTGGTGCCGTCGGGGCAGCGCACCAGGCTCAGCGGCCGATCGACAAGATGGGGCGCCATCCAGCGCCACGCTTGGCGGTAGTAGGCGGCGAGATCCTGCTTGGTGACGCCCACATCGACCCAATAGACGCGGTCGGGATGGGTGAAACGCACCTCGCTCGTTTCTGCGGGCTGGCTCGCGGAAGCGCTTCGCGCCCGTGTCTTCAGTCTCGTCTTTGCAGGCGGGTCCGCGGATGTGCGCGTCTGCGTCTTCGCGGCAACCGAAGCGGAGGCTGCCGCAGCGCGCCTGCTTGCAGCGGTATTGCTTTTGGCGGAGGCTGGCATCTCGCGAACGACTTCCTCTGGCGGCTTGTCTTCTCGCACGCCCTTGAATGCAGCCTGTCGCAGGAGCCCATCCGCGGTCCAGCCGCGAAACTCGGATTCGATCACCGTCTTCGGCTCGATCCATTTGATATCGCGACGGCGCGCCTCCTCGCGCGGGATCACATCGAAAGGCGGCTTCTCCGTCTCCAGCGGATGCAGCTGCTTCCACAGGTCCGCGGCCACTGCGCGACTGTAGCCCGTGCCGATGCGGCCGGCATAAATGAGCTTGCCGCGGTCGTAATAGCCGACCACCAGGGCGCCAATCGCCTTCGGCAGCACGGTCGAGAGCGTATAGCCTCCCACCACGAACTCCTGGGCATTGGCGCACTTCGTCTTGACGAAGGCTTCCGAGCGGCCGCCGCGGTAAGGCGCGTCCGCGCGTTTCGAGACGATGCCCTCAAGGCCCATCTTGCAAGCATGATCGAGCACGAGCGGACCGGCTTCCTCGAAATGCTCGCTGTACCTGATGACCCCCTGCGCCTTCTCCCCAATCAGTCGCCTGAGTGCCTGCTTGCGTTCGATCAGGGGCAATGCTGTGAGATCGTGGCCGTCGAGATGGAGAAGATCGAAGATGTAGTAGATGAAAGCATTCCGCTCGCTCGCCTTGAGCGCCGCCTGCAAGCCGGAAAAGCTGGCGACACCGCGGTCATCCTCGACCACGATCTCACCGTCGATGAGCGCAGTGCGCGCGCCCAGTTTGGCGGCAGCGGCTGCGACGTTTGGAAACTTGCCGGTCCAGTCGAGCCCTTTGCGCGTGAGCAGTTGCACGCCTCCGTTGTCGATCCGCGCCTGAATGCGGTAGCCATCGAACTTGATCTCATGCACCCAGCCTGGCTCGCTCGGCGCCTCGGAGCGCAAGGTCGCAAGCGACGGCGGCACGAAGTCGGGCACCGGGGCAGCGTCGGGCGCGGAGTTGGCTTTGCGCTTTTCACCCCTCTCACCCTTCTGCTTGCTCCGACGTTCTTTTGTTCGCCCTGACACGCGCTCGCGCGCAGGCGCCCGAGTGGCCTTGATCGCGCCGGATTTGACGTTCTCTGCAACGCTGCGGTTGGAGTGCCAGACGCGCTTGCGGCCTTTGCCCTCGGCGATTTCCGTCATCGAGCGGCCGCTCACCACGGAGATCGGCTTTTCCTCCAGGATGTCGGGATCCTTCGCCTCCCGCGCTTCCTCATCCCGCGCCTTGATCAGGAGCCAGGGCTCCTGCCTCTCGCCGGTCCTGCGGTTCATGCGCACGAGGTGCCAGCGGCCGTGCAGCTTCTCGCCCTCCAGCGTGAAGTCGAGATGGCCTTTGCTGTAGCCCTTGTGCGGGTCACCGTCGGGATACCAATGGCCGCGGTCCCAGATCATGACGGTGCCGCCGCCGTACTCTCCCTGCGGAATGGTCCCCTCGAAAGCGTTGTATTCGATGGGGTGATCCTCGACATGCACGGCAAGGCGCTTCTCTCCGGGAACGAGACTCGGACCCTTGGTCACCGCCCAGCTCTTCATCACGCCGTCGAGCTCGATCCGGAAATCGTAGTGCAGGCGTCGAGCGGCATGTTTCTGGATGACGAACCGGTTTCCCTTGCCGCGTACGGTGTGCCCGCGCGGCTCCGGCGTCACATCGAATTTCCGCTTCCTGCGGTAGACCTCAAGTCCCATCGGAGCCTCTCCGGCCCTGCGCTCAGTTTTAAGGGTGGGCAAAATCGCCTGGCATCGTCCTAACGCGCGATTTTGCCCACGCAGCGGCAACTCGATGCGCGCGCCTTTGCCCACCATCTACCCCAAGAAGGCGATAACGCCATGCGGCAGCATCCCTTCCCTGGTGATTGGGGCAACAATAGCAGTCACAATGACGTTTGCACGCAGGATATAGTGTCTGCGGGTGGTTTACCGCGACCACCGGTGCCGGCTACATTGTACGACCGGTGCGTGCTCTGTTCGCTGGCTGGAGCGTCCCATGTCGCAACCTTCCAAGACCCCGCTACTCGATCTTGTCAAAACGCCGGCCGACGTGCGGCGCCTCGAAACGAAGCAGCTGCGCCAGCTCGCTGACGAGCTCCGGCAGGAGACCATCGATGCGGTGGCGGCCACCGGCGGCCATCTTGGCGCCGGGCTGGGGGTGGTCGAGCTCACCGTCGCTTTGCACTACGTCTTCAACACGCCGGAGGACCGCCTCGTCTGGGACGTCGGTCACCAGGCCTATCCGCACAAGATCCTGACCGGCCGGCGCGACCGCATCCGCACCTTGCGCCAGGGCGGCGGGCTGTCCGGGTTCACCAAGCGCGCCGAGAGTGAATACGATCCCTTCGGCGCCGCGCATTCCTCCACGTCGATCTCGGCGGCGCTCGGAATGGCGGTTGCGCGCGACCTCGCGGGCAAGTCCAACAACGTGGTCGCGGTGATCGGCGATGGCGCCATGTCCGCCGGCATGGCCTATGAAGCGATGAACAATGCGGGAGCGATGAATTCCCGCCTCATCGTCGTTCTCAATGACAACGACATGTCGATTGCGCCGCCGGTCGGAGCGCTCTCAGGCTACCTCGCGCGACTTGTTTCCGGACGGACTTATCGCTCGGTGCGCCACACCGTGAAAAAACTCGCCAAAGCGCTGCCGCCGTTTCTCGAGCAGCGCGCGGTCGCCATGGAAGAATATGCGCGCGGGCTCGTCACCGGCGGCACATTGTTCGACGAGCTCGGCTTCTTCTACATCGGCCCGATCGATGGGCACAACATCGACCACCTTCTGCCGGTGCTCAAGAATGTGCGCGATGCGGAGAACGGGCCGTTCCTTGTCCACATCGTCACGCAAAAGGGCAAGGGCTATGCGCCGGCCGAGCAATCAGCCGACAAATATCACGGCGTCGTCAAGTTCGATGTCGCGACCGGCGCACAAGCCAAATCCAAGGCCGCCGCCCCCGCCTACACCAAGGTGTTCGCCGAAGCCTTGATCAAGGAAGCGAGAAAGGATGACAGGATCGTCGCGATCACCGCGGCGATGCCGTCCGGGACCGGACTCGATCTCTTCGCCAAAGAGTTTCCCAACCGCTGCTTCGACGTCGGAATTGCCGAGCAGCATGGGGTGACGTTTGCCGCCGGGCTTGCGACCGAAGGGCTGCGACCGTTCGCCACCATCTATTCCACATTCCTGCAACGCGCTTACGATCAGGTCGTACACGACGTCGCCATCCAGAAGCTGCCGGTGCGGTTTGCCATGGATCGCGCCGGGCTCGTCGGCGCGGACGGCCCCACCCATGCCGGCGCGTTCGACGTCGCCTATCTCGGATGTCTGCCGGGGTTTGTCGTCATGGCCGCGGCTGATGAGGCCGAGCTCGTGCACATGGTGGCGACCGCTGCTGCCATCGACGACGGCCCGTCCGCGGTGCGTTACCCGCGTGGCGAAGGCATGGGCGTGCCGATGCCGGCGGAAGGCAAGCCGCTGGAGATCGGCAAGGGACGCGTGGTGCGTGAGGGCACCAAGGTCGCGCTGCTCTCGTTCGGCGCGCGCCTCGCGGAATGCCTCGAGGCTGCGGATGAGCTCGCGGCACTCGGCTTGTCGACCACCGTCGCCGATGCGCGTTTCGCCAAGCCGCTGGACATCGACCTTCTCCTGCGCCTTGCGCGGGAGCACGAGCTCCTTCTCACCATCGAAGAAGGGGCGATCGGCGGCTTTGCCGCGCACGCGCTTCAGGCACTCGCCGATCACGGCGTGCTGGACAGCGGCTTGAAGGTGCGATCAATGGTGCTGCCCGACAGGTTCATCGATCAGGACTCACCGGCCGCGATGTATGCCCAGGCCGGGCTCGACGCCAAAGGCATCGTGACGAAGGCCTTTGCGGCACTGGGACAGAACTTGCGCGGCGAAGCAGTAATGGTCGGCCGCGCGTAGCGGCGTGTAGAGTGGGTTAGCTATACAAGTCGGCTGCCGACAGCCGGCTTGTATAGCGTAACCCACACTGCGTGACGCATCAGCGGCTTGGCGGCGGGTTACGCCGACGGGCCGGCTGCAGCCGGCCGCCGGCTAAACTAACCGTACTGCATCACAAATTTCGCCGACCTCCATCCTGGGCCGTCATCCTGAGGCGCCCGCGCGCAATTCTCAGAATCAGACCGATTCGCGAGCGCGCGGGCCTCGAAGGATGCGGCCCGGATCGGGGCTGTCACCCTTCGAGGCTCGGCACGCAAAGAGCGCGCCGAGCGCCTCAGGGTGACGGTTCAGGGGGCGGCGTTTGTGACGCAGTACCACTACCCGCCCTACGCATGTATAAAATCGCGCGCGTCCCTTGGCCACCCTATTTTTTTCTTCTGCTCTTGCTCTTGCTTTTGCTTTTGCTGCCGCGCTTGCGCGGCGGCACTTTCTTGCCTTTTCGCCGCGCCTCGGAAAGTCCGATGGCGATGGCCTGTTTGCGGCTCTTGACCTTCCTGCCGCTTCTGCCGCTCTTGAGCGTTCCGCGCTTGCGCTTGCGCATGCTACGCTCGACATCCTTGGAAGCACTACGTGAATATCGTCGTGCCATGGGTAGTCCTTTTTTCTCCCCTGCGGAGATAGCCTCCATTCTCCAGCCGCATCTCGCGAAGCCAATGAAACAACAGCAAACACCCGAGAATTGTTCCCGCTTGCGAGGACAACCCAGATCGAGCGTACACGCTTGCCTCAACGCAACATGATTGATCGCATGCGCATCGACCGGCTGCTGGTCGAGCGCGGCGTGTTCGACAGCCGCGCCAAGGCCCAAGCCGCCGTCATAGCGGGACGCGTGCGGGCGAATGCGGTTATCGTTGCAAAGCCATCGGAGCAAGTTGCAGCCGATGCGTCGCTCTCCGCCGAGCCGGAGCATCCCTGGGTGTCGCGGGGCGGCGTCAAGCTGGCGGCCGCGCTTGATCGCTTCGAATTCGATCCGCGCGACCGGGTCTGCCTCGATGTCGGCGCTTCAACCGGCGGATTCAGCGAGGTCCTCCTCGCCCGCGGCGCGCGTCGCATCTATGCCGTCGACGTCGGCAGCGATCAGCTGCATCCGAAGCTGCGGCTGCGGCGCGAGATCATCTCAATCGAGCAAGCCGACATTCGTGCGCTGAAGAACGACGGCTGGCCCGCGCTGCCCGATTTCGTCTGCATCGACGTGAGCTTCATCTCGCTCAAGCTCATTCTGCCGGCCGCCTTTGCGCTCTTGCGCTTTCCCGCGCGCCTGCTTGCGCTGATCAAGCCGCAATTCGAGGCGGGAAGGCGGGCAGCAAAGAAAGGAATCGTCCGCGATCCTGACGTTCACAATCGGGTTTGTGCCGACATTGCCGCTTTCCTGCGATCGCTAGGGTGGGAGGTCGCAGGCACGATGCCCTCCCCCATTGTCGGCGGCGACGGCAATCGCGAGTTCTTCATCGGAGCTCACCGTGAGTGAACGGCTTGCGATTGCGCGCGTCGGCCGATGGGGCGACGGCATCTCCGACACGCCAAGCGGCCCGGTCTACGTACCGTATGTATTGCCGGGAGAGACGGTCGAGGTCGAGGATTGGGCCGGCCATCCCGACCGTCGCCGGCTCATCCAGGTCGAGATTGCAAGTCCCGAGCGCATTGCGCCGATCTGCCCACATTTCGGAGTGTGCGGGGGCTGCGCATTCCAGCACTGGGCGAGGGTCCGCTACCGCGAATGGAAGCGCGCGCTCCTCCTCGACGCGCTGGCACAGCTCGGCATCGAAGCCGCAGTGGACGATCTGATCGATGCCCATGGCGACGGGCGCCGGCGCGCCGTTTTCCATGCACGCCGCGGGACGCATGACCTGCTCGAGCTGGGATTTGCCGCCCGCAAGCAGCACCGGGTGGTAGCAATCGATCACTGTCCGATTCTCGCCGCAAGCCTCACCGGCGCAATTGCCGCCGCCTGGGCCATTGCCGAGCAGCTTGCCGGCCAGCGCAAGCCGCTCGACATCCAGGCGACCGCGACGGATGCGGGCATCGACGTGGACGTGCGCGGATCAGGACCGCTCTCGCCTCTCCTCATGGCAGAGCTCGCACGGGTCGCGGAGCAGCATCGGCTGGCGCGGCTCACCCGTCATGGAGAGATGATGGCGCAACGCGCCACGCCCATGGTGCGGATCGGTCGCGCAGAGGTCGCGCTGCCTCCGGGAGCTTTCCTGCAGGCGACGCAGGCGGGAGAGATTGCGCTGGCCAAGCTGGTCGAAGCCAACTGCGAGGAAGCCCAGAGCGTGGCCGACCTGTTCTGCGGGGTTGGGCCGTTCGCATTGCGCCTTGCCGAACGCATCCCCGTTGTTGCGATCGACAACGATGCGCCTGCGGTCGAGGCGTTGCGACGGGCACGAGCCAATACCCAGGGGCTGAAACCGATCGAGGCGGAGGTACGCGATCTCTTGCGCCGGCCGCTCTCTCCGCAAGAGCTCAACCGGTTCGACGCGGTCGTGTTCGACCCGCCGCGCGAAGGCGCATCGGCGCAGGCGCACGCGCTTGCAGGATCGACGGTGAATACGGTAGTTGCCGTCTCGTGCAACCCGAGCACATTTGCGCGCGACGCCCGCATCCTGCTCGACGGCGGCTATCAGATCGCGCAGGTGACCCCGGTCGATCAGTTTCTCTTTTCGACGCATGTCGAGGTCGTGGCGCGCTTTCAGAGGCGCCGGGAAAGGCGGAAAAGGGGTGGCCTGTGATGTACAACGATGCCACGGACTCGCGCGCTACCTCTCCCGTTAAGGGCGGGGGAGCAGACCGCGCCTGTTGCGCTGCTGATCACATCTTACCGAAACACGCTGTAATGTTCTTCTGATGAGAATGGATCGGAGCGCCAGGTCTGATCCCTCAACGTTCATAGAAGAAGACCTCGGGGTGCTCCCGACGCCATTCCTCATGCCGTTCCCGGTGCTCTCCGATGATAATGCCCATGCGCACGCATGCGCGCCTATCCCCCTGCTCGCAGGCTACCCGAAGGCCCAGCATTCGCTCGCGAATTTCGTCGCGCGCACGAGGCCGCTCTGGGGCCACCCCGCCAGGTCCAATGCGAACGGACTGGGCAAGCAGCTGTCCGCTGGATCCCATCAACAATATCGACGCAGCGAGTGCCAGACATAATTGGCGCATAGTCCCCCCTCCCCCGAATCGGTCAGTGTGCTTGCACGACCCAAGAGCACTCAAATTAGGACAAAACCATGGGCAGATATGATCTCGATCCAGTAATCACAGAAAGTCGGATTTGGCACGCTTCGCCTAAACCCGGCATGCGGGGATTATTGGATGCCCCGCTTAAAAGCGGGGCATGACAACGCGAGAGAGGTCGTTGGCTAAAGAAAAAACCCCGGCCAATCGCCTTATCAATGTCCATTGCGAGCGGTTGCCCGAATATCAGAACGGGCCGAGCGTCATCTGGCCTATTTTCAACATGGAGCGCACGACCGGACTGACGATTCACGAGGTCGATGACAAGATCGATAATGGCCGGATCATTTACCGGGAGGAGTACCCGATAGAGTTCGACGCGACGCTGAAGGAAACCGTGACAAAAACCACGCGCCGGACCTTCTGCAAGGTGGCCCAGGCGGTCCGTCATGTCTGCGAGAGCTACGATGAGCTCATCAAGACGGCAAAACCCCCAGATAAACCCCAGGAGCTATACGACGCCGACCTTCAAGGCCTTTCTGACGATCGCGCGCAATAACCAAAAGCTGTATGCAGCCTCTACAACGTGATCACGCCGTATTATTACCCCTACTACGGCAGCCACTACAGCTACGTGCGGCCGGACCCGGTGCCGCCGCCGACCTACGTCGTCTATCACATCTGGGTGTGCTGAGCCGCGCTGCCTCCGCGTCACCACCCTTCGTAGGGGCGACCCATGGGTCGCCCACCCGTCCGCCGCCGCTTGCTCAATTCCGCCGGTTGTTCCGCCGGTTCCGCGCAAAGAGGGCGAGGCATGCGGGGCACCCCAAAAAATGCCGTGCATTTTTTGGGGACCCCGACTCGCCCCTACGAAGCCACGTTGCGCACCTCAATCCGCCCTACGCCGATCCGCCCTCCCCGCTGCGCGCAACCTCCTCCTTCATCGTGCGCTCGGTCGCGGTCCCGCAGCTCTCGCACACATAGGTGATGTCCGCGAGATCCTTGGTCACGGACACCTTGGCAATAGCCTTGGGCTTGCCCGGCTTCATCGGCTTGTTGCAGCCAGGGCAGATCACCACAGGCAATCTCTTCTGGAAGGCGGCAGCCACCTGCTCGATCCTCGATTGCTGTACGGCCCAGGCCGGCCGCCCCACGCCACCCCAGACGCGTAATCCGATGGCAGCCGGCCCACCAGACATAGGCATCGCCGGCAGCATCTGTAAGCTGCCTTCGAGACGCAGCGTCTACCCGAAAAGAATGAGCGATGCCAAGGCGATGCCCACAATCGTTGCGCTCAAGGCTGCGAGCTGCCGGCGATCGAGGTCGCACAGCGGCGCCAGCGCCTGATCGGTCTTGATACCCATGGACTTGCACCCCCCAACCACGAACCCCCAACCACAAACCCGTCGTCCTGAGGCGCGAGCGACCAACGCGAGCGAGCCTCGCAGGACGACCGTCGCCACCCTTCGCCGCGGGCATGTTCGAATTGGGACGGAGCAATGACTTGTCCGACCTGATTTGCGCTCGCCCCGATCAATTCCCGCCGCCTGTGACCCAGTCACAACACCCGCACGCGAGGTTATGGGCTCAGCAGCAGCGCAGCAATCTCCGCAATACCTCCCCTGAACGGGCCTGAAAGGGGGTATAAGGGGCAGCGTCGCGCCTCACCGCCCGAGCACGGCACGGACTACGGCAAGCGCGCGCTCCGGCGCAACGAAGCTCCACGCCGGCAGCTGATGGCGAAACCAGGTGACCTGGCGCTTGCTGTAGCGCCGCGTGTCGCGCTTGGCGCCTTCGACCGCGCTCGCGAGATCGATCTCGCCGGCGATATGGCGCATGAGCCAGGGCACGCCGTGCGCCTTCATGGCGGGCAACGCAGCATCGAGCCGCCGGCCGCGCAGCTTTGCCACTTCCGCGAGCGCGCCGGAGCCGAGCATGCGCTCGAAGCGCGCATCGATGCGGGCATAGAGCGCCTCGCGCTCGACGCAAAGGAAGATGCGCACCGCGCGGTCGGGAGGAAGCGCAGCCCGCATCCCGTCGCGTTGCCAGTCGGCAAGCGAGCGTCCGGTCGCGATCACCACCTCGAGCGCGCGCGCAATCCGCGTGCGGTCTCCCGGCGCAAGCCGCTTCGCCATCTCCGGGTCGCGCGCCTTAAGCTCGGCATGAAGCGCGCCGGCGCCTTCCGCCGCAAGCCGCGCGCGGATGCGCTCGCGCACGTCGGCCGGGATCGGCGGAATGGCCGCAAGCCCCTGCGTAAGCGCCTTGAAATAAAGCCCGGTCCCGCCCGCCAGGATGGGCATTCGCCCGGCGCTCTGCGCTTCGGCCAAGGCCGCGCTCGCCTCCACGCACCAGCGTCCGGTCGAATAGCTCTCCGCCGCATCGACATGGCCGTACAGCCGATGCGGCACTCGCGCCTCCTCCTCCGGCGTCGGCCGCGACGTGATGATGCGCAGGTCGCGATAGACCTGCATGGAATCCGCATTGATGATGGTGCCGCCGAGCTCCTCGGCCAGCGCCAGCGCCAGCGCCGACTTGCCGCTCGCCGTCGGCCCCGCGATCAGCACCGCACGCATGAGCAGCAAACTCGGTGTGCTCCGCTCCACCTTGCCGGACTTGCAGGGAAGAGTTGGGGATGGGAGCCGCGAGGCCGCTCCCCCTCATGACAAACTCGGTGTGCTCCCTCTCCCCGCTTGCGGGGTGAGGGGCGGGGTGAGGGGCGGTACGCGGGAAACCCCGGCGATTTCTCTCCGTTTAATTCCACAGCTATATCCTGTACTATATGCCGCGTTACCCCTCGCTGTGACCCGGCGGCAACTTTTTGCGCCGGTCAACTTTGATGCTTGCAAATGGCCCGATCCCGTGTTAGGACAAACAGGGAACAACCGGCATCAAGACGCCGTAACCGGCATCGAGACGCCGTGGAGCAGCCCATCAAGCAGCCGATGACATCTCGTCCGGATCTGCGAGGATCGCCGCTACCCATCGGCAGTTTTACTGAATGGTCGCATACAACCGCTTTCGCCATTTTCCGCAAACGAACCCAATCTCCGCAAACGAAGCCAATCTGGAAAACCCAATGGAATCAAGCGGTTTCAACCAGCTGGTGATCTAGGCCTCCATGTACTCGCTGTGATTGTAATGAGGTGCTGCTGCGCCATCGACCTCCCCGGCGGCGGGAGGTATGCAAAACGTCGCGATGAACGACGGCAGCATCCCTCTCGACCCGGCGAGCTTCAAGTGGATCGGCAAGCCGCGCCCGCGCACCGAGGATGCGCGTCTCGTCACCGGCCGCGGCCGCTTCAGCGACGACTTCCAGCTTGACGGCCAAGCCTATGCGGCAATGGTCCGCTCGCCGCACGCGCATGCGCGCATCCGCGCGATCGACACCGAGCGCGCGAGATCCATGCCG
The DNA here is from genome assembly GCA_963841705.1 of uncultured Alphaproteobacteria bacterium. Taxonomy (GTDB): domain Bacteria; phylum Pseudomonadota; class Alphaproteobacteria; order Rhizobiales; family Xanthobacteraceae; genus VAZQ01. Next base: position 30,270 of record CAWJDY010000075.1, read on the forward strand.
GGAGTGCTCGGCATCTTCACCGGCGCCGATGCAGCGGCCGACGGGCTTGGCCCGATCCCGCACGATCCCTTGCCCAAGACGCGTCACGACATGAAGCTCGCCGCCCCCGGCGGCGGCGCGATCTTCATCGGCCCGCACGTTCTTCTGCCCACCGACAAGGTGCGCCATGTGGGCGAAGCAGTCGCCATGGTCGTCGCCGCAAGCATCAACGCCGCGCTCGATGCGGCCGAGGCGGTGGAGGTCGCCTACGACGTGCTGCCCGCGGTCTTCCGCTCCGAGGAGGCGATGGCGCCGGGGGCGCCCGCGGTCTGGGACGAGGTCAAGGACAACGTCCTCATCGACACGCGCTTCGGCGACGAGGCGGCAACGCATGAGGCTTTCGCGCGCGCGGATCACGTCATCGCCATGGACTTTCACGTCGATCGCGTCACCGGAGTGCCGCTCGAGCCGCGCGCGGCGCTCGGCCATTACGACGCTGCGAGCGATCGCTACACGCTCTGGGCCGGCAGCGGCGGTGCTGTGCGCCAGAAGCGCGAGCTTTCTTCCATCCTCGGCGTCGCGCCGGATTGCCTGCGCGTGCAGTCCTATGACGTCGGCGGGAATTTCGGCACCCGCAACCGCGTCTTCGTCGAGTTCGGGCTCGTGCTGTGGGCGGCGCGCAAGCTCGGCCGCCCAGTCAAATATACCGCCACGCGCTCGGAAGCATTCCTGAGCGACTACCAGGGCCGCGATCTCGTCTCGCGCGTCGAGCTCGCGCTCGACCTCCGCGGGCGCTTCCTCGCGATGCGCGCCACCAACATCAGCAATGTCGGGGCGCGCTGCGTGTCGCTCTCGCCGCTGTCCAAGGGCGCCGGGCTTATTCCCGGGCCCTATGCAATCCCGATCACGGCGTTGCGCGCCGTTGCCGTCTTCACCAACACCACGCCGACCCAGGCCTATCGCAGCTCCGGCCGCCCGGAAGTCACCTTCGCCATCGAGCGCCTCATCGACCTCGCAGCCGCGCGCCTCATCATCGATCGCATCGTGCTGCGCCGCCGGAACCTGATCTCGCCGCAACTCATGCCCTATCGCAACGCCGTGGGCATGACCTACGACAGCGGCCGCTACGAGGACAACATGCAGCGCGCGATGGAGATTGCCGACTGGAAGGGCTTTCCCGCGCGCAAGCGCGCAGCCGCCAGGCGCGGCAAGCTCCTCGGCCGCGGGCTTGCCAACTACGTCGAATCCTCGATCGGCGCGCCCAACGAGCAGGCGCGCATCAAGGTGTGCCCGCGAGGGAAGGTCGAGGTCGTCATCGGCACCCAGCCGAGCGGCCAAGGCCACGAGACGAGCTTTGCCCAGGTCGTGTCGGACCTCCTGCATGTGCCGCCCGAGAGCGTGGAGATCATCCTCGGCGATACCGATGTGGTGAAGGTGGGCGGCGGCTCCCATTCCGGCCGCTCCATGCGCCATGCCGCAACCGTGTTCGCCAAGGCGCTCCCTGGCCTCGTAGCCAAAGGCACCAAGGTGGCCAGCATCGTTTTGCGCGCGCCGCCGGACGAGATCGAGTTTCGCGACGGGCGCTTTCGCGCCCGCGGTACCAACCGGACATACGATTTCCTTGAGCTCGCGCAGGAAGCCGCGCAGCATGCGCTGCCGGACGAGCTTGCGGACGGCATCGCAGTCGTGACCGACAACGAGATGCACGATCCGGTCTTTCCCAACGGCTGCGCGGTCTGCGAGGCGGAAGTCGATCCTGAAACGGGCGAGGTCGCCATCACCCGCTACGCCTGCGTCGACGACGTTGGGCGCTGCATCAACCCGCTCATCGTGCATGGCCAGACCCATGGCGCCATTGCGCAAGGAGTGGGCCAGGCGCTCTCGGAGCTCTGTTTCCTCGATCCCGGCTCCGGGGAGCCGCTCGCGGGCTCGCTCATGGATTATGGCCTGCCGCGCGCCGATACGCTGCCGGCCTTTGCGACCGAGATCGCGGAAGTGCTCTCGCCCACCAATCCGCTCGGCATCAAGGCGGGTGGCGAAGGCGGCACCACAGCCGCCCCGGCCGTGGTCATCAGCGCCATTACCGACGCCCTGCGCGATCGCGGCGTGAGCCACCTCGCCATGCCGGCCACACCGTATAATGTCTGGTCAGCGATCCATCGTGTAGGGGCGGGTGAATCGGATGCTGCGTAGGGGCGACGCATTGCGTCGCCGTCATGTAGGGGCGAGGCATGCCTCGCCCCTACGGAGAGAAAGGGAGCCTCATGAACGTCATGCATCCGCCGCAGCCCGTCCTCGACAAGCGCGGCGAGCCGCGCGTGCGCCGCTTCGAGGAGCAGCGCTGGCTCATCGACAACATCATCCGCGCCAACAGCATCGACTGGGACCAGCCGCGCTCGCTCTATCTTGCCGGCCCCTGCGGCAACGAGGCGAACGCGGATTTTGCCGGCGTTCGCGAGCGGGTGAAGAAGATGGCCGACATCGGTCCCGCTTTCGAGGCGGTGGCGCGCCGGCGCGAAGCCAAGGCCGGGGCTGCCGAGGAAGCCGGGCACAAGGTCACCGCGCGCGACAACTATTTCATGGCCGCGGTACATTGGGGCGCGGCGCAATGGCCCTACGATCAGAACGACGACACCAACATCGCGTTCAACAACAAGAAGCGCGAGTGCTACGCGAAATACGCCGCGCTGGCCGATCATCGCATCGAGGCGGTGTGGGTGCCGTTTTGGGACAAGGCCATTCCCGCCTGGTTCCACCTGCCCCCCGGCTACAGTGGCGGCCGCATCCCGGCAGTGATCGCCATTCCCGGCATGGACAGCTTCAAGGAGATTGCGGTCGCGCTCTACGGCGACCGCTTTCTCAACCGCGGCATGGCGGTGCTCGCGATCGACGGGCCGGGGCAATACGAGGCGCCGCTGATCGGCCTGTACTTCTCCATGGAGAGCTGGATGGCCGCGGGCAAACCGCTGGTGGATTGGCTCAGTGCACGGCCGGAGATCGATGCGCAGCGCATCGGGGCTGCGGGAACGAGCTTCGGCACGTTCTTCGGCACCATCCTCGCCGCGCATGAGCCGCGCATCCGCGCCTTCGCCGCCATGTCGGTGTGCCATGAGCCGGGCTGCCACACGATCTTTCAGGAAGCATCGCCTACGTTCAAGAAGCGCTTCATGTACATGTCGGGCATCACCGACGAGGGCGAGTTCGACGCCATGCGCAAGACCATGACGTGGGAAGGTCACGCGCAAAAGATCGGCGCGCCCTATCTCGTGGTGGCCGGCGAATGCGAGGAGCTCAGCCCCATCGAGCACTCCGAACGCCTCATCCGCTCGGTGAAGGGCCCCAGGCAGATGGTCGTCTATCAGGAATCGCGCCATTCCGTCGGCAACGTGCCCGCGGCCAATCTCGGCCCGTTCCCGCCCATTCTCGTTGCGGACTGGCTTGCGGACCGGCTCGCCGGCAAGCCGTTTGCGAACGAGCACTGGTTCGTGCGCTCCAACGGCCAGATCGACAAATCGCCCCTGTAAGGAGAGCGCCATGGCGGCAGGCAAGCGCCAGATGCATCTCGGCGTGTTCGTGCTCGGGACGGGAAACCACTCGGCCGGGTGGCGCTACGAGGACGCCACCACAAGCAACTGCAGCTGGCCGGTGATGCAGCAGATCGCGCGCATCGCCGAGCGCGGCAAGCTCGACCTGTTCTTCATCTCCGACGGGCTTGCCATGGATGCCGGGGATCATCCCTCCTTCGTCTCGCGCTTCGAGCCGACCACGCTCATTGGCGCCCTGAGCGCGGTGACGCGCCACATCGGGCTCGGCGCCACCGTATCCACGAGCTTCGGCGAGCCGTTTCATGTCGCGCGCGCTTTCGCCTCGCTCGATCACCTGAGCGGCGGGCGCGCCGCCTGGAACGTGGTCACCAGCAGCAACAGCGCGGCGGCGTTCAATTTCGGCAAGGAACAACCCGAGCATGACCTGCGCTATGAGATCGCCACCGAGTTCGTCGATGTGGTGCGCGGGCTGTGGGATAGCTGGGATGACGGTGCGATCGTCGCCGACAAGGCGACGGGCACGTTCGTCGATCCCGGCAAGGTGCACCCCCTCAATCACAAGGGTCGTTTTTTTCAGGTCAAAGGCCCGCTCAATATCCAGCGCTGCCCCCAGGGCCATCCCGTCATCATTCAGGCGGGCGGCTCGCCGCCCGGACAGGAGCTCTCCGCGCGTTCCGCCGACCTCGTATTCTCGGTCGTTAACGGCGATCCGGCATCGGCCAAGTCGGCCTACGACGCCCTGAAGCAGCGGGTCATTAAGCACGGCCGCGCACCCGAGGACCTCGCCATCCTGCCCGGCGTGATGCCGATCATCGGCGAGACGGAGAGCGGGGCAAAGGACCAGCTCGCGCAGCTGCAAGGCTGGTTGACGTCCACCAATGCGCTTACCCTGGTGTCGCAGCGCATCGGCCACGACATCTCCGGCTATCCGCTTGATGAGCCGGTGCCCGAATTCCCGCAGACCAACCGCGGCCAGGCCTTCTCCAAGGCGCTCCTCGACATGGCGCGGCGGGAGAAGATGACGTTGCGCGATCTCTACAACATCACCGCCGCTGCGCGCGGGCATTGGGTGATCTACGGCACGCCGCAGAAAATCGCCGACGTGTTCGAGGACTGGTTCACCTCCGGCATGGCCGACGGGTTTGTGATCATGCCGGCCTATTTCCCCGGCGCTTTCGATGCTTTCGTCGATCGCGTGGTGCCGGAGCTGCAGCGGCGCGGGCTGTTCCGGCGCGAGTATTCCGGCACGACCCTGCGTGACCACTTGGGGCTGGCGCGGCCGGGACGCGCGACGCAGCGCAAGTCGGCCTGAGCTCGATTGACCGCTGTACGTAGGGGCGGGGCTGCCCAAAGCCTTTTAAGGCTACCCGATCACGTTGGCACGTTCGAGCACGCCCCAGACGTCGATCACGGGCTTGCCGGCAAAATCCAGCGTGCGGTAGGCGGCGTGCGGCGCGCATAAGACAAGCAGATCGCTCTCCGCGATGATTTGATCGAGGGCCACCAGATCGGGGTCTGTGGTGACGAACGGATCCGTGGTGAGCACCGCCTTGGCGAGCGGTATGAGCGCATGCTTGAGCTTGTAGCTGAGCGAGGCGCGGGTGTCGTCGATCTCGGCCTTGAAAGCCATGCCGAGGAGCCCCACGGTCATCTGCGCCAGATCGAAGCGGCGGTCGAGATCATCGACCACGTGCAGCACCAGACCCTCGTTGACCAGCATGGCCGCATTGCCGAGGCTGAACTGGTTCTGCGCGAAGGCGAGAAGCTGCATCGTATCCTTGAACAGGCACGGCCCAGCCGCGAGCCCCGGGCTTGGGATGCCGCGCGCCCGCGGATAATTGTGCTTCATGGCATGGGCGATCCGGCGGTAGTCAAGGCCGGCCGATTTCGCGATCAAATAGAACTGATTGGCGAGGGCAAACTCGATGTAGCGATAGGCGTTATTGAACAGCTTGGCGAATTCCGCTTCGCGTGGCTTGACGACAACGAGCTCCGGCGCGATGCGCGCAAACAATTGCGCTGCCTCGCGCTCTGCCTCCTCGCTCGTTGCGCTGACGATCTGCGGCGTCTCCTTGAGCTCCTGGATGCCTTTGCCCTGCACCACGCGTTCCGGGCAGAACGCTACTTTCAACACCCGGCCCTTGCGCCGCAGGTAGCCGTCGATCCACTCGGTGGTGCCGGGAAACACGGTGGAGCGCAGGATGAGGAGCTGGCCGTCGGTGAGATGCGGCAGGAGCGCGTCGATGCAGTCCTGGATGACGCGGCGCACCGGATTGAGGAACTCGTCGACCGGCGTTCCAATGGTAATGATGACAGGCACGCCGGGCGAGATCTCGGATGGATCGGACGTGAAGATGAGGCGCTCGTGCGCAAGCGCTCGCTGAAGCACGGGCTCGCCTCCGCGCTCGATGAAAGGCAGACGGCCCGATCGCAGGGTATCGAGCACGGCGCGATCGAGATCATGCACGTTGACGCGCAACCCCGCCTCGGCGAATGCGAGCACCAGCGGAACGCCGACATGCCCTCCGCCCCCCACAACCGTAAGGTCAGCCGGCGCCACGCGCGAAGGCGAGAGCACGCTTGGCCTTGCACCGGAAAAATTCACTATTGTGCTCCTCGCTGACTGCCTCACTCTCTCCGCTGTCATGCCCGCGCTTGTCGCGGGCATCCACGTCTGCGGTGCCGCAGCTAAGGCGTGGATGGCCGGGACAAGCCCGGCCATGACCCAGGAGGACACCAACCTAATCGAAAACGATTGGATTAAACAAAAAGAACAAAAGAAAAACGCAGGTTGCCGGACGGGGAACGCAGGCGCTAAGCGTGGCGTTTAATAGCTGCATTTGGTACGGAGTTCGCCGATGGCGCCGCGCGCTTATTGGAAGGGCTACCTCAAGCTCTCGCTCGTCTCATGTCCCATCGCGCTCTTTCCCGCCGCCTCGGAGCGCGAGAAGATCAGCTTCCATCAGATCAACAAGAGCACCGGCCATCGTATCAAGTATCGCAAGGTCGACGCGGAGACCGGCGAGGAGGTGGATACAGGCGACATCATCAAAGGCTACGAGGTTGCCAAGGGCGAGTACATCGAGCTCGAGCCCGAGGAGCTAGAGGCGATCGCCATCGAGAGCAAGCGCGTCATCGACATCAATGAGTTCGTGCCGCGCAAGGAGATCGACGAGCTTTACCTTAATGCTCCGTATTACATCATTCCCGACGGGGAGGTGGGACAGCAGGCTTTCGCGGTGATCCACGAGGCGATCCGCAAGGAGGGCATGGTTGCGCTCGGTCGCGTCGTGTTCACCTCGCGCGAGCATGTGATTGCGCTCGAGCCGCGCGACAAGGGCCTGCTCGGGGTGACGCTGCGCTTTCCTTATGAGATCCGCGCGCAATCGGATTATTTTGACGATATTCCCGACGTGAAGATTCCCAAGGACATGCTCGATCTTGCCTCCCATATCGTCCACACCAAGGCGGGACATTTTGATCCAAGCAAATTCGACGACCGCTACGAGGATGCGCTCAGGGATCTGATCAAGCGCAAACAGTCGGGAAAGCCGATCGAGCGGCCGAAGGAGCGCGAGCCCGCCAAGGTGGTCAGTCTCATGGATGCGCTGCGGCGAAGCGTGGAGGCGGAGAGCTCGTCACGACCGGCCGCGCACGCGGGATCCCGCGCCCGCTCCTCCCCCCGACACACGCCGGCAAGGGGCGGGGCGGCTCGGCACAGCCGGCGCAGGGCGGGGTGACGTTTTACAACCAACAGCCCCGGCCGAAGCCGGGGCTGCGTTGTTTGTTGCGAAGGAGCTTGGTCAGTCAGCGCTGGCCCTGCCCGCCTTCCTGTCCACCTTGCTGCTGACCGCCCTGTCCAGACGAGTTCATGCGCGAGAAGCCGTCCGGGTTCCGGCTTGCGCATCAGCATCGAGATACTCGGCCAGCTGATGGTTATTGGCCACCCGGATCCAGGAATTGCGCAGCTTCTTGAAGAAATTGCGTGTGTCCTCGTCGGTTGCCGCGCGGGCGCGATCGCCATACAACGCCGCCCGCTCCCACGCCTCTTGCGCTTTCGACATGACGTCACCTCATGCCGTGATCCCTCGCGAATGTGGCTGCGGAGACGGCCGTCGAGGGAACTTTCGCGGAAGGCAACCTTGCGGGAGAAAAAAAGTTCCAGTCCAGCGATGATCACGGTCGGCTTAGCAGCTCAGGGCACGAGCCAAGGCCCGAGAAAGTTCGCTGCGCCGAGACGAGCCCGGGTTGGCTCGTCCGGGGAGACGTGGCTGGCCAATCCTGTAACGAAGCGCTTATTCGTGATGGTGATCACAGCGCGGCCGGGCCATGCCGGCTAAACCATAGGCGATCTCAACAGGAGGAAAATCATGATCCTGATGGTGCTCGCCGCGGCGGGAATCGGTAGGGCAGCACTTGCAGTCTGGGGCCGCAAGCGACGGCGATGATCCGTTACAACGGCGCATGAAGGACACCCGCGTCGCTGCGGGAATGTCGGCGCGTGCTTCTCCTTACAGAATCGATTCGGCTCGATGACGACGCACATAATTTGGCGATGCTAATGAATGACTCGCGTGCCGTCCTCACGCTGATGTCCACAGGTCGCACTCCTCCATACTACCGAAGCACCGCTGTTCGGGCCGCCGCGCATGTTCCATCGCTCAAAGTGTGCCGTTTTTGTCACGGTCCAGCTTTCTTTGACGCGCGACACAATGGGGCGGCGATTATCTGCTTTGATGTCGCTCACATACAACAACGGGGGCGCGCAAATGCACGAGACCACAGCGGTCGTTCTTCTGGTTGTAGTGCTGGGACAGATCCTCATTTTCACCATTGCTGGTATTGCCATGTGGATCGCAGGAGAGTTCGGTGAGCCGCCGCGATGGTGGCGCTGGAGCAAGCGGGGCCGCGCGGGCGAGACAACCGGGTCAGGCATGAGGACGCGCAGCGAGAACGAGGATCTCACGGGCTTGTGCCATGAAATCCCCATTGCGCCGACTTCCGATGTCGGATTTCAGATATCGGATATCCGAGGAACAACGAAGGTATGAGGTCTCACGCGACAGCCTCACACCATCAGGTCCTTGTTTTCCAGGCCGAGCATCACGCCGCCCCAGCTGCTGCCGACATATTCGTACTGATTGGAAATATGCGCGCGGCCCGCCATGAGATCGGAGAGGATGCCGCCGAAAGGGAGCGTGTCGATCAAACCGGCAGCACCCGTCGCCTTGAAGATGCGCGCGGCGAGGCGCGTGCACCGCTCCGACACCGCGGTCGATTGAAACTTGTATTGCAGCCGCTCCGAGAGCGGCGGTGCCTCGCCCCGCTCTGCATAGGCGTGCAGGTTGCGAAAATTGCGACGCAGCGTGAGTTTCATCTCGTCGATGGCCACGGTCGCCTCCGCGCAAAGGAGGTGCACGAACGGGTTTTCCGCCGCACGGCCACCGGCGCGGGTCACCCGGCTTTTTGAGTAGTCCAGCAAGGCATTGAGCATGCCTTGCAAGGCACCCAGCGACGCAGTGGAGATGCCGCGAACGAAGATCTGGCCGAACGGCAACCGGTATAAACTCGCGGTGTTGATGGCCTGCCCCGGTCCCTTCAGCAGGAAATTGTCCAGCATGCTCTGGGAGCGATGCGCGGGCACCGTCACGTCATCGACTACGATGTCCCAGCTGCCGGTCGCCTGCAGCCCGGAGACTTCCCACGTGTCAATGACCTCATATTGAGCCCGCGGCAGCAAAAAGATGCGACCTTCGGCGGGAGTTCCTCCCTCGGGCTCCACCAGGGCGCCGAGCAGCGACCATTCGCAATGGGAACAGCCGCTCGAATATCTCCAGCGGCCGGCGAGGCGGTAGCCGCCTGGCACCGCGACGGCTCTGCCCGCCGGCATCAGCGAAGAGCAGATCAGGACCGAAGAATCGCGCCCCCACACTTCGTGCGCCGCCTTGTCGTCCAACAGCGCCATGAACCAGGGATGCACGCCGCAGACGCCGTAGATCCAGGCGGTCGACATGTCGCCCTGCGCAAGCGCGAATTGCACCTCGTAAAAAGTGTGCAAGTCCATCTCAAAGCCGCCCCAGCGCTTGGGCTGCAGCACACGAAACAAGCCGGCTTGCTGCATCTCCGCAATGGTTTCGTCGGGAATGCGGCGCTCGCGCCTTGCCGCCGGAGACCGCGCCGCAAGCGTCGGGATCATCGCACGCGCCCGCGCTATGATCTCGTCTGGGGTCGGCAGCGTCGTGGCGTTGCTTGCCGGCGCGTGCATGGTCTTCCGGTTATCTCGCCGCGGAGCGGGCGGGTTGCAAATTCGCCACGACATGCAGCACCCGGAATGACATCCTCGCGTTACTCTGCCGCAGTGAGCCGCTTGCGGGCGTTTTGCTCAAGACAGGCGATCACTGCATCCGTCGACATCACATCGCCGAAGGTGAGGTAAAAGGCGCACAGCGAAGCATTATGATCTTCGTCGGTGACGGCCGCGTTGCCGTCGCTGATCATGATCGTCCTGAAATTGAGCATCATGGCATCGCGCGCAGTGGATTCGCAGCACACGTTGGTGACCGTGCCGGTGATCAGCACCGTATCGAGCCCGCGGCTGCGCAGCACCTGGGCAAGGTTCGACGATCCTTGAATGAATGCGCTGAACCGGTTCTTCTCGACGATCAGGTCGCTTGCCTTCATGTCGAGGCCTGACCAGAGCTCGTGCCCCTTGCTGTCCGCCGTCAGTGCAGCAATGCGTCTCTTGCCCTGTTCCGGGGTGACCATGTCGAAATAGGTCGACCAGTCGCGCAAGGCATCGGCCGTGAACGTTGTCTTGATCCATACCACCACCCCTCCCGTCGCACGCACCGCCGCCGCGAGCCGATTGATGTTGGGCACGATCTTTTCAGCCATGGGGCAGAGTGAATGCGCGACGCCCGGCAGCATGAATGCGTTCTGCATGTCGATGACCACCAGCGCGGTCTTGCCTGAATCGATATTGTCAAAGACGTGCTCGCGCCCGCGCCGCGCAACAACTCGCTCGATGATCGATTGCGGTATGGAAACCTTGTGCATGTAAACTCCGCTCCTGCGCTCTCTGTCGTGTTGGTAAGCCTGATGGGTTTCAAACCCGCCCCTAGAGCCTTCCCGCGAACGCATCTGCAATGAAGGCATGCGCGAGCGCGTAGCCATGCCGGGTAGCGGGCTCGTTGTAGACCGCCACTCCCGACATGTTGGCGTGCGGATCGGTGAAGGCGTGAACCACGCTGCCGAAGGTGAGCAGCGCCCAACGCGCCTTCGCCTCCGTCATCTCCGCCTCGAATGCATCGCGCTCGGCCTTGGGTGCAACCGGATCGGCCGCGCCATGAACCGCAAGCACGGCCGCCTTGATCTCGCCGCGCTTGGCGGGCTGCGGCGTAGCGAGCGTGCCGTGCATGGAAACGGCAGCCTGCACCTCGGCCCCGGTACGGGCAAGGTCGATGACATTGAGGCCCCCGAAGCCGAAACCCATAGCCGCGCGCCGGCTCACATCGCCGACGCCACGCCGGTCGGCCTCGCGCGTTAGGGTATCGAGCGCAGTCGCGATCCGGCGCCGCATTCCCTGCACATCCGACAAGACAGGGCGCAGGAACTCCATCGGATCTTCGGTCCCGATCGGGCCATTTCCTTCGCCGAACATGTCGGCCACGAAAACAATATAGCCTTCCTCGGCGAGCATCTGACCGGTCTCGATCGCCGGCTTGATCACGCCACGCCAATTCGGCGCCATCAGCAGCAATGGGCGCACGGCCTTCACGCCCTCATCCCAGATCAGCGCCCCACGGCAGCTCAGACCGGAGACCGAGTAGAACATGCTCTCAACCGCCATAGTCTGCTTCCTTCAAGATTTCGCCTACCTCACGATTACCACACATGCGCAGCATCGTTAGGGCAGATTAAACTAACCCGCCCTGCGGGATCGCCGGGCGCAGGAAAGCGAAGTCACAGCCTTCATCGGCTCCGAGGATCTCCTGCGCGTACAGCTTGGCATAGCCGCGCTCGGGCTGCCTTTCGATGCGGGATATTTCCGCAGCGCGCCGCCCCAGCTCGCGCTCCTCCACCAGGAGATCGATGCGCCGCTCCTTCACCGACAGGCGAACCCGGTCGCCATTGCGTACCAGGGCAAGCGGCCCGCCGGAGGCGGTATCGGGCGTCACGTGCAGGACGATCGTGCCGAAAGCTGTGCCGCTCATCCGCGCGTCGGAAATGCGGATCATGTCCTTTACGCCCTGCTGAGCCAGCTTCTTGGGAATAGGCAGGTAGCCTGCTTCCGGCATGCAGGAGGGCGAATGCGGACCGGCGTTCTGCAGTACCAGCACATCCCGCGCAGTGACGTCGAGCACGGGGTCGTCGATCCGCGCCGAGAGATCTTCCAGGGAGGAGAACACGACCGCGCGCCCCTCGTGCTCGAACAGTCTGGGATCGGCCGCCGAGCGCTTGAGAATGGCACCGCGCGGCGCAAGATTGCCGAACAATGCAATAATCCCACCCTGCGGCTCTATCGGCGTCTCGCGCGCAGCGATGATGGATGGATCCGTGAAGGAAGCCCCCTCGGACGCGAGGCGCTCGCCGAGCGTCTCCCCCGTCACCGTCATGCAGTCGAGATGCAGGAGCGGCTTGAGCTCGCGCAGCAGCGCGCCCATGCCTCCGCTCGCATGGAAGTCCTCCATGTAGCCGTTACCGACCGGCTTGAGGTTGACCAGCACCGGGGTGGATTCCGAGAGCCGGTTGACGTCTTCGAGCGACACCTTGACCCTCGCTCGACCGGCGATGGCCGTCAGATGGATCACGGCATTGGTCGAGCCGCCCAGCGCAAGCAGCACGCGCAACGCGTTCTCGACCGCCTTCTTACCGATGATGCGCTCAGGCGTGCGCCCCGATCCGATCAGCTTCACCGCCGCCATGCCCGTCGCTTCGGCCGCGCGCAGGCGGTCGGCATGCACCGCCGGGATCGCTGCGGTGCCGGGCAGAATGAGGCCGAGGGCTTCGACCAGGCACGCCATGGTCGAAGCCGTTCCCATCACGGCGCAGGTGCCGGAAGTCACGGCGAGCTGGCCTTCGACTTGCGTGATTTCGGATTCGCTCACCTCACCGGCACGGTAGCGCGCCCAGAAGCGGCGGCAGTCGGTGCAGGCGCCGAGCCGCTCGCCGCGGTGCCGGCCGGTCATCATCGGGCCCGCCACCAGCATGATCGCTGGCTTGTCCGCGGAGACCGCACCCATGAGCTGCGCCGGCACGGTCTTGTCGCACCCCCCCATGAGCACGACCGCGTCCATCGGCTGCGATCGGATCATCTCCTCCGTGTCGATCGCCATCAGGTTGCGGTATTTGAGGCTCGTGGGGTTGAGAAACACTTCGCCCAGCGAGACCGTCGGAAATTCGAGCGGCAATGCGCCCGCGGCGACGACGCCGCGTTTGACCGCCTCCAGGAGCTCGGGGAAATGGCGGTGGCAGTTGTTGAACCCGGACGGCGTATAGGCAATCCCCACCACCGGTCGGCCGAGCATAGTGCCCGAATAGCCCATGGACTGAGCGAACGAGCGTCGCAGGTAGAGCGAGAAGTCCCGGTCGCCATAGTTGGTAAGACCGTTCGCAAGCCCCTGCACGCGTTCCGGCATTGGATGTTCCTTGCTCAATTTTGGCTGTTCTTGCTTGATTTATCTCAATTTCAGGCGGATCGGACTGGCCTATTAGCGCCTCGACATGGTACCCGAAAGACGGTTAAAAACGGTTCTAAAGAAGAGTTCTCGGTGCGAGATGAACTACCAGCGGTATTTCGAGGACGCGCTTCGACAGCTTCGTGATGAGCGGCGCTATCGCGTGTTTGCCGATCTGGAGCGGCTCGCCGGGCGCTTTCCGCACGCAATCTGGCATTCGCCGAACGGACCCCGCCCGGTGATCGTGTGGTGCTCTAACGACTATCTTGGAATGGCGCAGCACCCCAAAGTGATCGGGGCCATGGTGGCAACCGCGACCCGCATGGGTACGGGCGCGGGCGGCACGCGCAACATCGCCGGCACGCATCATCCTCTGGTCGAGCTCGAAGGCGAGCTCGCGGATCTGCACGGAAAGGCAGCGGCCCTTGTCTTCACCTCCGGCTACGTCTCCAACGAGACCGGGATCGCCACCATTGCCAGGCTCCTGCCGGACTGTCTGATCCTCTCGGATCAATTGAACCACAATTCCATGATCGAGGGCGTCCGGCAATCCCGGTGCGAGAAGCAGATCTTCCGCCACAACGACATGGAGGATCTCGAACACTTGCTGCGGGCGACCGCACCGGACCGTCCCAAGCTTATCGTGTTCGAGACGCTTTATTCCATGGATGGCGACGTGGCGCCGATCCATCGCATCTGCGATCTCGCCGGGCGCTACGGGGCCATGACCTATGCGGACGAGGTGCACGCCGTGGGAATGTACGGGCCCCGCGGCGGCGGTCAGTCCGAGCAGCAAGGCGCGATGGCGCGGCTGGACGTGATCGAAGGAACACTGGCCAAGGCGTTCGGCTGCCTGGGAGGCTACATCACCGGCAGCGCCGCGCTCATCGATGCGGTGCGCAGTTATGCACCCGGTTTCATATTCACCACCGCGCTGCCGCCGGCGATTTGTGCTGCCGCGGCTGCGGCTATTCGCCACCTCAAGGCGTCGAGCTTCGAACGCGAGCGCCATCAGGTGCGCGCCGCCCGGGTGAAGGCTGTACTCAGCTCCGCCGGACTTCCCGTCATGGGCAGCGATACGCACATCGTGCCGGTGCTCGTGGGCGAGCCGGAGAAATGCAAGCAGGCGACCGATCTGCTGCTTTGCGAGCACGGCATCTATATCCAGCCGATCAACTATCCGACTGTGCCAAAGGGGAGCGAGCGGCTGCGCATAACGCCCTCGCCCTATCACGATGATGCGATGATCTATACCCTGTCCGAGGCCCTGCTCGACGTATGGGAGCGCCTCGCTCTGCCGCTGAGACGGCGCGCTGTCGCGGCGGAATAATCGGCCCCACGGATCGACCTCATTGCGTATCGCCTTGTTGTAGGGGTGGGTTTCAAACCCGCCCTACGTTTGCCGGAGTAGCACGCGGGCGTCGACAATAACCTCAATCGTCGTACCCCGGCCGTTGCCAACGCTTGGGCAAAGGAACCAGCGGACCGCGGGCGAGCCGGCGTGCGGCGACTGCGACCGCAAGGCTCACGACCAGAAACCGCACCAGATGGTGTGCGCCCACGTAGATGGGATCGAGGTGCAAAGCCAGCGCCAACACCATCATGGTGTCCTGCGCACCCGGTGCAAAGGCGACGGCAACGTCGGCCAAGCTAAACGGCAGGATCGCCACCACCAGCAGAGCAAACGCGGCGGCGATCACCGCTGCCACCGCGAATGAGCCGAAGGCTGCACCGAGATATCCCAGCAACAGGCGCGGGCTGGTATTGGCAAAGCGCGCGCCCGCCACAGCGCCGAGCGTGACCACGCCGGCACTTCCGATCCACCACGGCAACGACGCATGAATGAGCCCGGTGCCATGCGGAGCTCCGGACCCGGCCATCGCGCCGAACATCAGTCCTCCGGGAAATCTGATGTGCAGCATGAGCAACGCAACTGCCGAGGAGATGATGACGAGCGTGGTGAGCTCAGTGAAGGAGGGGACGGTGCCACCCCGGACCAATCCAGCCGCCCCGATTGCCGAACCGAACAATGCAAGTCCCGAAGGCAGGCCCACCACGATCAATAGGACGCGCATGACATGCACGATGGCCATGCCGCGGATATCGGCGTGGAGCTCGGCCGAGAGCGCCATCACCTGCGCCATGGAGCCAGGGCTTGCGCCGAGCAACGCCGATAACGGGTCCCACCGGTGCACCCAACGCAGATAATACGTGGTACCGATGAACATGACGGTTGAGGACGCGATCAGAAGCACCACGCTCAGCGGCCAGGACGCAATCCCGTACAGCGTTTCCGGTGTTACCACTGCACCAAGGAGGATGCCGATCAGCACGAAGCAGATGCGGGCGACTAGCAACGGCACCCGGACCGGCCGGCCGGCCAGCGCGGCGACTGCGACGGCCAGCATGGATCCCGACACCAACCCGCCCGGCAATCCGAGGAGCTGAAAGATCAGCGCGCCCGCAGCTGCCGTGAGCAGCGTCTCGGCGATGTGGAGCATGTCAGTTGGGGCTGAGCTCATCCAATGGAGCTGCGGTGATGACCGTGTGGCGGGCGGTTGAGGCTGTCATTCCGGGGCGCCGGCATGTGGGTCAATACCGATTTGCCGATGAGATCGGAAACCGCGCGCCTGGACTGGCGTTTCAATCGTTCGGACCTATGGCTATTGCATTCCCGGCTCCCTCGCTGCGCTCGGATCCCCGGAATGACAATAATTTGTGCTGACCTCGTCTGGGCGAGGCGCTTGCGATAGGATGCGGCTTGACACGCCGCGCCGGCAGGGAACGGCAGAATGAGGCTGGAAGTCTGGGTCGTTATCGCCGTTGCGCTGGGCTATATTGGCCTTCTGTTCGTTATCGCGACCTACGGCGACCAGATGCGACGGCGCGGGCGCGAAGGCCGCTGGCGGCGTTTCATCTATCCCTTGTCGCTGGCGATCTATTGCACCTCCTGGACTTTCTTCGGCTCGGTCGGACTTGCATCGCGCACGGGCTTTGATTTCCTGCCCATCTACATTGGCCCGATCCTCGTCATCGGGCTTGCCTCGCCCCTCATCACCCGCATCGTGCGGCTCGCCAAAGCACAGAATATCACGTCCATCGCCGATTTCATCGCCGCGCGCTACGGCAAGGCACAGAGCGTGGCTGCTGCCGTTTCCGTGATCGCGATCGTCGGCACCATTCCATATATCGCGCTGCAGCTCAAAGCTGTGTCGTCGTCGCTGACCACGATCCTTGTTCACATCGGCCCGTCCAGCGGGGCCATGCAACCAGTGCTCGGCGACATCGCCCTCTATGTTGCCGCCGCTATGGCGATCTTTGCCGTCCTGTTCGGCACAAGACATATCGACGCCACCGAGCACCAGGACGGGTTGATGCTGGCGATTGCCGTCGAATCCATGATCAAGCTCGTCGCCTTTGTTGCCGTTGGCGTATTCGTCACTTTCTGGATGTTCCATGGACCGTTTGCGCTGTTCGGGCAGGCGCTGCGTAACCCGGCGGCAGCAGCGGCGCTCAGCCGCGAGCCCGCCCTCGGTACGCTCGCAGTCATGACGCTGCTTTCGTTGTCTGCGATCCTCCTGTTGCCCCGACAATTCCACGTCACCGTGGTGGAGAACAACAACGAGGACGAGATCAAGCGCGCGTCGTGGTTGTTTCCGCTCTATCTCGTGCTGATCAACCTGTTCGTTGTACCAATCGCACTGGCAGGGCTGCTGACATTTGCCGATCGTCAGGTCGACAGCGATATGTTCGTCCTGGCCCTGCCGCTCGCTGCCAAGTCCGACCTGTTCACGATTGCCGCCTTTATCGGTGGCCTGTCCGCCGCGACCGCCATGGTCATCGTGGAATCGGTGGCACTCGGGATCATGTTTTCGAATGACATCGTGATGCCGTTCGTCCTGCAGCGACGGGCGAAGCTGATCGCCGGGCGGGAGAATGTCGGACACCTGCTGCTCGCCGTCCGTCGGGCCGCCATCTTCCTCATCATCTCGCTCGCCTATGTCTATTATCGGCTGGCCGGGGAGGCGCAGCTTGCCTCGATCGGGCTTCTCTCGTTTGCCGCAGTGGCGCAGCTTGCTCCGGCGTTCTTTGGTGGCCTGATCTGGCGGCGGGCTACCGCGCGCGGCGCGCTTGCGGGAATGAGCTGCGGAATACTGGTCTGGGCCTACACGCTGCTGCTGCCTAACTTTGCGGACGCTGGCATCATCGGCCCCTCCCTGCTCGCGGATGGTCCCTGGGGCATCAGCGCACTGCGCCCACAGGCCCTGTTCGGCCTTGACCTGCCGCCACTCGCGCATGGAGCGGTCTGGACGCTGTCGCTCAATGTTTTGGCCTATGTGATCTTCTCCATCGGGCGCGCGCCCGCTTCGGTGGAGCGTCTCCAAGCCGACCTGTTCGTTCCTTCCGCGCTCACGCCGATTCCCTCCAGCTTTCGCTTGCGGCGCTCCGCGGTAACTGTCGAGGAGCTGATCACCACGGTTGGCCGCTATCTGGGCGAGGAACGCTCCCGCACGTCATTCGACAGCTACGCGCTGACACGCGGCATGAGCCTTGATGCAAAGGCCGACGCGGACTTTCAGCTGCTGCGCTATGCCGAGCATCTGCTAGCGTCCGCAATCGGAGCGGCATCGTCGCGCCTCGTCCTCTCGCTCCTCCTGCGCAAGCGCACGGTCTCGACCAAAGCTGCCCTCAAGCTGCTCGATGACGCCAATGCCGCAATTCACTACAATCGTGAGATCCTGCAGACCGCCCTCGATCATGTGCGCCAGGGCATCGCGGTGTTCGATAAGGAGCTGCATCTCGTCTGCTGGAACCGACAGTTTGGGGAAATGCTTGGATTACCGGCCCAGCTCACGCGCGTAGGCACGAGCCTGGACTCCATTCTGCGCTTCAACGCCGAACACAGCCCTTGCGCGTCGGAGGCAATCGAAGCTCTCGTGCGCGAGCGACTGGCTCAGTACATCGCGAGCGGGGAGCCGTTCCGCGAGCGCTTCGCGGACCGCGACCTGGTGATGGAAGTGCGCGCAAATCCCATGCCCGACGGCGGCATCGTGACAACGTTCACCGATATCACACCAACGGTAAAGGCGGCCGAGGAGCTCGAGCGCGCCAACGAATCACTCGAAAGACGGGTGCAGGAACGCACCGAGGAGCTCACCCGCCTCAACCACGAGCTTGCGCGCGCGAAGGCAGAGGCGGACCAAGCCAATGTCTCGAAGACCCGATTTCTTGCCGCGGCCAGTCACGACATTTTGCAGCCGCTCAATGCCGCGCGTCTCTACGTCACCAGCCTGGTCGAGCGGCAGGCCGCCGGCACCGATGCCCAGTTGGTCGGGAATATCGATGCGTCGCTCGATGCCGTGGAAGAGATCTTCGGTGCCTTGCTCGATATTTCCCGCCTCGACAGTGGGGCCATGAAGCCTGAAATCTCCGTCTTTCGGATCGATGACCTGCTCCGCCAGCTCGAAGTGGAGTTTGCGCCTTTGGCAAAGGAGAAAGGGCTCGAGCTCAACTTTGTGCCCTGCTCACTCGTTGTGCAGTCTGATCGGCGCCTGCTTCGGCGTCTGTTGCAGAACCTGGTATCCAACGCGATCAAATACACGCTCAAAGGGCGCGTGCTGGTGGGATGCCGGCGCCGGAGAGGAGTCCTGCGCATCGACGTCTGCGATACCGGACTTGGCATTCCGGCAACGCAGAAGCAGGCCATCTTCCGCGAGTTTCATCGGCTCGACCGCGGTGCCAAGGTAGCCCGCGGCCTTGGCCTTGGACTTTCCATTGTCGAGCGCATTGCGCGCGTGCTCGATCACAAGCTCGCCGTCGAGTCGGCGGTCGGTCGCGGCTCGCGCTTCTCAGCAGAAGTACCGCGATCCGCGACGGCACCCGTCGGCTACCCACAACAGCCGCCGCGCGAGGTCGATCGCGCTCAGCTTTCCGGAATGAGCGTGCTGTGCGTGGATAACGACCTCGCCATTCTCGATGGGATGGAGTCCCTGCTGGCGGGCTGGGGATGTAGCGTCCTCAAAGCCACGGAGCTTGCGAGCGCGACCCAACGGATAGCGCAAGCCAAGGTGTCCGTTGATGGCTTGCTTGTCGATTATCATCTCGACCATGGGGACGGCATCGCAACCATCCGAGCACTGCGTCGGCGCTTCGGCGCCGATCTGTCCGCCATCTTGATCACTGCTGACCGCAGCCCGGGGGTGCGGGAGGAGGCGCGCGCAAACGACATTCAGGTGCTCAACAAGCCGCTCAAGCCCGCGGCTTTGCGCGCGCTGCTGGCGCAATGGCGCCTCCAGCGCGTCGCCGCCGCGGAGTAGCGCCTAAGGCGAGTGCGGCGATTGGCCGAGCTCGATCTTCGCCGCGGCAATCACCGCCTGGGTCCGGCTGTCCACCCCGAGCTTCTGCAGGATGGCGGACACGTGTGCCTTCACTGTCGCTTCCGAGACGCCGAGCTCGTAGGCGATCTGCTTGTTGAGGAGGCCCTCGGAGAGCATCATCAAGACGCGCACTTGCTGCGGCGTGAGCGAGCTGAGCCGCCGCATCAAATTCGCGCTCTGCGTATCGGAAGGCGCGCCGAGATCTACGTCGGGGGGCGTCCATATCCCGCCCTCGAGCACACGCGTGATGGCCGCACGCATGGCATCGATGCCGAGCGTCTTGGGAATGAACCCCGAAGCCCCGAAATCCATGCAGCGGCGAATCACTTCAGGATCGTCGTTGGCGGAAACGACGATGATCGGAACGCTCGGATATTGCGCGCGCAAGTACATCAGACCCGAGAACCCGCGCACCCCTGGCATGGAGAGATCGAGCAGAATGATATCGATCTCGGCTCCGCGCTCGAGGAGCTTGCTCACCTCATCGAACGACCCGGCCTGCGCAATGTCGGCGTGCTCGAACAGTCCCGCAACCGCCTCGCATAAAGCTCCGCGAAAAAGCGGATGATCGTCCGCAATGATCAGGCGCGTCGATTCGCCTAGGCGCTTCATCCGGTCCCGCCGGGGGTGCTCTGTGAGTGCAACATTGTGCAAGATATCACAGTTCGGGATGCGCTGGTGGGGCAAATCGGAGTGATGGGAATCTGGTGGAGGCGCACCACCACGGCAGGCGCCATCGCCGGGATGCTGTCAGGCTTCGGTATCTCGCTGTTCTATCTCCTCGTCACTCGCTTCTTTCAACAGGCAGGTATTGTCCAATTCGGCATGTGGCCCTTGGCAGATCCGGCGAATGGCCTGCCTCTGGTCGATGCCGCGGATGCTCTCTCCCATCTGCAGTGGCTTGAGGACGTGCCGGCGAGCGCAGCAAACCCGCTGGCCTCGCGCACCGGCTGGCTCAACGTCAGCAGCTCCGCCTGCGGGGATTTTCGGGCTGATTGCCGGATTCGCCGTCACCGCCGGCCTTTCGCTGCTGGGCAAGGAGCCCAGCGCCAGGGAGCGCGAGCAGATCGAGGCCCTGAGCCTGCCGGGCCTGGGGAATCCGTAGGGCGGATTAGCGTAGCGGTACCGGCGGCACCAGTTCCGCGAGCGTAATCCGCCGGTTGCGTCATCCGAGCCGGCCAAGCCGGCTCGCAAGCTAACCCGCACTACCTGTCACGGCGGCTGCCGATGAACTGCAGCACGACTTCCCGCCGGTGCGGCCGAGCGCGATGCTCTGCAACATAGATGCCCTGCCAGGTGCCCAGCGCCAAGGCGCCGGCGCGAACCGGGACGTGCAGGGAGACATCCGTGAACATCGTCTTGACGTGGGCGGGCATGTCATCGGGGCCTTCCGCATCGTGCACCCAGCCGGCGTCTTGTGGGGCAATGCGGGCGAGCGCGGCGGCAAGGTCGGTGCGCACATCCGGGTCGGCATTCTCCTGGATGACGAGCGAGGCCGATGTATGCTGGATGAACAGCAACAGGATGCCGTCCTGTGCTCCTGCCTTGGCGAGAAAGCGCGCCGCGTGGTCGGTGATCTCGGTGAAACCCCTGCTCTGCGTCTCCACCAAAAGCGTCGCCGACAAAACGACTTCAAGCGCCGCCCTGCTGATGCCGGAGAGCTCAGCGCTCATGGCTCATGATCTGTTGAGGATGTCCTTTTGCAGCGACACGATCATGTCGACGAAGCGCCGCCACACCTTGTCGAGAAAGCTCATCATCTTGTTGAGCTCGGCATCGCTTGGCAATTGCAGGCGAGGCTCCTCGGGCTTCGCCGCCGGGGCATCCGGCTTCACCGCCCCGGGAAGCGGAAGGTTGCGCGCGAGCAGATCCTTCTTGAGCACCGCGTTCTCGGCCTGGAGCCGCGCGATCTCGGCCTCCAATGCCGTGCGCTCGTCCGGCACTGCCTGACACGCCCACCCGACCGTCCGCCGCGTGCAGAACGAAACCTGACCAGTGCGGCCATCGAGCCGCAGGTAGCCCTCATCGGCACGGTTGAAGGTATAGCGTGTATCCTCGTTTTCCGGAGCCGGCGCTTGCGCCCGTGTCGGCGCGATGCACAGGGCGACGGTGACGATGGAAAGAGCTGTGCGGATCATGACGCGCATCTCCTTGCTCCTTGCAGTCCATAGATGATGCCGGGCCGCCGGTGCAATGGCGGTGCACGCACACTTTCGCCCTGGGGAAAGCACGCAATGATGTGCGCGTCTACCCTTCCAGGATCGGCATTATCTCATTGCGTTTGCAATGGCTTACCGCATCTGCACCGATGTTGACACCCTGGAACCCGGTCAGTATGACTCGTCGGCCTCACGGGCGGCGGGAACGTCGCGATCACATCCCGGATGTCGCGAGTGTCGAAGGAATGGCCGACCAGGCATGGCCAATGACGCGCGCGAAACGGGTGATGGTGAACAACCCCCGGCCGAGGAGGCAGCGCTCACCGCGCGATTGCATCGTCTCGGTGAACGGCTCGATCGTATCCGTCCCGAGGCTCTCCCAGAGCAAGCTCAGCCTCCGCGTCCTGGCGCCGATTCCTCGGCAATGGCCCGTGGATTTCGGCTCTCGAGCGAGCTCGTCGCCGGTGTCCTCCTCGGTGCTGCGATCGGCTGGCTTATTGACCGGTGGCTTGGAATATCGCCGTGGGGGATGATTGTTTTTCTGCTGCTCGGATTCGCTGCGGGGGTGCTCAACGTGATGCGCGCAGCGGGCGTGGTCCCGCCCAACCGGATGGACCCGCCCTCCTGAAAGTAATGAAGGCCTAGATGGATCCGATCCATCAGTTCCAGATCAAAAACCTGTTTCCGATCGCCCACATCGGCGGCGTGGAAATCGCATTCACCAATTCCACGGTGTTCATGTTGATCTCGCTCGCCATCATTCTTCTGCTTATGATCGGCGCCACCAGCCGGCGTGCTTTGGTGCCAAGCCGGCTGCAGTCGGTGGCGGAGGTGTCCTACGAGTTCGTGGCCGACACCCTGCGCAACACTGCCGGCTCGGAGGGGATGAAATTCTTCCCTCTCGTGTTCTCGCTCTTCATGTTCATTCTGGTGCTCAACGTCATCGGGATCATTCCCTACACCTTCAGCGTGACCAGTCACATCATCATTACCGTCTCGTTCGCGCTGCTCGTGTTCTTCACCGTGATCGTCTATGGTTTTTGGAAGAACGGCCTGCGCTTCCTGAAGCTGTTCGTGCCGAGCGGCATTCCGATCTACATCCTGCCGCTGGTGACCTTCATCGAGGTGCTGTCGTTTCTCTCGCGGCCGGTCTCGCACAGCGTGCGGCTGTTTGCGAACATGCTCGCTGGCCACATCACGCTCAAGGTATTCGGCGGCTTTGTGACCATGCTGGGAGCGCTCGGTTTCCTCGGCTGGCTCGGAGCCCTTGTGCCGCTCGGCTTTACCGTTGCCCTTACCGCGCTCGAATTGCTGGTTGCTTTCCTGCAAGCCTATGTCTTCGCCATTCTCACCTGCATCTACCTCAACGATGCCATCCATCCCGGCCATTAGTCTGTTTACCGTCATGCCTGGCCTTGAACCGGGCATCCACGGCTTTCGCGCAGTGACCAAGGCGTGGATGGCCGGGACAGGCCTGGACAGGCCCGGCCATGACCGATCGAGTCCAACGTGATCGGAAACTGCTCTAAAACCCCAACACCACAAAAAGGAGCCCTGTCATGGATCCCCAGGCTGCAAAGATGATCGGTGCCGGTATCGCCTGCATCGGGATGGGAGGCGCCGGCGTAGGCGTCGGCACCATCTTCGGCCACTATCTTGCCGCTGCGCTACGCAACCCCTCGGCTGCGCAAGGCCAGTTCGCCAACCTCATCTTCGGGTTTGCGGTTACCGAGGCGCTCGGGATTTTCTCCCTCCTGATCGCGTTGCTGCTGCTGTTCGCGCTCTAGGTGCGCGATGGCCCAGGCAGCGGCGCAACCCATCAGCTCGCAGGAGCATGTTCCTGCCGGCGCGCATGGGCGCGCATTTCCGCCGTTCGAGTCGCACAGCTTCGCTTCGCAGATCCTTTGGCTGGCGCTGACCTTCGTAGCGCTCTATGTCGTGATGTCGCGGGTGGCGCTGCCGCGCATCGGCACGATCCTCGAAGACCGCCGCCGCCACATCGATGGCGATCTGCAGGAGGCGCAACTGCTCAAGGGGGAGTCCGATGCCGCGATCGCCGCGCATGAGAAGGCGCTGAGCGACGCGCGGGCTCGGGCGCAGACTCTCGCGAATGAGACGCGAACGAAAGCGTCGGCTGCGGCCGAGGCCCGGCGCAAGGAGGTGGATGCGAAGCTTGCCATCCGCATTGCGGAGGCGGAGAAGGGCATCGCCGCCACGCGCGACGCAGCCATGGGCAACGTCCGCGGTATTGCAACCGAGGCCGCAGGCGCGATCGTGGAGCGGCTCACCGGCAGCGCACCGGCGAGCCAGGAGATCGCCGCCGCGGTGGATCACGTCCTCAAACGCTGAGGCAAGGCATGCTCGAAGCTGAAGCCTGGGTGGCCATCGCCTTTTTCATCTTTCTCGGCGTGCTGGGCTATTTCGGCGTGCACAACAGGCTCGTGCAGGGGATCGATACCCGCCGCGACCGCATCAAGGCCGAGCTCGACGAGGCGCGCCGGCTGAAGGAGGAGGCGCAGGCCCTCCTCGCCGGGTATCGGCGCAAGCAGCAGGAGGTGGAGCATGAGGCGCAGGCGATCATTGCCAGCGCCAAGGCGGAAGCCGAGCGCCTTGCGGCCGAGGCGGAGGCCAAGCTGGAAGAACTGATCGCGCGACACGCCCGTCTGGCGGAGGAGAAGATCAAGCAGGCGGAGGTGCAGGCCGTCGCCGACGTGCGCTCGGCAGCAGCCGATGCCGCGGTAGCCGCCGCTGAGTCCATCCTTGCTCGCACCGTCAAGGACAACGTCGCCGACAGCCTTATCACCCAGGGCATTGCCGACGTGAAGGGCAAGCTCAATTGACGCGCATCTCCTCCTCACTTCGCAGGGGCGAGGCACGGCCTCGCCCCTGTCTTGCGTCGCAATGCGTCGCCGCGATGCCACAGCGAGCGGCACAAAATCCTGTGTAGAACCTGTTGACGGGTCGCTGCCCGACTTTTGCCACCAGCGCGCTGTTCGTATGCTGTCTCATCGATACGTTGGCGAACGGTGTCGATTCGCCCGGTGGGGCTGCGGGCGCGCGGGGCTATCGTGATCATCTTCGATTGCAACGGGGTGCTGGTCGACAGCGAACCTATTGCCGCGGCGGTGGCCGCGGAGGAGTTCACGCGCATCGGCGTTCCGCTCACTCCTGAACAGGTGGCGCGTTTCTTCTTCGGGCGGCGCCCAGCCGACATGATCGCCATGGTCGAGACCGCCGTCAGGCGCAAGCTGCCGGCAAGCTTCCCGGCGCGACTTGCGGGAGCAACGCTCAGCCAGCTGCGCGCCGAGGTGCGCGCGATGCCCCACGCCGCGCGCGCTTTGACGTGACTGCGCGGCGCCAAATGCTTGGCGTCGTCCTCGCCACTCGATCGCGTGCGGGTAAGCCTGGAAACGACCGGTCTTGCGCGCTTTTTCACGCGGGTGTTCTCGGCAAGCGACGTGCCACGGGGAAAGCCCGCGCCCGATCTCTTCCTACATGTCGCTGCGCAGATGCAGGTCGAGCCCGGCGACTGCATCGTGGTCGAGGATTCACCTGCCGGGGTGACAGCCGCTACGGCGGCGGGAATGACGGTGATCGGCTTCGTAGGCGGCGGTCATGCCGACGGCGAGCTCGGCCATGGGTTGATGCGCGCCGGGACGCGGACCGTGATCGCCGACCTGCGCCAGCTCAAGAGTGTGGTCTCCGCCCTGCGCGGCTGGTGATTTCGAACTACCGCTGCGACGAGCGCTTGCCGCCCCGCGTCGGCTTCTTCTCGTTCCTGTCGCCGATCTCGTCAAAACCGACATAGACCACGTAGGCCGAAAGCTCCTCCTTCGCCGGCAGCGGGAAGCTCAGGCTGTCCTCGATGTCCACGAACTGCACGTGGGTTTGCCCCGGTGCAATGGTCGCGCCGACACGCTTGAACTTGGTAGTGATCATCTGCGGCTCCGGTCCCTCACGCACCACGGCGTAGCGCAGCGGAACGTCGACGGCGCCGGGCGCGCCGTACGGGCCGAGAATGGCCCGCCCCTGCACGCCGACCTTGATGAACATGGTGCCGTCCTGGACACGACACTCGCGTGCCGTCTGGCCGAAGGAGAGTTGGTAACGCAGGTCCCCGGCGGTCGCCTGGTCCGACTTGGTCGCAATGTTCAAAGTCGATGCTCCGGCACGAATGTCCACACCTGGACATTCGACCTCCGGCGCTGACGGGGTTGCCGATTTGGGCTGGGTCACGCCGGGCTTTGCCCCGGAAAAGAAGCTCGCGATGCGGGCGCTCCACGTCGGCGAAGGCGTCGTCTCGTAGTTGTCCACCACGGTCGAAGCAGACGAGCAGCCCGCAAGCAGAAGCGCTCCCAGAACGAGCGCAGTCCCGCGGCGGCCCGCGCGCCCTCCCCTGCCGTCATCCCCCGACATCGAATCTACTCGGTTCTTTGCGACGCACACTTCGGTAGCCTCATACGACATAGCAGCCAAACCGTGGCAGCCCGATGGCCGCCCGCGGGTACTGGATGTTCGTGGCGATCAATTGGTGAGGTGACGCACTGCTTCGCCCGCGAGGAGGGAGGCAATGGGGATCCCCCACAAAGCTCTGCGTCCTTTGGGTCCCTCGACTTGCCCCTCAGGAATCCTCCTCCAGCCGAGCGTAGAGCAGGTGGTCCTGCCAGTGGCCGTCGATACACAGATATTTGCGCGCAAACCCCTCGCGCTTAAACCCGGTCTTCTCCAACAGCCGGATGGAGGCAATGTTGGTGGGAATGCAGGCGGCTTCGATGCGGTGCAGCTTAAGCATCGTGAATGCGAACGGGACGAGCGCCTTGACCGCAGCGGTCATGTATCCCTGGCGCGCATAGGGCACACCCATCCAATAGCCCAGGCTGCCGGCCTGGGCGCAGCCGCGACGGATGTTGGCAAGCGTGAGCCCTCCCACGAGCACGTTGTCCTGCTTGCGGAAGATGAAAAAGGCGTAAGCGAGATCGCAGCGTTGGTCTTCGTCGTAACGCTTGATGCGTCGGCGGAAGGAGGCACGGGTGAGATCGTCCGCCGGCCAGGTCGGCTCCCAGGGGACGAGGAAATCGCGCGAGGCTTCGCGCAGCGCCGCCCACTCCGCGCAATCCGACATCTGGGGCAAGCGCAGCACGACCGTCTCCCCCGCGATCACGGGAGAGGGATCGGGCAGGTTCACGGTGCGGAAAAATGCCATGGCGCTAAGCTTAGGAGATATGATGAGAGCTGGACGCATTTAGTCCGGTGCAGGCCCCGCAAACCCAGCGTGCCCCCTCGGGCTGGGCGTGGCGGTGGTTGGGAGACGTCGCAAGCCGTATTCTGGATCACGCGACCCCCCCTAGGCTGAGCTAACTCCCGAAACAAAGGCGCCCTCAGTCAGCCCTCGACTGTCTTCCGACTTCTGTCCTCCGTCCTCCGTTGTCTGCCCTCACGCCGCTACCCGCGCGAGACTGTCCGCAATCGTCGCGGCGTGTTCAAGTCCCTGCCCCGGTCCGAGGGCGGCAATGGCGGGGCGGCTCCGCGCGATTAGCGCCCGGCCCGCCGCGCGCGTGCTTGCCACCGTCACCGCCTCAACCTTGGCGACGATCTCGTCGAGAGGAATCGGACGGCCCCAGGCGATGATCTGGCGCGCGAGCTGCTCGGCGCGGGCGCTCGAGCTCTCGAGCGCCATCAGGAGCCCCGCTTTCATCTGTGCCTTGGCGCGGGCGACCTCGCTCTCGCTGATCGCCTCGGCCGCGGCATGGATCTCGCCCACCACAACTCGCATCAGCTCGGCCACATCTTCCGCATCGGTGCCGGCATAAAGGCCAAACATGCCGCTGTCGGTATAAGGCGAGTGGAAGGCGTAGATCGCGTAGCAGAGTCCCCGCTGCTCGCGCACCTCCTGGAACAGCCGCGAGGACATGCCGCCCCCAAGAAGGCTGGTGAAGACCTGCAGGCTGTAGAGATCGGGATCGCGCTGCGGCAGCCCCTGCAACGCGACTGCGATGTGCACCTGCTCGAGCTCCCGCCGCTCGATGCGCGATCCGCCGATGAAACGCGCGGGCTCGGGAAGAGGGGCAGCCGGGCCGGCGAAGGTTGCGAACCGCCGCTCGACCTCCGACACCACGGCGGCATGCTCGACCGCGCCGGCCGCCACGATCACCATGTCGGGGGCGCGATAATTGCGCGCGAGATAGGCAAACAGCCGCGACCGGTCGAACGAACGCACGCTCGCCCGAGTGCCGAGGATCGATCGGCCGATCGGCTGGCCGGCAAAGGCGACCTCCTGCAGCCGGTCCCACACAAGGTCGTCCGGGGTGTCCTCCGCCGCACCGATTTCCTGCACGATGACGTTTTGCTCGCGGCGCAGCTCCTCCGGATCAAACGCCGGATCGGTGAGGATGTCGGAGAGGACATCGAGCGCGAGGGGCACGTCGGCGCGCAGAACGCGCGCATAATAGGCGGTGGTCTCGGCCGAGGTGGCCGCGTTGAGATCGCCGCCTACCGCTTCGATCTCCTCCGCGATCTGGCGCGCGTTACGGCGCCTCGTGCCCTTGAAGGCCATATGCTCGAGCAGGTGGGAGATGCCGTGCTCGTCGGCGCGCTCGTCCCGGCTGCCTGCGCCGACCCACACGCCGAGCGAGGCGGACTCCAGGTGCGGCATGGCGTCGGTGACCACGACGAGACCTGATGCGAGATGCGTGACTTCGACGCTCATGCGGCGGCTCCCGTCTCGACGGCGCGGCTGCGACAGAGAATGAGCTTCTCGACCGCCGCTTGATCTGCGGGCACGCTGGTGACCCGCTCCGGCCAATGATGCAGATCGCCAAACCAGTCGGGAAGCGGCGGGCGAACCCCGCAGGCGGCCTCGACCGCATCGGGGAACTTGGCGGCATGCGCGGTTGCAAGCACGACCATCGGGATCGCGCGGTTGCGCATCTCCTTCTCGCTCACCGCTATCCCGACTGCGGTGTGGGGATCGACGAATTGACCGGTCTCCCGCAACATCGCCCGCATGGTGGCGGCGGTCTCCTCCTCGTCGGCGCGGTCGGCCGAGAACACTGCGCGGACGCCGGAGAGGGCGCGCCCCGAGAGCGTGAATTTGCCGGACTGCGCGAGCGTGCCCATCAGAGCGCGCACCGCCTTGGCATCGCGCGCATAGACCTCGAACAACAGCCGCTCGAAATTGGACGCGACCTGGATGTCCATCGATGGCGAGGAGGTTGCCACCACCTGGTGCACATCGTAGCTGCCGGTCGTTATGGTGCGCGGCAGGATGTCGTTGACGTTGCTGGCAATCAGCAGGCGATCGATCGGCAGACCCATGCGCAGCGCGACGTAGCCCGCGTAGACGTTGCCGAAATTGCCCGTGGGCACGGTGAAAGCGACCTTGCGGAGCGGCGCCCCGAGTGCGACCGCGGCGGTGAAATAATACACCACCTGCGCCATGATGCGCGCCCAGTTGATGGAATTGACGCCGGCAAGGCGCGCGCGGTCGCAGAAGGCCTGGCGCTGGAACATGCCCTTCACTATCGCCTGGCAGTCGTCGAAGGTGCCCTCGACTGCCAGCGCGTGGACGTTCTCGTCCGCGACCGTGGTCATCATGCGCCGCTGCACTTCCGAGATGCGCCCGTGCGGGTAGAGCACGAAGATGTCGGCGCGCTCGCGTCCGCGGAACGCCTCGATCGCCGCTGCGCCGGTATCGCCCGAGGTTGCGACCACGACTGTCGTGCGCTCGCCGCGCGCGGTGAGCACGTGATCCATCAGGCGGCCGATGAGTTGCAGCGCCACATCCTTGAAGGCGAGCGTCGGGCCATGGAAGAGCTCGAGCACAAATTCGCTCACGCCGTATTGGCGCAAGGGCGCCACCACCGGATGCCTGAAATTGCCGTAGGCCTCGCGCGCGAGGCGAGCGAGGTCGTGCTCCGCGATGCCCTCGCCGACGAACGGGCGCATCACCTCGACTGCGACCTCGGCATAGGGCTGTCCGGCAAAGCCGGCGATGGTGTCGGCGGCGAGCCGCGGCCATTGCTCGGGTACGTAGAGGCCCCCGTCACGCGCCAGTCCGGCGAGCACCGCGTCCACAAAGCCGAGCGATGGGGCCTCGCCCCTGGTAGAGAGATAGCGCACGAGGCTTTGCGGCTCCGATCGGGCGATGTGCCGGCGCTCCGGGACATTTTTCCGGAACCGGGTGAAGGTGGTTACGCTTCGCGCCGGGCTCGCTGGAGCGAGCAGCGCGCGGCTGCAACATAATCGGGCGCCAAGGCTTCCACAAGCAAGCGGCAGCAGCCCGCGTCGGGATGCTAGGGCGAGTAACCCGCCGATACGGCGACGGATGTGTCCCGTGCGGCGGGTTACGCTGCATAACTCTGACCGAAGGGGCGAGGCATTGCCTCGCCCCTTTCGCGTTTATCGCGAGATGACAAGGCGACGCAATGCGTCGCCCTACGGAACGCCGACTTGTACAGCTAAGCCACCCTACCCTGTCGCTGCGAGCGCATCCAGAAGAGCAGCATCACGATCAGTACGACGGCAAGGCCGTACCAGGTGATCGCATACTGCAAATGCGCGTTGCGGAGGTTGGGGCGGACCGGCGCCGGCCGCGGCAATCCCTCGGGCGGCTGCGGCGCTTCCAGCTCGATATAAAACGGCGCGACCTCGCCCCAGTCCTTTGCGCGCGCCATGGCGAGATGGTCGCGGACGAACCACAGATTGCGAGCGGGGTCATCGCCAGGCGCAAAGAAGCTGCGCGCCTGCGGCCAGCGCATCACGCCGATCAAATCGACCTTGGCCGTGCCATCGTTTGCACCGCGCCACTTCGTGTCCTTTTGTTCCTCCGGCACATAGCCGCGATTGATCATGAGAAGATCGCCATTCGTCCGGCGCGCCAGTGCAAACACCCAGTAGCCGGCTCCGGGCATGTCGCTCGGGAACGGCGAAGGGCCGGCATAAACCAGCGCCTGCGCTCCGGGAACAAACCCGGCCAAAAATTTTACCCGCCGGTACTCGTCATGGGCTTGGTCGAGCTGCCGCCACATATTGCGGGCGGGCAATGCCACCGGGGCCGCCGACAGGCGGCGGTCGAGCATTGCGATCAGAGCGAGCTTCTCACCTCTGCGCTCGATCTGCCAGGTCCCGAGCGCGACAAACAGCATGACCGCGAGGGCTGCAAACGCGATCGGAACCGCAAAACCGCCGCGCAGCCGGCCGCGCGCGGCGATCATCGCGTGTCGTCGCCGGTAAACCGCCCCTCCGCTGCCTTGTTGTGGTACTGCAACGCGATGAGCAGGCCCTTGATCGGGCGCAGCGGCACCAGCGTGGTGATCAGAATGAGCGGGATCCACAGCATCGCGTGCACCCAGTATGGCGGCGCATAGGCGATCTCGACCGCCAATGCCGAGCCTGCGACGATGAAGCCGGAAATAAACATGACGAAAAAAGCGGGGCCATCAGCCGAATCCGCGAAGGAAAAATCAAGCCCGCAATGCTCGCAACGCGGGCGCAGCGCCAGAAAGCCGGCAAACAATTTCCCCTTGCCGCAGCGTGGGCAGCACCCCCACAGCCCAGCCATGATCGGCGACGGCGGTTGAGGCTGAGATGGCTGCGCGTCCTGTGTCATGCGGCCTAAATTACAGCGCTCCGGCCGATCCCTAACCGCCGGCGGCGTGTGCCAGCCCCTCGGGGCTCGAGCCCCACACATAAATGCAGGCGAACAGGAACAGCCACACCACGTCGACGAAGTGCCAGTACCAGGCGGCGAACTCAAAACCGAGATGCTGGGTAGGGGTAAAATGCCCCAGGAATGCGCGGATCAGGCAGACGATCAGGAACGTCGATCCGATGATCACATGCGCGCCGTGAAAGCCGGTCGCCATGAAGAAGGTGGCACCGTAGATGTTGGCGCTGAAATGGAAGCCGGCATGGCTGTACTCGTACGCCTGCACGCAGGTGAAAGAGAGCCCGAGCGCGATAGTGAGAATGAGCCCCCATTTGAGCCCCTGCCTGTCGTTCTCCAGAAGCGCGTGATGCGCCCAGGTCACTGTTGTGCCGGAGGTGAGCAAAATCAGCGTATTCAGAAGCGGCAAATGCCAGGGATCGAACGTCTCGACTCCCTTCGGCGGCCACACTCCGCCGAACAGCTGCTCGCGCGTCAGCTGCTGCATGTCGTGGGGGAACAGAGCGCTGTCGAAATAGGCCCAGAACCAGGCGACGAAGAACATCACCTCGGAGGCGATGAACAGGATCATTCCATAGCGATGCGAGATCTGCACCACGCGCGTGTGGTAGGTCGCCTCGCGCGCAACATCGCTCCACCACCCGAACATGGTGTAGAGAACTCCGATCACGCCCACGCCGAAGACGTAGGGCGCCGCCGGGGTCATGTGGTGCATCCAGGTAATGCCCCCGACCGCGGTCACGAACAGCGACACCGAGCCGATCGCAGGCCACGGGCTTGGGTCTACGAGGTGATAGTCATGATGCGGCTTGGCGTGCGCGTCGGCCATTGCAGATGCTCCGTTTCCCCTCGGGGGCAGTGACTCGACTTGTCGCGTTAGAGCTGATGCCCTTCGTTTGTATCGCCGTCATGCGCGGGAACACCGTCAAGCTTGCGCAGACTGCGTAGACTTGTCTGCGCTACCCGCGCATCCATCCCTTCGAAAGAAGCGCTTTTGCTGATGGATTGCCGGGTCAAGCCCGGCAATGACGGGCCGGCGCCTGGCAGGGTTCCGCTCTGGCGCTGCGGTTCCTGTGAGTACCGAGCCGGATACATCGTATAGGAGAGCGTAATGGTATCGAGATCGTCCTGTTCCGAGTCTTCGACGATCTTGGGATCGACAAAGAATACCACGCTCATGTGACGCTTTTCGCCCGGCTTGAGCCGTTGCTCGCTGAAACAGAAACAATTGATCTTGGTGAAATAGGCTCCGACCGTGGGCGGCGACACGTTGTAGCTCGCAAGCCCTGCGGTCTCGCGTGCGGATTGATTGATCACCAGATAGTCGACGGTCACGACCTGGCCGATGTTCAGCTCGATCGAGTTCTGCTCCGGCTCGAACAGCCAGGGAAGCCCGCCCGCTATATTGGCGTCAAAGCGCACCGTCACCTTGCGTGCGATCGCATGCGCGGGCTCGATAGTGGCGATCTGCGGGGTGCCGCCAAAGCCCGTGGTGCGGCAGAACCAGTTGTAAAACGGTACCGCTGCATAGGCGGCACCCACCATCGCGGCGACGACTGCGCCGCACGTCCCGGCAATCAGGATGTCCTTTTTTCTCTGCGCGGTCTGCGACACGATCAGTTCCTGCCGGTCACAACGGACGGTTCAGTACCGCCGGGCCCTTCACCAGCGTGACGGCGTAAAAGAGGATCACCAGGACGCCCAGCGCCAATGCGATTGCAATGGAGCGCGTTCGGCGGCTGCGTGCCTGCTCTTTGCTGAGCACGACTGTGGGGCGCTGCGGCGGCGTCCCGTCATCATGTCGCTCAGGCTGCATGATGCAAAAAACCAGCCTCGATCAGCAGCGCCGCAAACACGATGAAGAGATACAAAATGGAAAATCCGAATAATCGCTGTGCCGCTTGCCTGCCGCGCTGAGCATCACGCTCGCTGCGCAGCCGCAACCCCAGCATGATCATCAGAGCGCCTAAAATCAGCGCTGTTGCGCCATAAACCGCGTCTTCGTAGCCGAGCAACCATGGTACGGCAGTTACCGCAGCAAGAACGACGCAATAAAGCAGTATCTGGCGCTTGGTCGCATCGGTCCCGGCGACGACCGGGAGCATCGGCACCCCGGCGCGAGCATAGTCGTCGACGCGGGTGAGCGACAAGGCCCAGAAATGTGGCGGCGTCCAGAGGAATATGATCAGGAACAAAAGACACGGCTCGATGGAGATCTCCCCCGCGGCCGCAGCCCAGCCGATCATGGGAGGAACGGCACCGGCGGCCCCGCCGATGACGATGTTCTGGGGCGTCCAGCGCTTGAGCCACATGGTGTAGATGAGCACGTAGAACGCGATGGTAAAGGCAAGCAGCGCCGCGGCAAGCCAGTTCACCAGGAGACCCATGACTACCACGGCAAAGCTCGCGAGCGTTACGCCGAACGCGAGCGCTTCGCCGGCAGCGATGCGACCCTGAGGAATGGGCCGGCTGCGGGTACGCGTCATCACCGCATCGATATCGGCATCGTACCACATGTTGAGCGCGCCGGCGGCGCCGGCTCCGACCGAGATGCACACCAGCGCTGTGAGCCCGATCACTGGATGAATGTGCACCGGCGCGATCACCATGCCGACAAGTGCGGTGAAGACGACGAGCGACATCACCCGCGGCTTCATCAGTGCAAGATAATCACCCGCAGTGGCAATGCTCGGCTCGCAGCGCTGCGCACACCCAGCGTCGGCCGCCGGATATGTTGCTCCCGCCCCCGCGCCATCGCTCACGAGCGACATGATCCGCGCTCAGTCACAGAAAACTCACCCACCGCAATGTGCTTCGCTATCACCTGATCACCGGCAGCTCGCTATACTGATGGAAGGGCGGCGGCGATGGCAGCGTCCATTCCAGTGTTGTCGCTCCGGGGCCCCAGGGGTTGGCCCCGGCTCTTTCCTTGCGCAGGAATGCCTGGACCATCCCGAACAAGAACACGAGCACGCCAAACCCGGAGACGTAAGACCCCAGAGAGGAGACCAGGTTCCAATCGGCGAATGCATCGGGATAATCCACGATACGCCGCGGCATGCCCGCGAGGCCGAGAAAGTGCTGCGGGAAGAAGACGATATTGACCCCGATGAAAGTGAGCCAGAAGTGCAGCTTGCCGATCGTCTCCGAGTACATGTAGCCGGTCATCTTGGGGAACCAGTAGTACCAGCCCGCGAAGATGGTGAAGACGGCGCCGAGCGACAGCACGTAGTGGAAGTGCGCCACCACGTAATACGTATCCTGCAGCGAGCGATCAATGCCGGCATTGGCCAATACGACGCCGGTGACCCCGCCCACGGTGAACAGGAAGATGAAGCCGATGGCCCACAGCATCGGCGTCTTGAACTCGATGGAGCCGCCCCACATCGTCGCGATCCATGAGAAGATCTTCACGCCCGTTGGAACGGCTATCACCATCGTGGCCACGACGAAATAGGCCTGCGCCGCCGTCGCCATCCCGACCGTGTACATGTGGTGCGCCCACACCACAAAACCGATGCCGCCGATCGCAACCATGGCATAGGCCATGCCGAGATAACCGAACACCGGCTTCTTGGCGAAAGTTGCGACGATCTGGCTCACCATACCGAAGCCCGGCACGATCAGGATGTAGACCTCGGGGTGGCCGAAGAACCAGAACAGGTGCTGGAAGAGCACCGGATCGCCCCCGCCGTCGGGGGTGAAGAAAGTCGTGCCGAAATTGCGATCGGTGAGCAGCATGGTGATCGCGCCGGCAAGGACCGGGAGCGCGAGCAGCAGCAGGAATACGGTGACAAGCTGCGACCACACGAACAGCGGCATCTTGTGCATCGTCATCCCGGGCGCGCGCATGTTCAGGATGGTGGTGATGAAATTGATGGCGCCCAGAATGGACGAGGCTCCGGCGAGGTGCAGGGACAGAATGGCAAAATCGACGGCCGGGCCGGGATGTCCGGTGGTCGAGAGCGGCGCATAGAGCGTCCATCCGGTGCCCACGCCCGCTGCACCGCGTTCTCCTTCCACGAACATCGAGATCAGCAACAACGAGAAAGAGGCCGGCAGAAGCCAGAACGAGATGTTGTTCATGCGCGGGAACGCCATGTCCGGCGCGCCGATCATCAAGGGCACCATCCAGTTGCCGAAGCCGCCGATCATGGCGGGCATGACCATGAAGAAGATCATGATCAGGCCGTGCGCGGTGGTGAATACGTTGTAGGTATGGGTGTTGTGGAAGAACTGCACGCCAGGGTGCATCAGCTCGAGCCGAATCCCGATGGAAAGTACGCCACCGATCAGACCGCCCACCAGGGCGAACACCAGGTACATCGTGCCGATGTCCTTGTGGTTGGTCGAATAGAGATACCTGCGCCAACCATGCGGGTGATCGCCGTGGGCCTCGTCGTGAGCTCTTGCTATGCCAGCCATGTGTGTCCCTTAATCGCTAATGCGCCGCCGCAAGGTTGACCGGCGCCACTTCCGTCGCGGCATACTTCTTCTTGGCCTCTTCGACCCAGCTGGCGAAGGCCTGCTCGCTCACCACGCGCACCGCGATCGGCATGAAAGCATGGTCCTTGCCGCAAAGCTCCGAACACTGGCCATAATAGACGCCTTCGCGCGTAGCCTTGAACCAGGTCTCGTTGATCCGGCCAGGGATCGCATCAATCTTGATTCCGAACGAGGGCACTGCAAAGGAATGGATGACGTCGGCTCCGGTTGCGAGGACAAGCACGTTCTTGTTGACGGGCACGACCATCTCGTTGTCGACCGCAAGCAGGCGTGGCTGATCCGCCTTGAGCTCGTCGGGCTTGAGAATCAACGAATCGAATTCAAACTTGCTGTCCGGATAGCTGTAGCTCCAGTACCACTGCTTTCCGGTGGCCTTGACGGTGAGATCGGCCGGAGGAGGTATGAGCTGAAAGAACAGAAGCTTGAACGAGGGCACCGCGATGATGAGCAGGATGGCAATCGGGATGATGGTCCAGGCGACTTCGAGCCAGGTGTTGTGCGAAGTGCGCGACGGAGCAGGGTTGCTCCTCGCATTGAAGCGCACCATCACGATGACAAGCAGCAGCAGGACGAAGGTGGCGATTGCCGTGATGATATAGAGCAGGAAATCATGAAACTGAATGATGTTGTCCATCACCGGGGTCGCCGACTGCTGCAGCCCCAACTCCCATGGCGAGGGCTGACCGAGCCCGGCCAATGCCGCTCCTCCAGTGCCCAAAATCATGCATAAGATCGCGCATGCGGTGTTTGCCCACACGAGTAGCCGCCTGAACACCAGCATCGTCGGTATTGCTCCCAGGATAGCGCCGCTCTTGACAGCCGGACGCCGGGATGTCGAGAGCTGCGTCCAGCCGCCATTGGCGCAGCCATGCCGGAAAAGGCCCATTGGTGCGCCGAGCGGGCCAGGTTATCCGGGCTTGTAAAACCATTCGGGGTGACTCGCAATGCATCCTCCTTCTGCACGCGTGCGACAAGAGACCCCTCTAGACAGCAGGCGTCGCAACCCCGTTTTCGACCTTTCTCGGCCACAATGGGCTGTTTTACTCATCTTTCACGGGGGACGTTCAATCATCGTCCGAACTGCTTGATTCGACGCAGGAGTCGCGGACGAGAGACTGACTGAGGCATTGCGAATGGGTGGATGCAACCTGAAATTCCCTCTTCATCCGGGCACAACATCCGTTGCCGCCGCGATCGCGCTAGGCGCCCTCCTGCTTGGTCCTTTGCTGTCGGAGGAGGCGGCTGCCCAGGGGACGGTCAAGTCCGTCCACAACGACTGGCAAGTGCGTTGCGACACTCCTCCCGGCGCGCAAGGGGAACAATGCGCTCTCATTCAGAGCGTTACCGCGGAAGATCGCGCCAATGTGGGGCTGACCGTCATTGTGCTCAAAACGGCCGACCAGAAGAGCCGATTGATGCGGGTCGTAGCGCCGGTAGGAGTGCTGCTGCCATCGGGGCTGGGGCTCAAGGTCGATCAGGTCGATGTCGGGCGTGCCGGGTTCGTCCGCTGCCTGCCCAACGGCTGCGTCGCCGAGGTCGTCATGGACGACAACCTGATCAAGCAAATGCGCACCGGCCAGACCGCGACATTCATCATCTTCCAGACGCCGGAAGAAGGCATCGGCTTTCCCATGAGCCTTAAGGGGTTTGGCGAAGGCTACGACAAGCTGCCGTAAGAGACAGCCCCGGCTCGGCCATCTCAATTTCATATCTCCCCATCACTGCGGTTAGGGCCCCTCGCAAGCGCCCGCGGGCAGGACTATGTTTGGTGGGATCACATCGGCCAGGACTGAGGCATGACATTATCAACCGTATCGCTCTTCGAGCGCGCCGGGCTTGACCGCCAGGATGCGCGCAGGCAACTGGCGCGCGGCCTCGATGGCGCGGACGACGGCGAGCTTTTCCTCGAATATGCCCAGTCCGAGTCGCTCGTCTTCGACAACGGACGGCTCAAGCAGGCGACCTACAGCACCGACCAGGGATTTGGCCTGCGCGCGGTGAAGGACGAAGCCGTCGGTTATGCGCATTCCTCGGAGCTCTCGAGCGCCGCGCTCGCGCGTGCGGCCGATGCCGTGCGCGCGGTCAAGGGCGGCTATTCCGGACGTTATGCGGAGCCGCCGGGCCGCAGCAATATGCGGCTTTACGGCGAGGAGAATCCGCTGGCGGAGCCCGCTTTCGAGACCAAGATCGCGCTGCTCGGAACCATCGACGCCTATGTGCGCGCCAAGGATCCGCGCGTGCGCCAAGTGTCGATATCGTTCGGCGCGAGCTGGCAAGCGATCGAGATCCTGCGTGCCGATGGGGAGATCTATCGCGACATCCGCCCGCTCGTGCGGGTGAACTGCTCGGTCGTCGTTGGCGATGGCGAGCGCCAGGAATCGGGGAGCCAGGGCCACGGCGGGCGCGAAGGGTTTGCCAACTTCCTCGCCACGCAAGCATGGAAGAACGTGGCCGATGAGGCGCTGCGCCAGGCACTGATCAATCTCGAGGCGGTGCCCGCGCCGGCGGGCGAAATGGATGTGGTGCTGGCACCTGGCTGGCCGGGGGTGATGCTGCATGAGGCGGTGGGCCACGGGCTTGAAGGCGACTTCAACCGCAAGAAGACTTCGGCATTTGCCGGCCTCATGGGCCGGCGCGTGGCAGCGGAGGGGGTCACCGTGGTCGACGACGGCACCATTGCGCAACGTCGCGGCTCGCTCTCCATCGACGACGAAGGCACTCCGACGCACCGCACGGTGCTGATCGAGGACGGCATTCTCGTTGGCTACATGCAGGATCGGCAGAACGCGCGGCTCATGGGCATGAAACCCACCGGCAACGGGCGTCGCCAGAGCCACGCGCACGCGCCCATGCCGCGCATGACCAACACCTATATGCTCGCGGGCGAGCGCCATCCCGGCGAGATCATCGCCGCGGTGAAGAACGGCATCTACGCCGCCAATTTCGGCGGCGGGCAGGTGGACATCACCTCGGGCAAGTACGTGTTCAACGTCACCGAGGCGTATCGCATCGAGAACGGCAGGCTCGGCACCCCGCTCAAGGGCGCCATGCTCATCGGCAACGGGCCCACCGACCTCAACCGCATCAGCATGATCGGCAACGACCTCAAGCTCGATCCGGGGATTGGAACCTGCGGCAAGAATGGCCAGGGTGTGCCGGTCGGTGTGGGGCAGCCGACCCTGCGCATGGACCGCATCACGGTCGGCGGCACGGCGTAACCGGCGCGATCGTTAAACCTCTAGCGTACAACGCCGGAGATGCAGCAGGCCTTGCGCACGGGCCGCGTGATCCGGCTCTTGAGATAACAGACGGCCGAGGGCCCCACGTAACCCGGCCGCACATAGGTCCAGGCGCGGCAGCCCCCCTCCCCTTCGCACGCCGCT
The DNA here is from genome assembly GCA_963841705.1 of uncultured Alphaproteobacteria bacterium. Classification (GTDB taxonomy): domain Bacteria; phylum Pseudomonadota; class Alphaproteobacteria; order Rhizobiales; family Xanthobacteraceae; genus VAZQ01. Next base: position 69,560 of record CAWJDY010000075.1, read on the forward strand.
TGGCAGCTCTTGCCGTTGGCGTCCGCCGCGATGTCGAAATGGCGCAGATCCCCGCCATAGCGGTCGAAGCCGAACTCGATCACCCCCGTGCGCGGCTCGATCACGCCGGTGCCGCGCACCCCCGAGGCGCAGCACGGGGCCGGCACCCGCGGGGTCACCCGCGACTTGAGCCAGCACACGGCATTGGCGCTCTCGGTCACGGGATAGGAGAAGCCCCAGGCGCGGCAGTGCGGGTCGCGCTCGCACCGCGCTGCACAGAGGGCTGGATCGGCGGTACGCAGGGGAAAGCTCGCATAATCTGCGCCGGGGCGGTCGAAGCCGACCTGGGCTGTGGCCGATCCCGGCGCTCCTGCCAGAATGAGGGCGATCAGCGCAGCAAAGGTGAACGCTTGTCTTTGCACGGCAATTCCGTGACCGTGGGCCCCTCACCCCGACCCTCGCCCCGCAAGCGCGGAGACGGGGGGCCGTCCGAGTTTGTGGCACCGCTTGGTATCGATTGCATGGGACGGACAGCGCAGTATTGAGGTTGAGCATACCATGGCCCAACAGTTCGGCGAATTCGGCTTTCTGATCTTCGGGCTTCTGCTGCTCGTCACCGCCGTGCTCAGCGTGCCGATCGCGCGCAAGCTCGGCCTCCCCGCGATTGTCGCCTATCTCATCGGAGGGATCATCATCGGCCCCTCCGGTCTCGGCGTCTTCCCCACGCCCGAGAGCATCTTACCGGTCTCGGAGCTCGGCGTTGTGATGCTCCTCTTCGTGATCGGGCTCGAGCTCGAGATCGGCGAGCTCATAGCCATGCGGCGCGCGATCTTCGGCCTGGGCGCGGCGCAGCTCGTGCTCACTGCCGCGGCGCTCGCGCTCCTCGCGCATGCGCTCGGGCTATCCTGGCGCGGAGCGATCGTGGCGGGGCTCGCACTTGCGATGTCGGCAACGGCCATTGCGCTGGAGATCCTTGAGGAGCGCGGCGAGCTCCAGCGCGGCTATGGGCAGCGCGCTTTCGGCATCCTCCTATTCCAGGACATGGCGGTGGTGCCGCTCCTGGCGCTGCTTCCTCTCCTCGCGCAGGGCGAGGATCATGCGCATGCAAGTTTCGCGGATGCAGCGCGCGCGGCGGGCCTCATCGCCGCCGCCATCGGCGCCATCGTGCTCGCCGGCCGTTTTCTGCTCAACCCGTTCTTTCGCCTCCTCGCCCAGACCGGCTCTCGCGAGGTGATGACCGCGGCCGCGCTCCTCATCGTGCTCGGCGCAGCGCTGATCATGCAGCTTGCCGGCATGTCCATGGCGTTGGGGGCCTTCCTTGCCGGTGTGATGCTTGCGGAATCCAACTATCGCCACGAGCTCGAAGCCGACATCGAGCCGTTCCGCGGCCTGCTGCTTGCGCTCTTCTTCATGGGCGTGGGGATGAGCATCGATGTCGCGCTCGTGCGCGCTCATCTTACGCTCGTGGTCGGCGCCGCCCTTCTCATCACCGTGCTCAAGGCTGCGATCGTGTGGCTTCTCTTTCGCCCGACCTGCGCGCGCGGCGATGCGCTGCGCGCCGGCTCCATCCTCACCGCCGCGGGCGAGTTTGCCTTCGTGCTCATTCCGCTTGGCGCCATGCTTGGCATGCTCGGTGACCAGCAGGCGGGGCTCCTCATTGCCATTGCCGCGCTGACCATGCTCATTGGCCCACTGGTCGCGACCGGCACCGAGACGGTGTTGCGCCGCCTTGCGCGACCGGTTGAGCATGAGCCCGACGATTTCAGCGAGGCGCGCGGCTCCGTGCTGGTCATCGGCTTCGGCCGTTTTGGCCAGCTCGTCTGCCAGTGTCTCCTTGCCGAGGGGATCGATATCACCACCATCGACCGCGACCCCGAGATGATCCGCCAAGCGGGACGCTTCGGCTCCAGGATCTATTATGGCGATGGCACTCGGCTTGACGTGCTGCGCGCTGCCGGCACGCGGGAGGCGAGGCTCGTCGCGGTATGCATCGATGACCGCGACGCGGCCAGCCGCATCGTCGACCTGGTGCAGGCGGAGTTTCCCGGCACGCTCCTTTACGTGCGCGCCTTTGACCGGCGCCATTCGCTGGCGTTGATCGCCAAGGGCGTCGATTTTGAGCTGCGCGAGACCTACGAATCGGCGCTCCGCTTCGGGCGGCAGACGCTGGAGGCTTTGGGGCTCACCCCCGAACGCGCGGCAGACGTCGAAGAGTTCGTGCGCAAGCGCGACCTCGAGCGGCTCGCCCTGCAGCAAGCCGAAGGCATCACCGCCGGCCTCGACCTTCTCCACGCCATCATGGTGCAGGAGCCGTTGAGCAAGCCTGCGGGCGAAGCAAAGCCGCTCAATCCCGAGACGCAGGACATCGTGCGCCAGCGCCCCGCGGCGCAGTGATTCGGCAAGGCGCGGTAGAACCTTCGTAGGGGCGACGCGTTGCGTCCCCCCTCGCGGCGGCAGCAGGATATGAGGAAAGAGGGCGAGGCAATGCCTCGCCCCTACGAAACCAGACCAGTAGAGAAGGAGCATGCCTAAGATCGACGTTGCCAAGGTTCCGGCGCAGAAGCGCGCGGCCTATCCACAGAAATTTGCCGCGGTGATTGCCGGGCGCGAGAAGCAGCGCCTGGGCGACGCGGTGGGGCTCACGCAATTCGGCGTCAACATCACGCGGATCAAGCCAGGCTCGGCCTCGGCGCTGCGGCACTGGCACGAGCAGGAGGACGAGTTCATCTACATGCTGGAAGGCGAGCTGGTCTTATGCGAGGACGGCGGCGAGACCGTGCTCAAGCCCGGCGATGCGGCGGGCTTCAAGGCCGGCAGCGGCAACGGCCATTGCCTCGTGAACCGCGGCAGTCGCGATGCGCTTTATCTCGAAGTGTGGACCCGCGCGCTGAGCGAGCGCGTGCACTATCCCGACGCCGACCTGCGCATGGAGCGCGACGCCGGCGCGCGGCGGTTCATGACCCGCGCGGGCGACCCGATCGGGGATTTAGGGGCGGCATTGCAACTTGCTGGGCGGCGACCAACCGGGCCCGCCTAGCGGCGGGTTTGAAACCCGCCCCTACCGCTTCTCGGCAAGCACGGTCTTGGCGATGCGGAAGCAGTCAACGCCCACCGGGATGCCGCAATAGATCGCTATCTGGGTGAGAACCGCGCGGATCTCGTTGGGGGTGAGCCCGTTTCTCAGCGCACCGCGCACGTGGGTCGCGAACTCCTCCATCTTGCCCAGCGAAGCGATCATGCGGAGGTTGAGGATGGAGCGCTCGCGCGGGGAGAGTGTCGTGTCGCCCCAGGCCTCGCCCCAGCAATACTGCGTGACTATCCGCTGGAAGTCGCGGTTGAAATCATCCGCGCTCTTGAGCGCGCGGTCGACGTATTCCTCGCCGAGCACCTTGCGGCGCATGGCCATGCCGCGGTCGTGGGTCTCCTTGTCCATGGGTCACTCCTTGGGTTTGAATGTGCAGCATCGTAGGGCCGATGAGAGTAGCGGAGCGTCAGCGAAGCATAATCCGCCGCCTGGCCAAGCGGCCGAGCAGCGGGTTACGCCGGCAACTCGCTTGCCGCAACCCGCCGGCTAACCCGCCCTACTTGTTTGCTCCCCTGCAGCAGTGAGCGTCGCGAGCAGGGTCTCGACGGCGCGCTGCGGCAGGGATGCGTGTACCACCGCCGCATAGGCTTCAACATTGGCGCGGGCGGCTGCTTCCGTCGAGCCCACATCGCGGCCCAACGGGGAGGCGCGCGCAAGCTCGTGCATGGCCTCCTGCTGCAGCCGCTCGGCTTCGAGCTCGACGGCCTTGATGCGGGTGCGGAAGAACTCGGTGGTGGCGGCAGGCACGAGCGCGGTCTCATTTGCAAAGTTGGGCGACTTCAGCGCGCGCCGTACCGAGCGAAGCGGAATAACCGCGGCGTTGCGCCAGGGCGCGACCTTCTCCTCGAGCGCCTGGACCTCGGCGATCGAGAGCTCGTGGCACAACGTTGCGTGCCAGAGAAGAAAAAGCAGCAGGTTAACATCGATGCCCGCCTCCTCCTGCAGCGCGATGCAGGCGTCTGCCACGCCGGCGCGGCGATAGAAGCCCAATGAGAAGCGCCAGAACGGCGAGCCCTGAGATGCGGTTGCGGTAGTGGTCATGGCTGCACTCCGTGATTAGGAGTTGTCGTCATGGCCGGACTTGTTCTGGTCAAGCCCGGCCATGACGGTGAGAGTCAACGGTACCGGCATATTATCTCGATCATGCGGGTGTCTTCAGCGGCGCGATGCCGAGCGATTGCGCAAGAGTGTTGAGCTCGGCGAGGAGGGCTGCATCGATCGGCACGCCGTGCTGCTCCCGCTCGGCGCGCCGCGCGCGCCGCCCCTGCCCCGGCACGCGCACCGCATCGATGCCGGGCAGCGGCCGCGAGATCGCGAGCGCCTGCACGTGGCGATCAATCTCGGCCTTGAACACGTCGAGCGGCACAAAGCGCACCACATCGAGCGCGACCACGAACTGCCCGACATTGAGCTTGCAGCGGAGCGGCGCCGCGAAATCCGGAATGTCGCGGCCAAAGGCGGCACCGTTGAGCGGCCCGGCGAGAAGCCCGATCACGAGCGAGAGACCGCTCCCCTTGTGACCGCCGATGGGCAGATACGTGCCCTCGCTGCTCGCACGCGCATCGGTGATGGGACTGCCGTCCTTCCGGCTCTGTACCCAGCCGACCGGCAGCGGCTCGCCTTGCAGCTCATGGGTGCGGATCAGACCGTTCGAGGCGGTCGACGTGGCGATGTCGAGGACCACCGGAGGCTCCTCGCCCGCCGGGATGGCGACCGCGATGGGGTTGGTGCCAAGAAGCGCCTCGGTGCCGCCCCATGGTGCCATGTGATTTACGCTTGACGCTGCGCCGTAGATGCCGACCATCCCGTGCGCGACCGGGATCGTCGCATAGACCGCGCCAGCGCCGGCGTGGTTGGAGCGCCGCACCCCCACCCAGCCGACGCCGCAAGCGCGCGCGAGCTCGACTGCGAGCGCCGCCGCTTCTCGCATCACCACGTGGCCCATGCCGCGGTCGCCGTCGAGGAGCGCGGTCGCGGGGCTGCGTTCAACCACCCGCACCTTCGCCTGCGGATTGATTGCACCGCTTTTGATCTGGCGCGCATAGCCCGGCAGGCGAAAGATGCCGTGCGCATCCGAACCGGTGAGGTCGGCTTCAAGCATGGCGTCCGCGGCGATGTCCGCATGCCCCGCGGCGAGCCCGGCGGCGCGCAACGCATCGGCGGTGAACGCGCGCAGCACGCGGGCGGGATAGCGGTGCAAGGTTTCGCTCGTGGTCAGCACGCAGACAGGCTCATCGCAAGTTCGCGATTGCTTATACAGCCGGATCGTATTGTATGCGCACCATCGTAGGACGGATTAGCGCAGCGTAATCCACCCTGCTTGAGGATCCAACGAAGATGACGCTGACGGAGGCAAGGCGGGTGCGGCTTGCGGCGGCGATGCGCGAGGCCGGCATCGACGTAATGGTGCTCTACGGCAATGCCTGGCGGGGCGATTATCTGCGCTATGCCGCGGATTTCGGCATCCTGGAAGGACATGGAGTGGCGATCGTGTCCTGCGACGGCACACCTGAGCTTTATCTCGACAGCGCAACCGAGCTGGAGCGCGCGGAAGCTGAAACAGCGGGCGTGCGCGTGCGCTTCGACCCTGATATCAGCGGCGCGGTTGCCGCGCGGCTTGCGCTGGTGGGCAACCGACGCATGGCCGCAGCGCCGCGGCGGTTTCTCCCCTGCGCGCTCATGCACCAAGGCATTGCGCTCGACGACGGCACCGCGCTCCTCGATGAGCTGCTCATGCACAAGCTCCCCGCCGAGATCGAGGCGATACGGCGCGCCGCAGCGCTCGCCGACGACGCCTACGCGGCGTTCCGTGCGGCGGTGCGGGCCGGACGGCGGCAATACGAGATCGTGGCGGAGATCGAGGCCTGGCTGCGCGCGCATGGCTGCCCCGATAATTTCATGATCATGGGATCGGGCGGCAAAGACGTGCTCGGCATGACTCCCGCGTCGGAGCGGCGCATCGCTGCCGGCGATCTCGTCACAACGGAACTCACGCCCGCGGTCGCGGGCTATTTCGTGCAGATCTGCCGTACGCTGGTCGTGGGCCGCGCGGACGACGCGCAACGGCGCGCCCTCGCCATCTTCCGCGAGGCGCTGGAAGCGGGCATCGCCGCGGTGCGGCCCGGCGCGACAGCGGCGGACGTGGCGCGCGCCGAGAACGATGTCTTTCGCAAGCATGGACTTGGCGACTACACCTCAAGCAAGTGGACGCGTGTGCGCGGCCATGGGCTGGGGCTTTTTTGCGATTCCAAGCCGCACCTGCTTGAGGACGTGACCACGCCGCTTGTGCCGGGCATGACCTTGATCGTGCATCCCAACACCTACCATCCCGATGCCGGCTACATCGTTCTCGGCGACGCGGTGGTGGTGACGGATACGGGGGCCGAAGTGCTGACCGGGACTCCGCGCGAGCTGTTCGAGGTGTGAGTATGGCGTGGAGAGCTTTTGTTCGGTCATGCCCGGTCTCCCCGCCGCGCAAGCTCGGCGGGCTCCCCCGCCCGGCCATAACGGTGTAACGGCCATGCGCCGCGGGCTGATCGCGCAGTCGCGGGCGGAGCTGCCCGATGCAGTGCTCGATGCGCGCATCGCGCGTATACGCGCCGCAATGGAAGAGGAAGGGCTAGATGCGCTCCTCCTCTACACCAACAATACGCGCCCCGCGGCAGTGTCCTGGCTGACCGGGTTCGTGCCGTACTGGTCGGAGGCGCTGCTGATCCTTGCCGGCGGCGGACTCCCGGTGCTGGTCGCGGCGCTCACCTATCGCGTGAAGAGCTGGATCGAGCGAACGAGCCGTCTTGCCGATGTGCTGCACACCCCTCGCATTGGGCTCGAAGCGGCGCGGGTAATCGCAGCGCGTCAAGCCGATGCGCGGGTCGGCGTTCCCGATCTTCAGGCGCTGCCCGGCGGCATCGACGATGACCTGCGGGTGGGCGGGCCGCGCCTCGACGTGGGCGACGCGAGCGCGCTGTTCGCGCGCGTGCGCGCGCGTGCCGATCCCCCCGAGATCGCGTTTGCCGCGCGGGCAAGCGCGATCGCGCAACGCGCGCTGGCGCTGCCGCGCGGCGACTGTCTCGCCGCGATGATCGCAGCGGCCGAGCGCGAGGCGCGCTCGCTGGGCGCCGAGGAGATCTATGTCGCAGCCGCGCCTGATCTTGCGCGCGATCACCGGCTGCGACGGATGGAGGGAAACGAAGCGCGGCTCGGCCGCAGCTTCGCATTGCGCGCAACGGTGGCATACAGGGGCACGTGGATCCGGCTGGTACGCACGTTTGCGGAGCCGAAGCTCGTCGATGAGGCCGGGCGCGCAACCGCTGCAGCGGTCGCCCGGCTTCCCGATGCCGGCGGCTTTGCCGGGTTTGATTCGTGGCTCATCGAGGGTTGCCGCATTGCCCAGCCGCTCGACCCGCTCGCGGGTTCGCGGGTGAATCAGTGTGAAGGATTGGCCGCAGGCGCGCTCGTCTCGGTGCAGGGCCGACTGGCTGTCGACGGTCTATCAATTCTCGTCGGCGCGCCCGCGCTCCTCGGCGCGCCGGGTGAAGCTGCGAGCCTGCTCGTGCATCCGAGCTTTGACGATACGTAGAGGGTGATCCCGTCTCGCAGGGCGAGGCAGTGGGTACCCCCACTCGCCCCTGCGAAACAGCTTGATCAAGCCGTCCTTGTTGCCGTAGGGGTGGTCGGCGCGGTCGGTGTCGCATTGCGCGCATGCAGCGCGATGGCGATCATGGACGAGCCGCCGAACAGCATGTTGATGCCGACGAGGAGACCGAGCGCCCAGGCGGCGGTGCCGGGGAGGCCGGCAAAGATGATGGCGGCGAGGATGAGATCGATGATGCCGCTGAAGAGCATCCACCCCCATTGTCCCGTGAGCTCGCGCTTGTGCTCGATGGCATACATGATGGAGAGGATGCCCTCGATGATGAAGAACGCGATCAGCAGGAGGGTGAGCGAGATGGCGCCACTCACCGGCCACGCGAGCAGTACAAGTCCCGCCGCAATGCCAAGGATGGCGGAGAGGAGCGACCACCAGAAGCCGGGAGCATGGCGTGCGCCAAAAGTGGTGATGAGGCCGGCGATACCGCTGATGAGAAAAAGCCAGCCGAGGAAGATGGTAATGCCGATGGTGGCGAGCGGCGGGATGATGATCGCCAGAATGCCGAGGATAACGAGGATGATGCCCTCGATCAGAAACAATTTCCAGTGCTCGCGCACGGCCTGCGAGAGCGCGCTCTGGAACTGACTCAGATTACTGCTCGGTGTGGTTGACATGACTGACCTCCCGGGGACTTGGTCCCCCCTGTCACTACAGCAAGAATGTAGAATTAGTATAACAGCATCACGCGTCAGCCGCCACGGCCGGTAACCGTATTTTCAGTCGTCAGCTCCGCGTAAGTGGACGATCCCAGTAAGCCGCGAGCGCATGAGGCAACGCGGTCTCGCTTCAATCACCGGCGGCGCGAACACAGGCGCGCCGCATAGAGTGGGCGTGACGCCGGAGGGACAGAAGCGTTGGCAGCGCTAGCCGCCGAGCCACGAAGCGATGTCATAGAGGACAGCGCCGATGACACAAGCAGCAAGCGCTGCCCAGACCATGCTGAGCAGCACCGCCGCGTTCGCGCGCTCTATTAGATGCTTGTCGATGAGATGAGCCATGGCAACAACTCCAGCCCAAATCTATAACTGCACAAGCACACGTTCCAACACGAAGAAGGCAAAGCAGGGTTGCGGGACATGCGTGGCTCGCGTTGCACGTTTACGCGCGCTTTATGGTGCGCGAAGCGGTCGTTCGTAGGGGCAACCCATGGGTCGCCCCGGGCAACGCAGTGCGTCGCCCCTACAGCGTTGCGTTGTGTATCGCTTGCAGGGGCGGGTTTGAAACCCGCCCCTGCAGGACGTAAGGGACCACCTTACGCGAGAGGAAAAGAGCATGCTGCAACAGCCGAAATGTCCGGTCATCGCGCTGGAGGAACACTACTGGGACAAGGAGCTGGCTGCGCGCTTTGTCGGCGGCGAAGGGGTGCGCGATGCCGATATGCTCAAGCGCCTCTATGATCTCGCTGAGATCAGGTTGCGCGAGATGGACGAGGCCGGGATTGACATGCAGATCCTCTCCCATGGCGCGCCGTCGGCGCAGAAGCTTTCCGGCGATGATGCGGTAGAGTTGACCCGGCGGGTCAATGACCGCCTGCATGCCGCGGTAAGCGCCAACCCCAAGCGCTTCGGCGCCTTCGCGGCTCTGCCCACGAGCGATCCCAAGGCCGCGGCGGACGAGGTCGAGCGAACCACGAAACTTGGCTTCAAGGGGCCGATGATCCATGGGCTCGCGAACGGCAGCTTCCTCGATGACAAGCGGTTCTGGCCAATCTTCGAGCGCGCGCAGGCACTCGACGTACCGGTCTATTTGCATCCCGCCGTGCCGCACCCAGGGGTGATGGACGCCTACTACAAGGAGTACATGAAGGATTTTCCCATGGTCATCCGCGCCGCCTGGGGCTTCACGGTCGAGACTGCCACGGCGGCCATCCGGCTGGTGCTCAGCGGCGTGTTCGACGCCTATCCACGGCTCAAGATCGTGCTGGGGCATCTCGGCGAGACGCTGCCGTTCCTGCTCTGGCGCATCGATCAGGCGCTCTCACGTCCCGGCGGCAAGGCGCTCAGCTTCCGCCAGCTGTTCTGCGAACATTTCTTCATTACGACCAGCGGGAATTTCTCCAACCCCGCGCTCCTGTGCTGCGTGATGGAGGTCGGCATCGACCGCATTCTGTTTGCCGTGGACTGGCCCTTCGTGCCCAACAGGCCGGCGATGGAATGGATCAAGTCGGTCCCGCTCTGCGACGAGGACAAGATCAAGATTCTCAGCGGCAACGCTAAGCGGCTGTTCCGGCTGTGAAACGCGGGTCGCGAGATACAGCCAAAGAAAAGCCCCGGCCTGGTTCAGTCGGGCGACCGGGGCTTTGTCTCTGAGCGGCCGCGCGCGGTGGCGCACAGAGATACCCCATAGTAGGTCCTCGCCCCGGTTTCGACAACCGCACCGCAGCAAATCCGTTGCGCTGTTGCATTTTTGCCAGCCCACGTCGGGTTTGAAACCAGCCCCAACCGCCTCGTAGGGCGCATTAGCGCAGCGCCAGGGAAGCGTAATCCGCGCAGCGGAGCGCCCAACGGCCACTCTCAAGAAAATGCAACAAGAAAGTGGAATGATTTCAGGAACTTTTCGCGGACAACAGCGTTGAAATGTGTTTTTACGCCACAGGGTCGGGGAAGGCAGCAACCAACACATCCTGGCATGCGGATCGACATCTATCAGGAACGGGCCAGCGAGTGTCTTCGCCTCGCCTCGGACTCCCCTGACATGGATGATCGGAGGGCCCTGCGGGAACTCGCCCTGTGCTGGCTGCGGCTCTCCGACCGTGCAGAGGAGTTTCGCAACCATGCCGAGGACGATGCGCCCTTCCGCGCCGCCTGAGCTGGGCGCGCAGAGACGGCGCACGAATCATTACATCAATCCGAGCGAGGAGTTTCGCCGGCATGCCGTCGAGTGCCAGCGCATGGCGAAATTCACGCGTGATCGCGAAAGCAGGGAAACCTGGAACCGCCTTGCCCAGCGATGGACCGAATGCGCCGAGCGGTTCCAGCATGAGCGCGAAGCCGTTCATCGCCCGCCGTTGCGCTATCGCAAACCCGCGCGCGGCTGGGCCGCCAATCATTAGGATCGATAAAGATCAATCGTAGGGGTTAGGCTCCTCGGAACCACCGCTTGTCTCCGGGGGGGCGAGGCCGAGGCATGGTCTCGCCCCTAGATCCGCACCACCCAATCAAGCCGATGCAAGGGGCGCCCTATGAAACTCTTGTGAGCATCAGTGCAGGCTGGGACCCTTGAGGAAGCGATTACGATCGCCGGAGGCAACGCGCACCTCGAAGGTGCGTCCGTCGCGGTGGATCATTAGCGGCACTTCCACCCCGGCCTTGCCGAGCGACCATACCTTGCGGAAAAAGCCGGCGAGGTCGCTGACTTTGGTCCCGGCAACGGCGAGCACGATGTCGCCGGTGCGCAGATTGGCGCGGCGCGACGGGCCACCGTCGGACACCCGCGCGACGACGACCTTGTCGTCCACCTCGGTGGCGTTGAGCCCCAACCAAGGCCGCGCCGGACGGTTGGGGCGACCGAGAGTGAGAAGATCCTCGAGTATCGGCTTGAGAATGTCGATGGGCACGATCATGTTGAGCGGCTCGACCTGACCCTCCCCGCGCGCCTGCTGTACCTGCAGGGAACCGATACCGAGCAGGTCGCCGTCGTGCCCGATCATCGCGGTGCCGCCCCAGAACGGATGCGCGGGCACGGTGAAGATTGCCTCGTCCAGCACGTACTCCCAGTTACCGGCAAATTCCTGCTTGGCGGCAATGCGGGCCGCGACGGAATGCCTGCGCCCGCCCGCGCCCGCGACTACCACGGGATCGCCGACCTTGGTGTCGCGCGACTGCCCAATCGGCATCACCGGCAGATCGAGCCGCGCCAATGCCTGCACGAGCCCGAAGCCAGTCTCCTGATCGTAGGCGAGGACATGGCCCGGGACGGGCGGCCCCTCGGCGGGATGAAGCCAGATGGTCTGCGCCTCGGTGACGAGATAGCCGATGGTGAGGATGACGCCGTCGCGAATGAGGACACCGTTGCCCGCCCGTTCGGTGCCCAGCGTCTCGGCCGTGAACGCATCCCCGGGGATGATGGCGCGCAGCCCGACCACGCAGGTCAAAGCTTCGTCCAGATCGTAGTCGTAGTGCTCGGGCTTGGGCTGGACCGCAAGCGGCATCTCCCAATCGGTAGAGGACGACATCGAGTTACTCCATTCGAGCGGGCACTCGAAACACCGTGCGCGCAAGAAAATGTCGGGCCAACACGCACGACCCCCGTTTTGCCGCGAAGCTCCTTTCGCCGTGACGGGAATCGACTTGGTTTCGCAACATTCTTACGCGGTTTTCGCAAGCTTGTCTCTTGGGCGACAAGGTCTACAAGACCCGCACCGAAGCCGATAACGAGATGAAGACAGTTACGGTCTGCAGCAACTAACGTTAGAGAGATGCAGGGCCGGGTTTCAAACTCGCCCCTACCGGCCGGTGGGCGCAAAGGAGGATGCAGCATCCGGCCATTTTGGTGTTATCACCGGTTTCGACCTTGCCGGCGAAGCTGCATGGGGGACGGCGGTGAGGACGACCGTCAGAAGCCGATCAGGGATGTTCTTGGCGATGCCAAACCCCTCTGCCGGTCCATGCCCACCGAATTGTGAGAGGTGTGGCCCGCACGGACACAGTGCAGGGGGAGGCCAGGCAAATCGCGGGGCGGGACGGCGTAGTTTAACGCTCTGTT
>CAWJDY010000076.1:0-87455 GCA_963841705.1 uncultured Alphaproteobacteria bacterium
CTTGCGATGCTCGCCCATGCCCTTGCGATGCTCGCCCATGCCCTTGCGATGCTCACCCATGCCCTTGCGATGCTCACCCCGATGCTCGCCCATGCCCTTGCGAACCTTGAAGGCCGCCCGCATTCGTTTCGGCTTCCAGCCTAGTAGGCCGGATTTGATCTGTTGTTTTGCCACCATGATCTCCGTTTTTCCGTTTGAGACATGCCTGGCGCGTCTGCGGTACTCGTATCGATCCCACCAGAACGATCACCATGGTGACCACGCTCGTGGCCATGCTCGCCCATGTTGCGCGCCATTTCGCGTACGCCCGCTTCGTCATCCATTGGGATCGGGTTCGCCGACAGGTGAAACGGGATCTCGGCGGCATGGGACAATGCCATCACCCGCATTCGGGGCGACCTCATCGTTCGCCTCTCCAGCGGAGAGCTCGCCGGAATCGTGCGATGTTGCCGTAGCGAGGCAAACGGACCCACGTTTATCTGAGGGGAACACTCCAGGGTCCGAGGGATTACTGCCGAATTGTGTCATGAGACCCATTTTTATGCATGTCTTGCAAGCCGTCCTAGACACTAGTAGAATTCCGGCTCGTCTCTGATTGCATATTCTTGTAGCTCAAGCAGGTCAAGGAATCCATGGTCCACCGAGCCTCTCGCCCGTATCAGCCCGATGCCATGGAATGCGCGATCCTCCTTCTGCTGCTGGTGGGGCCGGAGGAGCGAACCCGTGCCAGGCTCGCCGAAATCACCCTGAAGCGCCTTTGGGGTCGCCATCGTTTGCGCGACGAGTTCTTGCGCGAGGTCCAGGACTGGCTGTTCCGGGCGGGCTGGGCGCTGTTCTACGCCGGTACCACCTTCGGAATCGTCAAGACCAAGGCCGCGGAGGGCTGGCCACGCGTGACGTCAAAGGAGCTCGGGGCCGAACTAGAGAAGGTGGCGCGAGGCCAGTTCGACTTCAGCCGTCACTACAATTTTTTCTTCGAGGAAGAGGCAGAGGACTGACGGTTCAAGTTTTGGAAGTTGAGTGATCAGATGTGCTGTTGCGCCATTGCATCGATGCCACCGCCGGAAAAAATCACCCCCGATACCCCGCTGCGGCTGGAGATCGCGGCCACGCTCGCTTTTCCCGATGGGTCGATGACAGCGGCAGGGTTGCGGCGCGAGGCTGCCCGTGGTCGGCTCGTCATCGAGCTCGTTGCCGGAAAACATTTCACAACCTTGGCCAACATTGAACGAATGAGGGAGCTATGCCGCGTCGAAGCAAAGGCCCACGCCTCTATTTGCGCCGGGCGCGCCCAGGGATCGGGCGCAAAGCGGTCTGGCTTATCCGGGACGGGAAACGCGATTTCGCCACGGGATGCGTTGGAAGCCCGGCTCACAAAGGGCCTCCGGAAGAGGCACAGCGAGCATTAGCGGACTACATCGCCGACAAGTACAGGCCGACCCGCAAGGCGCGCGATATTGAACAGATCGATATCGCCGACGTGTTGTCGATCTACCTCGATGATTGCGGCGACGACCAGGCGGACCGAAAGAAGTTCGAGGGGCGCATATCGCGCCTCAACTCTTTTTGGGGCGGACGGATGCTAACGGATGTTTCGACCGCGACCTGCAAAGAATACGTCAAAGTACGCGGCAATACCGGTGGGGCTCGGCGTGACTTGGAAGACTTGCGCGCAGCCATTGGCCATCACGCATCAGAGAATCTCCACCGTGCCATCGTAAAGGTTTGGCTTCCCGCAAAAGGTGCACCTCGCGACCGGTGGCTTACACGTTCGGAAGTCGCACGCTTGCTGTGGGCTTGCTGGCGTCACCGAGAAATTCAAATCCGCCACCGCGGCTCCGACAAAGGCCGCAAGCTTCGTACCGAGAAGAGACCCTTGCGGCACTTAGCGCGCTTCATTCTTATCGGGGTTTATACTGGCACGCGTGCTAGCGCCATTGCGGCTGCCTCACCCCAACGCGCTGCAGGTCGCTCCTTCGTCGATCTTGATCAAGGAATCTTCTATAGGCTTGCGCAAGGAAAGAGCGCCACGAATAAGCGTCAGCCACCCGCGCCGATACCGCCCCGCCTCTTGGCTCACATGCGGCGCTGGGAGCGCCTTGGTCTTATCGGAGGCCATTTCGTTGAATTCAGCGGCAAGCCGATTCGCTCGGTTAAGACCGCTTTCTCACGGGCAGTACAGCTTGCCGGGCTGTCGTCCGAAGGCAGCAAGATCGTTCCGCATACGCTCAGGCACACAGCAGCGACGTGGCTCATGCAACGCGGTGTGTCGATCTGGCAAGCGGCGGGATACCTCGGCATGTCGCCCGAAATACTTGATCGCGTTTATGGCCATCACAGCCCAGACTATTTGAAGGGCGCAGCCACCGCGATTACTGGCAAGAATGCAACCGTTTCTGTGGTCGTTTCTGTGGTCGATGAGAAGCGAAGCTCGCGCAAACATCAGAAATCCAAATGAATCGTAGTGGGCCCGGGAGGACTCGAACCTCCAACCAGACCGTTATGAGCGGTCGGCTCTAACCGTTGAGCTACGGGCCCGGCTGCGTGAGTTAGATGTGCGATACACAGGAGCCGCACAAGCGCTCCCATACAATGCCGCGCGACCCGCGGCAAATCAGATATCTTCGTAGGACGGATTAGCGAAGCGGTACTGGCTCGCCCAGTACCGCGAGCGTAATCCGCCGGAAGGCGGCGGGTTACGCCATCAGGTCGGACAAGCCGACTTGATGTGCTAACCCGCCCTACGCCTCCTTACGCATGCCGCGACCAGCCTTGAGCCCAACGCGCAAGCAGGGCTATGACGGCAGGCGTCGCCGGCACGGTGTCGGGATCAGCTGTGAGCTTGTGCGGCGGATTAGCGTCAGCGTAATCCGCCGAACATGGCGGGTTACGCCATCAAGTCGGACAAGCCGACTTGATGTGCTAACCCGCCCTACGAGGATTGGAGATTGAGCAAGCAGGCGATTGGCGCGCGGCTGCGGCGCAAGGAGGATGACCGTTTCCTGCACGGCCGCGGGCAGTACATCGGCGACATCCGCTTTCCCCGCATGCGCGACGTCGCCTTCGTGCGCAGCACCGTGGCGCATGCGCGCCTGCGCAGCGTTCACATTCCCGAGCATCTGCGCGATTGCGTATTCACGGCGGAGCATCTGAGCGATGTGCGACCGATCCGGGCGGTGTCACCCCTCCCCGGATTTCAGGCTTCGGAGCAGCCGCCGCTGGTCAACGACAAGATCCGCCAGGTGGGCGAGCTGATCGCGTTCTGCGTCGGCGATACCCGGGCACAAGCCGAGGATGTCGCCGCCCAGGTGGCCGTCGAATACGCGGAGCTCCCCGCCGTCGTCGACATGCTGGAGGCGCGCAAGCCGGGCGCTCCGCTGGTGCACGATACGGTCAAAGGCAATCTCTATGTCGAGGTCGGCTTTAACGGCGATATCGAGACGGTGGCGAGAACCGCGCCGGTCCAGGTAACGCGGGAGGTGCGCACGGCGCGACAGGTGATGTCGCCGATCGAGTGCCGGGGATTCATCGCGCAATGGGACGCGCGGCTGAACCAGCTCATCCTCCACGGTGCCACCCAGTTTCCGCACGTGGTCCGCACCGGGCTCGCCGAAGTGCTGCAGATCCCCGAAGCGCAGATCCGCGTCATCTCCCCCGATGTGGGCGGCGGCTTCGGCTACAAGGCCATCCTGGCAGCGGAGGAGGTCTGCCTCTCTTGGCTCGCGCTGCGCTGCGGCCATCCGGTGCGCTGGATCGAGGATCGGCGCGAGCAGCTCACGGCCAATGCCAATTGCCGCGAGCATCACTACCGCATGACGGCCTATGCCGATATGAGCGGCAAGATTCTCGCATTCGACGCGGTGGCCGCGGTCAATTCCGGAGCCTATTCGGCCTACCCCTTCACATCCGCGATCGAGCCGTCCCAGGTCAGCGCCATCCTTCCCGGGCCCTACGATCTTCCGGTCTATCGCTGCAAGGCAGCCGCGGTCGCGACCAACAAGGCACCGCAACTGCCTTATCGCGGGGTGGCGCGGCCCGGGGTCTGCTATGCCATGGAGCTGATGATCGACGCCCTTGCCCGCAAGATCGGCAAGGAACCGCACGAGGTACGGCAGGCAAACCTCGTGCGCCCGGAGCAGATGCCGTTCGACAACATCACCGACAAGCATTTCGACAGCGGCGACTATCCGCGCATCCTGCAGATGGCGGTCGAGGCGATCGACTTGCCCGCGGTGCGCAAGCGCCAACACGCCGGAGAAGCCGACGGCCGGCTGATCGGGCTCGGCATCTCGATCTTCTCCGAGCAGACGGCGCACGGCACCACCGCCGACGGCAAGCGGCGCGCGCTTTACGAGCAGGCGTTCGCGCGGCTCACCCCCGATGGCCGGCTCGAGGTCAGAGCCGGCATCCAGAGCATCGGGCAGGGACTGGAGACGACGCTGGCGCAGGTCGCCGCGGATTGTCTCGGCCTGGACCCCGCCGACGTGCAAGTGCGGCTCGGCGACACCGAGCTCTCGCCCTATTCGAGCGGCGCCTGGGGCTCCCGCGGCATGGTCTGGGCGGGCGGCGCCACTGCACGCGCATGCAAGGAGCTCGCCCGCAGGGTGGCGCAGATCGGCGCGGCAATGCTGCAAACCGATGCGAGCGCGGTCACGCTGCGCGACGGCAGCGTCTGCGGCCCACGGGGCAGCGTCTCGCTGCGCGACATCGCGCGCGCGTTCTATCTCGCGCCGGCGGATCTGCCCGGCGACACCGACCCGCACGGGCTCGAAGTGACGCAGGGCTATGCGCCCGAGCGCCTCACCGGCCTGCATACGGGATCGGCGCACGCCGTCGTGGTGGCGGTCGACCCGCAGACCGGCGGCGTGGAGATCCTGAATTACGTCGTGGTCGAGGACGCAGGCGTGCTGATCAATCCCATGATCGTGGACGGCCAGATCCACGGCGGGACCGCCCAGGGGATTGGCTCGGCGCTCTATGAGGAGATGCCGTTCGATGCGCAGGGCCAGCCGCTCGCGTCGACGCTTGCGGATTATTTGCTGCCGGGCTGCCCCGAGGTCCCCAACATCCGCGTGCTGCACATGGAGACGCCATCACCCTATACCGAGTTCGGCCAAAAAGGCGTCGGGGAAGGTGGCGCGATCGGTCCGGGTGCGGCCATTGCCAACGCCATCAATGATGCGCTGGCGTCGCGTGGCGTCGAGCTGTGCGAGCTTCCCATGACGCCGCGCCGCATCCTCGCCGCCCTGCGCGTGGCCACCGCTCGCGGCGCATGAGGCTCTCGCGCATGCACGCTGAGGCGCAGCGAACTCGGCGATACCTCCCCCTTTCAGGCAGGGCTATCGCATTTGGACCAGTGGCGCAGCAAGCTCCGCAATACCTCCCCCTGAAAGGGGGAGGTCGGCGACCCCGACTTGTCGGGGGAGCCGGGTGGGGGTCACTCCCGGCCGCGATCCGCCGAGGCAGGACCCCCACCCGACAGCATTTGTCCCGGCGCAAGGCCGGGGCAAATGCTGTTGACCTCCCCCTTTCAGGGGGAGGTATGCAGAGGCTGCGAGCTTGGTAAAAATGGACGAGGTTATCGAGCTGGCGACCGATGTGCTGGTGGCGGGCGGCGGCGCCGCCGGGATGTTCGCCGCCATCGCGGCTGCGCGCAACGGCGCAAAAGCCATCCTGATCGACAAGAACGTGGTCGGTCGGGGGGGTGCCAGCATCATGGCGCAGATGACCTGCGCAGCCGCGCTCGGCGAGACGGAGCCCGATGATCCGCAACTGCACCTTGCCGACACGCTCGCCGCCGGACGCGGGCTTTGCAACGAAAGTCTCGCCGCGCTCCTCTGCGAGGGCGCCCCGAAAAGGATCCGCGAGCTCGAAACCTGGAAGGTCAATTGGGCACGAGCGGACAACGGCACGATCAACCAGGTGCTGGCGCCCGGACACAGCCGCAAGCGCTGCGTCTATGTGGATTTTCTCAGCACGGGAGCGGCGATCTGCGCGGTGCTGCGCAACAAGGTGAGCCGCAACCCCGACATCCGCCGCCTGAGCAACGTGAGCCTCACCGACGTGGTCACGCGCGACGGCGAGGCGATCGGCGCGGTCGGCTTCGACGTGGGCTCGGCAGCACCGGTCGTCATCAAGGCCTCCGCCGTCGTGCTCGCGATGGGCGGCATGACCAAGATGTTCAAGCGCACCACATCGCCCAACAATCTTGCCGGCGAGGGGGTGGGCATCGCGTTGCGCGCAGGCGCGCGGCTGATCGATCTCGAATTCCTGCAGTTCTATCCCAACGGGCATCTCGCGCCGCGGATGGTAGGGCTCGATCCGACCACCTGGGAGCCCACGCGGGTGAAGCTCGGCGGTCGTCTGCTCAACGGCAAGGGAGAGGAATTCCTGGACAGGTACGGCGAAGCGCAGGGCGAGGGCTACAGCACGACGCGCGATGCCTTGACCTACGCAATCTACAAGGAAGTCGAATCCGGCCGCGGCTCGCCGCACGGCGGCGTATATCTGTCGTTCCAGCACATCCCCGAGAGCGCGCTGCAGGCAGCGCTCGGTCCCGTGATCGAGATCTTCAAGCGCAACAACATCGATCTTACGCGCCAGCCGGTCGAGGTGTTTCCGATTGCGCACTATCAGATGGGCGGCGTTGAAGTAGACACCGAGATGGCTTCCTGCGTGCCGGGACTCTATGCGGCGGGAGAGCTTGCCGGCGGCGCCAACGGTGCCAATCGGCTTTCCGGCAATGCGCTGCCGGAGGCGCTGGTGTTCGGCGAACGGGCGGGGGAGAGAGCCGCCCGCTCTGCCGCACGCAGGAAGGTGCCGGCTTGGGATATGAAAGCAGCCGAGGCGCAGTTGGAGCTGATCCGTGCAGTGCGCGGGCAAAATGCGCGGCACGGCCCCTCCCCCGGCGCGCTCATGAGCGAAGTCAAGGAGCTGATGTGGCAAAAGGTCGGCCCGTTCCGCACCGCGCACGCTCTGAGCGAGGCGCATGATCGCCTCTGCACCATGCGCGAGCGCGAGCTGCCGGCCGCGGCAGTGTCAGGCGAGCGCAGCCACAATGCGAGCCTGGTCGAATGGTTCGAGCTGCGCAACGGGCTCGTTGCGGCGCAAGCGCTCGCGTTCAGCGCGCTCAACCGCCGGGAAAGCCGCGGCGCGCATCAGCGCGACGATTTTCCCGCGACCAGCGCGCAATACGAGAAGAGCCAGCGGTTGTCGCTGGCCAACGGCAAGCTTGTCTCCAGCTTCGAAGGCTTGCCACCGTGAGCGCGTCGACTGGATCTGGGCGATCGTTGAGATCGGCGCGGCTGAAAATCTGGCGGGGCACCAGCCGGGAGAACGGCCGCTATGAGGAATTCGATGTGGCATTCGAGGACGGCAATTCCGTCCTCGACGGGCTGGTGCGCATCCGCATGCAGCAGCAACCCGACCTCGCCATTCGCTTCAGCTGCTTCAACGCCAATGTGTGCAAGGAATGCACGATGCTGATCGATGGCGAGGTGCAATATGCCTGCATCGCGAAACTGCACCCCGGTCTCATTCAGCTCGACCCCGTTCCCAACCTGCCGGTACTGCGCGACCTTGTGACCGACAGCCTCTCGCACAAGGAGAGGTTCTGATGCCTGAAGTTCTGATGCCTGAAGTCTTGGCGCGATGAAGCCGGTTGCCTTCGACTACGCGCGGCCGACCAGCATCCATGCGGCGATCAAGCTGCTCGGCGACGAGAGCCTGTTCTGCAAGGTGCTCGCCGGCAGCCAGTCGCTCGGACCGATGCTGAACCTCCGGCTGGCGCAGCCGGATCTCCTCGTGGACATCACGTCGGTGCCTGAGCTCGCTGAGGTGGCAAACGAGCGCGATCGGGTCGAGATCGGCGCCTGTGTCACCCACGCCGACATCGAGGATGGACGCGTGCCGGACCCATCGAGGGGACTTCTGCCGCATGTAGCAGGGACGATCGCCTACCGCGCGGTGCGCAACCGCGGGACCATCGGCGGCAGCCTCGCGCACGCGGACCCGGCAGCTGACTGGGTTTCCATATTACCGCTGCTCGACGCCGAGATCCTCATAACCGGACAAAGCGGGGCGCGCACCGTCGCGGCCAGCGATCTCGTCCTGTCCTCGTTCACGACCGCGCTGCGGCCGGACGAGCTGATCCGGGCAATCCGAATTCCCAAGCTGTCGAGGCGCGCGCGCTGGGGCGTGTTCAAGTTCGCGCAGAAAGCCGGCGAATACGCCCATGCCATCGGCGGCGTGCTGCACGACCCGGAACGCGAGCGCTTTCGCGCGGTGATCGGGGCGATCGAGACGGCGCCGATCGTGCTCGCCGACGCCACAAAGGTTTTCCGCGGACCGTTTGCTCCCGATCTGCCGGATCGGCTGGATCACGCAGCCGTCCTGCGCCTTCTCGACGATAAAGGCGTAAATGACGATTACCTGCGGCAACTCGCTCCGGTCGCGCTCCAGCGCGCGGCAAGGCAGGCGTGCACGACATGAGAACGGTGTCGCTGACCATCAACGGGCGCAAGGTCCAGGCCGCGGTTGAGCCGCGCCGCAACCTCGCGGATTTCCTGCGGGAGGATCAGTTCCTCACCGGCACGCATATCGGTTGCGAGCATGGGGTCTGCGGCGCCTGCACCGTTCTGATCGACGGCGCACCCGCGCGCTCCTGCATCACCTACGCGGTCGCATGCGACGGCGCCGAGGTGACGACGATCGAAGGCCTGGAGAAAGACCCGGTCATGGCGCGCCTGCGCGCGGCGTTCTCGGAGCATCATGGCTTGCAATGCGGCTACTGCACCCCCGGCATGTTGATCAGCGCCCGGGACATCGTGACCCGCCTGCCCCAGGCCGAGGAAAAGCGCATCCGGGTCGAACTGTCCGGCAATCTGTGCCGCTGCACCGGGTATGTGGGCATCGTCGCGGCGGTCCGTAGCGTCATGGCCCAGGGGACACAGCCGGAGCCAGCGCACGCGCCGGCACGCACGCGGCTGGGTCCGGTCGGCGCGCATCCGCCCGGCAACGGGCAAAGTGAATCCACACTCACCACGACGCGTCCCTCGCCCCTCACCCGCCTCACCGCAGAGCGGCTCGGCACCCTCTCCCCGCAAAGCGAGGAGAGGGTCGGCGCGGAGCAATGGGCTACGGTTGAAAGCAACGGGGTGGAATTGATCGAGTCGTTTACGGTGCCCTGCTCGCAAGCGCAAACGTGGCGGCTCCTCACGGATCTGGACACCGTGGCCCGATGCATTCCAGGTGCTCGCCTGACGACGCCGCTGCAAGACGGCCGGGCGCAAGGGGAGATGCACGTGAAGCTTGGGCCCATGGTCAGCGCGTTCGCGGGAACGGCGGAGATCGAACGCGATGAGACCGCATTGCGCGGCGTGGTGCATGCCGCCGGCAGAGATGCGCGGAGCGCGTCGAGCGGCCGCGCCATCATCGTCTACACGGTCAAGCCGCTGGGCGAGAGCTCATCGCAGGTCGCCCTCTCGGTGAAATTTCTGCTCACCGGGGCGCTTGCCCAGTTCAGCCGCTCCGGCTTGGTGAAGGACGTCGCCGATCATCTGACTCAAACATTTGCTCGCAATCTCGCAGCACGCCTGTCGGGCGCTCCTCTTGCGCAATCCGAGCAGCAGGTGCTCGATGCAGCGACGCTGGCACGCGCGGCGCTGTGGAGCCGCATCGTCCGGTTTTTCAGGAAGCTGTTGCGAGCGTAGGGTGGGCGCCGTGCCCACGCGGTCGGGCGGTGATGGTAGGCACGGCGCGCGAGATGCTGTCCGGCTCGCGATTTTCTTACATGCCGAGATACGCTTGCCGAATGGCGGGATCCTCGGCGAGCGCCGCAGTGGTGCCGCGCTTGGTGACCCGGCCGGTCTCGAGCACAAAGGCGTGGCGGGCAAGCTCGAACGCCGTCATCACATCCTGCTCGACCAGAAGAATGGCGATGCCGGAGCGGTTGATCTCCAACAAAGCCTCGCCGAGCCGCTCCACGAGCCGCGGCGCAAGCCCGAGCGAGAGCTCATCGATGAGCAGGAGTTGCGGGCGCGACATGATTCCACGGCCCAGGGCGCACATCTGCTGCTCGCCTCCGGATAGCGTAGTGGCATCCTGACGCTGGCGTTCGCGCAGTATGGGAAAGAGCGCGAGCACATAGTCGAGATCGCGTGCTACCTGCGCGCCATCACGCCGCAGATAGGCGCCGAGCAAGAGGTTGTCGCGCACGCTCATGCCGCGGAAGAGCCGCCGGCCCTCAGGGACATGGGCAATGCCGCGGGCGATGATTTGATCGGCGCTCCGCGAGCCCAGGTCGTCTCCGCGGTAGATGATCCGGCCATTGGTCGGGGAAAGAAGACCCGAGATGCAGCGCAGCAGCGTGCTCTTGCCGGCGCCGTTCGGTCCCACGATGCAGGCGATCTCGCCCGCCTCGACGCAAAGATCGATTCCCCACAGAACGCGCACGTCGCCGTAGGAGGCGCTCAGCCCCTCGATCGCCAGGAGCGAGTCAGTCATTGGTGCCGGTTCTGGTAATCCGCCGGGCAAATTTTTCGCCGAGATAGGCCTCGATCACCCGCTGCTGCCCCGCAATGTCCCTGGGAGCGCCGTCGGCAATCAGCTCACCGTGGTGCAGGACGAGCACGCGATCGGCGAGAGAAAAGATCACTTTCATGACATGCTCGATGACGAGAACGGTGATGCCGCGCCGGGCGATGCTGCGAATGAGCGCGAGCGCACCGTCGATCTCGCTGGAATTAAGACCGGCATTGACCTCGTCGAGCATCAGGAGATGCGGCTTCATGGCCAGGCTCTTCGCCAGCTCGAGCCGCTTGCGTCCGGCAAGCGTGAGCGCTGAGGCGGGCCGGTCGGCAAACTCGGCGAGCCCGGTGAACGCGAGCTGCTCGCGTGCGGCCGCCATCGCCTCGTCCATGCTCCCATGAGCGCCGCCGAAGAGCGCGCCTGCTGCCACATTCTCGACGACGCTCATGCGCGGGAATGGCTGGACGATCTGGAAGGTGCGCGCCAGTCCGCGGCGCGCCGCCTGGAACGGGCGCTGCCGGGTCACGTCCTTGCCGCGGAAGGCGATCCGCCCGCCGGACACACGGTGCACGCCGGTAATGACATTGATGAGGGTCGTCTTGCCGGCCCCATTGGGTCCGATCAGGGCGACAATCTGGCCCTCCTCCAGCGCGAAGCTGATCTGGCGCAAGGCATGAATGCCGCCAAAGGCCTTGCTCACCCGATCAAGCTCGAGAATCGGCGTGCTCATGCGGCGGCCTTCGGCTGCACCCAAGCTCGGACGCTGCGAGCAAACAGACCGCGGTAAGGCATGCGCAACAGTCCGCCAGGCAGAAAGAAGATGAGAACCACGATGACCACGCCGAGGATGGCGCGGTTGTAGTCGAGGAAATGCGCCCAGAAGAACTCTTCCAGGAGCGTGAACGCAGCCGCCCCGACGACCGGTCCGAGCACGGTTCCCGATCCGCCCAGGAGACACATCACCGGCACCTTGATGCTCATGAGAAGGGAAAAGGATTCGCTGGGATCGATGTAGCCGGCCCAGGAGGCGTAAGCCGCACCGATCGTACCGCAGAACAGGGCGGACAGCGTATAGGCGGCGATCTTGTAGGTGGTGGTATTGATGCCGACCATGTCGGCGGCATCCTCGTTCTGCTGAATGCAGCGCAGCCCGAATCCCAGCCGGCTGCAGTCGACCACGACCGTCGTCGCGAATACGACGAGCATGATCGCGACCATCGCAGCGAGAAAGATGCGGGCGACGACGTCCGGCCCGCCGGTCACGAAGGGGACGTTAAGTCCGTCGCCGCCCCCGGTAACGCTGCCCCATGAGGCGATGAGGAGCCGCAGCACCTCCACCACTCCGATCGATCCGATGGCAAAATAGTGCCCGCGCAGCCGCAGCAGGATGCCCCCGAGAGCGGCAGTAAAGAGCCCAACGAACAGCGTTGCGCTGAGCCACGCGAAGATCATCGGCACACCCGCGCGCTGCGCCAGCGCCCCGGCATAGCTGCCGAGGCCGAAGAAAGCCGCGGTCGAGAACGACGGATAGCCGGTGAATCCGCCGATGAAATTCCACGAGAGTGCCAATCCGGTGTACATCGCAACGGTGATGGCGAGGCGAACCACATAGTTGCCGGCCCAGAGCGGGGTCGAGGCCAGCGCCAGAACCCAAATCACGAAGAGCAAGCAGCGCCACCAGCGGGACATCATTCATAGCCCCGGATACCGGTGAGACCGGTCGGCTTGATCAACAGCAGCAGCAACATCAGCGCAAAACCGACGGTGAGCGCGTGCTGCGGACCGACCATCTGGCCCGCCAGGCTTTCGACAATTCCAAGCACGATGCCGCCCACCAATGCACCTTGAACGCTGCCGAGGCCGCCGATGACGCAGACGACAAATGCCTTGCCCAGAAACGTCGTCGTGAGATTGGTGGTGATGGGATAGAGCATCGCGAATACCGCGCCGGTCGCGCCGGCCATCAGCGCGCCGATCCCGAACGTAACGGCATAGATGCGGTCAACGCGAATGCCCATGAGCGCCGCCGCATCCCGGTCCATGCGCACCGCGACGATCGCGCGGCCGATGCGCGATCCCCGCAACACGAGGTAAAGCAGGCCGGTGAGCAACAATGCGAGCGCCATTGCGACCAGGCGATCCACCGGCATCACGATTCCCGCGAAATCGACCACGCCAAGATCGAGCGTCACGCGCCGCGCCGTGGCCGTGTAGTAGACGGTCATGAAATTATACAGGATCAGGTCGAGGCCGAAGGTCAGCGTCAGGGTGGTGAGCACGGGCTCGCTCACGACGCGATTGATCAGCAGCAATTGCGTCGCATAGCCGATGGCGAAAAGCAGCATGGCAACCACCGGCAACGCCACGAGCGGATGGATGCCGAAGCTGTGCCAGGCGAAGAAGGTGAGATAGCCGCCCAGAATGATGAGCGAGCCGTGCAGCATGTTGATGATGTTCAACACGCCCCACACCAGCGAGAAGCCCACTGCGAGGCAGGTGTAGAGCGCACCGAGTACCACCCCGTTCACCAGGATTTGCAGATAGGCCATCGAAATCAAGGGCGGCCAGCAGGGCTCTATACCTCCCCCTGCAAGGGGGAGGTCGACAGCATTTGCCCCGGCCTTGCGCCGGGGCAAATGCTGTCAGGTGGGGGTCCGACCCTCGGCAGGCGCATTTGGTGATTATCGCGGCCGCGAGTTGACCCCCACCCGGCGAGCCCCGACCAGGTCGGGGCTCGCCGACCTCCCCCTTTCAGGGGGAGGTATTGCGGAGCTTGTTGCGCCGTTAAATCCAGAAGCTCCACCGCAGTTCGAATGGAGACTTACTTCATGAACACCAGGTCGCCATCCTTGATGTCGGCGGGATGCAGCACCTTGATGCTCTTGTCCTGGACCTGGATGATGGGGAGATCCCTGACCTCATTCATGCCGTTCGCGCTGAACTTGATCGGGCCGTAGAAGGTGGACACATTGGTCGCCGCGAGCGCGTCCCGCACCTTGTTCTTGTCGGTCGAGCCGGCGCGCTCGATGGCGTTTGCGAGCACGATGGCGGCTGCCGCGCAGGAGGCGTGGACATAGTCCGGATCGCTCTTCTCCTTGGCAACGAACTCCTTGTAGAAATCGGCCGTCGTCGGCCATGGTCCAATCCCCTTGTAGTTGGTGGCATGGTGCCACCAGCTCGAGCTCGTCACCCCATTGGCGAGGTTGCCCAGCCCGTCGGTGTATTCCTTGTAGGCCGGACCCGCCACCATGGTCACAATCGGCGCCTTCACGCCGAGGTCGGCCATCTGCTTGCGCGCAAGGATGAGGTCCTGGGTATATCCGGTGACGTAGATCCAGTCGGGATTGGCAGCTTTGATCGCTGACATGGCAGCGGAGTGGTCCATGGTGCCGACGGCGTAGAGCTGGTCGTAGACCACGTCGAGCCCGGCTTTCTTGGCCGCGGCCGATGTGCCCTGCGCCATCGCTTTCGGGAACACGTCATCGCGTCCCAGCACCGCGACGCGTTTGAGCGTCGGCATCTTGCTCTTGAAGAACGCGACCATGGCGTCGGTCATGCCGCCGTTGGGCGACAAGGTCCCGAACAGATGCTTGAACCTCTGGTCGAACACCGACTCAGAGGACGCGGCGCATGCCAGCACCGGGGTCTGATAGCGTTCGGCAACCGTGGCCACGATCTTGGTGTGCCCCGAGCCGAAGGGCGAAAGCAGGACATCGACCTTGTCGTCGCTGATAAGCTTCTCGGCGAGCTGGGCGGCGCGCTGCCCGTCCGACTGATAATCATATTTGACGAGCTCGACTTTCATCTTCTTGCCGCCGACGTTGATTCCGCCCGCCGCGTTGACCTTGTCCAGCCACATGTTCCATACGACGTCCTGCTTTTTCCCTTCGTCCGCGAGCGAACCCGTCAGCGCCAGCGGAGCACCGATCTTGATCACGTCGGCGGCATGAGCGGCTGGCAGCGCCGACCCCACCGCAGCCAGAATCGTGCCGGCTGCCATGGTGCGAATGAACCCGTCCCTCGTAACCTGCATGCTTTTCTCCGATTTGCGTGTCCTCACACGGCGTCCCGCCGGCCATGGCGTGGCCTGCGTCTCAACCCCTGCGGAGGATCCGAGAGAACTCAACGATACAAATGGGTATACGAAATTGCCAATGGCATGACTACAGCTATCCGGCACCTTTCAGGGGGAGGTATCCGCCGCGGCGACCACTTCCGCCTCCATCGCGTCAAGCAGCAGCTCGACCCATCGGCGCGGAATACCGCGGGTGATGAGGATAATCCTGGTGCGGTGGTCGTCGGAGGGCCAATGCGGAAGCCAAGCCGGCGGATGAAACACATGCTGGACACCGTGAATGACCGCGGGCCGGCCCGGGCTCTCGGCAATATCGACGATACCTTTGAGGCGGAGGAGTCTGTCACCGCAATGCTCGGCCAGCACTTCGAGAAAAAGCGTCAACGCTATTGCGTGGATAGGCGCATCGCGCACGACAGTATAGGTCTCAATCTCAGAGTCGTGCCTCGCATGCATAGGGCCGCGGGCGTTTGCTGCTTCTCCTAACCAAGCCTCGATCGCAAGGGATCGGGCATGCGGATCAACAGCCACGCCCTCAAGCAGAGCGGGATCGATGCTGCCGTGATCCGCAGTCACGAGCGATGCCGACGCATTGAGCTGTGCAAGCCGATCGAGCAGAGGCCGCTGAGCGCCGTTTGCCAGATCGGACTTGGTCAGAACCAGGCGGTCTGCCAGCGCCACCTGCTTCAGGGAGATCGGTTCCCTGGCGAGCGCGGTTGCGCCATTCACTGCGTCCACTGTGGTCACCACGCCGTCCAGAACGAGGCGGCCGCCAGCATTGGTCATCAACGTCTGGAGAATTGGGGCTGGATCAGCAAGACCGCTGGTCTCGATCACGATCCGGGTAAACGGCGGGACGCTGCCCTGATCGCGCCGGCGCAGCATCTCGTCGAGGGTCTCTATGAGGTCGTTGCGCACCTTGCAGCAGAGGCATCCCGTCAGCAGCTCGATGAAGCTGTCGGTGCTCGCCTCCACCAGCTCATGATCGAGGCCAACCTCGCCGAACTCATTGATGATGACCGCGGTGCGGGAGAATGCAGGCTGTTGCAGGAGATGGCGCAGAAGCGTCGTCTTGCCGCTGCCGAGAAACCCGGTGAGGACGAGGACGCCAATCACGCAGGCATGACGGGCGCAGGCGCGATGCGCACCTGGTGCCGCTCATAATCGGGATCGAGGGCTGCGCGCACCCGGCGCAACACGGCGGGAAGCGAGAGCGCTGCGCGCCTGCGGCCGTTCACCGTCACCTGCCAGCGGAACGGCGACCCGGGCGGCGCCGGCTCTACGCGAATCCCGGTTGCATTGCTGGACAGCAAAACCGCGCCGCTGCCGGTGCTGCGGACCTCGCCGCGCAAGTGCCAAGCCGCCAGGCTTTGCGCCAGCAGCTCGCGCAAGGTCTCGGTGCAGAGCTCAGTCACAGTGCCGGTCCATTGTGTATTTCGGCGGCGATCTTGCGCTTGAGATAACGTCCGTCGTCCGGGCTGCCGTAATACTGGCCGTTCTCGACCATGACCTTGCCCCGCAGCATGGTCATGACCGGCCAGGCGAAGATGTCGTGCCCTTCCCACGGCGTGTAATCCGTCTCATGCAGATCGACGGCGCGAACCTTGCCGCGACGGGTGGGATCGAGGACGGCGATATCGGCATCGCTGCCGACCGCTATCGCTCCTTTCCGCGGATAGAGCCCCATGATCTTTGCCGCATTGGTCGAGACCAGATCCACGTACTGGGTGAGCGAATAGCCGCGGCGCACGACCATCTCGGTATACATGACGCCCAGGCGCGGCTCGACGCCCGAATTGCCTCCGGTCGTGTCATCGATGCGCTTGCCGACCGTCTTGTCCTTGAGCGTGCAGCAGAGCTCATCCGTCGCGATGCAATGGATGTCACCGTTCGCGGTGCCTTGCCAAAGCGCCTGCTGGTCCTGCGGCGATTTCAACGAAGGATAGGTGTGATAGATCTGGCCGTTGGTGCGCTTGTAGTCCTCCATCGAGTAGATGAGATACTGGTGCAGCGTCTCGCCGTAGATTGGCAGGCTCTTGCCGCGCGCCTCCGCGATGGCGGAAACCCCAGTTCCGGCAGAGACATGCATCATGTAAAGCGCGGTACCCGGCACGCTCTCGGCGAGCCGCAGCACGCGCCGAAAGCTCAGATCTTCCGAGAGCTGGTTGTGGACTTCCGCAAGGTGCGCAAAGTCAACCCGCCCGTCCCGTATGAGCTTGGCATACATGTGCATGACGATGTCGTTATCCTCGGCATGGATGACTCCGAGCCCGCCCTCTTTTGCCAGGACCTGGAACGCCTCCCAGATATCGCCGAAATCGATCATGCGCCCACTGCGCGAAGGAAGGATGTTGGTGGTGAATATCTTCAGCGTCGGATAGCCGGCCTGGATTGCTTCTGCGAGCTGGCCCGTGAATTCGGGAGGCGGCTCGGAATGCAGCATGATGTGGTAGGCCCAGTCGCACGGGCTCTTGCCGACGAAGTCCTTGTCGCGGGTCTCGATTGCGTCAAGCACCGAGACGCCGTCGCGCCAGTAGGCGAAATCAATGAACGTGGTGGTTCCGCCGTGCAAGGCGGCGCGCCCGACCTGCTCGGGACCGGCCGTGACGAGCGGCGTCCCGTCCGGCTTGATCCAGACGTGATGCAGATGGACATGCGGGTCGATTCCGCCCGGCATCACGATCTGTCCGGCGGCATCGATCACCCGCGCGGCAGACTGCAGGGTCCCGGGAGCGGCGATGGCAGCGATTCTCTCGCCGGCGGTGGCCACGTCACACCGGGCGATGCCCTGCGGCGTCACCACATCGCCGTTGCGAATGATCACGTCGAGCATCTTGTTGCTCTCAACACAGGCCCTGATCGACGCAGTCTTCGTATACCGGGCTGCGCGAAATGAAGCCGCCGGAACGAAGACTTTCCGCGAGCCGCGCAAACCCGCTGCGTGAGACGGCTGTCGTCTGACCCCACACCCCGGCATCGCGATAGCGCGCCAGCGCAGCCGAGAGGATTTCCGGGGCAATGTCGGGGTAAAATCGGGCCGTGACCTGTGCCAGGTCCTCTGCATCGTATTCCCCGAGCCAGCGCTGCATGTGCTGAATGCCGCGGGTCATGGCGATGAACGCGTCGCGCTTGCGCTCGATGCCGCTGCGCGTGGCGAGAAACGTCGTATAGGAGGTCGGCCCTCGCGTGCTGGCGGGGTAGAGGATCTCGCCGATGCCTTCCTTCACCGCGAGCGATGCATATGGCTCGAACATCTGCACCACATCCAATTCCCGGCTGCGCAGCTTCTCGAGATTGTTCCGCATGGTGCTGGCGGGTGCGCAGTTGAGCCGCGTTGGGTCCAGGCCTTGCTCGCGCAGATCAAGCGCCAGGCAGAGCCAAGGCGTCGGCACCTCGGAGACTTTCGCGAATTTCAGCCGGGAAAGGTCAGTGAGCTGAAATTCACGGACCTGGCTTCGGCCCACCAGGAAGAACGGGTCGCGGGTGACGACCTCGCAAAAGCAGACAAGACCCGAGTCCGGCTCGGCATCGCGGGCCTTCATCACCCGCATCGGTCCGCCCCAGGTCAGGTCGATTGTGCCATCGAGCAGAGCCGAGGCAGCGGCTGCGGGAGCGGGAGAGCCGATGAGCTCCAGCTCGATTCCTTCGCGCGCGTAGAATCCGAGCGCGTGCGCGGCATAAAACGGGGCGTAGAACACGGCGCGGAAATTTTCAGCGAGCTTGATGCGCATGAACCAGCGCCTCTCCGTCGTGCGCATATGCGAGCCCGCAAACTTTAGACCGGGCATCAGCTACGCGGTGGCAAGCTCCGGCGGCGCAAAGACGCGGACGGCGGGCGCTGGGCCATCCCAGCGCTCGATCTCGACGAGCGCAGTCAACGCGCTAGGGCCCTGCGCAAGCGGCGAGGTGCCAATGTCGAGCGTGAGCACATTGGGGTTGCCGTGGCGCTCGGGCTCGCCGCTTGCCTCGGGCGGATCAAACCATGCGCCGGTCGCCATGACTGCGACGCCCGGCATCACGTCGGGATCAACGACCGCCCCGGCGAGACAAGCCCCACGCGCGTTGAACACGCGCACGATGTCACCGTTCTGGATGTCGCGCCGCGCCGCGTCAGGCGGGCTGATGCGGACGGGCTCGCGTTGGGAAATCTTGTGGGCGCGCGAGACGGGGCCCGGATCCATCTGGCTGTGGAGACGGCTCGCAGGCTGATGCGTCACGAGGTGAAGCGGCCAGCGCCGCGCCGCCGGACTTCCGAGCCACTCCGATGGCGGTATCCAGGTGGGATGCGGCGGACAATCCGCGTAATCAAAAGAGGCAACCGCATCGGAGACGATCTCGATGCGCCCCGACGGGGTCTTCAGGGGATGGCGCTCCGGATCGCGACGGAAATTCTCAAACAGCACATAATCGCGCTCGGGAGGCGGCAGCTCGATGAAGCCCTCAGCCCAGAACTGCTGGAAGCCGGGCAGATCTACGCCCTTGGCGCAGGCGCTGGCCCGCACCCGATCGTAGACCAGTTGGCACCAACCCATCTCGTCGCGCTCTTCGGTGAAGGCGCGCTCATAGCCAAGGCGCTGCGCCAAGGCGCGGAGAATATCGAAGTCGTTCCATGCCCCGCCGACAGGATCGATGGCGCGATGCATGGCAAGCACGAACGAGTCGCGCGATGAGCCGCCAACGTCGTTACGCTCGAGCGTCGTCGTGGCGGGAAGCACGATGTCGGCATGCCGCGCGGTCGGCGTCCACCAGGTATCGTGGACGATGACGGTCTGCGGTTTCTGCCAGGCGCGCCGTAGCCGATTGAGGTCCTGATGATGATGGAACGGATTGCCCCCCGCCCAATAGATCAGCTGAACGTCGGGATAGGTGTATCGGCGACCATTGAATTCATAGCTTTCTCCGGGAGCGAGCAGCATGTCGGCAATCCGCGCCACCGGGATCATCGAGCGCGCCGGGTTGAGCGGCAAAGGGAGCTCAGGCCCGGCAACATCCATGCGCGGCACCCCGATGCCGTTGGTCGAGCCGTGTCCGAAGGAAAAGCCGGTTCCCGGCAGACCGATGCCGCCGAGCATCGCGGCGAGCACGATCGCGGCCCAGTAAGGCTGCTCGCCATGATGCGCGCGCTGCAATGACCAGGTGCAGGTGATCATGGTCGGCGCGGTCGCCGCCCGATCGGCAAGCGAGCGGATCGTCTCGGCGGAAACGCCGGTGATCGCCGCCGCCCAATCGGCGTTTTTCTCTACACGGTCGTCAAGCCCAAGCAGGTAGCGGCGGAATTTCTCAAACCCGGTGCAATAACGCGAGACGAATTGCGCATCGTAGCGCTCTTGCGTCAGCAGGAAGTGCGCCATCGCCAGCATGAGCGCAGTATCGGTATTGGGCCGGATCGGTACCCACTGGCCGCCGAGAAAATCCGGAGCGTCGGACTTGAGCGGGCTTATGGAGACGAACGCGATACCCGCGTCTTTCCCCCGTCGCAGCCAGGTCTCGAGGCTGTGCACTCCGGCTCCGCCGGAGGTGACCTGCGCATTCTTGAGCGCAAGACCGCCGAACGCGATCACAAGCCGAGCATGCTTGACGATGGACGACCAGTCGGTGATGTCGCCGACCACGGGCTGGAAGGTACCGATGACGCGGGGCAGGACATATTGCGCCGCGCCAAAGCTGTAGTTGGCGACCTGGTCGACGCAGCCGCCGCCGAGGAAAAGAAATCGACGCAGCAGGCTGCGGGCGTGATGAACACGGCCCGCCGACGACCAGCCGTAGGAGCCGCCCAGGATCGCCGCGGGGCTGAACCGATCACGGACCTGCGCAAGCTCGTCAGCAACCGTCGAGAGCGCCTCGTCCCAGGACACTTCATAATAGCGGTCGTTGCCGGTGCGCTCCTTACCCTCGCGCCATCCCTCGCGAATGGCGGGCCGCCTTATGCGCAGGTCCGAGTGCACCATCGCGGGGATGGCTTCGAGCATGCGCGAGGGGGCCGGATCGCGTGGAAACGGCTCGCAGCCGACAACGCGACCGTCCTCGACCAGGGCGGTGTAGGCGCCCCAGTGGGCGAGCGTAGGGAAACGGGCGACGTTCATGATATCTCCTCAGATTCCTCTGAACTTGGGCGGGCGCTTGGCGTGAAATGCCTCCACCCCTTCGCGGAAGTCGTCCGACTGGCGCAGGCGGCTATAACAGTGTCCTTCGAGCTCGATTGCCATCGAGAGAGACGAATTTTCGGTGTCGTTCAAGAGCTTCTTTGCCGTACGCTGGGCGAGGGGAGAGAACGCGCTCAACTCATCGACCAGGGCGTCGGTTGCGCTCTCCAGCTCGTCGTCCGGCACGCATTCCGTTGCGAGACCCCACTCGCAAGCTTGCCGCGCGGAGATGCGCCGCGATCGCATGACGATGTCCTTGGTACGCGCTATGCCGATGATCTTCTGCAGCCGCGCTGATCCGCCGGAACCGGGGATCTGGCCGAGCCGCTGCTCCGGGAGCGCGTAGAGGCAGGTTTCCGATACGATGCGAAAATCGCAGGCGAGCGAAAGCTCAAAACCGACCCCGAAGCAATAGCCGCGATTGGCCGCTATGACCGGCTTTGCGCAGCGCGCCGGCGCGGCGATGTTCCAGGCGAGCTTGGAGACATGCTCGGGCGTCGCCTCAAGGAAGCCCTTGATATTGCCCCCGCTGGAAAAATGCTCGCCGGCTGCGCGCAACACGATGATGCGGACGCGTGCATCCTCGTCCAAGGCCTCGAGCACAAGACGGAGCTGATCGCGCTGGGGCATGGATACGATGTTGAACGGAGGCCGATCCAGAACGATATCGCCCCGTTCCCGCCCCGGATCGATCTCCACGCGGAAGCCGTCGAGGACGCCAAGACGCGAATCAGCAAATGCAGTATTCACCGCTAGCCCCCTCTCTACCGCTCTGCACGGTGGCTCGGCCGCGAGGCGAACACTCTATACCTCCGACTGCAAGGGGGAGGTATTGCGGAATTTGCTGCCCCCGCTGAGCCCATAAGAGTTGCCGCTCGGATCACCACATGTTGAGGACGGCGCGCGCTTCCTCGGACATCCGGCTCGGGTCCCAGGGCGGATCCCATACGATCTCCAGCTTGACGTCTCGCACCCCCGGCACGCTGGCGACGGCATTTTCCACCATGCTCGGTAGCTCCTGTGCCGATGGACAATTGGGCGTCGTGAGCGTCATCTCGATCGCGACCGCCCGATCATCGGCAATGTCGATTTTGTAGATCAGGCCGAGCTCATAGATGTCGGAGGGAATCTCAGGGTCATATACGGTCTTGAGCGCGGCGATGATGTCGTCCGTCAATCGCGCCAGCTCGGCATCGCCCAAGCCGGAAGCGTCGTTCGGCGTGACTGTCGTCTCCGCCCCGACGTCCGCCGGCGCACTCTGCGTCCCGGCATTGTCGGTCAGAGGATTGGAAGCATTCTTCACGTCATCGATCATGCGAAAAACTCCCGCGCTTTGATCAGTGCATGCGCGAGACAGTCCACCTCCTCGCGCGTGTTGTAGAGGGCCAGCGAGGCTCGGCAAGTCGCGCTCACTCCGAAGCGGGCAAGAAGCGGCATCACGCAATGGGTACCGGCACGCACGGCAACCCCGGCGCGGTCGATGATGGTTGCGACATCGTGGGGATGGGCGCCCTTGACCTCGAACGAGATGATCGGACCTTTGTCCCGCGCCGTTCCAAAGATTCGCAGCGCATTGATCTCGCGCAGTCGCTCCGTCGCATATTGCAGCAACGCGTCCTCATGCGATCTGATGCGCGACTTGCCAATGGAATTGACATAATCGATCGCAGCGCCGAGGCCAATCGCCTGCACGATGGGCGGGGTGCCCGCTTCGAACTTGTGCGGCGGCTCGCCATAGATGATGCGGTCCTCGAACACTTCCCTGATCATCTCGCCGCCGCCGTTGAAGGGCGGCATGGCCGCGAGGTGCTCGTATTTGCCGTAGAGCACGCCGATCCCGCTTGGACCGTAGAGCTTGTGTCCGGTGAGAACGTAGAAGTCGCAGCCGATGTCCTGCACGTCGACATCGAGATGAACGCCGGCCTGGGCGCCATCGAGCAGGACGGGAATACCGCGCGCATGCGCGCGGCGAACCACCTCTTTCACCGGGACCACGGTGCCGAGCATGTTCGACATGTGGGTGATCGCAACCATCCTGGTGCGGTCGCTCAGCAGCCGCTCGAACTCGTCGAGCAGGAAAATGCCGTCATCGTCGACCGGAGCCCATTTGATGACGGCACCTTGCCGCTCGCGCAGGAAGTGCCACGGCACCACGTTCGAGTGGTGCTCCATGATCGAAAGCACGATCTCATCGCCTGCCCGGACGCGTTCCCGGCCGAAGGTATATGCCACGAGGTTGATCGCCTCGGTAGCGTTGCGGGTGAAGATGATCTCTTCCGTGCGCGCTGCATTGATAAACGCCCGCACTTTCTCGCGCGCATTCTCGTAGCCTTCGGTGGCGAGGTTGGCCAGATAATGCAGACCGCGGTGCACATTGGCGTATTCCGCAGTGTAGGCATGCTGAAGGCGATCGAGCACCGCCCTGGGCTTCTGTGCGGAGGCGGCATTATCGAGATAGACCAGCGGCTTGCCATAGACCCGCGTAGCGAGGATAGGGAAATCCTCGCGCAGGCGGCTTACATCGTACGCGCCGTTGGTCAAACCCGGGTGCATGTTCACAGCGCCCTAACCGATCTGGGCCGCGCAGTTTCGTCGCGCGGCATAAATGCGGAGGCTCACGTGCGCGCGCTGAGCCACTTGACCACCTGCTCCATCAAGGTGTCGCGCAGGCCCGCGTGCTCGATTCCTTCCACCGCCTCGCCGACAAAGGCCTGAATCAGCAGAGCTTCTGCCTCCGGCTGGGTGACCCCGCGCGCCCGCAGATAGAACAACAAATCCTCGTCGAGAGCGCCGGACGTCGCGCCGTGCCCGCATTGCACATCGTCAGCAAAGATCTGCAGCTCGGGCTTGTTGTCGGCCTCTGCGGTCTCCGACAGAAGCAGAGCATGGGTCGCCATTTTGGCGTCGGTCTTCTGCGCTCCCGGACGCACGATGATCTTGCCCTGAAACACGCCCTGGCTCTGCCCGTCGAGCACGGATTTGAAGGTCTCGCGGCTGGTACAGCCTTCGGCGACATGCTCGACGAGCAGCGTCGTGTCGGCGTGCTCGTTTCCCTTGAGCAGGGAAGCACCGCGAATCCCTGCGATTGTCCCTGCGCCCGCAAACCGCACGAATACCTGGTTGCGCACCACGGTTCCGCCGGCAGTGAACAGGAACTCGTTGAAGCGGGCATGTGCACCAACCGTCGCCATCATGGTGGAAAGATGCAGCGCACCTGCGTCGGTGATCTTGACATGGTCGACGTGAGCTTCGTCGGCGACGTCGAGCTCGATAACCGTATTCACCTGCTGCTCGCTCGATCCCTCGTGGCTCTCGACCAGCATGGCGCGGGCGCCTTTTCCGAACATGACGAGAGAACGCGTGAACACCGCGCTTGCCTCCTTGCGCGCAGCGACGAAGACAAGGTGGATCGGGCGCGCGAGTGCAACCTCGGCGGCCACATCGATCACCGCGCCGTCGCGCATGAACGCCGTGTTGAGCGCCAATGCCGTGTCGGTGGTCGATGAGATCGCTCCCATTCGCGCCAGAACGCGAGTGTCGCCCACCTCGAGCGCCGAGGCCATCGAGCCAATGCTCAACCCAGGCTCGAGATTGGAGAGATCGGAAAGCTCCGGCGCGAAGCTGCCGTCGACGAACACGATCCGGCGCGCATCGATGGACGCCAGCAGCGTCGGGGATTGAGCTGCTCGGCCCCTCGCAGCGGCATCCGGTACCGGCGCGAGTGGCTTGGCTTCGCGCATGAGCGCCCGCAAATCGGTGTACTTCCATTCCTCGATGCGCCGGCTGGGCAGACCGTCAGCCTCAAAGCGCTGAAACGCCGCCTCGCGCAGCGCGGCGACGGCATTCATGCCTGGCAACCCGTCCTTGGCGGCGGCGAAATTCGCTGCCAGCGCGGTCTCCGCCGCAGTTCTGAGAGGGCGAACTTCGGCGTTCATCGTGCCCTCACGCCGCCTCGTCGCGATATTGGGCGTAGCCGGTCGCCTCCAGGTCAAGGGCGAGGTCTTTGCCGCCGGTCTTCACGATCCGGCCCCTTGACAGCACATGCACCACATCCGGAACGATGTAGTTGAGCAGGCGCTGATAGTGCGTGATTACGACGAATGAGCGCTCTGCTGCACGCAGGTGGTTCACCCCTTCGGCAACGATCTTGAGCGCATCGATGTCGAGGCCCGAATCGGTCTCGTCAAGGACGCAAAGCCGCGGCTCCAGCATCGCCATTTGCAGGATCTCGTTACGCTTCTTCTCGCCGCCGGAGAATCCGACATTTACCGCGCGCCGCAACATGTCCTGGCCGATGCCAAGCCTGCTCGCGACCTCACGCACCCGCCTGAGGAAGTCGGGGGTGGAAAGCTCGGGCTCCCCGCGCTGCTTGCGCTGCGAATTGATCGCAGTGCGCAGGAAGGTCATGGTCGCAACGCCGGGGATCTCAAAGGGATACTGAAACGCCAGAAACAGACCCTTGGCTGCGCGCTCCTCTGGCGGGATGCTCAGAATGTCCTCGCCGTCGAGCAATACCTCTCCCTGGGTGACCCGGTACTCCTTTTTTCCAGCAAGCACATAGGCAAGCGTCGACTTGCCCGATCCGTTCGGCCCCATGATCGCATGCACGGCGCCCTTTCCGACCGAAAGCTCGAGACCGTTGAGGATCTTCTTGCCCTCGACCTCGACGTGCAGATTTTTCACTTCCAAGAGATACATGACCCTGCCTTGCTGAAATCACCTGTCCAGTCCGGTATCGCACCCAGCTTGCGCGCGGGATGGTCCGCCCGCGGCCGGGAGGAGCACGTCACCCAACGCTTCCTTCCAGACTGACCGAGATCAGCTTCTGCGCCTCGACTGCGAATTCCATGGGAAGCTGCTGCAGCACGTCCTTGACGAACCCGTTGACGACCAACGCCACCGCGTCCTCGGCCGAAAGCCCGCGCTGCATGCAGTAAAACAGCGTATCCTCCGAGATCTTCGAAGTCGTCGCCTCGTGCTCGAACACGGTGGAGGTATTCCGCGTCTCGATATAGGGGATGGTGTGGGCGCCGCACTTGTCTCCGATCAGGAGCGAGTCACAGTTGGTAAAATTGCGGGCGCCTTTTGCCCTGCGATGCGAGGTGACGAGACCGCGATAGGTATTCTGCGAATGCCCCGCGGCGATGCCCTTGGAAATTATCCGGCTGGTCGTGTTTCTGCCGAGGTGCAGCATCTTGGTTCCTGAATCGACCTGCTGATGGCCGTTGGAGATGGCGATCGAGTAGAACTCACCGCGGGAGTTGTCGCCGCGAAGAATGCAGCTCGGATATTTCCAGGTGATGGCCGACCCGGTCTCGAGCTGCGTCCATGAGATCTTTGAATTCGCGCCGCGGCAATCGCCGCGCTTGGTCACGAAATTGTAAACGCCGCCGCGTCCTTGCTGATCCCCGGGGTACCAGTTCTGGATCGTGGAATATTTGATCTCGGCATCCTCGAGCGCAACCAGCTCCACCACCGCGGCATGCAGCTGATTCTCGTCGCGCGAAGGGGCGGTGCATCCTTCGAGATAGCTCACATAGGAGCCTTTGTCGGCAATGATGAGCGTGCGCTCGAATTGCCCGGTATTGCGCTCGTTGATGCGAAAATACGTCGACAGCTCCATCGGGCAGCGCACGCCGGGCGGGACATAGACGAAGGACCCGTCGGAGAAGACCGCCGAATTGAGAGTGGCGAAGAAATTGTCCGAGATCGGCACCACCGTGCCGAGATATTTCTTGACCAGGTCAGGATGCTTCTGCAGCGCCTCGGAGATGGGCATGAACAGAACGCCGACCTTGGCAAGCTCCGCCTGGAACGTGGTCGCGACGGAAACGGAATCGAACACCGCATCCACGGCCACACGCGCGTAGCTGCCCTCCCCGTCCGGGCGTTGCACTCCAAGGAGCGCTTCCCGCTCGCGCAGCGGAATCCCAAGCTTGTCATAGGTTGCGAGGATCTCGGGATCCACCTCGTCAAGCGACTTTGGACCGGACTTTCTCTTCGGCGCTGCGTAGTAGTAGAGGTCCTGATAATCGATCGGTCCGTATTTTACCCGCGACCACATCGGCTCACGCATGGTGAGCCACCGCCGATAGGCATCGAGCCGCCACCGGAGCATCCACTCCGGCTCGTTCTTCTTCAACGAGATGAATCGGACGATATCTTCGGAAAGACCCTTGGGGGCCTTCTCGGATTCAATATCGGTAACGAAGCCATACTTATACTGGTCGACGTCGAGACGGCGGACCTTCTCGACGGTCTCCTGCACGGCCGGCATGTCTTCCCTCCGCTGCGGTTTCAAGGACCGCGGGTTGGATTAGTCGGTTATGGTCTGCGGGTCGTCTTGCGCTAGGCGACATCCTTTCAGGCAGCCGCCGCCGATGCCGCGTCGGCTACCCCATCTCTAAGTAATGTCTCGGACACCTTAATCCAAGCTTGGATGAAGGCATCAACTTCGGCTTCGCTTGTGCTCCACCCAAGACTGACGCGCACCACCCCGCGGGCAAGCCCCTCCGGTACCCCCATTGCGGCGAGCACATGGGAGCGCTGGACCTTCCCAGACGAGCAGGCGGCGCCGGAGGACACGGCCACCCCGGCGAGATCAAGGGCAATTACTGCCGTTTCCGCCTTCATCCCCGGCACCGCAAACAGAGTAGTATTAGGCAAGCGCTCCACCTCGGTGCCAAAAATCACCAGACCGGGAGGAGAATGCGCCTTGAGCCCGGTCTCAAGCCGCTCCCGCAGGGAAAACAGGTAAGCCCTCTCCGCGCCAAGACTGACCAAGGCTGCCTTGGCAGCCGCCCCAAACCCGGCAATCCCGGGCACATTCTCAGTTCCGCCCCGAGCCCGGCGCTCCTGCCCCCCGCCGGCGATGAGGGCAGGCGGAAAAGGCAACCTGGCGTCCCGCCGGATCAATGCCCCCACCCCCTTTGGCGCCCCGATCTTGTGGCCGGAAAGGCTGAGAAGATCGGCCCCAAGCTCATTGATGTCGCACGGAATCCTTCCCGGTCCCTGGACGGCGTCGACGTGCAGGACGCCGCCTGCGCCGTGGACCAGGGCTGCTACTTCCGCGGTCGGCTGAATAATGCCGGTCTCATTGTTGGCGAGCATCACGGACACGAAGCTCCGGCCTTCGTGCGCTGCAAGCCGTCGACGAAGCGCCGAAAGATCGATCTGGCCGGTTTGTGCCACCGGCAGGATCTCGACCTGAGATGCAGGAAACCGGCCGCCGGAGAGAACCGATACATGCTCGATGGCGGAGACGAGAAGCTTGCTGGGGCCCTTTTGCGGACCAGCTTCCGGGGCGAGAGCCAGCATGTTGGCTTCCGTGCCGCCTGACGTAAAGACGACATTGCGCGGCTGCGTCCCCGCCAACACGGCCACGTTTTCCCGCGCCTCCTCGATCAGCGCCCGGGCTGCTCTGCCTTCGGCATGAACCGAGGAAGCATTGCCCACGAGGTCCAGCGCGGCCAGAACCCCCGCGCGCGCCTGCGGCCGAAGCGGCGCTGTTGCGTTCCAGTCGAAATACAAACGAGCGTTCATGGACAAAGGGTCAGTCAAGTTCTCGTTGGAGCACTCCAAGGAAGGGCATCGGTCCCGCTCGAAACCCTTGCATTTTGCCCCGGTAACCGTGGTAGAAACGCCACCTGCGAGTGACCGGCGAATCCTGCTGCTTCCGTGCCCGTCGACAAATCTGGAATGCTTCTAGGTAGTTACGTGCACCCCGCATTGGCGTCAAGCGACGTTATGAGCGGGGTCCCTCAGCTTGGCTCCTCGTCGCCTTAGCTCTAATCGAGGTCGTAATCATGCCCGAGGTCATATTTGCCGGCGCGGCTGGTCGCATCGAAGGCAGGTATCATCCAGCCCGGCAGAGAAATGCCCCGATCGGGATCATTCTTCATCCGCATCCCCAGTTCGGGGGGACGATGAACCATCAGATCATATATCAACTCTACTATACCTTCGCGCACCGAAACTTTTCGGTGCTGCGCTTCAATTTTCGCGGCGTCGGAAGAAGCCAGGGATCGTTCGACCACGGCCAGGGAGAGCTTTCCAATTCAGCCTCCGCGCTTGACTGGGCACAGTCGATCAATCCAGAGGCCCGCAGTTGCTGGATTGCCGGCTTCTCCTTCGGTGCCTGGATCGGGATGCAGCTGCTGATGCGGCGCCCCGAGATCGAAGGCTTCATTTCGATTGCGCCACCGGCGAATCTCTACGACTTCACCTTTCTGGCGCCTTGCCCCTCTTCGGGTCTGATCATTCACGGTGATAAAGACGCGGTGGTACCGCATAAGGACGTCACCACGCTGGTCGAGAAGCTCAAAACCCAGAAAGGGATCGTAATTGAGCAGAAGGTGATCCCGGGAGC
The DNA here is from genome assembly GCA_963841705.1 of uncultured Alphaproteobacteria bacterium. Taxonomy (GTDB): domain Bacteria; phylum Pseudomonadota; class Alphaproteobacteria; order Rhizobiales; family Xanthobacteraceae; genus VAZQ01. Next base: position 29,114 of record CAWJDY010000076.1, read on the forward strand.
GAACCATTTCTTTGATGGCAAGATCGAGCCGCTCATACAATCCATCGGGGCTTATCTCGATAAGCGTCTGAAGATCGACCGCAAGCCCAGCGCCGCTTGATCGGCATTGGCACGTGCGATCCCTGGCGCACCAGGCACCCACCCGTAAGCGGGCGCGGCACCCCCAGTCGTTGTGGGCGAAGTGATCGGTGCTCGCTCGAGCGCGCGCACGGCGCCCATTGCGGCGCCGTCGGTTTCAATCCCGGATCGAAGCTGGTACATCACCAGCAATCGAGAGACGACAAATTATGAGCTCGTACAGGTCCGAATTGCTCCAGACCCTCGCAGAACGGGGGTTTATACATCAGGTCTCGGACGCCGAGGGGCTCGATGCCAAGGCGGCGACGAGCACAATTGCTGGCTATGTTGGATTCGATGCGACGGCTCCGAGCCTGCACATCGGCAATCTTCTGACCATCATGATGTTGCGCTGGCTGCAGAAGAGCGGCCATCGCCCAATCGCGCTGATTGGCGGAGGCACAAGCAAGATAGGCGATCCCTCCGGGAAAGATACCAGCCGCATTCTGCTGACACCTGCGCAGATCGACCAGAATATTGCGTCGATCCGAAAAGTATTCTCGCGTTTTCTCGAGTTCGACGCGGGTGCCGTCATGGCCAACAATGCCGATTGGCTCGAGCAACTGGAGTACATTCCCTTTCTTCGGGAAGTCGGGCGGCATTTCACCATCAATAAAATGCTGACGTTCAATTCGGTGAAGCAGCGTCTGGACCGGGAGCAACCGCTGACCTTTCTCGAATTCAACTACATGATCCTGCAAGCGTATGACTTTGTTGAGCTGCACAAACGCTTCGGCTGCATTCTCCAGATGGGCGGGTCGGACCAATGGGGCAATATTGTCAGCGGCATCGATCTCGGGCGACGACTGCTCAATGCCGAGTTGTTCGCCCTGACCACGCCACTGTTGACGACGTCATCGGGCGCCAAGATGGGCAAGACCGAGACGGGCGCGGTCTGGCTCAACCCTGAGATGATGGCTCCATACGACTACTGGCAGTTCTGGCGCAATTGCGAGGATGGCGATGTCGGCCGGCTGCTGCGATTGTTCACCGAGCTTCCCCTCGATGAGATCGCTCGCCTGACGGCGCTCAAGGGCCACGAGCTTAACGAGGCGAAAAAAGTCCTGGCGACCGAAGCCACCAAGCTGTTGCATGGGGCCGGGGCTGCGGAGCTCGCTGCCGAGACCGCCCGGCGCACCTTCGAAGAGGGAGCCCTCGCCGAAACGCTGCCAACGGTAGAGATTTCCCGCGCCAACCTTGAAACGGGGCTTGGGGTTCTCACCGCAAATGTCGAAGCCGGGCTGGTATCGTCCAACGGAGAGGCCCGTCGTCAGATCAAGGGCGGTGGGCTCAAGGTCAATGATGTCACCGTGACCGACGAGAAAATGGTGCTCACGGCGCGAGATCTCACGCCTCAAGGAGTCATCAAGCTGTCACTGGGCAAGAAGCGACACGTCCTGTTGAAGCCGGTCTGAATCGCGCTTACTCATCTGGTCGGATCGGCATAGCTCTGCGGCATGCCCGCAGCACCTCCCGGAAACTCAAAGAATTTCCGTAACAGACCCGGGGCCACGGCCGAGATGGGATTGACGCGCAAGATCGGCGCGCTCGGGGGCCCGGCCACTTCGTAGGTAACTCCGATCAGGCCCTCGTTGCTGCCGCCGAGGAACAAACCCACGATCGGAATCTGACCAAACATGTTGTTGAGCCCATACAGCGGAACGAAGGTGCCGCGCATGCGCACCTCGGCATGGGTATAATCGATATATCCGTCCACCGTCGCACCCACCGCTGGCCCCTTCACGAGGCCGTCTCGAATGGTGAAGCGGCCGAGCGAGCGAGTGAAATCGACCCGGAACCGGGAGAACTCGACACCCGGCGAAGGACTGGAAGGATTCTGCGGCACGGGGGCGGCAGCTACACGCTCGAGGGCCGCCTCTCCGCGCACGATGAAATCGCGAACCGTGAGCGTGCCTTCCTGTGGCGCCTTGTCTGCGCTTTGCGGATCGAGCGCGACCCACATCTCGCCGCCTGTCACCTTTGGATAGATGTCGGTGAAGCGGAAGAAAGCACCTGCGTCATTGGTCTCCATGAAGACAACTTGACGGCCGTTCGTTCCGCGGCCGCGCAGGTCGCCGAGCAGCGGCGTGTCGCGCCCAAGCTTTCCGTTCAATGCAAATGCGGTGATGATGCCGCTGCGCCGCGACAGCCGCAGATCCAGGCCGCGCAACGTCTCGCCGTGGAACCCGACGACGGTGCCAAGCTTGACATCGAGATCGATGTCTTTTTCCGACTGCGGCTTGCCGTTGGCAGGACCTGACAGCGCCGACTTGACGAAGCCGCGTCCGTCGTAAAGGTCCCCGCGCAGGGCAACCCGCAGAGTTCCATCCGGGGCTCGATCGGCTTTGAGGGTCGCCTTATCGCGGTTCGACAGGCTGAACACGGGAAAATTGGCGGAGACCACGTCGCCGGAGGCATCGACCTCGACCGCGCCTTTGACTGTGGTGTTTGCCGATTCGATGGACATATCCTCAAATCGCGTCCCCTGCGATTTGTTGATGAGAGCAAAAGTAGCGCGCGCGGGTTCCCCCGGAGCTTTGGACCAGCCCGGCAGCAGGTTGTCCACCTTGGCCTGGGTCAGGTCAGCGTCAACCGCAAACCGGCTGTCGTTGTCCCGGTTGGTGATCCGACCCGTGATTTTGACCGGTACGGGTCCTGCGAGTGCGCCGCCAAGATCGAAGTGCAACTTGCCGCGTGCGTTTTCGTCGAGAGTCGTCTGGATGCGCACCTCGGGGTCGGCTTCGCGCGCCTTGCGAAAATCCAGCGCGGCGGGCAGCCCGTTGATCCTGACGTCGCCCCTGATCCAGTGGCCCAGGTTGTTGGCGCTCACTTTCAGCACCGCCGCCTCTACCTTTTGGCCCATGACCATGCGTTCAGCCGCGAAATTCGCGACGTCCATGTTGATTGTGTATGTCGACGAGCCTTCCGCGAGATCCTCCTTGAGCGGCAAGCCGAGAGTCACCTGGGCAGTCAATGTGCCGCGACTGGTTGCAGGATCCAGCGGCGCTCCGGAATAGTCCCGCAATCGCTCGGTGGCCAACAATTCGGCTGCCGCCGGCACCGATCCATCGAGGCGGAAGCGCGCTTTCGCTGGTGGCCCCTTGGGAAACGTATCCGGCACTTCGAATACACCATTGGTGATCGAGAGCTTGCGTCCTTGCACCGTTTCCACATGGCCGCGCCCCAGATTGATCGTCGCGGTCCGGCCGGTAATCCGCACGTCAATGTCAGCGTCGCCAATGGCGGGAAGACCCGCGATTGGTGTCAGCTCTGCCCCATGTCCTACGATCCTGATCGCCAATCCCTCCTCGGGAATCGGGGGACCGCTCGCCTTGAGCGTAGACATCGGCGCATTGGTTGCGACCTCCAGCCGCTCGACCACGCCCGCCTGCACATGATCTTGGACCCAACTGCGCACCTTAGGGGCAGCGAAGAAGGGCCACAGCCGCTTCATCGCCGTCACCGGCATCGGTGTGCCGGCAACGGTGACCGCAACTATCGGGTCATCGCCAGCACAGTCCAGTCCGCCAGACAGAGCCACGCGGATATCAGCGTTACCCAGCTCACCTTCTTCGATATCCACGCGGCGTGTGGCCGGATCAATGCGCAGCTGCAACTGCAGTCGATTGAGAATGAGAGGCGCCGATGCCGGGGATGCCGCTGAAGCAAGCAGGATCGTGCCGCCGGACACCTTTACTGCCCAGGCCGCATTTGCCTCGGACGGGGCTTCGATCAGTGCCTGCGCACTGATGCGGTCGCCGCCCGAGATGATCTGGAGTGGCATGGTCAGCGCATGACGCGCGGCGTCCCAATCGAGACTGATCTCGGCGCGATCAATCGGAATACGCACGAGTGGGTCGTCGACATCGATGATCGAACCTTTCTCCACAACGATGCGTCCGTCGATCATGCTGGGAATGCCGTCGGGCCCAATGTCGGCGCGAATGCGCGAGGTCAGCGGCAGATCCACTTCGTAGAGCCCCTCCCCCCAACGCATGGCGAACATCAGGTCCTTCACGGAAACTTTCTGAGTGTCGACGTCGAGAACCCGATGTCCGCGCTCACCTGGCGTTATTGCCGCTCGCAGCTGCCAAGGTCGGTCGGCTTGTTCGGACCCCAGCCTCACGGCGATGCCGCCACCTTTGGGACGGGTCACGCTGAGATCGATGTTCGTGAACGTCCAGTGCTTGCCGTTGCGTTCGTCATCGACGCTGAGATTGCCGCCCCTCAGCCCGATCTCGGCGAGGTCGCCTCCGTCCAAGCCGCCCCCATCGAGACTCTCTATCCAAGCAAGCAGCGCAGCAAAATCCGGAACGCCGGTGCGGGCGGTCCCCGTCGAGGCGGTCCCAATCAAGGACGCGTCAGCCATTGTCACGGGAGCTACCGGCCTCGACGACGTGGAGCCCGTGACGAAAGGCGTGGAAACAGCCGCTGCGGTAACGAACGGCCGCTTCATGCTCCCGGCGAACACGGTTAGCTTGCTATCCCGCTCGATGCGCACCGCCATCTCGGCGCCCACCAAGCTCAAGCGTTCCGCACGGACGTGGCCAGCAAGTAAACTGCTCGCGGATATACCCACCTCGGCTTTCGGTGCGCTCGCAACAACATTGCCGTCCGCATCGCGGACCACTATGTCGCGAATGCGCAACGACGGGCGCCCATGGGCATTGCGCTCGAGCTGCGTGCCGCCAATCTCGACTTCATGCCCCGCTCCGAAGTTCTCCTTGATCGCTGCCGTGAGCCACGGGGTGGCGATATCGAGCTCAATCGGACCACTCGAAAGGCGCAACCAGAGGGCCGCCATGACGAGCAACGCGAACCCGCCGACAGCGGTGGCAACAAAGCCGAGCTTGCGTATTCGCGGGGACCGCAGCAGGCGCGTTTTTCGCTCGCGCAACAAGCTCGGCAGGCAGCCCTTCGCGGCTGCTGGGAGCTGAGCGTTCAGATCGGTGTGTCGCGATTTCGGACACGGCGGCTGCACGTCGCACAGATCCGCGTAGAGACTTTCCTCCAGCTTTCGGAGGGTCTCAAGCGAAACCTGATATTGCCGACCCGCCATGCGCAGACTTGGCGTCCCCCGACGATAGATAACCGGCCGCTATGGGCGCGCGCAGCCGACCCAGCCCCATTCCCGCAGCCGGCGATTGCTGAGAATCACCGGGCGTGCCAGCACTTTCGCCCTTGTCTTTCAATATTTTGACAGGAAAAAAGGGACGAAAGGAAGGCGGGTTGTTGGCAGGTGGCGCAGGTCGGCCGCGGCGCAGGATCTTCCTGACGGGGACAACTCTCTCGTGCGAAGGAGGGGCCGAATCGCCTTAATGGCAACCGGCGGGATCCTCCAGTGAAAACTCCTCGCCGACTCGCTGCAGAGCGAGTGCGATCTCAAGGCATTTGCAAATAACTAACCATAATCGGCGCCAATTGCGTCAAATTAGCGCCGGTGAAAGGTCATTACCGTAAAGCGACCGGCGGGGATGCGTGAATGTCTTCGCGGTCATTATCATACCGGCGATCGGAAATTTATCTGCCCAGCTCTACCTCAGGTAGAGAAGTGCAGCGCGCAGCAGCACATGGCGGCGTGAGCCCATACACGCTGACGCGTGGGGCGCGACAGTTTCGGTTGCGTCCATTCGCGTTCTGGCTGTTGCTCGCGATCGTGGCGGCCATGGGCATTTGGACAATCACGACAGCGACGTATTTCGCGTTTCGCGAGGACGTGCTCACCCGCCTGATTGCCCGGCAAACCGAGATGCAATTCGGCTACGAGGATCGCATTGCCGAGCTGCGCGCACAGGTCGACCGCATCACCAGCCGTCAGCTCCTCGACCAGGAGCAATACGAGCAGAAAGTCGAGCAGATTCTTCGCCGCCAGGAGACCTTGGAATCGCGTGCAACCGCGCTCGGCGTGTTGTCCGACGTAACCTCGTCAATCAGGCAGCCCGTGCGTCCTTCGCCGGCAGAAACTTCCGCCCCGAGCCGCTTCAAACTGGTACCGACAGGGAAGAAGGGGGCCTTCCTTGTGCCGCGCGAGCCCGAAACGCCGCTCGGCAACACCAGCGGGAATTCTCAACCCAACATAGCGACCGCCACTGGGATGACGGGCGCGATTGCCAAAGCCCAGGCATTACTCGACCGGATGGAGCGAAAACAGGCCACCACCCTGGATTTGATCGAGGAGAATTATCAATCCAGGGCACAACAGATTCGCGGGATGCTCACCGCATTGGGAGTGCAGGCCGGCAAGACAGCAAAAGGAGAGCGCATCGCTGGGCTTGGAGGTCCGTTCGTTGCGCCGCGCGAGCCGAAGAATGCCAGCAGCTTCGATCGGCAGCTCTATCGGATCAGCCTCGCCCGCATCGAATACAACAATCTCACGCGCACTCTCAACAGCATACCCATTCGCAAACCCCTGGACGGTGAGATCGAGCTGATGTCGGGTTTCGGCATCCGGCAGGATCCATTCACCGGCGCGCCAGCCATGCATACTGGGATTGATCTTCACGGAAGACCTGGAGAAGCGGTCCGCGCCAGCGCCGACGGGACCGTAACCGCAGCCGGGTGGAGCGGGGGCTTCGGCCGCGTGGTGGATATCGATCACGGAGGCGGCTTGTCGACCCGCTATGCACATTTGTCGGCGATCGACGTGCAGGTCGGCCAGCGGATCAAGGCCGGGCAGATGGTGGGGCGGCTCGGCTCGACTGGCCGCTCGACCGGGCCGCACCTGCATTACGAAACGCGAGTCAATGGCGAAGCCGTGGACCCGCACAAATTCCTGCGGGTCGAAACGAAGCTCGCGGGCCTCATTTGAGGCTCGGATAGCGCGCGGATCGGACTACACTACTCGACGTCCTCGACCTGGACTGGTTCCTTGCCGAAAGCTTTCTGGGCCAATGCCGCTTCCATGAACTGATCGAGATCTCCGTCGAGCACCGCGCCGGTGCTCGAGGTGGAGACCCCGGTGCGCAGGTCCTTGACCATCTGGTAGGGCTGCAGCACGTAGGAGCGGATCTGGTGCCCCCAACCGATGTCGGTCTTGGCTGCCTGCTCGGCAGCGGCCTTTTGTTCGCGTTTTTTTAGCTCCATCTCATAGAGCCGCGCCCGTAACATCTGCCAGGCTTGCGCCCGATTGCGGTGTTGCGATCTGTCATTCTGGCAATAGACCATGATATTTGTCGGGATGTGAGTGAGCCTGATCGCCGATTCGGTCTTGTTGACGTGTTGGCCGCCTGCGCCGCTTGCCCGCAGCGTGTCGACGCGGACATCGGATTCCTTGATGTCGACCTGAATGCGATCGTCGACCACGGGGTAGATGTTCACGCTGGCAAAGGAGGTGTGCCGACGTGCATTTGAATCGAACGGAGAGATGCGCACCAGGCGATGCACGCCGTTCTCGGTCTTGAGCCATCCGTATGCGTTACGACCCTTCACCTGGATCGTCGCAGACTTGATGCCCGCCTCCTCTCCTTCGGTCTCTTCGAGATACTCGATCTTGTAACCGTGTTGCTCCGCCCAGCGCGTATACATGCGAAGCAGCATATTGGCCCAGTCCTGGCTCTCGGTGCCGCCTGCGCCGGCATGCACCTCCACATAGCTGTCATTGGCGTCGGCCTCGCCCGAAAGCAGCGCTTCCATTTCCCGCCGCCCCACCTCGATCTTGAGCTTCTCGAGCGCCGCTTGCGCATCATCGAGGGTCTTCTCATCCTCCTCGGCTTCGCCGAGCTCGAGCATGGTGACTTGATCTTCGAGCTCCTGCTCGATGCGGCTGATCGACGTGAGTTGATCCTCGAGCGAGGTCCGTTCCTGCATCACGCGTTGCGCGCGCTGCTGATCGCTCCAGAGATTCGGATCTTCTGCCTGCCGGTTCAGCTCCGCTAGCCGCGTCCGCGCCTGGTCGAAGTCAAAGATGCCTCCTCAGCAGCGAGACCGACTGCTTGATGTCGTTGATGAGCTTCTCGGCTTCCGCGCGCATGAATTGTCCGACGCCTTCTCGATCATGTGCGCATTTAGCTACTGCTCAGTTTCCGCGCAATGGGTGAACGCAGTCGACAAAGCAAGCCCGACCGGGCTCACGACGTGACGTTTGCAGATCGAAGCGCTTCCAAACCCAGGAGCGTCCCAGCGGCCCCGGCTCAATAGAGCCCGCCGGTTCCCGCGCGCACCGCGCGATCCGCTTCAGGCGAGACGCCGAGCGGCCGGCCGTCGGCATCGGTCACGCCAACCACCGAATAGTTGTCGGGCGGTGCGGTTCCGGGCTTGAAGGCCTCCAGGATCACGCGTTGATCGCCGGGACTTGCGCGCATTCCGGTCTTGGGATCAATCCGAATGAGCTTGATGCCAGCCGGCACGCGAAACGGAACGGCCGGCTTGTCCGAGAGCGCGACTTTCAAGAAGTCTCGAACGATTGGGGCTGCAAGGACGCCGCCGGTTGCGCCTTTGCCGAGATGACGCGGCTTGTCGTAGCCCAGATACACGCCGACCACGAGATCGGGCGAGAATCCGATGAACCAGGCATCCTTTTCATCGTTGGTGGTGCCGGTCTTGCCGGCGATCGGTTTTCCGACCTCCTTCACCACCGTAGCGGTGCCGCGCTGCACCACGCCTTCCATCATCGACGTGATCTGGTAGGCGGTCATGGGATCGAGCACGCGCTCGCGCTTGTCGATCAGAGCCGGTTCGGTCTGATTGGCCCATTTCTCCGCGTCGCACCCGCGACATTCACGCGTGTCATGTTTGTAGACGGTGTGACCGTAGCGGTCCTGAATACGATCAATCAGCGTCGGCTGAATCTTCCTGCCGCCGTTGTCGAACATGGAATAGGCGCCCACCATTTTCAGCAGGGTGGTTTCCCCGGCACCGAGGGAAAACGAGAGGTAGGGCGGCAGGCTGTCGTACACCCCGAAGCGCTTGGCGTATTCGCCGATGAGCGGCATCCCGACCTCTTGCGCCAGACGCACGGTCATCACGTTGCGCGATTGCTCAATGCCAAAACGCAAGGTCGAGGGACCGTAATATTTCTTGGTGTAGTTTTCCGGCGCCCAGATGCCGGTACCGGTGTCGATTTCGAGCGGTGCGTCAAGGACGACGGTGGAGGGAGTGTAGCCATTGTCCAGAGCAGTAGCATAGACCAGCGGCTTGAACGACGAGCCGGGCTGGCGAAGCGCTTGCGTCGCGCGGTTGAACTGGCTCTGCTCGTAAGAAAAACCGCCGACCATCGCCAGCACGCGGCCGGTCTGCGGATCCATAGCGACCAACGCCCCCGATACCTCAGGGATCTGGCGCAACCGGAACTGATCGTCCTTGCCCAAAGGTTCGACGTAAACGACAGAGCCCGGCTCGAGTACCGGCGTTGCTTTGGCAGGCACCTTGCCCCTCGTGGGCGCGGTTGCCGGCTTGGCCCATTTCATCCCGTCCAGGGGAATCGTGCCGATCTCGCGCGCCTTGGAAACAGCGCCGCTCGGCTCGCGCGGCGGCTGCAATCCGATGCGTGCGGCGGTGTCGGATGATTCCAGCACCACCGCGAGCCGCCATGGCGCAATATCCGAAAGCGCCTTGATCTCTGCGAGCTTGAGGCCCCAATCCCCGGCTATATCGATCTTGGCAACAGGACCACGGTATCCGTGCTGCTCGTCAAAATGCGTGAAGCCTTCGACGAGGACCTTGCGCGCCAATATCTGCATCTTCGGGTCGAGAGTAGTGCGCACCGACAGGCCACCCTCGTACAGCTGCTTCTCGCTGTAATTGTCGGAAAGGTAACGTCGGACCTCCTCCGCGAAATATTCCGCCGCGAAAATATGCGCCCCGGCGGGACGCTGCGTGATCTTGAGCGGCTCCTTCCTTGCCTGCTCCGCCTGCTGCGCCGTGATGTAATGGTCCTCCAGCATCCGCTCGATGACATAGTTGCGGCGCTCCATCGCACGCTCGCGCTGCCGGAACGGGTGATAGTTGTTCGGAGCTTTCGGCAGCGCCGCAAGATACGCAGCTTCGGCGACCGAGAGCTCGTGGACGGATTTATCGAAATACAGGAGGGATGCGGCGGCCACCCCATAGGCGCCCATCCCCAGATAGATCTCGTTCAGGTAGAGCTCGAGAATCTTTTCTTTCGAGAACGCGCGTTCGATCTTCATTGACAGCAGGGCTTCCTTCACCTTGCGCGCCAATGAGACCTCGTTGTTGAGGAGGAAGTTCTTGGCGACCTGCTGAGTGATGGTGGATGCGCCTTGCGGCCGGCGCCCGCGACCGTACTGCTGCACATAGAGCAGTGCAGCGCGCGCAATGCCTGAGAAGTCGATCCCGCCGTGCTCGTAGAAATTCTTGTCTTCGGCCGCAACAAAGGCGTTGGTGACGAGCTTTGGGATTGCCTGGATGGGAGTATAGAGGCGTCGCTCGTGTGCATATTCCGCAAGCAAGGATCCGTCTGAGGCATGCACCCGGGTCATCACCGCGGGCTCATAGTCCTGAAGCTGCGAGTAATCCGGAAGCGACTTCGAGTAATGCCACAGCAAGCCGGCCGCCGCTCCGACCGCCACGACAAAAAGGATGGTTCCGGCAGCGAACAAAAAGCCGAAGAAGCGCAGCACTAATCTCATTGCCGCAATCCCCCCTGCGCTAACCGCGATCGCCCCCCGCGGAGACTGCGCCGCTCATGCCCAGATCAGAGCGAGCACTCGCCACGGTCCCACCTGACGGTCGCACCGCTTTCCCGCAGGTTAAGTCGCCCCGTTTTATGTTGAAACTGAGGCTGGTAGTGGTCAATTCTGGCTCTTTGTGGCCAACCGAGTGCTGAAGAAAGCATCGATCGCGTGCAGCATTGCCTCCGCCATGCGCTCGCGCCATTGCGGTGAGATGAGTGACTGCAGATCCGACTTGGTCGTTACGAAGCCAAGCTCGACGAGGACCGAGGGTACATCCGGCGCCTTGAGGACGACGAAGCTCGCCGACTTCACCGAGCTTTGGTGCAGTCGCACCGACGTTTTCATCGCGCTGATGAGATCCTGGGCGAATTGCACCGAAAACGTCTTGGTTTCGCGCCGGGCGAGATCGATGAGGATGCCGGCCACGTCCTTCGGCTCGGTGGACAGATCGAGGCCGGCGATGACATCGGCCTCATTCTCAGCCTCGGCCAGCCGGGCGGCGCGAGCATCGGAAGCGCGTTCGGAGAGAGTATAGACGGTAGCCCCTTGGGCCTCCCCTTCGCCTCTCCGGAGCGCATCGGCATGCACCGAGATGAACAGGGAGGCTTGCCGGGATCGCGCGAGCGAAACCCGATCGCGCAACGGGATGAAAGTGTCGTCGGTCCGGGTCATGACGACCCGGTACTTTCCCGTCTTTTCAATCTTGTCGCGCAACAACAGGCAGAATTCGAGGACGATGCTCTTTTCCAGCTCGCCGGTTGCTGACTGCGTCCCATTGTCGATTCCTCCGTGTCCGGGATCGAGCACCAGGAGCGGCCGCGGGTCGCCGGCGGACCGGTTGTCTGGCGGAAGCTCGGATCGCGCGCTCTCGGGAGCTCGGGGCTCGGGCGCAATGAGGCGCATGAACGTGTCACGGTCGACCGCCGTCAGATCGAGGACGAGACGAGCAGGCTGGTCGTTGGCGGCGTCAACCACGAAGGCCTTGTCGATTCGAGCGGGCCGGGCCAGGTCGATGACCATCCGCGAGCCCCCCGCCATCACCAGCCCAAATCGAAAGGCCTTGACGACGCCGCGTCGCGTTTCTCCCGTCCTCGGACGGAATTTGAACACGACTTGAGGCATGTCGATCACCACCCGATAGGGATCGGCGAGCGCGAACGCCCGGATGTCCACCTTTCGGCTGAAATCGACCACCATCCGGGTTTGGCTATCGTCACCGCCCAGCCGAACGTCGGTGGCGACAGGTAGATCATTGCCGGCCGCCGTGATTGCGGCCACCGAGCCCGGACGCTCGGCGGCTGAGACGCCACCGACAAGGCCTGCGAGAAGGAGGAGAAACCCCAGGCCGATACAGCCCACGGTGGAGCTGCGGCGCCGGTGGAGCCTGCCGCTTCGTACCGCCTGCGCGCTCGCAAGAATGGCCGCCCCGTGGCCCATGGTCGTTTACCATGCCTTAATCGGCGGCGGCTCCCGTAGGGGTATGAGGCTGCCCTTCGGGGTTCCCTTGCCATCAGACATTTCCAGCCTTAATAAGAGGATGATGTTGACGATTTAGTGTTCCGGCTGCCCCACGTTCCGACTCGGCAGTCCTCGGACCGGACGTTTCTCCAGGAGGGGGGAGAGTTCGCGGGCACACTGGTGCCCGGCTCTACCGCACCGCGTTCCGGTGAAGAAGGCCGATGTTCTTGTGGACGGTAGCCGGTGGTGGGTGCCGTAAATGCCCCCGCGACGGAGAGCGGCCTATAATTCTGGCGTCCGCTTCGAGTTGACAGATCGTCAGCCAGCAAGCCGCGGTCGCGCGCAAAGCCGGCCGCCCCGTCACGGGTCAATGAGGTCATGGTACGACTGCAGCCCGAGAACAATTGGAAACGCTACCAGGACAGGATTGCATCGGGAATCGATGCGGCCGTGGGAAAGCGCTCTGTCTCTCGTGCTGCAATGCCCCGCTCATTGACTGAAAATCAGCCGGATCTCTGGTCGCGCCGCTCTTCATCGGTCACGCGCCGAAACAGGGCAGCTGCGCTCCAGCCGACCATCAAGAGATTGGTAAATGCCAAACAAAATGCTTATCGATGCGACCCATCCGGAAGAGACCCGGGTAGTCGTTCTACGTGGCCAACGAGTGGAGGAATTCGACTTTGAGTCGGCCAGCCGCAGACAGCTGCGCGGCAACATCTATCTGGCCAAGGTCACACGGGTTGAACCGTCGCTGCAAGCAGCTTTTGTCGATTACGGCGGAAATCGCCACGGCTTTCTCGCCTTCAGCGAAATTCATCCCGATTACTATCAGATCCCCATTGCCGACCGGCAGGCGCTGATCGCCGAAGAGGAGCGGGCGCAGCGCGCGGCCGAAGCCGAAGCGGAGCGTCACGTAGCTCATCGCCAGCGCGCGAGCGTGGTGCGGCGCAACGAGATCAAAAGCGAGCAAAGTGAAGCCGCACCCGATGGTAGCGGGAGCGAGACGGAGTACGAGGCCGCTGCAATGGCCGCCTGCTCGGAGCAGATGGCTCCGGAAGCGACTTCGATGCTTGCAGCCCCTGATTCTCCGGCCTTGGATACGGTAGGCGAGACGGGTGACGCGATCCCGGCAACATCCGCGACGAGCGAGATTCCGATGGACCTCTCGTCGTTGCAGTCAAGCAGTGCGGCCGAAACAATCCCGACCGACGCCAACGATGGTCGCAATACGGCATCGAGCGAGATTGCCGCTCCCGCAGAGCACCCAGACAGCGACATCGGAGAAACCCACGCCGGTCCACCGCCCGCCAACGTCACCGAGGTGAATGGGTCGGAGAGCGACGAGGAGATCATCGAATTGGTCGGCGGCGCCGATGCCATGGAAGAGGTGCCGGAGCGCATGCTGCGGGTGCGGCGGCAATACAAGATCCAGGAGGTGATCAAACGCCGCCAGGTCATGCTGGTGCAAGTCGTCAAGGAGGAGCGCGGTACCAAGGGCGCTGCCCTCACCACCTACCTGTCGCTCGCGGGTAGGTATTCGGTGCTCATGCCGAACACCGCGCGCGGCGGCGGCATCAGTCGCAAGATTACCAGCGCGGACGATCGTCGAAGACTCAAGGAAATCGCCCAGGAGCTCGATGTGCCCGAAGGAATGGGCGTGATCCTGCGCACGGCCGGGGCGAGCCGCACCAAGACCGAGGTCAAGCGCGATTTCGAGTATCTGCTGCGGGTGTGGGAGACGGTGCGCGATCTCACGCTCAAATCGACCGCGCCGAAACTCGTCTATGAGGAAGGCTCGTTGGTCAAGCGCTCGATTCGCGATCTCTATAGCAAGGAAATCGATGAGATCGTCGTCGCAGGCGAGCAGGCGCATCAGGAGGCGAAAGAGTTCATGCGCATGCTCATGCCGAGCCATGCCAAGAACGTGCGGCTCTACGCCGAAGCCCTGCCGATCTTCACCCGTTATGGGATCGAGAGCCAGCTTGATGCCATGTTCACCCCGGTCATGCAGCTGCGATCCGGCGGCTACATCGTGATCAATCAAGCGGAGGCGCTCGTTGCGATCGACGTGAATTCCGGCAGGGCGACGCGCGAGCATCACATCGAAGACACCGCGCTGAAGACCAATCTCGAGGCCGCGGAGGAGATCGCCAGGCAGCTGCGGCTGCGCGATCTCGCCGGCCTGATCGTCATCGATTTCATCGACATGGACGAGAAGCGCAACAACCGGGCGGTCGAGCGGAGGCTCAAGGAATGTCTGCGGCACGATCGCGCGCGCATTCAAGTCGGGCATATCTCGCATTTCGGCTTGCTGGAGATGTCGCGTCAGCGCATCCGCTCGAGCGTGCTGGAGAGCTCGACCGAGAAGTGCCCGAACTGCGGCGGCACCGGGCATGTGCGATCTGTCGCATCCGTTGCCTTGCAGCTCCTGCGAGCTCTCGACGAGATGCTCCTTAAGGGGGCAACCCACAACCTCGTCGTACGCACCCGCTCCGACACTGCGCTCTATCTGCTCAACCACAAGCGCGCGCACTTGCACGCACTCGAGGAACGCTTTCGCATCTTCGTCATGGTGACTGCCGATCCCGGCATGGTTGGGCAGCTCCCCTTCCTGATCGATCGCGGCGAGCAGGTGCACAGTCTGGAGCAGGCGAAGGCGCTGGCAGCGCAAGCACCGGCACCGGTCATTGCTGCGCCCGGGCCGAGCGAGGAGCCCGAGGAGGATTTGGAAGACGAGCATGCAGTGATCGAGGCTGCGTCTGCCGAGGAGGAGGACGAGAGTGCCGGCGCGCCGGCCGAGGAGGAGGACGAGGATCAGGCTTTGGCCGAAGACGAGGAGCTCGCGCATGCTGAAGGCCAAGAGCACGGCGGCGCGCGCAGAAGGCGCCGCCGTCGACGGAGCCGTCGCGGGGGCGACACCGATGGACGTCACGGTTCTGCGGATACGCACGCAGCAGCCGTCGCAAACGAGCCTCATCATGAGGGCCCCGAGGCAGCAGTCGAAGGCGCGCCAAGCGGCGGCAACGGCGTAGGCAGCGAAGCCAGCGACGCCGACGGCGACAACGAGCACCGCCGACGCCGGCGCGGACGGCGCGGCGGCCGCCGCAACCGTCGCGAACACGAGCACGTGAGCCCGTCGCCGGATCTGGCCGAGATCGAGCCCGAGCTCGCCCAGGCGGTAACCGATCTCGATCGCCCGCACCGCGATACGGAAGCAACCGCGCTCGCGCATGAGCCCCAGGACGACGTGCTGCCGGCGGTTGAGCCTCATCCCGTTACTGAGGACGCCGGCCGGAATGCCATGGCCGGTGCAGAACCGGATGAGTCGGCGGCACGGTTCTCCGAGTCTGCACCGCGGCGCTCGACGGTACGCGAGCCGGCATTTGCGACCTTGCGCGAGGCCCCGGCCGAAGAGCGAAGCGAAGAGCCGCCTGCAGCCGGTCCAAGGGTCTCGCCGGAGCCGGTGGCATCGAGCCTGGAGGAGAGCAAGACGGAAGAGCGCCCGCGCCGGTCGGGCTGGTGGAGCAAGCGCGTGCTCGGCAGGCATTGAGCTCGCGATGCAGAGTCGCTGGCTTGAGACCCAAGCTCAGGCGACCATCGATTTCTATGCTCGGAAAGATATCGGCCGTGACCTCGCGCTGCGCGTCTACACCGCCCGCCTGCTGGGGCGCGAGTCGCAGCTGGTGCTGCACGGCGGCGGCAATGCTTCGGTAAAGACCATCATGCTCGATCTCCTTGGCAAGGAGGTCGAGGCCCTGTGCGTCAAAGGCTCTGGGCGAGATATGGCGGAGATCGAGCCCGCCGGCTTCCCTGCGCTGCGGCTCAACCGCCTGCGAGAGTTGCGCGCATGCGCAAAGCTCACCGACGAAGACATGGTCCGCCTGCAGCGCGAGAGCTTGCTCGACCCGATGGCACCTAGCGCATCGGTCGAAACGCTGCTGCATGCTTTCCTTCCCCACAAATATGTCGACCACACCCATGCCGAGGCGGTCCTGAGCTTGGTCGACCAGCCGAGCGCGGAGGCGATCTGCTCCGAGGTCTACGATGGACGCGTCGGCGTCGTGGGATACGTCATGCCCGGTTTCTCCCTCGCGCAGGCGGCGGCTGCGGTGTACGAGGCCCACCCCGATGTCGAAGGGCTCATTCTGCTCAAGCACGGCATTTTCACATTCGCAGACAGCGCCAGAGAATCCTACGAGCGCATGATCGCGCTCGTCACTCGCGCGGAAGACCATCTGAAGAAGAATCGCAAGGCGGTATTCGCGACGGCGCGGCTGCCGCAGGCGATCGCCCCGCTCGAGACGGTCGCCCCCATCCTGCGCGGAGCCTGCAGCCTCAAGGACGAGCGTATCGAAGGTGCCTGGCGCCGGCTCATACTCGACTTTCGCGCCGACGCCACCATCCTCAATTTCGTCAACGGCGCGGCGCTTGCGCGCTACGGCCGGGCCGGCGTGGTCACCCCCGACCATGTCGTCCTGACAAAGTCTTGTCCGCTGATCGTTCCTGCGCCTCAGGATGGCAAAGCGGCGGAGTTCAAGAGCGCCGTACGTGCCGCGGCAAGCGCATTCACCGAGGACTACCGTGCCTATTTCGTGCGCCAGAATGCACGCCTCGGCGGGGCTAGGACCATGTCCGATCCGCTGCCGCGCGTTGCTCTTGTGCCGGGGCTCGGGCTGTTCGGCCTGGGAGGATCGAAGCGGGAGGCCCGGATCGCTGCCGATGTCGCCGCCAGCGCTATCAGAACGATTGCGAACGCCGAGGCCATTGGCCGGTTTGAATCCATTTCCGAAGCGCAGACGTTCGAGATGGAATACTGGCCGCCCGAGCGAGCAAAGCTCAGGGCTCGCAGCGAGCTGCCCTTGGCAGGACAGGTCTCAGCCATCACCGGAGCCGGGGGCACGATCGGATCAGCAACCGCGAAGGCATTTGCCGCAGCAGGCGCCGAAATCGCCCTGCTCGATGTCGATGAGGCGGCCGCTCAAACTGCGGCGCGCGCTGTTGGAGGGGCAGCACTCGGCGTCAAATGCGACGTCACCAACTCCCTTTCAGTCGCTGCCGCATTCAACCGCGTCGTGGCACAATTTGGCGGGGTGGACATCGTGATATCGAACGCCGGCGCTGCGTGGCAGGGAAGGATCGGCGAAGTCGATGAAGCCATCCTGCGCAAGAGCTTTGAGCTGAATTTCTTTGGTCATCAGCGCGTGGCGCAGGCCGCGGTGCGGATCATGTTGGCCCAAGGCATCGGCGGCTGTCTCCTCTTCAACGTTTCCAAGCAGGCGGTCAATCCGGGCCCGAATTTCGGCCCCTACGGGCTGCCCAAGGCAGCGACACTGTTCCTGGTCCGGCAATACGCGCTGGACTACGGCGGCGACGGGATCCGCGCCAATGCTGTCAATGCCGACCGCATCCGCTCCGGGCTTCTCACCGACGCGTTCATCGCCGAGCGATCGCAGGCGCGCGGCCTCAACGAGGCCGACTATATGCGCGGCAACCTGCTCGGCCGCGAGGTCACCGCCGACGACGTGGCCCAGGCGTTCCTGCACCAAGCGCTGGAACTGAAGACCACGGGCAACGTGACCACCGTGGACGGCGGCAACATCGCAGCGGCGCTGCGGTGACCTAGCACCCTGACGGTGCACGATGGGAGTGAGCATTGCGGCGAAGAGCGAAGTTAGGTACATATGTACCAAAGTCCCGCAGAGCATGATGGCGGCTGCATGAAGGACCAGGTGCATATTCGCAATGCGGAGGCCGCGCATCTCGCACGCACGCTCGCCCGCCAGACCGGTAAGACGATCAGCGAGATCGTGCTCGAAGCGTTGCGGCAATACCGGCCAACTCCTCCGCAAGGCGCTCGCCGTCGACAACTGGCGCATTGGCTGCGGTTGCTGGAAAAAGATCGGGAGCAAGGGAGACTCAATCCCGAAACACCGATCGAGGCCCTCTATGATGAGGCCACGGGCCTGCCGAAATGATCGCGCTCGACAGCTCGATCCTGGTGGCAATCATCAATCTCGAAGAAGGAGCGAAGCGGCTGATCAGCGTTTTGGCCGATGAGGACAGCATTCTTGGCGCGCCGACGCTGGTCGAAACGCGTCTCTGGTGTGCGGCAAATCTGCCTCAACGCTCCTCGTTTTGGCTTGAGGCTTTCGTCCAACGGCAGAGCGTCTCTGTGGTACCATTCAGTCGCGACATGGCGGATGTGGCGTCACAAGCGTTCGTGGCGTTCGGCAGGGCAAGCAGGCACCCGGCCAGGCTCAATTTCGGGGACTGCATGGCCTATGCCGTATCGGCGGTGATGCGGGCGCCGCTGCTGTTCAAGGGAGGAGATTTTGGCCGTACTGACGTGATGGCACATCCGGCCGCGATCCGGACATGAAAACAGAGACGAGTGAGTCTTGGCGATCGGTTATCGCGCTCACGCCATGCGCTTCTTCCACTGCATGCTTAGCCCCTCGCAGGCGAGCGCCACCACACGGGGGATCGGCCTTGAGCCGGTGCGATAACGCGCGATCATCCGACGCGACAGCCCAAGCGCATCGGCCGCCGCATTGAGCGAAAGGCCGTGCCCCGCCATCCAGGGAGCGAACTGTTCCGGCCCCATTTTCCCGCCTGTTCGCATGCCAACTCGTAAAGCTGGTCGGCGCCCATGTCGATGTCGCCGGGCCAGTTGACGGAATGGCCCCACGGATCAGCTTTGGCCCTGCCGAACAGGGCCGCGTTCCGCAGGGGTGCATAGAGCTTGAAACGCTTCATGAGACGCGAGACGTCCGCCGTCAGCTTTTCGCCGGTGCTCCAGGCGATTTCCAGCGTCGCCGGCGGCTTGGCCTCCACAGCGCGGATCAGGGGTGGTTTGCTCATCGCACGATCTCCTTCCATTTCGCCAGAAGCCGTGCCCGATTCGCTGCGACCCACGTCAGCGGCTGCTTCAGCCTGCATCTACCCCCGCTTGAGCCAGGTGCCCATGCGGGCGATGGCCTCCTGCATGTCTGCACGTGAACCGGCATAACACAGCCGGACATAGCGTTCGCCCTGCAGCGGATCGAAATCCATTCCCGGCGTGACCGCGACGTGGGCCTCGTGCAGCATGCGCCCGGCAAATTCGTAGCTGTCGTTGCTGAAATCGGGAGACATCGGCGTAGAGATAGAACGCGCCGTCGACCGGCAGGATCTTCTCGAACCCCGTGGCGGGCAATCCCGCCAGCAGCATGCGCCGGTTCTCCTCGTAGCCGTGCTTGACCGCCTCCATCTCCGTGCGGCCCTCGAAAGCGCCCAAGGCCGCAATCTGGGAGAGCGCCGGAACCGAGATGGCGAGATTGCCTTGCAAGCGCTCGACCGTGCGCACGAGCTCATCCGGAAGCAGCATCCAGCCGATGCGCCAGCCGGTCATGCAAAAGTATTTGGAGAAGGAGTTGATGACGACGACCGTGGGCGAAAGCTTCGCTGCGGTCTCGGCGCGAAAGGCATAGTCGAGCCCGTGATAGATCTCGTCCGAGATGGCCCGGATCCCCGCGCTTTCGGCAGCAGCGATGAGATCGCACAAAGCCTCGGCGGGCATCATTGTCCCGGTCGGGTTGGCAGGGCTTGCGATCAGCACCCCCTTGAGCGGCTCCCTGCGATGCTCGGAAAGCAGCATATCGGGCGTGATCGCCCAGCGTGTCGCCGGCGTGGTCTCGATCATAACCGCCTTGCAGCCGAGCGCGTTGAGAATGTGCCGGTAGGGCGGATAGCCCGGCAGCGCCACCGCGACGCGATCGCCGGGTTCGAACAGCGCGAGAAAGGCCAGGATGAATGCAGCGGACGAGCCGGTGGTCACAGCGACCCGGCGAGGGTCGACATCGATGCCGTAGGTTTCGCCATAATGGCGCGCGATGCGGGCGCGCAGTGGGACGATGCCGAGCGTTTCCGTATAGCCCAGCCGCGTCGAGGTCAGCGCCTCGCGGGCGGCTGCAATCGCGGTGGAAGGCGGCGGCGCCGATGGCTGCCCGACCTCCATGTGGATCACCTTGCCCCCTTCCTCCTCGATGCGCGCTGCCGCCGCCATCACGTCCATGACCATGAAGGGGGGAACATCGCTGCGCAGCGATGGCGTAATGAGACCTCGCGCCGTGTCCTGCACCGTCCCCGGTCCTCTCAGTTCGCCAGGATCACTGCCCCGCTCTCGCCGTATTTCTGCGCCCATTTCGCGCGATCGAAATCCCCGCAAGTCCAAGCGATCATGACCGCGTTGACATGCTCGAGGCGACGACTAGGTTGCGCGGCGCAATGCCATCGAACCGTTCGGACATGAGCGCGCCGGCGCTTCCTATCAGCAGGCGTCGGAGGAGACCAGCCGCGCGCTTTGTCGCTCTGCTGAGCGCGGGCGCGCTGGTAGGCGCGAGCCTTCCGGCGCAGGCGCAAAAAGGGCCACCCATCATCCGCGATGCAGAGATCGAGCAGCTGCTGAAGGAGTATACGCAGCCCATTTTGCGGGTGGCCGGGCTGAGCCAGCAGAATATTCAGGTCGTCATCATCAATGACCGCTCGTTCAACGCCTTTGTGGCGGACGGACGGCGGATTTTCGTCAATGGCGGAGCGCTCCTCGACGCGGAGAGGCCCAACGAGATCATCGGCGTGCTCGCGCACGAGAGCGGCCATATCGCCGGCGGACATCTTGCGCGCTTGCGCGAGCAGCTGGCGTCCGCATCCACGCAGTCCATACTGGCGATGATCCTGGGGGTCGGCGCGCTCGTCGCCGGCAGCCGCACCGGAAATTCCGGGCTGAGCCAAGGCGGCATGGCCGCCATGACCGCACCGAACTCCGCGATCCAAAACACGCTGTTCGCTTATCTGCGAGCGCAGGAGGAGCAGGCGGACCGCGCCGGGGTGAAATTTCTGACTGCAACCGGCCAATCGCCCAAGGGCATGTATGACACCTTCAAGCGGCTTGCGGATCAGATGCTTTATCAGACCGCGTACCTCAATCCGTACCTGCAAACGCATCCGCTGCCGAAGGAGCGTGTCGCGGCGCTTGAAGGCTTGGCAAAAGCGAGTCCGTATTGGAACACCAAAGACTCGCCGGCGCTGCAAGCGCGGCATGACCTCATGCGCGCCAAGCTGTTCGGCTTTCTCGAGCGGCCCGACGCGGTGGCACGCCGCTTTCCACCGAGCGACCGCAGCCTCCCCGCGCGCTATGCCCGCGCCATCTCGGCCATGCGTTTTGCCAACTCACGGGTTGCTTTGGCGCAAGTCGACGCACTGATTAATGCCCAGCCGCAAAACCCTTACTTCCACGAGCTCAAGGGGCAGATGCTGCTGGAGGGCGGCAAGCCTGCAGAGGCAATCGCGCCCTTGCGGGAGGCAGTCCATCTCGCGCCCAATCCCGTGCTTATTCAGATCATGCTGGGGCAGGCGCTGGTGGCTTCAAACGATCGGTCCCATCTCGACGAGGCGGTATCGATGCTGCAAGCCGCAGTAACCCGCGAACCGGAATCGTCCGACGGCTACAGCCAGCTGGCAATGGCCTATGGACAGAAGAACGACCTGGCGCATGCGGATCTCGCTTCGGCGCAGGCCGCATTCACGCGGGGAGACCTGAAAACGGCGCGCGAGATCGCCAACCGCGCCAAAATGCGCTTTCCCGTCGGATCGCCGGGTTGGGTAAAGGCCGACGACATCGCCAGCTACAAGCCGCCGCAGCGTTCTTTGCTGAGCCATTAATCCAGGGACAAATGCACATGAAATCTCGCCTTCGCGCATTCGCCGCCACGCCGTTTGCAGTGCTTCTGGCGCTGTTTCTTTCCGCTCCCGTCCAGGCGCAGTCCTTCACGCCGGATCAGCGGGGCGAGATCGAGCGCATCGTCAAGGAATATCTGCTGGCGCATCCCGAGCTCCTGCAGGACGTGATGGCGGAGCTTGAGAAGAATCAGGCTGTCGCCGAGGCCGAGAAGCACAAGACCGCCGTCAAGGAAAACGATGCGGCCCTGTTCAGCTCTCCCCGCCAGGTTACGCTCGGCAATCCGCAGGGCGACGTCACGCTGGTGGAGTTCTTCGACTACAATTGCGGCTACTGCAAGCGCGCGATGAGCGACATGCTGGAGCTGCTCAAGTCAGACGGCAAGCTCAAATTCGTGCTCAAGGAGTTTCCCGTGCTGGGAGAAGGCTCGGTGCAGGCCGCACACGTTGCCGCTGCCGCTCGCATGCAGGACAAGACCGGCGGCAAGAAATATCTCGAATTCCATCTCAAGCTGCTGGGCGGCCGCGGTCAGGCCGACCAGGCGCGCGCGCTCGCGGTCGCCAAGGAGGTCGGCTTCGACATCCCGCGTATCGAAAAAGACATGGCGAGCCCGGAGGTCAAGACCCAGCTTGAGGAAAGCTTCAAGCTTGCCGACGCTTTGGGCCTCAACGGAACCCCCAGCTACGTTGTCGGCGGTGACGTGGTGGTCGGTGCCGTCGGTCTCGAGGCGTTGCGCGAGAAGATCAACACGGCGCGTTGCGGCAAGTCGGCGTGTTGAGCATCGAGCCCGTCCTCGCAGCGCGTTCGTTCGGCCTGCGCTGATCCAGCCATTCTTTGGGCGTTGGCACTTTGATCCTCAAGCCGGGTGCGAGCAGGCACGGTCTCGCCCCGCTCTGCTTCTTTCACCCAAAAAACACACCGAACTGGTGTGCGGCTTTGCATGGTCACTGGAGTCATTATCTCTGATCAAGTAAAGAGCTTATCATGGCAGGCAAGGCGCTCGGAATTCATGGCCCATTGCCCGCCTGAGATACTGGCCGAATTCAGGGCCAACCGCTGATCCAAACTCCCTGATCGGCCCTGGACCGGACCCGTCCATGGCGAAGACCGCATACGTTCTCAACGGACCCAACCTCAATCTCCTGGGCACGCGCGAGCCCGAGATCTATGGGCGAGCTACGCTCGCGGACGTTGAGCGGCTTTGCCGCGATACGGCCAAGCGCCACGGCCTCGATATCGAGTTCCGGCAGTCAAACCACGAAGGCGATATCGTGGACTGGGTACACGAAGCAGCCGCAAAAAGCGCGGCCGGCATCATCATCAACGCCGGCGCCTATACCCATACGTCCATCGCCCTGCGCGATGCCATCGCCGCCGTGAGCTTGCCGGTGATAGAAGTTCATATCAGCAATGTCTTCGCGCGGGAGAGTTTTCGGCACCAGTCCCAGATTGCAGCGGTCGCCCAGGCTACGCTCTGTGGTTTCGGCGTAACCGGATATGCGCTTGCGCTTTCGGGATTATCGGCGCTCGTGACCGCTCGCGCGGCAGAGCCGAGCCGATGAGCAGCGACCGCAAGAAGAAAGTGGTCGTCGAGGCAGGCTGGTCGCTCGACCCCGATCTCATTCGCGAGCTCGCACGCCTGCTCGACGAGACCGGCCTCACGGAAATCGAGTTCGAGCGCGACGGTCAGCGCGTGCGCGTCGCCCGGCATGCGCAGCCTGCGGGCGCTCTGCTCCACGCCGCGCCCGCAGGCACGATGGAGTCGCCGGTGCGTTCCGTGGATGCCGGGTTGGTCGATCCCGCCAAGCATCCCGGCGTCGTCACCTCGCCCATGGTGGGCACGGCCTATCTTGCGCCCGAGCCCGGCGCGCGGCCTTTCGTGGAGGTCGGCACGCGCGTGCGCGCAGGCGATACGCTCCTGATCGTGGAGGCGATGAAGACGATGAATCAGATTCCCACCCCGCGGGAGGGAACCGTGATTCAGATTCTGATCGAGGACGGCCAGCCGGTGGAATTCGGCGAGCCGCTGATGATCATCGAATAGCGCCTGCCACCCAGCGATGTTCGACAAGATACTGATCGCAAACCGTGGAGAGATAGCGCTTCGCGTGCTGCGCGCCTGCAAGGAGCTTGGCATCGCATCGGTCGCGGTGCATTCCACCGCCGATGAGGATGCCATGCATGTGCGGCTTGCCGATGAAAGCGTATGCATCGGTCCGCCGCCTGCACGCGAGAGCTATCTCAATATTCCCTCCCTGCTGGCGGCATGCGAGATCACCGGTGCCGACGCAGTGCATCCGGGTTACGGTTTTTTGTCTGAAAACGCCCGCTTCGCAGAGATTTTGGAAGAGCACAACATCCACTTCATCGGGCCGAAGCCCGCGCATATCCGGCTCATGGGCAACAAGATCGAGGCCAAACACGCCGCAAGTCGTTTCGGCATTCCAGTGGTGCCGGGATCCGACGGCCCGGTCTCCTCGGAGCAGGAGGCGCTGGCGGTCGCGCAATCCGTCGGCTTTCCGGTACTGGTGAAGGCGGCAGGCGGAGGGGGCGGCCGCGGCATGAAGGTCGCGCACACGGCGGAGGACCTGACAAACACGATCGCGATCGCCCGCACCGAGTCGAAGGCGGCATTCGGCGAGGATACCGTCTACATCGAGAAATATCTTGCCCGGCCACGCCACATCGAGATCCAGGTGCTCGGCGATGGGCACGGCCACGCTATTCACCTCGGCGAGCGGGATTGCTCATTGCAGCGCCGCTACCAGAAGGTCTGGGAAGAGGGCCCCTCGCCCGCCCTCAACGAGGCCGCGCGTCATGCGATCGGCGACATCGTGGCCAGGGCGATGCGGGAGATTGGATATCTCGGTGTCGGGACCGTCGAGTTTCTTTACGAGGACGGGAATTTCTACTTCATAGAGATGAACACCCGTATCCAGGTCGAGCATCCCGTGACCGAGATGATCACCGACATCGATCTCGTGCTCGAGCAGATCCGGGTGGCTGCCGGAGGCGACCTCGAGCTGGCGCAAGATGACGTCAAGTTTCACGGACACGCCATCGAGTGCCGCATCAATGCGGAAAATCCGGTCTCGTTTCGCGCATCCCCGGGCAAGATCGTACATTACCATCCCCCTGGCGGGCTCGGGGTGCGTGTGGATTCTGCTGTGTATCACGGCTATTCGATCCCGCCGTTCTACAATTCGCTGGTCGGCAAGCTGATCGTGCACGGCAAGACGCGGGGCGAATGCCTGATGCGATTGAAACGGGCGCTCGACGAGTTCGTCATCGACGGCATCGAAACCAACCTGCCCCTGTTTCGCGCCCTGGTGCGCGAGAAGGACATCATCGACGGCGATTATCACATCCGCTGGCTGGAGGAGTTCCTGGCCAGCGGCGCTCTGACCTGAATGAGCAACTCTTTCACCCGAACCTTGCTCGCTCCTCACGGCACGCGTGGCAACTCTACCGTCGCCTCGAGCATCACCTTCTCGAAGTCGTTCACCAGTACTTCCACGCGCAGGTTCCATGGCCCCGCGACCGGGATATTCAGGTTATCGACGCGCCAGGTGCTCTCTCCCGTTGGCACCGCTTGCCGGCGTATGGACTCGATCCCCGATCCTGGACTGGCGAGCACCAGCGTGACCTCCTTTGCCGAGAGCGGCTGGAAGTCGCGATCGAGAACGAGCACGTTCGCGCGAGTGCCCGCATCGCGAGGGCCCTCGCGCGCGATCTCTATGTCCGCCATGGCCTTTTCGCCATGCAGATGGATCGAGATCGGGGCGGCAACGGCCAACGCCCGAGGTGGCGGGGTGAAGCGCCAGAGCGCTACGACGCCAAGGATCGCGAATGCGAGGAGAAGCTCGAGCCCGATGGACCTCCTCAGCGGGGCAACGCCAGCGGCACCATCCCTGGTGAGCCTCGGCACCAGCCGGTACCGATTGAGCCACGCAAGAGCGAGCACGAGGGCCACGAGACCGAGCTTGCACAGCAGCACCTGCCCATAGCTCGTGCCCCATAGCGCATTGATCCGATCGATCTGAACGAGAGCAAGCGCGCACCCGCTCGCCAGAACGATTGCGACCGGTATCGGGATCACCCGCGAAAACCGATCCAGCGACCAAGCGGGCTCCTTTGCGGCACGCAAGCTTGTGTAGAGCGGCAGCAGCGACCCGATCCAGAAAATGGCGCAGGCGACGTGCACGACCAGCGCGGGCCTGCTCACCAGCTGTGGCCTGGCCGTGCCGGCGTGGCCGCTGAGCGTGAGCGCCAGTGCCGCGCCGAGCAGCGCCGCAAGCGAAACAGCGCGCGCGCTGCGCCGAGAGACGAGAAAGAACGAGAAACCGGCGACGAGCAGCGCGCAAGCTGCTGCAACGGCCGTAACGCCGTAGGACGTCTTGAAACCAGTTTCCCATGTGGCTGCCTCTCTCCATGCCGAGAGCGGCAGATCGAGGGCGTCCATGCCTTGCAGGCCGATGGCGCCCAAAGCCGCGAAAGAACCGCCCGCCAACGCTGCGAGCGCTGCGGCGCGCGCGGCTGCCATCGGGACATCGCGATCAGGCAAAATCCAGGCGGCGAACACGGCGCCGCCAATTCCGAGGAATAGACCGATGTAGATGACGAATCGGAGGGTCCATAAGCCGGCAATGATGCTGAGATCCGCGCTCCGCTGGGTTTCGGGCAAAGACGATCTGCTGGGAGCTCCGATCGAGAACACGATCGATCCACCGACGGGATGACCGTCCGCCGAGATCACACGCCAGCTTAGAACGTGGGTTCCTCGCGCAAGCCGCGGGGCCGGAATGCGGACGGTTGCGTTCTCCGTGACCGCATCGCCGACCGGAATCGCGTTCCCGTCGGGGCCGATAAGACGAATGATCAGCGGCGAGATCGGCTCGTTGAAGGTCAGGGTGAGCGCGGACGGGGCCTCTTTGATGACAGCGCCGTCCCAAGGCACCGCCTTTACCAGAGCGGCGTGCCCGGACGCGCCGGCTGTAAACGCGAGCAGGAGCAGGAACGCGCAAATGCAGCGTGAGCACCCGCGCGCGAAGGGGGTGCTATCGCATACACAGCGCGGAGGCTTATACCTCCCCCTGAAAGGTGCTTTCAGGGGGAGGTATTGCGGAGCTTGCTGCGCCGCCGAGTTCATATGCCACGGCGCTGCGTGGGCACGAGCACGGTAACGCTACATCTTCGGAAGCAGCTTCAATGCCGGAGCAGGCTCGGGGTAGTCTCGCGATGACTTGCCGGCAGCCGGGATCTCGATCCAGCGGTTGATGCCCTTCTCGCATTCCTGCACGACGGGCACGTAGAGGGTTTTGCCGGGCTCGAGATCGCCGACGATGAAACCGGTGAAGACGAATTCATCGTAGTAGGCGTCGGGAAGACTGCCGCCGGTGAAGCTGATCTCGACCACTCCCTCCGACAGCTTTGCTCCGTGAAAATAATCGTAGGCCTTCTCATATTTGCCGACGACGGTCTCCACTTTCCAGCCCGGCTTCGGCATGGGTTTGACCGCGATCATTCCGTCGGGAACACGGATGCGCAACGCAGTTGTGGCGGAGCCTTCGCAGCCGTGGGGCACCCGCAGCACCGCTTTGTACGGCGCGCCGATGGCAGCCTGCGGATTTTCCAGGGTGACATGCGCGGATGCAGTAGCAAACAAACAAACGACGCCGACAGCGCCGAGAAAGAGCTCGCGAATCATCTTCAATCTCCAGGGTGGAAGCACACAGGGCGAGCGACGGGTCGCTCGCGGCGCGAATCAGGTCATGCCCGACCTGGAGGTGCCTGGGACTGCCCTGCGCGACGGGCCCCGCGCGCGAGGATGATCGTGACGGATCGAGGCGCAGCGATGCGAACAGAATGTCCAGACGCCCGGAGAACCGGTGCAGCCGGCGGCGGGATTGCGGGAGCGGGACAGAGGCACGAGGCACAACACAGATGCCATGCCTGGCGCGGGGCAGAGCCGGGCGCATCCCCGCGCTTGGCGTTCCCAGCCCCATGGCAGAGCGCGCTGGTAACATCGGGGAGCGGCATGGCCGCAGACGCGGCCGCCACGCCCGCGACGAATGCCTGCAGCACGACCAGCCAGACGGCAACGATCGCGATGCAACGGAACGGGTGCGCGGCAGGTCGCGTTGGCACGGGAACCTCTCGCATGGCATCTTATCACAGCATATCTGGTAGAATCATCTGCGCTGGCAGGACGCAACCGCATGGCCAACCGTGAATCGGCCCTGATCGAGATCACGCCCGAAGTGCTGCTCAAGGCCTATGCCTGCGGCATATTTCCCATGGCGGAGAGCGCGGACGACCCGGCGCTGTTCTGGATCGAGCCGGAGAAGCGTGGCGTGATCCCGCTTGATCGCTTTCACGTCTCCACGCGGCTCGCACGGACCCTGCGCTCCGACCGTTTCATCGTGACCGTGGACCGCGACTTCGACGGCGTGCTCGAGGGCTGCGCCGAGCCCTGGCCGGGCCGTCCTCGTACCTGGATCAACGGGCGGATCCGCACGATCTATCGCAAGCTCTACGAGCGGCGGCATTGCCACAGCCTTGAAGTCTATGACGGGGACGCCCTCGTCGGCGGGCTCTACGGCGTAACCCTTGGTCGCGCGTTCTTCGGCGAGAGCATGTTCCACCGCGCGCGCGACGCTTCCAAGGTCGCACTGGTGCATCTGGTCGCTCGTCTCAAGGCGGGCGGATTCAAGCTCCTGGATACCCAGTTCGTTACCGATCATCTGCGGACCTTCGGCGCCATCGAAGTGCCGCGCCGCCAGTATCATAAGCTCCTGGAGGGAGCGCTCACCGGAGAAGGCGATTTTGCCGCCCTCGATGTGAGGCACCCGATCTCGGGGGAGCAGGCGCTGGCCCAGCTCGGACCGGCAAGGGCGCGGGTGAAATGAAGGAAATGCGTAGTCGTTGGTAGGGTGGGCAAAGGCGCGCCCATACCGTTGCTCCAGGCGTTGCCGCACTCGCGCGCCGTGCCCACCCTACGAGGAAGCACAAAAAACAAACCCCGAGCGCGCGAAAGCGTCTCGGGGAAGGTCAGTGCCTCGTGGTTATCGCATCGCTCCACGGCAGTGTCTGAGGTGGCCGGGGGTCGAGCGCGTTATTTCCGGGATATACCCTCTTGATCGCGTTGTGGCAAATGGCGTTGGCCCGCGTGGCGCCGCCCGATGCGCGGCAAACTGCCGCGATCGAGACGCGTGCGGGTCGCCGACCCCAAATAAGCCGCGCAAACAATCGCAAAATGCAAGCTCCGAAAAAAACCGTTGGCAGTGAAACGGGACTCAAGTAAGAAAGGGCATCCTTGCGAATTGTCTCCAAGCTTGGCGCGAATTACCGCCCTGGGCTTTGTTTTTGGCGCGCTGAGGTGAGGTGCTTGTTATGGCGGCGACCCCGCTATACCAGATGTATCGCGGAGAGGACGCTTGCAGACGTGTGATGTTGCGGTGCAACTTACGAGAGAAAAAATAACGCGAATAGCTCTGCTGGCGTGTTTTGGCCGAGTCAACGGAAATTAGCACAACATCTCAATAGATGGCTCGCGCACGGCTTCCTGAGTTCGAGTCCCCCACCCCCCGCTGTCCGAGGCGTTGATGGAAAACGGAAGTATGAACGTCGCAGGCGCCGACTGATACCAAAGTATCGAGGACACCATCGTCCAATAAATTCGCCCTCACGCTTGATGGCAACATGAAGAAACATCGCGGTGGAGCCATTCCTGGCATCCTGCAACAGGGTCGTGCTCTGAACGATTACGAGTATCTGGTCCAAGCTGGGTTGTGACATTCGACCGCGTGGTGTGGCGGTGCAGGCATTGAGAGCGGGCCGGCAAAGAACGGCCACTGACCACAGCGTCGCGGCCTGATAACCTCGCGACACGCGGTTCGCAGTTAAAGTTGAACGCCTTTGCTGTTTCACAAAAGGCTACTTAGATGAGACAGCAAACGACGGGTGGAAGCGCTGCCAGAAGGAGTCTTCAGAACGAGATCAGGAGACCGTATCAGGAGACCGTAATGGAAAAACTGGATATCGGATCGCCGCGCGTTTGCACCGAATTGCGGATAACTCCGCCCGATATTTTTCGACATCAAAACACCAATTGGGATGGTATTCAGGTGGACACCGTTCAGCTCCTCAGGCGCGAACCATTTCAGTCCGAGTTCAAGGGGACATCTCATCTACTGATCATGGTGGAACACGCCGAGCGCGACGACGGTGAGACGGTCATCGAAGGTTTGCCGAGATCCAGTCGACGGGAGTTCCACCGGCAGCTGATCTTCGTGCCCGCTGGGGTTCGTTTTTTTGGTTGGCAAAAACCTCGCACCCTGGAAATAACCTACTTCTACATTGATCCGCGCAGTCGTTTATTGAATCCGGAGCCGCGTTTTGCAGAGACCGATTTCAAGCCGCGGCTGTTTTTCTTTGACCGGGATCTGTGGGACACGCTGCGGAAACTCAAGGCACAAGCGATAAATCCTGCCGGAGCCTCGCGGCAATACGTCGAAGCCCTGAGCATCGTATTGGCGCACGACCTTCTGCGTCTCAACGACGGCGATGCTGCTGCGGCGCAGAGTTCCCGCGGAGGACTTGCGGCATGGCAACAGAAGAAAGTAACGCGGTACATCGAGGAGCACGTCGCCGAAGACATCTCACTATCCGAATTGGCGCAGCTAGCGAACTTGAGTCCATATCACTTTTCGCGCGCATTCAAGGAATTGGTGGGCGTCCCCCCGCATCGTTACCTCGCTTCGCGCCGCATCGAAAAGGCCAAGAACTTGTTAGCGGACCACGAGCTCTCAGTGACGAAGATCGGTCTCGCTCTCGGCTATAGCGAGACCAGCTCATTCACGACGAGCTTCCGCAAGCATGCCGGGATCACTCCGACGGCTTACCGCCGCGGTCTCGAATGAATGAATGTATTTCAAGATCGGGGGGCATCCCCATCCTCATTTCGCTGCACGTCGAACCAGTCTCCAGACGAAAATTACGGTGAGGACGTGTCGTCATGTTGTCCTGCTGGCAGGTTCTGGTACGGCAAAATCCTGACACCGTTTATAGTGTTTGCCTCCGCTGTCGCCACCAGCCGAAAAGACCGCCCTCGCCAAGATGAGGCCGGGTAAGCCAGCGCCGGCGATGGGACCAGGGACTCCAGCGGGAGGATCGAGCTCAGCCAAGTGGAATTTGAGCAAGAAGTATCCAATCGCGACAATTTTGAGAAAGCTACTTCACGATGGGCCATCCATATCACTCCATAACGCGGAAGGAGGGGACGTGCTGCGGCCGGGACCGCGCGAGCGCGGCGGCGGAAGTGTCTCGATCCGTCGATGTGGTGAGGCTCATGTTCATTGTGTCCGGGGTCGTAATCATACTGCTCGGTCTGTTTCTCGCGGCGGGGCCGGCGTGAACGGCATTTAGCCGCCCTCGGATATGGCCTTGAACCGGCCGGGGAAAGACTTCCGCCGAAGTGGAGGAACCGGCTTTGTTTTCGGAGCCGGGGCTGTTCCTGGTACAGCCGGATCACACGCTCTATTTCGCCAGCGTACAGACGATGCCGTTCGCGCGTCCTCACTTGGCCGATATTCTCGGCGCCCTCGACTACGTCATTGCCAAGGACTATCCGGCGCGCGGCGAAGTGGCCAACCTTGTGGCAGCATGAACTCGAATAAAAATTCGACCTCTCCATCGACCGCATCGTATCTACGATCGGTCGAGCGGAGTATGAGTGAAAGCTCGAACAGGACGAACCGCCCTCCTACTGGATTTTGCACCCGCTCCGCACCAAATAGCAAAGGAGCGCGGTTCTTACTATGAGAATACCCGCGTCGGAAACCCTGATCCGCTATCTTGGACCAAGTGAAGCCTATTTTTGGCTTAGTAATCAGAATAGCTGGAAGCACTTCGTCGTTGCAGCCCAGATTACAGGAGAAACAACGACTGGTTCCTGGCGCACCGCACTGGATGCTGTTCAGTGGCGTCATCCGCTATTGGGAGTCTGCATCGACGCGGACGACAGCGGTGCCCCGTATTTCCGCCTCCTTCCCGAGTTGCGCATTCCACTTCAGATAGTTCCGGGAGATGCGCTGCAAGGTTGGGAAGACGAATTGGAGACCGAACTGTCGACTCCGTTCCCGCTAGAAGACGCTCTCCTCGTAAGAGCTGTATTGCTTCACGAGGCGCATAGGGCAACGATTTTGCTCACAGTGCATCACTCAATCGCAGACGGCCTTTCGGTTGCTCTCATCGTTCGGGACATCCTTGAAGCGCTTTCCGGAAAACCTCTAGAAGCGCTTCCCGTCCCACAGCCCCAGGAAGACCTCTGCCCGCCGCCGACAATCCAAAGCACTGAACTTGGGTCTGAAGCATCCGAGGCGCCTGCGCCGCCCGGCTCCCCAGGAACTCTCCTAAAGAGAGACCGTTCCCTTCTCCGTGTGCGGGGTCTACGTTTGCCCGCTGAATTGAGTGACAGGCTGCGTGAGCGGTCGCGACGAGAGGGAACGACGGTGCATGGAGCGTTAGCCACAGCCCTCGTGTTCGCTGGTAGAGATATTCAGCGCGAATGGAGAGAGGCGCCGGTTCGTGTTGTCTCACCCATCAATAACAGGACGATTTTGGGCCGCGGCGACGATTGCGCCTTGTCGATCATCTTTCCTGTAGGCTGGTACAATCCGAAGTCGCCTATCCAGTTTTGGGAAATTGCACGTTCGGTCCATGATGATCTTGCGGACATGCGGACGCCGGGCGGCCTGTCGGCGGTCTTCAGCGGGTTTGACAAACTTATCTTGAGCAACCCCGGTGTCCAGGGGATCGCTCAGTTCGAATTGCAGGTGTGCGCCTGTGAAATGATGGTCTCCAACCTTGGAGTTTTGCCTTTCGAGACGGATTTTGGCGACCTGCGTTTGGAAGCGTTGTGGGGGCCATCTGTATTCGTTGGGATCGAAGGGGAACAGATGATCGGAGCCGCGACGCTGCGTGGCGCAATTCATCTGCTTCATAGCAGCTACAGTCCGATTGCGTCCCTTCTCGAAGCGACAGAGCAGGTGTTGCGTGTGGCGGTGAGCTAGGGTCTGTAGCTATTTAGCGCACTCTGATTCTCTCACGCTGAGCGATTCAGCAGGGAGGCTTAATGCGCGCAGGATTGTTTTGGCTAAATGATGAGCAATGGGCATGCATTGCGCCGCACCTACCGACGAACCTTCTTCGACCTCTTCGATGGAAGGATCGAGGACCCCGTGTTGCTCCATCTCCCAGGCGAGCGCTTGCCGCGGGTTGCTGTCGTTTGCGAATTCTTGCGCCAAAGGAATGGGATGGAATTGAGGCACGGCGACGAGGAAGGAGGGGTAAGCTATAATCTACAGATGTTTGCGTGTGCGCATCGGATCGCGCTCGAGGCGCATGTTAGAACCACATCGTAAGATCATGGTATCGTGCGCCGGTTGCGCGATAAGCGTGGGCGTATCGTGAAATGGCGCTGGCGGACATTGAAGATCACAAGCGAGGAGAAGCCTTGAGGGCCGGAGAAAAACGGCTCCTCGAGATGATCGCTACTGGGGTCGCACTGGAAGACATCCTGAATGCCCTGTCTCTGATGATCGAGGAGCAACGGAGCGGCACGCTTGCTTCGGTCTTGTTACTCAATCCCGATGGCGTTCATCTGGATTTCGTTGCAGGACCAAGTCTGCCTGACGAGTGGAGGCAGCAGATGGAAAAGCTGCCAATTGGGCCGTGTGCCGGCTCCTGCGGCACCGCAGCTTATAGAGGATCGCCGGTCATTGTCTCCGATATCAAGACTGACCCGCTGTGGGAGGTGCCGGAGCATCGCGCTTCAGCACTGAAGCATGGCCTGCGAGCCTCCTGGTCGAACCCAGTACTCTCTTCGAAAGGCGAAGTCCTGGGAACATTCTGCATGTACTATCACGAGCCGCGCAGCCCGGGCTCGCAAGACCTCGAGCTGATCGAGTTCGCGACGCACCTCGTACGGGTTGCGATTGAACGGGATCGCGCAGCGGAAGCGCTGCGGCGCAGTGAGCAGCGGCTTCGTGACGTGATCGATACGATTCCAACCATGGCATGGAGCGCGCTGCCTAACGGCGCCAGCGATTTTCTCAGTCACCGTTGGCTGAAATACACCGGAATATCCCCGAGCGATGCTCGAGGCGATGGCTGGAAAGAACCATTTCACCCCGCCGACATCGCGGAACATGCGAAAAGGTGGGCTGCTTCGCTGGCCACCGGCAAGCCGTTCGAGAATGAGGCCCGAATGCGACGAGCCAGCGACGGGAAATATCGTTGGTTCCTGCATCGGGCCGTGCCGCTGCGTGACGAGCATGGGACAATTGTGAGTTGGTACGGAACGTCGCTGGACATAGAGGATCGCAAACGGGCCGAGGAAGAACGCGAGCGGCTGCGCCAGTTGGAGGCTGATCTCGCGCACGTGAACCGCGTGAGCATGATGGGAGAACTGGCTGCCTCGCTGGCTCACGAGATCAAGCAGCCCATCGCCGCCGCCGTTATGAACGCCAACGCCTGTGCCCGATGGCTGCATCGAGATGCGCCCAATGTGAAAGAGGCATGCGAGGCTGCTTCGCGCATGGTCGATGACGCGAGGCGCGCCTCCGACATCATCAACCGAGTACGCTCGCTCTACCGGCGAGGTACGCCGCAGCGGGAACAGGTTGATCTGAACGAAATGATTCAAGAGATGATGGTCTTGCTGCGCAATGAGGCGAGTCGGTACTCCGTTTCAATCCGCACCGTGCTCGATGTTGGAATTCCGACGATAGCAGCGGATCGCGTACAGCTGCAGCAGGTTTTGATGAACCTGATGCTCAACGGCATCGAGGCGATGAAGGACACAGGCGGTGAGCTGACTATCACGTCGAAGCCGGCCGAGGATGATCAGTTGGTGATTTCGGTGAGCGATACCGGTATCGGGCTTCGCGCTGAGGAAACCGAGCGCATTTTCGAGACGTTCTTCACCACCAAGGCGCAAGGCACAGGCATGGGGCTGTCAATCAGTCGGAGGATTATCGAGTCATATGGCGGCCGCTTGTGGGCCAGCGCCAACACCGAACGGGGTGCGATCTTTCAGTTCAGTTTGCCCAACGGGTGATGGAGACATAAGACCGGGGCTCGGCCTTGCCTCGCGTCGCGCCTCGGCACTCCACAGCGGCTCCCGCTCCGGGATCTCGATCAGACGGTTGCAGCACAATTTTCCGATGCAAGCAAAGAACTCGCTCGGCGCGGCGTGCGCCTTTCCGACGAGCAGCTGCCGTGGTTTGATTTAGGTTTACCCCAAAACTGGGCCTGGGGTTCAGTAGGGCCTTACTCACTCTGACTCAACAGCTCTCTTGCCCCGTTCCAATAAAGGTCACGGATGACCGCATTTTCATCCTGAAGGAGGGTGATGCTTTTCGCAGCCGGCTCACCCGGGCTGGAGCGGGAACCGACTTTTACGATGCGATTGCACCGAGGTTCAACCGCCTCGTCATATTCGACGATCGGATGCCGCATGCGGTCGAGCGGGTCGACGGCTCCATAGGATCCGATCGAGGGCCGGTTCGTGTTGCACGGCCATATCAGCGAAAGCGGACCGATTGTCTCGGGGGCGCTTTCGCCCGACACGATCAATGCCGTCGTGCAAAACGCAATTTCCGATCTTGTCGTCGGCATTACGGCCGGCCCAGAACGTTATCATGGCCCGATGGTCCTGCGCTTCACGGTTCTACCATCAGGAGCGGTCAGCGATGCGGTTATCCTCGTTGATCGAGTAGCGCGAGGCGACGAGATGGAAAAAGGCACCGAGGTCGTTGCAACGGGCGTGGTGAGAGCACTGATGCAACTGAGCTTTCCTCCCGCTCCGGCCAGCAGCCAAGTGACATTGCCCATCATCTTGGAGGCTCGCTCTCTTAGATGCGTCAGCAGACGGGCGGGCCGCTTGATGTGCGCAAACGATAACTCGCCGACCATCTCTGGCTGTTGCAGTGCGCTCCTCCTTTACCTTTTTGTTTGTCTCCACCACGTGTCCTGCCCTGAGAAATTGCTGATCGCATCAATAGGACCGCTTTGAATGCCCTCCAATGCAGGCGGCCTCAAAGTGGGGTGTGAGTGCGGTCAAATCCAGCGTTTAAAAAGAGAGTGATTCTTACTGTGCCGGGGGTTGATTTTCACTTTTTTTTCGGGCTTCGCCCCCCTCCCTCGATGCCATGGCCGGCAGGATGCGCAGTGGTCGTCTTCCAAGCTGCAGTGTTTTGCTGAGTTTGAGAGCAGGGACAATTCGTCGCGTTCGACAAGCCGCCGGCATAAGCCGCGCAAGATCGGCAAAACCGTAATGTTTGGCCGGAGGAGCCCGACAGCAAGCGACGTAGGAGAGCATTTTGGCCGAACGAACCCAAGGCACCATTCCTCGCGTTGTTCTCGCGCCTGACGAGTACGCAGCTCGTCCAGCGATTTATGGTCCAAGGGGACGTTGTTCACAACAAAGTAGCGTCCGACCGCATTTCCATGCTTCCTACCAGCGGCATCGAGCCGTGATCGCTATCGAATCCGGTGCTATCATTGCTGGCTCTCTGCCCCCGGCCGTCCACGGCCTGGTTCGCACATGGGCGGCCACGGCCTGGTACGCACAGGGGCGGCGCGGCATCGCGCGGAGCTGATGGACAATTGGGATCGCGCTCGCGGTGAATCAACAGATGTGGAGCGGGCCATGGAAATGTCAGTGAAGGTCGGCAGTCACGCCGCCAACATCCAGCAGCCGACCAAGGCGGCGGGCGTGCACCGACGCAATGCCAGCGAGCTCGATGCCTGGCTGGAGAAGGCGGAGGCGATGGGCGAGCTCAAACGCATCACCGCCGAGGTCAGCCCTGATCTTGAGGCTGCGCACATCACCTATCTCGTGGGGCTGGAAAAAAGCCCGGCGTTGCTGTTCGAGAACATCGAGGGTCATCCGGGCCACAAGGTCCTCTACAACATGATCGGCTGCAACCTGTCGCGGTTCTGCCTGATGATCGGCGAGGAGCCGGTCGAGCATCCGCTCAAGGCGGTGAAGATCCTGCAGGAGAAGCTCGGACGCAAGATGGCCCCGACAGAGGTACCGGCCGAGCACGCCGTCTCCAGCCAGAACATTGTCGACGGCGACAAGATCGATATCCGCCAGTTCCCGGCGCAGCGGATGTGGCCGCTCGACGGCGGACTCTATCTCGGCACCAACGATGCCGTCATTACCAAGGACCCCGAGAGCGGCCGGATCAACGTCGGCACCTATCGGATGATGATCAAGGGCGCGCGCGAAATCGGCGTGTACACGTCGCCGGGCAAGGATGCGGGCGCCGACCGCGACAAGTGGTGGAAGATGGGCAAGCCTGCGCCGATCGCTGCGGCCTATGGCATTGATCCGCTGTTGTTTCTCGTCGGCGCGACCACTCTGCCGAAGACCGAGAGCGAGTATGAGTATTACTCCGGGATAAAGGGCTCGCCGATCGAGCTGTTCACATCCGACGTCACCGGCCTGCCGCTTCCCGCGCACGCCGAGATCATCCTGGAAGGTCATCTCTATCCCGACGAGACCTTTGCCGAGGGGCCGTTCGGCGAGTTCACCGGCTATTACGGACGCCCGTCCGGGGCGACGCCCTACATGCGCGTCGAGCGGCTGCGTTATCGCAACAACCCGACGCTCACCTGCGCGCTGATGGCCGATGGTCCGTCCAACGAATGCGGATTGTTCTGGGCGCTGGCGCGCTCGGCCGGCATCTGGGCCGACCTGCAGAAGCTTGGCGTGCCCGGCATCCAAGGCGTGTGGTCAATCCCCGAGGCCGCCGGCTGGGGGATGACCGTGGTCGCCATAAAACAGATGTATGCCGGTCATGCCTCGCAGGTGATGGCGCTCGCAGCGCAATGCACCGCCGGCGCCTATTTCGGCAAATACGTGATCGTGGTCGACGACGATATCGATCCCACCAACACCGGTCAGGTGCTGTGGGCGATGGCAACGCGCTCGCGACCCGCGCACTCGATCGATATTCTCCGCGAGACGTGGAGCACGTTCCTCGATCCGAGTCTCAACCCGCCGGAAATCCGCCCCTGGGGCTCCAAGGCCCTGATCAATGCGTGCATGGATTACAGGCACATCAAGTCATTCTCGCCGCGTACCAAGCTCGACAAAAAGACTTACGAGCGCGTGGTGTCGCGCTGGAGCGAGCTCGGCCTTGCCGGAAAGCCGCCGGAGATCCGGGTGTTTGAAGAAAAGCGCAGCCCGGAAGGCATTGCCTGAAACGCGGGGCTCGTTGGTCCTGCAACTGAATGGACACTTGCGAAGACGCAAATATGCTCGGTCTCACAATCCCGCCGGGAATACTCGCAATCGCTGACGAGGTGATCGAATAGAGATCAACTCCGCGCTGCACGGTCCTCTATCAGCTCGGTCGCTGTGATCTCGATGCCGAAGCCTGCGAGCCCGACATAGGTCATCTTGGTCGACGTCAGCAGCCGAATGGAGGTTATCCCGAGGTCCTTGAGGATCTGGGCTCCGAGCCCAACCTCGCGCCATTGCCGCGAGCGCGCGAACTCGGATCCGGTCGAGCCGGAGTGCGGGATGGCGTGAGTGGGCACGCCGGCAGCGCCGTCGCGCAGGAAAACGATCACCCCGCGTCCTTCCTGCTTGAAGCGCTCCAACGCCGAGTGGACCGAATGCGCTCCACCGAAAACGTCGCGAATGATGTCGGCGCGGTGCAGCCGGGCCGGGACATCCTTGCCGCTGCCGATCCGGCCGTAAACAAACGCCATGTGCTGAATGGCGTCGAACGGGGTGACATAGGCGTAACCCTGAAGCGTCCCGATGCTGCTCTTCACCGGAAACTCGCCAATGCGCTTGACCAGCTTGTCCCGCGTCTGCCGATACGCGATCAGATCCGCTATGGAAACCTGGTTGAGCTTATGCCGGGCCGCAAATCCTGCGACGCCTGGACCGCGCATGACGGAGCCGTCGTCGTTCATCAACTCCGCGAGCACGCCGACCGGCGGCAAACCGGCAAGCCTGCAGAGGTCAATACAGGCCTCGGTATGCCCGGATCGCATCAGCACACCGCCGTCCTTGGCGACCAGCGGAAACACGTGACCCGGGCGCACGAAGTCGCTCGCGCCGCTGTTGTCGTTGGCAAGCGCGCGCACCGTGTTGTTGCGCTCCTCCGCCGAGATCCCGGTGGTGAGACCGTGACGGCAATCGACCGAGACCGTGAACGCGGTGCCGAGCGGCGCATCGTTGGCCGCCACCATCGGGTCCAGATGCAAGCGCTTGGCATGCTCGGCCGAGAGCGGAGCGCAGACGATGCCCGAGGTGTTGCGAATGACGAAGGCCATTTTTTCCGGCGTGCAGAGCGATGCCGCAACGAACAAATCGCCTTCGTTCTC
The DNA here is from genome assembly GCA_963841705.1 of uncultured Alphaproteobacteria bacterium. Lineage (GTDB taxonomy): Bacteria > Pseudomonadota > Alphaproteobacteria > Rhizobiales > Xanthobacteraceae > VAZQ01. The sequence goes on from CAWJDY010000076.1 coordinate 68,447, forward strand.
GCGGTCGTCGTCGTCGGTGACGACCACGATCTCGCCTGCGGCGAAGGCGGCGATGACGGCCTCTACCCGCTGATGATCACCGTGCACGCGATTAACTCGCAGTACTGCGTTTTCATGGAAATCAATCCGCTGCTCACGCTTCGGGACGCGTAAACGGCCATGGCGGCTGCTCTCCGATCTGCCCACGGTGACGCAGATAATGATCGGCAAGAACGCACGCGACCATGGCTTCCCCGATCGGCACGGCGCGAATTCCGACGCAGGGATCGTGGCGCCCCTTGGTGACGATCTCGGTATCGGCTCCGTACCGATCGACGGTGCGCCGGGGCGTCAAGATGGACGAGGTCGGTTTCACCGCGAAACGGCAGACAATCGGCTGTCCCGTGGAGATCCCGCCGAGAATGCCGCCGGCTTGGTTGGACAAAAAAACGGGTTTTCCATCGTTGCCCATGCGCATCTCATCCGCGTTCTCTTCCCCGCTGAGCGCGGCAGCCGCGAAGCCCGCTCCAATCTCCACTCCTTTGACCGCATTGATGCCCATCAATGCGGCCGCGAGATCGCCATCAAGCTTGCCGTAGACCGGCGCGCCAAGCCCTGCCGGAACGCCTTCCGCCACCACTTCTATGACCGCTCCTACCGATGATCCGCGCTTGCGGATGTTGTCGAGATATCCTTCGAAGAGCTGGGCCTGCTCGGGATCAGGACAGAAGAACGGATTACGCTCCACTTCGTCCCAGCTCCAGCGTGCGCGTTCGATCCTGTGCGACCCCATCTGGACGAGTGCTGCCCGCACCCTCATGCCCGGTACGAGCTTGCGCGCAATCGCTCCGGCGGCAACCCGCATTGCGGTCTCGCGTGCGGATTGACGGCCACCGCCGCGAAAGTCGCGGATCCCGTATTTGATGTCATAGGTGTAGTCGGCGTGGCCGGGCCGATACTTGTCGCTGATCTCGGAATAATCCTTCGAGCGCTGATCGACATTCTCGATGACGAGGCCGATGGGCGTACCGGTCGTGACCTGCGTGCCGGTGGCGGGGTCGGCGAACACCCCGGAAAGAATTTTCACCGCATCCGGCTCGCGACGCTGACTGGTGAAGCGTGAGTTCCCCGGCCGGCGCTTGTCCAGATAAGGCTGGATGTCAGCCTCGGTCAGAGGAATGCCGGGCGGGCATCCATCCACCACGCAGCCGATGGCCGGACCATGGCTCTCGCCGAACGTCGTGACCCGAAAAACGTGGCCAAAGGTATTGAACGACATGAGTTCCTGCCGGCCGCGGGTTGGTAACCGGCGGACCGAACGAGGTCAACGCGAGGCTACGACCCTATATCCTTGCGCGGGTCATACCGCTTTCGCTCGTGCCACTTGCGCATCAACTCGTTGAGGTCGGCATCGGCGCGATCCGGGAGCATGATCCGCACGGTTGCGAGAAGGTCGCCCCTGCCCTCTCTGGCTGGAAAGCCCCTCCCCTTCAGTCGGAACGTGCGCCCCGAATTTGTCCCGGCGGGGATCGCAAGCTCGACCTCCCCGTCCAGGGTTGGCACGCGCACCTTGCCGCCGAGCACCGCCTCATAAAGCGCGATGGGAAGGTCGATCCGCAGATCGGCCCCGGAGCGCTTGAAAAGCGGATGCGGGGCCACCGCAACCGTAATCAGGAGATCGCCGGCACGGCCGCTTGGACCCGTTGTCCCCTGCCCCTTCAACCTGATCTGCTGGCCATCGGCGAGGCCTGCCGGGATTTTGACCTCGATCTCCTTTCCCGTCGGCAGCTGCACTCTCTTCGTCACACCCTTTGCGGATTCCGCCAGGGTTATTGAGAGCGAAGCCGTAACGTCGCCGCCGTGGCCACCGGATTGAGTGGTGGTGCCGGAATCATCGAAATCAACGCCGAATCCAGCTCCTGGCCGTGCCCGGGGCCCCCGTCCCATGCCGCCTCCGAACGCCTCTTTGAGGATGTCTTCGAAAGCACCGAAGCCGCGCCCGCTGCCGCGGTGAATGCCGTCAGCACCCCACGTGAACGTCTCGAACCCGCCCGCCTGGCCGAAACCCCCGCGGCCCCGACTGCCAAACCCCTCGAAGCCGTGAAAGCGCGGCTTGCCCTCCGCATCGATTTCCCCGCGGTCATAGGCCTTCCGCTTGGCTTCGTCGCCAACGATCTCATACGCCGCATTCAATTCGGAAAAGCGGGAGGCCGCACGCGAATCATGCTTGTTGGCATCCGGGTGCAACTTTTTGGCGAGTTTCCGGAATGCGCTCTTGATCTCAGCGGCACTTGCTCCCTTTGACACCCCGAGGACGTCATAGGGGTCGCGCATCTTCAACCCTCCAAACCGGCATACGCGTCCTCATTGGAGCAACCCACCAACCCCGCCAATTATGTGGGGAGGTTGGCAGCGGAGCGCAACAATATGAGGTTGCTCGTGATTCTTCGAGGGCCTGGCGCGGGCCCAGGCACCACAGCAGGTTCGACACCGCCGATTTCAGCGCGGCGCCGGGCAAAAGATAGTGGGATGGTCACGCCCCTTATTGCTCACCCGCAGGGCGCCGAGCAACGTGCAACCTCGCTAGGACTGCGGCGACGTCTTGATGTCCGACGAATTCTTCCACGTCCGCAAGCGTCGGACCTGCCATTTGCCGCGATCCACGCGGCAGCCGGCGCCATGGAGCCAAGCTTCGCCTCCGTCCTTGACATAGCTCGCGAGAAAATCGCGGCACACGCTGCCTTCCTGCGTGTAGGCCGAAGCCAGCGGCGTGATGGTGCCGCGTGCGCCGGTCCTTGGATTTTCCCAAGGCATGCTGACGTCCTTGCCACCCTTGCTTAGAGCGTCACTCGCTACCGCGCGCGCGATCGTGAGGTCTGCTTCCGACGGCGCTTGCATGAGCGGCTTCGGGGTGGCGAGGTGAAGCGAGCCGCCGTGCTGCGCGGCCCCTTCATCTTTGGCAAACAAGTTGTCCAGCTGATAGGAGAAGCTGCAGCCCGCCAGCGCGAGCGTGAGCGCGGCCGCGCACCCCCGGATGCAGCGGTACACAAGCGCGTGCGATCGCGACGGCATTCCTCTATATACCCAGATGTTGGGATGTAACGCTTGGCGCCAGCGCCGCCACTTGGGGACTCCGCACGTTGTCAGAATCGGCTCCCATAGAACACCCGAGCTGGTTAACGACCGGTGATTTTACCGAAGCCGACGAGCCGCTGCGCCTGTTTGCCGCCTGGTTCGCGGATGCGACAAGGAGCGAGCCACGCGATCCGACCGCGATGGCGCTCGCCACGGTCGATGCGGATGGCCTGCCCAATGTTCGCATGGTCCTCATGAAGGGTTTCGACGAACGGGGATTCGTCTTCTACACCAACATGGCCAGCCAAAAAGGGCAGGAGTTGGACGCAACCCATCGCGCCGCCTTGCTGTTTCATTGGAAATCATCCAATCGACAAGTCCGATTGCGCGGACCCGTAGGCAGGGTCGACGATGCCGAGGCGAATGCGTATTTCGCGACCCGCCCCCGCCTTGCCCAGATTGGCGCATGGGCCAGCAAGCAATCCGCCCCACTGGAAAGTCGGCATGCTTTCGAGCAGGCTATTGCCCGTCACGTGGCGAAATTTGCGCTGGGCGAGGTGCCCCGACCACTGAATTGGTCCGGATACCGGCTGGTGCCGCTCATCATGGAGTTCTGGCAGGATCGGCCGTTTCGATTGCATGACCGGGTCGAGTTTCGCCGCGAGGGCTTGGATGCACCCTGGCGCAAAACGCGGCTTTACCCTTGAGGCTCCGATGCGGCCACCCCTCGCCAATCCCCCGACATGACCAGGCCAAACAGTCCGCGGCGAACTCTCCTTCTGACCGGGGCAAGCCGGGGCATCGGCCATGCCACCGTCAAGCGGTTCTCCGCGGCGGGCTGGCGGGTCATTACCTGCTCGCGGCACGCCTTCCCCGAGAACTGCCCATGGGAGATGGGGCCGGAAGACCACATTCAGCTCGACCTTTCGGACCCGGAGCAGACGCTTACCGCAATCACCGAGATCAAGCAGCGGCTGGACCCGCCGGAGCTCAACGCGCTGGTGAACAACGCAGCGATCTCTCCCAAGGCGGATGCAGGAAAGCGCCTGTCCTCCATCGAGACCACGATCGACGTTTGGGAACACGTATTCCGGGTGAATTTCCTCGCGCCCATCATGCTTGCGCGTGGTCTGCTCGAGGAGCTCAAAGCCGCAAAGGGCTCCGTGGTGAACGTGACTTCGATTGCAGGCTCCCGGGTACACCCGTTCGCAGGCGCCGCCTACGCCACGTCGAAAGCCGCGCTGGCCGCGCTGACGCGGGAAATGGCTGCTGATTTCGGCCCGCTCGGGGTTCGCGTCAACGCCATTGCTCCGGGCGAGATCGATACCCAAATGCTCTCTCCCGGCACGGAAGAGATCGTGGCGCATCAAATCCCGATGCATCGCCTCGGTACCCCCGACGAGGTAGCCAAGATCATTTACGTGCTGTGCACCGACACTTCATCCTACTTGAACGGCGCCGAAATTCACATCAATGGCGGACAGCATGTCTAGAATCACAGCCATTTCTTCCACTTGAAGAAATAATAGGGCAGCGCCGACGCCAGAACCATCAGGGCAATCGCCACCGGGTAGCCGTAGAACCAATCGAGCTCCGGCATGTGCTTGAAGTTCATGCCGTAGACCGACGCGATCAGCGTAGGCGGCATGAGCCCGACCGCCGCGACCGAAAATATCTTGATGATGTTGTTTTGCTCGATGGTGACGACACCCAGCATGGCATCGAGCAGGAACTGAATCTTGTTGGAGAGATAGGCGGCATGGTCCGACAGGGAATGGACGTCGCGCTGCATACCGCGCAGCTGGGCTCGCGGCTCTTTCGGCCAGCGCATGGTGTCAGCTTCATTAGCCAGATAAAGCAGAAGGCGGCCAATGGAGACCAGGCTCTCGCGCACCTTGGAGGCGAGGTCGCCTTTGCGACCGATGGCCCGGAGGATCTGGTTATAGCTGCGATCGGCTCGTCCGCCTTCCGGCTCGAATATGTCATGGGAGATTTGGTCGACCTCTCCGCCGATGCGCTCCAGAATATCGGCTGTGCGGTCGATAACGGCATCAAGCAGGTCCATCAGCACCGATTCCCCGCTGACCGCGGGCGAGCAGACGCGGGCAAGCTTGTTGCCGACAATCAAGAACGGGCGCGGCTCCTCGTAACGAACGGTGATCAGCCGGTGCCCGGATAATATGAAGGTGATCGGCGTGGTCCTTGGGGTGGGACTATCGGCCTGAGACATCAACGTGGCCGTCATGTATCGCGCCCCATTCTCCACATAGAGGCGGCTGGTGACTTCGATCTCCTGCATTTCTTCGCGGGTCGGAACCGCAATACCGACCTTGTGCTCCACTATCCTGTCTTCCTGGGTATTCGGATTGACCAGGTCGAACCAGACCGAGGCGTCAGGCACGTCTTCCTTCGACGCGACCGGAATGCGCTCAAGGGAGGTATCGCGCGGAACGTAGACCCAGAGCATGACCCCTCCGCGATGTCCGACTGCACAATCCGGGGGATCGAGATCCCACGCCACGATGCGCCCTGGGCTTCTTATAACCGCGTTGGGTGACAATCCATATGAATTTGGCTGAGCGGCTACGGATGCAAATTCAGCCTGCTGCGCCAAAGACGAGCGCCGCTGGCCATGCCGCGACATGGTCCAGCGGCACCGTCAACGGGGTTGATGCAGACCGATTTGGAAATGCGCAGAAGCGGATCAGATGAGGCTGGCGACCAGATCAGGCCGCCATGTCGCGACGCTTCTCCTCATCGGGCGTGGTGGCCGGCGCGGAAGCGGTGCTCTTCACGTCCTGTTTGAACTGCAGCGCGGCGACAACTGCCGATATTCCGATGGATCCATAACGGCTGTGGAGGTTCGAGTTGTTATCGTGAGTATCCTGCTTGGAGGGGCTGGTGGTCTTTTTGGTCATCTTCGCTTCCATTGCTGTTTTTCTTGGAACGCTTCACTCGATCAGCGCGTGGGGATGACGCGCGAGTGCGGCCGAAATGGGCAACAAATCGTGTGAGATCGTGGCATTTTGGCCTAAGTTCCACGCACGCCAGTGAAAATTCCCGCGTGGTGAACAAGACGTGAAGCTCGGGGTCGTCGCAAGAGGTCGGGTGAATTCGGCTTCGCGGCCGTTTAATTGCAGAGAAATTGGGCTTTCCCCAAGACCCCTCTCGCAAACTGCGACATTCCTGCAACAGGTTGCCGTTACAATTGAATTCGCACCGGTGTTTTACTGGAAGTAACGAGCGCTTTTAGCTAATTGAAACGGTACAGAGTCGAAAAGCTCGTTCGGCAGCGCCACCGCAAAGCGTGCGTAAGGGGGAAGTAAATGGCGAGAAGGGGGATTGCTTTTATTCTGGCCAGCCTGCTGCTGGGCGGATGCATGCAGGCCACGATAGATCCTGCGAGCGACGCGAACCTTACGCCGCGCGATCGCCGGCTCCTGGCCAATGCACCTTATCAGCGCATTGCGCTTCCATTCGACTACCAACGCTCGATCGTCGAGTATCATCGCAAGGAAGCCCCGGGTTCGATTGTGATCGATACCGACTCGCGGTATCTCTACTACGTTCTCGCGGACAACAAGGCTATTCGCTACGGCGTGGCTGTAGGCGAAGAGGCATTGTCCTGGTACGGCATCGCCAGAGTTGGCCGCAAGGAAGAGTGGCCGACGTGGACGCCGACGGCAGAGATCAAGCGTCGTCTCGGCAATATTCCTGACTTCGTCGATGGTGGACCGCACAATCCCATGGGCGCGCGCGGTCTCTATCTCTACCAAGGTAACAAGGACACCCTGTTCCGCATCCACGGCACCAATCAGCCCGAGCATATCGGGCAGGCCGTCTCGTCCGGCTGCATTCGGATGACCAATGAGGACGTGATCGACCTTTATAGTCGCGTCAAACTGGGCACGATCGTCGTGGTGCTTGCGCCCAAGCAAGGAGAGTCGCCGTTCAACCCGAGGGTCGCAACGGCGGTACCGCAAGGTCCCAACAGCTTCTGATTCGTCTCGAGGGGGCCGGGAACGGCGCCGGGTGGGGGCCCGGCGCCGTTTCACTTTCACACTGCTGCGTACCGCTCACACCAGCCGCCGCGCGCTGGCCCACTCCAAGCTGCGATCCAGGGCGCGCCGCAGTCGATCAAACAACTCGTCGATCTGCGTCGGCGTGATGATCAGCGGCGGGCAGATCGATACGACATCCCCGGCAAGGGCCCGCACGATCAGGCCTTCCTGCTCGGCGAAGCGCACGACCTGCGGAGCGACGCCTGCTTTCGGCTCGAATGGGGTTTTGCTGCGCCGGTCGGCGACGAGCTCGATCCCGCCGACCAGACCGAGGCCGCGCGCCTCTCCCACCAACGGATGGTCGCTCAATGCACGCAGCCGCGCCTGGAAATGCGGCGACTTGCGTGCGACCTCATCCGCGATGCGCTCACGCGTATAAATGTCGAGCGCCTTGATCGCCACCGCCGCTGCTACGGGGTGGCCCGAATAGGTGAAACCGTGACCAAACATGCCGATCTTGCGGCTTTCATCGAGCATGGCCTCGTACATCATCGGCGGAACGGTCACGCCGGCGAGCGGCAGATAGGCCGACGTCAGTGCCTTTGCGACCGTGATGGAATCGGGCTCGAATCCAAGCATGCTGCAGCCGAACATGGTCCCGAGTTGGCCGAAACCGCAGATCACCTCGTCGGAGATCATGTAGACGTCATACTTGCGGCACACCTGCATCATTTCGGAAAAATAGGTTTTCGGTGGAACGATCACTCCGCCCGCCCCCATCACCGGCTCGGCGATGAAAGCCGCCACGGTCTGCGGTCCCTCGCGGATGATCAGCTCTTCGAGCTCCCTTCCCAGTCTGCGAGCAAACTCGTCCTCGCTCTCGCCGTCATGGGCAAACCGGTAATGGTGCGGGCATCCCGTGTGCAGAATGCCGGCGATGGGCAGGTCGAAATCGCGGTGGTTGTTCGCAAGGCCGGTGAGCGAAGCGGCCGCAATCGTCACCCCATGATACGCTCGCATCCGGCTGATGATCTTCTTCTTCTGCGGTCGCCCGAGCGCGTTGTTCATGTACCAGACGAGCTTGATCTGGGTGTCGTTCGCCTCCGAACCCGACGAGCAGAACAACATCCTGGAGGCATTGACCGGGACCAATTCCTTCAGTCGTTCAGCGAGCTCGATTGCGGGATCATGGCTTTTGCCGGTGAAGAGATGAGCAAACGATAGCTTGCGCATCTGTGTAGCCGCGGCTTCGACCAGCTCTTCATTGCCGTAACCAAGCGCAGTGCACCAAAGCCCTGCCATGCCCTCGATGTATTCTTTTCCCTCGCTGTCATAGACGAATACGCCGTTTCCCCGTTCCAGGACGAGCGGACCGCTCTCGCGAAACGCGGCGAGCTGCGTATAGGGGTGAACAAGCGTCTCGATGTCACGAACGGCAAGGTTGCTGAGCCGGGACATGGGTGTGCGGCGCTCCTGCGATCAAGACCGATGCGCGGGCCGGGGCCGCGGCAGCGGCACAGGGCTTTCCACGGTCACATTGCCTGGCTCGGGCTCGCGCACATCCCACCGGCACAGATGCTGGTTATACCTGCGCTCCGCCAGATCCACGTGGATGTGGTCTTCATGATAACCGTCGGAGCCCGGACCTAGCACGGTCGCAAAGCGCGCGCAGGCGCTTCGCCGCAAGCTCTCGCGAAAATCCCTGGATACCTCCGGGTCCGTGAGCTTGACTACCCTGCCGTTCGTCAGCTTCAGCGAGCGGATGTCGATCGCGTTTGCCTTGCCGTGCTCGGACAGCAGGGCTCCCGCGATGTTGTTGCGCCCGCGACAGTCATAGGAGGCGTAATTGTCCAGGCTGTTGAGAGAGCTCCCCAGCGCACGCACGCGCGGGGCTACGTCCGCGCGCACCCATTGGACAAGGACCTCGGCAAGACTGCAGCGGAGCATTGCCGGGGGCACGACCGCAACTTGCGCCTTGTTCGGCAGCAGAATCGTTTCCAGCTGGACCACGTCATCCGCAGCACATTCGCCGGGCCCGGTGACCGGTGGCAGCCCTACAATGACCGCCTTGGCCTTCAAGCGCCTCTGGCACTCGGACGGATTAGCCGCATTGTCCGGAGCGGCTTGAGGATTCTGCGTGGCCGCTTCCGGCGTTCGTGGCTGCGGCATCGGCACGGTCTCCGCCGCAACGCGGTCGCAGATCACCGTCGCAAGCATAAGCATCGCCAAGAGCTTCACGACCGAGCATATCGACGAGGATTGCGACCTTCTGGCGACTGAAGGATGCGAGCAGGACCTCTCTTGTGCACCCATGTTAGCTTCTCGACATGATGGCTCAATTCGATACGGTGGTGTGCGGGCTCGGAGCCATGGGGAGCGCCGCACTTTATCATTTGGCGCGCCGCGGCCAACGCGTGGTCGGGCTCGAGCGTTATGAACCCGGCCACGACCGCGGCTCGTCCCACGGCGCAAGCCGCATCATCCGGCTCGGCTATTACGAGCATCCCTCTTACGTCCCTCTGCTGCGCCGCGCCTATGCGCTCTGGCGGGAACTCGAGCAACAGAGCGGGCGCAGGCTCCTCCACCGCACCGGCATCCTTGAGATCGGCCCGCCTGATGGCAAGCTCGTAAAGGGAATCCTCGCCAGCGCTCATGAGCACGGTCTGGAGCACGAGATACTCGCAGCGCCTGAGCTGATGCGGCGATTTGCGGGATTTGACCTGCCGGCAGGTTACTTTGGCGTGTTTCAGCCGGACGGCGGCTGGCTTGCCGTGGAAGCCTCGCTCCACGCGTTCATCTCGCTCGCGCAAAGCGCGGGAGCAGAGGTTCGCGGAGGGGTTTGGGTGCAGGAGATCGAACCTTACGCGGGTGGGGTGCGCATCCATACCGTCGGGGGGACTATCGAGGCGGCGCTGGCGATCGTGTGCGCGGGCGCTTGGACGCCATCGCTCGTCCCGGCCTTTTCGGCGTTTCTACGGGTGACTCGAGAGGTGATGGCCTGGTTCCAAATCGAGCAACCAATGCTGTCTGCGATCGATCACTCGCCCGTGTTTATGATCGAGAGCGGCCACGGCGTGCACTATGGAATCCCGCCCCAGCCTGGCGACATCGCCGCGGGCTTCAAGGTTGCCAAGCACCACCATCGCAACGAGGTGGTTGATCCTGACGATTACGACCGAGCCGTTTCCGCCGAGGACGAGGCCCTGATACGCGGCGTTCTCGCCGACCATGTTCCAGGGGCGAACGGGCGGCTTCTTGCGGCCAAGACCTGCCTTTACACTGTGACTCCCGATGGTGATTTCCTCATCGATCGGGTGCCTGGATCGCCCCAGGTCATCGTCGCGTCCCCCTGCTCCGGGCACGGCTTCAAGTTTGCTCCGGTGATCGGCGAGATCCTCGCCGATCTCGCCATGCGAGGGGAAACACGCCACGACATCAGTCGGTTGCGACTTCGCCGTTTTCAATGATGGCTCGCTCGCATAATGTAGGCGCAATCGCGCGAAGGCGCTGACAGGAGGAAAACCATGCTCGGACTGATGCAGGAGTGGCCGCTGCTCTGCCACCGCATCATCGACCACGCCGCTCTCAACCATGCCGACCGGCCGATCGTCACCCGCTCGGTCGAAGGCCCCATTCACACCACGAACTATGCGGAGATCCGCGCGCGGGCGCTGCGCCTGGCGCAACGTCTGGAGCGCGATGGGATCAGGCTTGGCGACCGCGTCGCGACGCTTGCCTGGAACACCTGGCGCCATTTCGAGTCCTGGTACGAAATCATGGGCATCGGGGCGATCTACCATACCGTCAATCCACGCCTGTTCCCGGAGCAGATCGCCTGGATCGTCAATCACGCCGAAGACCGCGTCATGGTCCTCGACCTTACGTTTGTCCCTCTGATCGAGAAGCTCGCGGCGCAGATGCCTACCATTGAACGCTACGTCGTCCTGACGGACGCGAAGCATATGCCCGCGACGGCGCTCAAGAATGCTCTTCCCTACGAGGAATGGATCGGCGAGGCCGACGGCGATTTCGCCTGGAAAACGTTCGACGAGAATACCGCCGCCGGCATGTGCTATACCTCCGGCACGACCGGCAACCCGAAGGGCGTCCTCTACTCCCATCGCTCCAACGTCCTGCACGGGCTCATGGCCAACAATGCGGACGTGAAAGGATTGACATCGCGAGATGTAGCACTCCCGATCGTGCCGATGTTCCACGCCAACACGTGGTCGATCAATTTCTCCGCCCCGATCTCCGGAGCGTCCCTGGTCCTGCCCGGACCCAAGCTCGACGGCGCATCGATCTACGAGCTGCTCGACCGTTACAAGGTGACCTGCAGCGCAGGAGTTCCCACCGTCTGGCTCATGCTCTTGCAGCATCTCGCCGCGACCGGCAGCAAGCTTCCCTATCTCAAAAAGATCGTGATCGGCGGTTCTGCCTGCCCGCGCGCCATGACCAAGACCTTCCAGGACGAGTATGGAGTTGAAGTCATTCATGCCTGGGGGATGACGGAGATGAGCCCGCTTGGCACTGTGTGCACCATGAAACCGGCCTATGCCGGGCTCGCGGGCGAAGAGCGGCTCGACATCCAGCAGATGCAGGGACAAACGCCCTTCCTCGTCGAGATGAAGATTACCGACAATTCCGGCAAGCGCCTGCCGTGGGACGGCAGGACCTTCGGTCGCCTGAAGGTGCGCGGGCCGTCGGTGGCGCGCGCCTATTACCGGGAAGAGGGCAACGTTCTCGATGCGGAGGGTTTCTTCGATACTGGCGACGTAGCGACCATCGATCGTCACGGCTACATGCGCATCACAGACCGCTCGAAGGATGTCATCAAATCGGGTGGGGAGTGGATCTCCTCCATCGAAATCGAGAATCTCGCCATCGGCCATCCCAAGGTCGCAGAGGCGGCGGTGATCGGAGTACGGCATCCCAAATGGGACGAGCGGCCGTTGCTGGTACTCGTGCTCAAGCCGGGGGCCTCGGCAACACGGGAAGAGATCTTCGCCTTCATGAAGGGAAAGATTGCGGGCTGGTGGATGCCGGACGAGATCGTATTCGTCGACGAGATCCCGCATACGGCAACCGGCAAGATCCAGAAGACCGTACTGCGCGAGCGTTTCAAGGGCTTCGTTCTGCCCGCGGCAGCGACCGCCTCTTGACACCCCAACTCTCGCCACAGGGCACGCTAAATTCCGCGGACGGGTTGGGCTTCAGGATCGAAAAATGACCATCCTCGATGCGACCGTTTCGACGGCGCAGACCAGCATGTCCGCTCCTGCGCGCATGACGCGCTTTCTCGGTCGTGGTGCAGCTTTCTGGCGGCTTCTCGCCCGCGGCGCCGTGATGCTGATGTTCACTCTTGGAATCTATCGCTTCTGGCTCACCACTGACATCCGCCGTTATCTGTGGTCGAATACCGAGATCGCCGACGAGAGCTTCGAGTACACCGGCACGGCGCGCGAGCTGCTGCTCGGTTTTTTGATCGCTATTGCCGTGCTTGTGCCGCTTTACTCCGCCTTCTTTCTGCTCACGCTCGCGCTTGGCCAGATATGGAGCGTATTGAGCATCGTCGCCCTGACATTTCTTGGCCAGTATGCCGTGTTTCGCGCTCGCCGTTACCGCCTGACCCGGACAATCTATCGCGGCGTGCGCTTCTACCAGACCGGATCGGCCTGGCGCTATTCCGTGTACGCCGTGTTGTGGTGGAGCTTGATCCTGCTGACGTTGGGAATTGCTTATCCGTTTGCTCAATCTCAGCTCGAGCGCTTCAAGATGCGCAATACCTTTTTCGGGAGCATGCCCGGCCGCTTCGAAGGATCCGGGTGGCACCTCTTCCTGCGCGGGATCATCCTTTGGGTGCTTGCAGTGGTGCCTTTCGCAATCGGCGCCGTAGCGACCATTCTCGCCATCGATTGGAACGCACTCACGTCTGCCGCCGGAGACGACAAGGCGAGCTGGCTGGAAAACAGCGGCCTTGCCGGCGCGGTCGTGTTTGCCGCATTGACCGGGCTATGGCTCCTGCTGTCCTTCGCCATTTTCTATCCGGCTTTTCAGACGATGGTCTTGCGTTGGTGGGTGTCGGGGCTGCGCTTTGGAGAGGTCGCGGTGAGCTCGCGCCTGCGCATGACGCAAGTGTTCGCGGTTTACGCCCGGTTTCTGGGCTATGCACTCTTGTTCACATTTGTTGTATCAGTCGCGCTGATGCTCGGGGCTCTGATTCTTCCAACCATCTCCGGGGCGCTGGATGCCACCTCCGAGGAGATCTTCACGACCGTGTTGGTTCTCGGGGCCTATGTCGCTACCGCGCTCGGCTACTCCACCATCTATCAAGCGACCGTGAAACTCGGGCTGTGGCGATGCATTGTCGAAACGCTCGACATCTCCAACTCCGCTGCGTTGGAGTACGTGACGGCCGCCGGCGAGCCGGCGTCCCCTGTGGGTGAAGGCTTGGCCGACGCCCTCAATGTGGGCGGCATATGAACGCACCTGAGGTCGGCATCTCCGCCAGCGCCGGGCGCGGAATCTTTTTTGACGGGCTCTCGGCTAGCCGCCACGAGGTTGCCGTCGAGCTTGCGCCCGCCGCGCTGCGGCTGCGCGCTGCCGACGGGACTATCCTTGCGGAATGGGGATATGACGAGCTTGAGACCCTTTCGTCGCCGGACGACGTGCTGCGACTCGGCAGGGCGGGCAATCCAGTGCTCGCGCGCCTGGAGCTGAAGGATCCGCAGCTCGCCGCAGCAATTGACGAAAGATCCGCGCCGGTCGACCGCACCGGCCGCATCGAGCGCCGGTTGCGAGACAAGGTCATTTTCTGGAGCGTCGCCGCCACGCTGTCGCTCCTCCTTGTCGCGATCCTGGGCGTGCCGCGGCTTGCGAGCGCCCTTACCCCTCTGGTGCCCTATGCTCTCGAACGCAAGCTCGGAGCTGCCGTCGCAACGCAAGCCCGCGCGAGCCTGGATGACCATCGCACCGGCACTGTGTTCGAATGCGGCAATGCACAGAACGAGCAGGCGGGCCGCGCGGCGTTCGACAGATTATTGGAGCAGATCGAGGCGGCCGCCAGCCTGCCTTGGCCGCTTAAAGTCATGATCGTGCGCCGCCCCGAAGCAAATGCGATTACCTTTCCCGGCGGACACATCTACGTGTTCGAAGGCCTGATCAAGAACGCCGGCACACCGGACGAGCTCGCCGGCGTGCTCGCTCACGAGGTCGGTCATGTCGCGCATCACGACGGAACGCGAACGGTGATCGAGGGCGCCGGGCTTTCGCTGCTTTTCGGGGCGCTGCTCGGCGATTTCGTCGGCGGCGGTGCGGTGATATTGGCTGCCAAGACCATCCTGCAAACGAGCTATTCTCGCGAGGTCGAGGCCGCCGCCGACAAGTACGGCGTCACGCTGATGGCCACAATAGGCGGCGATCCGCGGGCGTTGGGAACGATCCTGATACGCATAGCAGGAACCACGCACCCCGGGCCGAAAATCCTGGCAGATCATCCTGACACCCGGGATCGCGTTGCGGCGATTGAGGCCATGGCCGGGCCGGGCCCACGAAGAGCCTTGCTCGACCAGACCCAATGGGCGTCCCTCAAGACCGTGTGTGCGCGCGCATGAGAGCCATTATGTCCCGCCGCTTTATCGAGACCGAGGCGACCTCGAAGCTCGCCGTCTGGGCGCTTCGCGTCGCGGGATTCGCAGTTGCCGCAACCGTGCTCGCAATCGTGATCGTGCGTCTGGGCCAGTGGGAGACAAAACCCGCAGTCGTCGCTTTTGGCGGCGCCCTCGCAATTGCCGTCATTGCGCTCCTGGTGGCGCTTGCCGCCTTTGCCGTGATCTGGATGGAGGGACTGGGCGGGATGCGCGCCGCGCTATGGGCGATGGCGATCTCGCTGTTCCTGCTCGCCTATCCCGCCTATCTCGGCCTCAAAGCGTACCGGCTTCCGTGGATCTACGACGTCACCACCGATCCAATCGATCCACCGCACTATGAATGGCTTGCGCGCATCCGCCCCGTGGATGCCAATCCGGCGGCCTATGCGGGCCTTTATGCCGCCGAGCAGCAGCGCCAAGCGTATCCCGACGTTGGACCGCTGAGCACGAGCGCCACCCCGGAAGCCGCTTATCGGGCTGCGCTCACCGTCATGAACAAGCACAAGGATTCGTTCCTCGCCCCGTATTGGCGCGTGGTCGATGCGCGGGAGCCGGCAGGCCGTCGCGACGGACGCATCGAGGCAGTGGCGCGCTCAACCCTCATGGGTTTTCGCGACGACGTGGTGGTGCGGGTGCGGGAGGATCCCGACGGCGCACGCATCGACGCACGCTCCTCCTCCCGCTACGGCTGGTTCGATTTCGGCACCAATGCATCGCGCGTTCGCCGGCTGCTCAACGATATCGAGGACATGATCCGCACCCAGCGGAACGAGCGGTCTGTCGCGCGGCCCCCGCCAGCGAAGAAGCCGCCTGCCAAGAAGGATCAGTCCAAGCGCGAGCGAGACAGGCGGTAATGCCGATCGAGAGCCGGTTGGCCATCGGTCACGACCAGGCCGCGGGCGACCAGATCTTCAAGATGAGCAAGGACGGACAAGGCGGCCGCCTTGGTGAGCCGTGGGTCGAGGCCGACATAGATCGCGCCCACGATGGCCGGAATATCCGCTTCGCCTTTGTCCAGGCGGCGCACGATGGCCGCCTCGCGCGCCTGCCGATGATGGATGTAGGAGCGCACGAAGCGCTGCGCCTGCCGCACCGCTCCGCCATGACCCGGCAGATAAATCAACTCTGGACGCGCCGCGAGCTTTCGCAGCGAGGCCATGTAGTCCTTCATTGATCCGTCCGGCGGCGCCACGATAGGCGTGGACCACGCCATCACGTGATCGCCTGAGAACAGCAGGTTCGCCTCTTTGAGCGCAAACGCCATGTGATTTGCGGTATGGCCCGGGGTGGTCACCGCCTCAATGGTCCACCCGGAGCCGCTGACGATCTCTCCGTCTGCAAGGCTCCGATCCGGCTGAAACTCCGTGTCGTTGCTGGCGTCGAGCCGCAGCGTCTCGTCGTCATTGACGGCGCGTGCCGGCCGGTGCGGTCCTTCCGCCAACACCAGAGCACCGGTTGCCGCTTTTACAGCGGGCACTGCCGGGGAATGGTCGCGATGCGTATGGGTGACAAAGACATGGGTGACGGCCTCGCCACGAACGGCATTGAGCAGCGCGGCAATGTGCGCCTCATCCAGCGGACCGGGATCGACGATCGCGACATGGCCGCGGCCGACGATGTAAGACACCGTCCCTCGGAAGGTGAACGGGCTCGGATTGTTGGCGAGGAGCCGCCGCACCCCCGGCATGACCTCGTCGACCTTGCCAGGCACGAGATCGAACGCCTTGTCGAACGGGATGTCGTCGGTCACCGGGACTTGCAATTCGCAGGGGCGAGACACGGGGGCACCCCAAAAACGCCCCGCATTTTTGGGGACCCCGACTCTCCCTACACCCAGGTCAGCCGAGCTTACGCCCGATGATGTCCTCGCAGCGCAGGTCGCCGCTCTGCTCCTCGCCAAGATAGAGCGAACCGGACATCGCCGCACGCATTCGGTTCGACGGGGCGCCCGCGGTGCCCCATCTGTCCGGCATGGGCATCACCTTCTCCCAATACGCCGGGTTCTGCGGCACGTGCGTCGCATCATCGATCTGATCGAGCTCGGTGGTGTATTCGGCCACGAATCCGTTGGGCTCGATGAAATAGGAAAACACATTGTTGCCGGGACCGTGCCGGCCGATACCCCAGGCGATCTCAAAGCCGTTGTTTTTGACACGGCCGGTGCCACGCATCAGCCCGTCAATGTTCGGCAGCTCGTAGGCGACGTGATTGAGCGAGGGGCCGTTGTTGCGGAAGATCGCCAGGCTGTGGTGATCCGCACTGCAGCGCAGGAATTCCATCAGATGCGTGCTGTCGGAGAGCTTGAAGCCGAGCACATCGGCGAAGAATGGTACCTGGTCATCCACCCGCGCGCTGTTGAGCACGACATGGCTGATCTTGGTCGGACGCGAGCGATCGAGCACCCCGTCCAGGTGCTGGACGAGCTCGGAGGAGATGCTCATCGGCAGGCCGTCCGGCGTTTTGAACCGGAAGCCGTAGCCGCCGCCTGCGCTTGCGGGGAGCGGCGCAGGATCCGCGGTGACGTCGACGCCGTATCCTTTGGCTTTGGCGCAAAGCGAATCAACAGCGGCGCGATCAGGGGCGGCAAAGTGCAAGCCCAGGAGCGCCGGCTTCGCCCGCTCGCGGATGGTCAGCACATGATGCTCGCCGCCGGTTGCGCGGAAGTGAATGGTATCGGCTTCCGATGAGACCTCTTCCAGAGCCCAGACCTTGCTGTAGAACTCCGCCGATTGGTGGAGATCGCGAACACCGAGCTCGATGCTGCGAACTCCGGTTACCCTGCCGTTTGCCATTTTTGCGTGACCTCTTAAGTGTGTTTGAGACCGTTCTGACGTGTGCTCATCCTAAATCTTGCACAGCCGGATCGAAAGAACCAGGGCCGATCAAGATCAAAGCTGCGCGATTTTCGGCATCACCTCGGTCGCGAAGAGCTGGAGCGAGCGCAGCGCCTCATTGAGCGTCATGCTGCCGAGAAAAAGATAGGTCAGCAGATAATTCACTCCGAGCTCTCGCACCTGGCGCTCGATCACGCTGCACACCATGTCGGGACTGCCGGAGATCACCGTTCCATCGGCGACGCACGCCTCGTAGTCCGCGCCGCGCGGCACGTTGAGCCGCGAAACGAGCCCGGTCACGCCATGCTTGTCGCGCAGCCAATTGAGATGGGAGAGATGGCGATCCATGGCAGGCTTGGCGAACCGCTTTGCCTCCGCTTCGGTGTCGGCCACGAAAATATGCCGTTGCACTCCGATCGCAACGCCGCCTGGGAATTCGCCCTTCGGCTGTGCCGCCTTGCCCCGTTTGGCGAACGCCTCCTTGAAGGCGGCGATGTTTGCCTTTGCCGTAGGGATCGGCCCGAGCGTGACGAAGTGGAGACCATGCTCGCCTGCCCAGGTTGAGCCGATGGTGTTGGAGGAGCCGTACCAGAACGCCGGATGGGGATGCTGCAGCGGCCGCAACGCCATCGGGACGTTCTCGTAGGAGAAGTGCGGGCCCTTGTAGCTGAGCGCATCCGTCACCAGACCGGCACTGATGCAGTTAAACGCATCGATGAAGATGTCGCGCGATTCCTCGTGCTCGACCTTGTGATATTTGAGCTCGAAGGGGGAAACTCCCCGGCCCACGCCCACTTCAAGTCGGCCGTAGCTGAGGTGATCGAGCATGCAGATCTCCTCGATCAAGCGCAGCGGCGAGTAGAGCGGCAGCAGATAGACCAGCGGGCCGAGCCGCATGCGTCTGGTCGCGCGGGCGACCGCGCCCAGATAGACGCCCGGGACCGGAACCATGTTCAGGGGCGTCGCGTGATGCTCCGCCACGTGCAGGCAATAGATCCCCGCCTCGTCGGCCGCCTGGGCGAACGCGAGCCGCTCGTCGAACAACGTGGCCAGCGGGCGATCGCCATGCTCGACGTGATCAAATAGTCCGACTTTCATCTTCTCATTGAGTGTCCGGCTCCGGATGCCCCCCGCCGCCGACGAGAAAGCAGCCCTTCCAGCCTGCTGCCTCCATGGAACGGAGTCGCACGCGAAGCTTTAACCTTATGTCAGGAAGGCGACCTTGAACCCGAAACTCTTGCGTCAATACGCGCGCGATTGCAGGCGCATGGCAAAGGAATGCGTAGAATTATTTACGCAGGAGGCTCTGGTCGAGCTTACGCTCGAATTCCGGCGAGCGGCGGAAGAGATCGAGAGCGGCCACCGAACGAGGAGGCGGGAAACGGCGCAAAGCTCCCGGCGTGCACGAGCTGGAAGGGCGCGCAGGAAAATCAAGAACAAGCCGCTGCAGCGCTCCGCCGACAACGGCTGC
>CAWJDY010000077.1:0-28829 GCA_963841705.1 uncultured Alphaproteobacteria bacterium
GCGATCAAACAGCCCCTTGTAGGGGCCGAACTCCGCATAGGTGCGCGCGGCGGGCACATTGACCATTTCGCGCGTGATGCGCACGGTCCCATTGGTCGCGCTCGTTTTGACGGCCGCGTTCTCGGCGACCGGCGCGTTGCCGATGGTCGAGTTGTGGACATAGGCGACATGCGAGAGGTCGAGCAGATTGTCGATGATGAGAAGATAATTGGCGCCGACTTCGAGACGCACCTTGCTATGAGCCCAGCCTGGATCATTGAGTTGCGGAAAGCTCATCGCGGCGCTATTGCCCGCAACCGCTGGATCGCCCATCCAGATAGACACGAATTGATTGCGCTCGATCACGGGATAGGAGCGTACTCGGGCGTTAGCCGGCACGCTATCCTGTCCGGGAATTCTGATGCACTTGCCGGCGCAGTCATAGACCAAGCCGTGATAACTGCACTGGATAGTATCGCCGATCACGGTACCCATCGACAATGGCAGCCGGCGGTGGGCGCATCTGTCCTCGAGAGCGACCACTTTCCCCATCGCACTCCTATAGAAGACGATGCTATCGCCGAGGATCGTTCGCGCCAAAGGCTTGCCGCTCACCTCGTCAGACCAAGCGCCGACATACCAGTAGTCTCGCAGGAAAGTCCCGTGCGCGGCGGTGCTCATCATCATCGCCTCAGATACGCAGTATGGTCGCGGCTGCACCGCGATCGTCCTGCAGCATGCTGCTGATGATCGAGCGCGCCTGGATGAGGCCGCCGTCCGCCTTGATGATAGCTGATGTCTTCAGATCGGCCGCGGAGGCACCGTCACCGGTGGTGGAGAGTGCTTTCTGCTGGATCGCAAAGATGACGCGATCCTCGTTGATGATCTGATCATTCTGCCGGTAGAACTCAGCGATCGCTGCAGCGTTCGCGTCTCCCTTCTCATGCAAGATATAGCGAAACTGGTGCGTCGTCGTCTCGGTCACCGGCGTGATGCCGTGGAAAACCTGGAAGCCCCAGTGCCCGGGCTCCCAAATCGCGTCTCCCTGCGGAATTCCGGTGCCCGCAGGGCCGGAGCCATAGCTTACGCGGATATAGCAGGGGGGCTGAAACTGAGAGATCTGCCAGATATCGACCTTGCCGCGATAGCCGCCGAATTGCGCAAAAGTCGGGGCGGGCTCGACGCTCTCCGCCCAGCGCTTGACCTGCACGGTATTGCCGTGACGCTCGGTGTTCACGCTCGCGCTCTCCGAGACTGGAGGGTTGCCGGTGGTAGTGCCGTGGACATAAGGCAGATGTGAGAGATCGAGCAGGTTATCGACGATGAGCTGATAGTTTCCTTCAACGTGCAGAGCGATCCGATGGCGGCCGAGCCCTGGAAGCGCGAGGCGGCTGTAATCGGGAATGGTCCGCGTATCGGCGCGGGCCGGGTCGCCCAGCCAGATCCACGAATAACCGTGCATGTCTGCGACCGGATAACGTTTCAGCTGGGCGCTTCTCGGTATATCATTTTGACCCGGTACCTTGATGCAGGCACCCGAGCGGTCGTAGACGAGGCCGTGATAGCTGCATTCGACGGTATCGCCCTTGAGGCGCCCCGCGGACAGAGGTAGGCGCCGATGCGCGCAGCGATCCTCGAGGGCGACAAGCTCGCCCGCCTCTGTACGAAACAGAACGACCGGCTCGTCGAGAAATGTTCGCCCGCGGAGCTCCCGCCCGAACTCGTCCGGAAATCCGGCCGCGTACCAGCAATCAGTAAGAAACATTGTCACCCTCCCGAGGTCCGGCGGCATTATCGAGGCTCGATCGCAATGTGCCGTGCCTCCGCGTCAGGCTTGCGCCCCCAAGCCGCTTTGATGACCTGGAACGTGAAATCGAGATGCGCGCAGAGGAGGTCTGCCCCCTTGTCTGGTCTGCGCGCGAGTGCCGCCTCCATCAGCGCGCGATGCTCGGAAATGAGATCACGGCCGCCCTTGGGGTCGAAGTCGAGCATGATTGCCCGATACCGTTGTCCGAGATCGTAGAGACGACCTGCCTGATTCAGGAGCATGCTGTTCCCGCATTCCCAAGCATGGTCCATGCCAAAACAGTGGCAGGAAAATCGACAGAGTCAATAATTATCGATAAAGCAGTCCGACGAACGGCTCAAAGCGTTGTGGCCGCCCATTCCCGCGGCACGGCAGTCGATGGGCAAGTGGGCGAGCCGCAGGGGTGGATAAGGTTGCCGGATGAGCGAGCCGGGGTATCGTTTTCACCGTGTTGCTGCGACCTCCGAGATTCGGGAGGGCGAGGGGCTGCGTGTCACGCTCGGTGAATGGGAGATCGCTGTCTTCAATATCGAAGGCGAATTCTATGCCATCGACGATGTGTGCACCCACGCGTACGCGTCGTTAAGCGAGGGCTTCGTCGAGGGTGCCATTATTGAATGTCCTCTGCACAGCGGACGTTTCGAGATCAAGACGGGTAGGGCCGTCGCTGCACCCTGCACGATTGATCTCCGCACGTATGTCGTTCGGCGAGAGGACGAGTTGATCTTCGTCGGAATCCCGGTCGCAGAGTAGCAGGAAACGGCGCTACCGGGTGTCGTACCAGTGCATCACCAACTTTTCGCAGGCCACAACACCGCCATAGAGCGCGAGACCGACAACGCAGAGGACCGCGATGCAGGCGAGCGCGAGGTCCGTCTGCTGCCGCGACGAAGCAAAAAGAATGAGATAGCCGAGACCTTGCTGCGAGGCGATGAACTCGCCAACCACGATGCCGATGATCGCGAGCGTCACCGCAACCTTCATGCCGCTGAAAATGAATGGGGGTGAAGTCGGAAACCGCACTCGTATGAGAATTTGCCATTGCGACATCCGCAAGGAACGGCAAAGCCGCAGCATGGTCGTCTCCACCGACTGCAGTCCGGCGGCCGTGGCAACGAGGATGGGGAAGAAGGAGATAAAGATCGAGAAAGTGACCCGCGACGAAGTGCCGATCCCCAGCCACACGATGAACAACGGCGCTAAAGCTATTTTCGGAATCAACTGGAAGAACACGATGTTGGGATAGAGCGCCTGGTAGGCGAGCTTCGAGTAGACCATCAGTGCCGCGAGCGCGATGCCGAGCGGGATGGAGATGGCAAAGGCGAGCAGCGTCTCGTACGTGGTTGGGATGGTATGCTTCAGGATGAGCCAGAAATTATCGACCAGCTGCTCCAGCACCATGGTTGGCGGCGGCAGGATGGTGGGCGAGATATGTCCATAGACCGCAATCGCCTGCCACGCGATGAGAAAGGCGAAGGCGGTCGCCACCGGCAGGACCAGCGCCCCTTGGGAGAGCGCCAATAGCGACCACAGGCCGCTCAGGTCGGTGCTGCGGACGGAAGGTATGGCGGGTGCGCGTTCCTCGACCATCGTCAGTGCCTCGTCGCGGCTTCGCTCCCGCGCGCGATTTCGATCTCTCTGCGCAATGCCGCGCATAATTCATTGAACTGCGCCGTTTCGCCGATGGCAAAATCGCGCGGGCGGGGAAACGGCACCTTTACCTCAGCGATGATCTGCGAGGGGCTCCGTCCCATGACGAGCACGCGATCGGCGAGCAGCACTGCCTCGCGGATGCTGTGGGTCACGAAGAGCACCGTTTTGCGATAGCGCTCCCACAGCTCGAGCAGCACGATGTTCATGTCGTCCCGGGTGATCGCGTCCAAGGCGCTGAACGGCTCGTCCATCAGCAGAACGCTGGGATCGGCGATGAGCGCGCGGCAGAGCGATACCCGCTGGCGCATCCCGCCGGAGAGCTCCCGGGGGCGCTTGTGGATTGCGTCATCGAGGTGCACGAGCCGCAGGAGCTCCATCGCACGGCCAACATAGGCCGAGCGACTCCTGCCCATCACCTCGATCGGAAAAAGAACATTCTGCAGGGTCGTCTTCCAGGGCAGCAACGTCGGATCCTGGAACACGATCCCGATTTCTGCGCGTGGCTCAATCATGGGCGTGCCGCCGGCGAGGATCGTTCCCTCCGTCACCGCTTCGAGGCCGGCAATCATCATCAACAGCGTGCTCTTGCCGCACCCGCTCGGGCCGAGGAGGCAGACGAATTCACCTTTCTCCACGGAGAGCGTGGCGGCGTTCACAGCCTCGAACGCAGTCGCTCCTTTGCCGAAAACCTTGCGGACCCGGTGGCAGCTGATCTCCGCCTGCATGCGCCGTGTGCTTACGCTTTGCCGAGAAGCTTCATGTACTTCTGCGTGCTCGATCGTATCTCGGCCCATTCCGCAGGCGTCAATGTCACTTTCCCGAGCGCATTGTTGCTGCAGAATGTTTCCGCCTTCGCGGGCGCACGGTCGTTCGGTCCCGCCGCATACTGCTTCACCACCTTCGCCTGCTCATCGATCTTGCCCAGGTCGGTATAGCCCAGCCCATGCTCCATCGATTTGGGCGCGGCCATGATGGCGCGCGTCATGCCTAAACCAAGCTCGACATAGAATCTCCCATTCTTGCCGAGTGCAAGCTCCTCGTGCTCCTTGAGATGGCGCTCCATCGCTTCCCGCGGGTTGAGAAGCATGAACTTCATCCCTTCCAGGATGCCCATCTGCACGTTGTCGACAAGCTCCTTGTTCTTTTCGAGGAAGCTGCTGCTGGTGATCGTGTTGACCCAGTAGAACTGGAGCCCTGCTTGCGAGAAAGGCATCATTTTGATCGGAACGTCTTCCGAGACGAAATTGGGGATCGAGCTCAATCCGGTCACTATGATGGCGTCGACGACGCCGGACATCGCGGACTGCTCGAGGATCTTGCTGTCGAGCTGGACGACGGTGACCTTGCTGAAGTCCACGCCCACGAGGCGGCAGTACGCCGGCAGGAACGGCGTGTCGCCGCCTGCCGCCGAAACGCCGATCTTCCTGCCCTCGAGATCCTTCGGCGTCTTCACCGGTCCGTTTTCGAGAGCGACTACTCCCAAGGTGGCGTCATAACCCTGGGTGCCGAGAAGCCGCAGATCGAGACCCTTCATGATGGAGAGCAGGTTTGCGCCGGTCTGGGCGCCGCCCATCTCGAACTGCCCGGTGGACACCGCTTGAATGGCGGCCATCGAGCCGTAGCCGCGCGCGATATCCAGGTCGATGCCGCGCTGCTTGAAATATCCGAGCTGCCGGGCGCAATACAGAAAGGCATATTGCCCGGTCGGCAGCCACGAAAGGGTGTAGCGAACCTTCACTGCCTGGGCGATCGCTGGGCTCGCCAAGCCCGTTCCTGCAAGGACAGCGGCGGTGCCGCTCGCCGCGTGCAAGAGCTTGCGACGTGTCAGTGGTGTCGATGAGAGCATGGTTGTTCCCTCCGGTTCCAGCTATATTCCAAGAAGAATTTGGACACTTGCAAGGTCGTTATCCGCGACATTATGAGCTTCCTGCCGGTTTTTTAAGCGTGAGACAGCAGCGGCCGTTGATTTTCGAAGAGGCTTCCTCGGTGCCGAAATCCCTCACCTATGGCGTACCAACGGATCGATGTGGTCTCCAGCTGCGACTGGGCATCGAAAGGGGTTTCTTTCGCGACGAAGGGATCGATCTCGACCTGCGCGTTGTCTTCGGCGGCCCGGAGATCGCGGCCGAGCTTGACGCCGGAAGACTGCTTATCGGTGAGCTCGGCACGCCCCCAGGGCTGACAGCCATGGCAAATGGCGGCCGCTTCAAGATCGTCGGCAGCGGTGTGCGCCGCGGCGCAGTCCTTTATTTCGTCGCGCGCAAGCAGTTTTCCACGTTTGCGGACCTCAAGCGGGCGCGGCTCGCAGTCCTGAGCCAAGGGAGCTGCAGCGATTGGTACATGCGCGAGCTCTTGCGCCATGAGGGCCTTGATCCCGACGCTGACGTCACGATCATAGGTCTGGGGCAGCGCTATCCGCAGGTTCTCACCATGTTGGCCGAGGACGATCTCGACGGTGCGATGATCTCAGAGCCGCACGTCAGCATGGGCAAGGAGGCTGGCTATTTCAATGTCTGGCTCGGCGTCAACCGCTGCCATTTCGCTCCGCGCATGCAATGGACCATCATGGTTGCAAACAACGACTTGCTTCTGCACGAGCCCGAGCTCATCCGCGGTTTTCTTTCCGGATGCCGCCGGAGCTATCGTTACGCTGCGGAGTACCGCGAGGAATGGGGCGATTTCGGCGCTCAGTATTTCCGTATCCCCCGCAGCACCATGATGCAGGCCATCGCGCGCGAGCTTCCCGATCTCCATTTCGACTGTGAGGTCGACATCGAGGGGCTTGCAGCGGCCATGGCGCTCCAGCAAAGGCTCGGCAGCGTGCCGGCTTCCCTTCGATTGAACGATGTGCTGGACCAGCGCTTCATTGTGAGCGCCGCGCAGCCGGTGCTTGCGATTTGAGCGGGTCGCTGGGGTGAATTCGCGAATGAGCAGGCATACGCCGGCATCCAGCGAAGCGCACGAACATTGGGACGATACAGCCGACGTTGTCGTCGTGGGATATGGCTATGCTGGCGCTGTCGCCGCGATCGAAGCGCATGATGGCGGTGCCGACGTGCTCCTCATCGAGAAAATGCCGGATCCTGGCGGCATCTCCATCACCTCGGGAGGCAACGTCCGCATCGTTGAGGACGCGGAGGAAGGATTCCGTCATCTGCAAGCCACCAGCGCCGGCACCACGCCGGATTCCGTGTTGCGGGCGCTTGCCGCGGGGATGGCCGATATCCCCGCTTATTTCGGCATGCTCGCACGCGTCTCTGGGGCAACGGTCAACCGGCGGCAAGCCGACGGCAATTATCCTTTCCCCGGCACGAAGACGTTCGGGTACGTCAGCATCGACCATGTGCCCGGATTCGATGCCGAACGGACCTATCCTTTCGTTTCGAGTTATGTGCCGATCCATCGCGCGGCGGGTGTGCGACTTTTCAAGGTGCTCCAGGACAATATTTCCTCGCGCAGGCTGCGGGTTGAGCTCTCGACCTCCGCCTCACGTCTGGTCACCGGCGCGCAAGGCGAAACATGCGGTATCATGGCGCAGCGGAATGGCCGGCTGCTCGCCATCAAGGCGCGCCGCGCTGTGGTGCTCGCGTGCGGCGGCTTCGAAGCAAACGTCGATATGCAGAGACAGTACTGGCAGGAAAAGCCGGTGCTCAATGCCGCCTATATGGGCAACACCGGAGATGGGATCCTGATGGCGCAGGCGGTCGGGGCGGCGCTCTGGCACATGTGGCACTACCACGGCGTTTACGGTTTCAAGCACCCCGATCCCGCTTATCCCTTCGGGATCCGGCCGAAACGGCTGCCGGACTGGATCCCCGGGGAGAGTGCGCGGCCCGACGTCAAGCTGCCATGGATCATCGTCGACCGGCTCGGCCGTCGATACATGAACGAGTACCAGCCTTACACTCAGGACACGACCTGGCGCGCGATGGCGATCTTCGATGGTCAATCCATGACCTATCCGCGCATTCCATCCTACATGATCATGGACGAGCCAGGACGCGGCGCCTACCCCATCGCCTCGCCGACCTTCAACGATCGCCGTTTCAAGTTTTCCTGGAGCGAGAAAACGCTGCGTGAGCTGGAAAGCCGCATCCTGCGCAAGTGCAGCTCGCATTTCGAGCTCGCGGCCGCCATGAACGTGCGTGAGGAGGCTCTTGCGGCGACCATCGCCCAATGGAACGCTGCATGCGAAGCAGGCGAAGACGCAATGCATGGACGGCCGCCGACGTCCATGTTGAAAATCGCCACGCCTCCCTACTACTGCGCCGAGGTTTGGCCGGTGTGCTCCAATACCCATGGTGGCCCGGTGCATGACGCCGAGCAGCGCATCCTCAATGCCTTCGGCGAGCCCATCCCGCGCCTGTTCGCGGCCGGCGAGCTTGGTGGCGTATTCGGCCATCTCTACATGTCGGGCGGAAACCTCGCCGAATGCTTTGTCGGCGGGTGGACCGCCGGGCGCAACGCGGCGCGCCTTGCGGCGTGGACGTCGCTGCACGCGGACGCGCCGGAAAGCAGCAGGGTCAGGGAAGAGGTGCGTTAGGCCTTGTCCGGCGCGGCAGATCGCTGCGATGAGAGTGAATTGTCGTAAGGTTACTCGATCCTTTGGAAGGGATCCTCCTGCCCGTCATCGTGCGCCTCTACACCGGCCACTACTGATTGAGGCCGCGAGCATTTTTGCCCGAAGATACTGATCCCACGCGAGATTCCCTGACGGGAAGCCGCGCGGCCGCAAGCGCCTCGCCGCCGCAACAGCGAGAAAATCTTAACCACCCTCCCGTAGCTTCAATTTCGCCGGTTGTTGCTGGGCCGTACCGGAGCGTTGCGTGCGTGGATAGGCCACGGCGGGCTCGCGACAGCCTGGTCGCCGAGAGAAATGCGCCATGGCAACAGCTGCGGGTCGGGTCCTGGTTGCGACGGCCGCCTGCCTGTTGACCCTCACCGGCTGCGAGACGTCGGTCAAGCTCGGCGACCTGTTCCATTCCAAGGCGGAGAGCCCGCAGCCGCTTCCCTCGTCTGCCGAAGCCGACCCGACCCCGACCGGCAGCGTTCGACCTCCTCCTCCAGACGACTTCCAACCGGATGCCGTCCCCAAGGGGCTGCTCGGCAAAGACCCCAATGACGACCTCAGCCTCGGTAAGAAATATTTCCGTGCCGCGGATTTCGGCTTGGCCGAGCGACACTTCCGCAAGGCCGTCGAGCTGCACCCCCGCGATCTCGAGTCCTGGGTCGGGCTTGCCGCTTCATACGATCGGCTGCGCCGATTCGATCTCGCCGACCGCGCCTATACCCAGGCGATGAAAATCGCCGGTGCCGCCCCCGAGCTCCTCAACAATATCGGCTACTCCTACATGCTGCGGGGCGACTATCGTCGGGCCCGCGAGACCCTGCTCCAGGCGCAAGCGCAGGACCCCGGCAATCCCTATATCAGGAACAATCTTGAGCTGCTCGAGGCCAGCTTCCGCAAGGGCAAAGCGATTTAATAAAGGAACAAGCGCCGCTTACGAAGACAGCCATCCGCGTTCTGCTGTCGGCCATTGCCCTTTTCGCTCTGGAACGGCGTGCTAACTTGACCTGCTTCGCGAACCGGTTTCCATTTGACGGGGGCTACCCAGGATTGGCCGATGTTTGAAAGTTTTCGCAAATTGCTCGCCGACGTCTCGCAGGGCGACAAGCATCCTGCGCATTTCGAGCCGAACGATTACCGACTGGCGGCTGCTGCGCTGCTGGTGCATGCTGCGGAAATTGACGGCAACATCTCGGATCTCGAGCGAACAGCATTGCATGATGTCATAAAGCGCCGGTTCGATCTTGATGAAACGCAAACAAATACATTGCTTGCGGAGGCCACGCAGGCCGAGCATGAAGCCGTCGACCTCTATCATTTTACCAGGCTGCTGAACCGCGCCCTGGATGAGGATGGACGCCGGCGCATGGTCGAGATGATGTGGGAAATCGTCTACGCGGACGGTCGCATAACCGAGTTCGAGAGCAATCTCATCTGGCGCGCGGCCGATCTTCTGGGCATCTCTTCCCGCGAGCGCATCGAGCTTGGCCAGCGCGTGGCAAACGAGCGCGGGAGCAGCAAGCCGTGACCGCAGAACGCCGTCCAGTCGTGGTGATCACCGGCGCCTCCTCGGGAATCGGCGCTGCGCTTGCGCACGAGTTTGCCGCCCACGGCCATGAGCTTGTGCTCATCGCACGACGGGAGCAGGCCCTGAACGGTGTCGCTGATGCCATCGCGGCCAAAGCCGCAACCCAGCCGACGGTGCTCCGCCTCGATGTGGGGCGCATCGATACCGCTCGCGACATCAGCGAAGCCCTCGGACAACGCGGGCTTGAACCCGAGATCGTGGTCAACAATGCGGGGTTTGGCCTGGTGGGCCCGGCCGATAAGCTCGACCGACAGCGGCAGCTTGCCATGATCGACGTTAATGTCCGCGCCCTCACCGAGCTCTCGCTGGCCTTCCTAGAGAGCATCGAACGTCGCAAGGGCGGCCTCCTCAATGTGGCATCGGTCGCGAGCTTCATGCCGGGGCCGGGCATGGCGGTCTACTACGCGACGAAAGCGTACGTGCTCTCGTTCAGCGAGGCGCTTCACCAGGAGCTCAAGCCCCGAGGCGTGCGCGTCACCGCGCTCTGCCCGGGGCCGGTACCAACGGAGTTCCAAAGCCGTGCAGGCATGGAGGGCTTTCGGATTCCTGCCTTCCTTTCGGTGCCCGCGGAGGCCGTCGCGAGAGAGGCCTATGAGGGGCTCAAGCAAGGGCGCCGGATCGTCGCGCCCGGCTGGGCGAGCAAAGCGGCGCCGGTGCTCGCGCGCATTCTGCCGCGCGCGGCTCTGCTCAAGATGATTTAAGCCACGCAAAATGTGCGCAATGCATGAAAGCCCCCAGGAAGGGTATGGCGGGTTTGCGACGCTGAGCCTTGCAATCGGGCACCTGCGCGTTCCACTGCACTCGGTGAAGCCTTGACCGAGCACGCATGCCGGATCCCATTCTCATCGTGATGCATCAGGAAACCTCGACCCCAGGTCGAGTAGGCCAGGCGCTGCGCAAACGCGGCTACGCATTGGATATCCGCCGCCCGCGGTTCGGCGACCGCCTGCCCGACACCATGCGGGAGCATGCCGGCGCCATCATCTTCGGCGGCCCGATGAGTGCGAATGACACCGATGATTTCATCCGCCGTGAAATCGACTGGCTCGCGGTCCCCCTGCGGGAGAACAAGCCCTTTCTCGGGATCTGCCTAGGGGCGCAGATGCTGGCCCATCATCTCGGCAGTCGGGTCTACAAGCACCCCGACGGCCATGCCGAGGTCGGCTATTATCCCATCCGGCCCACCGATATCGGACGCAGCGTCTGCGATCCTTGGCCGGAGCAGGTCTATCAGTGGCACCGGGAGGGCTTCGACCTGCCGCTTGGCGCCGACTTGTTGGCGGAAGGCGACTTGTTTCCGGTGCAGGCGTTCTGCTATGGCGGCTCGGCCTTCGCGCTGCAATTCCATCCCGATGTGACCCACGCGATGATGTGCAGATGGACCACCCGCGGACACGACCGCATGCTGCTGCCGAACGCAAGGCCCCGGGCGGCACACTTCGCCGATCGCCCCGTCTATGATCCGGCGGGGCATGCTTGGCTCGCCGCCTTTCTCAATCATTGGCTCGGCAGCTAGCCGACATGTCTTGCACCGAAGCGCCCAGAAACGCGATGATGCGCACAGCGGGCTCAATTTGCGGCTATTGAATTTGCTCGATTGAGTCCTCAAATGCGACTTGCACGGGCAGGTGACAGAAATGGACCAGAGGTTTACGCACGATTGGATGTGGTCGCAGGCTTGCGAGATGCTGGCTCGCGCCGAGCGATTGAACCGGGAGCTGTTCAGGCCTTTGAGCCAGAGTCCCGGGCTGCCCTCGTGGGAGCCCCCGCTCGATATGCTGGAAACCGAGAGTGAGGTTCTCGTCCTCATCGCGTTGCCTGGCGTCGATCCCGATCACGTTGACGCGGTGCTTGAAGATAATGACCTCGTTGTCGTCGGAGCCCGCACCCTTCCGAACGAGCTGCGCACCGCAATCATTCATCGCCTCGAGCTGCCGCAGGGCCGGTTCGAGCGCCGCGTACGACTTCCGGCCGGCCGCTATAGCGCGGTACGGCGCTCAGCCTGCAACGGTTGCCTGCTGATCACATTGGAGAAGCCCGGAGCTTTCCTTGGCTGACACTCAGTTCCTCGACTCGTCGCAGGAGAGCTCGAACCAGCGGAGCGCAGCGCTGCCCCCGCTGCCTCCCGATGCGCTGGTCATCGTTCCAGTTCGTGGCATTGTGCTGTTTCCCGGAATCGTGCTGCCGATCACCGTCGGTCGGCCGCGATCGATTGCGGCGGCACAACAAGCAGTACGTGACCAGCGGCAGGTCGGTATCCTCATGCAACGTGCTGCCGACGTTGCCGATCCAACGCCGATCGATATGCATCGCATGGGCACGGTGGCCAACATCGTGCGTTACGTGACTACGCCGGACGGCACCCATCACCTCGTCTGTCAGGGCGACCAGCGCTTTCAGGTGACGGAGTTTTTGAACGGTTGGCCTTTTTTTGTCGCTCGCATTTTGCGAATCCCGGAGCCGGATCCGGGGTCGTCCGAAATCGAAGCACGATTTATTCATCTGAAGCAGCAGACCGTCGAAGCCGTTCAGCTGTTGCCGCAGGCTCCGCCCGAGCTGGCGGCAGCGATCCAGGGCGTCACGTCCCCGGCCGCGCTCGCGGATCTTGCCACTACCTACATGGATGTTTCTCCGGAGGAGAAGCAGGAGATCCTCGAAACCATCGACCTTTCGGCCCGCATGGAGAAGGTCTCGCGCATGCTGGCGCATCGCATCGAGGTCCTCCGGCTCTCTAACGAGATCGGTCAGCAAACGAAGGCGGCACTGGACAAGCGGCAACGTGAAGTCCTGTTGCGGGAGCAGATGGCGGCGATCCAGCGCCAGCTCGGGGAGGGCGACGAGGGCAAATCAGCGGAAATCGCCGAGCTCAGCACCGCGATCACCAATGCCGGTATGCCGGAGGAGGTCGAGCAACAGGCACGCAAGGAGCTGCGACGGCTCGAGCGCATGCCCGAGGCGGCCGCCGAATACGGGATGGTGCGCACTTATCTTGATTGGCTCATCGAGCTGCCGTGGAAGCTTCCCGAGCCAACTCCAATCGACATCGCCGAGGCGCGCAGGATCCTCGACGAGGACCATTACGGTCTGGAGAAGATCAAGCGGCGTATTGTCGAGTATCTGGCCGTGCGCAAGCTCGCGCCGCAAGGCAAGGCGCCGATCCTGTGCTTCGTCGGTCCTCCGGGAGTCGGCAAGACATCATTGGGGCAATCGATTGCGCGGGCGATGAACCGCAAATTCGTGCGCGTGAGCCTCGGCGGCGTCCATGACGAGGCTGAGATACGGGGGCACCGGCGCACCTACATTGGCGCGCTCCCCGGCAACATCATCCAGGCTATTCGCAAGGCCGGCACGCGCGATTGCGTCATGATGCTCGACGAGATCGACAAGCTCGGGGCCGGCATCCAGGGGGATCCCAGCTCGGCCCTGCTGGAAGTGCTCGACCCCGAGCAGAACAGCACGTTTCGCGACAACTATCTCGGTGTTCCCTTTGATCTCAGCCGCGTGGTCTTCATCACCACGGCGAATGTGCTCGACACCATTCCCGGACCGTTGCGCGACCGGATGGAGATCATAACGCTTGCCGGCTATACGGCAGACGAGAAGCTGCAGATCGCGCGGCGCTATCTGGTGCGCCGGCAGCTGGAAGCGAACGGGATCTCGCCTGGCCAGGTGGAGATTTCGGACGACGCGATCCGCGACATCATTGCGCTCTACACCCGGGAATCCGGAGTGCGAAATCTCGAGCGCGAGATCGGAAAAGCCCTACGCCATGCCGCTGTCCGGCTTGCGGAAGGGGAGCGCGGATCAATTCGTATCGCGAGCGGCGATCTCGCCGCGATTCTCGGGCCGCCGCAATTCGAGAGCGAGCTCGCAATGCGCACCAGCGTGCCTGGGGTGGCGACCGGTCTCGCGTGGACGCCGGTTGGGGGTGACATCTTGTTCATCGAGGCGACCCGCATTCCCGGCAACGGCAGGCTGATCCTCACCGGGCAGCTCGGCGAGGTGATGCGGGAAAGCGCGCAGGCCGCGCTTAGCATCGTGAAAAACCGCGCCGCGTCATTCGGCATCGACGCCAGCCGGTTTGAGAAAAGCGATATTCACGTGCATGTGCCGGCCGGCGCAATCCCGAAGGACGGGCCAAGCGCCGGGGTCGCGATGTTCATGGCGCTCGTCTCGCTGATGAGCGAACGGACGGTGCGCCACGACACCGCCATGACCGGAGAGATCAGCCTCCGCGGACTCGTGCTTCCGGTCGGCGGCATCAAGGAGAAAGTGGTCGCGGCGCATCGCGCCGGCATCAAGCGGGTGATGTTGCCCGCGCGCAATCGCAAGGATTTTGAGGACATTCCGGAGGAGGCGCGACGAGAGCTGGAATTCATCTGGCTCGAGCGCGTCGATGACGCGGTAGCGGCGGGGCTGGAGACAAAGCCGCAGCCAGCCGAGGTAGCCGCAGAGTAAGGACGCACCGTCATGCCGCGCTTGTCGCGGGCATCCACGCCTTTCACAGCTTCGCGACACGTGCAAGGCGTGGATGGCCGGGACAACGGGGTTCCCGTGCCGGCCATGACGAACGTCTGGAGCAAGTGCTCATTGCGAAAACGCTTCCAGTGCCGTGGACAGACGCGTCCAAGCTTCCCCAGAGTCTGGCAGCCCGAACCGCAGCCACGTGGGTTGCTCGACGAAGCGGCGCACCCAGATGCCGCTATTGCCCAGATGCTGGAACAGCGCGTCTGCCACCGGTGTGCGGGCGAGCCGGAATAACGAGGTGCCACCGACAATCTCAAGGCCGCAATTCGCCAGCGTTCGATCGAGCCGCTGCGCATCCCGAGCAAGAGAGACGCGCGCCGCCTGCCTCCAGGCAGCGTCGCTCAGACCCGCTCGACCGATACTAATGGCCGTGCCCGATACAGCCCATGGCCCAAGCCACGCGGCAAGGCGCGCGATCAGCTCCGGGGCGGCAAGCACAAATCCAAGCCGCAGCCCGGCGAGCCCAAAGAACTTGCCGAACGAGCGCAGCACCACGATGCTGCCGCGATCGACCTCGGGCGCCAGGCTGGTTCCGTCCGGGGCGACATCCATGAATGCTTCGTCGACAATGAGCAGACCGCCGCCTGATCGCAGCCCATCGGCCACGGCAAGCAAGTCGCGTCTCGAGCAGAGCCGTCCGTCGGGATTGTTGGGGTTCACGACGATTGCAAGATTTGCCTGGGCTAGCTCGTTGATTTCATGGACTGCTTTCACGCCATGTCCGACCAGCGCTGCCACCCGGGCATGCTCCGCGTAAGTGGGCGCAAGAATCGCAGCCCTTCCCGGCGGTATCAGGGACGCAACCAGCGGAAGCAGAATCTGCGTACCCGGCGCCGCCAAAACGTGGTCGCGGGAGGGCGCGCCATAGGATCTCGCAGCGGCGGCGATGAGCGTTTCGAGCTCGACCGATTGCGGCAGACGCGCAAACAGCTCAGACGACAGTTGCGCGATAGGGTAGGGGTGAGGGTTGATGCCGGTCGACAGATCGATGAACGGTTTCGGCGCGTCGGGAAACTGTCGCCGCGCTTCGGTGAGATCGCCGCCATGTCGCAGCGGAGCTGAGCGCGTCTCTGGAGTCATGCCATAACCCTCACCCTGCTCGCACTGCTGATCGAGGCCACGTTCGGTTATCCCGACTGGCTGGTGCGCACAATCGGACATCCTGTGACATGGATGGGCCGGTTGATCAGCGCGCTGGATGGCAGCTTGAACCGGGAGGACATGGACGCTCCCAGGCAGCGAGCCGCAGGAGCCATCGCGCTCGTTGTCATCATCGGAACCGTCGCGGTCATCGCCCACATTCTCGAGCGGGTGTGTCTTGCGTTGCCTCTCGGCACGGTGACGGCAGCGATTGCTGCGAGCACGCTTCTTGCCCAGCGCAGCCTGTATGAGCATGTCGAGCGCGTCGCCATGGCGCTTGAAACAGAAGGGCTCATCGCTGCGCGCCAGACGGTGTCGCACATTGTCGGGCGCGATCCCGAGTCGCTCGATGCAGCGGGCATTGCGCGTGCTGCGATCGAAAGCTTGGCCGAAAACTTTTCCGATGCAGTGGTGGCTCCCGCGTTTTGGCTGGCTGCCGCCGGGCTCGCCGGAGGCGCCGCCTACAAGGCGATCAATACCGCCGACAGCATGATCGGCCATCGCACCCCGCGCCATTGCGCTTTCGGCTGGGCCGCGGCGCGTATCGATGATCTGGTCAATCTCCCGGCGTCGCGCCTTTCCGCTCTCTTGATCGTGGCTGCGGCCGCCGTGACACCCGGCGCATCTGCCGGGAATGCATGGCGCGCGATGGTGCGCGACGCCCGATACCACCGCTCGCCGAATGCGGGCTATCCCGAGGCGGCAATGGCTGGCGCGCTCGATGTCGCACTGGCGGGTCCCCGCACCTATGGCGGCATCGAGATTGCGGATGCTTTCATGGGAAATGGCCGGCGTTGTGCAACGACAGCGGACATTCGATCCGCGCTTTCCCTTTATCTTCGTGCTGACGCGATACTGATCGCAGGTATTGCTGCACTGGCCCTGCTTGCTACCGCGATAGACTGAGGATCCGATCGAGATCGACGTTGGCTGCGAGATGCGCGGCCAGACGATCGAGCGTATCCTCGATCAGTGCATCGAATGCGATCGCCGACGCGCCGGCATCGAGCTGCGCGAGCCATGCAGAGCGCTGTTGATCATCGCCAAACAAGCCATGGATATACGTCCCAAACACGCGTCCATCGGCCGAGACTGCGCCTTCCGGTGAGCCGTCCGCACGATGTGCAAATGGCCGCGAGCAATCCGGCCCCTGTGTCACTCCCACATGCATCTCGTAACCCGAGAACGGCGCGCCCGCGCCGGTCTTGCCGCAGACCGGCTCCAGGGTTTTCTCCGCGGTCAGTGTGGTCTCGACATCGAGCAATCCGAGTCCCTCGACCGGTCCGGGAGGTCCTTCGATGCCCTCCGGATCGTCGATGACGCGCCCCAACATCTGATAGCCGCCGCACAGGCCCAACACGCGCCCGCCGCGGCGTAGATGCGCGGCGATGTCGATGTGGAAGCCGGCGCTTCGAAGCGCGGCAAGGTCTGCAACCGTGGCCTTTGATCCCGGAAGGATCACGAGCCTGGCATCGCCTGGGAGCGCCTCGCCCGGTCGGATGCGGACAATGTTCACGCAGGGCTCGGCATCCAATGGATCAAGGTCGTCGAAATTTGCGATGTGCGGCAGGATCGGCACCGCGATGCGAAAACGGGCCTGTTTTTTTTCAGGTTGCGGCCGCTCGAGCGCGAGCGCATCTTCCGGCGGCAGCAATCGCGCATCCCGAAAGAATGGAATGAGCCCGAGCGCCTGCCATCCGGTGTGGCGGGCAATGGTGTCGATGCCGTCCGCGAAGAGCGCGGGATCGCCGCGGAACTTGTTTATCAGAAAGCCGCGGATCAGCGCGGCATCCTCGGGCGCTATCACCGCCTTGGTGCCGACCATACTCGCAATGACGCCGCCCCGCTCGATGTCGCCGATCAGCACGACCGGCACGTGCGCCGCACGTGCAAATCCCATATTGGCAATGTCGTTTGTCCGCAGGTTTGTTTCCGATGCACTCCCCGCGCCCTCGACCAGCACAAGATCGGCGTCGAGCCGCAGACGCGCGAAGCTGTCGAGGACGCGCGGCAGCAGGGTCGGCTTCATGGCCTGATATTCGGCAGCTTTCGCCGTGGCATGCAGGCGGCCGTGCACCACGACCTGTGCCCCGATCTCGCTTTGCGGTTTCAAGAGCACGGGATTCATGTCGATCGTAGGGGACGTGCGCGCCGCGCGCGCCTGCAGCGCCTGGGCGCGTCCGATCTCGCCGCCATCGACCGTCACTGCCGCATTGTTGGACATGTTCTGCGGCTTGAACGGCCGCACCCTGAGGCCGCGCAACGTGAATGCACGCGCCAGGCCGGCAACAATCAGCGACTTGCCGACGTCGGACGCGCAGCCCTGGAACATGATTGCGCGGGCAGACAACTCAGAACTCGATGCCGGGCTGCGCCTTCACGCCGGCGGCAAAATGGTGCTTCACCAGGGTCATTTCGGTGACGAGATCGGCAGCGGCAATGAGCTCCGGCTTGGCGTTGCGGCCAGTGACGACGACATGCAGATCGGACCGTCGCGCGGCGAGCGCGGCGACGATTGCGGAGAGATCGAGGTAATCATAACGCAGCGCGATGTTGAGCTCGTCCAGGATGAGCAGACTGATTGTCGGGTCGGCCATGAGCTCGGTCGCCGTCGCCCAGGCGCGCTCGGCGGCGGCGATATCGCGCTTGAGATCCTGGGTCTCCCAGGTGAAGCCCTCGCCCATGGTGTGCCAGGACACCTGGTCGCCAAAGCGGGTGAGCGCATCGCGCTCGGCGCTGTGCCAGGCTCCCTTGATGAACTGCACCACACCGATGCGCTTTCCGCGCCCGAGCATGCGAAGCGCAAGGCCGAAGGCAGCGGTGGATTTTCCCTTGCCGGTGCCGGTATGCACAATCAGAAGACTCTTCTCGATCTTCTTTTCCGCCACTTCGGCATCCTGGACCGCCTTGCGCTTCGTCATTTTGGCGCGATGGCGCTCGCCTTCGGCGTCATTGATGGTCTTCGTCATGCGGCTCCCTTCACGATGAGCGGCAGTCCGGCCACGAGAAGGACGACGCGCTCCACCCGCGCGGCAAGGCGCTGATTGAGCTGACCTTGCAGGTCGCGAAAACGCCGCGCAAGAGCGTTGTCGGGGACGATGCCGGAGCCAACCTCATTGGACACGAGCACGATCGGGCCGGGGCGCCGATCGAGCGCCGCCTCAAGCTCATCGGTCTCGCCGGCGATGTCCGCGTTGGCGAGCATGCGATTGCTGAGCCAAAGCGTCAGGCAGTCGATCAGAAGCGGGCTTGTCTGCGCTGTGCTCTCTATCGCCTGCGGCAGAGCATGGGGTACCTCGACGATTTCCCAGCGCTTGTCACGCTCGGCACGATGCCTGGCGACGCGCTGGGCCATCTCCGCATCCCGTGGTTCGGCGGTGGCGACATATATCCAGGGAGGGGGCAGGGCAGTGATCAGCGTTTCGGCGTAGCGGCTCTTTCCTGACCGTGCTCCGCCGAGAACCAGCGTGCGCCGGAAGCCTCCGGCGATAGCCGTTTTGGTCATGCGTTCATTGCACGGTTTTGGCGGCAAGCAGCAGTTGCGGCCCCTGCTCGCGGCTCGATCGAGCGGCTTGCACGTCGAAGCCAATTCCTGCCGCCCGCAGCGCCTGCAACACCAGGGATTCCTGTGGAGACGGTCGCGCCGGATCGCCGACCACGACCGCGAGTCCCTGCGGCGGCCGCTCCCTCAAACCCATCATCACGCGATGGTTTACCAGCCATCCCGGAATGCTGCGAAATGCGTCATCGAGGTCAGCCGCGTATTGCGGACAATCCCAACATCCGCCCTCGTACACGATTGTCACGGCATATTGCGCCCCGCTCGGGACCTTGGATTTCTCGGTAATGATCTGTCGTTGCTGGGAGTTTACCCGGCGTGGCTGCAACTGCGCTTGTAGCGCGCTCACTTCGTCGGCGAGCGCATCAAGTGCCGCCTTTGCTTCATCCGCCGAGGCGCCGTGGAGCTTTTCCCGGTACTCCGCAAGCCGCTGACGCAGCAGATTTGCTTCCCCTCGATAGCTCCATATGGCGGCACATGAGATCAGCCCCGCCGCCACCAGAACGGTGGCAAAGGCCACGGGAGCACGGGCTACGGCGCGATACTCCCGCCGCAGGTAGTCGAGGGCGTCTTGCACCAGCAGCCTATGGCGAGATCTACGCATGTGTAAGGAGTTGAGGGATTGTTAACCGACGCAAGGAGTTTGTTGTACAAACAAGGCAGGATCGGGACGCGCAACGACGCTTGCGCTTCCCTATTTCCGTGCGCCGAACCCCGCTGCGCTTGCGCCGCGGGGTGCCCGTCCCGTGCGTGACGGTGATAAGGCTTTTCCACCTTGCCACGACGGCCTGGTGTGGCAAAACTCTGATCAGTCAAACTCCGATGTGAGGGCTGCGGGCATCAGGTCCGCCGCGGGCTGACAGGGTCGTCTGCATGCAAGCCGGGCAGCCGGATTGCGCCGTTGTGATCATCGGGGCGGGTCCGTGCGGGTTGACGCTCGCGATCGAGCTCGGGCGGCGGCGCGTTCCGGTCATCGTCCTGGAGGAGAAAGCCTCGAGCGCCCGCTTTCCCGCCGCCAATGCCACCCAGGCGCGCACCATGGAGCACTATCGCCGTCTCGGCTTCGCCGAAGAGATACGCGCGCAGGGTCTCCCGCCCGACTATCCCACCGACATCGCCTATTTCGACCGTTACACCAGGCATGAGCTGGGGCGCTTTTGCCTGCCGTCCTCGCGCGCCGCACGCGAGATCATCAAAGCCCTGAGCGGCTCGTGGAGCGCGGCCGAGCTACCCCATCGCTGCTCGCAGATGTATGTGGAGCGCGTGCTGCGCGCGCACGCCGAGGCGATGGAAACCGTTTCGATCTGGACGGGATGGCGAGCAATGGCGATGCGTCAGAGCGCCGACGCAGTTGAGATCGAAGCCGAGCAGATCGATCCGGTGGGCACAGCTGTGAAAGCCTCGCCTGGTATCACGACTCTGCGATCCGGCAACTACCGAAAGCTGGGGGCGAGCTATGTCGTCGGCGCCGACGGCGGCGCCAGCGCGACCCGCAGGGCGCTCGGCTACGAGCTCATTGGCGAAAGCGGTGTCGTGCGCGACTTCATGGGCGGACGCATGTTCGCAATGTACCTGCGCAGTCCTGACCTCTATCGTGTCATCCCGCATCCGCCCGCCTGGCAGTACTGGGCCGTCAACCGCGAGCGCCGTGCGGTGCTGATAGCGCTCAACGGCCGCGACGAGTTTGTCGTTCACACGCAGCTCACGTCCGGACAGCAGGCCGACCAGATCGCCAATGTCGACGCGATTGCGATGTTTCAGGACGCGCTTGGTGCGAAGCTTGAGCCGGAGCTCATCGCGCGCTCGACCTGGAATGCCGGTTACACGCTGGTTGCCGAGAGATTTCAGCACGGCCGCATTCTGTTGGCCGGCGATGCAGTTCATCTGTTCACGCCGACCGGAGGCCTTGGCTACAACACCGCCGTCGAGGACGCGGTCAATCTTGGCTGGAAGCTTGCAGCCGTGCTCAAGGGCTGGGCGGGCGCCGGCTTGATCGCCAGCTACGAGCCGGAGCGGCAGGCGATCGCAAAGCGCAATACCGGCTACGCGCGCAAGTTCGCGGATTCGGTGGGGCTCTTCATTCCACCTCCGGAGCTGGAGGACGACAGCGAGGCGGGCAAGGCCGCGCGCAAGAGGGCAGGGGAGCATCTCAATGCGCATGCGCGCTTCGAGTTCAACATCCCAGGCATCACCTTCGGCGGCCGCTACGATGGATCGCCAATCATCGTTCCCGATGGCACGCGGCCGCCCCCTGACAGCATCAATGATTACGTTCCCAGCGCGTGCCCAGGCGGCCGCGCCCCGCATCTGTGGCTCGGCGACGGCCGCTCGCTCTATGACGCGTTCGGCTTGGAGCTCACGCTTCTGCGCTTGGGTCAAAGTCCACCCGATAGCGCGCAGTTTGCTGCCGCCGCCGCGACGCTTGGCATTCCGCTCGCAACCGTCGCCGTGGCGAGCGATGAAGCGCGTGACCTCTATGGCGCCGATCTTGCCCTCATCCGGCCCGACCAGATCGTGGCCTGGCGCGGAAATGCATCGGCCGACGCGATGAATGTGCTGTGGCGCGCCACCGGGCGTGAATAGCGTGTGTGTGCCCCGGGCGCAGTGCAGCATGAGCAGCGCAAACCGAGCTTGATGCGGTCCCGGATCAGTGCACCGCTTCGCGCACTCACATCCGGAGATTGTGGACCATTCGTGTGTGCGCTCGCGCTGCGCCGCATCCGGGACACGCGCGCTCTAATGCTCACCCCATGCCGGAGGCGGAGGCGGGCTCGATCTCGCACATCAGCCGCACCTCTCCGGGTGCGGCATGGGGATATTTGTCCTTGCCGAGATACTTCTTGGAGAGCGAATCGATGTGCGCCCCCGCGCCCTCCTCGGTGCAGCGCCGGACCCGCCCGCGGATCTGGATATAGCGATAGGGATTGTCCGGATCGACGACTGCGAGCGCGACCGCAGCGCCCTGTTTCAGGTTGCGGGCCTTCACCCGGCCCTTGGCGGTATTCACCCGAACGATGCCGTCCTTGTAGTCGAACCACACCGGGGTGACCTGGGGCGATCCGTCCGCCATCGTCGTTGCGAGCGCGGCAAACGCCTTCTTCCTCTCCAGCAGATCGAGATATTTGTCGGGGATAGCCGTCATGTCTTCCTCCTGCTGCATGTGCTTCTAGAGCTCTATCCTCTTGTTTGAGCATGTCCTTTTCGCAAAACCGGTTCCTGCTTTTGCTGGACAGGCTCTACTCCTGCCGAACATTGCGGCTGAAATCGTAATCGCCCGCTGTGTCGCATGCATAACGTTGCCGGCGGACGGAGCGATCGTAACCCGGCGCGAGCACCTCGTGCAGAAATGCGAGCTGCTCCGCCCGGGCTGCCTCGGCCTGTGCGGGCCGATATCGTCCCGGCATGGTGTCGTTGAGCCATCCGTGCGGCGCGTCGCGATAGACATGAATGCGAAACGTCTTGCCGTGCCGTTCCAGGCAGTCGCGCAAGCGCCGCACGTCGTCGATTGCAATGAGATGATCGGTCTCGCCGAACATCCCGAGCACCGGACAATCGACTGCCGCGATGATCTCCTCGAGCGGGCGCGGATATTTGCCGTTGACCGCCCATTCCCGTGGCTGCGCCGCGCCATACCAGATGAGCGCCGCGGCAATCGGCCGTGAAGCTGCAAGAACGAGGGGATGGCGGGCGGTCTGACAGACCCCCATCACGGCCATACGCCGCGCATCCGCTTGCGGCATCTCCGCGAGCGCCTCGATCGCGGCCTCAAGGCGCATGAGCGCCTCTGGATCGCTCATGTCATAACTGGCTTCGCCGCGGTGGAGCACGTCCTGATCGGGGTGCTGAAAGTAAAAATCCGGCGCGAGCGCAAGAAATCCGTCGCGCGCAAAACGCTCTGCCAGATCGCGCGTGTGGCGCACCAATCCGTAGCGCTCATGCATGACGATGACTACCGGTGTCCTCGCGTCCGACCGCGGGGCCGCGACAAACACCGGCATTCCTCCGCCGCACCTCGTTGTCCAGGTCCTCATGCCGTCAGGCTCGTTATCGCGATGCCTCTGCGAGGAAGCTCGCATCGATGAATTCCGATAGCGGGGGAGCCTCTTTCAACTCGCCCATCTCGACCAAGGCATCGAGATTGGCCCTGATGCCATCCGGGTAGAGCAAAGCCTCGCGCGCAATGACCTGCTGGCGGATGTAGAGATCGTAGGTCGCGGTTGCGATCTGCGGCGTTGCATGCGTGTGCTTGGCGAGGATGCCAATGACCTCGTCGCAATTCCTGCTGTCGTAGAGATATCTGGTCGCTCTGATATGCGCGCGCAGGAACGCGAGGACGGCTGCGCGGTTGGACTGCGCCCAGCGGGTATCGACGAGGATATTGTTCTGTGCCCAGTGCGGCAGGTACTGTTGCACGCTGCCGAGATCGACAAACCCTTGCTCCAGCGCGGTGAAGTCGACGGGATTGGTGAGAATGGCCGCAGCCGCCGCTCCCGACGCGAGCTGGGCGAACCGACTGGGCGTGCCGCCGCCGTAGACCAGATCGTAATCGTGGTCGGCGAGGCCGTTCTTCCTTGCCATCACGCGCACGAAATAGAGCGTCACGTCGGTCAGGCCGCCGACGCTTATCGTCTTGCCCCTGAGATCGCTCCAGCCCGTGACGGTCTTGGCGGCAAGCATGCGGAAGGGCGCGTTGGAGGCCGCCCCCGCAACGATCCGGATCGGCGCCCCGTGCAGGATGGCGCGCAGCGACTGATCGGTCGCAGCCTGCGCGATATTGAGCGAGCCCGCGGCGAGCTGCTTGAGCACTCCTACCGCAGCGCCGGCGACGATCGTGTCCACCGCCAAATTTTCGGAATCGTAGTACTTTTTTTCGGTTGCGATGTAGTGGGGCAGGCTGAAAGCGGTGCTGCTGGTGATGCCGAATGCGATATCGGCCGCCGCCCGGCTCGTGGTGCTGCTCGCGAGGAGCGCCAGGGATGCCAGCAGGAGTGCTTTGCGTTGCATCACGGCCATTCCGCTGCAACCTAACCGAAACCCGGTGTAAGATATATGCGTAGCCGCATTATCGACTTGACGGAGGCATTCCATGCCTTGGCTTTGGATCAGGCGCTTTGGCCTGCTGCTTGCCGCGATTATGGTGGCGCCCGCGCTCCTGCGTGCTGCACTACCGGAACCGGCGGAAACGCCCTCGCGCCCCTCGCTGGCGGGCCAGCTTCTGGTCGCTTCGCCTTCCATCAGCGACCCGCGGTTCTATCAGGCCGTGATATTGATGGTCAGGCAGGACCAAAGGGGCGCGCTCGGGATTGCCGTCAATCGGCCGATGGAGGAGCGGTCACTGGCGGCTCTGCTCGAGGCAACGGGCGAGAAGGATGCATCGGTGACGGGCAGCGTGCGGGTCTTTGCCGGCGGTCCGGTGCAGCCCGAGCTCGGCTTTGTGCTCCACAGCACCGACTATCGCCGCCCGGAGACCATGGAGATCGATGGACGTGTGGCCATGACCAACAGTCGAGAGATCCTGCACGACATCGCCAATCATCAGGGTCCGGCAAAGACCCTGATCGCCTTCGGCTATTCGGGATGGGGAGCGGGCCAGCTGGAGGGCGAGCTCGATCAGGGCTTCTGGTTCACCATACCGGAAGATCCGGCTCTCGTGTTCGACCGCGACCGGGACAAGGTCTGGGACGACGCCATGAAACGGCGCACGCAGGATCTCTGAAGCTAGCGCATCCATCCGGTAGGGCGGGTTAGTTTAGCAAGCGAGCCGGCTTAAGCCTCTCCGCTGGCGTAACCCGCCGTCGTATGTGCAGTTGCGCCGGTGCGGTGGGTTACGCGGTACGAGTCGGCTGTTGCCAGCCGACTTGTCCGGCTAACCCACCCTACGCACTACGCACCCGCTCGCAATTCAATTTCTGGATAGAGCTTAAACCGACACAGACCTCATCTGCGGAGCATCAGCCACGTGCCGCCCTGGCTTCTCCAGCCGCTGCCGCGGCAGCCGCACGTTCCGGAAAAGCCCGGGCGAGAGCAGCTTGGTTTGGCGCCACGACGCCGCGTTCGGTGATCAGGCCGGTCACCAGTCGCGCCGGCGTGACATCGAATGCGTAATTCGCAACCTGCGTGCCTCCCGGCACAATTCGCACCCTCTCGATGCGGCCGTCCGCGGTCTGTCCCGTCATGGTCGCGACCTCATCCCCGCCGCGTTGCTCGATCGGGATTGCGCCGCCGTCCGAGAGCGTGAAATCGATGCTCGGA
The DNA here is from genome assembly GCA_963841705.1 of uncultured Alphaproteobacteria bacterium. Lineage (GTDB taxonomy): Bacteria > Pseudomonadota > Alphaproteobacteria > Rhizobiales > Xanthobacteraceae > VAZQ01. Next base: position 25,073 of record CAWJDY010000077.1, read on the forward strand.
GAGGGTGCGCCGATATAGAACGGCACATCGTTGTCCTTTGCCGCGAGCGCTTTGAGGTATGTCCCGATCTTGTTGCAGACGTCGCCCGTCGCGGTCACGCGATCGGTGCCCACGATGATGAGGTCCACCATCCCGTGCTGCATCAGGTGTCCGCCGGCATTGTCCGCGATCACCGTGTGGGCGACGCCGTGCTGGCCGAGCTCCCAGGCCGTGAGCGAAGCGCCCTGATTGCGCGGCCGGGTCTCGTCTACCCACACATGGAGAGGCACGCCGTCATCGTGCGCGACATAGATCGGGGCGAGCGCCGTGCCAAAATCGACGGTGGCCAGCCAGCCCGCATTGCAATGGGTGAGCACCTGGACGGGCTCCCCCGCCTTCTTTGCAGCGGCGATGCCGCCGATCAGCCTCGCCCCGTGGGCTCCGATGGCGCGATTGATCGCGACGTCCTCGTCGCAGATTTCCGCCGCGCGTCGATAGGCGTGAGCGACGCGGTGCTCGCGCGGGCGGTTGCGCACGGCTGCGAACATCTCATCGAGCGCCCATTTGAGATTGATCGCCGTCGGGCGCGCTGCCAGCAGCGCGCCATAGGCGCGCTCCAGCGCCTCGTCCGATAAATCGCCGCGCAGCGCCAGGCATATGCCATAGGCTGCCGCCGCTCCGATCAACGGCGCGCCGCGCACCTGCATCGAGCGGATGGCCGTCACGACGTCTGCGAGCGCTGCGAGGCGCGTGGTGACGAATTGGTGCGGCAGCCTGGTCTGGTCGACGATGCCCACGGACCAGCCGTCGGGCTCGAGCCAGATCGTGCGCATCGATTTGCCGTTCACCCGCATGGCCCCGAGATAAATCCGGCTTCAATAAAAAGCAAAGCCTCGTATCCTCGCCATCGATGCGAGATGCTACAGCTACTTCGGTTTCGAGGTTCGAATCATGCCGCGGCAGCAATCAACCTCGTCCTGAGGAGCGCGCACCGATCTCGGGTTTACCCGAGATCGGCACATCAAATGCGCAAGTCGGCTACAGCCGACTTGCGGCGCGCGTCTCGAAGGACGGCCACAAGCGAGATCGAGCCAGCGACCATCCTTCGAGACGCTCGGCGGGCAAAGCGCGGTGCCGAGCTCTTCAGGATGCGGCCTGAGGATTTGCCGATGGACTATGAGGCCGAATACAACAACCGCGCCCGGGTGCCGGAGCATGCGGAGATCTTCGCCCGCTGGGCCCGCGAGGCGGAGGATTATCGCGCCGAGGCCATGAAGGAGCGGCGCGCCGAGCTGGGGCTGAGCTACGGCTCGACGCTCCGCCAGGTGATCGACCTTTTCCTCCCCAGCTCCGGATCGAATGCCGCAGGAACCGCTACCGGCGTCCCGCTCGCGCTGTTCGTGCACGGCGGCTACTGGCGCTCGCTTGATCCCTCGGTGTTCAGCCAGATGGCACGCGGGCTCAACGCCCACGGCGTGGCGGTCGCGGTCGCCGGTTACGATCTCTGTCCCCAGGTGACCATTGCCGAGATCATCGAGCAGATCCGGCATGCCTGCCTGTTCCTGTGGTTGCGTCTCGAACGGCGCATCATGGTCTACGGGCACTCGGCCGGCGGTCATCTGGCTGCGGCGATGGTCGCAACCGACTGGCAGGCGCTCTATCCCAAGGCGCCCGCGTCGCTTGTCGCCGCGGCCTACTCGATCTCCGGACTGTTCGATCTCGCCCCGCTGCAGCAGACCGCCATGGCCGAGGATCTCCGTCTCAAGGAGACCGACATGCGCGCGGTGTCGCCGCTGTTCTGGCCGCCGCCCGAGGGGCAGACGTTCGATGCCGTTGTCGGCGCGCTGGAATCGAGCGAATTCCTGCGCCAGAGCCGGGTCGTTGTGGAGACATGGGCAAAGGCCGGCATGCGATCGCGTTACGAGGAGATCGCCGGCACCAATCATTTCACGGTGCTGGATCCGCTGAGCGACCCGCAATCCGCGATGGTGCAGCGACTGGCCGCACTCGCCCGCGAGGGCGGCTAGCATTCCGCTCGAGTGCATACGTTGGGTGGGTTAGCCACAAATCGGCATCGCCGATTTGTGGCGTAACCCGCCGCGTTCGGGCGGATGAGGCGTACGCCTAATCTGCTGGCACACACGTCCGGTCTTGCGGTGGGTTACGCCGTCCAAGTCGGCTGTTCCCAGCCGACTTGCACGGCTAACCCACCCTGCGCAGCGATCGTGATTCAACTTCATCGAAACGAGGTCTAACACTGCGTTTGCGAGGTTCGAATCATATCGCCGCATCAATCAACCTGGTCCTGAAGGATGAGGTCTGTTGGACGTTCCTAGAAAAAAGCCTGGATGCCGGTCTGCGCGCGTCCCAGGATCAACGCGTGGATGTCGTGGGTGCCCTCGTAGGTGTTGACCGTCTCGAGGTTGCAAAGCACGCGCATCACGTGGAACTCGTCCGCGATGCCGTTGCCGCCGTGCATGTCGCGGGCCAGGCGCGCGATCTCGAGCGCCTTGCCGCAATTGTTGCGTTTCAACAGTGATACCGCGGGCGGCGCGGCCTTGCCCTGCTCGAGCAGCCGGCCAAGCCGGAGCGCCGCATGCAATCCAAGGGTGATCTCGGTCTGCATGTCGGCGAGCTTCTTCTGCACGAGCTGGTTGGCGGCGAGCGGCCGGCCGAACTGCTTGCGATCGAGCACGTATTGCCGCGCGCGATGCCAGCAGAACTCGGCGGCGCCGATCGCGCCCCAGGCGATGCCGGCGCGGGCCACGTTGAGGCAGCTGAAAGGACCGGAAAGTCCCTTCGCATGCGGCAACAGGTTCTCCTCGGGGACGAAAGCATTATCGAGGACGATCTCGCCGGTGACGGAGGCGCGCAGCGAAAGCTTTCCCTCGATCTTGGGAGTGGAGAAGCCCTTGGTCCCGCGCTCGACCAGGAAGCCGCGAATGACGCCGTCGAGCTTGGCCCAGACCACGGCGACATCGGCCACGGGCGAGTTGCTGATCCACGTCTTGTTGCCGGTCAGGCGGTAGCCGCCCGGGGCGCGTTCGGCCCGCGTCGTCATCGAGCCTGGATCGGAGCCGTGGTTGGGCTCGGTGAGGCCGAAACAGCCGACGAGCTCGCCGGTTGCGAGCTTCGGCAGGTATTTGCGGCGTTGCGCCTCGCTGCCGAACTTGAAGATGGGGTGCATGACCAGCGAGGACTGCACCGACATGGCGGAGCGATAGCCGGAGTCCACCCGCTCGATCTCGCGCGTGATCAATCCATAGGCGACGTAGCCGAGCCCGGCGCCGCCGTATTCTTCGGGGATGGTCGGGCCAAGAAGCCCCAGTGCTCCCATCTCCTTCACGATGGCCGGGTCGTAGCGCTCCTCGCGATAATCGAGGAGGACACGGGGAAACAGCTTGTCCTGGGCAAAGCCGCGCGCGGTGTCGCGCACCATGCGTTCTTCCGGCGTGAGCTCGCCTTCGAGGTCGAGCGGATCCTCCCAGTTGAAATGGGCCTCGGTGCTGGGCGGTTGCGGCCGCTGCTCAAGCTTCTCGGCGGTTTGCGGCATGGGGGTTCTCCCGGAGCTGATATGGTCTCTGTGTTCTGGCTTTCATGCGCCGGTTCATTGGCGCAATTCAAGGGGCTTGCCTGCGGCCGACCACCGGGGCCCGCGTCGCCGACGCCGTTGTCGCAGCAGCCTCTGCGACGCCGTTGCCGCAGTAGCATGGGTGGGGTACTTAATTGTTTCGCGCGCCCGTAGCTCAGCTGGATAGAGCGCTGCCCTCCGAAGGCA
>CAWJDY010000078.1:0-40171 GCA_963841705.1 uncultured Alphaproteobacteria bacterium
CTCTGGGTGAACGAGTAACGTTGCTCGGCGGCAAGGCATTCCGCCTCGGGTAGACCCAGCTCCTTGCGCACCATGTTGGTGCCCAGCACCATGGCGACCATCTTGTAAGTCGCGTGGCGCCGCCCCATCCCCTCGCGACCCATGCCGCAATCCGACGAGATGATAAGCCGCTCAGGCGGAATATGCTTGAGCGCCTCGCGAATGAGCGCGGCGATCTGGTCGGGCCGTTCAACTTGCAAGGTGTGATGGTCAATGACGCCGATGACGATCTTCTTGTCCTTCATCACCTCGCCGATCGCCTTCAAATCACCGGGCCCGGAGGAGCAGGTCTCGAACGTTATGGCATCCGCATCGACGCGATTGAGGGCTTCGAGCGTGGGCTGGTAGCTCTGCACCTCCTGAAAAATGCGCTGCTGCGATGGATTGCCCCAGCAGGTGTGGCACCATACCTCGGTTTTGCCGCGCAGTCCCTTGACGGTGTTGTTGAAGATCTTGACGAGGTCATCGACGTCCAGCTTGCCGAACGCTTTACCGCGCACCGGGACCATGTGGATCTGCGGCTCCTCCATCTGAATCACCGGGCAGCCAGCGCCAGCAAGATCATTAAGCTCCTCATTGAGCGCGTTGCTGAGCGCCCAGGTGCGCTCGATTGGGTCCTTGTAGTAGTCGTCCTCCACCGAGGCTGCGAGCAGCTCCGGCAGGATGGTGCCAAACTTGATCGGCCGTTTGCTCATGCGCTGGGCGGCCTTCCACATCGCGGTGTATTGAAGGCGTCCACGTCCCACCGGGCCGACGATCTTCGGAAAGACGCGCGCTTCGAGGAAATCGTGCAGAATATGGCCGCGCGGGTAGGCCACCGCGCCGATCTTATAGGCGGTCGGCTGCGGCACCTCCGCGAACCCATCCATGTGGGTGAGCGGGTAGGCCTGCCAGCTCATCCCCGCAACCTGCTCGTCATAATGCGCATCGCCGTCGGTGCAGATATCGAGCCCGGCAACCTCCTGCGCGCGCAGGAAGCAGGAGACTGCATCCTCGTACTGCTCGCGATAGCGCGAGTTGCTCATCGCTTCGAGAAAGCTGCGCGAGCCCAACGCGGCGTGATACCAGGACGGGCGCGGCAATGACCCGATGATCGAGGTGGGCAACACAACGTCTGCTGATGCCTTGTACATTGGCCTGCTCCTGCACGCGCCGTTGAGGTGGGTTGCCGTTTATAGAGCAGGATGGCGCACCAGTGTACGGGGCTACAGCGACAGCCCGAATACGTCGCTCAGACCGCGCTGTCCCTTCGGGGTCACGATAAGCGCCCGGCTCCCTCGCATGCGATCGAGCCACTTGAGATCGAAACAGCGTTGCGCGAGCGCTGCCCCGATACTGCCACCCAGATGAGGCCGTCGCTCGGTCCAGTCCAGGCAGGGCCGGCAGAAAATGCGGCGCCGCTGGCGCGCTGCAACGAGATCGATCCCGAGCTCCTGGAAGAATGCGATGCCGCCGTCGGTTATCTCGCCGCCGTCCTCGCCCAGCGCGAGGTGGCCGCGCGCGCAGAGCGCGTCGGTGATCCCAACCCCGAGCTTGCCGGCAAAATGGTCGTAGCAGGTTCGCGCAATGCGCATCGCGTCATCGAGCCTCGATGGAGGCCGGTGGCGCGGCGGTGCGTCCGCGACCACGGTCATGATGCCTTCCAGCATTTCGGCCACGCGCGGCGTGGCGATGCGATAATAGCGATGGCGGCCCTGCTTGACGCAAGCGATCAGCCGTCCCTCGGCGAGCTTGCCAAGGTGTCCGCTGGTCGTCTGCGGCGATACCCCCGCGGCATTCACGAGCTCCCCCGCCGTGAGCGCCCGGCCGCCCATCAGCGCCGCCAGGATGTTGGCACGCGCCGGATCGCCGACCAGTGCCGCGACTTCAGCAATGCGCACGTCCGCTGTCATGGAACATCCTTCTCGTCCAACTCCAAGCCGTCACCGCCGAATGTAGTCCCGTCCTTGGCGCGAATGCTTCGGCCACGGTCGTAGTATCAGAACTTCGGGCGTGCGTGCATCGCAACAATCAGGGCTCTTCCTCGGGCCGTGATCCCGCGGCGCGAGCGAGCGTAGCGAGCGAGCCTGGAAAGATGCGGCTTGCTGCCGGCCGCCACGAACGTTATCGGTCTCGGTCCCCCAGCTGAGCAGGGCTATCGCATTTGGACTCAGCGGCGCAGCAAGCTCCGCAATACCTCCCCCTGAAAGGGCCCTGAAAGGGGGAGGTCGGCGACCCCGACTTGTCGGGGGAGCCGGGTGGGGGTCACTCCCGGCCGCGATCCGCCGAGGGCAGGACCCCCACCCGACAGCATTTGTCCCGGCGCAAAGCCGGGGCAAATGCTTTCGACCTCCCCCTTGTAAGGGGAGGTATGGAGTTTCCGCCCTGCCATCGAGGCATATGCGATAGCCCTACCCAGCTGAGCCCCATCCTTGCCCTCCACTTCCAGGCTGATTGCCATTTTCAACCTGCCGCTCGCTCTCGTGACGGGATGGCTGCTCTGGCGTTCGCGCAACTGGCCTCTGGTCGGTGATGCCACGATTTTTCATTTCATCGCCGGCCAAATGCAGATGGGGGCGGTCCCCTATCGCGACATTGTCGATGTCAACATGCCTCTGACCTATGGCATCCACGCTGCGGTCGTGGCCGTCGGGGGCATGAGCGACATCGCCTGGCGCGCATTCGATCTGACCGCGGCAGCAATGCTCGCGGCACTCATGCTGATGTTGCTGGCCCCGGCCGGACGCGCTGTGGCGATCCTCGCGGTGCTTGCCGTGCTGCTGATGCATCTTTTGCTCGGCCCGTACTCGGCGGGGCAGAGAGACTTTCTCATGTGCATACCTGCGGTCGCGGTTGCCTTGCTGTCGGCGCGCGCGGCGGAAGATCATGACCACCGCCTTTTTTATCTGCTGCTCGCCGGCGCACTCGCCATGGCGGCGGCCTGCATCAAGCCTACGGGAGCGCTGCTCCTGCTGCTGCCGGCGTTGGCAGGGAGGCTACATGCGCGCGATATCCTGTCGATCACAGCCGGGGCTGCCGGCGTCGCGCTTGCCGTGTTCGGTACCTTGGCCGGCTGGGGTGGATTGGGCGCATTCGTCACAACGGTGCGACAGCTCCTGCCCGGCTATGCCGCCATGGGCGCGGTCTCCGTTCCAGAGACCCTCAAAGCATTGCAATGGGTCGGCCCAGTGGCAGGGCTGGCCCTCGCCGCAGCGCTGAGCATTGCCCAACTGAAGCTGCCCCGCGTCCGGCTGACGATTGGACTCACCCTCTTTGGCCTGATCCATTTGTTGGCGCAACGCAAAGGCTGGTCCTATCACATTTATCCTTTGGCGACCGGACTTGCCTGCTGGGGAGCCTGGGCGATGGCCGGGCTCTCGCGCTGGCGGGTTGTCGCCTGCCTCACCGTGATTGCGGCAGGCTTGGCGTGGCTCATCCCTGATTCATCCTATCAGGCGGAACACGATCCGACCCTGCAGGCCACAGCGGCGATGCAGTCCACCCTGGAAAGCCATCTGCCCCGCGGTGCACGCGTGCAGACGCTCGATGCGGACAACGGCGCCTTTCTCGCCATGGCGCGTGCCGGAATGCGGCAGGCGACGCCGCATATCCAATGGTATTCTCTGCTTGTTGGCGAGCATCCGCCGCGGCGGGAATTCCTGGACGCCCTCGAAGCGCAGCCGCCTGCCGCCGTGCTCCTCACCAATGCCCAATGGCCGCTGTTGCCGGGCTTTGACGCAGCCGACGCTTGGCCGGAGCTCAACGCGCTTCTCTCTTCGCGCTACGATCTAGTCGCGACCGGTCGTCACGACTACATCGCTTGGCGCTTCTATCTCAGGAAGCGCTGACCGCTGGTGATGGAGGCCCGTCAGCCTAATGGGTGACCGCGCTCGGCGCCTGCAGCACTTGGCGACAGGCGGCTGGCAGCGCGGAGAGCCCGGGTCCCGTGCGGACCCGCGACGGGCCGAAGTGCGCACTCGTGGTCTGCATTTTCCCGGTGAACCAGTGATCGAGCTCCTTGCCGCAGCCGTCGTTCGGCGGACGCGGGGGTTGCGGCTTGCATTCCGGATCCTCCGGCGGGCAGTTGAGGCGGACATGGAAATGATAGTCGTGGCCCCACCACGGCTGCACCTTGCTCAGCCATCCACGGTCCTGGCCCGCATCCCGGCACAGTGCTTTTTTGATCGCGGGATTGACGAATATGCGCGCGACCTCAGCATCCTCGGCCGCGGCCTTGATCAGAGCAACATGCGCCGGCGTCCACAGCTTCGGGTCCACGTCCTTGCCGTCCTCGGTAACGACTACGGTTGACATCATCTCTTCCCGTTCCTCCCGGCTCAGCTCGCGGTCCGGCATGGGCGTGAGCCAGATATCGGCGTCGAGCCCCACTTGATGGCTGGCGTGGCCAGTGCGCATCGGGCCGCCGCGCGGCTGTGACATGTCGCCGAGGAGGAGCCCGTGCCAGCCGGTCTTCGGCGCCTGGTCGGCTAGTCGCTCCAGGAACTGCACCAGCCTGGGATGACCCCAGTTGCGGTTGCGGGAGACGCGCATCACCTGCCAGGTCCTGCCGGTGAGCGGCAATGCGATGCCGCCGGCGAGACAGCCCTTGGCATAGAAACCGATGCTGTGAGCTTCCAACGCGGCGGGCTCCAACTTGCGTCCAAACAGCTCCGGAGCCGGAACATGCGGGTCGTCGGGCTTGGCCAAGGGGGGCAGCGACTCAGGATTGAGGCTGCCCTTGTCCTGGCCGTGAGCCGTCGCGGTCGCAAAGAGCACGAGCGCGCTCAATGGTGCGACGCACCGTCCGAAGGCGCGCCAGCTCACGCCCATGGACGCTCGCATGTTGCCCACACCGTTATGAGATCCGCTCAAGCCTTGGCCCTCCCCTGCACTCGATTCCCGTCCCATCGGCAAGCGCCTCGCATTTCAGCCGATGTCAGACAGCGCGTCAAATTGTCGAAATGAGGAAACTAAGGTATTCCGGTTGCATTATATTTTGCCGGGGAAACGGCCGCTGAGAGCCGTCCCCAGGGCAAGGAAACAGCCAGGAGGCTTCCGATGGCTACGGCGACAACCTACGCACCGCTGTCTGCATCCGAGCATAGCTCGCATTTGCGCAAGGCCGTTATTGCCTCGACCATCGGCACGACCATCGAGTGGTACGATTTCTTCCTCTATGGCACCGCTGCCGGTCTGATCTTCGGCAAGCTCTACTTCCCCAACGAGGATGCGCTCACTGCAACACTTGCAGCCTTTGGGACCTATTTCATCGGCTTTGTCGGCCGGCCGATCGGAGCTGCCATCTTTGGCCATTATGGTGATCGCATCGGCCGCAAGGCGACGTTGATCGCCACGCTCCTGTTGATGGGAATAGCGACGTTCCTGATCGCCTTCGTCCCGACCTATGGAGAGATCGGGCTCTGGGGCGCGGTCATCCTGACCGTTCTGCGCATGATCCAGGGAATTGGAGTGGGAGGCGAATGGGGCGGCTCGGTGCTCCTCGCGATGGAATGGTCGCGGCATCATGGCGAGCGCGGCTTGGTAGCTTCCTGGCCGCAATTCGGCGTGCCCTGCGGGCTGTTCTTGTCGAACCTTGCGGTGCTTGCGTTCAGCACGTGGTCGGGCGATCAGTTCGCGATCTGGGGCTGGCGAATTCCGTTTGCCCTATCGATCATCCTGGTGGGGGTCGGGTTGTGGATCCGCCTCGGTATTCTGGAGACGCCGGTGTTCCGGCAGCTCGTGAGCGACCAGAAAATCGAGCGCGCGCCCATCGTCGAAGTCATCAAGAAGCAACCCAGGGAGATCATCCTGTCCGCGCTCCTGCGCATGGCTGAGCAGGCGCCGTTCTATATCTTCACCGCATTCATCTTCGCTTATGCGGTGGGCACCCTCAAGATGTCGCGCGATCTGATCCTCGCGGCGGTTCTCACCGCGTCCTGCGTCTCCTTCATCACCATCCCGCTGTCGGGACACATCTCCGACCGCATCGGACGCCGGAACATGTACCTGATCGGGGCGGCGTCGGTCGGATTGTTCGGTTTCCTGTATTTCGGGATGGTGGATACGGCCATTCCTTCCGTGGTCTTCATCGCCATCGTGCTTTCGCTCATTCCGCATGACATGCAGTACGGCCCCCAGGCAGCGCTCATAGCCGAAGCGTTTACGCCGCGGTTGCGCTACAGCGGCTCTTCGCTGGGTTATCAGCTCGCATCCGTTATCGCCGGCGGACCGGCACCGCTGATCGCCACGGCGCTGTTCGCGCATTACCACTCGGGCTACGCGATATCGGTCTACATCCTTGCCTGCGCCGTCGTGAGCCTGGTCTCCGCAGCGTTCATGCCGGACTACACCGGCAAGGATATTTCAGCGGAGTACGACGATTGATGAAGCGACGCTGAAGCGTCCGTCAGCGCGCCCAAGGACGATCCCGGGGAGGAGCAGGGACCCGATCAGAACCAGGGACGAAAGGCGAACGCGCGTCCTACGTCATAGCCGTACCTTTGTACCGGCCGCGCCCTGACGTGACGCTCTCGCGGCACGCTCCGTCGCGCCTCCTGCGTCTTGGTGTCGGTCTTCGGCGGTGTGACGCTGCTCTGGTCGGCCTCCGGTGCAGGCCGCGCGACTGCGACTACCGTATCCGTCTCCGGGGCCGGAGGCACCCACGGCACATAGCTCACCACCGCCTTGGGTGGCGCTTGGTACGCGGCCACTCCACGGTTTTGGACCACTGTCGGCTTCATAAACCAGTAGAAACCAAAGCCCGCGACCGCGTATAGCGCGAGAAACGCCGCGAATCCCGCTGCCGAGCCAGAATCCACTGATCGCAACTTGCGGGAACGCAAACCAGATCCCCCGTTAAACGGCGCGAAAGCCGAACATTCGTTAGTCGCGCTCGAGGGCAGCTCGGTTCAACGGCGGCTTTTTCGCGGGTCGGCGCGCGCCACAACCCCAGCTGTTATAAGAAGGCAATGTCCCAGTCCCAGCACAGCAAGTCTCTGACCGCGGTTTTCGGCGCGCTGTTTTTGGCGCTGCTGCTGGCGGCGCTTGACCAGACCATCGTCTCCACGGCGTTGCCGACCATCGTCGGCGAGCTTGGGGGGCTCACTCATCTGTCCTGGGTGGTGACCGCCTACCTGTTGACCAGCACCGTCGCCGGGCCGTTCTACGGCAAGCTCGGCGATATCCATGGCCGCAAGATCGTGCTGCAGGTGGCGATCATCGTCTTCCTGCTTGGCTCTGTTCTGTGCGGACTGGCGCAGGACATGCTCCAGCTCATTCTGTTTCGCGCGTTGCAAGGCATCGGCGGCGGCGGTCTGATCGTCACCACGATTGCGGTGATCGGGGATCTCATCCCCCCGCGCGAACGCGGGCGATACCAGGGATTGTTCGGAGCAGCGTTCGGTTTTGCCACCGTCATCGGCCCGCTGCTGGGCGGATTTTTCGTCGATCACCTGACCTGGCGCTGGATCTTCTACATCAACCTGCCCACCGGCCTCCTCGCGCTATTCGTGATTGCCGTAGCGCTGCCCCCGCCCAGCACGCGTCGCCAGCACGAGATCGACTATCTGGGCGGAAGCCTGCTCACGCTGGCGCTCACCACAACCATCCTGTTCACCAGTCTCGGGGGCGCAAGCTTCACCTGGACCTCGCCGATCATCCTGACCCTCATAGGGGTGAGCATCATCAGCGCCGCAGCCTTCGTCGCGGTCGAATGGCATGCCCGCGAGCCAATTCTGCCATTAAGCCTCTTTCGCAACCGAAACTTCGTCGTGGCCAGCAGCGTCGGCCTGATCGTCGGGCTTTCGCTTTTCGGGGCGGTCACCTTTCTCCCGATCTATCTGCAGGTCGTTAAAGGAGTGAGCCCTTCCGTCTCCGGTCTCATGCTGATGCCGATGATGCTTGGAATGCTGATCACCTCGATCTTGAGCGGCCGCATTATCAGCCACTGGGGCCGCTACAAGTTGTTCCCAGTGGCTGGGACGGCGATCATGACGTTTGGGCTCGTGATGCTCTCGCGACTGTCGCTCGAGAGCGATGAGTGGCAGACCTCGCTCGACGCCCTGTGGCTCGGCCTCGGCATGGGCATGGTCATGCAGGTGCTCATCCTCGCAGTGCAAAACAGCATCGAATACAGATATCTCGGCGTCGCCACGTCGGGCACGATGCTGTTCCGATCGGTTGGCGGTGCGCTTGGCGTCGCCCTGTTCGGCGCGATCTTCGCGAGCGGACTGCACGCCAGCCTGGGGCCTGCAGGGATGGATTTTCTCACCAGCGCCGTTCCTGCGGCGGTTCAGGGTTTGCCGCCGGTCATGCATCAAGAATACATCGATGCAGTGATGGCGGCGCTGCGGCCGGTGTTTGGGGTCGCGGCTTGCATCGGGGCGCTGGGCTTCTTGCTCGCCATCTTTCTGCACGAGATCGAGCTGCGCGATACCGCTCCGGCCGAAGGACTGGCAGAGAGTTTTGCGATGCCGCGGGATGCCACCTCGCTGGAGGAGCTCGAGCGGATCGTGACGGCGCTGGTCGCGCGCGAGAACCGCTGGCGCGTCTATGCCGACCTCGCGCACCGCGCCGGGGTGGACCTGCCGCCGACTGAGCTTTGGATGCTGGCGCGCTTGGGCGAGCGCGAGCCGATGACGCTCGCCTCGCTCAGCGCCGAGCTGAAGGTCGCAGAGCCGGCACTTGCGCAGCCATTGCACGCGTTGCGCGGGCGCGGCCTCGCAGATGAGCAGGCATCGAAGGAGCTCGTGCTGACGCCTGCCGGGACGGCGATGCGCGAGCGCGTACTCGCCGCCCGCCGTCGCGGCCTGGCCGACCTGCTTGCCGGCTGGCAGCCGGAGCAGCACCCCGACGTGCTCGCCCTGATCGAGCGCCTGGCGCGAGCGCTGACGAGCGATCTGCCCGCCCCACAGGCAACGTGAGAAGCGGCTCCGCTGGCCGATGCACCGTGAGGACGAACGAGCAAATTCACGGCGCTCCGCTGCTGCTTGGGTTCGTTTGGTCAAGATGGCAGCTGCGCGCACGGAGGGGCGGGGTTGGAACCCGTCCCTATGGGGTGCTCCGGCTTGGGTGCGTTCCGCCGCAACAGGTTGCGCGGGCTCATCCGGGCTCGGGTTCGTTTGGCCAAAGTGATGCGCGTTGTGGCGGACCGCCTCGGGTTCGTTCGGCGCGATCCCGGCATCGCGGGACTGGCTTGGGTTCGTTTGGCCGAGATCGTGCACATGGTGCTGCGCCGGCTCGGGTTCATTCGGCCGGATTGCGGCGAGGCGACCGCAACGCGCCGGTTTCCTTAGGCAGAAATATTCAATCTCGTTCCGTCGCGTGTGGCCAAATAAACGCGCGATGCGCCGGAACTCGTTGTTGACCTCCGCGTAAGGGTCAGGTTGACGATAAGGATCACGATCCCGTGGATAGACGTCCGGAGCATTGCTCCTTGCACTGCTGATGGGACCAAGGCCGCTCCGCCGCAGAACCAAATCCCATTGCTCCACGGGCGAAGCAGAAGCCCGTTCGTCTCCCTCCGATGCGCCTGCACATTCGGCATCAAACGCCCGGATTGCGCGTTTGCGGCGCGCGAGGGCGCGCCCTTCGTAACGGTCGGTCGCGACCGCCCGATCGAGGGTAGCCACATCCAGCGGCCGCACGGCGAAGCAATCGGCGCGTGCCCGCCGCGCCCGCCACACATCGACCTGGGCGCAGGCGATCCGGCAGGCCATCGCGAAACGCTCCGTACCGGCACCCGCATCCGGCCCCGCGATGGTGCGCGCCAAGGCGGCAATCTGGTCGACGAATGCGGGATCAAGCCCTGCGGGTCGGGTCAGGCCGTGGCGGATGGCGTTGCGCGACGAGCGCGCCTTGCCTTCGGGCGTCCTCGGGCCGCGGCTGCGGCGGCCGTTCCGCCGGCTGGCTTCGCGTCTGGCTTCGCTGATCATGCCGGCTCCGGTGCAGCATTGTTCCCTCTTTGTTCTATCGCAACTCAAGGCAATACGCAAGCAAAATCGAGCCCCCGAAGCTTCCGTCTTTTCAAGAAACTGGATGCGCCTGAAGTCTGATTAGCCCGTCATTCCGGGGCCGCGAGTGCTCGGATCGGCGCTTCGCGCCGTCCGAGTGCGAGCGGAGCCTGGAATCCATAACCACAGGCCGTGCAGTGATGAAAGTGGTTACGCTGCGGTGGCACACATCACCGCTTGGGGTTATGGATTCCGGGCTCGCAGGCAAATCGGCACGGCCGATTTTCCTGCGCCCCGGAATGACGTCGAGGGGCAACGTGTGACGCAGTACCACTGACCAGAACCTCAGTGCATTTGAATTGCACCGTCTTGAAGCGCCTCGGAAAATCACATGGAGCGTTTCAGTCGACTGAAAATATCGGTGATCTATGCGACTAGACTTTCGAAAATGGTCCTGCGCGGATGCCGCCCGGCTCGCGCGTTTTGCGACATACGCAGCCTTGTTCACGATGGCGGACGGTGCCGATGCGGCCGACAAGCTCGTGTTCGTTACGGATTACGGGCTGTATGGTCGCCACGCCTATTATTTCGTTGCCATGGAGAAGGGTTATTACGCGCGCGAAAATCTCGAGATCGAGATCGTGCGCTCCCAGGGCTCGGCGAACACTATCAAGCAGGTGGCGAACGCGACGGCGCAGGTCGGTTTTGCCGATGGCTTTGCGGTGGTCCTTGGCCGGGCCAACGACGATATTCCGGTCAAGCTCGTCGCCATGATCTATCCGAAGCCGCCGCACGCGGTCTACGTGCTCAAGGAGTTGGGGATCGCAAAGCCCAAGGATCTCGAGGGAAAGACCCTGGCCGACACCGCATTCAGCTCGGTGCCGAAGCTGTTTACGACTTATGCCAGGGCGGCGGGCTTCGACGCGAGCAGCGTGAAATGGATAGCGGCGAACAGTGACGCCCTGCCCGGAATGCTGACGGCGAAGCGCGTCGATGGCATCGGGCAGTTCACGGTAGGGGAGCCGCTTCTTGCCGCCACGGCGGCGCCGAAGGAAGTGCTCGGGCTGCCCTACTCCGATGCCGGGCTGGATTACTACAGCAATGGGCTTGTTGCTTCGGACACGATGATCGAGAGCAATCCCGATCTGGTGCGGCGCTTCGTGAAAGCTACGCTCGACGGGCTCAAAGCCGCCATCGCTGACCCCAAGGAAGCCGGCGAGATCATGCACAAGTATCATCGCGAGATCGACGTCGACATCGCGATCCGCGAAACCAAGAAAGTAAAGGAGCTCGCGGTTCAACCCAATGCGGCTTTGGGCACCATCGAGCCGGGACGCGTACAGAAGACGATCGACGTTGTGGGAGCGACGTACACTCTGAAGAGGACGATCTCGCCGCCTGACGTCTACGCCCGCGGCTTTCTCCCCAACTGAGAACACCCAGCCGCCAACTGCTCACCCCATGTACGCGAGATCACCGAACGAGACGGCGCTCAACCCTTCTGCAGGTCGAGCATTCCTCATGCGAGGCTGCGGCGGTACTCGGTAGGCGCTTCACCAGTGACCCTGCGAAACGCAGCGGTAAACGAGCTTGTCTCGCTGAACCCGACATCGAGTCCGATTTCCGTCACCGACAGCTTGCGCTCAGCAAGCAAGACCTTGGCTCGCTCAATTCGCTGGTTGGTCAGATATCGGTGTGGCGGCATGCCGAATGATCGCTTGAACGCGCGGGAAAAGTGAAATGGGCTGAGCTGGACCAGCTGAGCCAAGGATACCAGCGAGATTTCATCGGCAAGATGCTCTTGGATATACAGCGTCACTTTCTTTTGTTGCCAGCCGGGCAGCCCTCCACGGTCATCCGCGATAGGAGGTGAACCGCCCTCGTTTGTGCGCGTAAGCTCGTGCGCCAGGGAAATAGCAAGCGCTTCCACGTACGCCCTTTGGGATCGACAATCATGCTGCAGCTGCCCTTTGAGCTTCAGAGCCGTTGCCCAAATATCAGGATCGAAAAAGAACAATCGTGGCCTGAACTCGACCTCGGCAAAACGCAGCTCGGAGCTCAACAACGAGCTCAGCGGGTCGATGTGGATAAACGTGCAGCGCAGCAGGGCACGCGGTCTTTGCCAACCATAGAACCTGTGCCCCGCGGGAATGAAAGTCATCCTCCGGTTCCACTCGCGACGGCTTGACCTCGGCAATCCGTCGACCAGCGTTTCGCCGTCGTGCCGCTCGGCGCGTTCGCTTGCGATCAGGAGATGCCGGGAGCCCTTGAATTCATAATCGAATAACTCATGCCGGATGACCTCAAGCTGCTCCGCTTGCACCAGGCCCCAACAGGCGCTGTGACGCCGGACAATTGCAGGAGGGCTGATGTCCACATGCGGCGTGCCAGCTACCGCGTCGCCGAAGCTTCTCACAGGTTCTGTCTCCATATCGATCCGTCTCTCGGCCGCAGAGCGGTACTCACCTGGTTCACCCGGTCGCGCGCGCGAGCTTCATCGGCATCACTCTGGTGTGTGACAGCGTCGACCTCCAAACTCTCAGCAGCAACTGAGCTGATCTCACTCATTCCACGCCAACGATTGCGCAAGATCGAACTAAATCGGCAAGAGTGAGCAAGACCTGTGGTCAAAGGATCGAATACAGTCCACGGCATCGGTTGCGGGCGTTCAGAACGACACCGCACGCCAAATCGTGTCCGATTTGAGGCGAACGGACCTACCCATTGGTATTAGACAACCAAAAGGCAACGCGTCATGAAAGCGGCCGAGCATCTCAGATCTCGTGGTTTGGTCTATCGCGAAATTCCAGAGGATAAGCAGATAACCATTTACGGCCGAGATGTAACAGGCCCGCGGCTTGGTTCTTCCAGGAAAATCGCAATGGACCCACGACAACCTGTCAAAGCTTGCGTCACACGCCAATTTGATGCGTCTCCGCAGCAGGTCTTCAATGCCTGGATCAATTCGAGAACGGCAGAAAAATGGCTGTTTGCGGCGGGACGCGGCGTTTGTGTAGAGATCGACGCACGCGCGAGGGGATGGTTTTACGTCGTAGGACGACGGAGCGGCGCGAATGTTGAGTATGTGGGCGAATACCTCGAAGTATGGCGACCGCACAAACTCGTGTTTGCCCTCCTCGCCGAGAAATATTCATTAAATTTTGAACTCGTGACAGTTGTGTTCAATCCGCGCGGAACTGGGTGCGAGCTCAGCTTGATTCACGAGACAAAAGTGGAATTCGTCCAGCAGGTGCGCTCCGATTGGATCAAGCTTCTCGATCGGCTGGCCACGATGTTCAGCCAGATCGGCCGCGATGCGCCTGGAAGGATTGCGAGCTGAAGGGACGAGCCCGGGAGCAGCGTGCCAGGGCCGGGCGCAGCATATGTTTCTTTGCAGCTTGGTCAGTCGAGCTTGATTTCCGCCTGGCGGATGATCGGTGCCCATTTCCCGGTTTCCTGCTCGATGAGCGTCTTGAACTCGGCCGGCGATTGTCCGCCCGGCACCAGCCCTTGCTTCAGCAGCGCCTCGCGTACGGACGGCTCGTTCAGCGCCGCAATGACGTCCGCATTGATTTCATCGACCACGGCTGTAGGCGTGCCGGCAGGGGCGAACAAGCCGTTCCAGGCAAGCGATACCACCTCGGGGTAGCCCAATTCGGCAACCGTCGGCAGATCTTTGAGATGCGCCATGCGCTCCTTGCTGGTGGCCGCGAGCCGTTTCAGCTTACCGGCCTGGAGGAGCGGCAGCAGCGCCGGCTCGACGGTGAATATTGCATGGGTTTCGCCGGTGGCCACGGAGAGAGCTGCCTCGGGCGAGCCTCGATACGGCACATGCGTGCCGGCGAAACCGGCCGCACGCTTGAACAGCTCCATCGTCAGATGCGAGGAGCTGCCGTTGCCCACTGAGGCATAGAGGAGCTTGCCGTCCTGCTCCTTGGCCCAGGCGGCGAACTCGGCGACGGTGCTCGCGGGATGGGTCGCGGCGACCGCGAGCACGTTGGGCTGCGACGTGGTCAGCGCCACCGGTACCAGGTCCTTGGCCGGGTCGTACGCCATCTTGCGATACAGAAGAGGTGCGATCGCAATCGGCCCGTTGAAACCCACTCCCAGGGTGTGGCCGTCGGCAAGCGCTTTGGCCACCACGCTCATGCCGAGCATGCCCCCCGCGCCCGGCTTGCTCTCGACCACGACCGCCTGCTTCCACCGCGCCTGCAGGTGTTGAGCCAGCACTCGCGCCACCACATCGAGCGAGCTGCCGGGAGAGGCCGGAACAACGACATGGACAGGCTGGTTTGGCCAGCTCTGCGCCTGTGCCGCCGGCGCCAGAACGATCATGAACGCTAATGCCAAGAACTTTTTCATTTGCAATCGTCCCACGCGAACTAAAGAAGGCTTTGCTGCCGACAGAGGCGGGCTTCTCAAGTTCGCAGGGAAGCGCCCCACCATTGTCAGTTCAATACGTTAGCCGTGCCAAACCGCTCTATGCGCGACCACGGGCGCTAAAGCTTGGGGACCGTCGCGGTGCCCGTGCCGATTTCTGCCGGGCTGCGCCCATGAGGGCCTCTCTTGAACTTCGCCGGTTCATTGCAAAAGATAGGCATGATCTCGTGCGCGAAACGACGCAGGCTCTCGCGCGAGCCGCCGCAGCTCATAATCACGTATTCGACGCCGGCACGACGCAGGGCTTCGAGTTTGCACATGATCTCGTCTGGCGTGCCGATCAGGCTGTTCGCCTCCGCTTCCTCAGGCGCATGACCATAGGCCAAGATATGCGAACCTCCGGCACCGTGCGGCCAGCGCGCTACCGACAAAATGCGTTCATGGAACTGGCGATTACGTTCGAGGGCTGCATCCTTGGCTACCTGGTTGTCAGCGACACACATGTCGCGCGCCAGAGCAATGTGCATCGGATTGAGCGCGCGCCCGCGCGCCGCGCATTCTGCTTTGAACAACGCAATGCGCTCACCGATGACGTCGAACGCTGCGAACTGGTCGAGGAGCAGATTGTAGCCGCGCAAGGCCACGCGGCGAATAGACGAGGCGCTGCCGGCAGCCATCCAGAACGGCGGGTACGGTTTCTGGCTGGGCGGCGGCTCGACCAAGATGTCGTTGAACGTCCAGAAGCGGCCGTGGTGCGAGAAGCGTTGCTCTGAAGTCCATGCTTTGGTGATGATCGCAAGCGCCTCTTCGAAGCGCGCATCGGCCTCCTCAAGCGGGATCGCGAAACCCATGAACTCATTGTAGCGATAACCCTTGCCGACCCCGAAATCGAGCCGGCCTTCCGACAGGAGGTCCAAGGTCGCGGCCTGCTCGGCCAGGATCACCGGATTGTGCCACGGCAGTACCATCACGGCAGTGCCGAGCCGCAGGGTCGTGGTGCGCGCTGCGAGCCACGTCAGCAGGGTGAGCGTGGCCGAGACTTGGTTCCAACCGGTGAAGTGATGCTCGACCAGGAAGGTGCTGTGATAGCCGAGCGCTTCTGCTTCGACGTTGAAGTCGATGAAGTCATGAAAGCCCTGGCCCATAGGGGCGCCGGGAAGCGAACTGCCGGCTTGCGCCGCACCAAAAATTCCGAACCGCATGGGCGGGGTCCTATTTCACTCGGGAAACGTGGCCCCGAACATCGGCAGAGCGCTTCGCAACTCCGCTTTGGTCGCTTCATCCTGCAGAACATCCCAGTGTTCCACGAGCATGCCGTCGGCCACTCGGACGACATCGGCGGCGATCCAATTTCTGGGTCTTCCAGTTCCCGAGAACCGGCCATGGACGATCACGTAATCGTTTTCAGCAACGATCTGGCCCGGCTCGTACTTCAGCGTCGGCGGCATGCTCCTAACCAGGTTGAACAGGCCGTCGCGCCCAGGCGGAATGTGCGCGCTGTGTTGAATGTAGTTCGATGACCAGAACCGCTCGGCTGCCTTGTAGTCCCGCCTGTTGAAAAGCGTATCGAACGCTTGGAGCACGTGCTCTTTGTTTTGCGCCGGGGTGGTCTTAATCACGGAGGCCTCACACTCAGAGCTTCGAGCCGCCATCGACGTGGATGGTATAACCGGTAATCCAACGCGCGTCTTGCGAGGCGAGGAACGCCACAACCGAGCCGACATCATCGGGCTGGCCGATCCGCTTGAGCGCCTGCATGCCGAGAACGAAGGACTTGCCCTCGTCGGTCTTGACGAGGTTCGACATGTCGGTGTCGATCACGCCCGGCGCGACCGCGTTAACGCGGATGCCGCGCGGACCGAGCGCCGCCGCGAAGTACTTCACCAGCGTGTCGATCGCGCCCTTGGTGGCCGCATAGGCCGACAGGGTGCCGACGGCGGCGTGCGCCCCGAGGGAAGAGACGAGAATCACGCTGCTGCCCTCGCCGAGTACGGGAAGCAACTGCTGCACCAGGAAATACGGCGCGCGCACGTTGACCGCGAAGAGCTTATCGAAATCCTCGACCGTGGTTTCCTCGATGGTCGCCGCTTTCGAGACCCCTGCATTGGCGACAAGGATGTCCAGGCGATCCCCGATGATGCTGCGTGTCTGCCTGGCAAGCTTGCCGGCGCCGTCCGCGGCCGCAAGGTCCGTCGCTATGGCATCCGCTCGGCCACCGGCTTTGCGTATCTCTGCGACAACACCGTCGGCTTCCTTCGCGCCGCGGCCGTAATGCACGAGAACCTGAGCACCGGCGGCAGCGAGAGCGAGGGCGCTGGCGCGCCCCATGCCGCGCGAAGCACCGGTAACGAGAGCAGTTTTGCCGGTCAGCGTAGGCATGATCATCCTCCTTGTTGTTGTTGCAGCGGATAACGTGACCGCTGTCGATCCTCACACGCCTCGGCGCTCGTCCGCCGACAGGAACATCGAGACATGACCGACGAAGAGCTCGGGATACTGGAACTGCGAGCCGTGATTGGAGTCGGGGTAGACGATTAGCTCCGCATCCGGGATGTTCTGCTGCATGATGAAAGAGTTGACCGTGGGCATGATCACGTCGTTACTGCCGTTCACGACGAGTGTTGGCTGCTTGATCGTCTTCAGATAGTCGTAAGACCCCTTCTGCTGGACGCCCCACTTGTCCATTGCTGCAATCTGGGCGGGCGAAACCTTGTCGTTCACCTCGGGATCGCGCCCCTGCTGACGAAGATGCTTGCGCTTCAGGAACTCCACTCCCGCCGCCTGGCCCGCCTGGGAAGGACTGAAGAGGACCGTGAGCCAGAGATGCTCGGGCGGATCATAGGCGGCGCCGAAGATCCGCCGTGCTACCTGAGTCAGCGACTCCATTCCCTGACCGCCGCGCGGACCGGTGCCGACTAGGATCAGCTTGCGGACGAGATCGGGCGCCTGCAGCGCGAATTCCTGCGCGACCATGCCGCCGATCGAGAAGCCGAGCATATCCGCCTTGTTCAAACCAATTGCTCGGCTGAAGGCGATCGCGTTGGCGCCCATCTGCTCGAACGTGGTCGGGACCTCGCCGGAGCTGCTGGAAACGCCTGCGTTGTTGAACAAGATTACCTCACGGTCGCGAGCCAAGCCATCCGTCACCGCCGGGTCCCAGTAATCCATGGTGCCCGTGTAGTGCTGGTTGAAGACGAGTGGCACGCCGCCCGTCTTGCCGAATCGGCGATAGGCGAAGCGAATTCCGTTGGCCTCGACGAACTGCGTCGGCGCGGTGTGGTGGGTATGAATCATGATGGTGGCTCCCTTATTATTCAGTCGGCGCCGCTGCATCGGGTACGAGAGCGCCAGGGCTGCTCTCGCGCAATCGACATCGTTCTGCACTGTGGGCGACCCGCTGAACGGGAATTGCCTCTAGCCGGCGCTCTTGCCTCCATCGGCACCAAGAATCTGTCCGGTGATGAATGATGCGTTGTCAGAGGCGAGGAAGATGGCGGCATGCGCGATCTCGGCCGGGTCGCCGACGCGCCCAAGGGGCACGGCCCTGGTCAGCGCCGCCTTCCTCTCCGAGCTTCCGGTGAAGCGGTTGAGCATGCCGGTGTCAGTCGGACCTGGTGCGACGGCATTGATGCGCACACCCGACTTGGCCCCTTCGAGCGCGGCGGACTTCGTCAGGCCTTCCACGGCGTGCTTGCTCGCGGCATAGACCGATGCACCGGCCGCCCCTTCGTGACCGTAGGTCGAGGATATGTTGATGATGCTGCCGCGACCCTGCGCCTGCATGACGCGCAACTCGTGCTTCATGCTGAGCAGCGTGCCGAGCACATTGGTATCGAAGGTGGCTGCGTAGCTCTCGGCGCTCTGCTCGGTTACCGGTCCAGGCCGGCCTTCGGTGCCCGCGGCATTGACGGCGGCGTCGATTCGACCAAAGCGAGCGACGGTCTGGTCGATCAGACCGCGCACGTCGTCCTCGCGGCGCACATCGGCACGGATGAAGACCGCATCGGCGCCGAGACTGCGGAGCTCGGCTTCCAGTGCCTTGCCTTCGGCTTCCCGGCGGCCGGACGCGATGACGGATGCGCCATTTTTGGCGAAGGCTGCAGCGGTGGCGCGGCCGATGCCGCTCAACGCGCCGGTGATCAATACGACGGGGGTGCTCATTGCCTACTCCTCCTCATTGGTTCGGCCATGTCGGCCGAATGTTTCAGGGATCGCGATCAGTTGATCTCGACGTCCTCCCAGAAGCTGATCCAGTGATCGACCTGCTGCATCCCGGTACCGGGCGCCTCGTAGGACCAAGCGGCGCGCCTGCTTTGCGCAGCACCGTCGGTCACGTCGTAAAACTGCACGCCGTTCGGGCAAACCAGGTCGCTCTGCGTCTTCGGTGCCGCCAGCAATAGACCCATACGCACCGTTTCCCGCGGAAAGTATCGGTAGCCGCCAACCTCCAAGGTCCGATCGCTCTCTGCGATCACCTGACCGCGCCAAATCGCTTTCATGGGGACCATCCTTCATTCGGTTTTGCGGGGCTCGCGCCTAACCAAGCCGGAAACCTAACAGCCATAGGGTTTCTCTCGGACTTGCCTGCTGGGCATAAGTAGGAGCCGCTAGCGCTCAAGAAAAAGACTTTGTAAGCTGGGCGCCATGCCTTGAAGATATGGAAGGCACCTATGGAGCTGCGGCACCTTCGCTACTTCATCGCGGTGGCCGAGGCCGGAAGCCTGACGGTCGCGGCTGAGAAAAAGCTGCACACGGCCCAGCCTTCCCTCAGTCGTCAAATCCGCGATCTCGAATATGAGGTCGGTGTTCAGCTTATAAGCCGCAGCGTGCACGGCATCGAATTGACCGCAGCCGGGCGGGCCTTTCTCGACCACGCACGGCTGGCGCTCACCCAGGCAGAGGCAGCCAAGGAAGCAGCGCGGTTGGCGGCTCAACCCGCCAGGCCGACCTTCGCTCTAGGGTTTCTCACAGGGAGAGAAATAAATTGGTTGCCTGAAGCGATGCGCGTCCTTCACGAAGAACTGCCCAATATAGAGGTCACGGTCTCAAGCCAGAATTCCCCGGACCTGGCTGACGACTTGATGCGGGGCAGGCTCGACGCCGCGTTCATGCGGCCGGAAGAGCGGGCGGGCGAGCTGGTTTACAGGCTTGTGATTACGGAACCGTTCGTCGTCGTGCTCCCCAGCGACCACCGCCTTGCCGCGCATGATGCCGTCGAGCTGCGAGAGATCGTTGGCGAAACATTCATCATACCGTCGAAGACGGCCCCGACCTCACGCGTTGTGATCAAGGACTACCTGAAGCGGTCCGGCCTGGATATCTCTCCGGATCACGAAGTGGACAACATTACCCATGCGGTGTCCATGATCGCGTCGACCGGCGCCGTAGCGCTGCTGCCCGTCTACCCAGATAATCTTCTTCCTTGGTCCGTGACCACCCGTCCAATCCGAGGAGATGCCCCGACGGTCGACTTGGTTGTCGGCTATCACAAGGCGAACACATCGCCAATACTGAAAACGTTTCTCTCCAAAATTGATGACATGATCGCCCGGAGTGCGCGGCAAGCCGCGCAACCTCTCAAGCCGACTTTCGCCATGGGCTTCCAAACCGGGCAGGAGGTCGACTGGCTGCCTCGTGCCACCAGCATCCTTCGCGAGGAATTGCTCAATATCGAAATCAGAGTTTCAAGCGACCATTCCACAATGCTTGCAGACGACCTCCAGCGAGGAAGACTTGATGTCGCTTTTCTCCGCCGGGAACAGAAGCCCGATCTTGAATACCAATTGGTTGCAAAGGAGCCGCTCGTCGTGATGCTCCCGAGCGATCATCCTCTCGCGAAGCGCGATGCCATCGATCCGCACGATCTCGTGGGTGAAACATTCATTGGGATATCAAGCGTGCCGCGCGTGCTGCGTGCTGTTATCAGCGATTATCTGAAACGATCCGGGATAGAGATCGTGCCGCATCTTGAGATCGATAACTTCGCGATGGCCATCTCTCTGGTCGCGTCGACGCGCGGTGTGGCTCTGCTGCCGGTTTCTGCAGAGAACTTCTTGAAGTGGTCTGTCGTCAGTCGTCCCCTCAAAGGCGAGGCGCCGACCATTGATCTGGTCGTCGGATATCATAAGGCGAACACGTCCCCGATCCTGAGAAAGTTCCTCTCCAGAATTGATGACTTGACCGCCCGGATTTCCAGCAAGGGTCGCCGAATGAACGACCCGGGAAAAGCCTGAGCAGAGTCAAAATCGAATTTCGGTGAAGCTGCCCAGGGGCGGGTTTGAAACCCGCCCCTACAGCACTGGGACCAAGAACCTACCCTGTAAGGGCTGGATTGCGGTCAGTTTGCCGTCAGCGTCCTGTTGGCTTCCTCGAATCGGCGCACCGCGCGTTCCGGATCCCAGCGCTGCTCGACCAGGGTTTCCGGATCCCATTCGCTGCGCTCCGCAGCAAAAAAATCGCCGCCATAGACGTGAATGGCGGCGGTCAGCCGGGGGATCGGATTGGTGACGGAGTGAATGATGTTGTGCCCCAGAGGCTCGGCGTCGCGCGCGCTCAGCGCCTTTGCTCCCGCGGCTTCAAGCTGCCCGGTGGGACTGCCCGGGACCCGGCGCCAGAAGATATTGTCCTCCCGGCCCGTATAAATGCCGATCACCGCCCACATCCGATGATTATGCGGCATCAATGTCATGTACGGGGCCCAGACAATGTTGAGAACCGTGAGATCATCCGAACGGTACAGCGACTGCAGCATGCCCCTTTTTGGCTCGCCCAGCTGCTTGAGGATGGCCGCGGGATCAGAGACGCAACGCGCGACAACCTCGCGGACGAGCTTGTGGGACTTATCGGCGGCAAGCGCACTGCGGCAATCGGCGATGAATTGATCGACATCGAACATGGCGCTGTCCTCCGATTGATCTTCGCCAAACAATACTACAACGTCGGCCGCCGGTAAAAGCGCTCTGCGCTAGTCCACTCCGCAATGCCCTGATCGCGTATCCATTGCGCCAGCTCGCTGTGGCGCACGACATTGTCCAGCGCCTGGCCGAGGTTGGAACCGAGGCTGTGGGCTCAAGCGCCGGCGAGCTCGACGTTCTTATGCGCCAGCAGCTCGAGCTCTATCGCGAGATCGTGCAGAAGAACAAATCTCTGCTTGGGGCGCAGTAGCTTCGTAGGGGCGGGTTTCAAACCCGCCCCTACACGACAGGGCTATCGCATATGCCTCCGAGAACTGTCTGCCACGCCATACTGGAACGCCCGTGCCCGTTATTCCGGCCGAGCGAGCCGGGCTTCGCCCGGCAAGCGAGAGCCGGAATCCAGTAACCAAAGCAGTTTGGGCATTCACGCCGGCCAATGGATTATTGGGTCCCGCCCCCGCGTACGCGGGGGCCGAAGCCGGGCTCGCTTGGCCGGGACGACAGCCCATATGCGATACCCCCTGCCTACACCAGGGCAAAGACGCGAGCGCGCTATTTGGCGCGCCTGTAGGTCACCTTGGCGCTGCCGCCCATGGACGGCGTTGGGTTGAAATAGGTGACCTCGTCATCACCGTTAAACGAAAGAATCCGGGTCTGAGTGCCGCCGTCGAAATTCGGGAACGTGCTTGCCTCGACATCCACTGTAAGCACATGAGTGGCTTCATCAATGCTATAGGTTCCGAAATAAGCGATGCAGCCTTGTACAATCGCCTTGTTCTCATCCGGCGTGCCCGTCATGCGATTGCCCGAGGCAAATTTGGGCAGGTCGGAGCGCACCACCGTTATGGAAAAACGCCCATTCCCATCCACCATCATGGTCCCCTTCGGATCAGAGCCGTACGGCATGGATTGGCCGCTACCCTCCCCGGACGTCAGGGCGACGAGTATCCAAGATCCGACGAGCCGCTCCTTATCGCTCCTTGTCCGCTGCTCCATCGAACGGTCCTGCTGCTTCGTAGCCCGGATGAGCGAAGCGACATCCGGGGGTCTCATGCCCCATTGAACCCCGCATATCGCTTCGCTCATGCGGGCTACGGCAATGTCGTTCAAAAGTCGTAGGCTTCGCTCCTCTGCGGCACGGCTCTCGCCGCCGAGTCAGGCTCCGGCAGCGGGGCGCCGGTATCACGGAAGCGATTTACGATGGGATAGCGGCGGTCGCGTCCGAAGTTCTTCAAGGTCACCTTCACCCCGGGCGCCGCCTGCCGCCGTTTGTATTCGGCGAGGTTGAGCATGCGGTCGACTTTCATCACGGTCTCGCGATCGAAACCCTCCCCGACGATCTTGGCGACCGGCTCTTCGCGCTCGACCAGCCGCTCGAGGATGCCGTCGAGCACATCATAGGGCGGCAGCGTATCCTGATCGGTCTGATTCTCGCGCAACTCGGCCGTAGGGGCACGGGTGAGAATATTTGGCGGGATCGCCTCACCGTCTGGCCCCAACGCATCCTCGGGTTTCCAGCTGTTGCGCAGCTGCGCCAGGCGATAGACCTGGCTCTTGTAGAGATCCTTTATCGGATTGAAGCCGCCGTTCATGTCGCCATAGAGCGTGGCATAGCCCACCGACATTTCCGATTTGTTGCCGGTGGTAACGACCATGAGGCCGAATTTGTTTGATATCGCCATCAGGATCGTGCCGCGCGTACGGGATTGCAGATTCTCCTCGGTAACGTCCGCAGATTGCCCCCTGAATGCGGGGGCGAGCGCCGCTTCCAGGCCGCGCACGGCGCTTTCGATCGGTACCACCTCGTACTGCAGCCCGAGCGCCGTGGCGACCTTGGCGGCATCGTCGAGAGACTGTTGGGAGGTGAAGCGATAAGGCAGCATGACGCAGCGCACCCGCTGCGCGCCGAGCGCGTCGACTGCGAGCGCCGCCACCAGCGCGGAATCGATGCCCCCCGAGAGGCCGAGAACGACGCCTTTGAAATTGCTTTTGTTCACATAGTCGCGCAGCCCCAGCATGCACGCGCGATAGTCGGCTTTTTCACCCTGCTCGAGCGCATGGATGGGACCATCGCCGCACCGCCACGTGTTGCCAGTGCGATGCCAATGCAGTGTCGTCACCGTTTCGCGAAATGCCGGCAGCTGAAAGGCCAGCGAACGATCGGCATGGAGGCCGAAGGAGGCCCCATCGAAAACGAGCTCGTCCTGCCCGCCGACTTGATTGACGTAAACGATAGGCAGGTCGCTCTCGGTCACCCGCGCAACCGCGATGTTGAGCCGCACCTCGTCCTTCTCGCGCCAGTAAGGCGACCCATTCGGCACCACCATCAATTCCGCTCCGCTCTCCGCGAGACACTCCACGACCTCGGTGCCCCAGATGTCCTCGCAGATAGGAATGCCCAGGCGGACGCCGCGAAAATTGATCGGCCCCGGCAACGGCCCGGGCACGAACACGCGCTTTTCGTCAAACACGCCGTAATTGGGCAGATCGACCTTGAAACGCAGGCCAGCAATCGCGCCGTCGGCGAGGAGGCCGTAGCTGTTGTAGAGCTTGCCGGCCTCGACCCAGGGCGCGCCGATCAACATGGCCGGACCGCCGTCGGCCGTCTCCCGCGCAAGCTCCTCGATGCGTGCCCGACAGGCGGCCTGCAGCGCAGGTTTGAGCACGAGGTCCTCGGGCGGGTAGCCCGAAAGAAAAAGCTCCGGGAAGGCAACCAGATCAGCGCCATCGCGCGCCGCCTCAGCGCGTGCGCGCCGCGCCTTTTCGGCGTTGCCCGCAATGTCTCCCACGATCGGGTTGAGCTGCGCGATCGCAATCGCCAGAGAGTTGGAAGGAAGCGGGCTCATGCGCCTAGGTCTAGCGCGTCATCAGCGCGCTGGCCAAGGGCGTCGTCTGGGCCGATCACATCAAGCCAACGCGCTCAGCAAGCGCGAGCAGCCAGGCGAGCCCGGCGAGGAGGAGCGCCAATCCCACCGCTGCCGAACCCATGTCCTTGACCCGCCGAATTTGGCCATCGCTCTCGCGCGAAACGCGGTCGGCGAGCTTCTCGATCGCCGTGTTCAACAACTCGACGATGAGCACGAGGAGCAGCGTGCCGATCAGAACGAAGCGCTTCCAGGCACCCTCGGCAATCAGAAAGGCAAGCGGCAGGGCCACGATGAGCGCGACAAGCTCCTGGCGGAATGCCGGCTCGCTGCGCGCCACATCGCGCAGCCCGTGCCACGTATTGATGGTGGCATGAATCAAACGGTCCAAACCGTTCCTAATGAACATCAATGACCGGATAAGGTCCGAATTTCAGGCTAAGTTGCAAGAACATGCCGAAATTGTCTACCTTCCAGTCGACCGGCTGCGGAACAGCAATAATGCCCACAATTCGCCAGGGTTGCTGTAGGGATCCTTGGCCGTTGACCACTTTCCGTACCAGAAGCGCAGGCCGAACTCCCCGGTATAGGTCGCAGGCGGCGCATCGAATGGCTTATATGCCCAATCAGTCGCGTGCGCGCGGGCTGCCGTTAGCAGGCTTACTGCCAGCATCACGGCGAGCCGCGCGCACCCGTTCAGGACAGACGTTGTTAATTTTCTTCTTGCCACGTAACGCCCCCGCCTATGGGGAGGCAGTCTCACGCGGAAGATTTTCGCAATTCTTACAGTTCGCGCGATCGGATTAGGGAGTAGTTTCTATTATTAATGAGCAAATACGTTCTACTGTTAATGCCGGCATAAACTGACCATGCATTTACCTTGATGGATTCTGCAGGGGCCCTCGACGTCATTCCGGGGCGCAAGGCAAATCGGCCGTGCCGATTTGCCTTGCGAGCCCGGAATCCATAACCCCAAGCAGTAATATATGCCACCGCAGCGTAACGACTTTCATCACTGCACCGCCTGTGGTTATGGATTCCGGGCTCCGCTCGCACTCGGACGGCGCGAAGCGCCGATCCGAGCGCTCGCGGCCCCGGAATGACGGGCTGGAGGCGTTACAGGCGGAGAACGCGCTCGGCATTGAGGTGCGCCACCTTCTCCAAATCGTGAGCCGCGAGCGGCTGGCGCTTGAGAAACTCCGCGGCCGCCACGTTGGACTCATACGGCCAGTCCACGGAAAAGAGGACGTTGTCCACGCCAAGCACCATCACGGTGCAGAGAAAGGCTGGAGTGGAGAAATTTCCGCTGCAGGTCACGACCAGGTTTTCCACCAAATACTGAGCGACGGTCTTTTTAAGCCCACGGCGCGCCGCCGCGAGGCGCGTATGGTCGTTGATCCGGTGGAGCATGAACGGCAGACCCTCGCCGAGATGCCCCAGGATGACGCTCAGCCTGGGAAATGCATCGAACACTCCGGCAAGGGCGAGCCGCAGGAAATGTGCGCCGGTCTCGATTGCAAAACCCCAGGGCGTCAGAGCCAGCTCCTCGTAACCCGCGAAATAGGTCTGCATCACGGCTGAGTGCGGCCTGCTGGGATGCAGGTAGACCGGCACATCGAGCGCCTCGGCACACTCGAAGATACACCAGAACTTCTTCTCATCCAGAAAGCTGTCCCCGGTACGACCATTGATCATCGCACCCTTGAAGCCGAGCCTGCTGATCGCGCGGTCGAGCTCCTTCACTGCGGCAGCGGGTTCCGCTGTCGGCAGTGCGGCCAGGGCTGCGAAGCGATCGGGATGCGCTTTGGTTGCCTCGTACAGGCAGTCGTTGACCTCTCGCGCGGTGTCAATCGCCGCTGCGCCAGCGAGTGCCTGACAGCCGGGTTGATTGTGTGAAAGCACCTGGACACCGATCCCGGCCGCATCCATGGCCGCGAGACGCCTTTCGCCCAGATCGAGCAACTCGGTTACGGTATCAATTCCCAGAAGCTTTTCGCGGTCATTGCCTCGATGCCCGCCGGGCGGAAGGTTCCGTTCTTCCCGCGGCAGGATGAAATGCTCCTCCAGTGCGATGAGCTTCATGTCAGATCTTGCGACGCAAGCTTCGAGGGACCTTGAAAGGATGCACCCAACCTACTTTGGGCGGACGCGGTTTGCCAACCGCGGCCCGCACCGATACGGTTCGCGCCCCCCTGATTTACCAGCGCTTGGCCGCACGCATGTCCGATGCACCCATAGCAAACATTGCGCTTCATCACATTGCGTTGCCGCCGCGGCGTGAGCACAAATGGACCGGCCTTACCGAGCCCATCGGCGGCTACGTGCTGGTTGAGATGACGGATACCGAAGGGCTCAAGGGCTGGGGCGAGGCGCCGGCGCTAAAGGACTGGGGCGGGGATTTCGGACGCTATTTCGGCGAGAGTCCCGGAACGACCAAGGAGATCATTACACGCCATCTCGCACCGGCGGTGAGAGGCTGCGTGCCGGGCGAGATCGCGGAACTGCATGCGCGCATGGACCGCAGCATCAAGGGCTACCCTTACGCCAAAGCAGCCGTGGAGCTTGCGGCCTATGACCTCGCCGGCAGGCAATGCAAGCTGCCGGTGCACAGGCTGCTCGGAGGCGCCGTGCGCCGGCGCATCCCGGTCACCCACTCGATTGGGTTGCTAGGGCCGGAAGAGGGCGAACGGGAGGTAGCGCAAGTCGCGAAGGAAGGCATTCGCACCATCAAGATCAAGGTTGGGGTCGATCCCGACCGTGATGTCGCAATGGTGCGGCGGATTCGCGAGACGGTGGGTCCGGGCATGGCGCTGTGCATCGATGCCAATCAGGGCTACGGCACGGCTGGCGAGGCGATCCGCACCTATCGGCGCATGGAGCGTTTCGATCTCATCTATTTCGAGCAGCCGGTCGAAGGCATCGCTCGGCTTGCCGAAGTGGCCCGTGCAATCGATGCTCCGGTCATGGCCGACGAGAGCGCATGGAACGCCCACGACGTGGTCGAGATCATCGAAAACCGTGCGGCACAGATCGTCTCGCTTTATACGACCAAGCCCGGCGGCCTGTACCGCGCCATGGAAGTTGCCGCCGTTGCACGGGCGGGTGGGATCGTCTGCAACGTCAACGGTTCGGTCGAAACCGGCATCGGCAACCTCGCCAATCTTGCCCTTGCAGCGGCTGCGGCATCCGTAGCGCTCTCCTGCGTCGTTCCGGTCTCGACCCCGGCCGAGATGCAATCGGGCCAGCTCGCCGGCATCTATTACAAGGACGATTTGATCGCTGAGCCGATGCGGCTCGTGGACGGTACGATCGAGCTGCCCAGCGGCATCGGCATGGGGATTGCGACAGACGAGGCCAAGGTGAAGCGCTACTCCATCGGCACGAAAGCGTAGGAGCGAGGCATACGGGGTACCGCAAAAAATGTTTCACATTTTTTGGGGACCCCGACTCGCCCTTGCCCAAGCGCGGTCCGGAGCTAAATGCCATGCGGCAGGATGTGATTGCGCGCGCGAGCGCCGCCGTGAAGGCTGCCGGCCTCGACGCCGTCGTGTCGGTGTCGCCGGAGAACTTTGCCTATGTCACCGGATTCCTCTCGCCGACCCAGCCGCTGATGCGCTGGCGTCATGCCATGGCGCTGGTGACTGCGGACGACACCGTGGCGCTCGTGGTGGTCGACATGGAAGCGAGCACCATCCGCGCCAAATCACCGCCTGGAACCAAGATCGCGGTCTGGCACGAGTTCAAGCTCGACGCCATGAACGCGCTCGCCGAGCTGTTGCGAAAGCACGGCTTGGCCCGCTCGCGCATCGGCCTCGAAATGGACTATTTGCCCGTGGGCGATTTTTTCGCGCTGCGGGATTTGTTGCCGGAAGCAAGCTTCACGCCTGCGCAAACCCTGCTCGCACGGCTGCGCGAGATCAAGACGCCGCGGGAGATCGACATCCTGCGCAAGCTGTCGCGCATCGCCGACGGCGCGATCACCAAAGCCTATCGCTCGCTGCGCGCGGGCATGAGCGAGATGGACCTCGCTGCGGCGCTCACCCGCGGCATCTATGAAGGAGGTGCGGAATATTTCAAGCTCATGATAGTTGCGACCGGGGAGCGCAGCGTGTTTCCCAACGTGGGCCCGAGCGACCGCATCCTCAAAATTGGCGACATCTGTCGGGTCGAGATCTTCCCGATGATCAGCGGCTACCATGCCGGCGTGTGCCGCACCGCCGCGGTCGGCGCTGCGCCGCCGCAAGCGCTGCGCATCTGGGCCAATCTGATGCAATGCAAGCATCTCCTTCTCGACGCGATCAAGCCCGGCGCTTCGACCCGTGGGATTTACGATCTCTACCTGCAGAAAGTGAGCGAGCTTGGGTTGCCGCCGATCTCGTTCATCGGCCATGGAATTGGGCTCCATCTGCACGAAGACCCTTACCTCGGTCCGACTGAAGATCGAGCGCTGGAGCCTGGCATGGTGCTGGGCATCGAGCCGCTGATCTATGAAACCGGTTTCGGCTTCGGCATGCAGAACAAGGACATGATTCTGGTGACGCCGCAGGGTTGCGAGCTGCTATCGGATTATCTCGACACCGACGAGTTGCTGATCGTGTAGGGCGGGTTAGCGGTACTACGTCACAAACTACGCTGTCATTCCGGGGCGTCGGCAAGTCGGTTTCACCGACTTGCCGACGAGCCCGGAATCCATAATCCCAGCCGGCAGTTGCTCGCTCGCCGATCGCAACCGGACGGTTTGTGGTTATGGATTCCGGGCTCCGCTCGCACTCGGACGGCGCGAAGCGCCGATCCGAGCGCTCGCGGCCCCGGAATGACGGCCGTTCGGCTAACCCGCCCTACTCGCTCCAGCGACATCACTGCAGCTGGAGGTCCGCATGCGGCGGCAGGTAATCCGCGCGGTAGACCGAGCTTGGGTCGAGGACGGGAAGATTGAACGTCTTTGCGACCATGTCGATGGTCTGGTGCATGCGCGCGGGCTCGACGTCGCCCAGGCCCATGCGCCTGACACGATCGGTGAGAACGGCATTCTTGATCACAAGGTCGAGGCGGGCGCGTTCCACTTTCTCGTCGATCAAGGGGTCGCGTTTCTTGATCGCCGCAATCGCGCGGTCCGGATTGGCGATAGCAGCCTTCCAAGCTTCGACCGTGGCCTTGACGACCTTCTTTATGGTGTCGGGATTTTTCTCTGCGAATTCCGGCGTGGTCAGGAGGCAGTGGCCGTAAAGCGCGACCCCGAAATCGGAATACCGCATGATAATCAGATCCGCCTCGGCGACGCCGAGATGCTCGATCCCGGGGACATCGGTGATCAGCGCGGTCGTTGCGTCCGCCTGTCCTTGCACCAGCAGCATCTCCCGCAGTTGCGGCGTAACGTCGATCCAGTTCACTGCAGCCGGATCGAGCCCGTTCGCGACTGCAAGGAGCGGAAACATCACCCGGGCCGATGAGGCTGGCGGAGACGCCACACGTTTACCGGCAAGGTCGCTCGGCTTGCTGATGTTTGCCTTTTTCAAGGACAGCACCACCATCGGCGCCACATCATAGACTTGCAGGACGCTGAAGAGCTTGGCTTGGTCCTGCCGCCCATCGAACTGGATCAAGGCACCAAGGTCGGCGAAGGCCATGTCATAGGCGCCGCTGGCAACCTTGGTGATGGCATCGGCCGAACCGTAGCCGCGATCCACCTGCACGTTCACGCCCGCGCGGCTGAAGTAGCCCGCTTCATTCGCCAGAACGAAAGGCGACTGCTGGCCCTGGATGGTGAAATCGAGCGTGAGCTTGACCGCAGGCGCCTGCGCTTGCGCCGGCACGCCGAGGATTCCAAGAAAGAGCCCCACCACTGCGAGTCGCATGACCGATGTGATCATTCACTCTCCTTTTTCCGATCGCCGCGATTTTAGAGTGTTCCGATCACGTCGAACATCCTCGTACTCTAGCCCGTCATTCCGCGGCCGCGAGTGCTCGGATCGGCGCTTCGCGCCGTCCGAGTGCGAGCGGAGCGCCGGGTAGGTGAGGATGTTACCACCCTCACCCCCCACGGACCCGGACGTGCAGGATTACCGCTTCCGGTTCTTCATGAGAGAGCCTGGCTAGCGGTGGCGTACTGATGGACGATGCGAGGTCGCGGGAGGGGATGGCGGGCGAGGAAGGCAGAGAACCGCTCCCATGAGAGAGGCTCCGAGCGCGTCCGCCGTTCCAGCCACTTCCTCCACGTCCTTGTGATCTGATGAGCGTAGGTGGCGAGTTGCCGGCTGTTCCCCGTGATACCGTAGTAGGCATAGTGACCTACCAGCTTCTCAGACAGCCGCTTGCGCTGATCGAGGATCGGCAGGTGGCGGTTGAACCGACACCACTCCTTCGCCGCGAGCAGCGCGCGAGCGAGCCGGCTCTTGGCCGTCCGTTGCCGTACCACGTTCTGCCCCTTGAGTGACTTCGCCCAGGTGTGGGTGAAGCCCAGAAAGTCGAACGGCGGTTCGGCGCAGTCCGGATGCGTGCCACCTTTGCGCTCGGGGCGGAAGTCGACGAACCGGGTCTTGTCGGGATGCAGCGTGAGCCCATACCGTGCAAGCCGTTTCCCCAGCACTTCCAGAACCCGTTTGGCGTCGCGGTGGTTCTTGAACGTCATCACGAAGTCATCGGCAAAGCGCACCAACGTACACTCTCCCAGCATGCGGGGTCGCACCTCTGCCTCGAACCATTCGTCCAGCACGTGGTGCAGGAAGATGTTCGAGAGCATCGGTGAGATGACGCCGCCTTGCGGGGTACCTTCAGTCGCAAGGCGCAG
This sequence comes from uncultured Alphaproteobacteria bacterium, assembly GCA_963841705.1. Lineage (GTDB taxonomy): Bacteria > Pseudomonadota > Alphaproteobacteria > Rhizobiales > Xanthobacteraceae > VAZQ01. The sequence goes on from CAWJDY010000078.1 coordinate 30,914, forward strand.
GGTTCCATCTTCCAGGACCCCTGCTTTCAGCCACTTGTCGATCATCCGTCGGATCACGCCATCCGTTACTCGCTGGTCGAGGAACGCCCGAAGTTGCGCGTGCGGAATCGAGTCGAAGTACTTGCGTATATCGACATCCAGCACCCAGTGCTGTCCATGCCACGAGATGGCGCCATGCAGTTTGCGCAGCGCCTCATGGGCTGAGCGTCGCGGTCGGAAGCCATACGAGCAAGGCATGAAGTCCTGCTCGTAGATGGTCGCCAGAACCATGACAATCGCCCGCTGCGCCACCTTGTCTTCAAAGGTCGGAATGCCGAGCGGCCGCTTTGAGCCGTCTGCCTTCGGGATGTAGGTTCTGCGCACCGGCGGTGCTTTGTAGCTTCCGGACTTGATGCGATTGAGCAGGTCCAAGAGATTGGCCTGCAGCTTCGCTTCATATTCCTTCGCGGTAACACCGTCGATGCCAGTCGCTCCATCCTTGCGGGTCAGCCGGTAGGCTTTCAGCATCCATTCCAGATCGATAACGTGGTGCAGCGAGAACAGCACCTTCTTCGGCTTCGCTCTCGCCAGTTCGGCTATCCATTGTCGTTTCGTGTACAGGTTCGCGAGGTTCATGTCCCCTCCCGTGTTTCCCGGCAATGGTTCTCTCTCACGACGCCTCCCTTTCCTCCATCGGGTCCCAGTGAGCCCAGTTCCCCGCTCTCGTCGGTACTATGAAGGCGCTACGACTTCCCACCCGCGTATCAACGGTCACTTATTGGTTCGCTCCCGCCGCCCACGCGATCCTCCTGGTTCGTGTCCCGCCGTGGCGCTCCTGAAGGAGCGGAGGTCTCCTCCAGGCCGGGGCTTTTGTTGCCGGCTGCCCTGCTCCGGTTCTCGCACGTGGACGCGAATGGGATCTCTCAGGTCTTCAGGCGATCCATCCCGTGCCTCTGCTCCGTTCCAGGACCCCGGTCGAACCAACGTGCCCTCGCCAGTGACGGCCACGTCGATGCTGCCCCCGCATTCCGGACTACGAAGGCTTCAGCGAAAATGATTTCGGGGCTAACCCGCAGCTTCAGCACCTGCTACCGTACGCTTCACGCGTGACGTTGCCGCACACGTGCAAGGCTCGCTTCCGGCTGGCGGGCTGCGCCTTTGCCGGGAGGGAGTCGAACCCTCTGGACCGCTACGAAAGGTTTCAGCTCGTTTTCACGATCGTCCTCCTCTCCTGCTCTCCTGACGCTACCGGAATCCATAACCACAGGCCGTGGGGTGATGAAAGTGGTTACGCTGCGGTGGCATACATTACTGCTTGGGGTTATGGATTCCGGGCTCCGCTCGCTTACGCTCGCGGCCCCGGAATGACAAAGGAGAGAGGGGGCGGCACGGCCGATTTTCCTGCGCCCCGGAATGACGTCGAGGGGCAACTCGTGACGCAGTAGCGCTACCGCGCCGCAAGGTCGCGCACGAGGTCAAGGGCCAATTCTCGGTCTTCGCGGCCGCCGGACACCTCGATAACAGCTTCGTCAAGTCCGACCGCGAGATACTCTTCCAGCCGAGCGCGGCATTCTGTCGGGGTGCCTGCGACCGCAAACGCATTTGCGGCCTCGGCCGGCAACAGCCGCACCGCCGCATCGAAATCGTGTCGGGCATGAGCGGCGATGATGGCCTGGTGATCGATCGCAAGGTTGGACGATCTGATATTGTCGGCGTGACCTCGGCTGCGGAACAGGAATGCGAGCTTGCGCAGCATGGCCCGCTTTGCCGCAGCGCCGTCGCGCGAGACGAGGCAGTTGATGAACGAGCACCTGCGCAAATTGGCTGGATCGCGCGCCGGCATTTTCGGGCCGATTTGCACTTGTTCGAGGCATTGCCGGATCGAAGCGATGGTGAGCCCTGCGGACAGCAACACCCCATCGGCAATTTCGCCCGCGAGCTTGAGCATCTGAGGGCCGGTGGAGGCGATATAGACTGGAAATTGCCGCCCCTGATCGAACGTCATCTTCGCGCCGCGCAGCTTGTGCAGCTCGCCCTCCAAGCTGACAGGTCCGCCGCGCCACAGCGCGCGCAATGTCTCCACGTATTCGCGCATGATCCGGATGGGCCTTTTGGGATCGATCCCGGATTCCCCGAGATTGAGAATATTGCCCACCGATACCGAGAGGATCACCCGTTCCGGCGCGAGCTCGCCCAGGGTGGAGATCGCCATGGCCACCGGGAGCGGCGGCCATAAATAGGGACTGATTGCCGTCGGCACGAGCGTTGCGCGGCTGGTGACGCCCGCAGCTGCCGTCGCCCAGACCATGGCCTCGCGGTAGCCCATGTGCTGGGCAAACCAGAAACTCGAAGCACCAGCCAATTCCGCTTCCCGACATACTTCCAGCATCTCGGCCGTGGACGAGAAGCCATCGAAAAACACGCCTATGGTCATCGAAGCTTATCCCGCGAAGTCCCGCATGACCTCGAGCGCAAGGGTGCAATTCTCAGCGCTGCCCAACAGCAGGAGGACCGGCTCATCCAGGCCGGCATCGATGAAGTCGCGCAATCGGGCGCTGCAATGCTGCGGCGTTCCGGCGATGCCGAACGCCTCGACTGCTTCATCGGAAACGAGCGCGGCCGCTCCCGCGATGTCGCGCCGGGCAATCGCGGCAATCACCGCTTCCTGGTCCACCGGAATTCCCGATGCCTTGATGTGGGCCCCGAGGAATTTGTTGCGCATGACGAAGGCAAGCTTCTCCCGCATGGCGTCGCGCGCCTCCTTCGCGTCGTGAGACGCTCCAAAGAATACGTATCCCGCGCGGCGCAGTGCGGCAGAGTTGCGTTCCTCTTTGCGCGCCCCTTCTGCACAGGTCGCGATGGACCGACGCACCGCGTCCGTCGACAACCCCGCCGAGAGGACCACCCCGTCGCCAATTCGGCCGGCGAGACGCAACATGTCCGGCCCGATCGCGGCAATGTAGATCGGGATCGGAGCGCTCGGCGCAAAGGCAAGGCGCGCACCGGCAAGGCGCACGAATTCGCCCTCGACGTGCGCTGCTTCTGTGCTCCACAGCTTGCGCAGCGCCTGCGTAAATTCGCGCACGGCCCGCACGGGCTTTTCCACGGAACGTCCGGACTCGGCGAGAAACAGAGGATTGCCGGTGCCGACCGCAATGGCCGCGCACCCCGGCGCTGCTTCATCGAGCGTCGCCATGGCCATGGCGGTCGGCATGGGATGCCAGAGATACGGGCTCACCGCGGTGGGCACGAGCATGGGACCCGGCGTCCTGAGCGCAAATGCCATGCAGGTCGCAATCGCCTCCCGATAGCCGAGATGCTCCGCCACCCACAGGCTTTTTGCTCCCGCCGCGACCGCGCGCTCGGCGAGCGCAATTGCGTCGCGCGTTGGAACGAAGCCGTCGAAGCTCACCCCGATGCGTACCGACATCTTGGCTTTACGCGCCCTCTTCCAAGAGAAATCGTAGCCCGGATGAGCAAAGCGATATCCGGGCTCGGCCTGCGGTATGACCCCGCATGTCGCTGCGCTCATGCGGGCTACAAGATGCGCGCAAAGTCACGCGCCCTCTTCCACCAGGCGCAGCAGCTCGGACGGCGACTTGCCGGCAAGTCCGAGCTTCTCCAGCGTGAGGCCTTCGCGCGCATAGTCGATGCCGAGGGCGAGAGCCGCGAGCTGGACGAGCGCAGCAATCGTCGGAGTGGCAACGCCGGCAAGCGCACCAAGCGCGGCGATGGGAACGAGGCCATAGCCCACGTCTTCATGCACGTAGCGGTGATCGAGAGAGGAAGGAGACTTGATGGTCTTGTTCGGCTCGCTTTCGCGGCAGGCGCGTGCAATATCGCCGCTGTCTCTTGCGGCCTTGGTCGTCAGTCCGGCCTGATAGAAAACATCCAGGAACGGGATCGCGGGAATGGCCAAAGCCTTGGCCACCGCCATGCGCTCCGCATCCACCGCCGCGGTTACGCGCGCGACAGCGTCCGTGAAGCCCTCGCGGTAGAACAGGAAATCGCCCCCGGTATGCTGGATCCATCCCGCATTCATGATCATGCCCGGAGGATGGAATATGGCATTGATGTTCGAGAGCCCCGTCTCCAGCACGCTGCTCGCCGGCTCGATCTCCGGGTAAAGCGGCTTGAGCAATGCAAACAGGTGAGCCGCCTCTTTGCCGGGAAGCGTCGCGAAACGCAATCGCCTGGTATAGCTATAGACGTTGACGAGCCCCGCGCCCTCCATGCGCGTGATGTAGGTCAACGTGACTGTCTCGCAGGTGCGCACTGCACCGCGATATCCCGCATTGCGCAGCTCATGCACGAAGTGAAGCCCGCCGCCGGTATGCCCGGGATTGATGAGGATGGGCTGGCTCCCATCGAGAAGGGGGGCCAGCGCCCGGGCGTAGTATGCATGCGCCACGCCCGGGACCACCAGCATGATCAGATCGGCACCGCGGACGGCTTGCGGCACGTCAGTCGTCATGAGCTCGATGGGAACAAGGCCCTGGACAATGCCCCGCGCCTCTATGCCGCCTTGGGCGCGCAGCGGCGCGAGGCGCTCGGGATTGCGGGCATGCAGACGCACTGAATAGCCGCGGCGGCCGAGATCCGCAGCGGCCGCGCAACCGCCGTGTCCCGCCCCCAGAACCGCAACCGAACGCACCGTCATTGTTTGGACCTCGCTGGTTGTGCCGCAGTAGAGTTAACCGCGATAGCGATTTTGCCCACCCTTCGAGTCTGTAGTAGCGAAAACACAGCGCAGGGAGGAGCAACGTGGCGCAGGTTCGCCTCAACGACGTTACCAAGGCATGGGGCGGCGAACCGGCGGTCGATCACGTGAGCTTCGCGGCCGAGACCGGCAGTCTGGTGGTATTGCTGGGGCCCTCGGGCTGCGGCAAATCAACCACGCTGCGCCTGATTGCCGGGCTCGAAGTCCCGGATTCCGGAACGATCGAGATCGCCGGCCGCGAGGTGACGCGCGAGCCTCCCTCGCGCCGCAGCGTCGCCATGGTGTTCCAGTCCTATGCGCTGTTTCCGCACCTCTCCGTCGCTGAAAACATCGTGTTCGGTCTCAAGGTGCGGCGCGTGTCTCGCGCGCTGCGCGAAACACGGCTCAAGCGCGCAGTGCAACTGCTCGGGCTCGAGCGCCTGCTCGACCGCAAGCCATCGCAGCTCTCCGGCGGCCAGCAGCAACGCGTGGCGCTCGGCCGCGCCATCGTCGCCGAGACGCCCGTCTGCCTGATGGACGAGCCGCTTTCCAACCTCGACGCTCAGTTGCGCGGCGACATGCGGCGCGAGATCCGGGCACTGCAGCGCCGGCTCGGCATGACCATGCTTTACGTCACGCACGACCAGGTGGAAGCAATGACCATGGCCGATCAGGTCATTCTCATGCGCGCGGGTCGCATCGAGCAGAGCGGCTCGCCGGCGGAGCTTTATCAGAGGCCCGCAACCATATTCGTCGCGCGCTTCCTCGGCGCGCCCGCCATGAACGTATTGCCGGGCGCGTTGATAGCAGGACAGCTCGACCTGACCGCCGGCCTTCCCGCCGCATACGAGCCGGCAAACCTCGCGCTTGGCGTGCGCCCGGAATCCATGCGGCTGGCAGACAAAGGCTTGCCAGCGCGTATCGTTGCGGCCGAATATCTCGGCGCGGATACCCAGCTGGAGACGCGCACAGGTGATGAGACCGTGATGGTGCGCATTCCCGGCAGGCTTTCCGCGGCCGCCGGCGAGACGGTGTTCCTGCAATGGGAGCCGGGCGATACGCACTGGTTCGACGCGTCATCACAACGTCGTATCGCGTAGAGATGATAGTAAAAATCAGAGGGAGACCGAGGATGGATCGACGGCGATTTCTGATCGGCTCGACGGCTGCTGCCGCCGGCACGATCGCAGCACCCGCGCTGGTGCGGGCCGCAACCGAGATCACCTTCTATTACCCCGTGGCCGTCGGCGGTCCTATTACCAAAATCATCGACGGCTACGCGGCGGATTTCCAGAAGGAGAACCCAGGCATCAGCGTGAAGCCGATCTATGCCGGCACCTATCAGGAGACGGTCGTCAAGGCGCTGACCGCGCACAAGTCCGGCAACCCGCCCACCACCTGCGTCCTCCTGTCGACCGACATGTTCTCCTTGATCGACGAGGAGGCGATCGCCCCCTTCGACGAATTCGCCAAATCGGATGCAGAGAAAACCTGGATCAAGAGCTTCTTTCCTGCCTTCATGGAAAACAGCCAGACCGGCGGAAAGACCTGGGGCATTCCGTTCCAGCGCTCCACCATCGTGCTGTACTGGAACAAGGAGGCGTTCAAGGACGCGGGCCTCGATCCGGAAAAGGCGCCGGCGACATGGGCCGAGGAACTTGCCTTTGCCGAGAAGCTCACCCGGCGCGATGCATCGGGAAACACGAGCCAATGGGGAATGCAGATCCCCTCTTCCGGTTTTCCCTACTGGTTGTTCCAGGCGCTCACGACCCAGAACGACGTGATTCTGATGAATGCGGACGGCGACCGCACCTTCTTCGACAAGCCGGCAGTGGTGGAAGCGCTGCAGCGCTGGGTCGATCTCGGCCGCAAGTACAAGGTGATGGCGCCCGGCGTGATCGAATGGGGCACGACACCGAAGGACTTCTTCGAACGCAAGACCGCGATGATGTGGACGACCACCGGCAATCTGACCAATGTGCGCAGCAACGCCAAGTTTCCGTTCGGGGTGGCCATGCTGCCCGCGGGCAAACGTCGCGGCACACCGACCGGCGGCGGCAATTTCTACATTTTCAAGAAGACGAGCCGCGCGCAGCAGGCGGCGGCGGCGAAATTCGCGCAATGGATGACCTCGCCCGAGCGCGCGGCTCAGTGGGGCATCGACACCGGTTACGTCGCGGTACGCCCGGATGCCTGGGACACGCCGGCCATGAAGAGCTACGTCGCGGGCTTCCCCGCTGCGGCGGTTGCCCGCGACCAGCTGCAATACGCCGTCGCCGAGCTTTCGACCCATGACAACCAGCGCGTCACCAAGGCGCTCAATGACGGACTGCAGGCAGCGCTCACCGGCTCGAAGAGCCCCGAGCAGGCGATGAAGGACTCGCAGGCCGAGGCCGAGCGGCTGCTCAAGCCGTACCGGTGAGGCGCCGCAGGCTCCTATACCTCCCCCACGTGGCAGGGCTGTCGGATATGGGCTGTCGGATATGGGCTGTCGTCCCGGCCAAGCGAGCCCGGCTTAAACCGGGCTCGCGCGAGCCGGGACCCAGTAATCCACGGCCGGCGTGAATGAACGAGCTGCTGTGATTACTGGATTCCGGCTCTCTCTCGCCGGGCGAAGCCCGGCTCGGTCGGCCGGAATGACAGGCATGGATGTTTGCCGTGGGGCGCGACGCACGGTCCTTAGAGTCAAATGCGACAGCTTTGCCCTTTCAGGGGGAGGTATTACGGAGCTTGCTGCACGGCTGAGTGGGAGGTGACATGCGGCGGGGCGCGTATAACTTTTACGGCTGGCTGCTGCTCCTCCCAGCCATGGCGCTCCTGGCAGTGTTCACCCACTGGCCGGCGCTCGCGACCTTCGTCGACAGCTTCTGGTCCACTCCCAAGCTGCGCCGCGCCAGCACGTTCGTCGGGCTCGACAACTATCGCTCCATGCTCAGCAACTCCGTGTTCTGGCAGGCGCTCCTCAACAATCTCCTGTTTGCGCTCGGCACCATTCCGATCTCGATTGCGCTCGCTCTCATCATGGCGATCTGGGTCAACGACCGTATCGTCGGACGTGCGGCGGTGCGCATGGCGTATTTCACGCCCACCGTGCTGCCGATGATCGCGGTCGCCAATATCTGGCTCTTCTTCTACACCCCGCAATACGGGCTTCTCGAGCAGGTGCTGTCGCTCTTCGGCGCGCGGGCGCACAACTGGCTGGGCAGCCCCGAAACCGCGCTCGCCTGCGTCATCGTGGTGGCGATCTGGAAGGAAGCGGGGTTCTTCATGATCTTCTACCTCGCCGCGCTCCAGCAGATCTCGCCCACGCTCGCCGAGGCGGCGGCGCTGGAGGGCGCATCGCGGTTCACCTTCTTTCGCCGGGTGCAGTTCCCGCTGTTGATGCCGACGACGCTGTTTGTCCTGGTCAATGCCGTGATCAACGCGTTCCGCACCATCGACCACATCATCGTGATGACCCGCGGCGGCCCCGACAACGCAACGACGCTGCTCCTGTATTACGTCTACGAGGTCGGGTTCAAATACTGGGACAGCACCTACGCCGCGGCACTGACGGTGATCCTGCTTTCGTTGCTCGCTGCCGTCGCCTTGAGCCAGTACGTGCTGCTCGACCGGCGGATCCACTACCGATGACCGCGCGTGCGCAGCCCATCCCCTATGCGCTGCATGGTGCCGGCGGTGCGCTCGAATCAGCCGCGGCCTGGCTGCTCGCGGTGCTGTGGCTGCTCCCGCTTCTCTACGCGGTATGGACGGCGTTTCATCCTGCCGAGTTCTCGGCGCGATTCGTTCCATCGGCTCCACTGACGCTGGAGAATTTTGTGCAGGCGTGGCACGCGGCACCGTTCGCGCGCTATTTCCTCAACACCTTCGTGCTGGTGACGCTCATTCTCGCCTGCCAGCTGGTGCTGTGCACGCTTGCGGCCTACGCCTTTGCCCGGTTCGCGTTTGTCGGGCGCGAGCTTGCCTTTGCGCTGGTGCTCCTCCAGCTGATGATCATGCCCGACGTGCTCATCGTCGAGAACTATCGCACCATGTCCTGGCTCGGCCTTGTCGATACCATTCCGGGGATCGCGTTGCCGTACGTCGCCTCCGCCTTCGGCATCTTTCTGCTGCGGCAGACCTTCAAGAGCGTGCCGCGGGAGCTCGATGACGCGGCGCGCGTCGAGGGCGCCGGCCCCTTGCAGGTGCTCTGGCGGGTGTACGTGCCACTCGCAAAGCCGGTCTACCTCGCCTATGCGCTCGTTTCGGTGAGTTACCATTGGAATAATTTCCTGTGGCCGCTGATCGTGACCAACTCGGTCGAGGCACGCCCGCTCACGGTCGGCTTGCAGGTATTCGCCTCGACCGATCAGGGCATCGACTGGTCGGTGATCTGCGCGGCGACGTTGATGACCTCCGCCCCGCTGCTCGTCGGCTTCCTTCTGTTTCAGCGGCAGTTCGTGCAGAGCTTCATGCGCGCCGGTATCCGATAACGCATCCACAGGCGACCTTGGACGCCCATTCAGATTGGCGAAAAATCGAAATTCCCTTACAGCTATCGAGCGCTACTGCTCGTCCACCCGCAAATGGGTGCGAGCCCC
>CAWJDY010000079.1:0-123516 GCA_963841705.1 uncultured Alphaproteobacteria bacterium
GTCAAAGACAATACGTACCGGTGAATGCATGCCCGGCAATCGGCAGGTGAGCTGGGGGTCATCCGCGAGCACCGTGCCGATCCCGGTTGCAACCGCATCGTTCATTGACCGCATCAGGTGTACGCGCCGCCGCGCCGCTTCGCCCGTGATGCCGACAGGTCGGCGGCCGGAGAGGGCGACCTTGCCGTCTGCCGACAAGGCGAGTTTCAGGATCGTGTGGGGACGGCCATCCCGCATCCGCCGAATGTGACCCGCATGCGCACGGCGCGCCTCTTCGGCTCCGATCCCCACCTCAACCACCACACCCGCCTCAGTAAGCTTCCAGTGCCCCTGCCCTGCCACGCTGGGATTGGGATCCGCCATAGGCGACACCACACGCGCGATCCCGGCCTCGATGATGGCATCGACGCAGGGGGCGTCCTGCCACGATGAGAGCATGGCTCCAACGAAACGTAGAGGGTGGCGGCACGAGCAGCCGCTCCGGCGCGGGCGAGAGCCTCGGTTTCGCCATGGGGGCGCCCTCCCGGTTGGGTCCAGCCTCTGCCGACAATCGATGCGTCCTTGACGACCAGCGCCCCGACCGCCGGATTGGGCCACGTGCGCCCGAGACCGCGCCGCCCAAGGGCCAGCGCCAGCGCCATGAAGCGCGCGTCACTCTCCGCTGTCGGGCTCACCTGAAGCTCACTGGCATCGGCGCACGTTTGAGCACGGGCGTTTGCACCACTTGCTTTAGGGCAGATCATCGCCGCGCTCGATCCGGCGAAGGAGTTGCTCCAGCTTCCCAGAAGGCTTCGAGCGCAGATCCGCATCGTACATACGGCGCAGCTCCTCGCCGATGGCAAACAGTGTCTCTGTTCCCAATCGCACAACGTTGCCTTTCTTCTTATCGTTGTCGTCGGGTGACATTTCTAACAAACTTGGGGCGTGTCCCGGCCATGTGCCTGGCAGCGCCGTGGAAACTCCGCAGACTGCTCAACGCTTGTCTGCGGCGATCGGCATCCACGTTTTTCTTACACCAGCCACGAGCTGGATGGATCGCGGCAGGCGCGGTCGGACGTGGACAGGTGTAGATGTGTCTCTCGGTCCCGAGCGCTTTGCGACGTAATGTGGCTTTTTTACACTAGAGAATTTCGCGTTTCGATGGTTAATAATCGATGGTTAACGGATAGGGTATCCACTCAACTCGGGGGCTCCAATGAAGAAGATTTTCGTTGCGCTGCTTGCGACATTCGTCGCTGTGGGGATGGTTGGCTGCGTCGGCAAAGGCAAGGCTCCTCCCGTGGTGACGAAGGGCTAAGCTGAAGCGTTGCTACCCTCTGTGGCTAAGGCTGTGGGCACGGATCGTGTCCACAGCCTAACCATGGCGGTCTGACGCTCGGCATAGGCTCCCGGGCAACCTCGAGCCGGCTCGTGTCACTCGCTCGTTGCGACCACTATCGCGCGGCCCCAACAATGGTGCCGGCACGATCGTCGTTTAGAAGAACGCCAGGGTGCGAATCTCGATGCTCTCGCGCGGTCGCGGATTGCGCGGCGCGCTAGGATCCTCGAATGCCGTATGCGCGGTCCAACGCGCGCGGCCATCTTTGAGCGAATCGTACACCTTGAAGACCAGCGCTTCCTCGCGCCGCATGCGCGGAAACCAATACCAGCGGTGCGCAGGATTGTATTTGATGGCGTAGGTCTGCCCGACCCAATTCGGGTAACGCCGCTCGGATACGATGAGATCATCGTCCGAAAGGGTGCGGGCATCGCAAATTGCCAGCGGAAACGTCTCCACGGGATGGCGGATTGGTCGCCAGACCTGCACGATGGCAAATCGTCGGCGCAGCAGCTCGTCGGCCTCTTGCGGCAGGAGGTCACGTACCCGTTGCGGACCCGACCACTCGGTGTAATCGTTGTGCACCCGGCGCACGACCTCGCGGATCTTCTGCGCCTGACGCAGCTCGTCGTCCGCCGTGCGCAGAGTGTGGTCGAACACCAACACCCGTGAGGCACCGCTCTCGGCTTTTACCAGAGCTTCCATCTCGGGGTAATAAACCCGCCGAACTTCCTCCTCGCTAAAGAAGTCCTTGACCTTGGTGTCATGTCGGACGAAGCGGAAGCCGTCCTGTTCCAGGACGAACTTGTCCGCGAGCCGCCGTCCATTGTGGATGGTGATGCGGCGGGGGTCCTGCTTGCCGCCGCGCACATCGAGAGACCCCGGCACGGCGGTCTCGGTAAAGACCTTCTCGCCGGTATCGACGATGTAGTTGAGCGTGGCCTCTACTGCGTCCGGCAGCGTCTCCTGTTCCAGCACTTGAACCATGCGCAACTCCTAACTGGGCTGCTCCTCGCCCTCTTCGCTGATCCGCTCCACCGAGACGACGCGTTCGTCCTCGGCAGTATTGAAGATGATAACGCCCTGTGTCGAGCGCCCCGCGATCCGGATGCCTTCGACGCGGGTTCGAATGAGCTGGCCGCCATTTGTGACCAGCATGAGCTGGTCCTCGTCCTCGACCGGAAAGCAGGCAACCAAGCTACCGGTCTTGCGCCGGATCGAGCCGTCCCGCTCGCGCAGGTCCATAGCGACGATGCCCTTCCCTCCGCGGTTGGTGACGCGATACTCGTAAGAAGAGGATCGTTTGCCGTAGCCGCGCTCGGACACGGCGAGGACGAACTGCTCGGCCGCGGACATCTCCACATAGCGCTGCTCGCCCAGCTCGATTGCGCCGCTGGCCTCTTCCGTGTCGACGGAGGTTTCCTCCTGCTCTTCGGTTACTCCACGACGGACGGCGCTTGCGCGTTTGAGATAGGCGACGCGCTCCTCGGCGGTCGCGTCCACATGCCGCAGGATCGAGAGCGAGATCACTCGGTCGCCTTCAGCGAGCGTGATCCCGCGCACACCCATGGAGGTGCGGCCCTGGAAAACGCGAACATCGGTGACGGGGAAGCGGATGCATTGGCCTCCGGCGGAAGTGAGCAGAACATCGTCACGCTCGGTACAGATTGCAACGTTCACGATCCCTTCGCCTTCGTCGAGCTTCATGGCAATGATGCCGGAGCGCCGCACATCGACGAAGTCCGAGAGCTTGTTGCGCCGCACGGTCCCACGCGTCGTGGCAAACATCACGTCGAGCTGGGCCCAGGTGTTCTCGTCCTCGGGCAGCGGCATGACGGTGGTGACCAGCTCGCCCTGCTCGAGCGGCAGGATATTGATCAGGGACTTTCCGCGCGCTTGCGGCGCTGCCTGCGGCAGCCGCCAGACCTTCTCCTTATAGACCCGTCCGTGGGAGGAGAAGAACAGCACCGGTGTGTGGGTCGAGGCGACGAACAGCCGTGAGACGAAATCCTCCTCGCGGGTCTGCATGCCGGAGCGGCCTTTGCCCCCGCGGCGCTGCGCACGGTAGCTCGACAGCGGCACCCGCTTGACATAACCGAGGTGGGAGACGGTGACGACCATGTCCTCGCGGTGGATCAGGTCCTCTTCCTCCACCTCCCCTTCCTGCTCGACGATCTGGGTGCGCCGCGGCGTGGCGAATTTGTTTCGCACCGCGACGAGCTCGTCCTTAGCGATGGTCTGAATACGCGCCCGCGAGCGCAGGATGTCGAGGTAATCGGCGATCTCGGCGGCGAGCTTGTCGAGCTCGGCCTTGATCTCGTCGCGGCCGAGGGCGGTCAGGCGTTGCAGTCGCAGGTCAAGGATGGCCTTGGCCTGCTCGGCCGAGAGCTTGTAGGTGCCTTCCGCCGTCACCCGATGGCGCGGATCGTCGATGAGCGTGATCATCGCCTCGATGTCCCGCGCCGGCCAGTCGCGCGCCATAAGGGCTTCGCGCGCCTCATTGGCATCCCGGGACGCGCGTATCAGCCTGATCACTTCATCGATATTGCTCACCGCGGTTGCCAATCCCACGAGCACATGCGCCCGGTCACGAGCCTTGCTCAGGAGGTGCTTGGTGCGCCGGGAGATCACCTCCTCGCGGAACGCGACAAAGGATTGGAGCAGGTCCTTGAGCGTCATGACCTGCGGACGGCCACCTTCCAGCGCGACCACATTGGCGCCGAAGGTCGACTGCAGCGCGGTGTAGCGATAAAGCTGGTTGAGCACGATGTCCGCCATGGCGTCGCGCCGAAGCTCGATCACGACCCGATAACCGGAACGGTCGGACTCATCGCGCAAGGCGGCGATCCCGTCGATCTTCTTGTCGCGCCAGAGCTCGCCGATGCGCTCGACCATCGCCGCTTTGTTCACCTGATACGGGATCTCGGTGACGATGATCGCTTCGCGGTCGCCGCGCAGCGTCTCGATCTCCACCTTGCCGCGCATGACGATCGAGCCGCGGCCGAGGTGGTAGGCGGCGCGGATGCCCTGGCGGCCGAGGATGATTCCCCCAGTCGGAAAGTCCGGGCCGGGGACGATCTCGATCAGCTCGTCGATCCCGATCGCCGGATTGTCGATCAGGGCAATGCAGGCGTCGATGACCTCGCCGAGATTGTGCGGCGGGATGTTGGTTGCCATGCCGACGGCGATGCCGCCTGCGCCGTTGACCAGGAGATTGGGGAAGCGCGCGGGAAGGACGACGGGCTCTCTCTCGTTGCCGTCGTAGTTCGGCTGGAAATCGACGGTGTCCTTGTCGATATCCTCGAGCAGCTCCATCGCCGGACGTGCCAGCCGGCACTCGGTGTAGCGCATGGCCGCGGGTGGGTCGCCGTCCACCGAGCCAAAGTTGCCCTGGCCGTCGATGAGAGGGAGGCGCATGGAGAAGTCCTGCGCCATGCGCACCAGCGCGTCGTAGATCGCCTGATCCCCATGCGGGTGGTACTTGCCCATCACGTCGCCGACCACGCGGGCGGACTTCACATGCTTCTTGTCGGGCGTATGCCCGTTCTCGTGCATGGAATGAAGGATGCGCCGGTGCACCGGCTTGAGGCCGTCGCGGGCGTCGGGCAGTGCCCGTGCCACGATCACGCTCATGGCGTAATCGAGGTAGCTGCGCTTCATCTCCTCGGTGATGGAGACGGGGCGAACGTCGGACGGCCCGGGCTGTTCCGGCGGCTGGTCGTCGTTGTCGGCCAAGGAAGACCTATGGGTGCGGGTCGGGGAAACGTAGTTAGCTGATTCAGCTCCGCCGCGCCACGCAGGGTGACGTACGGACTGCTACTTTCAGGTGGCAATTCAGAGACTTATTCGCAAGCCGATGGACCCGGTTGGAGCGGGGTCAGGGATGCGATCTGAGAATGGTGCAAGGGCTTACAGGAATCCTGAGAACAGGAGTGAAGAATACTCCGCAGCAGATTGAATTACCTCATGTCTCCAGACCCTCGGGTTCGTTTGGCCCACAAGCCAGTATGTGCGGGTTGGCCCTCCCGGTTCGTTCCGACGGCGCTGGGCACGGTCCCAGCTCAGGTTCGTTCTGCCAAACACGGGAGCATCGAACCGCCCCTGGGTTCGTTCTGCGATCGCAAATACCCCCGCTCTTGGGTTCGTTCGGCCAGGATGTGATGGCCATTCCCTGGGTCCGATCTGGGCAGAAGGAACCTGTTCATGTTCGAGCGCTGTTTTTACTAGGTTTTTCCCATTGGCTTCGTTTGCGGAATTGGGTTCGTTTGCGGAGAACGACGCTCCGAGGCTCAGAACGGAATCTCGTCGTCCATATCGCCGCGCGCGGCGCCAGTGCCGGCGAGCGCGGGCTGCCTCTCTCGCGGTGCCGGACCGGGTGCGCCGAATTCGCTCGGACTTTCCGCCTGCCCGAAGTCGCCGATGGCCGGGGAGCCGCCACCACTGCCGCGGCTATCGAGCATGGTGAGTTGGGAGTTGAAGCCCTGGAGCACGACCTCAGTCGAGTACTTGTCCTGCCCGGACTGGTCCTGCCATTTGCGCGTTTGCAGCGAGCCTTCAAGGTACACCTTCGCGCCCTTCTTCAGGTATTGCTCGGCTATTCGGCAGAGCGGCTCGCTGAAGATGACGACGCGGTGCCATTCCGTCTTCTCGCGGCGCTCGCCCGTGTTCTTGTCCCGCCACGTATCGCTGGTCGCAACACTCAAATGCACGATGGGGCGGCCGTCCTGGGTGCGCCTGGTCTCGGGATCCTTGCCGAGATTGCCGACCAGAATAACCTTGTTCACTGAACCTGCCATGACCTTCTCCTCTTCCGCGTCACCCTATCCTCAAGATGCAACCCGGCAAGCGCATTTCGGCCTTTCCCACAGAAACACCATCCAGTGCAGGGCGCCTCTTTCGTTCGCTTTTTGTTCTAGCACATTTCACCGCCGACGGCAAGGGCGATTGGGTCGGCGAGATGCCCGTCATTCCGGGGCCGCGAGTGCTCGGATCGGCGCTTCGCGCCGTCCGAGTGCGAGCGGAGCCCGGAAGCCATAACCACAGGCCGTGCAGTGAATGAAAGTGGTTATGCTGCGGTGGGACACATCACCGCTTTGGGTTATGGATTCCGGGCTCCGCGCTTACGCTCGCGGCCCCGGAATGACAAAGGAGAGAGGGGGCGGCACGGCCGATTTGCCTGCGCCCCGGAATGCCGTCGAGGGTCAACTTGTCACGCAGCACCATTAACCCTCATCAGCGCGGTGACGACGGGCGGGCGACGCAGTGCGTCGCCCCTACGGAGGTTCGTGCCGTCGGGGCGCTTGTCCACAGGCCGGCCCAAATCTCGGCCGTTTGGGCTATCAGACTGGCGGACCACGTGCGTTCTCACTACGTTCGTTGGTATACAGTCGTTGCCGACACATCCCCCTGCGTCCGCGCGGAAGAGCTGCGTCAGGACGGTACCCTCGACGCCACGGACGAGATGGACAAGCTCTTCGACCAGAATCGCGCCCGCCGTGCCGAATCCCGCGTAATCGCCATCCGCGGCGCCCGCGAGCACAATCTCAAGGACATCGACGTCGAGATCCCGCGCGACCAGCTGGTGGTGTTCACCGGGCTCTCCGGCTCGGGCAAGTCCTCGCTGGCCTTTGATACGATCTACGCTGAGGGCCAGCGCCGCTACGTGGAGTCTCTCTCCGCCTATGCGCGCCAGTTCCTGCAGATGATGCAGAAGCCGGACGTCGATCAGATCGACGGCCTCTCCCCGGCCATCTCGATCGAGCAGAAGACCACGTCGCGCAACCCGCGCTCCACGGTCGGCACCGTCACTGAGATCTACGACTACATGCGGCTTCTCTGGGCGCGCGTAGGCGTGCCTTATTCGCCGGCCACCGGGCTTCCGATCGAAAGCCAGACCGTATCGCAGATGGTCGACCGTGTGCTGGCCCTGCCCGAGGGCACGCGCCTTTATCTGCTCGCCCCGGTCGTGCGCGGCCGCAAGGGCGAGTACCGCAAGGAGCTTGCGGAGTATCTCAAGCGCGGCTTCCAGCGTGTGAAGATCGACGGCAGGTTTTATGAGATTGCCCAGGCGCCAGCGCTGGACAAGAAGCTCAAGCACGACATCGATGTGGTGGTCGATCGCCTGGTGGTGCGGCCCGACCTCGGTACGCGTCTTGCGGACTCGCTCGAAACGGCGCTCAAGCTCGCCGAGGGATTGGCGGTGGCCGAGCTTGCGGAGGAGGCCCTGCCTCCCCCTGAAAGGGGGAGGTCGCCGCGCGAAGCGCGGCGGGCGGGGGTCGATGATGACCCTTCCCCGGATCGCGTTACGCGATCCGACCCTCCGCTTTCAGGGGAGGGAGAAAGCGAGCGAGCCGCCAAGAAGACTGCGAAGATTCACGATCGCAGCGGGCCCGAGCGCCTGATCTTCTCGGAGAAGTTCGCCTGCCCGGTGTCCGGGTTCTCCATTCCCGAGATCGAGCCGCGCCTGTTCTCCTTCAACAATCCGTTCGGCGCCTGCCCCGCGTGCGGAGGGCTGGGTGTCGAGCAGCACATCGATGCCGATCTCGTCATCCCCGACAAGGAGAGATCCTTGCGCGCCGGCGCGATCGCACCCTGGGCCAAGTCGTCGAGCCCCTATTACCTGCAGACGCTGCAGGCGCTCGGCAGGCATTACAAGTTCACCCTCGATACGAAATGGAAGGACCTGCCCAAGCGGACCCAGGACGCGATCCTGCATGGCTCCGGGGAGGAGACCATTCGCTTCGTCTACGACGACGGGCTGCGCTCCTACGAGACAAGGAAGCCGTTCGAAGGCGTCATAACCAACCTGGAGCGGCGCTGGCGCGAAACCGAGAGCGACTGGGCCCGCGAGGAGATGGCCAGATATTTCACCGATGTGCCCTGCGCCGCCTGCAGCGGTTATCGTCTCAAGCCGGAAGCGCTCTGCGTCAAGGTCGGAGGCCTGCACATCGGCGAAGTTGCCGACATGTCGGTCAAACGCGCCGGCGAATGGTTTACGCAATTGCCGGCCGCGCTCGGCGCCAAGCAGAATGAGATCGCCGCGCGCGTGCTCAAGGAGATCCGCGAGCGTCTCAAGTTCCTGGTCGATGTCGGCCTGGAATATCTCACCCTGGCGCGCGCGAGCGGCACCTTGTCCGGCGGCGAGAGCCAGCGCATCCGGCTCGCCTCCCAGATCGGCTCCGGGCTCACCGGTGTGCTCTACGTGCTGGACGAGCCGTCGATCGGGCTGCATCAGCGCGACAATGCGCGGCTGCTCGACACCCTGAGGCGGCTGCGCGACCTCGGCAACACCGTCATCGTGGTCGAGCACGATGAGGACGCCATCCGCACCGCCGACCACGTGCTCGATATCGGGCCCGGCGCCGGTATTCACGGCGGCCGCATCGTGGCACAGGGCAGCGTCCAGGATCTCATTGCGGCGCCTGGATCCTACACCGGCAAGTATCTTTCCGGCGAGCTGATGGTGCCCATTCCCGAGCGTCGCGTGCGCAATCCCGCGCGCTTGCTCAAGGTCATCAATGCGCGCGGCAACAACCTCAAGAGCATCACCGCCGAGATTCCGCTCGGGCTCCTCGCCTGCGTCACCGGCGTGTCCGGCGGCGGCAAGTCGACGCTCCTGGTCGACACCCTCTACAAGGCGATCGCGCGCAAGCTCAATGGGGCGAGCGAGGCGCCGGCCCCGCACGACCGCATCGAGGGCATGGAGCATCTCGACAAGGTGATCGACATCGATCAGTCGCCGATCGGGAGAACCCCGCGCTCGAACCCCGCGACCTATACCGGCGCCTTCACGCCGATCCGCGAGTGGTTCGCCGGATTGCCCGAGGCGAAGGCGCGCGGGTACGAGCCCGGGCGCTTCTCGTTCAACGTCAAGGGCGGGCGGTGCGAGGCGTGCCAGGGCGACGGCGTGATCAAGATCGAGATGCATTTTCTCCCCGACGTCTACGTCACCTGCGATGTCTGCAAAGGCAAGCGCTACAACCGCGAGACCCTGGAAGTGACCTTCAAGGGCAAGTCGATCGCCGATGTCCTCGACATGACGGTCGACGAGGCGGCGCAGTTCTTCAAGGCGGTACCGCGGGTACGCAGCGTGCTCGAGCTGCTCCAGCGGGTGGGGCTCGGCTACATCCATGTCGGGCAGCAGGCGACGACGCTCTCCGGCGGCGAGGCGCAACGCGTGAAGCTCGCCAAGGAATTGTCCAAGCGCGCGACCGGGCGCACGCTCTATATCCTCGACGAGCCGACGACGGGACTGCACTTCCACGACGTCGCCAAGCTGCTCGACGTGCTGCACGAGCTGGTCGAGCAGGGCAACACGGTCGTCGTGATCGAGCACAATCTGGAAGTGATCAAGACCGCGGACTGGATCATCGATCTTGGTCCCGAGGGCGGCGACGGCGGCGGCGAGATCGTGGCCGCCGGAACGCCGGAGGACATTGCGCAAGCGAGGCGAAGCTATACCGGGCAGTTTCTCGCCCCGGTGCTGGCGCGCAAGCAAGCCAAACGCGCGCACACGGAAGCGGCAGAATGAGGAGGGCGTGCGGCACTATGGATGAATGAGTATCACTCTCACTCGGGTGCAAAATGTTGTGGCGGAGGGCGAAGTCCGCGTGTCAAGACATGGCTTTCGAGAACTTGCTGCTGCTGATATTCTTGTTGATGAAATCATAGCCGGCATCAATGTCGCGACGCAAACTGGAACTCTACTCTACCCGATTTGAGGGTGTCGGCTACGATCCGTTGCCGTACCCGGTGAGCTTCCCGTCGAGCAGCCGACAAGAGACGGCATTCACACTTTGTGCCAATTCCGGACTCTCGCACCGCAGCAAAAGTCTCTCACTCGATCACCTCGTCAGCGCGCTGCTGTAGTTGCAAAGGCACCTCGAGTCCAAGCACCTTCGCGGTCTTGAGGTTGATCACCAGCTCGAACTTGACCGGGGCCTGGACGGGAAGCTCGCTCGGATTCGCGCCCTTGAGGATACGATCGACATAGGTCGCCGCGCGCCGATAATTGTCGACGATGTCGTTTCCGTAGGACAGCAGGCCGCCGAGTTCAGTAAAGAAACGGAACGCATAGACGGCAGGGAAGACGGTAGCGAGCCGCCAGCGATGTGGCCTCCGCGCCGTGGGCGTTCAGGAAGGAATCCGGCATCGCGATCAGGCCAGCGTTCGGCGCGCGCGCCTGTGCGGCAATAACGGATTCGAGCTCGGACACGTCGCGAGCAGGGGCGGCGATCGCCTCCACCGCGAAGGACGGAGCGGCGGCTTTGAAGGGGTTCAGATAATATTCGAAATATGGCGCCGTTACCGGATTGAACAGGAAGGCGACCCGTTTGACCCGCGGCGCAATCTCCTTGAGCATCTCCAGCCACTTGCCGGCCATCGTCGGCGCCATCGTGATGAAACCGGTGACATTGCCGCCCGGGCGCGGAATGCTCGCCACGAAACCGCTGCCAACCGGATCTGTAACCTGAACGAACACGATCGGGATGGTGCGCGTTTGTTGCAGCAGTGTCGCAGTCGCGGGTGTGTTTGTCGAAAAAATAAGTTCGGGTTGCGACCCGACGAGTTCTTTCGCAAATCGTTGCATCGCCTCAATGTCGGCAGCGGTCCAGCGAGTGTCGATCCGGATGTTGCGGCCCTCCGTCCACCCGAGCCTTTGGAGTTCCTCCCGGAACGCCGCGACGACCGCCCGTGCTTCCGGGGCGTTCTCGGAAAAGTCGCCCATCAGCACCCCGATGCGCCGCACGCGCTGGTCCTGCTGCGCCCGCGCCGCGAGGGGCCACGCGGCTGCCGCGCCGCCGAGAAGGCTAATGAACTCACGTCGCTGCATATTCGCCCAAGCTCAGGGGCCAGCATTGTATCGGCTTAAATGAGTACTTTGATAGGGCTCAAACCGAGCATCAAAACCATTGCCGCAGTGCACAGCCAATGTCGCTGATGGGTCATTCGCGTCGAAGGCATCCGAGGACGTCGACCCATGTACTTCCGCTGCTCCCCCGAAAGCTGACGTAGATTCGACGCCTTGGCCTCCGCCGCTTTGTGCCATAACCGGTCGTGAGCAGATGCAGCAATGCGCACGCCGGGGGTCACTCGATCACTCGCCTTGAACCTTCTGATCGGCCAGCGCGACAAATTTGTCGGGCGACATCACCGACGGCCGATAAGCGGTGGCAACGGGGTAATCATGGGGACCATCCACCCGTTCTCAGTGTTTGTTTCGACGCGATTCCTCCCTGACAACCGGGACATGGCATGACAAATCGATGCACGACGGCCCAATCCACCGAGGTAGTCCGGCGATGGGCACCTCCCGCGATTGTGACGCTCGCGGCCACGGCCGCCCTGACGGCGCTGACTGCGGCTCCGCCCGCCGACGCCGCGCCCCGCCAGGCCCGTCCCGAGCATACCACCGAGGGGGCGGCCCCGCGCGACGCGGGCGAGCCGATCATGGCGATCGTATCGATCAAGAGCCAGAAGGTGACCATCTACGACGCCGACGGCTGGGTCCTGCGCGCGCCGGTGTCGAGCGGAACTGCGGGACGCGAGACGCCAGCCGGCGTCTTCAGCGTCGTGGAGAAGGACAAGGACCATCGCTCGAGCCTCTATGACGATGCCTGGATGCCGCACATGCTGCGCATCACCTGGAATGGCATCGCGCTGCACGGCGGGCCGTTGCCCGGATATGCGGCCTCGCACGGCTGCGTGCGGATGCCCTTTGGCTTTGCGGAGAAGCTGTTCGACAAAGTCCGCATCGGCACGCGTGTGATCATCTCGCCGAGTGACGCGGAGCCGGTCGAGTTTTCCCATCCGGCGCTGTTCGTCCCGAAATCTGAGGCCATCGCGGCCGCGCCGGCGCGCGCCGAAACGCTCGCCCGCAAGGCGGACGAGGCCACCAAGCTAGCTCAACAGACGAAGAACGCTGCCGCCCTTGCCGTGAAGGAGGCGGCCCCGCTCACGGCGGCGCTGCGCAAGCTTGAATTGGCCAAGACTGGCGCCGATGCCGCGCTCGCGGTCGCAGCGAAGGCGCTCGCCGCCGCCAAGACCGACCAGGCCAAGGCACGAGCCGAGGACCAGAAGCAGAAGGCCTCTGCGAAAGTCGAGGAACTGCAGACGCAGCTCGACGCCGCCAAGGCCAACGCGAAGTCCAAGCTCGACGCTGCCGCGGCGGCCCAGGACGCCGCCAAGGCGGCCGAGACCAAGAAGGCCGACGCCGCCAAGGCAGCAAGCGAGGCAAAGCTGGCGCTCGAGCCGGTCTCGGTCTTCATCAGCCGCGCGACGCAGAAGCTTTACGTGCGGCGCAACACGCATAAGCGGCTGCCGGACGGGGGCGAGGTGTTCGATGCGACCATTGAGGTTCCGGTCACGATCCGCAATCCCGACAAGCCGATCGGCACGCATGTGTTTACGGCCGTGGCGCGCACCAACGGGGGCCTGCGCTGGACCGCGGTCACGATCGACAGCGGGGACGTCGCCAAGGCCGCGCTTGACCGCATCACCCTCCCGCAGGATGTGCTCGATCGCATCGCGCCAACCGCATTGCCGCGGTCCTCGCTCATCATTTCGGACGAGCCTCTGCACCGCGAGACCAACTATCGCACGGAGTTCGTCATTGCACTGAACAACCAGCCGCAGGGCGGCATCATCAACCGCCCGCGCTCGCCCGATATCCGCGTCGCGCGCCGTGACGACGTCGGCTTCGGCTGGGGTGGCTGGGGTTTCAAGCGCTGGTGGTGAAGACGCGGCGCGTCGCGAGCAGGCCGCATGGCACGCAGGGAATGCGCAATGGCGGCCGGCCCTGTTCCCTGCTGAGCGCATCGGTGGTCAAGCATCGCTACAACCCGCTGCGAAATTGCTTCCGACGCTCGCCGCGCGTGCGGAGCGACCCCAAAGGGGTCACCGTTCCCACTCCTCCTCAGCTTCCCGCCTCACGGCCGGCGCACTAGGTATTCTAACAAACGTCTGCCGGCCTGCAGCTAGCAAATCTGGCGACGATGCACCATGAACCGCTTGTTCCACGTGAGTGGTTCGGGAAGGCGTCCATGCAAAGGATCAACGTCCTGAGTATTCAGCGCATCAGCGCCGAAGATCGAGCGAAGATTGAGGCAGTCGATCCGGCGATCGAATTGACCGACGCCGGGGGCTGGTATGACGGGGAAATTCGCGAAACGTGGCCTGCCTTCACCACGACACGCTACTTGGCACCAGGCGCCGCGGGCTCGGGGACCCGCGAGGAACGCGATCGCCTCCTCGCCGAAGCTGAAGTAATCCTTGGTGGCTGGCCATTTCCGCTCGATCTGCGCGCTAGGGCACCGAGGTTGAAATGGTTTCATCAGCGCCCCGCGGGCGCCAGCAATCTGCTCGCGGGCGATCTATGGGGCAGCCGCGTGGTGGTGACAACCTCACGAGGTTCGGGCAATACGCTGGCGATGGCGGAATACGCGGTGGCCGGTATTTTGCACTTTGCCAAGGGCCTCCACCGCGCCGCGGTCGATCGGGGCGCGGGCGTGTTCGACCATCGCGCATATCGACCGCTTCTATTGGAAGGTAAGACTGCGTGCGTCGTGGGCGCCGGCGGAATCGGGCTCGATGTCGGTAAACTCTGCGCCGCCCTCGGCATGCGGGTCGTCGGCACCCGCCGCCACCCGCACCCAGACCGGCCCCTGCCACCGGGATTCAGCGAGCTTGGCGGCGCCGGGGATCTCGATCGGTTCTTGCTGGAGAGCGATTTCGTGGTGATCTGCTGCCAATGGACACTGGAGACGACCCGTCTCTTCGACAAGGACCGCTTTGCTGCGATGAAGGCGGGGGGCGTGCTCATCAACGTCGCCCGGGGTGAGATCGTCGACGAGGAGGCCCTCGCCGACGCGCTTCAGCGCGATCATTTGCGCGGCGCAGCGCTCGATGTTTATGTCGGCGAATTCGAGCACACGCCGATGTCACGGCTCTGGTCCGATCCCAGGGTACTGATCACGCCGCATATCTCGTCTGCCAGTGATCAGGACCGTCATGGCGCCACCAATCTCTTCTGCGACAATCTGCGCGCCTATCTCGAGGGCGGGCCGCTCCGGAATGTCATCGATTGGGAACGGGGTTATTAAAAGCTAGCCGGCGCCACGATACTACGATCAAATGCGCGTCTCGCCGATCACACCGTGACCGACACTGGAGGATATTTAGCTCGGGGGGTAGTATTGTTTCAGCGTTGGCTGCTGTGGCCATTATTCTGGGCAATCATGGGGTTTGTGCTCGGCGGCACATTTGTTTGGTCCATACAACCACCGCCCCTGCCATATGACATAACATATAAGGAGCCCACCGAGCAGAAGGCCAAGGCAGAATCCAAGGATGTTACGCCGGCCAAGGATGTCGAAGAGCAATTGGCGACTTACACTCTGTGGCTGGCAATTTTCACCGCCGTTTTGGCGGCATCGACCATTGGCCTCTGGATAGTCACTTATCTCGGCAGTAGGAAGCAGTCCCGCGATATGCAAGCGTCAATCGCCGTTGCCAAACAGTCCGCTGAAGCCGCTGAATTAAACGCCAAAGCGGCCGCTGGCGCCAATAGAATTGCTTCGGATAATTTGGAGTTCACTCACCGGGCGCGCGTTTCGATCTTGAGCCCGGCCGTCGACCATCGCGCGGTCAAAGGCAAAATCTTGGTAGATTACATTTTGGAAAAGACTGGAAATTTTGCCGCTACGCAAATATCGGAGAGTTTCGGTGATACGATGGGGCCAGAGTGGCATCCTCCGACAAAGGATACCCTCAAAATCGCTCCCCAAATCGAGGAAATGGGACTCATTATCCAACCGCGAGAATCGATCCCGCGACATCGCGAATTGAATGCGCCCCTTCCCCAATATTTTGAGAAGGCTCGAAAGGAGACCTTCTATCTGCGTTTTGGGATTGTTGTTGTTTATCTCGACGGATTCAACAAGGCGCGAACCACTTGGAGATGGTTCGAGTGGGACCCTAAGTCCGACACCTACCGCGAATGCGCCGCCCGCCAAGATTAAAGCAGATGCCGCCGGGGCCATCCGCACCCGCACGGCGCGGTCCCCTCAACCGGCTTCCTCTTTGCTAGTCATGGCGCAGGCCTCCGGGCTTTGCCGTCAAAACAGCTCGCGCGGGAGTAGTCTCTGGTCCCAGCATGTTCCGTAAATCCAATGAGAATTCGCCGGACGCCGGACATTTGCCCATGCCGAGCGTGACGCTGGATGCGGTGACTCGCGACTGCTCGATCCGAGGCTTTAATCACGCGAACGCAGCCGTCTTCCGATGCCGATTAGATACCCGTCGGGTGCCGGGTATCGCCCTTGGCACTCTCGACCTCGACGAAACTCGGCCACGATGTTGAACCGCTCACGCAAGCAGAATTGCCCGATGGCCTCGCGCTGCGCTTCGAGCCCGAGCCCGGAGCGGCCCTGCTCCTTCGTGCTCACCCGCACGTACTCGATGCATGGCTTGCGCTCGCGCTTGTCATTGACCGCGTGTCTCCGTTTCTCGTCAGGATGGATGCCGCGGAGCTTCTGCTCCCGCTCGACCAGGAGACCGCGGACTTTGGCCTCGTCCATCTGGCGCAGCGGCAACCACACAGAGGTGCCGGCGAGCCAGTCACGGCCTGTGGCGGCCTTGACGTACCACGCCGAGTTGCTGGAGCCGCAAGCGACCTTCCTGGTTGTGTCTCGACCGCGAAAGGGCCAGATTTCTTAGCGTCAGGCCCCTCTCGATCAATCCAGGCGTTTCCGCCGTTATCCGTGATATCGATGATCTCGTCCAGTAGACCACTGCACATTTCCAGGTATCTAATCAAAGTTAGAAGGCGAGTGACATGCAGAATATCGTAAATCGTCGCTGGTTCCTCAAACAGTATCCTGAGGGTATGCCAACGCTAGATAATTGGACCATGGATGAGCAGCGAGTGCCCGATCCCGGCCCTGGCCAAATCCTCGTCAAAGCGAAGTGGCTGTCTGTTGATCCTTACATGCGGGGCCGCATGAGCCCGGCAACCAACTATACGAAAGGTGTTGAAATCGGCGAATTAATGCAGGGCGGCGGCGTTGGCGAAGTCGTCGCGTCCAATCACCCGAAGTGGAAAGCAGGAGACATTGCCGAGTCCATGAGCTTCGGCTGGCAGGAATGGTCAGTGTTAACACCTGACGTGTCTGGGCCTGCTGGCGTGAACAGAATCGATCCCAACCTCGCGCCGATTGAAAGCTCGCTATCTTGGCTCGGCATGCCCGGGATTACGGCTTACTTCGGCCTCCTTGAACTCGGCCGCCCCCGGCCCGGTGATACAGTTGTGGTTTCCGCCGCATCAGGAGCAGTTGGCCAACTGGTGGGGCAGATTGCCAAGTTAGCTGGCTGTCGGGCGGTGGCAATTGCCGGAAACGATGACAAACTCAAATGGTGCCAGGAACTTGGGTTCGACGTTGGGATCAATTACAAGAAAGCTACTGATCTGACGCAGGCGGTCAAAGAGGCATCCTGCGGCGGCGTGGATGTTTTCTTCGACAACACCGCTGGCGCCATCCATGACGCGGTCATGAAAAACCTCAGGACGGGCGCTCGCGTTGTGATTTGCGGTCGCGTTGCTCTTGCTGGGCAGTTCGGTAAGCCTGACATTGGTGAGCGGTTCATGGGTCAGCTCATCGTCACACGGGCCAGCATCCATGGATTTCTGGCATTCGACTGGTGGCACAGACGGGAGGAAGCCCTGCAGCGGCTTTCCGAATGGCAACGCGCGGGAAAAATTCGGTTCAAGGAAGATGTGCTGGACGGCATCGAGCGCATGCCCGAAGCATTCCTTCGGCTGCTGAGCGGCAAGAACTTTGGGAAGCAGATCATTAAAATCGTATAGGTTGCGAACTGCCGAGTCGATCGAACGTTCCAAGGCAGTGGTACGAAACCGGGTGGTGAGACTCGAACTCGGAAATGTCGAATTCTCTGGTGGGCAGTTTTAGACGAGGCAGTGGCATAGCCCCGGCTAGCCCTACAGCTCAAACGCGAAGGGTCTCTGTGGTCGGGTTTGCGTCCTAACCGACTGCAATTATTGCGGTTCGCAGCCACAGCTGTTTGGTCTCAATGATGCTGAGGGCATTTGCCGCCGAAGTGTAGTGAACGAATCGTCCATTCCGCTCCAGCAGAGCCACTCACCACAAGACTGGCGGACGCACCAAGAACACGCCGAACAGCAGCGGACAGAGCCGGCCGCTCGCCCCGGCGCCAGCTCAAACCCGGCATGGTGCTCGTTCGCGACTATCACGGCCAGCGCCACACCGTCACCGTCGCCCCCGATGGATTTGACTGACAGTGCGCCTGACCCGGTGACGACGTTTCCGTAGCGGACCTTCAGACAGTCACCACGATCTTCCCGAACTGGCCGCTCTGCTCGAGATAGCGGTGCGCATCCGCCATCTCGTCGAAGGTGAAGGTACGGTCAATCACGGGCTTGAGCGCCCCGGTCTCCAGACCCTTCGTGACGAACTCGATTGCGGCCTTGCGACGGGTCTCGTTCCCACTTGTGAGCCAGATGTTGTGCGCCTTGACGGTTGGCACCTTGGCGATCATTTCGAGCACCGGCAGCGGGGTGACACCCGTGCCGAGCAGGCCGTAGATGTAGATGATGCCACCGAAGGCCAGCGCCGAGACGAGTTTGGGAAAACTCGGGCCGCCGACGGGATCGAACGCGACGCGCGCGCCCTGGCCGTTGGTGATCCGCATCACCTCCCCGACCAGGTCGACTTCTTCCGTGGCGATGACATGCACTGCGCCGGCGTCGAGGAGTTGCTGCTTCTTCGTCGAGGTGCGCGTCAGCGCGATAGTCGTCGC
Organism: uncultured Alphaproteobacteria bacterium; assembly: GCA_963841705.1. GTDB lineage: Bacteria > Pseudomonadota > Alphaproteobacteria > Rhizobiales > Xanthobacteraceae > VAZQ01. The sequence goes on from CAWJDY010000079.1 coordinate 18,152, forward strand.
ACCGGCGTAGTTGGCGATCTGGATCGCGGCCAGGCCAACGCTGCTGGACGCCCCCGGAATAAGGACGAAATCCCCCTTGGTGACCTTCGCATCCTCGATGAGGGCACCGTAGGCAGTCACGAACATCATCCAAATCGAGGCGGCCTCGGTGAACGAAAGCGCCTTTGGCTGCCTGACGACGGCATGGTCCGGAACGAGGATGACCTCGCCATACGTCGCGTAGTCGTTCAACGAGAAGGAGGGGATGACGTTAACGTCGTCACCGACCGCGAAGCCGCTCACGTCCTTGCCTACAGCATCGACGCTGCCCGCAGCCTCGTAGCCGAGACCTGCCGGAAACTTCTTGACGGGCTCGGTGTAGTCGTCGACCCGCCACATGGCTTCGGCGCGGTTGATGCCGATCGCCTTGACCTTGATGCGAACCTCGTTCGGACCTGGGGCCGGAACCTGGACCTCGACGAACTCGAGAACCTCCGGTCCTCCAGCCTTTGCGAATTTGATCGTGCGTGACATGGCGGTCTCCGTTAAGTCGGACCGGGATCGAGGGATTCAGGGTGTGCTGAAGTTGCAGGATTTTTTTGGCTCCAGCCCGCTACGCGGCGGCAGATTCTAAGGCCGGAAAATCGATTGAGCCATGCTCGTCGCGTCCCCAGAAGGCGTCGCGGACGTAAGGGGCGAGTGGCAGCTTAACACAGGCGGCTGTCGCTTTGGATAGCCTGAGGAAGTTAAAGCCATCAATTGGCTATCGCTTATTGCCGACGATCACGAAAATTAGGTCCTTTCGCCACGTTTCGCGCCGGCGCGGCGTAGGGCCTGACGGCGGCTCTCCCATGGCTCACGCGGAGATCCCGGCGATCAAGCTCCAACAGGTCGAAAGCGTACACGAACCCGTCTCGAGACCGCTATCGGCGGTCACCCCCGCAGCCTGCATCCGTGAAACGATTGGGCGTTACTCGTTGCGGTGCCTTCGATCGGCTTTTCGTGGAAAATCAAACTCGCTGAACACATCAAAGTCCGATTTCGCGATTATGGGCGAAGAGGGCCGACGCTTACGCGCGCATGATGAGCGCCAACGCACAGTTCCGCGTCGTTCTGACGATTTGAAGTTGGCGAACAACACAATTCAGACGTAACCCGGCGAGGCGCATCCAACGGTGGAGGGTTTCCTATGCGACCTGACATTGTTCCCGGGGCTGTCTTCCCCGACTATGAGCTTTCCGACCAGACCACGAAACGGCGGAAGCTCTCCGAACTGCAAGGACAACATCCCATGGTGCTCGTCCTCAGCCGCGGCGCTTTCTGCCCCAAGGACCGCAGACAGGCTGAAGGGCTTCTTGAACTCCATCGTGAGATGGAGGTTGGCTATTGCCGGCTTGTCACGATCAGTACCGACAACATCACTGAGACGAATGAATATCGCAGCGGTGTCGGCGCTCACTGGCCCTTCCTCTCCGACACGAGGCGTATCGTCCAAAAAGATCTCGACATCGCCGAGTATACGGATCCGGTCCACAATCCGATGATCCCTCATGTGATTGTCCTCGAGCCTGATCTCGTCATCTATAAGATCTACAACGGCTACTGGTACTTCGGCCGGCCCACTATGGAAGATCTCCGCCAGGACCTTCGTGCCGTTACCAAGAAATGCCGGCCAGACTGGGACATCACAACGCCCGAACTCAAGGCCGCGTGGCAGCAAGGCCGCAAGGAACTCTTCTATCCTTACGGGAAAACGTACGTCCAAACTCTCGGCGAGCAGGATTAGCGTGAACTCAAGGCACCTAGGCGGGCCGCGAGGGCTTTTTGTTCCTGATAAATCGCTGTGGAATGGCGATCGCGTTAGAGCAGAAAATGGGAAGTGCAAGCGCGCAGTTATATTGACGTGACGTAAGCTTCGTAGGTGGTGGCATCCATCAGCGCGTCTATCTCTGCGCGACGCCTCAGGATCGTCTCAGGGCCGGGGCGGATGCGGTGGAAGCCGTCTTGAGGCCATTGTTGCAGTGGCTGTAGTCGTCCGGGACCCACGCACAGAGACCCGACTCCGTGGCTGGGGCGGGAGGACTCGAACTCCCGCATTCCGCATCACTCGGAGCTGTCTAGCCCGAACTTTGCCATATGATTGGGGCGGATCTCATGGCCCCGGTTAAGCTCCTGGGCTCTTCTGCGGGAGCGCTCGGGTTCGATGACGATCATTCGGAATGCAAAGTTTCAAATCCTCCCGCCCCAGCCATGCAGTCGTATCTCTGTAGGCCATGTGCGGATCGGAATACTGCCCTAACACCCTCGAGAAAAGCTGAACGAGCTGCGGAGCTGGGGAGGCGCCTTGTGGCTGCTTTCAAGGAGCGGCTCATTGAGGAGCAGCTTATCGCCACCGGATATTCGAACTTGGCGATCGAACGGGTGAGGATTCCCGGAGAGCGCTGGCGCGATCTTTGGCCAGGTGCGGCAATTGCCCGCACGGGTCAGGGAGAGTCGATCCTCGCGATCGCTTTAACCAGTTTTGCAACGTCCGAGTCGGGTGGAGGTACAAAATAGTCGAAGTCACCGGGCAAAGAGCCACCGGGTTGTGCGCCGTAGACGGCGATCTCGCTGGCAGTAGCGGATTCGGCATCCGTGATGAAGTTATATCCGGCGTAGCTCGCTTTCGCCCAGAAGTTGCGCAGGGTCACAGGTCGAAGTCCCTGTCCCAAGAGCCAGCATTGCCCGTCTCTTAGAATCAGACAATGGGTGAACAAGTCATCATCGCCACGATAAAAATTTCCATACCGTGCGATCACGTCTCCTTTGCTTTTCATGGCCTTTCTCCCGCGCGTGGTGCGTTGGTCGTAGCTGAGAAAGTGTCCAAGAATTGCACATTGGGCGACGGTGACGCCAGCCTATATCTCGGCATCCAGGCTCTGCGGCCATGCGGTCACGGGTTACCAAACCTCTTCTGATAAGCCTTTTTCCAGTCTGCTCTGATTTCCTCCTGCGCATCCTTCAGTCCGGTCTCACCCTTGCACACCTCACTGTGCAGCCGATCCTCGAGCTTGTCCTTGACAAGAGCGTTCCAAGGCTTCGTCAGGTAGCTCTGCGGCCAGAGGTTCTCCTCATCATTGGATCCGCCAAGCTCGAGCGGGATAAAATGATCAACCTCGCAAGGGCATGGGTCCTTGCTCGGTTGCATTCCGTACGACGCGAAAACCTTGTCCTTCAACTCCTCGCTCACGTCACGCACTGACGTAGTCGTGAAGTCCTTGGCACAGAGAATCTCTTTGGTCAGCCTGGGGTCAACCTTGCCAGGAGTTTTCGTGGGATCGGGAAAGTCTTCGGCCCAGGCAACGACCGTGGTTAAAAACACGATGGCGCATACCAACAAACCATTATGCCGTTGATAGAAGGCGGCTCGTCTAAGGCTCGCCCCCTTGACTATCACCGGAGCCACCACGTCCCGGCAACAATTCGTGCTTCTAGGCCAAGCCATACACGTCGAGACGCCCATCATAAGTAGGTCGATAGATACGGCCTTTCCAAACGATCGGGCGGTTAAACTTTGGATGGGTGAAGCCGTGTTCCGGCCCCCATTGTTCGCTGTCCCAAAGCACCTGTAATCGTTTGGATCCGTCGGAATTCACGGCGAAAGTCTGTGCATCGTAGACTAGAAGCCGACCGGCACTCAACCCCATATTGCTGTCCTTGTATGGAATCATGGCGACGATAATGCCGTCAGCACCATGATTTGCTGCCAAAGTCACGCTCCAGCCCGGCATGCCTCCAGGCGGTCTAGGGGCCTGCGCCGACGCGATTTCATCAGAGCCTGCCTGGTACGTTGAAGTGCCATCGGCTGCGACTGTCCAAGCCCGTAAAGCACTATTTTCGCCACCGGCGAAATGCATGAGCCCATGTACGGCCGAACGCCAAAGCAAAGGCGTCCCGTGCAAATGCCGGGTAGCGCCACCCGGCAATTTATTGAGCGCAGTCGGGGACTGGGGCGCGGGCTGCATGGACGCGTCGTAGTACGTGTAGAGAATCGGCGGGGCGCGCAATTTCGCATAGTTTGCCGCGGCAGCACCCGGAGCGAGGTCGCCAGGCTGAGTATTGCCCAACGCCGCAGCGTTCACGGTATAGAGGATGCCGTCCTTCCCAGCGGCCAGGACGGATCCGGCTGCCTGGGCATAGACCGGGCCGCCCGAACCAAAATCTTGATCATCCCAGACGGAGCCCATCATCGCGTCGATGTGGCTGTCGATGAATGCGGCAATCTGCGGATCCGGTACGTCGCTACCCGTGAAGACATTGTCGAAGTCCATCGCGGCAAGGTGGGTCGATGATCTCCCTCTTGCCCTCGCGAGCCGCTTCGCATGCCCGAGGACCCTCGGTTTATGTACGTTCGACGGCAGGGCTGCGACTTCGTCATCCATCTCGGCGGCGGAACCGCTACGCTGGGCATCGCTCCAAGGCGTCCACCAGGAGCCCACAACAAGGGCTGCTGCCGCGCCGGTACGCAATGTCAGTTTGACGATCAATTCGCCGTAGTCGCCTTTGTCGGGCTGGAACGCTCCATTGCCGGTAACGACGAAGATCGAGCCGTCCGCGGCGACGGCAGGACCGGCTCCGCTGTGCCAAATTCCGCCGCCCGATCCGGTCACGGTGGAGCACCAGCTTGCGGCAATGCGCCATGCTGCCACATCGACGGCTATCAGCCAGCCCCGCGCCGTCGAAGCGCTCTCGGCAATGGTTCCAAATGGAATGAGGACATGGCCCTGGGACAGTGTCAAAGCGGCACGCTGTTTGCGCTGAGCCGACGCGAATTTCTGCTGAGGCAAGTCCGGGGGCGCATAAACCGCCCCCTCGAGATTCAGGAGCGGACAGGCAAGCGAACCGTCCGAGATCCGCAACGCTGCGAGGAAATGCTTGGCGCTCGCGGCCGTTCCGTCCGAGCTGATCCAGGCGCACGCATACAGAATGCCTGCCGCCTCGTCGATGACAGGTGTCGACAAGATGCCCCAGGCGACGTTCACCAGCCAGGCGTCGATCTGTCTTGTGCCGACAATCGGCCGGCCCAGATTTGTCTTCCATAATTCGTTGCCGGTCTGCGCGTCGAAAGCGTAGACGGTGTTCCCCATACCTGCCTGGTAGATGACGTCGTGCGTCTCGCCGTTGCTCAAGCGGACATTACCGACCGCAAGCGGCTGTGCCTCCAGCCTGGGATCGTCGGGGATCGACATGCTGAACAATTTGGCAATGCCGCGCGCGCGCACCGAGCTGGCCGAGAGCGTGACTTCCTCATCGTTCGCGCCGGTGCGGTAAAAATCGTAGCTACGAGTGACAACTGAGGCGGTCATCGTCGGGCCTATGGCTGCCAGAAGCAATCCTATTCGTGGCTGGCCTCATTTGTTAGCAACAGGCTACAGCGGGATGAGTTTATCTTCAAATCGTTATCCGCTGTAGCTCCTTGTTTGAGCATGTCCTTTCGCAAAACCGGTTCCCACCCCTCGGGTCAAGCCCGAGGGCAGGCTTTTGCGCGACATGCTCTAACGGAGCGGTATCGGCACGGGGATCAAGCTGCGCGTTTACGAGACTTCCTGGTTGGCATCGCCGCAGCAGCAATCGATGCCGCCTCTACCAGCTTCGCAATCAGATCCTTGGTGCTGGGCACCCCAATGCCGGTCACCATGTCGTAGCCAGGTCCGGCGTGATAGGCCCCGTTGCTCCCGTCGACGATATCCCGGAAGCACCGGGTACCCATGAGCGGGTAGATCATTGGATTGAGAAACGGCAAGGCAGACTTGCCGGCGTTCTGCCGAGCTTCGTTGAGCAGGGCGCACAGCCCGGCCCAAGTCGGCGCGCTCCAACTGGTTCCACCGATCTGAATGGGCTTTCCATTGAACACAAGGAAAGCGCCGTCATTGGGATCGGCCGCAAGACTGACGTCCGGGACGAGACGATCGTTGCCCGCCGGCATCCCAGGTCCGCTCTGCCATGGCGGTCGAGGGAACAGGATGCTCCTGCCGCCGCCCCCACTTGCCCAACCACGCTCGGCCTGTACCTGCCCGTTCGATTTGAGCGTCAAGGTCGTACCGCCTACCCCGACGACGCACGGATCCGACAACTCATATTCTGCCTGCAGGGGCCCTGTCGGACTGTGCCCTGTAGTATCCGGATTCGATCCTGCATCTCCGCTGGAAACGAAGATGTTTACCCCGGCGGCGGCCAAACGCAGAAATCGCTGATGCTGTGTCGCGACTTCCGCCTTGGCCATGTAGGTTTCGCCGAGGCCCAGGCTGATGGACAATTGCCGCATGCCGGGCTGGCTCGGCAGGTCGGCAATAATACGATCGAGAGCGCGGTCGAGATCCACGAATTGCAAGGACCCGCTGGCGTAAATCCTGACGGTCGCGTCCGGCGCAATTCCGCTTGCCCATGAAGCGTCAAGTGTCTCTTCTCCTTCCGTCGGCGGAAGCGCCCCACCTTTCACATTGATCTTCACGATCCGGTTCAAGGAGGTGGACAGATTGTTCCACTTCCAAAACGATTGTAAGTCGGTATCGGCAGGCACGGTGTCGATCAGAATTGCGATCGTCTGGCCCTTGCCGGTCACCGGGAGACCGTCGGCGTTATAGGCCTTGAGCACCTCGCTCACGAGATAAGGTGGCGCGTTTTTGATATTGGGGGAGGGCGCAGGACGGCCCTTTCCAGCTCCTTTCGTCCTTGCCGTCTTCGCTGCCTCCGTTTGCGTCTTTTTACCCCTGACGCGGGTCGCATTCAAAGCAGCGCGGTTACCGTTTTTGGGGACACATGTCCTGCTGTGCTTGTGCGCCCGTCGAAAAGGCTGCAGCCCGATGATGGCGCTTACGTTGTTGCCGACATCCGAGGGCAGGCTGGGTGCATTTTGCGCAGCCGTGAACGTCAAACCGTCCTTGGTGACGCGGACCATGTTCACGGCGAGGCTCTTCTCGATTGTATCGATGGTGCCCTCCGCGTACACCCCGGTGCCGTCGGAGGTCACCTGGACGATCTTGTAGCCTTGCTTCTTCAGCCAAGAAACGAGCGCGTTCAGGTCATTCTGATCGGACCTGTAACTCTCCCGCAATTCCTCGGGCGGGATGATTTCGCCCTTAGCCACTCGGGCCTCCAAATCGGCTTGAGCGCTTGCAGAGATACCAACTGAAAAAAGCAAGGTCATCTTTTCGTTGCGATCCGTGGGCTTCTCTGCGTAAATCATCAGGCCATGTGGGGTGAGGCCCGGCTGATCGGGCAACGGCGTAACGCTGTCCGCGAAAACCTTTCTATCGGTCATGACGTTTCCTCCATCTGTTGTTGCTGCGAAGATCATCGCGCGCAACGATCCACATCGCAAAGGGCGTATCGGAACATCCTTGGACAGATCGAATGGACAAATTGAATTGTTCTGTTTTAAAGTACTGTCATTAGCAGAAACAGCATACACCCGAATAGTTCAGTGGTTCAATGAGGCAGAAAACGGTCTGGTTGTTAGCTCTCAGGTGCACGGCAGTCGTTATCGCTGCCTGCAATATTTTAATTCAGGCGGTTGGCCCCCAGCCGGTGAACAAGTCGTATCTAACAGGAGGCTGCGATACTCCGCAGACGCCATTCTGCGACGCCTTGATGGTCCCGATTCCAAATTGGACCGGGCATGTATTTCACCTTGCCCAGGATTATCCGACCGCGGTTGGTCCCGATGTCCAGCCATGGCTGCAATTCGACCTCAAGACCCAACCCGATCAATACCTCAATACCGCGTTGAGTTATTTTTTTGAAGGCAACATTCGGACGGATACCGAATTGAGTTTTGACCCGACGCTCAACACGGTGCGAGCCTGGTACAACGCGCCGTGGCAAGACGTGGGGACAAACGGTCGTGAGTTCGTTCACGGGCTTACACGCGAGCGCGTATCCCGCCCGCAGGAGCTTGGAGCGCAGCAACTGCAACAATGGAACAATTACGCAGTAGGTTTCTATAACGCGCCCGGCGGCATGATCATCGGCCGCGTGTGGAAAGATCATGGCAATCCCGACCCCACCGGCGCGTCGTTTCCAAATGGAACCGTCGCCGCCAAGCTCATATTCACGACCGCATCGCAAGCGGAGGTGCTCTATTTGAAAGGCTCACCCGAATGGCAGGCATACGTGTATGCGGACCCCAATGATCCCGCTCCGAAGGCAACAAGCCCGCGTGCAGTGTTGAGTGTTCGCCTGCTGCAAATCGATATTGCCGTGAAGGACGATCGCCTGTCGGACACAACCGGCTGGGTGTTTGGAACGTTCGTCTATGGCGCCGGTCCCGGGGGACAAAGCGGCAGCGGTTGGACCAATGTCTCCTCAGTGGGCGTCATCTGGGGAAATGACCCGGGGTATTCTGGTACGGGTCCTCTTGCACAAACCTGGCTGAATCCCGCAGTCCACATGCCGCATGTCGGATATCAGGGGCGTCTAAACGGACCGATCGACAACCCCGTGTCGTCCTGCCTGTCGTGTCACTCGACTGCGGAAGTGCCTGCCGGCACGATGGTACCGCCGAGTGGCGCGAACCCCGCGCCCTGGTTTGGGAATATCAAATCCGGAACGCCATTTGATGCGGGACGACAATCGACGGACTATTCGCTCCAACTGTCCGTCGGTATCGCAAATTTCACGGCCAATCACGGCGCGAGCATTGCAATGGCAACGCCGGAGCAGAGGCTGAAGCAGCTCCGCAGCATAGAAGCTCTCGACGAGCTGCCGCCCCGGGCCGGTGGGGCGATCCATTGAAACGCCTTTCTCGGATTGGCTGTCATGCTCAGTAGGGCGTGCGACTGAAACGTCTGCGGTATGGCGAACGGCTAATGCGCTCGGCTTCCTGGGACGCGCGCCTAGCGGCAACAGCAGGGGAATACATCCTTGTGCCTTCGTAGAACGTGGCAAGATCCGCCCGCATCGAAAATCTCAACTCGTTGTCGAGATAAACCATGTGGCCGGATGGATAATTGTGGATTGTAAGATTATTGCGAGCGTGCGGATCGCTCAGCGGCATATTCTCAAAATTCAAGACCGTCTGAAAAAATGGTGTTACCGCGTCATAGTAGCCATTCGCAGAAAACACTTTCAGATATGGATTCAGCGCCATTGCCGCCGCGAGATCCCCGGCAGTGTACAGTCTGTCGGCGCCACCTGTTTGCGCTCCCGTCGGGTCGACATGGCCGAAGTCCCAATTCAGGAATGCCTGATCGTTCATATCCATAAAGGGCGATGTCGACGTAAATTGGAGCTCGTCGTTCAGGTAGACGTTCCACATGGCCGTATACACTCCGCCAACGGCCGTCATGGTTGGATCATTGCCGCCTGAATTCGGGTCTATCAATCCCGCAATTCCGGTGTCCTCCGCCGTGACGCGACCATCATATGCCCCTATGGCAACTCCTTCGTCCTGAAGGAGGCTGGTAAGGAATGTTGTCCCGCCCCCTGCCGCCAGATCGAGTTGCCAGTACTTCAGTACGACAGGCGGGATCCCGAGAATATTGCTCAACGCCTGAAGGACCTCTGGGTCCACTTTCGGGAACGCCACCGCTGCAGATGCATATGGCCCCCGCGCGAACTGTTCGACCTCTTTCATGAAGCTGGGCAAGTCGGAAGGAGCGGGTGAGACCGTCACTTTCTTGTGGAACCAGCTATCTGCCGCCAGAGTCGGGAGAAGGCCGACCGAATTGCCCGTCTGAGAATAGTCAAGGATCGACGACTGCAGAACTACCCCGTTCAGATCCACGCCATCCTCATGCAGCAACCAGGTAAGTACGCAGGTTCGGGGTGTCCCATATGATTCGCCGAACAGGAACTTGGGGGAATTCCAGCGGTTAAACACCGTCAGGTAACGCTTCACGAACTGCTTGATAGAGCGTGCATCTTCATCAACTCCCCAAAAGTCCCCGTTCTTGCCCGGCGCGATTGCCGCCGAGTAGCCGGTGCCAACGGGATTGATGAAGACCAGATCGGAATGCTCGAGCAGGCTGTCCCGATTGTCCTCGAGTGCGTATGGAGCGGGTGGCGTGAAGAAAGGCATATTGGTCTTTATCCGCCGGGGCCCGAAAGACCCAAGCAGGAGATAGACCGACGAAGATCCGGGACCTCCATTATAGAAGAAGGTAACAGGACGACTGGCTGGGGGCGTGACGTTGGCGGTGAATGCAACGTAGAATATCTTGGCCGTCGGCCGAGCACTATATTGATCGGCTATGACAAGATGACCCGCTCTTGCCGTATACGGTATCTTCGTCCCGTCGATGGTCAGCGTGTGCTGGGTGATTGCAGCATTCTCAGTCGCATCGCTGATCGAATCATCCTTGCCGGAGCCATACGGGGTCGTGTCCAGGAGCGGCTGATCTGGCCCCGCCTCCTGCGTGTGGACTGCGTCATTCATCGCGGTATGCGATTTGGGAGTCATGAGGCCTCCATCAACTCGACTTTTCCGATCTATTGACCCTTGCACCTCTTCTCCTGTGTGACGAGCGTCACACTCGAAGCAAAATTCTTTTGATTGTCGCAACGGCAGTAGCTGTCGTCAAATCAGATTTGCCTATCGGCTGGGAGCTGGCGCGCGCGCAACAAGCCGCGCGGGGGTCCAAGGGCGGCCGATGGGAGCACGGGGATTCTTCAGCCATTCCAGAATCTGAAGCCGCTTCTCATTGCCTAAGGCGCGTAAAGCTGTGGGAATATAACTTTTGCTAATCCTATAATTTATGCCACATTGGGCTGCTCTCGTGGAAGAGCTAAGAGCGACAGCAATAAATGCTGAAGCCAACTGTAACGCAGGAGCACAAAAGCCATGGGTGAACCAGCCTACTCCTACGCGACGCACCTAAACATCAAGTTTGACCCTCTCAAGCTGATCGACGTGTCTTCACTAGCCGAGGACGTTACGGACAAATGGTATAATCAGACACTCTGCAAGGTAAATGACTCCGTCGTGCGCCTTGGCGTAATGCAAGGCGAATACCACTGGCACAAGCACGATAACGACGATGAGTTCTTCTTTGTGCTAAGCGGAAAATTCATTGTCGACCTTGAGGGCCGCTCGGTTGAGCTTCTGCCCAATCAGGGCTTCGTTGTGCCAAAGGGCGTTATGCACTGCACGCGAGCCCCGGAAAAGAGCATCATTTTAATGGTCGAAACGGCTGCAATCGTGCCGACTGGCGACACTTGAGCACGGAGATCAAAGCGGACGAGCCAATCCGTTGCGCGCTGGATACGCGAGCCAAGCGTGCCGCTTTGCTGCACCTGCTCACGGCAGAAGCTGGCACGAACGAGAAGCGTTGACGCGCGATGCTAACGTCGGATGACAGAGGTAGAGTAGACCTGCTGCGAGCGCACTGGTACCGCTCGTTTTCTACGCGCTTGAATTCGACCGCGCGTCCTCGGTAAGCCCGCCACTATGTTTTCCCGTTCTGAGCCAGATTTTCCTTATACCGTCTTGCGAACAAGTCGAAATGCTTCCGAGGTAGGACTGTGCCCGCCCGGTGGCCTCTCGCGCACGTAATTAGACATGGCTAAATGCGTATGTGCGCGTGTCCCAGCACGCTGTCGCTCGTTTCGCAGCGCACACGCGCCGCAGCACCCTATCGCGCTTCACAAACCGACAAATCTCCGTGTGTCCGTTGGAAGAAATCGCGACGATGGCTTACCTTCACGTGGTCGGGCTCGCGCGTCGTTGTAAAGAGGAATTCATGCCGACAGTCGCCGTGGTATCCGTCCTCTTCGCCGTTCTATTGCTGGGCGTCGAGGCGGCATGCGCCGCGCCGTGGTGTGCCCAGTACGGTGGCGGGGGAGGTGGAACGAATTGTGGGTTCTATTCCTTTCAACAATGCATGGCCGCGGTTCGGGAAATGGTGGGTTCTGCACCCAGAACCAATTCGAAAATCCCTATTGGGGTGGTCGGGCGAGGCCCCGTCAGAGGTGAAGTGCGTTTTGGTGTCATCGCGTTGACTCCAAGCGGAAGTGTATGGCCAGCCAAATAGTAGGTTGGTCCTTTGCGGTCCACGTCACCCAATGGGACCGGTGAGCGGCGATCAGGACGTGGTCGCCCGGACGAAGATTACGCTCACCTTCGCCCTCAATGCGGAGACCCGCCGAGCCGGCGAGGAGCAGGACCCATTCGTCATCTCCTTGACGATGTGGTTTATCCACCGGCGTGGACTGACCAGTCGAGACGATCCGCTCGATACGCACGTCCTCTCGCGAAAGAAGCTCGGTGAAGATCTCCCCGTCTGCGCGAGCAGGAAGGTCATCGAAAAGATTGATCACGAGCCAGGTCTCCCGTCCGCGGCAAAGGTGATTTGATCGGCGATCAATTGCGGCTTGCTGTGAATCCTTGGCCGGTCGAGCTCCTCTGCCAGCGCGCGCACGGAGCCCAGCTCAAGATAGCATGCCGGCTGCCGAGGACCACACCCTATCACATTCAGTGAACGTGAGTTTATGCATCACAGCAAACTTGAAAATCTTGTTTACGAAGACGGCGCACGACGCCAGAGATCCGGCTCCGTAGGACTCAGGCCGCCCCCAGTGATCATAATGCTACGGATTTGTTAGGCTGGTAAGAAGGTAATGAATGAGAGAGTGACGCCTTTTTACTTCGCCCCAGAACTGTGATTGATCGAACTGACGGGGGTCTCATCCGGGACCTCAGGCGGATAGCCCAGCGCCGCTCGCGCCGGGATAGATGCGTTCGGTGTTGACACACGGAATGCCGCTGTCATCATTCGGCGAGAGGGAAAACCGTGAATGAGCGGCCTGGACGACTGCTACAACATCTTCGACCTGCGCGAGGTCGCGAAAAAGCGACTTCCGAAGGGCGTGTTCGAGTTCCTCGATCGTGGCACCGAGGACGAGGTGGCGCTCGCCAACAACCGCGCGGCGTTCGAGCGGCTCAAGCTGAAGCATCGCGCGTTAGTGGATATGACCAACCGCACAATGGCAACGACGCTGTTCGGAAAGCCGGTGTCCATGCCGATGGCGATCGCACCGACCGGCGTTGCCGGTCTATGCTGGTATCACGGCGAGCTTGAGCTTGCGAAAGCAGCAGCGGCCGCGAAGATTCCATTCACGGTTGCGACTGGCGCGATGACGCCGATGGAGGAGATCGCCGAGAAGGCTTCGGGTCGGTTGTGGATGCAGCTCTATGTTTGGCATGAGCGCAAGCTTTCCTACGAGCTGATCGACCGAGCTAAGAACGCCGGGTTCGAGGCGCTGATCATTACCGTCGATACGGCGGCGCCACCCAATCGTGAATACAACGCCAGGAATGGCTTTAATTTGCCGTTCCGGTTGAGCGCCCGCGCGGCCATCGACATGATGGGCAAGCCGCGCTGGCTGGCGCTGGTGATGTGGCGCTATCTCGTGAATGGCGGCATGCCGCGTTACGAGAACTATCCGGCGCATTTGCGATATTCGATTCGTACCGATCCATCGGTGAACGCCGTAATGCGGCGCGACAGCCTGTCGTGGGAAGACATCAAGATCTTCCGCACTATGTGGCCCGGTATCTTGATGGTGAAGGGTATCAATCGTCCCGACGATGCGTTGCGCGCGATCGAGCACGGCTGTGACGGCATAATCGTCTCGAACCATGGCGGACGCAACATGGACAGCGCTGTCGCCTCTATCGACGCGTTACCGGAGATCGCCGAGACGGTCGGCGCGAAGGCAACCGTGCTGCTGGACAGCGGCGTGCGCCGTGGCTCCGACATCGCCAAGGCGCTCGCGCTCGGTGCCAAGGCCGTGCTGACCGGTCGCGCGACGCTTTACGGCACGTCGGTCGGCGGCGAGGCCGGAGCCGCCAAGGCGATCTCCGTGCTTCGCAAGGAGCTTGACAACACCATGGTGTATTGCGGCTGCAACACGGTCGACGAAATCACGCCCGACATTCTGTTCGAGCCCCGCGCTGTCAATTCGGCGGTGGGGTTCGTCGGTTGACACCGGCGCTGCCCTTCGCAGGTGTCGGCGGGTCCGCTTTACCCTAGACGGCGAACGAGACTTGCGCTGCCGAGCTAGGCAGCTTCACGGGTTGGCAAGGAAAATCTTCACGTCGCATCGCTGGTCGGTGTAGCCATGTGTTCGGCCTGTTTGTGCGGTTCACATGACCGCTGGCCATAATGCCCTCCGCGGATCAGGTCCCGGTCAAAAGCCCCCGCGCCAATTGCATCTACTTCGGCAAGGACCTGAAGGGGCGCGGTTTGGCATGATCTATCTGTCTGCCGAATCGCGCGGACCATTTGGCGCGTTGAGGAAAGCCGAACGGTGAGGTCGAAATGGGTGCAGCATGAGCATGGTTAAGACTATCTTCCGCGCTCTAGGCGGGCGCGATCGGGATTATGATCAAAATTCTCCTTCTGAATCTCTGTGATGCGGTCGGCGTTGTGACGGCGCGGGACGGATTGCAGCGGCTCGTCAGGCTTTGGCTCGGCGGCACGTTGACTCAGATTGGCGTCAGCGACCTTTGGGCGGCGCTCGGCCGGCCGGACCCCAATACGAATATTTTCAAGACCGGCTTCAAGGTCACCGTGGGGCTTGGGATGGCCGTCTTCTACGCGTTGGTGTTCGAGCCCCGAATCCCTGGCAGCACGATGCCGAAAGGCCTCGCTTATGCACTCTTTGCCTGGGTGCTGAACGCCTTCGTCGTTCTCCCGCTGTCGGGTGAAGGAATTGCCGGCGCACGCCTACTGACAGTGCTTGGAATGATGTGTCTTGCCATCGCACACACCGCCTTCTTCATTATTCTGGCTTATGTCTATGCTGCACTCCAAGGGACGCTGAAACGCCCGGCGCTCGCGCGAGCAGATCTGAGATAGAGCGCCGAACATGCCGTTCTTGGCGGTGGTGTCGGAGTGCAGTTCGACTACGGCTTGATCGTCCTTAGGGCCCCTCGAACAAAGACGTTTTGCTAATCGGACGCGAGCGCGTTGAGGTCAGCCGTCTTTTTCGCTGACGATCTAACCGACTGCGCAACGCTGGGTCGGCCCTCGGCGGCCTCAGCAACCACGGCAGATATTGAGCTGCGGGTCGATGTTGCGATCCTGGCCCGCTCGCGATGGCTCGGCGGGCTTTGGCGGCTCCGCAAACTGCTCCTCCTGGCGGGCGAGATCGGGGGGAAGGTCACTCAATCTTGGTTGCCGATGTCCGACTGGCGCCTGCCATGCGGCCCCCACCGTCGAGGGCTGTCGATACGCGGGTGATAGTGATGTCGGGGTTTCCTGCGCCAAGGCGCCGCCGGCTGCGAGCGTCAGGATCGCCGCACAAATCGCTGCTGGTCGCATGAGAATACTCTTTTCAGCACAGAACGTCTGGATCGCACCGCGAAGCCGAACGATGCCCATATCTCAGTCTGCCCATGACCCGCGGGCCTCAAATGATTACGCAACGCAAGCGCGCTACATGATTCTTGCTGCGTACTGACCGCAATTGCGGTGATTTTGCACGGCAAACGCCGCGGAGGAATTTTGGTTTTGATTGGGCGGATCGAGCGGGACGTAACCGCAATCTATCCAATGGTATGCTGTGCGTAACGCTCGAAATTAAACCGGGCATCGATGGCTGGGCCATTATCTGAGCCCACGCTCTTGGCCCCGCCGATGAAATGATTGAATAGTGGCTAGGATTAGCTTGCTGCGATGCAGCGATGTCTCCTATGGATCAAAAGCACGCATTACCGCGCCGCAGCAGCATGGCCGCTTCGGCTCGAAGTGCGGACATATGTTCGTCATCGCAAAAAGGCATGTCTCCAGCATTGTAAGGTCAGCGACCAGCCGGGACGGGCGATCCGCATAATCGGTGGCAGCCTAGGCATTCATCCTCCACACGCTGCACAGACGTCCTTACATATAGTTTGTGATCGGAATGTACCGGACGACTGCGGACGTGCCACCCCTCCGCCATCTCACCGTATTGTGGTTTGGAAGCGTATGCAGCTGCCGCTGCTGCTCAGAGCCCGAGGCACGGCGCATGCTCCGATGATCGCCGCTGCGGCTGATGGACCAGCTAATGCGGCGGCATCGGCATGTAGAGCGGCGGCTGACCCTGATACTTCATCCGGCGCCGGAGCGCGTCGTCATCGGCGCCATATGGCTTGAGATACACATAGTAGCGGTCGGTGCGCTCGATGATGTCATCGTCGGGATCGCTGCGTTCGCTGATGAGGCTGACGCTCTCGAAGCGAATATGCATGTAGCCGGGCATGAGCTCGGTCCATTCCTTGAGATTGGGCTCGAAGACCGTCTCGTAGGTCTGCGCTTTTGTCAGCTTGGCGACGGTCGCGCTTTCGCCGTTGGGAGCCCGTGCCGGGACCTCCTTCCAGGCCAAGCCCGACTGCTCGAACACGCGGACCGGCGTTTGCATCACATAGATCGAACGGCCCGGTTCGACATTGGTCATCTGCATGGTGAGCCGATATGATTTGCCGTCGGGCTCGTAGGCAATATTCACCAGCTCGACGTACAGTCCTTCATAAGCAGCATGTTGCAGGTTGAGAGCGGCGGCTCGCTTCTGATCCATGCGATAGTGCTGAACGCGGCCGATCGCATAATCGAGCCCAAAAGCCAGCGCGAAGAAGAGCGCAACCCCCAGCACAATTCTCGACCGCAGGAAGCCCAGCCCACGGCCGAGGCCGATCTGCGAGCGGATGATTTCCTGCCCCAGCCGACTTTCTGGGGCGCCGGCGCGCCGCAGTTTGGCGAGAACGCTTGCGCCGACGCTGCCCGCAGCCGCTGCGGTCTCGAGTTCCAACAGCCGCTCTTCAAGCCGGCTTGCACGCGACCGTTCCGCCTGCAGATCGTGCCACAGATGCGCGATCAGCGCCTCCTTGTCCGCAGCGGACAGGTTTTCGGCGAGCGGTGGCTGCCTTGCGTCCTTCACGCCACCAGCCTGCCGTCGGCTATTTGCACGATGCGATCCGCCTGTTCTGCAAGGCGAAGGTTGTGCGTGACCATAATCAGCGTCATGGCGTGCGCCTGGGTGAGCTCGCGAAATTGATCCATGATTTCGCGTTCGGTCACCGCATCCAAGTCTGATGTCGGCTCGTCTGCGAGCAGCAGCATGGGCGCATTGATGAGAGCGCGCGCGATCGCGGCCCGGCGCTGCTCTCCCGCCGAAATCTCGGACGGATAGGCATCGAGATGCTGCGAGACGCCGAGCCGGTCGAGCAATTCGGATGCTCTCTGGTATACGGTCGAGCTCTCACGACGGCGCGCCAGCAATGCCGGCAGAGCGACGTTGTCGATGACGCGTAAGGTCGGCAGCAGACTGGGAAACTGAAACACAAACCCGATCCGGCAATTACGGAAATGCGCCAGGCGCTCGTCAGGCAAAGCCCAGATATCGATATCCTCGACCCGGACGGCTCCCGCAGTCGGGCGGCTCAACCCGCCAATCATCGCGAGCAGCGACGACTTGCCCGAGCCCGAGGGACCCACGACAGCAGTAAATCCGCCAGCCGGCAGGTCGAGATCGATGTTTTTGACCGCCTCCACGCGACCGCGTTCGGTCGTATAGGTTTTCGACACGCTGCTGCATGATAGCATGCCTAGCCCTCCGACCGAATGAGATCGTAGGGCTCTTCACGGCTTGCCCGCCAGGCCGGGCAAAGCGCGCCTGCAGCTCCGATCAGGGACGCGAAGAGAATGCACAGTAGCGCAATCAACGCCATCGTGCCGGAATTGAGCCAGACAAACGGGATTCCGAGATTTTCCAGATGATAAACGAGGGAGTGCTCGTAGACACGCATCAGCAACACGCTGACCACGCAGCCCACGAGGCCGCCGGCCCCAGTCGCGAGCGCAGCTTCGGTCAGCAGAACGCCGAGCACCTGACCCCGACGCGCTCCAATCGCCCTGAGCAAGCCCAATTCGCGGCGCCGCTCGGTGACGATGGCGGAGAACAGCACGCTGACCATCAGCACGGTGCTGACGAACATGATGCCCATGAGGCCCAGCATGCCATTGAGAAGTCCTGCGAGACCCTGTCGAATCGAGGTCAGCATCGTGTCGCCGGCGACCACCTTGATCCCGGGAAAATTCGCCAGCGCAGCAAACCGGACCTGCTGGGTGGTTGCGCGGGGCGCAAGCTCGAGCAGCACGCCTGATAATTTGTTGGGCGCGAGCGCTGCCTTCATGCCGCAAATCTGCTGCATGATCTGCCGCAGGTCCGAGAGCGTCTCGAAGGTGATGAACAGGCCGCGCTCGTGGGTGCCGACGGCAGTCTTGCCGAGCTTGCCGTAAACTACCAGCGGGCGGCCGAACAACAGCAGCTCTGAGCCAAGCGCTTCCTCCCGCCGGCCGCCGACGATCACATCGCCTTGCCGCAACGGGCGATCCAGGTGCTGCTCCAGCCACGGCTGGACGGTCATATCGCGTGCCGGGTCGAATGCGATCAGGTCGACCAGATCGCTGCCGTGCCCATAACCGGACGCATCGGTCCGAAAGATCAGTTGCGGCGCGACCTTGCGCACGCCTTTGAGCGCGGCGAGCCGAGGAAGCATGTCGTCGTCAAGAGTGAGCTCGGTTGGCTCCGCCGTAAGCAAGGCCGCCGTGATGTTGGTCAGCGTGCCGGTCGGGACGATCAGCATGTCGGCGCCCAACCGCGTAAACCCGACTGCCATGCTCGCTTCGATGCTGCGCATCAGCACGGCGCCGGTCAGAAGCGCCCCGCTGCAAACGGTCATGGCCGCGACCAGCAGCAGAGTGCGCGCCTTGCGTCGTCCGAGATTTTGCAGCGCCAGGCTTCCTAGCAGGAAGCGGAAATGCGGCCCGTCAGCCATGCGCCGCCATGCGTCCGCATATCTTTGCAACCGCTACAGCGTGCACGAACGCGTATGCTTCATGTGCTCGAGCTCGGTCGGTACAATCACGCAGTCATGATGCCCGCCGTTGCTCGGCAATATGCCGAGCAGCTGGTCCGTCTCTACGTCGATCACCGCAATCCCGCTGGAGATGCGCTGGAAGCCGCTGAACGGAACCACCACGTACTTGCCGTCGTAGGTGATCGCCGGGGTCTGCAGGTCGGGACCGATGCCCTGGATCTCCTTTTTGATCGTCCACGTCGCGGTATCGACCACCATCACGCCGCTCGCCGCGGGTGAAGGGTGCAGCACGGACAGATACAGCTTCGAACTGTCGAGCGAAAACACCATGTGAAACGGATTCGGGTACTTGCCACCCCAGAGCGGATCTTCGACGTGGGCGATCTTTTTCCATTTGGTCGGGTCGGGGTCGCGCACGTCGAACACGGAGCAATTGTTCTCGCGCAGATTGTTCATCATGCAGAGGAAATGGCCATCGGGGGAAAAGCCGATCTCGTGCCCGGGCGAGAACACCTTGTCGAACACCACTTCCCAGTGGTCGTCATCGAGGCGCCTGACCGGATACTGGTCGGGTGAATCCTTGTTGAACTGCAGGAAGGCCACCGGATCGAAATTGTTCTCCGCATCCAGAATGGCGATGCCGCCGCAAAGCCGAACGACAGTAGCGGCCCAGCGCCCGGTGGGATGCCAGATCGTCCCGTCCGCGCCGGTAAGCGTATGCGGAGAATCGCCGGGGATCGTTCCTTCCTCCACGAACAGCTCGCCCATCGGCACCATTTCCCATTCGATCTTTTGCCCCTTGGTGCCGCGATAATCGAACTGTCCGGTGCGAGGGTGGGGATAGATCTTGGAGATCTTGAGAGTCCCGCCGTTCTGCCAGCAGTCCCGCAGATTGCTCGAATTGCCGGTCCAGTCGAATTTCAACGCGGCAATCACCCGCGACGACATCCGGTCGAAGCAGGCCGCAATATCCTTTTGGCCATCGGTCACGAAATAGGACTGGGCGTCCTTGGGGTTGATGGTCACATGCACGCCAAGGCCGAGCCCGGTTGTCTCCGACACGTTCTCGATCAATTCCATCTGCGCGCCGTCATAGCGGACGCGATAGATGTTGAACCCGGGCTCGGGGCTTTCCATCCTGGTATTGATGCCGTAGATCAAGCAGTTCTTGCCGCCCTGCGTGCTGTTCACGAACTCGAACGAGTGATACGGGTCGGCGCTTGGAAACGCGCACAGGTGATGCGAGATCGGATTATAGTCCCCGTAAGTCCAGTACCAGATCGATGAGAGCACGCGGTTGGTGTTGAGATCGAGCGCGTAGGTGCCGCCGCCGAGCTTGGTCGGGAGCAGCGCAATCCATTTGCCCAGCCCGCGTCCGCCGACATCGGACTTGGAATCGATCAGCTCACGCGTGATGTGGTGGCGCTGCGCTTCCGCATAGCGGCTGCCGGCGTGCTTGGCTCCCTGTTCCGATACCGATCCGGCCGTAATCCAGGAATGCCCGACCGCGGCCGCTTCGCCGACGACTGCCGTACCGGCCACGACTTTCAATAGATTGCGGCGGTTGAATTTCGACTTCGGCGGGGGCTCACGCACGGGCGCCGGAACGACTTGCGCCTTTTGCTGCAAGTACTGCTGAAACTGCTGATGGTCTTCCTCGCCGACTTCTGCCTTTCGGCGCAGATAATCTTCGACGTCTGGTTTGCTGGCCAGTGCACCCAGGCTCTGCTCTTCTTGCAATTTTATCTTTGCTGTTTCCGCGCTTTCTTCTCTTATGTTGGTTCTTTTTCCTGGCTCCGACATTTGCTGCCCCAGCATTTGATCGCGGAAGTTGCAAGAGGATGGCGAGTGAAAAACCTTGTCAGACGGTATTATGGAAGTCAATATGATGGGGCGCGCGTGTGCTCTTTCCGCCACAACGCGCGCCGCGTCGCCGCGCAGACAATATCGATTGCTGTGCAGCGTTCGCGCGAACGGGTCGCGGGGACGATAGAGCCATGCGTGATCTTCTCTATGTTGTCGCTGTCGCAGGATTGAGCCTGTCAGGACTCGCATCTGCAATTCGTCTGATCGACTGGCTTATTCGTACCGACCCAAGGGTCATCGCGCAAACCGGCCGCTGGGCCGCCGTTGGGCTTGCCATTCTGTCAGCACCATTATTGCTGGCATTGCTGATCAATGAGAAATGGACGGCCGCCATGGCGCTCGCTGCCATCATGCTGGTTGCCTTCGCATGGTACGGCCCGCGTTTGCTGCAACGAATGATGCGTTACCGCGTTGCGGCCGACTGGGGGGGCCCGCCGCCAGGCGGAAATCTCACACCTGCGTTCGACGCAAGTATCGATGATCCTGAACTGGTGCGGCGCTCGATCGCGGTCTTGGAAGAATATCTGCGGCGCACAACCGCCTTGCCCAAGCGCGATGCGACGCACCCGCGTGCGATCGCCATGCAACATTCCGCTAGTGTCGTTAGCGCCTCCCACAATGGCAAGACTCAGGATCGCAACTCCAGCTCCATGTCAGAAGCGGAAGCACTGGAGATCCTGGCTCTCGCTGCGGATGCATCGGAACTGGAAATTAAGGAAGCGCACCAACGCCTGCGAGAGTTGCTTCGTCCAGAGCGCGGCGGCTCGCAGTATCTGGCCACTAAGATCGATCAGGCCAGGAGCCTGCTCCTCGATCATGCGGATGAAGCCCCGGAGCCGGCAGCTTCTACTCGTATATCGGGGCAGCGGCCCCCACGCTCGCAGTAACCTCAGCCCGCTGGCTTTGCGCGCGATGTTTACCGCCATCGGGCTTTTGCACCCAGGCTGATTTGGCGAACAGCTCCCTCCACGGATTTGAAAATGCATTCGGCTCCAAGCACGGTGATCCACCCGGTTCACTTGCCCTGCGCCTGACCCCGCGTATCCGACAGCCGGGCAATGACGACCTCGATGGAGCGAGCCTGGAGCGCAGCGATGGTCCGCTGCAGGATTTGCGACCCGGTATAGTCGATGTCGATAATGCCGCTCGCTTCTATGACCAGCCGCTTCACTGGCGCTGGGCGCGGTCTCGACGGCAGCCAGGATCCTGTCGCTGATGTAGTGAGCATTCTTGCGGCCGAGCACGCAGCAGCAGCTATCGCGCAAGCGATTTAGTGCGTTGGCACAAACACGAAGTGCCAGTGTGCACCGCCAATGTCGGGTGATTGACCCAAGCCAAATCCGGCAAGCAATGAACACCGCCAGTCGTGTGTCGGATGTCATCGAAATGCAGCTGGCCCTGTCTAGCGCTAATCCGCCCGGTGACCGAGGTATGGACCACTGATGTTGTGGCCCATTAGCGTAGGGACTACAGTGAAGGACGATCTTGAAAGGTAGTTTAAATGGCGGATGTCGGTAGTCTAAGCAGTGCGATCAAGCCCATCGACTCCCTCGAAGTGGATGTAGTGACTGATGACGTCAGCGACACCTACGTCAGCAAAACACTGTTTGCTGTCTCGGAGTTTTCGAATGTGATCACGGCCGGCGCCAAAATCATTTCCGGTGAGGCGCTGCTGTGTGCCAACCTGGGGCTCGGTTTGCGACTGATATCGAACGCGGGCGAGGTGAGACACACGCTTTTGTTCGACACGGGTCCGGAAGGTGCAATTTTCCTGCGCAACTGCGCGAATCTTGGCATTCGCCTGGGCGAAGTCGAATGCATTGCGGTCAGTCACGGACATTGGGATCACATGGCCGCCCTTCCCGACGCCATCGATGCGATCGTGAAGGAAGGCGGCGAGGTCGCAGTCCATGTTAATCCGGGAATGTTCAATGAACGAGCGATCAGGCTTGCGAGCGGCAAGGTCGTGCCGGTCGCCAATGTTCCGCTTCCGACCGAAATGGAGGTGCGCGGCGCCAAGGTGGTCAATCAGCCTGACGCGCGGCTGTTGCTCGACGGCCATTTCTACTACAGTGGGGAGATTCTGCGGCTGACCTCGTTCGAGAAGGGCCGCACCGACCATCTGTGTCGGACCAGCGCCAGCGGTCCGTGGGTACCCGATCCGCTCCTGATGGACGAACGCATGCTGGTGGCGCATGTTCGCGACCTGGGATTGATCGTTTTCAGCGCGTGTTCCCATGCCGGCGTCGTCAATGTGTGCACCGACGTGCGGCGACTATTTCCAGACATTCCGATCTACTGTGTGATGGGTGGGCTCCATCTCGGAGGCGTGATGGAGCGGATCATTCCTCAGACGGTGGACGGACTGCGGCCGTTCGCGATCAAGCACATCATCACGGGTCATTGCACTGGCTGGCGAGCCTTACACGCCCTGGCCGACGCCTTTGGCGATGCAGTGAGTCAATCCGCGGTCGGTACGCGCTACACGTTCGCGGCCGGCCACCAGCCGGGCGAGGAGACATGACGGCGCTCGTGTTTGAAGAGCCCCGCGCGCCGTCGCGCTTACCGGTGACGATCGTCACCGGGTTCCTTGGCAGCGGAAAAACCACGTTGGTGAACCATATCTTGGCGAACCAGCGGGGGCTGCGGACCGCTGTGATCGTCAATGATTTGAGTGACGTCGATATCGACGGCGAGCTCATCGTGTCCGCCGAGGACGGCATGGTGGAGTTGAGCAACGGCTGCATCTGCTGCTCGCTCAACAACAATTTCATCAATTCCGTATTTCGGCTCCTCGGCCACGATCGCAAACCGGACTATTTGGTGGTCGAGACCACCGGGGTCGCCGATCCGTTGCCAGTTGCCTTGACATTCCTGCGGACGGAACTCCGCGACGTCATTCGGCTTGACTCCATTGTCTCGGTGGCGGACGCTGAGAACTTCGCCCCCACCCGTTTTGACAGCCAAGCGGCCCGCAACCAGCTCGCGTACGGCGACGTGATCCTGCTCAACAAATGCGATCTTGTGGGCGCCGAGCGGTTGCGCATGCTTGAGGAGGCAATCGGAAACGTCGCGGCGCGTGCGCGGATCATACGTGCAACGCGTTGTGATGTTCCGCTCGCACTCATCCTGAGCGTTGGGTTGTTCCAATCAGATCGGTTTTCCGCCGATCACGCGGCCAATTATACCACCGCCGCCCATAATCACCTGGCGACGGATGGTTTTGAGTCGCTGTCCTTTCAGAGCGACCGCCCATTCGGGGTGCACGAATTTCAGAAGTTCTTGGAGACCCTTCCGGACAAGGTCTATCGTGGCAAGGGCGTGCTCTGGATCGCCGAGAGCGACAAGCGCTACATTTTCCACTTAGTTGCTAAGCGCTTTTCTCTCGATGAGGGACCATTTGACGGGTTTAAGCAAAACAAGCTTGTGCTGATCGGGCGCAACCTCGACCGCACACGACTGCGGTGCCAGCTCGAGGCCGGTCTTGTGTCGACCTGCGCTTAAACGCGCCAGCCCTTCAAAACCCCGACATCCCGGGCATGCTGATGTCGTGCAATACCAAGGGAGGCTTGCGTGGTGTGGGCACATGCCAACTTCGAGATGGGAACCGTTATGCGCAGAGCGCGCCTCAAATTCCGGAGACCTGCAACGCCCCAGATCCTCGACGGTATTGGGAGAAGGATAGCCCGCTATCTGGAAGCTTCCGGCGGTGGTCTCGTCGAAGATGAGTTTGTCGAAATCGGCATATGAGCCTGCGAGCACTGTGCCCCCTAAATTGGCGAGCCGCGCGTTGAATTTGGAATCTGCAATGCTGGCATTGACTTCCTTGTTTAGTCTTTCGATGATCTCGGCCGACGTGTCTTTTGGGGCGCCGATGGCATCATGCGCTTGCCTCGTCGGCAAGGTTTCGGCTGAGATTTGACGACACGACTGTTTCCGTCCGTTACGGCGAAAGTGAATGATAATCCCATAAGGCACACCTGCTTTCTAACGTTCAAATCGCAGGTTCTCTCTCTCTCGGCGCGAAACTCGAATGTCAACGGTCGAGCATCCACGAATCCGATTGGAAAGGTGAAAAAATGAACCAGGCCGGCGACTTTCTCCCCGAGACCGAAACGACCGTCCCGATTATTCGCGCCCCTGGGGATGGCAAAGTGGTCAGCGTGCTTCGCGATCAGAGCACCTTTAAGGTGCTAAGCGATCAGACCAGTGGAGCTTATGCCATTTTGGAGCAGAAGATACCTGCCGGCCACGGGCCGCCCCTTCACGTCCACCGACATGAAACGGAAATCTTTTACGTTCTGGAGGGACAATTCGAAATCACCATTGGTGACCAGAAGGTGACGGCGCCCGCCGGGGCCATGGCGGTGGGGCCACGCGATATTCCGCATACCTTTCGCAATACGGGATCAAACGACGGGCGTTTACTGCTCACTGTTATTCCAGGGCGCTTTGCCAACTATTTCATCGATGTGGATGGTATGAATGATGACGACCTCGCAAGCATGAAAGCGCTTATCGCTAAGTACGACGTCGAAATCCTGGAATAGAAGTCAAATTGGGCACGATCGCTCATGCCAAGCTGGTGATACATACCGGCGAACTCGTCCCGCAGCTCATCAATTCCCCTGCATCGATATATTCACGCAAGGAGTAGGTCGCAGGAAGCGCGTGACGTGACGAGCTGCCTGCGCGAATCACGGACAGCGGGCAGAGGCGTGCGCGCGGAGAAACTGGACGTCAGCCGTTCTCAGGATCATTGATTGTTGTGCGCATGGCGTAGACCGCAATTCCCGCTATGAGGCCCGTGAGAAAGAGCCCGGAGACACCAATACCTATCGCAAGTGCGCGCGCGAGCGCCTGCCGTGGTACGATATCGCCATAGCCAATCGTAAGGCCGGTGACGAAGGTGAAATAAATCGCGTCGCCGACAGACCAGCCCTCGAGAAAGCCAATCAGCAGGCCCAGGACAAGCTGAATCGCCAGAATTGTCGACAAGACTGGCCACGTGAGATGGATGGCGTGGCCGACGGCCACAAAAAAGCGCCCCCGCACGGTCTTTGGTGCCGGCCGGTTCATGCGTACTCTTCTTTTAATCAACCGATTGAAAGCCAACAGTATTGAAGAGTTCTCAACCAGGAGTATCCCGCGTGCTGAGCCGCGCCGCAAGCGGCCAAGCGGCTGCAACACCGCCGAATAGAGTGATGAACTCCCGTCGTCTCATCAGCTTCGTCCTTAGAGGTTGCGACTTTTAGGCCGAGGGTAGACTTTACCATACTCGCAGCGTGAAAGGCGTTCCGCACCGCCGCAAAATAGGCTGCTAATGTGCGAATCGGTCAAATGCACGCATTACCGCGCCGCAGCATTGCTGTCCGCTTCACCTCGGTGAGCTGACCGCGCTGCCGCTGGCGCCCACGCAGAGAGCGGGGGGTTAGAGGCTTGTCCGGTCGAAGATTCTACTGCTGTGGAGCCGATCTCGTGCTCCCTTGCATGAAAGCTTGCATCTCTTCGAGCGTGAGGTGCCCATCTTTGTTGGCGTCCATCGCCTTGAAAATTCGGTCATGAGCGGCCTGAAATTCCGGCAGCTCAATTGTGCCGTCGCCATCACTGTCCATCAGAGTGAAAATCATGCGCATCATGACGCGAGGGCCGATTATGCCGCCACCTCCCATCATGCCGCACCCCATCATACCTCCTTGGCCCATCGAGCCCTCCTGGCCCGCGGCGCGCTGTTGACCTTGTTGCTGGCCTGGCTGTGCCATCATTGGACCCTGTGCGGTCGCAGCGGTGGCGCTATACGCGAGAAGGAAAGCAGATGTCGTGAGTACCAGAACGTGCTTTTGCATGTTTCGAATTCTCCTCAAACGGATTTTGCCCCCTGGTTCAACTCTGCCCGAGCGATTTTGATCCTGTGGCCCGCCTGCCTGCCTCGTCCCATCCGCATTTTGTCCGAGGCTTCGAGGTGGAAAATGCCGTAGTTGGGGGCAGCCAGCCCTTTTGGGGAAGCGCGGCGCCGTAGCCGTCGCATGAAGTGAGTTTGCTGCGGGTCAAAACTTGCGGTTCAAGGCTGTCCAGTCCCTGCGCGTTACATCCGCAGCAAACCCCCGTAGGCGGACCTTCTGCAGCCGGCCCGACGGGCTCCTGAGCGCCGAGCGGACATTAGCTGCCCATGGTGCATCGTTTTGAAGTCCAGCCTACACTCCGCCCATATCGACAGCCACGGAGCCGGTCCAATGACCACCCGACACGCCGCCTGCAGCTGCGGGCAGCTTCACCTTACGATTGAGGGCGAACCATCACGCATCTCCATGTGCCACTGCCTGGAGTGCCAGCGCCGCACCGGCGCCGTGAGCAGCAACCAGGCGCGCTTCCTCCGTGAGCAGGTCACGTTCGCCGGTAAGTCTACGACGTGGATGCGGACAGCCGAAAGCGGCAACGCGCTGACCTTTCATTTCTGTCCAACATGCGGCTCTACCGTCTACTGGGAGAGCGAAGGTTTTCCTGGATACGTCGCTGTTGCTATCGGCAGCTTCGCTGACCCGAATTTCCCCGCGCCGACCATCGCGGTGTGGGAGGAGTCACGCCACCCCTGGGTCTCCTTGCCACCCGATACGCCGCCCAAGCGCGTCGCGAAGCAGGGGTGAACTAACAGCCGGCGGTCTTCTGCCAGGTGTCGATCTGCTTTGTTCACGGACGACCCGAAAATCTCAGACTGCGTCTCGAGTTTGCTTCACAATTAGGAGCTGACGTAACAGCGGACGTTCGCTGCGGTCGCGTTCGTGCACAATTGCGGACTCTTGCACTGCAACAAAATTGGGGAGACGGACTACCTTCATCGCTGTCCGCTCAGGCCGCCTACCGAAACCTACCCAATAATTTGGCTGGAGTGAGCAATTTTGCTCAGACTTCGCCCGATCCATGCGCGCACAATGCTTGGTCTCCCTCAAACCGGAGGAATGCCCAATGAGAATCAATTGGGAAGTCGTAAAGCCCTCTCTGTGGACTGGAGCGGGTGGAGTGGTTGTAGGTATGTTGCTGCTCTCGTACGGTTTCGGCTTCATGAGCAGGAACACGGCCGATAAATTGGCAAGCACGAGTTCTGAAAGGGCGGTCATCGCCGTGTTGGCGCCCGTCTGCGCAGACAAGTTCCGTGCACTGCCGGATGTTGCCGCACGAACAGCGACCCTCGTAGCAGACAAGGACAGCTCCTACAAAATGCGCGAGGCATTCCCGGCAGACCTAATCACCTTGCCGGGCAAAAGCTATGCTGATTCGGACCTGACCGCCGCATGTGCAGGCCTGATTCTCGCACCGCCTAAGACTGCGGAGCTCAAACAGTAGTCGCCGAAAACCATCGGCGACGTTGCAGCAACCCTTTGCCACTTGCGAGCGTGAGCAGCGCAACAGCGATACGATTGGAAAACATTTGCAGGTGTTTGTCCGCGATAACAACGTTGAGCAAGCTCTCAGGGTTTTAAAAAAGAAGATGCAACGCGAGGGCGTCCTTCGTGAGATGAAGCGTCGTAAGGCCTATGAAAAACCCTCCGAGCGCAAGACGCGCGAGAAAGCAGAAGCCATCCGGCGCGGGCGCAAGGCCGCCCGGAAGCAGGCTCAGCGCGACGGTCTAATCCCGATGCCCAAGCGTCGGGAAGATGTACGCCGTTCTGCTGCGCGGCCTGACCATATCGTTAGAACAGGACCTGCACCGATTATCCGTTGAACTGGGAAGCGATCATGTGGTTCAGAACAACCGGAATACAGCTGCTCGGCGTGGTGGCACTTGCCGCCTCCGCAGCTGCGCAAACCGCGCCAGCTCCATCGGCGATCACCCGAACAGTGGTCGCCGCCACCAAATTGCCGACCGTGACAGACGTGCCGCTCCATTTCAGAGCGGTGGGTATCACCCTTACGTCGGGCGAGCAGAGTAGCGCCATGGCAGCCAACGGCATCCTCTATCAGATCTCAGGGTCAACTGAAATCTCGGTGGGTGGAGAGACCAGAATGCTGAGCACCGGAGAGGGCCTATTCATCGCGGCCGGGAAGACAGCGACGCTGAAGGCGGGAAAGGAAGGGCCATCAACCTTCCTCCACTTCTTCCTTGTCCCGGCTGCGGCCCTGGATCGGCCTGCCGCGACAGCACCTGCGGCCGTAAAGGAACTATATCGCACGGTGGCACCGATTCCCGACCTGAAACCGGGCGGCTATGATCTCAATCTGACGCGGGTCACATTTCCGGCGCAGACGCCCTCCAACCCGATACACCAC
Source organism: uncultured Alphaproteobacteria bacterium (assembly GCA_963841705.1). Classification (GTDB taxonomy): domain Bacteria; phylum Pseudomonadota; class Alphaproteobacteria; order Rhizobiales; family Xanthobacteraceae; genus VAZQ01. The sequence goes on from CAWJDY010000079.1 coordinate 47,100, forward strand.
CGGTCAGGGGCGGCTCTGTACTACATCATCTCCGGCACCGGCGCGAACACGGTCGACGGAAAGACAGAGGCAAAGGGTCCGGGTTCCTTGATCTATGAACCGTTCGACCTTGTGCACCAATGGGGGAACCCCGGCAATGAGCCGTTCACGTTCTTGGCTTTCAACATCAATCCAGAAGGCGTTGCAGCCGTGCTTCCGGTCGCACCAGCGAAGAGTCAATAGCTATAGCTTGGCCCTCGACTAAGCGCCCCCACGAAAGTCGGCGCGCCAATTAAAACGGCCTCAGAGCTTCAGCCGAGCCAACGCACCTTCGATTAGACGGTGACGGTCGCGCTCGCCTTGTTCAGCCATAGCGATAATGTGCTTAGCAAGTATCGTGCGGATGGCGTCGCCGCTACCATTCAAGTGGACCCGGACCTCTAGACGGTGCCAAGCATCATCTAGGGCGCTGCCGAGAAGATGGAGGGTTTCGGGGTTGAATGTCGTGGACTGTTCACTGACATAGGTCATTTCCGCTCTCCGTGCTGCGGTGCGAAGACCGCACTGAGCGCTAAACCGGAAAATGCGTCTGTATAAAATTGCTCACCCTGTCGATAATCTTGTCTCATTTCCCACGAGGCTCATGACTCTAAATAGGTTGAAGGATACCACGCCCAGCCACGGCGATGTGGGGGTTTTGGAACGGGGTCAGAGGCCGAGAAAAGGGCAATAAACTATTCTATGCAGCAGGCAGGGGCGGAGGAGGTCTGTCGTGCGCGCGTTTTGCATCGTTATGCCACCGCGGTAGGTTTGCAGCGAGATAAGATCAGCTGGTCTCCTCATGGGAGCGTCGCTTCCCGCGCTCTCCGCCAAGCAAGTCGAGCCGAATCTGGCGACCTGGGCTCGGCTTCGGGCGAAGTATGAATCACAGGCAGCAACACCGGCCCAACAAGTCCGATAGTCTTTACGCCGCGCTGCGGCGCGCATCTTTGATCGTCACGTCCCCGACCTTGCTCGCCCCGCCAGCGCCGATCTTGATCTCGATGTGGTAGCCCAACGGGGTCAGAAACCGCATCAGCCGCTCAAGCGAAACCTCCGTGAACTTTCCTCCCAAGATTTTCGACAGCTCGGGTTGACTGGTTCCGATCCGTCGTGCTGCAACGCGTTGCGTCAAGCTTAGAGACTTGATCGCTCTGGCTAATCGAAGGACAAGCTCCGCCTTGAGGTAATGTTCTTCAGCGTCAGGAAGGCCGAGCTGCAACCACACGTTCCGAGAAGGGTCCTTAGCTGCAGGTGTTTTGGTCATCACCGTCTCTCCTTCTCCCTGATTATCTTTTTGCACATCCGGTTGCATTCGAGGACTTTTGGCCGAAATCGCTCTAGGCTTGAGCAGCATCCGTCTTAGCCGCTCGGGATGAAGGTCATGGGCCGTGTGCCCGAAAGTGCGCTATCGCGCCGTCTCGTGCTGGCGGGAACGGCAGCGGGGGTCGCCTCATTGCTGGTGCCCGTCACCCTTGTTTCGAGCGACGTTTCTCGGTCGTCGCAAGAGCAGACCACCTACGACATCACCGACTGGATCACGATCGCGGCTACGGGAGAGGTCACGCTTGGCCTCTCACAGCCGGAGGTGGGTCAGGGGTCGTACACGGTGCTGCCGCAAATTCTTGCCGATGAGCTCGACGTCGAGTGGCAGCGCGTCAAAGTGCGATTTGTGACCGGCAAGGAGGCTTACAAGATCGCTTTCAAAAATGAGGCACCGGCACAGAAGGAGGGTGCCTCGATGTCGACTACGGCGTTTTACGAGCGTCTGCGCACAGCAGGCGCCGCGGCCCGCGAGGTACTGACGCGCGCCGCGGCCGAGAAATGGGGCATCGCTGTCGCGCAGTGCCGCACGGAGAAGGGCTTTGTGATCAACGCAGCAGGAGACCGACTTTCTTATGGCGAGATTGCACCTGCCGCCGCCACCCTTCCCCTCAGCGCGCGGCCGCGTCTCAAGGATCCGAACCAGCTCGCATTGATTGGCAAGCCGACTGCACGGCTCGATTCGCAGGCAAAGTCGATCGGCCGCGCGGTGTTTGGGATTGACGTGAGCGTCCCCGGAATGCTGAACGCCGCGATCAGAATGGCGCCTTGCTTCACCGGAACGGTGGTGGAGATCAGAAACGAAGCCGAGATTCTCAAACGGCCGGGCGTGCATGCGGTGGTGAGGATTGCAGCTGTCGCCGTTGCCAACGAAGCGGCGGGCTCGCAACATCCGGCGCTCACCCGCCCGCCGCGCGACAATGCGGTCTGTGTAGTCGCCGATCATTTCTGGCAGGCCAAGCGCGCGGTCGAGGCGCTCGATGTCGTCTTCGACTCGGGCACGGGAAGCAATCTGTCGAGCGCGCAGATCGATGCTTTACTGCATGAAGCCCTCGATGGCGATTCGGCCGTTCCGGTGATCGAGATCGGCGCGCCGCGGCAGATCCTGCGCGACAAGGCAGCGTCGATCATCGAGCGGCGCTTCGTGCTCCCGCACATCGCGCATGCGCCCCTGGAGCCGGTCAACGCCACCGCGAGCTCCCGAGATGGTGTCGTCGAGGTCTGGGGCTCGATCCAGTCGGTCGACGCCTGTCGAGAGGCAGTGGCGACAGCGGTGGGTTGCGCGACCGATGCGGTGAGCGTGAACGTAACGTTTCTCGGCGGCAGCTTCGGGCGCAAGATCGTCCCGGATTACGTCGTGCAGGCGGTTCAGGCGTCAAAGGCGGTCGGGCGTCCAGTCAAACTCATCCGCACGCGCGAAGAAGACACGCAACACGACGTTTTCCGGCCCAATGCCGGCGCACGCCTGCGCGCCGTCTTGGACGACGCGGGCTACCCGCTCGCGGTGCATGCACGCGTCGCAGGTCAGTCGCTGTTTGGCGCGACCCGCAAGAGCTGGCTCGACCGGACGCCAGAGGGCACCTGGGACGAAAGCATGGTCGACGGCATCTACAATCAGAGCTACCGGCTGCCCAATTTCCTGGTTGAGACCGTCGACACGCCGTTGCCGATTCCCGTCTATTTCATGCGGTCCGTCGGCTCGACAGCGGCCGTTTTCTTCTGGGACAGCTTCATCTCGGAACTCGCCAGTCGAGCCAGGATCGATCAGTACGTCTACCGCCGTAATTTGCTGACCGCTGATCCGCTCGCCTTGCGCGTGCTCGATGCGGTGGCGCAGGCGTCGAGCTGGATGACGCCGTCAGAGCCGGGTCTGTTTCGTGGCATCGCGTACAACTGCTACATCGGCCGCGGCGGTCGCTTCAAAACCTACGTTGCGGAAGTGGTGGAGCTGGCGAGTCTTGGCGACAAGCTCAAGGTCAAGCGCGTTTTCTGCGCCGTCGATCCCGGCCTGGTCGTCAATCCGAACACGCTGGTGGCCCAGATCGAGGGCGGTATCGGCTTTGCCATGACGACGGCGCTGCACAGCCGGATCACCTTTTCGAACGGCGGCGCCGATCAGAGTAACTTTTTTGATTATCCGTTGCTGAGCATCGATGAGATGCCCGAGGTTGTTCCCATCGTGCTGCCCAGCGATCGTCCGCCGCAGGGATTTGGCGAAGTCGTGCTCGCACCCTTGGCGCCCGCCATCGCGCAGGCCGTACTGCAAGCGACGGGCCGGCGGCTCGATGTCATGCCGTTTCCCGATGCTGTTTTTAGGACGTAGCCCATGGGCCTTTTTAATATCAAGGTCAATGGTTCATCCCGGAGCGTTGACGTTGATGGCGATACACCGCTGCTCTGGGTCCTGCGCGACAATCTCGGACTCACCGGAACGAAGTTTGGCTGTGGGATCGCGCTCTGCGGCGCTTGCACCGTGTTTGTCGACGACAGGCCGTTGCGCGCCTGTTCGCTCCCGATCTCGGCGCTGGGTGAAAGCGAGGTGACCACGATCGAGGGCGTCACCGGCCGTGAAGCGGCGGCCGTACAGAGCGCCTGGGTAGCACGCGATGTCCCACAATGCGGCTATTGCCAGTCGGGCCAGGTCATGAGCGCGATTGCGCTGCTCAAGGAGATCAGAAAACCGACCGACTACGACATCGATCTCGCGCTCAACGGCAATCTCTGTCGCTGCGCGACCTATGTACGCATCCGTGCCGCGATCCACGACGCGGCTCGCGCACTGGAAGACTGATATGATACGCGCGCGGACCTTGGCGCTGGCTGCCACGGCGGTTCTGGCAACCGTAAGCGCCGGCGCGCAGCGAATGCTCGGTCAACCCCAAATTTCTGACGCGAACGCCAGATCGATCGCGCTGTTCCGGGAAGCGGGCATGGTCCTGCAGAGTCCGCGCTGCCTCAACTGCCACCCGGTCGGAGACCGGCCGACACAAACCGACCGCATGGAGCCGCACCGGCCCTGGGTCGTGCGCGGCATAGATGGTACCGGTGCGCCGGGCCTTCACTGCCGCGCCTGCCATCACGCGGCGAACTTCGACACCGCGGGGGTTCCTGGCAACCCCGGATGGCGGCTCGCGCCGGCGTCAATGGGTTGGCAGGGCCGCTCGCTCGGTGCGATCTGCGTGCAAATCAAGGATCCGGCGCGGAACGGTGGGAGGGACATGACCGCACTGCTTCACCACGTTGCGGAAGACAGTCTGGTGGGCTGGGCCTGGAGGCCCGGCGGCGCTCGCACGCCTGCGCCTGGGTCTCAGGCCACGTTCGGTGCGCTGATGCGAGCCTGGGCAGAGAGCGGCGCGGGCTGCCCGTCGGACAAGTCGGAATGAATCAGGAATGCAATATGAAACAGGGGATCAACCGGTTGCTGGCGGCATGTGTCGCGGTCTGCATCTGCAACGTGGTCCTCGCCGAAGGTATTGCAACAGGTACCATTAAGCCACTGTCGTCCGTGCAACTTTCACCGGATAACGACGTGAAATGTCTATCCTCCGCAATCGAGACCGGTGATCCGATGACCGGTCGCTCGACGCTACTGTTGAAGGCACCCCCGGGATGCGTGGTTCCTTGGCACTTTCATACCGCCGAAGAGCAACTGATCATCATTCGCGGCACCGTCATCGCGGAAATGACCGATCATCAGCCCACACGGCTTGGGCCAGGAGGATTTGCCGTGATGGGCGGCCGCATGCCCCATCAGTTCACATGCCAAGACAGGTCCGCGTGTTTGATGTTCGTGGTCTTTGATCGGGCGTATGATATCTACTGGGGGAAGGGCCATTAAATTGAGATCACGTCAGATGCTTTTTGAGCAATTGCCGTGAATTGAACTCGATCAGCAAGGCGTTGAGATCAGCAACGTGCGTGCGGGCTTGTTCAGCCTGCTCGAGTTCCTTAGCTGCCTGCGCGCGCAGCCGGTCGGCGTAGGCCCTGTCCTTCGTTGCTCCCGCCCAAGACAGAAGCGTCTTGGCCTGTTGTTGATAGTACCGCGCGCTCGGCATGAAGCTACCGCTAGCCCCGACGCCCGCCTCAACCCGATCAATCAACTAAGTACGTGGGGGAACGTTCCGTGCATCGCTCGCTTTGCGGCGTGTGGGACGTGGGAGTGGTGGCGCTTCGGCGTGGTGGCTCAACTCGCGAAGCTCCGTGGCTGCCTGCACCCAGGCTCTTGCCATGTCGATGAAATGCCGACGGTCCTCTTCCGAGGTGCTCTCGTCGGCCCACCGCAAGCATTCCCTGGCGAACTCGCGATACTGTTTTGAGGACATCTGGGCCTCCGTTGGGAAGGAGGGCCCGTGCTGGTAAGCTAAAGCACCAAGCGACCCGAAGGTTCCATCGGGCTCTCTCATCTGGGCTGCAGACTATAGCCTCCTGCCGGATTAATCCTGGGCCAAGTCTTCGTCGCTCGCTCGTTCTAGTCCCTGCGGGGCGCTTTCTAGACAAGCGTTTCCATGTTTCGAATCATATGAGCTCGCCCCTCACCCCTCCCTCTCCTCGTAAAGAACGGGGAGAGGGAGAGCACGACCGCGTCTCCAAACACCAAATGATGCTCGCACGGTGTTTCACTCCCTCTCCCCGCCTGCGGGGAGAGGGTGGGGTGAGGGGGCCGCATGAAGACGTTTTGTTTGTTATGAGCAGTTCCATGGAATCGCTCGTTCCAATCCCTGCGGGGCGATGGCGGCGGGTTACGCCGCCACCGGCTGCAAGCAGCCGGTCGCGGCTAACCCGCCCTACAATTTAGGCAGCGGTCGTTTGGACTTGGCGGCGGAGGGCACTTTCACCAGAGCCTCGCCGTCGAGCACGATCTCGTCCCTCACCCTGCAGATGCAGGTCAGGCGGGCACGCTGCCGATCGGGAATGAGCTCCGCCACGGTGACGGTGACGTCGACCCGATCCCCGATGCGCACCGGCGCGCGGAAGTTGAGCGTCTGCGAGATGTAGATCGCGCCGGGACCCGGCAGCCGAGTGCCGAGAACCGCCGAGATCAAGCTGGCGGTATAGAGCCCATGCGCGACCCTGCCTCCGAATGCGGTCTTGGCGGCGAAATGCTCGGACAGATGGATGGGATTGCGGTCACCGGTGAGCTGCGCAAACCCCACCACGTCGGAGGAGGCTATGGTCTTGGAGAGCGTCTCGGTCATTCCGACCGAAAGATCCTCGAAATAGACAATGCGCAGGTCGGGGAGCATCGCTCTAGCGTCAGGCGGCGGCGAGCTCCTTGTCCTTGGCCTCGGCACGCTGCAGCGCCGGACGGTGCGCCAGCCGGCCGGTGTACGCGGTAAACTCCGGCCGCTCGGGCAACAGCTTGAATAGCATTCCGAAACGCAGCGTCGAGCCGATGACCACGTCCGCCGCGGTGAACTGCTCGCCCAGGATGTACGGCCCGCGTGCCACTGCGTCCGCGACCACGTTGTTGACCGTATCGAAGTCGCCGTAGCCCAGGGAGGCGCGGCGTGCCTCTTCCCTGCGCGGGAAGGCGCGGTCCATCATAGCGGGCTCGACGCAGCTCGGACCAAAGAACAACCATTTGAGATAGGGCCCGCGCCGCGGGTCCTCGACGGGTACGTTGAGCTTCGCGCGCGGGAACTCGTCGGCAAGGTAGGTGCAGATCGCCGCCGCCTCGGTGATCACCACATCGCCGTGCCGCAGCGCCGGAACCTTGCCCATGGGATTGACCGCAAGATAGTCGGGCGCGCGGTTGTCCCCTTGGCTCAGGCTCAGCAGGTGGATCTCATACGGCTCGCCAATCTCCTCCAGCATCCAGCGCACGATGGACGAGCGCGACGGCGCGGCGTGGTACAGCGTAAGCTTCGCCATTCTCGGACTCCCTTTCTCTCACCGAAACGCGCTTGTAGCACTCCCGGGCTCGGCAAGCGTGCTCCTTATCGACCACACGTGCCCCTTGCCGGGGGCGGTTTGCGATGCCATGACGGCAACATCATGTGGGTCGCAGGCCTGGGCAGCGCAGGCGAGGCACAAAGAAGTGCGGCTGATCGTCTCGCACATGCTTCAGATCGCGCAACCGATCGTGCGGTGGGTCACGCCGTACAAGTCGGCTGCGAGCAGCCGACTTGTACGGCTAACCCACCCTACTGCGATCAGAAGCGATAGTTCACCCCGGCGCGAACCAGGTTCATCGCAAGGTGCGCGCTGTCGGTGACCGGCAGAGGGACCAAGCCCAGCGTGCTGCTGCGGTGGCCGAAGTCGAGATAGAGGTATTCGAGCTTGGCGCTCCAGCCCGGCGCGAACGCGACCTCGATGCCGCTGCCGGCAGTCCATCCGTTGCGGGTCTCGTGCAGGCTGAAGACCGCTTGAGCGGGCCCTGCGACTGCGACTGCATCGGTCTCGATCCGGCCATAGGCATATCCGCCCGTCGCGTAAATGAGCCAGCCGCTCCACGCCACTCCGAGCCGGCCGCGCACGGTCCCGAACCAGGGCACGCTCTGATTATACGAGGCGGTCACCGGGATTGCGCAAAGCCCCGCGATGCAGGGTGTACCGATGCCGCCTTTGACGCTGCTGGCCTGGATGTCGGTCTCGGCGCCGAGCACCGTCATGCCGTACTGCCAGTTGAAGCCGGCCTGTCCGCCGCCGATCGCTCCCGCCAGATAATTGTTGACGGACGCAGACGGCAGGAAGCCTGCCATGCTGAAATCGCTCCTGTTGTTGGCGATTGCGCCGCCGGCGTTGACCCCGATGTAAAACCCGCTCCAGCCCATGTAGATCGACCTGTCCGGCGGGATGCGGGCAGGTAAAGGCCGCGGAGAGCGGTCGGCACCAAGAGCCGTTCCACAGATGGCCAACAGCAAGGCTGCGGCAAAGAACAACGTGCGAATGTTGGCATCCCCCCGTTACCCGCATCAGGCGGCTTGCAGTGTTAACGAGAGGTAAATGCAGCCGCGGTTGGTGCGCGAGTGTTGCAACCGGGATACGCCTCAGAATTTCAGGGGCGATGCATTGCACTGCGCCGATGCATTGCGTAGCTCCTAGTAAAGTCAGGTAACAGTTACACGTCGAGCTCGACGCCGTAGTCCTGCACCCAGGCGCCGATCGAGCGGGCACGCTCGAGGCCGGCACGGTCGGGGAGCGAGCTGGTGTTTCCCAGCGGTCGCGCCAGCATGTCCTCGAGTACCTTCCTGTTGAGCAGAGGTCCTGCTGGATGGGATCGGTCCGCCAAAATCTCGGCGACGTCGGCGCGAACGGCTTTCTCGTAGGCCGGATCTTGCGTCGAGGGATAGGGGTTCTTTTCCCGTTCGACGATGGAGGCGGGCAACATCTCGCGCGTGGCGGCGCGGAGAATGCTCTTTTCGCGGCCATCGAACGTCTTCAGATGCCAGGGGATGTTGAACACGTACTCCACCAAGCGATGGTCGCAGAAAGGCACCCGAACCTCCAATCCGACAGCCATGCTCATGCGGTCCTTGCGGTCGAGCAGAAACTGGACGAAGCGCGTCAGGTGCAGATAGCTGATTTCTCGCATCCGCCGCTCGACCGCGTCCTCGCCATTGTGGAGCGGGGTCTCGGCAATCGCCTGCGCATAGCTGTCGGCCTCAAACTCGGGCAGCTTCAGCTGCTCCAAAAGATCGGCATCGAGAACTCGCGCGCCGTCGAAGGTGCCGCCAGTAGCGGCGAGCCATGGGAACGTCGCGGCCTCGACGGCCTTGGGATCATGAAACCAAGCGTAGCCGCCGAAGACCTCGTCTGCCGATTCACCAGACAGGGCCACGGTCGATTCGGCCCGGACGGCCTGGAACAGCCGATACAGCGAGGAGAACATGTCGCCGGAAAGACTGAGCGGAAAGTCGCTTGCCCGGATGACGGCGCGGTTCAGATCCCGGTCGGCGAGGTCCCGGCTGTCCAGCACGACTTCGGTGTGATCACAGCCGACGTGGGCCACGAAGTCCCGTACGAACGGGGTGTCGGACGACTTGTGGAAGTCGCCCGCAACGAAGCTTGCGCCGTGATCGGCGAAGTCCACGGAAAAAGAGCGTATCCGCCCCCCTTGCCGGATGAAGATCGCCCGGTGCGCCAGCGCCGTCACCGACGAGGAGTCGAGCCCACCAGAGAGCAGGCTGCACAGCGGCACGTCAGCAACGATCTGCCGCTGGACGATGTCTTCCAGCAACTCGATGACCGTCCTGATCGTCCGCGGTAGATCGTCCTCATGTTCGCGCGCCGTAAGCTTCCAGTAGCGGCGTTTCGTTATTCCGATGCGATTCACGCGCACGACCTCTCCAGGCCGCACCTCGCACATGCCGGCATAGATCGTGGCTTCGGGGTTCTTCGCGAGCACGAGTAGTTCGCGAAAACCGTCCTTGTTCACGCGCGGGCGCACGGCGGGGTGCGCAAGGATCGCTTTCGGCTCCGAGCCGAACAGCACGCCGTCCGCCGTGGGGTAGTAGAAAAGCGGCTTTACTCCCATACGGTCGCGAGCCAAAAACAGCTCCTCGGTTACGACGTCCCAGATCGCGAAGGCGAACATGCCGTTGAGACGCTCGACGACCTTGTCGCCCCATTGCAAATATCCGCGCAGCACGACCTCCGTGTCGCTGCAGGTCTTGAAGTGATGGCCGAGGCACTTGAGCTCGTCGCGCAACTCCACGAAGTTATAGACCTCGCCAGTATAGATGAGGGAGGCGATTGTCCTCCCCTCTTCCTCCGCCTGCATCGGCTGCGCGCCACCCGCGAGGTCGATGACGGCGAGGCGGCGATGCCCCAAACCGACATGCTGGGCGACGAAACCACCGCCCGCATCTGGACCGCGGAGCGCCATAGTTTTCGTCATCGTAGCGATGACGTCGCGCTGTGCTCGGAGATCGCCATCGTAGCTCACCCAACCGGCTATTCCGCACATCGCGTGACCTTTCTTGTTCGCTGCGATACTGCGAACGAGTTAGGCCGCCGAAGGTTGGATGTCGTGAGCCCGTGACGCCCTTTCACCGGTACCGGCGCGCACTGTTCCGTTTCGCCAACGAGAGCGCATATCAAGAACCGGGCAGGTGAGTCAGATATTCATAGACGAAAGGGTTGTATGTGATTAGTTGCGTTGATGTGTCTGGACGGTTCTTTGCGCCCACCGGTCCAACTTCTCAGAGGGCTGACTAACGTGCGCTATTTCTCAGCGGAACAGAATCGGCAGCCGCAGCGGCCCTTGGAACCGAGCACGTGACTGATCACCTCAGTCGGGCGGTAGGTTTCGGTCGGGGTGGCCCTCGCCCCCGCCTTGACCATGACTGCGCGGGCCGACAGCACCAGCGCGCCGATGGCGAGTATGCCGCTCCAAGCGTGACGCTGTTTCGTTCTCGGCATCGCCTTGCTCCTCTGGATTCCGATGGGCGGGTCCGCCTCCGTCTGCGAACGCACCTGGATCGATGTTGGGAGCGAGGTTAGGTCTCACGAGGTTGTTTGTCGTGAGCCCGTGACGCACTCTCGCCGGTACCGGCGCGCACTATTGCATCGCGAGCACGAGCATGTCCTTCGCCGCGACGCCTGGCGAGTAACCGAACCGATGGCGAAATTTGCGCGCGAAATGGGTATAATCGCGAAAGCCACAGGCGAAGGCGATCTCGCTGAGAGGCTGCTTCGTTGCCAGCGAGACGCGGCGATGTAAAAGGTGCGCGGCGTGATCCAAACGAAGCGAGTATATGAATTCGCTACAGGTCGAATCGCGTGCCGTGAAGAGCTTCTGGAGGTAACGCAACGAGATTCCCATTTCGGCTGCGACCTCACGAGGGCTGAAATCCGGATCGGCGAAGCCGTCCTTGATGACAGCCCGGATACGCACAAACAGCCGGTCCGCGTGGCGTGACGCGTGCGACGGATCGGACGGCGCCAATAGCGCGCCGAGAAGATCATAGACCGCCAGCTGCATGTAGGAATCGGCCGCGCAGGACGCCGATCCGTCGCCTTTAGCGGCGTCCCGGACAAGCTCGAAGAGCAGACGTGTGGCCGGCGTTCCGCCGCGCGCGTGCAAGCCGCCTTGCGGCTCGCGACCGAGATGAGAAACCAGCGACCGGCGCGGCAATTGCAGACGCAGCCAATGCGAGTTGGCTGCGAAGCATGCCGCGGGCTGCGCCGCATCGAGCAATGCAACATCGCCCACGGCGAGTTGCGCTACGTTGTCATTCTGCGTAAGCACTGACCGACCACCGACCTGAAACACTGCATAGTAATAGTCCGCGCCGGCGAAGCGAGCATCGCGATGCGTGCGCTTGGATCGGTAAGCGTTGCGACCGGAATCCATGGCTGCGAGCCCGCACTCGATCTTGAGCGCGGCCGCCCCGAGACCGCATACGCTGAGGGGTCGCACCCAACCGGCGAAGGCGCTGGGATCGGTAACTTCCGGCTGGTTCCCACAACTCGCGCGGAGAAACGCTCTCCATCCCTCGAAATCCAATTGTGGGGTTTCGACAAAATCGGTGCGCCCGCCCATCATCGCCTCCGCGGTCGGAAGCGGACCTGAGATCGCAGCTTCAGCCGATTCACAAGCACCTATCAACTTGCTCATAACGCGCTCGCTCCTCTTGCTATCGATCAACAGCCAGGCGGATGCGGACAGCAGCCTTTGTGGGTGGTGCAGTCGAGCGTTCAGTGTGGTGCAAAGTACACCGGCCCGTTTGCGTGATCTTGCGAAGTTGTTTGCAATCTTGTGGAAATCGGTTCACGGCCTGTCACTGAAGTGTGCGCACCTTTATCAACGTCCGGTTTCTGCCAGTTCCAACGTTTTTGGGGGGACGAACTGCAAAAGCGCGGGTCAAGCTGCGCCGGCCATTTCACTACCGACTGGCAGCGGAATGGCGGAGCTGAAGACGTTATCGGGATCGTAATGCCGCTTGGCTTTGATGAGCCGCTCGACATTCCGGCCATAGCTTTTTGCCACACGGTCCGCCTCGTCGGCCGCAGGCAAAAGGTTCGGATATCCTCCGGGAAGCGCCATCGCATGAAACGCTCGAAGTGTGGCACGAACCCATTGTTGATGTCGTCGCTCCTCGGACTTGTCCGATCTATCAACGAACGCAGCGAGAATCTCAACGAGCACATGGTCGCGACGAAGACCAAAGGCCGTCGTCTCCGCCGGCACGCGCGAGGCGGCGCCCTTGAATTCGTGGGTGAAAATGGCGCAACCCTGGGAGACGGCAGTCTCCATCGCCTCGACCATAATATCGATGCTGCCGCTGTCGAGCGCGGGAAGCCAGCACGTCTCCATGAACGTACGTTGCCCATTGACGATATATCCGTCGAACGCGGTGAGCGACGTCGCATAAGATATTTCCTTCACAGCACCGCCGAGTAGCGTTCCAAGGTTGAGGAACGGGCGGACGCGCGCTTCGCCCTCCGCGGCCACCCCGCACCATGTCGGCACGATCAAGACCACAGACGCGCCATCCGGGCCGGCGGCAAAACCCACCTGGACTGACAGGTCTTCAGGCATGAAGGTCGCAATGTCGGCACAGCGTTCCAGGACGGTTTTGGCCTCAGAGAAAGGATAAATGAGCATACCCGAGCGAACGCTAGGCAGCTTATGCAGATGGTTGCGCATCGCCGTAACGACGCCGAAGTTTCCGCCGCCGCCACGCAACGCCCAAAACAGCTCCCCCTCGTTGTCGCGATCGGCAACAACGACGCGTCCATCCGCGAGAACGACCTCTGCGGCGGAAAGATTATCGAGTGCGAGGCCGAAGCGGCCGATCAGCGGCCCATAGCCGCCACCCAAGGTGAGTCCGGCCATGCCGACGGCGCCAACCGAGCCCGTCACGGCCGCCAGACCAAGCGGACCTGTCACGGCGAGAACATCTGCGGCGCGGGCGCCTCCCGATATTCGCGCGGTGCGATTGTCGGAGCCAACGACCACGCTGTTCATGCCCCTCAGGTCGATGACAATTCCATCGCACAGGGCACGACCGGCCCAGTCATGACCTCCGGCGCGCACCGAAAGGCGAAGGTCGCAGTCGCGGGCGGCTCGAATCGCTGACTGGACGTCTTGCTGCGTCCGGCAGTGTACGACTGCGCGCGGCATGCGGCCGACTGGCTTTGCCCAGATCGCGGTCGCGGCAACGTAGCGGTCATCGCCCGGCATCGACAAACGGCCGAGCAGCCGCTCACCGAGGCGCCGCAGTTCTCTTTCGACAAGATCTGTCATTTTCCTGCTTCCCTCAAAACTCAAGCGCTTTCAGCTCCCGATTAGTGGAACTGACATCCCCTTCGATCGTTTTCATTGCTTCTTTCGCGGCCACGTGCCACGCGCAGCCCAAACGTCCGGGCGCAGCCGTTTGCCATTAGACACCAAAGAATTCGCGCGGCGTTGCGCGACGGCCCCCAACCCTCGGGCGGATAGGTGTCGCGGGGGGCATGGTGGGCGTCGGGCGGTGATGCTGGTAGGCTAGGACGAATAATGAGTATGCTAGGATGAACATCGAGGTCTCCTTTAACGACCGGTCACTATTCGTGGGCGGCAAATAGGCCTGCGATCTCGATTGGTCCAATGAGGAATTCCGTTGACACTGATCGGAGAAAGCGATGGTGAATCTGCCGTCACTGCGCCATCTCCGCCACCTGACGGCGCTTGACGATCACCGCCATTTCGGCCGCGCGGCCGAAGCGTGTCACGTGACCCAATCGACGCTGAGCGCTGGCATCAAGGAGCTTGAAGGCCTGCTCGAGGCGACGCTCGTCGACCGCGGCAAGCGACGGGTCGTCCTCACGCCCGTCGGCATCGAGGCGGCGGAGCGTGCGCGCAGGATCATCAAAGAGGTTGAGCAGCTCGTGGACGCCACGAGAGCCTCGCGCGAGCCCCTCTCCGGCATCGTGCGGCTAGGGACCATCCCGACCGTCGGTCCCTTCCTGCTCCCGCGTGTTCTGCCTGGCCTGCGCGACGCTTATAGCAGCCTCAAACTGTACCTCGTCGAGGATCTGACCGACCGCCTCATCGAGTCGCTGCACCGTGGTCAGCTTGACGTGGTGTTGCTTGCGCTGCCTTACGATTGCGGCGCGGTTGAGAGCATGATTCTGTTCGAAGATCCGTTTGTCGTGGGATTGCCGCGGCAGCATGCGCTCACCAAGGAAGCATGCGTCAATCCCCAGCGCCTATGGGGTGAGGACTTGTTGCTTCTGAAAGACGGTCATTGCCTGCGCGACCACGCGCTTGCAGCGTGTCACCTCGCCGACAGGCGGAGGACCGAAGGCTTTGAGGCAACGAGCCTTCCGACCTTGGTGCAGATGGTGGACAACGGACTGGGCACCACCTTGTTACCCACGCTCGCCGTGGAAGCCGGCCTTCTGACCGGCACCAATCTCGTTACCCGGCCTTTGCCCCGCGATGAGCCGGCCCGAAAGATCGGCCTCATTTGGCGGCGGGGCACGGGGCGACGAAACGAGTTCCGCCTGCTCGCTAGGGAGCTTGCTAAGCGAGCCAACCAGAAATCGAAAGCCGCACCGGCTGAGTCCGCCGACAAAAAGGAGCGGTAGGGATGACTACGGTATCGCGATGATTTCAGCGCGAAGCGGCATACGGGCACATCACAATGTGAGGTGCACAAACGGGCCGAGAACGGCAAGCGCTTTCTTCACGGCAAAGTCAGCGTGTTCGCTGCAACAATAGTAGCGACTGTCCCTTCCCAGCCAGCATTTGACGTGCCCGCCTTCGACGATGAAGCGCGTGTTGCACAGAGCGCAGCACTGCATGACCAATCTCCTGATGTGAAATCACGCAGTGCACATATTGCTTGGAGATGGATTGCACCAATGAATTATTGCAACGAGACTAATCGGAGAAAACGATGATCACTCACTTCCGGAGGTTTTCGGACGATCACAATCAACCTTTAGTCGCGCAGCGTCGGCGTCGCTCCAGATTGAATGAACGGACCCGTGACTTTCATGCGCTTGTTAGACAGCACGTTGGTTGATCCAAAAGAACAGAAGCGCGAAATGAGCAGCGCGGCCAATTGCCTGCACGTTGCTTCTAGAATTGCAGATCGCAGCAATCAGCAATAAGCGAGACCACGGCATCCGCATTCGCTCGCGGGGGCGGTGGTGTAGGCCGCGACTATGCCCATTTCGCCCGAAAATCTCGCCATTGGTTCGGTTACCCGCCAGGCGGTCGCGCCCAAGCATCCAGTCGCGGCGGCAATGGAACAGTGCGTTCCCGTACCGGCAATAGGGCGCCACAGGCACACGACTGTCGAGCCTCCGGCTGTTTAAATCCTCTTCGCAAAATCGATCCAGGTAATCAAGACGGACCAAGTCAAGAGCTTGCGTTCGAGCTGATGAGGGAGCCCGCGTGCGGACGTGGCCTCCTCTGCAAAATCAGGAGGCTATCAATAACTGTCCAGTTTTCGCTGCAGGGTATGGCCGCACGTCCAGCGAGATGCTCGAAAGCCAAATCAAGCCTGGTGCGTAGGCTCGTTCAAGCTCAAAACGATCCCGCGAGGCAACGCATACGGGCATGGCTCAGAGAGCTTGATGAACAGGAGGTCGTGGTCGGAAACGAGCTCTTCATTCTCAGGGCTGGCGATAGTCTCATGGCTCCGCGCGACATTCCCCATAAGCTGCGTAATTCCGGCAACACTGAGAATCACTATCTCATCATGTTCTCACCGTCCGGGTTCGAGGGATTTTTTGCAGGCGACGGCGGTTCCTGCACCGGATGATGCGGTTGCCCCGACCGAGCCACCTCTCATTGCCGTTCGAACTGTCCTGGAGCTCGCCGCCGACTACGGAATTCATTTCGGTTGATTGACGGGTGCGAAGTTGATGAGCGCAGAGATGATGGCAGGAATCGGTGAGCTTTCCTTGATGCAGGGGAATGGCGAATTGCCGACAACGTTGGCTGCCGGCAGGGTGCCGGGTGAGAGCGGCGTCAGTGTGCTCCAGCTGCGGTTCGAAGGCGGCCTGCATCTCACAACGACATCGCAACGGCACCTCATCTGCTTTCAGCAGATGGTTCAGCAGTGCCGTTTTGAATGTCGCATGGCCGATCGAACGGTGTCGCACGCGCCGCCGACGGGCTCGCTTGCCATTTGTCCCGCAGGGATCGATTCCGCGGCCAACGCCGAAGGAAGTGTCGATGTCATCTTCATTGCGGTCGATCCTGGCCAACTCGCCCTCGCAGCGGCGGAGGACAAGGCGATCGAAGCGCAACTGGTTGAGTGCATGCCAGGCTACGACCATGGGCTTCTCGATCTTGCTCGCGCCTTGGTGTCGGAGAGCACACGCGACTTCCCGAAGGGGCCACTTTTCGCGAACGAACTTGCGAGCGCCTTCATCGATGGTTTAGTTGCTCGCCACACGTCAAGGCCCAACAGCCGAACACGAGGCATGTTGGGTAAGGCCGTGCTCGAGCGGCTCAGAGACTATGTCGTTGCCAACCTCGATCAGCCCATCGAAGTCGCCACGCTGGCAAGAATGGCGGGTCGCAGCCCCTTCCACTTCACGCGTGTGTTCACCCGATCCGTTGGTGTGACGCCGCACCGTTATGTCGTGCATTTGCGCTTGCAACGCGCGATCGAGCTTATCCGCGACGGGCGGTCTGCCTTGGCTGAAATCGCAGCCCGCACAGGCTTCGCCGACCAGAGCCACCTGTCGCGCTGGGTTCGACGCGTTCACGGCATCTCCCTCACGCAACTCGCCCCGCAACCACCAAAACAGCAGGAATCTTCACGATCAGCGGCTCTGCCCTCCCTAAATGGCCATCAACCGGGCGCGAACCGCTGGGATCGTGCCGTTGGCAGTAGGAGAACCTAAAATGTCTGATTTGATCGGAAGGACGCTGAACCGGCTCGGTCAAGAACTGCGCGGCCGCTTATCGATGCCGGGCGACGACCGCTACGCCGTCGCAACGGCGATCTGCGCAGAGGTGTTCGACCCAACGCCGCCGCCAAGTGGGGCCGTCTTCGAAGAGAACGAGGGGTCACCGCCTCGGATCGGAGCAAAGTCCATGAAACTCCTCTGGTTGGCAGGCTTGTCTGCGTCGCTCATTTCGCCACTGCAGGCACAGGAGCGAAAGGACGTCACCATCACACCGTTGTTGTCCTCCACAGTCACTTCGACTGGACAACCGATTGTCCTGCCGCAGAAGGATGCCGAGGTCGTTGTTTCGATTTACGACGTCGTGCCGGGTGCGACGTTGCCGGTCCACAAGCATCCTTATCCCATGTACGCCTATGTTATGTCGGGGAACTTGCGCGTGACCAATATGGAAACCGGACGAAGCGATACGTATAAACCAGGAGATTTCATCCTGGAATCGGTTGGGCAGTGGCACATGGGAGCCAGCATCGGCAGTGAGCCGATCCGGTTGCTGGTCATCAATATCGTTGAGAAAGGGCAATCGAACACAGTGCTGCAGCGACAGTCGCCCCCGTTGCCCCAACCTATCAGATAAGATTATCCGGGCGACATCGGCAGTTTGACGTTGAAGGTCCTCATCTCTCGAGCAAAACAGCAGGAACCTTCAGGACTGCTCGGTCTCGCCTCCCCAAGATATAAGGTCAACGGCGCGCGAACTGTCATCTTTGCGGCCAAGACTTTGACAGGTGGAAAAATGACGACCCGTTCTAAAATGACGACTTGTTCTGAGAAGGGCGAAATATGGCCGCGCACCGATCTCCTCGATCTGCTCGGCATCCGTCACCCAATCATCCAAGCGCCCATGAGCACCTATGACGGCCCTCAACTGGTCGCCGCCGTGTCTAACGGGGGCGCGCTCGGCTCGCTCGGTTGCTGTGCGTTGTCGTCGCAGACCGCGCGGGACCACATCCAAGAGATACGTTGGGCCACCAGCCAGCCATTCAGTCTAAATTTCTTCGTCCACTCCGCGCCGCGTATTGACGCAGATGCGGCACGTCGGGTGCGAGAGCGTCTTTCTGCCTATTACCACGAGTTCGACCTCGGTGCCGTGCCAGAGCCGAGCGATCCATTGCCTCGTTTTGACGAGGAACGGCTTCAGCTCGTGCTTGACCTAAGACCGCCAGTCGTCAGCTTCCATTTTGGTTTGCCAGCCGCCGACACGCTACAGCGCGTGAAGCAGACGGGAGCGATTGTGCTCAGCTCAGCGACGACGGTTGCGGAAGCGCGAAGGCTGGAGGCGGCAGGTGTGGACGCCATCATTGCCCAAGGTTTTGAGGCGGGCGGGCATCGTGGAACCTTTACCGCAGGGGATGGCGCAGGGCTGATTGGCACGATGGCGCTTGTCCCGCAGGTCGTGGATGCCGTGCGCATTCCGGTGATTGCTGCTGGTGGCATTGCAGATGGCCGCGGTATCGCTGCCGCGTTCGCGCTGGGAGCGAGCGGCGTTCAGCTCGGCACCGCGTTTCTGGGATGTCCGGAAGCCACGGTTTCAGCCGCCCACCGCGAAGCCCTACATCGAGCCGCAGATGAAGACACCCGGCTCACGCGGGTCTTTACCGGGCGACCCGCCCGCGCTTTGCGCAATCGGTTGATAGGCGAAATTGGGGGCGAGGAAGCGCTCGAATTCCCCGCTCAGGCCAGCCTCATACGACCTCTCCTCCAGGCGAATACAGGTTCGGCGTGCTCGGAGTTTCTGCCGTTTTGGGCGGGCCAATGTGCCCCGCTGATCCGCGACCTACCTGCAACAGAGCTCATCGAAACCCTGGTGGCAGACTGCCAGGATCGTTTACCAAGGATGTAGTTTGGAGCGCGCGCGTCATGGCCTGCTCGGTATGGGGCTCTTGGCGCTCAAGAGGAATGACGTTTTCGAGTTCGAGTACTCTCCCCCGGCTTCGTGTGTGCAGGACGGCAAACATCACATGAGCGGATCAACTCGCCGTGATCGAGGCGCATGCATTGAATTGCCGCAGGTGGCCTCCTATGTGGTGCGTCTCTTGAGATCCCGGCAATAAAAATCATTGTTCCGCCGGCTCGAAGTCAGCAGCTGGGAGAAACGACAAGGAGGATCGCTTGCAACATCGGAACAGGTCGTCTCATGGACCGATTTATTGACTCAGACCAGAACCGAAGCTCTCCCGTGACAGCCGCCTCTCGGCCTGAGCTTGTCGCCAGTGAGCTGCCTACGGTCGACTTTTCTCCGGCTGAAATCGTCCGTCACCGAACGGCACATTGGCGCGGCGTACAGGCGAATACCGTGCAAATCATCAGCCATGAGCCTTTCGAGTATAGCTTCAAGCAGGAATATCATCTTCTCATCGCAGTCGAGCAGGGCGTGCGATATGACGGTGAAACATTCGTGGAGGGGCTGCCGACATCCACGATGCGCAACTACTCCAATAAGCTGGTTCTTGTTCCGGCCGGGAGAAAGTTTTTTGGCGCGCAGAATCCCCGGCTTCTGACTCGTTCAATATGCCTGTACATCGATCCGCGGACGGTGGTGGTCGATCCCGATCTCCGGTTCGATGAGGCCGAGCTGAAACCTGGGTTACTCTTCGAGAACGAAGCGATTTGGCAGACCGTCTTCAAGCTCAAGGGGCAGATCGGCAGAGTTGATCCAGCAGATCGTATGTATGCTGACGCGCTCGGCGGGGTGTTGGCGCACGAGCTCCTGCGCCGATACGGCACAATTCAGTCATCCCGGCCGACCTACCGTGGCGGGCTTGCCCGATGGCAGCAACGACGCGTGGTGGAATTTATCGAGCAGCACCTTGCGGAAGACATCTCGCTTGATGCGTTGGCCAAGCTTGTGCGACTGAGTCCTTATCATTTCCTGCGATCTTTCAAGCGGTCCCTCGGAGAGCCGCCACATCGCTACTGGACGGCGCGCCGCATGGAACGCGCGAAGGCTCTGCTGGCAAATCCGCGTGCCTCCATTACCGAGGTGGCGTTCCAGGTCGGTTTCAGCGGGTCGAGCGCATTCAGCACCGCGTTTCGTCGGATTACAGGGCAGACCGCGACGGACTACCGCCACAGCGTCGAATAGCGCAAACGCGCAGGCCGTCGAGCTCATTTCGGCTCGGGTGCGGGTCCATTGAGCATCTACCTCGGTCACGAATCCCGATCCCCATGCCGGGAAATGACGGGAGTTTGATCGATGATCACACCCAAGCCGCTGGCAGTCTGGGCTCGAACGCGGTAGCGTCTACGCGTTGGCTTGTTATATGTTAGTTGGCTTAAACCTCGGTCGCCGCACGGCGTGACCGCAAGGGCGGCTGGGCGTCGCGATCGTCCTCTTGCGTGGAGGCGCCCAAATGACGCACGTGCATGCTCTCGTCGGCTCGGAAGCCGCCAGCCCACCCGTAGTTCGCAAGATCCGCATCCGGGACCTGAAAGACGCGCTGGCCAGCGGCCTTGCCGACTTCTCCGCCATGCCCACGCACGCGGCGTTTCTCTGCCTCATCTATCCGATTGTCGGGCTTGTCTTTGCGAGAGTGATCGTCGGATACGACGTACTGTCTCTGCTGTTCCCTCTGGCTTCGGGATTTGCCCTTGTGGGCCCGTTTGCCGGGGTCGGCTTGTATGAGTTGAGCCGCCAGCGCGAGCAGGGACTCAACCCTTCCTGGCAGAACGCCTTCGACGTGTTGCACTCGCCCTCGCGCGGCGCGATCGCCGCGCTCGGCTTCCTGCTGCTGGTGATCTTCCTGATCTGGGTCGCCGTGGCCGAGGCGATCTACATCGCGACCTTCGGCTACCAACCGGCAGCATCGATCCCGGATTTTTTGCACCAGGTCTTCACCACCCCTGCAGGCTGGAAGCTCATCGTCATCGGCAACGTGGTGGGCTTTTTGTTTGCACTCGCGGTGCTCATGATCAGCGTGGTCTCGTTCCCGCTCCTGCTCGACCGCGATGTCGGCGCCGTTGAAGCAGTCCTGACCTCGCTGCGCGCGGTCGCGGCGAACCCGATCCCGATGGCGGTCTGGGGGCTGATCGTAGCGGGCCTGCTGGTGATCGGGTCGGTGCCGTTCTTCGTCGGGCTTGCGGTCGTGTTGCCGGTACTCGGACACGCCGCGTGGCACCTCTATCGCAAGCTGATCGAGCCCGACCTGAGCCCTCGACCGCAACAGCCCACTCCAACGAGAAGGCAGCGGCGTTATGCGGCCCAGTTTCCCGCGGCGCTTTTTGGCGGCGAGAACCGGCCGTAAGAATCTCGTACTGGTCGTTGGGCCTACGAATAGGAAAGACCGCGTGGTCGGTCGACCAGCTCGCAGATCTCCGTCACCCGCAAGGGCAGATCGCTTTCCGCCTGGGGCTCGTAGCCGGCCACCCGGAGGATTCCGCGGGCCGGGCACATCTCAACGGCACAGCGGGTGAACCAGTTGAGCACCGGCGGGACCAGCCAGGCCATGTCGCCGCTGAACCCATGCCGCCACGACCAGAGCGCTTCGCGCCGGGCGCGGCTGCGCGCCGCCGCATCTTCGTAGGAGCAGGTGAACAACAGGTTGGCGGCAACTCGCGCCTCCCACGGCTCCTGGCCGTGGAACCAGTCGTTCGCTGCTGCCGTGGTATCGCAATGGGTGGCGTACCCCTCCTCGGTGCGCTCGATCACGCAGCGCTCCCCGGGCTCAAGGCCGACGAGCGTGAATATCGCGGGACGCGCAATCGGGGTTGTTTCCAGCCGATGTTTCGCCTCGGCAAAATCGCGACAGATCTCGAATACATCGCGCAAGAGATGCGCGGCAGGGCAAAACTTGACGCGCCAGGTGCCAAGGGCGTTGAGCGCAAGATCGATGGGGCGTAGCCGGCGGTGCCGGGTGCGGCGCCAGAGCGGCGCCTGGTTGATCGCAGCAGCGAACCGCTCGGGGGCCAAGGCGGTCAGCGTGCCGGCATAGCCGGGCCAAGCGACGCTGAAGAAATCGCCGGCTGGACCGCGCATGCGCGCCACTTCCAGGTGGCGGCCAAGGCCGCGGAACGGCCAATCCAGCGTGCGCACCAGCCAGGGCACCCTGCCCTCCTCGCGCGCCACCGCCGTGCAGCCCCATTCATAAGTGCCGTTGAGGAACCAAACGCCGGGAAACCCCAGAGCTGCCGCAATCGACCGGATCTCGGGCACATAGGGGGATGCCGAGCGCGCCAGCCA
This sequence comes from uncultured Alphaproteobacteria bacterium, assembly GCA_963841705.1. Classification (GTDB taxonomy): domain Bacteria; phylum Pseudomonadota; class Alphaproteobacteria; order Rhizobiales; family Xanthobacteraceae; genus VAZQ01. The sequence goes on from CAWJDY010000079.1 coordinate 69,478, forward strand.
ACGACGCGTGATGGCGTCCATTGCCGGCAGCAGCATCTGCAGCGATGCCGGCAGCCAAGACAGGCAGTCGTCCCGCAACGCGCGCGCCCGCGCGCGCCCATCGATGGCGTGGCGCACCGGCCCGCCCTCGCGGACGTCGGTGATCGGAATGATGCTCAGGTTATCCATGCTTGATGCCAACCCATTGGCCCCTCCCGGCACATTCGTTACATTGCGACCGCACCGTGCGGGGCGCGTGGCGTACGGCGTGGAGGGATTCAAGTGTATCAGGCCATTGTCAAGCTCGTCGGCATTGTCTTCGCGGTCGTCGGCGCGGCCTCGACAGCTTCGGGCGATGACGATTCGGCGCTTATCGGCACCTATACCGAAAACCAGCCGTGCAAGGCTGACGAGTTGGACCCAAACGTGGGACGCGTCAAGATCACACCGACCCAGATCGACTCGGTGTTCGGACTATGTACCATTCTTGAAACCAAGCACGAGGGCAAGACATACATGATGCACGTCGAATGTCCGGGGCCAGGCGGGAGCCAGATGCTGGGGGATATCAGCTTCAGCTTGCGGGAGGACAAGACCGTCGATTTTTCGGATCAGGATCAGACCTACAAAGCGCTACTGTACAAATGCCCGTGAGGGTTCATAGCGGCGGATTGGCGTCATTGCGTGAGAGATTTTACTTTGGGTGTCATTCCGGGGCGCCGGCAAGTCGGCCATGCCGACTTGCCGGCGAGCTCGCGGAGCTTGTGCTCGGACGGCGCATAGCGCCGATCCGAGTGCTCGCGTCCCCGGAATGACCATCGAAGTTTAAGGTGTGGAAAAGGTGAGAACGCCATGAGCTATGAAAGCATGCTTGCGGAAACGGTCGCGTTTCGCGGTCACAACGGCGATGTCGGCGAGGCCTATTACGCCCGCCCGCTGGGCGCCGGCCCGTGGCCGGGCGTGGTGCTGATCCATCACATGCCGGGATGGGACGAGTGGATCAAGGAAGCGACCCGCAAGCTCGCCCACCATGGATTGCCGACGATCTCGCCGCATTTGTATTTCCGCGAAGGACCGGGCAGCCCCGACGATGTCGGTGCGCGCGTGCGCGCGGCCGGCGGCGTGCCCGACGAGCAGGTCATGGGCGACGTGAAAGGCTGCATGGAGCTCCTGCGGGCGCAGCCCTACTCGAACGGGAAGGTCGGAGTGATCGGCTTCTGCTCGGGCGGGCGTCATGCCTATCTCGCCGCCTGCACGCACCCGGATCTCGATGCAGCGGTCGACTGCTGGGGCGGCAACGTGATCGTGGACGATAAAAAGCAGCTCAACGCCAAGCGTCCGGTGGCCCCGATCGAGCTTACGGAGCGGATGCGCTGCCCGCTGCTTGGGCTGTTCGGCAACGACGACGAAAATCCCAACCGCGATCAGGTCAACCGCACCGAGGCGGTGCTCAAGAAGCTCGGCAAGACCTATGAGTTCCACCGTTACGACGGCGCGGGTCACGCGTTCTTCAACGCGTCGCGGCTCGCTTACCGTCCCGAGCAGGCGCTCGACGGCTGGAGCAAGGTTGTCGCGTTTTTTCATAAGCGCCTCGCGACCCCGGCGGTCGCGCGCGCCGCCTGACGAATGAAAGGAGAAACACATGTGCTCATACATCGTCGAGAAAGCGAAGCTTCTTGGCAGCGCCAAAGGCGCGAACGGCTGGATGCGGATCGATACCGCCAACGTCTATTACGACCATCCCTTCCACTCCCCGCTCGATCATGCGCTGGGGATCGACTTCGTCAATGAGGCGGAAGGCGGACGCGAGCGCGTCGCGGTGGAGCTGAGCGCAAATTCGGCCCGCCGCCTGGTGGAGAAAATCCTTGCCGCCCTGGCGAGCGGCGAAGCCGCCCATGGGACTACGGTTGGAGCCACTCGCTGAAGGCGCGGCATGCACGGCGCGCTCCGTCCCGCTGCGAGCATGGATCCCCCGCTGCGCTACGAGGTCTCAGACAACATCGCGGAAATCAGTCTCGCGCACCCGCCGGTGAATGCGCTCGATCTACCCCTGATCGAGCGACTTATCGAGACCCTGCGGCAGGCCGCTGTCGACCGGAATATCCGCGCGGTCGTCCTCGGCAGCGCGCTGCCGGGGCGTTTCAGTGCCGGGCTCGATCTTCGCGAACTGCTCGGCCAATCGGAAACCCAGGTACGGCGATATCTCGAGAAGCTCTATGTCGAGCTCGCCGATGTTCAATACAATCTGGGCAAGCCCTCGATCGCCGCCGTGACCGGCACGGCGCGCGGCGGCGGCATGACCCTGGCCATCTCCTGCGATGTGCTGATTGCCGGGGAAAGCACCACCTTCGGGTATCCCGAGATCGATCGCGGACTGCTCCCGGCGATCCATTTTGCGCATCTTCCCGGCATCGTCGGCCGCCATCGCGCCTTCGAGCTGTTGTTCAGCGGGCGCAGCTTCAGCGCGCAGGAAGCGACTTCGCTCGGATTGGTAAGCAGGGTCGCACCGGACGAGAGCGTGCGAAACGAAGCGCTGGCGCTCGCTCGCACCTTTGCAGCGAAGGCACCTACGGCAATGAGGCTCGGACGCGCGGCCTTCATGCGCGCGAACGATCATCGGCGCAAGGTTGCCGACGCCGTGGACGTGTTCTGCAGTTCCGTTGCGAGCGACGATGCCCAGGAAGGCCTGCGGGCGTTCCTGGAGAAGCGCCCACCGCGCTGGTTCGAATCCTGATTCAGATCTGCGCTGCGGTCGCGTCGTAGGCATAAAGCCACTCCATCCGCTCGCGCAGGCGGACCTGCTGCCATCTTCGCGCCACCTCGCTTGCAATCGCGTCCTTGTCGGCAAGCGCGGGGCTGAACACGTCGTTGCGGTTCTCGTGCGATTTGCGCACCACCACGGCGGTGCGCTCCCGCCGGATCTCTTCATACCGCGCGAAGGCCGCGGCGGGGTCGGCAAAATATTTCTGCAGACATGCGGCGATCACGTAAGCGTCCTCGATCGCCATCACCGCGCCTTGTCCCAGGAACGGCAGCACCGGATGGCAAGCGTCCCCAAGCAGGCTGATGCGCCCCTTCGACCACTGCCGCATCGGCCCGCGCACCATCAACGCCCATTTGAAAGGCATCTTGACGTGGCGAATGATGGCATGGACGTCCGGGTGCCAGCCCGGATAGTCCCGCGCGAGCTCATCCGTCGTGCCGGCGACGGTCCAGGATTCGATCTGCCAGTCGTCGCGCTCGACCAGACTGATGAAGTTCATGAGCTCGCCGCGACGAATGGGATAATGCAGCACGTGGCCGCTCGGTCCGAGCCAGTTCGTTCCGACCATTTGCGCCAGGTGCGACGGAAGGCATTCCATCGGCACGGTCGCGCGCCAGGCGACAACGCCGGTGAACTCTGGCCGATCCGCGCCAAACAGACATGCGCGAACCTTGGAATGAATGCCATCCGCGCCGATCACGTACGCAGCCCGCACCGTTTCCCCGGTGTCGAAGCGCACCGCTGCGTCCCTTTCGCGCTGGCTAACGTCGGCACAGCGCTTGCCCAGCTGGATGGCGTTGGGCTTGAGGCGGCGGACCGCATCGGCGAGCATTCCGTGCAGGTCGGCGCGGTGGAGCATCACGTGCGGCGTGCCGTAGCGCTCCCGCGTGACCGCGCCCAGGTCGAACCAGTCCCAGGTCTCGCCCGTGCTCCAGTGACGAATTTGGCGGCGCGACGGAACCACCTCGATTGCGTGCAACGCTGCCTCAAGGCCGAGCGCGTACAGAACACGAGTGCCATTTGAGCTGATCTGAATGCCGGCGCCGATCTCTCCCAGCTCCGGCGACTGCTCGTAGACATCGACGTCGTGCCCTCGCCGCAAAAGCGCCAATGCCGCGGCCAGGCCGCCGATGCCGGCGCCGACGATCGCTATCGTGTTTGTTGTTTCCATTGCAGAAGCTTGCCCCAATCAGCACGGTCAGCTAGATGCGCGTCTTGCTGGTATGACACACAAAACGTGCGGCGCACGCGGTGTGCTCCCCTCCCCCTTGTGGGGGAGGGGTTGGGGGTGGGGGTGATGAGATAGTGGTAACACCGTTGCAAAACTCGCCACCCCCCTCCCCACCCCTCCCCCAACGCAAGTCGGGCCTGCCCGACTTGCGCATCATCATGGGCAACCGGGGCAAGCCCCGGTTGCGTGGGGGAGGGAGCAGACCGAGTCTGCCGCGCACACGCTGAGTACATCTCACCTAAGCCTCGCGTCCCATGATCATGTCCAACCACGATATCACCGCGGATGACAGTGCTGCCCCCAAGGTGAGCTTCGTCTCGCTCGGATGCCCCAAGGCACTGGTCGACAGCGAGCGCATCATCACCCGCCTGCGCGCCGAGGGCTATGAGCTTGCCCGCGATCATCGCGGCGCTGATCTCGTCGTCGTCAACACCTGCGGCTTTCTCGACAGCGCCCAGGCGGAGTCGCTTGCCGCGATCGGCAAGGCGCTCGATGAGAACGGGAAGGTGATCGTGACCGGCTGCATGGGGGCAGAGCCGGAAAAGATCACGCATGCTTTTCCCCGCGTGCTGGCGGTCACCGGCCCGCAGCAGTACGAGAGCGTGATCGAGGCGGTCCATCGCGCGGTTGCGCCGCGTCACCATCCCTTCGTCGACCTTCTCCCGCCCGAGGGCATCAAGCTCACGCCACGGCATTACGCCTATCTGAAGATTTCCGAGGGCTGCAACAACCGCTGCACCTTCTGCATCATCCCCAAGCTGCGCGGCAATCTGGTCTCACGACCCGCAGCCGAGGTGCTGCGGGAAGCCGAGCGGCTGGTTGCCGCCGGCGTCAAGGAGCTGCTGGTCATCTCGCAGGACACTTCGGCGTACGGCACCGACCTGAAATATGCGGCGAGCGAATGGAAGGGCCAAACCGTGCGCGCGCGGTTTTTCGACCTGGCGAGCGCGCTTGCCGAACTCGGGGTCTGGGTCCGGCTGCATTACGTCTATCCCTATCCGCACGTGGACGACGTCATCCCGTTGCTGGCGGAAGGCAAGCTTCTGCCCTATCTCGACATCCCGTTTCAGCATGCGGCCGAGCCCGTGCTCAAGCGCATGAGGCGCCCGGCGGCGCAGGAAAAAACACTGCAACGCATCGCGCGCTGGCGCGAGATCTGCCCCGAGCTGACCATTCGCTCCACGTTCATCGTCGGGTTTCCGGGAGAGACGGAAGAGGATTTCCGCATCCTCCTCGACTGGCTCGATGCGGCTGAGCTCGATCGGGTCGGCTGCTTTCGTTACGAGGCGGTCAATGGCGCGCGCGCAAACGAGCTCGCTCCGCCCGTACCCGACACGATCAAAGAGGAGCGCTGGCACCGCTTGATGTGCTGCCAGCAGGCAATCTCGACCCGACGGCTTCGCCGCAAGGTCGGAACCCGCCAGCAGGTCATCATCGACGAGGTCTGCGGCCCAGCTTCCCGCGCGGCGCACGCGGCTTCCGGCGCGTTTGCCGCGAAAGGCCGCAGCAAGGCGGACGCGCCGGAGATCGACGGCACTGTCTTCGTATCGAGCCGCCGGCCGCTGCGCGTGGGTGAGGTGGCCACGGTGAAGATCGAGCGCGCGGAGGCCTACGATCTGCACGGAACGGCGGTGGGATTCTAATTTCGACGCCAGCGCCAACTGCCGGGTAACGCTGTAGTTTCGTGGCTCCTAAGGCTTACGGCCTCCACTGGCGGAACGGCATTACCGTGCGAGTCCCGGCCCGATCTATTTTTACGAGAGCGCTGTGATCCAACATCGCATGGGATGCTTTCGTGTCTTCATGTTGATGACCAGCTCGAATTTGGTCGGCTGCAGCACCGGCAGATCGGCGGGCTTCTCGCCTTTGAGAATCCGGCCGGCGAGCGTTCCACCTTTCGGTTTCCGAAGAAGACGACAGCATACCGATACGCCGCACCCGCTCGGCCTGCTGCGCGCGCGCAGCGACCGGCCAAGTGGCTGTTGTGCCTCCGAGAAGCGTAATGAACTCCCGGCGGTCGCGGTAGGGACGCGAGTTACCTCGCGCCCCCCGCACAGATCCGTACGTGCAGCTTTCCCGCATACGGTTCCCACCTTGGGTATCCACGGCAACTATATGCTGCCGTATGCGAGCCAGCATCTTTGACACGCTTATGCGGCGCTGAGTCCGGCGCGTGCGTTGCTGGTCCGCATTCCCCTTGGTCTCCGCCCTTCGCTCCACCGGCTCCGCAGCGGATCGCTCCGCTTTGTTCGTCGGCTTCACAGCTACTATGGCGGAGCGCGACTTCTCGTGCCCGTGCATCATCGGCTACGGCTCCTCACCTTCCCGATGCGGACCATCCCTCGCACTCGACACTGACGGCCAGTCACGAGATATCCCAGCTTCCGACGCGATCCTTTTGCGCGTGATGTGGCCCTCGACCCCGGCGGGACGACAATGCCTCGCATAACGGCATTGCACATGTTGCGTTCGATCATGAAAACAATCTCCGCTCCCGCGAGTTCATCATTTCGTGGCTCACTCCCACACCCCACGCAACCGCTGTGTACGCTTCGTGTTCGGCGTCGCCGCCGCCTCACGCAACACTCGCTTCCAGGCGGCTTGCTAGGCCTTACCTGGGCCGGACTTACACCGGCTGATCGCGCCAGCTTCGCTGGCGCCTTCTCTCATTCGATCACCTCGTCGGCGATGGAGAGCACCCCTGGCGGCACCTCGATGCCGAGCGCTCGCACCGTTTGCAGGTTGATGACGAACTCGAATTTGGTCGATTGCAGCACCGGCAGGTCGGCGGGCTTGGCCCCCTTGAGGATGCTGCCGGTATAAACTCCGACTTGATGAAACATGTCCGCAAGGTCGGTTCCGTAGCTCATCAGCCCGCCCGCTGCCACATAATCACGCAGCGCATAAGTCGCCGGAATCCTGTCGCGCGCCGTCAGGGTAATAAATTGCACGGTGCGGCTGACGAAGAATGCGTCGCCAGCGACGAAGAGAGCATCGGGGCGCTCGCGCGCAAGCGTGGCAAAGGCCGCATCAATCTCGCCGATCGTCGTGGCGTTGAGCACCTGGATTTGCAACCCCAGGGTGGGGGCGGCTTCCTGCACGTCCCGTAAAATGGTCTCGGCGACCGCAGCGTTGACCGGATTGAGAAGCACGGCAATACGAATGGCCTTGGGCACCAAGTCATGCAAGAGCCGCAGCCGCTTGGCGTTCACCTCGTTGTTGAAGAAATTAATGCCGGTGGCGTTCCCGCCAGGCCGGGCAAGGCTGGCGACAAGACCAATCCTGACCGGGTTTTCGGCGACGGCGAAGACGATCGGGATTGTCGCAGTTGCAGCCTTGGCCGCGAGCGCGGGCTGGACGCCGGGAGCGGCGATCACGGCCACACGGCGCCGGACCAGATCAGCCACCACTGCGGGCAGGCGATCGAGTTGGCCCTCCAGCCAATGGTACTCGACCGTCACGTTCTGGCCTTCGACGTAGCCGGTTTCGTTGAGACCTTTGCGGAACGCGGCCGCGAAGCGCGCGGAGGCATCGGCCGACCCGACTCGGATAAACCCGACCACCGGCATCGTCGGCTGCTGCGCGCGGGCCGCAAACGGCCAAGCTGCCGCCGCGCTGCCGAGCAGAGTCACGAAATAGCGACGCCTCATTCAATTACCTCGTCCGCGATCGCGAGCACGCCCGGCGGGATAGTGAGACCAAGCGCCTTGGCTGTCTTCATGTTGATGACCAGCTCGAATTTGGTCGGCTGTAGCACCGGAATATCTGCGGGCTTCTCACCCTTGAGAATCCGGCCGGCGAGGATTCCAATTTGACGGTACGCATCCAGCCTTCTGGTGCCATAGCTGATCAAACCGCCGGCCTCGACGGCGTCGCGCCATTCGTAAATTGTGGGAACTGAGTGGCGTCTTGCCAAGGCTACGATTTGATCACGCTGGTCGTTGAACAAAGCATCGGCTGAAATCACGAGCGCACCGGCCCGCAGTTGGACCAAGGTTAGGAAGATCGCATCGAAGTCGCGTTCGCTGCTCGCCTTCAAGATGTGGAGCTGTAACCCCAGTGCCCGCGCGGCCTCTTGTGCTTGAGCCACCTGCGCATCGACACCTGGTCGGGCTGGATTCACAAGAACAGCGACTGACGTTGCGGAAGGCACCAGCTCGTGCAGTAGCCCCAGCCTCTTGGCCCCGAGCTCGGCGCCTAGCTGGGCGACGCCTGTTACGTTTCCGCCCGGCCGGTTGAGGCTTGCAACCAAGCCGATCTCCACGGGATCGGCCGCATTTGTGAAGACAATTGGAATAGTTGTGGTCGCCGCTTTTGCGGCCAATGCGGAGACTGGACTGCCGCCCGCGGCGATGACCGATACCTGGCGGTGAGCTAGGTCGGCAGCCAGTGCCGGCAGGCGATCAAGTTGATGTTCTGCCCCTCGATATTCGATCACAACATTTCGGCCTTCGGTATAGCCGATCTCGCTCAGACCCTGCCGGAAGGGGGTCAAGCGGTAAACATTGTCGAAATCCCGCGACGCGCTGCTCAGAAATCCGATCGCCGGCTGCTGCGCGCGCGCCCCGATCGGTATTGCGACCGCTGCGCTGCCGAGCAGCGTGATCAACTCGCGCCTTCTCATTCGATGACCTCGTCGGTGCGCGCGAGCAATGTCGGCGAAATTTCGAGACCGAACACTTTGGCGGTCTTCAGATTTATGACCAACTCGTATTTATTCGCCTCTTGAACCGGCAAGTCCGCCGGCTTCTCTCCCTTGAGAATGCGATCGATGTAAGAGGCTGCGCGCTTGTAGAGGTCGATATTGTCCACGCCGTAGGATGCCAGGCCGCCGCTCGCAGGGTAGTAACGAAACGCATAGACATTGGGCAGACGGTGCCGATTGGCGAGGGAAATAATGAAATCGCGTTTTTCGTGAGTGAGCAGGCTCGGCACTAGGATAAGGCCGCCATTCGGCTCGGCTGCGAACGTGTCGATGGCGCGCTCGATGTCGGCGGTGTCGTGTACGACGTAGCTGAACACCTGCACTCCCAACAAACGCCCGGCTGCCTCGATCATCGGCAAGAATCCAGTCGAATTTGGACTTGCCGGATCGTAGACGACGGCAGCCCGTGTCACGGACGGGGCGATCTGCTTGAGCAGTTCCAGCCATTTCGCGCCGATTGCAAATTCGTAAAGTGCGAAGCCGGTGATATTGCCTCCCGGATGCGCAAGGCTGGCGACGAAGCCGGCGCCGACCGGATCGGCGATTTGCGCGAACACGATCGGTATGGTGCGGGTCTCCCGCTGTACTGCCGCCAATGCGGAGCTGGGAGCAGCGAAGATCACATCCGGGTTCAGTGCCACAAGCTCGGCCGCATAGGCCCGGCTCCGGCCGGGGTCACCGGCGCCCCAACGGTAGTCGATCTTTATATTGCGGCCTTCGGTCCACCCTAACTCCGCAAGGCCTTGGCGGAGCGCAGCAACGCGCGTCTGCCAATCTGAATCAGTTTCAGAAGAAGACGACAGCATGCCCATCCGCCGCACCCGCTCGGCCTGCTGTCCGCGCGCGGCCAGCGGCCACATCACCGCCGCGCCGCCGAGAAGCGTGATGAACTCGCGCCGTTTCATCACTCGATCACCTCGTCGGCGCGGACAAGCAGAGCGGTTGGCACAGTAATCCCGAGCGCCTTAGCGGTCTTGAGGTTCAGGAACAGCTCAACTTTCGTGGCCTGCTGTACCGGCAGCTCGCCAGGCTTTTCGCCTTTGAGAATACGGCCAGTATAGATGCCGGCCAGGCGGTATGAGTCGGTAATGTCCGATCCATAGCTTATCAGTCCTCCGGCCGCAGTAAACTCGCGTCCTTTGTAGACCGCGGGCACCCCGTAGTGGGCCGCCAGGGCGGCGAGCTGTTCGCTATGGCCGGTGAAGAGTGCATCGGCGCCGACCACGAGCCCGCCCGCTCGCAATTCGATCAGCTTTGCGAAGACCCCATCGGAGTCACGCTCGCTGCTGGCATTCAGCACATGGAGCTCCAACCCGAGGGTGTGGGCCGCCGCCAGCATCTTACTCGTGTTGATCTCGGCAAGAGCGGGATCGGCCGGGTTGACGAGGAGCGCAATGACGCGCGCCGTGGGCAGAAGCTCGTGGAGCAATTCCAGCAGCTTCGGCGCTACCTCCTGGTTCAATTGGGTCACGCCGGTGACGGTGCTGCCCGGCCGGTTCAGGCTGGCGACGAGGCCGAGCTGGACCGGGTCGGCGCCCGTTTCGAAGACGATCGGAATGGTCGTAGTCGCCGCTTTTGCCACGAGCGCCGCCGGGGTGCCGGTCGCGGCGATCACAGCCACCCGACGATGAACCAGATCAGCCGTCATCGCCGGCAGCCGATCAATTCGGTCCTCCGCCCAGCGGTATTCGATCGCCACGCTACGGCCTTCAACATAACCGGTTTCACTCAGCCCTTTGAGGAAGGCCGACAAGGGCGCCGCCCAACTCTTGGCAGAATTGGCGTTGATAAATCCGACCATCGGCATTGGCGGCTGCTGCGCACGCGCCGCGAGCGGCCGCGCCACGACCGCGCCGCCCAGGGTGACAATGAATTCTCGCCGCCGGATGTGCATTGCCATGTGACCCTCCCGTAGGGGGCATTCCCATGCAATGGCGGAACGATACCACGCTCTAATCGCGCAGTCTGTGACTACTTCACGCTCTGAGGGCAGCCCAACTTACCAAGGTCACCGTTTCAAATATTCGCGACGCCATGCAATTTACTCTTCCGCCTGCAGCGGCAGGCGCACGGAGTGCCCCGATTCCACCGCACGCTCGATCGCAAGGGTCGTTTCCAGATTGATCCGGGCCTGCTCAGGCGTGGTATGCACCGTCGGCGCTCCGGTCGCGAGATGATCGAGCCAGGCGCGAGTCTCATTGCCAAGCGATCCCCAGAAATCGTCCAGCGCCCAGTCGCCCGCACTGTTGCTGCCGAGAAATGACATGTTGACCGTGTGACCCGGCACATAAGGGTGAGGAATACCCTGTTCCGAGAACAACAGGTGGTCCAAGTGGTCGTCGTCGATGATCATGGTGCCCTCGCTGCCGAGCAGCTCGACACGGTCGGACTGCCCCTGCGTCGGATAATTCGCGGGCAACGCATAGCTCACGCCAAGATTGACGACGGCACCATCGGCAAATGTCACGATCGCCCAGGTCACGTCATCTGCGCCGTATCCGGCCTTCCGGAAAATACCGTGCTGGGCGCGCGCCACCACCTCGACCGGACGGTTGCCTTCCAGAAACCAGCACATGAGATCAACATAATAGGTAAGCACATCGAGCACCGGCGTGGCGTGCGGATCCCGCTTGAGAATGGCAAAGGCCTGCGCGCGCGAATTGTAGACCCGCGCCGTGGCGCCGACGATCCGGCCAAGCCTGCCGAGACGCATATGCTCCTTCGCGCGCAGAAAGCACTCCTTGTAGCGGCGGCTGTAGCCGACGCAAAGCTTACCCTTGGTCGCGCGCAAGGTGGTGAGAATGGCATCTGCCTCAGTGAGAGAGAATCCAATGGGCTTCTCCACCAGCACAGGCTTGCCTAGCTCCAGCGCCCGCAGAACCGGCTCGGTGTGCAGCTGCTCGGGAGTGGAGACAATCACCGCCGTCACGTCCGCATGGCGGATCACTTCCTCATTGTCGCTGGAGTGGAGGTCGGCCCCGGCCTGCTCGGCGAGCAAGCGCGCTCGCGTGGGGTCGCGATCGGAAATGGCCAGAAATCGCACCGCCGGATGCTTGGCCGCAATCCGCGCGCGCAATGTGCCGATGCGCCCGGCGCCTACCACTGCAATGCCGAGGTCGCAATGCTTCATGCCCACGTGTCAACCCCGGCCAAACGAAAAGCTTGCCGGTCATAAGCTGCTCGAAGCGGGCCGCATTATGACTGGTGAAGCACAGAAAATTTGGCCAGCCGCATTGGTGTGCGTTATCCCTTGTAGCTGGGTACCCAAATCACCATAACGCAGAGGAAAACGTCATGGCCATAGACCGACGCAAACTGTTATGGCTTACGGCAGCGGCTACCGTCGCGGCCTGCCCGCAGGTGGTCCGGGCGGAGACCTATCCGTCGCGCCCGGTGCGGATCCTGGTTGGCTATGCTCCGGGCGGCGGCGTTGACATCGCGGCGCGCCTGATCGGCCAATGGCTGTCGGAGCGGCTCCAGCAGCAATTCGTGGTGGAGAACCGCACCGGGGCAGCGACCAATATCGCAACAGAGGCGGTCGTACGTTCGCCACCAGATGGCTACACCTTGCTTCTGGTCAACGCGGCGAATGCGATCAACACGACTTACTACGAAAGTCTCACCTTCAATTTCATGCGCGACATCGCGCCGGTCGCCGGCATCGGACGCTTCCCCTATTTCATGGCGGTCAATCCCGCGTTTCCAGCCAATAACGTGCGCGAATTCATCGCCTACGCGAAGGCCAATCCGCGCAAGGTCAACATGGGCACCGGCGGCGCGGGCGGACCGGACCACGCCTCGGGCGAGCTGCTCCAGCTGATGACCGGCATCCAAATGACGCACGTGCCATACCGCGGCACAACTCCCGCGCTCATGGATCTGCTGAGCGGGCAGGTGCAGATGGTGTTCTGCACCATTCCGTCGGCGATCCAGTACGTCAAGGCCGGCACGCTGCGCTCAATAGCGGTGACTTCGGCAACGCGCCTAGAGTCGATGCCCGAAATGCCGACAGTCGGGGAGACAGTGCCGGGTTTCGAATCGGCTCAGTGGTACGGCGTCGGTGCGCCGACCGGTACGCCCGCCGCGATCATCGCGAGGCTCAATAAGGAGATCAGAGCCGCACTCGCCAATTCCAAGATCAAGGCGCGGATCGAAGACCTCGGCGGCATTCCGTTGTCGATGTCGCCCGAGGAGTTCGGCAACTTCCTGGCCAGTGAAACTGAAAAGATGGGCAGGGTGATCAAGGCTGCCGGCATCAGCGTGAAATAAATCCGGCGGGCGACGGTACGGGGAATGGGGAAGCATGCGAAGGGAAACGTCTTAACGTACTTCGCTTCCAACAACTCTCACGATCGCGCTGGTCAATCTGGCGAGATCTTCCTCGCCGATCGTAAACGCCGGCGTGAGATAGACGATCGAGCCGAAGGGGCGGATGAATGTCCCCTCCCCCGCGAACCGCGCCCTTAGTCGCTCCAGGTCGTCGATGCGCTCGAGCTCGACCACGCCGATCGCACCGCGCACGCGAACGTCGGTCACTCCGGAGAGGCCTCGACAAGGCGCCAAGTCTTGCTCCAGCCTTGCTGCGATCTCCTTTACTTGAGCGAGCCTCGGTTCCTGCTCGAACAGATCGAGCGAAGCGTTGGCTGCAGCACAGCCGAGCGCATTGGCCATGTAAGTCGGCCCATGCATCAGCGCTTGGGCCGGATCATCCGACCAGAACGTATCGAATATCTTGGTGCGGGCGATGGTGGCGGCCAGCGGCAGGGTCCCTCCGGTGAGCGCCTTCGACAGCGTCACGATGTCGGGCACGATACCGGCTGCTTCGAAGGCAAAGAGGGTCCCGGTACGGCCGAAGCCGGTAAAGATCTCGTCGCATATCAGGAGAAGCTCGTACCTGACCGCTGCCTCCAGCAACAGGCGCAGCACTTGCGGGTCGTGAAATCGCATGCCGCCGGCACCTTGCACCAGCGGCTCGACCACGAGCCCCGCAAGCTCATCCGCGTGCGCATCGATGAAGCGGGCAAAATCGGCGGCCGTTTTCTCGTCGGTTGGCAGCTCAATGATCAGGTGCTCGGGCAGCAGTGACGCGAACGCCTGGTGCATTCCCGTGCCGGGATCGGAGATCGACATCGCACCGGTTGTGTCGCCGTGATAGCCGCCCTTGAACGTCAGCAATTTTCTTCGCGCGGGATAGCCGCGATTACGCCAGAACTGAACGGCCATCTTGATGGCGATCTCAACCGCAACCGAGCCCGATTCCGAAAAGAAGACGCGATCGAGATCGCCGGGCATGAGGGCCGAGAGCCGGCGTGCGAGGGTGAGCGCCTGCTCGTGCACCAACCCGCCGAGCATCACGTGCGGCATGAGGGCGAGCTGATGCTCGACTGCGGCGCGGATATGAGGGTGATTGTAGCCATGACAGGAGGTCCACCACGAGGCAATGCCGTCGATGAGCTCGCGACCATCAGCGAGCACGATCCGGCTGCCTTGCGTGCGAGCAGCCGGCAAAGGCGGGCTCGCGGTCTTCATTTGCGCATAAGGCAACCAGACGTGGGGCAGGCCGGCCTCATACCACGCGGGTACCGGCGTCCCGCCATTAACCTCGGGTGACATTGGGCCCTTCCCTTCCATATTCAGTGCCTTCATTGTGGCCGCCCCCAGTGACCCGTAGGGTGGACAAAGGCGCGCACAACAGGGTTCCAGCCGCAACATGCGCTCCCTTGATGAATTCGCAACGGCCAAACTTGCGGAGCTCGAGCGCAACAGTCTGCGCCGTGAGCTGGTTGAGACCGTGCGGGTGACCGGAATCTGGCTGCTGCGCAATGGCCGTCGGCTACTGTCTTTTTGCTGCAACGACTACCTCAATTTCACCCACCATCCGGCCGTGGTCGAGGCCGCAACACAGGCGCTGCGTCTTTATGGAACGGGGGCCGGAGCCTCGCGCTTGGTCACCGGCAACCATCCGCTCTATGCCGAGCTGGAACATCGACTGGCGCAGCTCAAGGACGCGCAAGCCGCCTGCGTCTTCGGGTCCGGCTATCTTGCCAACCTCGGGATCATTCCGGCGCTCATCGGCCCGGAGGATCTCATCTTGATCGACGAGCTGGCCCATGCCTGCCTTTGGGGCGGATCGCGCCTCGCCCGCGCCGCTGTCGTTCCCTACCGCCATGCCGACCTGGGACACGTTGAAGTGCTCCTCTCCGAGCTGCGCAAGCGCTACGACCGCGTGCTTATCGCCACCGATGGCGTGTTCTCGATGGATGGCGACATCGCACCCCTGCACGGACTTGCAGCCCTGGCCCAGCATCATGATGCCTGGCTGTTGTCGGACGATGCCCACGGTGTGGGGGTCGTCGGCGCAGGACGCGGCTCGAATTTCGTGCAAGGCAAGAAAGCCGATGTTCCCCTGCAGATGGGGACGCTCTCCAAAGCCTTGGGCGCTTATGGCGGTTATATCTGCGCTTCCGCAGCGGTGACGGACGTTCTGCGCAATCGCGCCCGGACCTTGATCTACTCCACCGGCTTGCCGCCGGCGACAGTGGCTGCAGCCATTAAAGCGCTCGATCTGATCAAGCAGGAGCCGGAATATGCGGCCTTGCCGCTCGCCAAGGCCA
The DNA here is from genome assembly GCA_963841705.1 of uncultured Alphaproteobacteria bacterium. Classification (GTDB taxonomy): domain Bacteria; phylum Pseudomonadota; class Alphaproteobacteria; order Rhizobiales; family Xanthobacteraceae; genus VAZQ01. The sequence goes on from CAWJDY010000079.1 coordinate 84,771, forward strand.
GGGTATTTGCCCGCGCCGTGCAACTCCCCGAGCCGGAGAGTCCTATCGTCCCGGTTCTGCTTGGCGAAGCCGAAGCGGCGCTTGCGGCTTCACGCTTGCTCGAGGAGAACGGGTTCATGGTCGCCGCCATTCGACCGCCGACCGTGCCGCAGGGCAGGTCGCGGCTGCGTTTCACGTTCACCGCGCAACATCCCGATGACGAGATCAATCGGCTTGCCGAGCTCGTGCGCAGCCGTGTTCTCATTCGCTCCGACGCTGTCGCAATTCCCGCGCAATGAGAGCTGCCTTCATCACCGGCACCGGCACCGATATCGGCAAGACCTTTCTGACGGCAGCATTGATCCGCAATCTGCGCAGCGCCGGTATCGGTGTCCATGCGATCAAGCCCGTCGTCACTGGGTTTGACGATAAGAGCTTGCAGGGCAGCGATCCGGCCGTGCTGCTTGCGGCGCTTGGACGTCCCGTCAGCTTGCAGGAAATCGAAGGAATATCACCGTGGCGATTTATGGCGCCGCTGTCGCCTGACATGGCCGCCAGGCAGGAAGGCCGGAGCATCGCATTTGCTCAGGTCGTCGAGTTCTGCCGGAAAACTCTGAGCGCAAATCCGGGTGTCGTTCTCATTGAGGGCATCGGTGGGATCATGGTGCCTCTGGATGAGCATCGCACCGTCCTCGACTTGATGTCCGTGCTGCGCCTGCCGCTCATGCTGGTAGCCGGAAGCTATGTCGGCACCCTCAGTCATACATTGACGTCACTCGAGGTGCTGGCTCGGCGCAATCTGGACGTGGCGGGCGTGATCGTAAGCGAGAGCTCCGGGAGCGCCGCCTCGCTCGACGAGACCGTTGCCACGCTGCGACGTTTCGCGGATACGATCGAGGTGATCGGGATTCCCCGTCTTGCGGCCGACACTTTGCAGCATCCATCGCTCGCGCGCGTTGCTGCGCTGATCTGAGCAACACTGCGCGGGTGGGTTAGCCGGACTGCGTCACAAGTTGTCCCTCGATGTCGTTCCGGGGCGCAGGAAAATCGGCCGTGCCGATTTGCCTGCGAGCCCGGAATCCATAACCCCAAGCAGTAATGTCTGCCACCGCAGCGTAACCACTTTGATCACTGCACGGCCTGTGGTTATGGATTCCGGGCTCCGCTCGCACTCGGACGGCGCGAAGCGCCGATCCGAGCGCTCGCGGCCCCGGAATGACGGGCTAGAGCTAACCCACCCTACGGAACTTTGGGCGTCACGGCAGCAGGATGCTCGATCCGGTGGTGGCGCGACTTTCGAGATCCCGGTGCGCTTTCTGCGCGTCCTTGAGCGGATATTTCTGGTTCACTGGAATCTTGACTGCTCCGCTGCCGACGACCTGGAACAGCTCGCTCGCCATCTTGAGCAAATCCTCGCGTTTTGCGGCATAGGTATTGAGCGTCGGGCGGGTGGCGAACAGCGAGCCCTTGGTCTGCAGAATATTGATGTTGAACGGCTCGATCTGCCCGGAGGCATTGCCGAAGCTCACGAACATGCCAAGCGGCTTGAGGCAGTCGAGCGAGGCCGGGAATGTCGCCTTGCCCACCCCGTCGTACACAACCGCGCACATCTTGCCGCCGGTGATCTCCTTCACCTTGGCGGGAAAATCTTCTTCCCGGTAGAGGATGGTGTGGTGCGCGCCGTTCTTCCTGGCGAGCTCGGCCTTGTCCTTGGAGCCGACAGTCCCGATGACATTGGCGCCGAGGTGGTTGGCCCATTGACATGCAATCAGCCCGATGCCGCCAGCAGCCGCCTGGATGAGGACGTTGTCGCCCTTCTGCACCTTGTAGGTCTGGCGCAGCAGATACTGCACCGTCAGCCCCTTGAGCATCATGCCCGCAGCCTGCTCGTAGCTGCTATTGTCGGGGAGCTTTACCGCGCGGTCCGCGGGCAGCACCCGCTCCGCTGCGTAGGAGCCAAGCCCCGCCACATAGCCGATGCGGTCGCCGACCTTGACCTCAGTAACGCCGGGGCCGACCGCGATGACTTCGCCGGCGCCCTCGTTGCCGGCGACGAACGGCAGGCCGACCGGGGATGGGTACATGCCCATGCGAAAATAGGCGTCGATGAAATTGACCCCGCAGGCATGATTCCTGACCTTGACTTGCCCGGGGCCCGGCTCCCCCACGGGAATATCCTCGTAGGTCAGGACCTCCGGGCCCCCCGCCTTGTGTACTCGGACTGCTGCGACCATTGCTGTCACTCCTGCATGCACGTGTTCTGACCATTGCGCCTCGATGCAAACGACGCAATCTCTCTCAGCAAGGCCGGCGGATCAAGCGGTCCCCGCAGGCCTGTCGTCACCGGGCTGACGGTCGGTCGCGCCAACCGCGAGAAAGTAGAACGCAACGATCAGCAGTCCGGTCGTGACCCATGGAGACGGATCGAGCCGCTGCATAACCGCAACGAAAGCCAGAAAAGACCAGACGAGCAAGGCCGCGATGTTGAGCGGACGGAACCGCCGGACGCGAATGGGGTGAAGGAACCTGATCGGCGCAAACGTGAGGGCCGCAAGGGCAACAATGATGAAGCTTGCAACCCATGGACCGGGCCTGAGCAGAAAGAGATAGAAGGCCACCACGTTCCACAGCGCGGGAAACCCGCGAAAATAGTTGCCCGCCAGTTTCATGTCACGATCGGCGAAATAGAGCGCGGCAGTGATCACTATGATGGCGCCCGCAGGTAGTGCGAGCGTCATCGGTAAGAATCCACCGGCACTGATCGCATAAGCCGGGACGAATACATAGGTGACGAAATCGACTATGAGATCGAGCACATCACCGGACCAGCGCGGCAGAACCACTGCGACCTTGAGGGATCGCGCCATAGCACCGTCGACGCCATCGATGATGAGGGCTACTCCAAGGCAGAGAAACATGGCCGTCCATTGTGCTGCCACCGCGAACGCCAATGCGGCGAGCGCCACGGCGGCTCCGGCAGAGGTGAAAACATGGACTCCGAAAGCGCAGGCTTGGGTCAGCGGTCGCAAAAATCGGCTCCTGAATTGCCGGGAGCCACTATACCCTATGCGGGGTGACGAGAATGGATGCCGAATGTGTGGTCGTAGGCGGCGGGCCCGCGGGGCTGACGGCAGCGATTGCGCTCGCGTCCTGTGGAATCGAAACTGTTCTTGTTGCCAAAGCGGTCAACCTTGCCGATCCGCGCACGACCGCCCTCCTCCATGGATCTGTCAACGCCCTCGCCACCCTCGATGTGTGGGAGCATTGCCGCCCCCATGCTGCTCCCTTGCGAGCCATTCGGATGGTGGACGACACGGGACGCCTGGTACGCGCGCCTGAGATTCTTTTCGAGGCAAGCGAGATCGGATTGGAGGAGTTCGGTCACAACGTCGAGAACCGATTTCTGCTGGCTGCGCTCGAACGGCGTGCCCGCGCGCTTCCTTCGCTGATGTGGACCGTGGACGAAGCTGCCGCACTCGACATTGGCGACCGCAGCACGACGGTCACGTTGAAAACCGGCTCTACGGTGACATGTCGGCTGGTCGTAGCAGCGGATGGGCAGCGCTCGTTGTGCCGCAGGGCGGCCGCGATACGCACCAACTCGCGCAGCTATGCTCAGACTGCCCTGACCTTCAATCTCCGTCACAGTCGGCCGCACGGTGACACTTCGACCGAGCTCCACACGCCAACGGGCCCGTTCACGCTCGTGCCGCTGCCGGGCCGGCGTTCTAGCCTGGTCTTCGTCGTTCATCCTGATGATGCATCGAGCATCGCAGCGCTTTCTCCGAATTTGCTCGCGCAAGAGATCGAGCGACGGTCGCACTCCCTCCTGGGCAAGACCGATGTCGAGCCGGCACGTGGCTCGTTTCCGCTCGAGGTCAGAACGGCGGCACGCTTTGGCGCGCAGCGCATGGTGCTGGTGGGCGAGGCAGCGCATACGCTTCCGCCCATCGGCGCGCAGGGTCTCAACCTTGGTCTGCGGGACGCCGCGGCGATCTGCGAACTCGTCGTCAGCACGCACCGAAAAGGCTGCGACGTCGGGACGAGCGAGGTCACCGAGCGCTACGACCGCATGCGTCGGGCGGACATCGGCAGCCGAACGCTGGCGGTGGATCTCCTCAACCGCAGCCTGCTTTCGGACTTGCTCCCCGTGCAGGCGGCGCGCGCGCTGGGCCTGCTCTCGATGCATCGCATCCCTCCCTTGCGCCGGGCAGCGATGCACGAAGGCATGGAGCCGCGTTTTGGCCAGCCGCGGCTCATGCGGGGAGAGCCACTCTGAGCAAGGCGTTGCGTGAACACCTTGGATTAGTCGAGCTCCGCCCGTACGGTACAGCCAAAGCTGTATGGGCAAGAGGCATCGCCTCGCCCAAGGCCGGGCGGCGCAGTGCGTCGCCGCTACAACTCGGCTTTACCCGCGCAGGCTGAAGGCATGAAGCTCCCACGCAATTTCTTCAAGCCGCTCGCGATCGGCGCTCCGTCGCCGCTCTTGCAACTGCCGGTCAAGCTCGAGCGCATGATCCATTTCGTGCCGCCCCATATCGAGAAGCTGCGCGCGAAGGTTCCCGAGTTGATCGCCGAGGTCGACGTGGTGCTCGGCAACCTGGAAGATGCCATTCCCGCGGACGCCAAAATTGCGGCGAGGCGCGGTTTCATCGCAATGGCCAAGGCAAATGAATTCGCAGAGACGGGTCTGTGGACCCGCGTCAACGCTCTCAACTCGCCCTGGATGCTCGATGATGTTACCGAGATCGTCGGCGCGGTGGGGCAAAAGCTCGACGTGATCATGCTGCCCAAGGTCGAGGGGCCTTGGGATATCCACTATATCGATCAGCTCCTTGCCCAGCTTGAAGCGCGGCACGCGGTGCAAAGGCCCATTCTCGTTCATGCCATTCTCGAGACCGCCGAAGGCGTCGATAATGTCGCGGCGATCGCGGCCGCCTCGCCGCGCATGCACGGAATCAGTCTGGGACCGGCTGATCTCGCCGCCTCGCGTGCCATGAAGACCACGCGCGTTGGTGGCGGGCACCCCGATTACAAGATTCTCGCGGATGCGACGAGCAAGGGCAGCACGCGGGCTGCCTTCCAGCAGGATCTCTGGCACTACACGCTCGCCAAGATGGTCGACGCCTGTGCGGCGGCTGGCATCAAGCCATTCTATGGCCCATTCGGTGATTTTTCCGACCCGGAAGCCTGCGAGACGCAATTCCGCAATGCCTTCCTTCTGGGATGCGTCGGCGCATGGACGCTGCATCCTAGCCAGATTCCCATTGCCAAGCGCGTGTTTTCGCCCGACCCTGCGGAAATTGCATTCGCAAAGAGAATCGTCCAAGCCATGCCGGATGGAAGCGGCGCGGTCATGATCGACGGCAAGATGCAGGATGACGCAACCTGGAAGCAGGCCAAGGTGCTGCTTGACCTCGCGCGTCTAGCCGCCGACAAGGATCCGCAGCTGGCGGAACGCTACGGTCTTTAGAGCATATCCAGCAAAAGCGGGAACCGGTTTTGCGAACAGGACATGCTCAAAAAAGAGGATAGAGTGGGAGGACGATTCGAAGCAAAGTCATCCCGCTCTCGTGGTACGAAGGAGCGTCGCTGCATGAGCAAGATGCGCAATGCGAAGTTCCAGATCGGCCAAGTGGTGCGCCACCGCCTATTTCCGTTTCGCGGCGTGATCTTCGATATCGACCCGGAATTCAACAATACCGAGGAATGGTATCAATCCATTCCGGCGGAGGTGCGCCCGCACAAGGATCAGCCGTTCTATCACCTCTTCGCCGAGAATGCCGAAACGGAGTACATCGCCTATGTGTCGGAGCAGAACCTGCTCCCCGACACGTCGGGAGAGCCGGTGCGCCATCCACAGGTTGCGGAAGTGTTTGATCGCGATGAGAAGGGCAGTTACCGTCCCCGCAACTCCATGCTCAATTAGCCGTCATCGGCTCGGGGCAGCCTGCTGCTGACCTTCGAGCTTCTTGCGCGCTTCCTCGGCTCGCCGCTGCAGCTCTTCTTGCAGCTTTTTCTGCTGCTCTTCGAAGACTTTGGGATCGGTGGGCGGACCGTCATAGGCCTTGGCGAAATCGCCGAGCGGCACAACGAGACTGATAGGCTGCCCAGCGCCATTGATCCCCTGAATGACCAGCCCCTGCCCCTTCTTGAGCTTGCCGATCAATTCTCCGCTGGCCTCGTAGTCAGCCATGCAGCCGTTGTTGAAACAAATGACATAGGGCCCGGTCATCGGCTGGCCGTTGTCGACGATGACGCGGGTGCCGGGCTGGAGCGACATGCCCAGCGGCAAGGTGACACGCAGAACCTTCTTTGGTTCGTTTTCGGGCTCGATCAGGACAGCGGCAACCACCGGCATTCCGGACTCGACCCGGCCATCTTTGCCGGTAAAGCAAACCTGCTTGGCATTCGCCTCTTGGCCCTTGAGGCAGAACTTCGTCCACGGGGAAAAGATGAGTTGAGGCTGCTCTCCCTGGCCTCCCTGGCCTCCCTGAGCCTGGGCTTGCGGCTGAGGAGCAGGAGCCTCCGCGGGCTTCGGAGCGGGTGTCGCTTTCGGGGCGGCCTTGGGAGCGGCTCGCGGCGCCTGGGGAGCCTGCGCGAATGCGCCCGAGGCAATCAATGCGGTGAGCATGGTGGAAGCTGCAGCAACGGTTAACGCACGTGCAACCGGCCGGGCCGGCGCAGAGACCAACCAGTGATTCATCGACGGAATCCTCTCGCTTCCCGCTCTCCACGGCAGCCACGGCCGGAACGGTCGCCCCATCCTCAGGCTGTGTCGTCACCAAATGCGGCAGGAGCGTGACCGCACCCACGGCAACACTTGCAAATCTCCGCCTTGGGGTTAAGGACACACGTCCTCTCCGACCACGCGTCGCCTATCCGCATGTGGCACTCAGGGATACCCCCCTGAACTGAACTGGGTAGGGGTCGACGAGGAGGTATTTCGTTCCGAGGGCGAGCGGGGCGACGAAATAGCGGTGATAACTCGGCTCGGCATCGTCGGCAGGAGCAACAAAACGCGCAAGCTTGCCAGGATGTTTGCCCACCCATCCATGCATCGCGCAGCGATGGCGCCCAGCGCGCTTGCGCGGGTATTTCGTCGACCAGCTAGAGGGGCACGTTACTCCGCCCTTCTGCTCGTTGCGCTCGTGTGGGGCGGCGTCCATGCGACCGCACAAGCGGGGGAAACGCGTTATGGCATCGCCATGCACGGCGAGCCGGCAATGCCCGAGGACTTCGCTGGGCTTCCTTATGCCGAGCCCGCCGCGCCAAAGGGTGGCCGCCTGGTGCAAGGCGTGCTCGGCACATTCGACAGCCTCAACCCGCTCATCGTGAAAGGGATAGCGCCGCCGTCCGTGCGCAGCTACGTCGTCGAGAGCTTGATGGCACGCGGCTATGACGAGCCGTTCAGCCTGTACGGCTTGATCGCGAAGTCGGTGGAAACCGACCCCGACCGCAGCTACGTCATTTTTCGTCTCGATCCCGCCGCTCAATTCTCGGACGGCACGCCGGTCACCGCCGACGATGTCGTGTTTTCGTGGAAGCTGCTGCGGGATAAGGGCCGTCCCAATTATCGCACCTATTACGCCAAGGTCTCCAAGGCGGAAATCATCGGCGAGGGGGTAGTACGTTTCGACCTGTCCGGAAGCAACGACCGTGAGCTCCCGCTGATACTGGGACTTATGCCGGTCCTCGCCGAGCACGCGGTCAATGCGGACCGGTTTGAGGAAACCTCATTGCGGCCGCTGCTCGGAAGCGGGCCGTATGTTGTGAGCAGCGTCGATCCGGGCAAGAGCATCACTCTGAAGCGCAACCCCGACTATTGGGCGCGCGATCTTCCGATCAATCGCGGCCTCTGGAACTTCGACGAGATTCGCTACGATTTCTACAGGGAAGCCAACTCGTACATGGAGGCGTTCAAGCGCGGCCTCTACGACGCGCGCGACGAGCGTGATCCTACACGCTGGCAGACGGCATACTCGTTTCCGGCAGTGCGCGATGGGCTTGTAGTGAAGGAAGCCTTTCGCACCGGTCTGCCCAAGCCGAGCAACTACTTCGTATTCAATACCCGCCGGGAGGTCTTCCGCGATGCGCGTGTGCGGGAAGCGCTGTCCTATCTGTTCGACTTCGAGTGGGTCAATCGCAGCTATTTCTTCGACCTCTATCGGCGCACCGCAGGTTATTTCGACGGCTCGGAATTGTCGTCGCATGGACGGCCCGCCGATGCCCGCGAAAGGGACCTGCTCGCGCGCTTCCCGGACACGGTGCGCCCGGACGTGCTGGAAGGCACCTGGTCGCCTCCGGTCAGCGATGGCTCGGGTCGCGACCGCAAGGCGCTAAAGCGTGCACTCGACCTGTTCGGGTCCGCCGGGTTCGAGCTCCGCGGCGGCACCCTGGTCGATCGCAACAGCGGCGGGCCGTTCACTTTCGAGATCATGGTCACCGAGAGAGATGAAGAGCGCCTCGCGCTCGTCTTCTCCCAGAACCTCAAACGCGCCGGCATTGCCGCACGCGTACGCCTCGTCGATGCGGTTCAATTCGAGGCCAGACGCGTGAATTACGACTTTGACATGATCGAGAACCGCTTTGAGCAATCGCTGTCTCCCGGCAATGAGCAAACGTTCTACTGGGGCTCGGCTGCGGCCGATCAGCCGGGCACTCGCAATTACATGGGGATCAAGAGCGCGGCAGTCGACGGGTTGATAGCCGCGCTGCTGAAGGCGCAAACGAGGCCCGATTTCGTAGCGGCGGTGCGCGCGCTCGATCGCGTTCTGATCTCCGGGTTCTATACGATCCCATTGTTCCACTTGCCCGCGCAGTGGGTTGCGCGTTGGACGCGAATCGGTCGTCCTGAGGCGATCTCGCTCTATGGGTATCTTCCCGAGACTTGGTGGCACGAGCCCAAGCAACCATGAGGCCATCATGATCCTTGCGGTTTGCCCCTTGGGGTAGCCAACGTCGGTGGATATCGCTTCGTCTTGTCCGAGCTGCAGGAGATGTGGTCAGAGCGCAGCGCGGCCCAGCCACATTGATCCGAGCGTGAAGCTATCGAAGCGGAACTTGCAGCGCTTGGAATAAACCCGCTCCTCTCGGCGGCGTTTCGCGAGCGCGGAACGCGGCCTCCCGGAAGCATTTGAATGAGGACTTTGTCTACGGCTCTTTTGGGCTTGCGATCGGCGGCAGCGATTTGACGTAGACGGCAATCGCGGCCCGATCCCTTGGGGAAAGTTTGGAGGTGTTGCTGACAACCTTGGCCATCGGGCCGGCAACCGAGTCTCCATCGGGCAGATCCCCGGTTTTGAGCACCCGTTCGATATCCTCCCGCGAATAATCGCCGATCCCCGCCTGGGTGATGTTGGGAACACGTCCCTCACCACCTTCAGGGTCGGGACCGCCGGCAAAGCGCCGGCGGGCGATTATTCCGCCGAGGAAATTGCGCGGGCTGTGGCACTCGGCACAGTGCCCGGGACCATTGACCAGGTAGGCGCCCCGATTCCATTGCGGCGATTTGGAGGTATCGGCCGTGAAGGGTTGGCCATCCACGAAGAGAAACTTCCAACCGCCGATCGCGCGCCGGAACTTGAACGGCATCGCAAGATCATGATCCCTGACTTTGCCGGCAACTGCGGGCAGCGTTCTCAGATAGGCAAAGAGATCGCGCACGTCCTCTGCCCGCATGTGTTGATAAGAAGCATAAGGAAAGGCCGGATAATAGTGCCTGCCATCGGGGGAAGTCCCTTTCCGCATGGCAGTGACGAAATTGGCCTCGGTCCAGGCGCCTATCCCATCCCGCGGATCGGAGGAGATGTTCGGCGGATAAAACGTGCCGAACATCGTCTTGAGAGCCATGCCGCCTCCGAGCCTGGTTTTATCCTCCTGGTTGGGCGTCGCATGGCAGGACGCACATCCGCCCGCATAGAACATGGTTTGGCCGTTTTGGAGGTCGGGCGTGTGCGGAGGAAGCGCATCTGCCGAAACGCTCGCCGGAATCGTAATCAACCAAAAAGTGGCGGCCCCGAGCATCACGACTGCAAGCAGCGCGAGCAGTACCCTGCGCACTTCCGGGCCGCCTTTCAGTTATCCGACGTGCGTCAGGCAGAGCGAAGATGCCCGTCAGCCGCGTGGAACAGCATCATGTCTCCCGTTTGCGATAGGTCTGATGGCAGCCGCCGCAGTTCTTGCGCAACTCGCCGAATTGGGCCTTGAAGCTGTCGAAGTCCTTTGTCGCCTCTGCCGCCGCTTTGGACTCACGCGCCAGCTTGGCAAACTTGGCCTCGAAATCAGCCTTGTTTTCCCAGATGGCGGGCAAAGCCGCCGTATCGCCTCCGGTTTTGGAGCTGTCGGGAAATAGTGCGGGGGCCTTACCGCCCGCTTCGGCGAAAGTCGCGAATGCCTTCTTTGCAGCATCCAGGTCGAACGGCCGCTTCCCGTTGAACATTTCATTGGCGATCCGAGACTGATCGCCGTTCCCCTTCATCAGCGCTTTTCGAGCCGCAATTGGATCAGTCTGAGCGCAAAGCGTGCTGACCCCGATCGCGACCCCCGCAACCGCAATCCAGAAACGGATCATTTCTGTCATCCTCCACTGGGCTTGATGAAAGCCGCACCGGACGGCGCGGCGAGAGGGCATTGTCTCGAACCCTGCATTCATTCAGATATTCCGGTCGCAGACAAAAAATTTCGGAGAGCTCTCCACTATTCACTTGTTTGTGAACGCGTCACCCGGCCAAAGCATGCGTCACCGGCTGGCCGAAACCGAATTTCATCATGCTCCGGACTTGGCTATTCCGCCATGGTCGCAACCGGGATAGCCGCCCGGCGCCTCGCCCGCGCCCCCGACCACCGGGTGACCACGTAGAACACCGGCGTGAAGATCAACCCGAACGCGGTGACCCCGATCATTCCGAAGAACACCGCTGTGCCCAGCGCCTGTCTGAGCTCCGCTCCTGCTCCGATCGCCCATACCAGGGGCGTCACCCCGAAGATGAATGCCAGCGAAGTCATGAGGATCGGGCGGAGCCGCAACCGGGCTGCTTCGGTCGCCGCGGACCAGCGGTCTCTCCCCTGATCCTCCAGTTGCCTTGCAAACTCCACGATGAGAATGGCGTTTTTCGCGGCGAGCCCAATGAGCACCACGAAGCCGACCTGGGTGAGGATGTTGTTGTCCTGGCCGCGCAATACGACGCCGACAATGGAGGCAACAAGGCACATCGGCACGATCATGATGACGGCAAGCGGCAAGGTGAGACTCTCGAACTGTGCGGCAAGAACCAAGAACACGAAAGTTACAGCCAGCACGAATGCAAACGTTGCGGTATTGCCGGCGCGAATCTGCTGAAAGGCGAGCGACGTCCATTCGTAATTGAAGCCGTCCGGCAGGAGCTCGTTCGCCAGGCGTTCCATGAGCTGCATCGCCTGGCCCTGCGAATAGCCGGGGGCAGCGGCGCCGTCGAGCTCGGCCGCCGGATAAAGATTGTAGCGCGGGACCCGATAAGGCCCGGACGTATCGCGAACCGTGGTGAAGGAGCCGAGCGGCACCGTACCCCCGCTGGCATTGCGCACCCGAATGTTAAGGATGTCCCTCGGGTCCACCCGATACGGAGCTGCCGCCTGCGCGGTCACGCGAAAAGTCCGCCCGAACAGGTTGAAATCATTCACATAGATGGAGCCGATATAGATCTGCAACGCGGCAAAGACGTCCGGCGCCGCGATACCCAGCATCTGCGCCTTGGTTCGATCGATCTCGAGATAGAGTTCCGGGGTTGCGGTTTCGAACAGCGAGAAGACCTGAGAAAGACCCGGCGTCTCCGCCGCCCGGCTCATGATCGTTCCGACCACCTCCTGCAACGCTTGCGGACCGCGGCCGCCGCGGTCCTCGATCATCATGCGGAATCCCCCCGCATTGCCGATCCCTTGCACCGGCGGCGGCGGGACAACAAAGATCACGGCCTCCTGAATGGAGGCAAGCCGGTCGTACAGCTCCCGCAGCACGGCGTTCGCAGATTTGTGCGGGTCATGGGCGCGTTGGGAAAAAGGTTCAAGCACGACGAAAAGGGCGCCGGCATTGGGGGCGTTGGTAAATGTAGCCCCGGAAAAGCCGACCACGTTCACGGCACCGGCCACACCCGGTACCTGGCGTGCAATCTCGGCGGCGCGTCGGTTGACCTCGTCGGTGCGGGCAAGCGAAGCGCCGGGCGGGAGTTGAATGACGGCGATGAGATAACCGCGATCGAGCTGCGGGATGAATCCCACAGGCGTGCGGCGAAACTCATCGAGCCCAAAGAGGACAATAGCACCATAGACAACGAGCATGAGCAGCGAGAGCCGGACCACCCGTCCGGCAAGCCACCCATATCCTACCGCCATGATCTCATAGCCACGATTGAACCCGCGGAAGACGAGGTGGAGCGGATACTCCCAGAGCCTCGGCGAGTGCTCGCGGTGCGGCCTCAGCAGCAAGGCGCAGAGCGCAGGCGAGAGCGTGAGCGATACCAGGAGCGAGATGATCGTTGCCCCGGCAATCGTGAGCGCGAACTGGCGATAGAACTGGCCGGAAATGCCGGTGATGAAGCCCGATGGGACGAATACGGCACAAAGCACCAGCGCAATGGCGATCAGCGCCGCACCCACCTCGTTCATGCTCTTGATCGCAGCTTCACGCGGCGACAGACCGGACGCGATATTGCGCTCGACGTTCTCCACGACGACGATCGCATCATCCACCACGATGCCGACCGCCAGCACGAGCCCGAACAGACTGAGATTGTTGAGGGTGAATCCGAAGATCGCCATGAAGAAAAACGTGCCGATCAGCGAGATCGGGATGGCGACAAGAGGAATGACCGCCGCGCGCCAGGTCTGCAGGAACAGAATGACGACGAGCACCACCAGAAGAATGGCCTCGGCAATGGTCTTCTGGACCTCATCGACTGACTGCCGAATGAACTGGGTCGGATCGTAGATGATGGTGGACGTCAGGCCCGGCGGAAAACGCTTCGACAGCTCCTCCATGGTCGCTCGGATCGCCTCCGAGGTGGATAGCGCATTCGAGCCGGGGCGCTGGAGCACGGCGAGCGCAACCGCCGGTTCAACGTTCAGATAGGAGTTGGAGGAGTAATCGAGCGCGGCGAGCTCGATCTTGGCGACGTCGCGCAGGCGCACGACCGCTGCCGGTGATTGCTTCACGATGATCGAGCCGAACTCCTCTGGATCGGCCAGACGCCCGAGTGTCTTGACCGCGATCTGGAATGCTCCAGGACGCTCGACGGGCGGCTGGTTGAGGACGCCGGAAGCAACCTGAATGTTCTGGCCCTGCAACGCCAGCGTCACATCGCCGGCGGTCAACCCGAGCGACTGCAACCGATCCGGATCGAGCCAGACACGCATGGCGTAGTCGCGGCTGCCGAACACCGTAATCGAGCCCACTCCCTCGATGCGAGTAAGCACGTCCTTGATCTCCAACGTGGCGTAGTTCGAGATGAAGAGCGAATCTCGCGACCTGTCAGGCGAATAAAGGTGGACCACCAGCATCAGGTCGGGTGAGCTTTTGGTGACGGTCACGCCGACTTGGCGTACATCAGCGGGCAGCCTCGGCTGTGCGATCGCAACACGATTTTGCACTTGCACCTGCGCAATATCGAGATTGGTGCCGATATCGAAGCTCACGGCAATGCTGAAACGACCGTCCGCGGTCGAGTTCGAGGACATGTAGAGCATGTCCTCCACGCCATTGATCTGCTCCTCGATCGGCGCAACGACCGTGCTGGCCACGATATCCGCGCTTGCACCGGGATATTGGCCGGTGACATTGATGATGGGCGGGGCGATCTCGGGATATTGCGCAACCGGCAACCGCGCATACGCCACTGCGCCGAGGATCACGAACACGATCGAAAGAACGCAAGCAAAAATCGGGCGGTCGATGAAGAAATGCGAGATGCGCATCGCGCAATGACCTGACTGAGTGCTGCGTTGGGTAGACTACTCGCTCTGCGTGCCGACCGCGCTCGCCTGCACGGGAGGGCTCACCTCCTCGGGCATCACCTTGCCGCCCACACGCGCGCGGATCAGCCCATTGATGATGACCCGATCCTCCGGCTTGAGGCCGGTCTTCACCACTCGGTACCCATCCGCAATGGGGCCTAGCGTCACATAACGCTGTGCCGCCGTATTATCCTCGCCGACAACGAGCACGTATTTGCGCGCTTGCTCCGTGCCGATGGCAGCATCCGGCAGGAGCATTGCCTGATAGCTGGCTGAGGCCGGAACCTGCACCCGCGCAAACATGCCGGGCGTAAACAAGCCGTCCGGATTGGGGAACTGCGCACGCCCTCGAATCGTGCCGGTGGCACGATCGATCAGGTTGTCGACAAAGTCCATGCGTCCGACATGGGAAAAAGTCGGCTCATCGATGAGCTTCGCCCGAACCGTGGCGGTGCCGCGGCCGGTAACGTCATTTTGCCCGTCCCGTGTCAACCGCTCATAGCGCAGCAGCGAGGCTTCATCGAAGCTGAACTCGAGTCGGATAGGGTCAGTGGATACGATGACTCCCAGAAGAGTAGTGGTAAAGCTGGCGCCACCGGTCACAAGGTTCCCCGGCGTCACACGGCGGTCGCCGATTCGTCCGCTCACGGGAGCCCTGATGTCGGTGAATTCCACGTCAAGTGCGGCCTGACGAACCAGGGCCTCATTCGCCGTCACCGCGGCTTGGGCATTACGGAAGACTTGCGCGCGCTGCTGGAATACCTGCTCGCTGATCGTGCGATCTCGCATAAGCTGCTGGCCGCGCGCGAGATCGGCCTCCGCAAAGACCAGATTCGACTTTGCCGTCTCCAGGTTGGCGGTGGCCTGGTCCAGCGTGTTCTGGAACGGCCGCTTGTCGATCGTGAACAGGAGGTCGCCCTGTTTTACATACTGGCCATCCTGAAAATGCACCTTGTCGAGATAGCCCGATACGCGTGAACGCAGCTCGACCATCTCTACAGGGACAAATCGGCCGACATACTCGTCGTGGTCCACGATGGTGCGTTGAAGTGGTCTTGAAACCGTGACCTTCGGGGCGGGAGGCGCAACCTGCTGCTTTTGCTGCTCGCTGCAGGCAGCAACCAGCGCCACAGCCCCTGCCGCGAAGGGCGCCAAACAACGGACCAAATACCGCATCGGGAGCTTGCGATCGAGCATGATGGTGACTGATATAGACTTGGCAGCTTAGCTGCAAGAAAGTGTCGAAAAATGGTCTTTGATCCCGAAGCCGCAGCGCGCTCCCGGTCGAACCTTGCCAAATTGTTGACTTGCAGCTTCGGAGCGTATCGGCCAATACGGTAGGGCTGCCGGTTCCCGTCGCCACTTGATCGCATTGAGTTATTCGCGCCTACGTTCGCAGATCGTGAAAATGAGCCTGAGCGCAACGGACGATGCTGCCAAGGTAGGCACCCGCTCGCTTGAGCGGGGCGCAATCATTGCGCTCAAGCTGCTCGTGACCGGCATTTGCTTCTGGTACTTGCTGCATAAAATCGATGTGAACGAGATTTCCCGGTCCATTGTCCTGCTGCAATTTCGCTGGGTCGCACTGGCCGTGGCGACGGTGATGCTGCAGGTACCCATCGTGGCGATGCGTTGGCGCGAGATTTTGACCGGCCTTGCTGCCACGCATGAATCGATAGGCAAGAGCTCGATGATCGCCGTCACCGCGATCGGATTATTCTTCGCGCAAGTCTTGCCCAATGTAGCAGGGGAAGGTGTACGCGCTTGGCTGGTCGTTCGCATCGGGTCTGATTGGCGCACTGCTCTGACCAGCGTCCTCATCGATCGTGGCGTAGGAGCCGGCCTGATCGTGGCGGCGGGTTTTTTTATTGTCCTGCTTTCGCCCGCCACTGCTGATCTCGGGGGCTATCGCAACACGGTACTCGTGCTCTACGGCAGCGCGCTCATCGCCGGCCTTGCCGGCCTTGCGCTCTTGCCGGTGCTTCTGCCGCTGCTCAATCGCCTGCGCTATCTACGTTGGATCGCACAATTCGCCGCGGATGCTCGGCGCGTGCTTCTTGGGCCGAAAGGTCCGCTGATCTTCGGGTTAGCCTGCCTGATCCACGCGCTCACCATGTGCCTGATCTGGTTGCTCGGGCAGTCTCAAGGGTTGATGCTGCCCTTTTCCGATCTGGCTCTCCTGTTTGTGGTGATGACAGGCGTCGCCCTGGTGCCTGCATCGATCAACGGCTGGGGCCTTCGCGAGATCGCAGTTGTCGGCCTGCTGGCACGCTACGGCGTTGCGCCGGAGCAAGCCCTTGTCCTGTCGGTGTGCTTCGGTCTAACTCTCGCCATCGGATCGCTGCCCGGAGCCATCGTCTGGCTGCTCTATCCGGCGGCACCGGGGCAACGCACTCAGCGGCGCTGAAAGAGCACAGCTTTCCCGACAGCGCATGCGGGGTGATGCTGGCATGCGCCTCGAATGGATCGGGTGGCGCTGAGAAATTCGAGTGATCACCGCGAAGGGCAATGTTGCAACATGCCGGAACGGAAAGTCGCTTTGATCTGCGGCGCCACTGGTCAGGATGGCGCCTATCTTGCCGAATATCTCCTCGGCAAGGGCTACGTCGTTCACGGCATGAAGCGTCGTTCGTCCTCCTTCAATACTGAACGCATCGATCACCTCATTCACGATCCGCACGAAACGGGCGTCTCGTTTCATCTGCACTACGGCGATGTCACAGACGCAACGAACGTCATTCGGATCGTGCAGGAGACCCAGCCGGACGAAATCTACAATCTGGCGGCGCAATCGCATGTCCAAGTCTCTTTCGAGACCCCCGAATATACTGCCAATGCCGACGGCCTTGGCACGCTGCGCCTGCTGGAGGCTATTCGCATCTTGGGGCGCGAAAAGCAGACCCGATTCTATCAAGCTTCAACCTCCGAGCTGTTCGGCAAGGCCCGGGAAATCCCGCAGAACGAATTGACTCCTTTTTATCCACGCTCGCCTTATGCGGCGGCGAAGCTCTATGCGCATTGGATCACGGTCAATTACCGGGAGGCCTATGGCATGCATGCCTCCAATGGCATCTTGTTCAATCATGAAAGCCCGATCCGAGGCGAAACATTCGTTACCCGCAAGATCACGCGCGCAGTCGCATCGATCAAATGCGGCTTGCAGAAAAAAGTGTTCCTGGGGAATCTCGATGCCTTGCGGGACTGGGGACATGCCCGCGACTTTGTCGAGGGCATGTGGCTCATGCTGCAGCAGGAGGAGCCGGGCGATTACGTGCTGGCCACTGGAGAGAGCCATTCCGTGCGTGAATTCGTGGAAAACGCCTTCTCGCACATCGGCTATGCGGTCGCGTGGACGGGATCCGGCGTCGCGGAAAAAGGAGTGGAGAAGACGACGGGTGATGTTCTGGTCGAGGTTGACCCGCGTTATTTTCGTCCCACTGAAGTCGACCACCTGCTCGGCGACCCGAGCAAGGCGCGCGCCAAGCTCGGCTGGCATCACAAGACCAGCTTCGAGACGCTCGTGCACGACATGGTCAAGGCCGATCTCGTCGCCGTCCTGAAGGAACAGGAACGGCGAAACCGGAACGCCTGAGGATCAACTCATGCGCATTGCGATGATCGGCAGCGGTTATGTGGGGCTGGTGTCCGCCGCCTGTTTTTCCGACTTTGGCCATGTGGTGACGTGCATCGACAAGGATGCGGAAAAGATCGCGCAGCTCAAGAAGGGGAAGCTGCCGATCTTCGAGCCCGGGCTCGACTTCCTGATCGCAACCAATGTTGCGGCGGGTCGTCTGTCTTTCACCACCGAGTTTGCTGCGGCAATCGCGGCAGCTGATGCCGTGTTCCTCGCGGTGGGGACGCCTTCACGGCGCGGCGACGGTTTTGCTGACCTGTCATACGTCTACGATGCCGCGCGCGAGGTTGCCGCCGAGATGACCGGCTTCACCGTCGTGGTCACCAAATCAACGGTTCCCGTTGCGACCAATGACCAGATCGAGGCCATCATCCGCCAGACAGCACCAGCAGCGCAGTTTGCGGTCGTCTCCAACCCGGAGTTCTTGCGCGAGGGCGCCGCGATCGAGGACTTCAAGCGGCCGGATCGGGTGGTTGTTGGCACCGAGGACGAACGCGCACGACAGGTGATGCGCGAGATCTACCGGCCGCTGTCCCTCAACGAAACTCCGATTCTCTTCACCAGCCGGCGGGCCGCGGAACTGATCAAATATGCCTCGAATGCGTTTCTCGCCACCAAGATCACCTTCATCAACGAGATGGCCGACATCTGCGAAAGGTGCTCCGTCGATGTGCAGGAGGTGGCGCGCGGGATGGGCCTCGACCGCCGCATCGCTGGAAAGTTCCTGCATCCCGGTCCGGGTTTCGGCGGCTCCTGCTTTCCCAAGGATACCGCCGCGCTGGCCGCCATGGCGGAGAAATACGGTACCCGCAGCAGCATTGTAGACGCGGTGATCGCAGCCAATGCGGCGCGCAAGATGGCGATGGTCGAAAAGATCGTGGCTGCATGCGGCGGTTCCGTGCGTGACAAGCTGGTCGCGGTGCTCGGTCTCACGTTCAAGCCGAACACCGATGATATGCGCGAGGCGCCAAGCCTGATCGTCGTGCCTGCGCTGCTGTCACGCGGGGCACGCGTGCGCGCCTTTGACCCGCAGGGAATGCCGGAAGCGCGCAAGCTGATGCCGGGACTTGAACCCGCCAATGACCCTTTTTCCTGCATCGCCGGTGCCGACGCAATGGTGATTCTGACCGAATGGGATCAGTTCCGCGCCCTTGATCTCGACCGGGCCAAGGCGTTGCTGCGCAACCCGGTGGTGGTCGACCTGCGCAACATCTACAGGCCCGCCGCAATGAGCGAGAAAGGCTTCGCCTACATCAGCGTCGGGCGTAACGACGTCCCTTTGCCGCGCTAGACAAGCGTTTCCATGTTTCGAATCATATGAGCTCGCCCCTCACCCCACCCTCTCCTCGTAAAGAACGGGGAGAGGGAGAGTACGACCGCGTCTCCATACACCAAATGATGCTCGCACGGTGTTTCACACCCTCTCCCCGCCTGCGGGGAGAGGGTGGGGTGAGGGGACCGCATGAAGACGTTTTGTTTGTTATGAGCAGTTTCATGGAATCGATCTACTAGCATCGATTATTGCCGGCCATAGACATCGTCGATGCGCATGATGTCGTCCTCGCCCAGATAGCTGCCGACCTGAACCTCGATCAGCTCGAGGGGAATCTTCCCTGGATTGGCAAGACGATGAACGCTGCCGATCGGAATGTAGATCGATTCGTTCTCATGCACGGTGCGAACGTCCTGATGCAACGTGACCTCTGCGGCTCCGCTGACCACGACCCAGTGCTCCGAGCGGTGGAAGTGTTTTTGCAGCGACAGCTTGCTGCCCGGCTTCACGACGATGCGCTTCACTCTGTAGCGTGCGGCCAGGTCCACGTCCTGATAATAGCCCCACGGTCGATAGATGCGGCGGTGCTCGACCGCGGCGCGATGGTTTTGGGTCTTGAGCTGCTCGACGAGTCCCTTCACTTCCTCGGCTCGGGTGCGCGGAACCACGAGAACCGCATCCGAGGTTGCAACGACAATGACATCATCGAGGCCGATCACGGTCGTGAGTATCGAGTCTTCGGAGCGCACCAGGCTGTTGCGAGTGTCGGACAGCAAAGCTGGTCCTTCGACGGCGTTGCCCGCCGCATCGTGATCCAGCAGGTCCCACACCGCGCTCCAGCTGCCGATGTCCGACCAGCCGAGATCGGCCGGAACCACTGCCGCACGCTTGGTGCGTTCCATGACCGCATAGTCGATCGACTTCTTCGGCGCGCGCGCGAATGGCTCAGGTGCAAGCCGCAGAAAGTCGAGGTCGCGGGTTGCGCCTGCGACCGATGCGTTCACGGCTTCGGCCATGAGCGGCTCGAACTGTTCGATCTCACGCCACATGGTTGCGGCATGAAAGAGAAAGTTGCCGCTGTTCCAGAGATAATTATCGGCGACGTATTTCGACGCCGTCTCCGCATCGGGCTTTTCCACGAAAGCCTCAACCTCGCGCACGCCGGCGCCGTTGACGGCTTTTCCCGCGCGAATATAGCCGTAATTGGTTGCGGCATAGGTCGGATGAATGCCGAACGTCACGATGCGGCCCTGCGCAGCCGTCTCGGCTGCATCTCGACACGCGTGGCGGAAATCGGATGTCTTGCGAATCACGTGGTCGGCCGCGAGCATGAGCACCAGAGCTTCAGGATCGCGTTCGCTCGCCAGCACGGCTGCGACCGCAACCGCCGGCCCCGAATCCCGGCGCACAGGTTCGAGCACGATATCCGCGCTGACGGGGCAGTCACGCAGTTGTTCGGCGACGACGAAACGGAATTCAGAATGGGTGATGACGATGGGACGCGCAAACAGATCGGGGTCGCAGACCCGCCGCATTACCTGCTGAAAGGTCGAGCCTTGGCCGATCAAAGGCACGAACTGCTTCGGCATGCTCTCGCGGGACACCGGCCAGAGCCGGGTACCTGCTCCGCCACACATGATCAC
This sequence comes from uncultured Alphaproteobacteria bacterium, assembly GCA_963841705.1. Taxonomy (GTDB): domain Bacteria; phylum Pseudomonadota; class Alphaproteobacteria; order Rhizobiales; family Xanthobacteraceae; genus VAZQ01. The sequence continues at coordinate 105,286 of CAWJDY010000079.1, forward strand.
CGGAATGATTCGGAACGGCATTCAACGAGAACCCCTCCAGAACCGGACACGGGAGGCTGTCCGGGGCAATATCCCATAAGCGAGCAGGCCTGTTGCGAGCAACTCCACTCGCTGGACTGTAGCCCGGATGGCGCGCCTTTCGCGCCATCCGGGGGACGGCCTCCCCGGATTGCGAAGACGCAATCCGGGCTACGCAGATTGCCGGCCTGAGCGCAACTATTACGGGTGAAGATTACGGGCCATTGTAAACAGCAATGAATCTACAATGATTTTTCAACCTTTGATAGAGTAACCGGCCGGGTTGCCGCTTTGGCCTTTCTGAAATCGCATGTCTGTTTCTCCCTTTGGCAGGATGTGGCAACTGTCTTTCGTTCCGGGGGCCCCCCTGGTGCTTTTGCGCGCGGCCGAAAAACATCCCCTGGCGATCGGTATGCCGCTCACGGAAAAGCCCGGCACGATCTTCGGCCGGGTTCTTCTGTGTTCTCTATATAACCACTATTTGTTCACAACTTCAAGCGACCGCGAGTTGTAAATTGCAAGATCGGGCTTGGGCTGTCGTCCCGGCGCCATTGGTAGGGGCCGGTTTCAAACCGGCCCCTACGTATCGGCGTAGCCCGCATGCGCCGGTGGGGTCGCGCCACAGGCGCGCCCTGGTGCCGACACATGCGGGTGTGTCCCCGGATCTCGCGGCGCGCGCGCGAAGCCGCAACCCACAGCAGAGCACGCGCGCCGCTCATCCGGGCTACATGTCGGCACCACCGTCAGGCGTGCGTTGCTCGAGCATGCTTCGGTAGAGGGCGATGAGATCGCGCCCTATCCGCTCGCTGGAAAACTCCTGCTCGACCAGCAGCCGGCTCGCGGCGCCGAAGCGGCGCCGAAGCTCGGGGTCGAGCGCCAGCCGGTCGATCGCTTCCGCGAGTGCTTCGATATCGTCGATGGGGACTAAAAGTGCGTTATGATCGTGGCGCGCTATATCGCGGCAGCCCGGCACGTCGGTCGCGATCAGAGGTCTGCCGCAAGCCGCGGCCTGGAGCAGGCTGAGCGGCAACCCTTCCCGATGCGATGGCAGGACGGCGATGTGGACGGATGTCCAAAGCGCGGCAATATTCTCCACAAATCCCAAACAGGAAACGTTGCGGCGCCTGCCCCATTCGCTGATCTCTTCCTCCGGGATGGAGCCTGCGTTTGCCACATCCGGCGTACCCGCAATCATTAATCGAATATCCCGACCGCGGGCGCAGAGGCATCCGTGGGCCTCAACCAGAGTGCGGATTCCCTTTGCTTCCACCAGGCGGCCCAGAAATCCGATCGTGACCAGACCACCTGGCTCGGGCGAAGGCCCCATGAGATCGATGTCGACCCCAGATCCGGGGATGAGCGCAATCTGGCCGGGATCTACTCCGAAGCTTTCCATCACTGCGCGGTCATCGCGATTTTGCACCAGTACCACCGATTCGGTGCGACTCAGGAGCTTGCCCAGCACCGGTGTGACGATAGCGCGAGTAGCCCGGATTTTCGGCTCCTTGCTTATGAACAACGTTCCAAGCCCGGTCATTGCGTTGACACACACCGTCGGAAGTCCGGTAGCGGCAAACGATCCAACCAGGGTTGCCGGCAGCGCTACGTGATGCGCGAGATCCGGCCTGAGCTCGCGGTAAAGTCGACGGACTTCGCGCAGCACGCGAAAGAGATCGCGCGGGTCCAGGCTGCCACGGCGCCACGAGATGGGATGGAGGTGAAAACCTTCGGCCTCTATCGCCGAGCCGTGGCGGTCGACACGGGTTGCGACGTGGACCTCGAAGCCTGCTGCCCGCGCTGCACGCGCCATCGGGAGGCGATGCGACACGAAATACCAGTCCTCGGTTACGAGGTAGATGACAATGGGCTTGCGCCTTGCGCGGCCGAGCCGAGCCTGGTTGACTTCGGCGCAGTCCTGCAGTGGTTGAGCCCATTCAACCGATTCGCATTGTGGCTCGTTTATGAGATCCTCCTCGAGGAGCGGATTGCACCGAGATAACCGCGCTCTTTCTCTGCCTGGTCCACCTCTCCGCCTGCGCTCAGCGTCGCGGTCAATTCGCTCACTGCCCCCATGATGTGATAAAGACTTGTTGCCCGCGCCGGCTCCTCGACAAACTTGCCGCTTGCGTCCAATCGGTCGAACCACAGGCCCGGCTTTTTTAAATCAAGAAAGCGCAGCAAAGCTGCGACGGCGCCGGCAATCTGGGCATCGTCCCGACCGTCAATGCGATAAGCTCGAATCCGCTCCGCCTGGGCCCAGAGCCTTGCCACCGGATCATGCACGCTGCCATCGATGAGCACGGCGTTGATGGCGACAGCCCGGCCCGGGTCGATGCCATGGGCATCCGCGAAGACGATGAGCCTTGATGCAGCGTCCGGTCTCGGAGAGTGGGTGTAGTCGGCCCAGCGATACAGCAGAAAAGCCCATTCGTAGTGATGCCCCGGCTCACAAATGCTCCCGGCGATCCCGGGCGCAGGGGTCCAATCCGCAGCGAAGAATTCGCGCAGCGCGCCGGTCTTCTTCTCGATCATTTTTTCAACGCATAAAGCCACGAGGGAATCCGCCATTCGGCGCCACCCCGGATCGGGATCGAGAGCAATCCATGCGAGCGCCGCCTCAAGCAGATGCATATGCGGATTGGCCTGTAGACCTGAGGGATCTTCGATGAACCCCGCAACAGGATGAGCGTATTTTTCTTCAAGAGTAGTGCGTAGCTGCACGGCCATCTGACGCCAGCCGGCACCCTCCCCGAATGCTGCGTGGGCGCTCGCATAGGCGAGCAGAGCAAATGCCTGGTTGTAGAGCTCAAATCGCGCATCTCGGCATCGGCGGTCGAGATCCACGATAGAGTTGATGGTCCCGTCGGAACGGACGAAGTGGTTACGGAGATAAAGCAGCGCATGGTTGGCTGCTTCGTCCCACGGGCCTTCCCAACCGAGTTGACCCGCCTCACAATACGAGAAGGCCTGCCGCGCAATCGAGCGTGCGCGGTGCGGGTGCGCCACCGGTCTGCCTTCAAGATCGATGGCCTCATGGAAGCCGCCCCGAGCATGATCGGCTCCCAGCTCCCACCACAGCGGCAGCGCGTGATTGCCAAGCCAGGTCCGAAGCGTGTGCACTTGCGCGGCAAGATCTCTCATTGCGTGTATTTGACCGGCCTCTCTTGGCACCTCTCTTGGCAGGGTACACCCTTCCTACGGCGTGTTGGCAGCCCAGATCGTCCTGACCAGATCGGCCGCGTCACCCGCTATTCAGCGGACCATGCTTACGCTAATCCGCCCCGCGCGCTCCAGTGATAATCGGCGTTGCCTAGGGGCGCACCCGTTCGGGGGGTCCTGATACAACCGGCGCTGGTCCGCCGTGTAATTCTTTGACTTAAATCGTGTGCATGGCCGGGAGCGCGGGAATTGCCAGGGCGATCTCGACATGCTAGGGAGGGCCGCCAATCAGCACGGAGGGGGTCTGTTGCCTTTAGAGGTTGAATCCGCGGATCTGGGCTCACATCCCCGATTGCGTATCGGCGTAGTCGGCGTGGGGGTCATGGGGAGCAATCACGCGCGCGTCCTCGCCGATATGGCAGGGGTAAGGCTGGTGGGCGTGGCAGACCCTGATTCGAAGCAGGGGGAGATGGTAGCCGGGGCGCTGGGCTGTGCAGCCTTCCGCGATGCCGAGGGTTTGCTTGCAGCAGGCGTGGATGCGGTCACGATCGCCGCGCCAACCCACCTCCACCTCGAGCTGGCAGTGACCTGTATCAGGCGCGGCGCGCATGTTCTGGTGGAGAAGCCTATTGCTCCGTCGGTGGCGGAAGGGCGTGCCATCATCGCAGCGGCCCGGCACGCCGGTGTTTCGCTGATGGTAGGCCACGTCGAGCGGTTCAACCCCACCGTGGAGGCGATCAAGCGCGCGATTCGCGCGGAGGATATCCTGTCGATAGCCATTACCCGCGTGGGCCCATTTCCGCCGCGAATGTCCAACGTGGGCGTGGTGATCGACCTTGCGGTGCACGATATCGATCTGATCCGCTGGTTCACCGAATCAGAGATAGCCGAAGTGCAACCTCAGCTGTCGAGCGCCGTCGCTGAGCGCGAGGATATCGCGCTGCTCCAGTTCCGGACTGCCTCCGGCGTGCTCGCTCACATCAACACGAACTGGCTCACTCCATTCAAGGCACGCAACGTGACCGTTGCAACCCGGAACAAATACATCATGGGCGACCTGCTGACCCGGCAGGTCACCGAGTGCTTCGGTTTTCAACCGGATGGCAGCTATTCGATGCGGCATCTCTCGGTCGGTCACGCCGAACCCCTGCGTGCGGAGCTGCAGTCGTTCGTGGAAGCGATCCGCGACGCAAGAGAGCCGGCAGTTTCCGGCGAGGAGGCCGTGGCAAGCCTTGAAATCGCCATCCGTTGCCTTGACAGCGGAGCGGCTCGGAGCGTCGGCCACCGCCGAGCGGGTCCGCGCAGGGTGATAGGCTAAGCCAGTTTCTCGGCGACGGGCCTGGGCACTGCATTTTTCACGGGCTGCCTCATTTTAGACATCGCGGGGACGATGAGATCCTGTTTGTAGGGTGGGCAAACCTTTCCCCGGCTCCGATCGGGGGTCACCTGCTGATTGAATTACCTGCTCAGCATCGGAGCGGTTTGCCCACGCGCAGACTGGCGGCCCCACTCAGAGGCGTGGACATACTTGCGGCGATCCGTTTGCGAATGAGGCGCGGGCAGGCCCCGATGGTCGGACACATTTTTACTGTCGGCGGCTTGACCCTGCTGTCACGACTTAGCGGCTTTGCAAGGGACATCGTGCTCGCCGCGGTGCTCGGCGCAGGCCCCGTCGCCGACGCGTTCTTTGTAGCGCTGAGATTGCCCAATCATTTTCGTGCGATTTTCGCGGAAGGCGCCTTCAATGCGGCGTTCGTCCCGGCCTACGCCCGCATTCGCAAACAAAGCGGAGCAGATTGCGGCAGAATATTCGCTGACCGGGTTTTTACTTTGCTGTTGGCGAGCCAGGTCATTCTGCTCGCGGCCGCGCTCTTGTTCACGCCTACGCTGATCACCCTCCTCGCACCGGGATTCACCGAGGACGCTCTGCGGTTTGGCCTGGCGGTGGAGCTCACGCGGATCACATTTCCATATCTGCTGCTCGTCTCCCTGGTTACCCTGTATGGCGGGATCCTCAACGCGTTATCCCGATTTGCAGCAGTCGCGGCTGCCCCTATTCTGCTCAACGTCGCCATGATTGTCACCCTCATGCTGGCGGCGTTCTTTCCATCGCCCGGCCAGGCTGCAGCCTGGGGGGTGTTGCTGGCGGGAATTCTGGAGCTGCTGCTCGTAGGCGGCGATGCGCTGCGCAACGACGTGCTGGCGAGCCTGCGCTGGCCGAAATGGGATGAGGACGTGAAGCGCTTCTTCCGGGCGCTTCTGCCTGCCACGATCGGCTCGGCCGGCGTCCAGGTCGCGCTGTTTGCCGATACCATTATTGCCAGCTTTCTTTCTGCCGGGGCACTCTCGGCCCTGTACTATGCAGATCGGCTCAATCAGTTGCCGATCGGCGTGGTCGGCATTGCCGCCGGCACCGTGGTTTTGCCGGAAATGGCGAGTCGGATCGCATCCGGCGACGAACGAGGTGCGCATCGCGCGCAAGCGCGCGCCATCGAATTTACGCTGCTCCTGTCGATCCCTTGCGTGGTCGCGTTTCTCCTGGTGCCCGATCTGATCATGCGGGCCTTGTTCGTGCGCGGCGCATTCACTGCATCGGATGCCAGCGCCGCCGGGCAGACGCTCTCCGCCTATGCCGTGGGCCTGTTGCCTTTCGTGCTGATCCGCAGCGCCACGGCCACCTTTTTCGCTCGCGGGGATACCGCGACCCCGGTCAAGGCATCGCTGACCGCGGTGGCAGTGAATGTGCTGCTCAAGATCGTCCTGATGCGGCCCTTTGCGCAGGTCGGTCTTGCTCTGGCGACGTCGATCGGCGCGTGGCTCAATCTAGGGCTGGTCACATGGTTTGCGGCGCGCCAAGGCCACTTCACGTTTGATCCCCGGTTGCGCAAGAGCATCGGCGGGCTCCTCGGAGCGGGCTGCGTGCTTACCGTCGTCCTCTGGTTGGCGCAGGCCGGGATGGCGCGGATTTGGCCCGCCGCTGCGCCTTTGCACGATTATATCGCGCTGCTCAGCCTCGCAATCGTAGGAGCGCTGGCTTATGGCGCCGCTTTGCTTGCATTCTTTGGCACGGAGCTGCGCAAGAATATCAAACTACGCTTTTGACGCGACGAAATTCCAGCTGCACATGCGGCCGCCATCCGGCGGGATCTCGGTTCTGATTACACGACGGCTCTCATTGCCTGATCGGAACCGGCGCGGAAGGGGGAATGGCAACGATGGCGTAGCGTTCGGAGCGGCCTTCGCTGCCCCAATAGGAGCGCCTGATCTCCACTTCCTTGCGCCTCGCGCCGGGCACGGCAGCCGCGCGCGCATCGGCTGCGCCCAGACAGATAACCGAGGTCATTGGGCAGAGCAGCGCAACACCGTCCCTTGCGATCAGCGCTTCTTCTTGCGGCGTTGCCGGTCGCTCGAGCAGATGAACCACGGCGGGGTGCTCGCGCAGGTAAAAAGGAACCCCATAGGTGAACGTTTCCGTGCTCCCAAACACCTTCAGTGGCGCGTCAATCGCCTCCCGCCAGAACCGATCGACGGTCTTGGCCAGCACCGAGGCGTGCCCCTCCTCAGGGGCTCCAATCCGGTGCACGGCGAAGCCGATCGCGGGAGCGGCGGCAAGCATGAGCAACGGGAACACAGCTGCGGCCGCGACGATGCGGGCGGCGTCTTTGCGCGCAATCGTCACCAGCGGAGAGGACAACAGCATCACCGGCAAGAGGGTCCAGGCCGACATCGACCACAGCGACGTCAACCGCACCCCGCCTAAAGGCGCCGCCAGCACGGGGATCAGCAAGGTTGCCCAGAAGGCGGCGGCTGCGAGTTTGCGGTGCAGATCGAGCGGCCAAAGCATGTCCCAGAGCACCTTTTGACTGGGCCGCGCAACCACAAGCACTATCAGGATGGGAATCAGGGCATATGCGGCACTTCCCGCCGCGTAGCCGATGACCCCCTCCAAAGAGGAGGCCAAGCTCGCCTCTCCATGCACCAAAAGCGCATAGGAGAAAGGCGAAAAATCATTGTCGAGGAGCCAAATAAGATGTGGGGCGAGCACCAGCCCACCAGAAACCACGGTAATCCAGGGCGCCGCTGAGCGGAAATAATCGGCCCGGCGAGGGTCCGCCACCGCTGCCACCGCCAAGCCCAACAGCAGCACTATGGACCAATACTTTCCATACATTGCCAGTGCGGCGAAGCACCCTGCAAGCGCGGCGTCGAGCAATCGCCGTGTTTCAAACGAACGCAGAAAGAACAGGGTGGTTGCGGCCCATAAAGGCATCAAGACGGTATTCGGGTTGAACTTCAGAGCATGGAAGTTGAAGAAGGGCACCAGCGTAAGCAGCGCCACACCGAGGACTCGTTTTTCCCCGTCGAGAAATTGCGCGTAGAGCCGCCACGCGATCCACAGAGCAAGCGCGGCATTTGTGGTCGCAAGCAGGTAATAGGCCCTATCGGTCGTCGGAAACACGCTGAACCAGAGGCGCACGATCAGCATCGTCAACGGCGGGTGCTTGGGATAGCCCAGTGCCAATTCACGAGCCAGCGTGAACTGTTCCGACATGTCGATGTGGATGTCCTGGCTGCCCTTGGCGATGACCCCGTAGGCGGTCCACAGCACGACATAAACGATGAGAGCCAGCACCGCCGCTCGTTCCCGCCGCGTGGCATCGTTCAGAGGGCTCAGCAAATGGTCCGCAAGCTGCGTCGCGGGACCGATGGCGCGCGTCAGTGCCGGCATGTCGTCAACTCACTCGCCATTTGGGGTGTTGGTTGGCTCGCAACTTAACGGACTGGTGCGCAACGTTGTAGCGTATGGCTCTCTGCATTACTCCCTATGTTGTTCGCCCCAAAAATGCGTCCGCGGTATGGTGACGGTGCTGAAAAGCGCCCTGTCCTAGCGTCGGATTTCCCGCACCAGCATGAATGCTTCGGCTGCGTCGCAACCGACGGTGGCGCCTCGCCTCGCCGGCATGCTCGGCGGACAGCTGCGCGACGCCGAAGATCGTGCTGTCGCGTCACTCTCCCCGGTAGTTGCTCAGTTTGAATAAGGCAGCCGCTTTCGCCAGCGATATACAGCAACTGCTGCCCAGATTGCTTCAATGATTCCGAAAGGCCACGCCCCTTGCAGAAAGCCGTAGATCGAGGCGAGCACGCACGCGCCCGCAAATGCAAGGATGAACCAATGGGTCTGGTCTTCCAGTGCATAGAAGATCAGCATCGCTGTGACAGAGACTAAGCCAAAGAGCGTGAGATGATCCACAGTGGCGCCAGCCGCCATTGCCGGGGTAACCTTGAGCGTTTGATGAATGCGAACGAAATTGTAGTACATCGCATGGAGCGCGCCCGCGCAAGCGTGCGCTCTAGGCGCGGCCCTTGGGCTCGCCGGCGCGCTGCGCTATGAGCTCGACCATGATCCGGCGCGCGGCGTCCACGCACATGTCCGCGAGCATCAGAGCGTCCCCCTCCCCCACCCCTTCTGCGACGGCCCCTTGCCTGATCTCGTCGTGACGCTCGGCAAGATACGCTTCACGCGTTTCTCGCGACGGAAGCTCCATGGCGCGGCGAGCCGTCTCAGTCGCCCAGGCCACGACAGTCGCAGTCAGGTCGGCGTTCATGGCGCGCGAGAGAGCGGGATGACTTTTCTGCGAAGCGTCATCCCGCTCTATCCTCTTTTTAGCATGTCCTTTTCGCAAAACCGGTTCCCACTTTTGCTGGACATGCTCTTTTTAGCATGTCCTTTTCGCAAAACCGGTTCCCACTTTTGCTGGACATGCTCTTTTTACCATGTCCTTTTCGCAAAACCGGTTCCCACTTTTGCTGGACATGCTCTTTTAGCATGTCCTTTTCGCAAAACCGGCTTCCACTTTTGCTGGACATGCTCTATTTCCAGCCCACGAGACTGATCACTGCGGACATTCCCGCGTGCGCGGTTCCTTCGCGCATCTCGACGTCCTGCTCCTCGATCTGAACTCTGTCGAACGTGGAAAACTCGGACTCCAGCAGCGCCTGCGTATACATATGGGCAGGGGATTTGGGTCCGCCGGTGCCATAGACTATCTGCTCGGGTCGATAGCCCTGCAGCAGCAATAGCCCTCCCGGCTTGAGGGACTTGCGAATGCCGGCGAATTTGGCCTTCCGCTCGGCTGGATCGGAGAACTGAGTGAAGATATCCACCACCACATCGAAGGCGGACTCTGGCCAGTCGTAACGCGCCACGTCCAGGAGCCGCGTGCGGATGACCACTCCGCGTTGGCGTGCCAGAGCCTGGGCCTTGGACTGCGCCGCCGAGGAGAAATCAATCGAGAGTACGTCGAGACCCTGCTCCGCGAGCCATACCCCGTTTCGACCTTCGCCATCCGCGACGGCCAGCGCTCGCCCCTGCTTCGGCAGCAACTGTTTGTGGGCGGCCAGAAAAACATTGGGCTCCAGCCCAAAGATGTATTCCGGAGAAGCAAACCGGCTCTCCCATCGCTGGTATTCGCTGTCGCTCATTCCGGGTCTTCATTCTCGACGCCGCGTACTGGCGTGTTCGGCATCACCCCGCGCCGGCGCCGTTGGCGATACAACTCGCTGCGTTCCATCCACTCGCCGCGCGTCGCTGCGATCGCGCTTCGATCCCATTCCTCCGTCCAATCGCCAAGCAAGTAGCCGAACCAAGGGCTTTCGGGCTTGAGCGGCGGCAACCCCAGCTTTTCCCACAACGCCTTGGCCCTCTCCATGTATTCACGCTTCGGCAGCGCCAACGGCGGCATTGGATGCTTCATCGTAGCGTCGATCAGCAGCGCCGAATCGAGCTCGGGCTTGTCGCTTGTGCGCGGTCCATGGCCCGGCTCCCGATCAGGCACCACGCTGATGTCCATCGCCGGGTTGCAGCGATAGGACATGGCCCAGAAAACTGCGTCGGCGTTACGCGGCTCGATGTCCTCGTCAACGGCGATGACGAATTTACCCACGAACGGATGCAGCGTGAGCGCACCGTGCAGAGCCCGCCAGATCTCGGTCCGCGGCACCGCGGGGGCGAACTGCAGGATGACGACCTTGCGCAGGTTGGTAAGCGGCTCATGCAGCGAAACCTGCTTGATGCCTTTGATCCCAAGACCGTCCCGCAGATGGGCGAGGAAGAGAGGCTCGTAGGCAAGCTTTTTGACGACGCTCGACTCGCTCGGCGTCACCTGGGAGATGATCGAGGTAATGATCGCATCGCGCCGGCGCGTGATCGCGGTGACATTGACGATGAGGTTGTAGTCCTCCAACGCGACATACCCGTGCGATTCCCCGAACGGCCCCTCCGGTTCCAGGTAGTCCGGCTCAACATAACCCTCGATGACGAGCTCGGACTCAGCCGGCACCAGAAGGTCCACGCTGCGCCCCCGCACAACGTTGATCGGTCCTCCCGCGAGGCCTCCGGCCACGGAAATTTCATCGACATCGAGCGGAAGCTTTTGCGGTCCTTGGAACGCCACCACCGGCGGGCACCCGACCACGATCGCGACCGGCATCCCCGCTCCGCACCCATTGTGCTTGCGCCAGTGCTCGTAGCCGCCGGCGCGCAGGTTCGAGAGCGTCATCATGCCGAGCCGCGTCGCGGATTTGAGCTGGCAGCGGTAGGTCCCCATGTTCTGGACACCGGTGTCGGGATCGCGCGTGATCACGCAGGTGGCGGTGAGATACGGCGCCGCATCAAAACCGGGGGTCGAGATCGGGATCGGCAGCGATTCCAGGCCCTGGCCTGACCCCGCAAGACCGGGGCCGTCGACCACGACTTCCTGGCAAGGCGCGCTTTCGACAATGCGCGGTGGAATGGGGCTTGCAATGGCGCGTTCCCATGCCGGACCGATATCCTCGATTCGCGCCACGTCCATGCCAATGCGATAGATTTCGGGATTGGTGGCGATTGCCCCGACTGCCACCGGGATGTCATAGCGACGCCCTTTGGAATCGACGATGTTGGTGAACAGGAACGCCTTGCGATCTCCTTCCGCAATGCCGCCGCGAAACTGCCAGCGCACCAGCGGGTGCATCTCCGTATCTTTGTTCACCGGGGAATCGATGCGGTAGAGCAGCCCTGCGGCGTCCAGCCGACCAAGATGCTCGTGCAGGTCGGCGTAGGTACGTTTCGGCGCTTCGATCTGCATCGGCTCCTCTTCACGTCGTTTATCGAGCCCACCTATAAGCACGACGACCGCTCGATCAGTCGCTATCAGTCGCGAATTCTCAGTCGGCCATTGCACGAGAGCAAGAGCGGATTCTGATCCCTCTCCCTGCGGCCCTCATGCCGAGGAGCGGCGCAGCGCCTTTCATCACGCTGAAGCTTTTCAATTCGCGCGCGCTGCGACGCGTCTCGAAGCATGGCCGCTGGCTCGGTCTCGCTTGTGGCCGTCCTTCGAGACGCGCGCAAGGGCGCTCCTCAGGACGAGGTTGACCGCTGTTCTGATCCCTCTCCCTGCGGCCCTCATGCTGAGGAGCGGCGCAGCGCCTTTCATCGCGCTCAAGCTTTTCAATTCGCGCGCGCTGCGACGCGTCTCGAAGCATGGCCGCGGGCTCGGTCTCGCTTGTGGCGGTCCTTCGAGACGCGCGCAAGCGCGCTCCTCAGGACGAGGTTGATTGATGCGGCGATATGATTCGAACCACGATCGCTCGACAAACCCTGCAAGCAGCTCCGCCTCAGTCACGACAAGACCGCATCGCGGGAGAGAATTCCCCCGCGATTGCTCCAAACCCCGAAATGGCAGCGATCCAGCTGGCTGATGTCGCCAGCCAGCCGGCAGCGCATCACCTCATGTGGCTATCGAAGCAGGCTTATTCTGCGTCGCTTCGTTCTCATCGCGCATCTGCGCGGTGCTCGGCAGCTGAAGCACGGTCAAGGCTTGATTTTCGACCAGTCGCGTGACCAGCACGATCGTACCGCTGGGAAACTCGAACGCGTCGTGATGCCTGCTCGGATTGTCGATATCGACTTGTCGGAATCGGGCAACCTTCTCTTTGATCGAGCGATTTCGGAACCAGGCCAGGGGATGCGTGTACTTCACCTCCCGCTCGAATGCGACCTCCGTACCTGGCAGAAGGCAGACCGCCACTTCGGGCTCTGCGACCGCGGCCAAGCCGTGCGTCACCGATTTAAAAAAGTGCGTCGTCATCAGCTTCTCCCCAACCTTTGCGGGCCGAGATGCGACGGCGTGCAAGCTGTAGTCGCACATGAGCGGTACTCCTCTGCTGCGATAGCCCTCCCGACTGATTCTGCCAGCAGGAACGTGCATCGCGTGGGCACGGTTCCGGATGCGATGCGAGAATGCTCGTTGCAACCTCCGGATCGTGTGCGGTCCTCCGCGCTACTTGAGTGCACGCTGCATAGCTTAAGAGACTTGATTACTCAGGTAGGCGCCCCGCGAACTTCGCGCCCTCGGGGGGGCTCGGGAGTGCGCGGTCCGGCAACAGGGGCTCGGGTCTATGATGGAAGCATGCACGGGCTGCTGACACGCTCGCGATCCACGCGGTCGGGACCATCCTCCTCTTCCCGTTCCTGCAACTGAGGCAAGATCAGCGTCGCCCGCCGTTCGACCGCCTGTCGTGCCTGGTCGAGGAGAGGGTGGGATCCCGCAGGCATCGCAGCCACCTCCGCGGCGGCTGTTTGCGCCTCGGCGAGCACGATCTCCGCCAGATTACGCACCCGCTCCAGGACCTGGGCCGGATTGAGGCCGCAGTCGCGGGCAAACTGCCTCCAGGATCGCCCTGACAGGGCGTCGCCCCGTCCCGCGCCGCCGATGCTCTGTGCCAGCTTCTTTGTGACGTTCTCCCAGACCTCCGCGCACATGACGTCATACATCGGGGCAAGCGACGCGCCGTTGCCCTTGATCATGATCGCGTAATTCTTGGCATGGGCGTCGGTGTTGCAGAGGAGGACGTTGAGCACCACCATGTCCAACAGACGCAGCAGATCGAGCGCCGGCAGATGCCGTCGCGTGAGCTCGAACATCTCCGCAACAGTGGGCCCGCCAAGCCCGGTGTGGTTGGTTTCGTACTTGGCGGACGGAAGCTTGCCGAGCGCCTGGCAAAAATCCTCCTGGTGCAGCCGGCGCCAGCGGTCTCCGACGCTGGTTCGGTCATATCTCTGCGCGAGCAGATAGGTTCGGCTGCCGGCCTGCCCGGTGGTGACCTGCGGTACCGGCATTCCCGCGCGTCTTGCCAGGCTGAGGCAGAAGGCCTCGTTCTGAACGCTGCCGGGAAGCCGTGGCGCGTCGGGCTTGAGAATGTGCGTCGAGGGCGAGCCATGCATCGGGATGCAGATACCGCCGGTCGCGTCCACGGCGACGGCGAGCTTGCTCTGCACGCCTGCAAGCGACATCGAGACCCCCTCCTCTCCTGCCAGGAACGGCTTTCGTGGCAGGTCTGCGATGACCCGCTCGAGGTCTTCCGGCGCCTCCAGCGGACGCCAGTGTACCGAAGCAGTTCTTCCGGGCCGGCCGATTGAGAGTGCACCTGCGGTGTCGCCCCCGATCGCCGACAGCAGACCGATGACATCGCTGCGCGCCATGCCGAGAAGCTGCCCCAGAGTCTGCAGCTGCTCGCTTTCGGGGAGCAGATTTGCCGCCCACGGGAGGAAGCTTTCAGGAGGGATGCGCGCCGCCGCAAAGGGCATCGTGAGCGAGACGGGAAATGCGCCGCGCAACGCGATCCATCTCGGATCATAGGTGAAGGCCGGGCCGTGCTTGTCGACATCGATGGTGCCGACCTGACGCTGCTCAAAGTACACCGGCAGACTGTTCATTGCGCCGCCTCCACCTCGTCGGGAAGCTCGGGCAAGGCAGGCAGCGCGGGCAGGTCGGGCGCGATTGCGGCGGGAGGCGGAGCGCCGCTGCCGAGAAGATCACAGAGGCGCAGCCCGAGCGCTTGCGCCACCAGGAGACTTCGACCGAGCTGGCACGACGGCTTGCCGGCTTCGAGCTCGATGAGAAATCGCCGCCCCACCCCGCTCGCGAGCGCAAGCTGATCCTGGCGCATTTTCATTGCTTTGCGGCGGCTGCGGATCAGCGAGCCGAAGGCCGATGCGGCCTCCGCAGTCCGCCGCTCGAGCGCGCTCCCATCTGCATGCGTTGCCATAGACGGACACCCCATGTTCCCGAGCGGGAAACTGTGGGTCTGAAAGGTCAAGATTCAATGAAAATGTACCCGCTTGGGAACCTTGCGGGCGTCAGGCCGGGACTGTCAGCGGAAAGTCACCGGTCTGTCTCGGCCCTGATGCTGAGGAGCGTCGCAGCGTCCTTCATCGCCGTTCACAACTTCAATCACTCGCGCTGCGACGCGTCTCGAAGCAGGGCTGGACGCTCAGGTTAGCGGGCCAGCTCCCGCACCCGCACTGGAGCATCGCGGGCCTCCTATTCCTTCGGGGATCCCATCACCTTGCCGGTCTTTGGATTGACCAGGTGCATGGCCTGGCAGGCAAGGCATGTCACCGAACGATAGGTGTCCTCATCCGCCTCGGACACATCGTCGGCGAACCATCCCTGCACGCGATAGCCGGTGTTGGGGCAGCGGAATACCGTCGTCGCCATGCGATTGGTTTTCGGCCATTGGCAGGACCAATTCGAGGCTACTGCACCGGAAGCATGAGGTGCTCGTATGGGGTACCGCCAAACATGATGTAGGGCCTGCGCGTGTCGTCCGCGGTGCTCGTATAGCTGTCGAGCATCTTCGTAATTCGTGGCCCGCCGATCATCACATGCGGTCCCGTTTGCACCCATTTCTTGCCTGATGGTGGTTCACTTGCGAACGGGTCATCGTTGCTGGCGTCAGAGCCTCCTTTGAGCATATAGGCAAACCAAATCTTCCCTTCCGGCGGCTTCTCATGCGCGAGCAGCGCCTTGAACCACTCGAGACCGTGGCGGTCCAGGCACATCGGATCGATGCCCGGCGTGTTCGGATCGTCCGGAACGCAGGCAAACGCGCCCTGTCCTTGCCGCAAGGTTCGTAATTTCCCATCGCTCCCGACGGCGACGATCGTGGCATCTCTCGAAACAGCTGCGGGCGCGGCAGACATTGCGCTGGCAATCAGCTCTGCATCAGTTTTCGGTTTTGCGACCTTCTCAGCGCTTCCGTGATGCTGCGCATCCGCAAGGCCAAGGCCAAAAGCAGTAATAAGGCTGATAGCCATCAAGACTATGAAAAGCAGGCGCATTGGATTCTCCCCGCCCCGTAGCCGCGATTCGCCGGAAAATTCCGGATTGTTGCAACCTATTCTCAACACGTATCGGCGGTTGCGCAAGACCGTCCAGCGAGGTTTATTGCCGGATGGTGTCAGATGACCCTCGCTGGTTTTAATCAACTCAGGGGAAATCTATCGATGACAGAGCCTGCCAACCTCAAAGCGGCTATTACCTACAACGCCGCGGCAGACCATTTTGAAGCCGCAGTTGGCGGGCTTTCATGCGAGCCGCAATTGAGACTTTAGGAGCGGGGAGGCTGCGGGTTCAAGTCCCGTCACCGCCTGCCAAATATGGACCCGCCTCTCAATCGGTACGCGCCCCGCTGTAGAGTAGCTGAGCCGAGTCCTTCGGGCCGGAGAGCAAGCGCCTGGATCGGTGGTGACCCGCAACCGCGTTAGTAAACGGTTAACGAACAGTTGAAAGCAGAACGCCCCCACAGAGGAGGCCCACAACCCATAGGAACAGGAGGTGCCCGGTGGGGGCAGGGAGCATTCGCCGCCACGACTGAGGCTGCGCGGGTGCGGGTTCCTTCCGCTGATCCGTGATCGCGAGTGCCGCCAGCCGTTCCGCCTGCTGCTGCCAGCGGTCCCGTTGCTCGCGGATGTCGTCGAGCATCGATTTGAAATCGGATAGTCGTGCTTCGGCCAGGGTGGTGCGTGCATTGGCTTCGGCGAGAGCCGTTTCACCCCGGGTTACGCCTCGTTCCTCCGTACCGTTCCCCGTGGCGGTGTCATCCGTCAGGGGCGGGTAAACCCGATGCAACTCGCAGGGCTCGATGGCCCATTGGCCGAACTCATCTCGCCCTGCACTGATCCTGCCCCCCTTGATGCTTCGCAGGATCGACGTTTTAGACATGCCGACGGCTTTCGCGGCCTGCCCGAGGGTGTAACCCATGTGTTGCTCTCCGTTCCCTGAACTGATCCGCGCAACGGTGCAGGCGGAACGGTTGACGGGAGGTTAACGGCTCGGCCAAGCATTGCTTGTCGGCCCTCTGGCCGGCCGGATATACCGCTCGGGTGCCCGCGACCAGCCCACGACAGAGAGCCGCGATCTTCGAGCCGGTAACCCTCGCGGCCACATCCGCGGCCACGGCTGCCGTGACCTGCTCGTCTACTGCGTCTCGGGCCGCTGCCATCACAGCGCGACCGTGAACGCCGATTGGCTCCTCGACGATATGCCGGTGCGCTCGCTCTGCCGGCACATGGTCCCATGGTCCGCGCCCGCTGCGGGATGATCGGCGCCGATGTCCGGCCGGATTGGAGCCCGCATGATGGTGCTTCATTTACAGCCGTTACCGCCCGACTTCATCGCGCCGTGCCTCCCGGTCGCGTCGTCGACTACCGCAAGGAGCCAGAGCTGATGAATGAAAATCCCTCCCCTAGCTCTGGTCAACATCATCCTTGATGAATTGCCGGAAGGGTTCCTCAATAAACTGACTTGGCCGCCACCCCTTCACTAGTTTGTCGAGAAAAAAAGCATCAAGTGTGCTCAGCGCTAAACCAGTTGCTGTTCCAATTCCACCGGCAAACGCCATATCGAGGACCACGCCGCCACCTGTAAAGAGTAAGAACCGAATCGATTTTGTCGGGAGTTTTTCCGCCCAGGTTTTCGAGCTAATCGCGTTCAAGTATTCGGAAACAAGCTCTGCATCAGGATTTCTACCCGCCAGCCATTCTCTGAAACGTGCAGCACGGTCGAGCAGCTTAAATAATTCATTAATCGAGCGCTCCCCTGAATTGATAACCTCCCGAACGCTTCGAGCATTCGGCACAACGACCCGCTCAAAAAGATCGTGCTGTAATTCACTTGCGATTCGACTACGGATCAAATCGGAATATTTTTTCCGATAACGTATGAATTGGCAGGGCTGGGCACGATTTCAGCCATGTATTCTGCGGCGAAGTAGGCATCTACTCGCGCATTTACAAGATGAGCCAATACATATGCCGGGGTAACAGTGCTGTGTGTCACCGGAATCCTTTGGTGATAGATTTTGTTGATCGCATTGAAATCCACGTTCGTATCAACCGCAAACGCCTCCCCAACTTTAAGCAGTCTAAAAAATGTGTTTTCTGGAATAATATACTCGGGACAGAGTACTTCTATCACTCCGCGGGCCGCATCCTCCACGAAAGCAGGCTCTGAGAAGTCTTGTCGAGCAAGCTGCAGAAGGCCATTGTTGGAAGGCACTCTATGAAAATTCAATATGTTTGATAATCCTTTTCGTCTCCCTGCTGGAAATCTGATCATCGCTCCCCCTTTTGAGGGCGAATTTTAAGTGTTGTGACGGGCTTAAATGTTGGTGCGTTGGCGTGACAACAAACTGTACAGGGGAAGTGAGTGGACAGAATACCTCCTAAATCAGCCACCCCAAAATTTTCAGGAGCATAGGAGGCTTTAATTTCTGGACGTTCCAAAAGCGTAGCTAATCCATCTGTGCCAAGCTTTCGGAGCAGAGTTCCTACTGAACCGAAATCGAGCACAAGGTGAGTCGAACCGTAGAAGAGAAGCGTTTCGGCCACCAAACCCAAATCAACGTGGTAGTCGACGCCGGCCCCTCGAATTACAGCCTTCTCGAACATTAACTCACCCGGTCAATGCGAAAGGATTAAAAAAAATGACATCCTAAGAACGTCCTTGAAAGGAACAAACCGGGTGAAAAAGTTGGAACGCGACGGCCCGAGAAGTTGGAACGCAACAAAATGGGGGAGCTAAGTCATTGAAATCTGGCGGGAGCGACGGGGCTCGAACCCGCGACCTTCGGCGTGACAGGCCGACGCTCCTCGCAAAAGGCAAATAATCGCAATGGCGTATGACACTCGGAGCAACCATTAACGGAACAGAAGGACGGCAAAAGTGTCAT
>CAWJDY010000080.1:0-130423 GCA_963841705.1 uncultured Alphaproteobacteria bacterium
ACCCTTTAGACTGGTGAATTGCACCTTGGGCAGCTCTTCCAGGTCGAAGACTTCGAGATCCCCTGATCTGAGAATGAAAGCGGCGATCGTCTCCTCGATAATTTTTTTAAACTCTTCTCTTCCGAGCTTGGGCGGTTCGAGCGGGCTGCAACGGTTCTCGACGAAGAGGCGCGCTAGCTCGGCGTTCAGCTCGGCACATGCGGCCTGGGACAGGATGATGTCGCCTGCCATTTTTTTCAAAGTGGCGGCCGCCTGTATTCCACCCTCGGCCTCTACGATCCCATGGTCCACCAACGCCTGGAAGCAGGCCTCGAAGCGCGGATCGGCAAACGCTATCGACAGGCGCAGGAGCTCCCGCACGAAATCAGAGGCGTGCAGCCGCTCGGGTCGTCTCAGCTGCTCGGGCAACTGCAGTTTGGGGCGCCACCTTTTGTTACGATTCCAGAGCTTCTTCAGTTCCGGGAGATACTTTGGCGGGTCGTTCTTCATCACGGAACCGAGCGTATAGAGACGACCTTGCGCTCGGCACCCTCGGTGATCGCGCGGATGTGATCCGCCCACAGCGTCAGCGCAGCGCGGACCTCGTTCAGATAGACTGACTTGTTGTAGACGCCGGCGATCCCGCCCTTGTGGCCGGAGACATGGTTCAAGACCGTTTCGCCGATATGCGGCGGCACTCCAAGGTCCCCTGCTCTGGTGGCAAATGTCCGCCGCAAATCATGCACGCGCCACGCCGGCACGGCCGCACCGAGGCGGGCGTCGAGCGCGGACTTGGCATGCGCCCATCGCGTAAAACCGACCTGAGCGCGCGCGCCAAACAGACAATCGCGACCGACGCGCTGCGGCACCGATTCGATGATTGCCAGCGCCAGCGGGGCGAGCGGCAGCACGTGCGGGCGATGATTCTTGACCCGCTCAGGCGGCAGCGACCATAGGGCTTGGTCGAGATCAAGCTCAGACCGGCGCATGCCTCCGACCTCAGCGCGCCGAGCGCCGGTGAGGATCAATAGCTTCATCACCCGGCCGTCGTCGTCATCCCCGCAGGCATGCCAGACTGCAGCGAGCTCGAGATCCGACAGCACCCGAACACCCGGCCCCCCGGTGGCTGGCTTGTTGGTCCACGCGACGACGTTGACGGGATGTGCGCCAAGCAAGCCCTCCCCGGCCGCCCACGCATACACCGCGGCCAGCGCGCTCCGCGCGCGCGCCGCCGTCGTGCTGCCGCTGGCACGCTTGATGGCACCGAGGCGGGCGGCAACGTCGGCGAGTGTGACCTCGATGATGGCGGTGTTGTGCAGCAGGCCGAAATAGGCGCGGTCCTCCAGGTAAAGACGGATGCTGCGGTAGCTGTTCGGGCGTAATCGCGGCTTCACGTCGGCGAGATAGTCGCTGATCACCGAGAGCAGGTTGCGCGAGGCTTTGAGTCGCGTTTCCGCCCGTTCGGCTTGCGGATCGCCGCCGAGCTCGACCTTGGCCAGCGCCTTCCTGGCGGCCTTTCGCGCCTCCTCGGGCGAGACCTTCTCTGCTGTGCCGATCTTGAGGCGCCGTGTTCGGCCGTGGCTGCGGTACTGCGCTACCCATGACCTGCGGACGCGGCCATCGCGGCCGGCACGAAGCCGAAGTCCGAACCCGGCGAGGTCTTCATCAAAGAAGATCGCATCGGCCTTGCCGTCCGGCAGCGCGAGCCGGGCGACCGTCTTGCTGTCGAGCTTCATGGAGAGACCCCGCTTCCGGGAAGCATCGGGGAAGCAGGGCGCTGCTTCCCCGTGACCATTGCTGCTTCCAACTGCCAGCGCAAAATGCCGCAAAATGGCGAGGAATGCAAGCTCGTGATGCTTCCCGAAAGCTCATGAAGCCGCCGGCGCGCTGGCCCCGCGCCAGCAGGAAATAGATGGCGGTCGATGCGGCCCTGGTGTTGCTGACCTTCAGTCCATCCCGAAAAGTTTCACGAAAATGGCCGCCTTCGGGATGCGGCTTGAGATCGAGGAGCTCAATCACCTCGGCCGCAGAAAGCTCCGGCATCGCACGCTCAAGAACAATTCTTGCGCTCCCGAATCTCGGCAAACACTTTCCAAGCCGGCTGGCCGGCCAGGCTGACGGCCTTGGCAAGCTCAGGCAGGTCAGCGCGCAGGAACGGGTTTGCTGCCTTCTCCTGAGCGATCGTCGACGGAATCGTAGGCTTGTTCTCGTCCCGCAACTTGTCGACCTCACGCGCCCGTTGGGCCAGCGCCGGATTGTCCGGCTCGATCGTCCTGGCGAAGCGGATGTTGGCCTGCGTATACTCGTGCCCGCAATAGATCCGGGTATCGTCCGGCAGAGCCCGCAGTTTCACGAGGGACTGCCACATCATCTCAGGCGTGCCCTCGATGACGCGCCCGCATCCGATGGAAAACAGCGTATCGCCGACGAACGCGAGCTTGTCCGGTGCAAAGAAATAGCTGATGTGGCCGGCGGTATGCCCCGGTGTCTCCCGAACCTCGCCTTCGAGAGAACCGACCTTCACACGGTCGCCCTCGCGCACGGTCGCATCGACGAGGGGAATGCAACTCGCTTCTCGGAAGGGGGCGGTAACGCGGCAGTGATGATGCTCCTTGAGCGCCGGGATGCCTCCTGTGTGGTCTGCATGATGATGCGTCACCAGAATGTCGCTCAGCCGCCAGCCGGTATGCTGCAAGGCAGCCTCGACCGCGCGCGCCTCCGGCGCATCGATCGCGGCGGTGGCGCCGGTCGCGGGATCGTGCAGAAGCACGCCGTAATTGTCCTGAAGGCAAGGAAACAAGTAGGTTTGCGCTGACATTGGTAGCATTCTCAGTGTTTGGGTGAATGATGCAGGTGTTCTAGCACCGGGAGGACTAATGGGCATGGTCCATCCGCGACGACAGCCTTGGCGGCCCACTGGGGATAGCCCGGACCGCATTGTGCCAGAACATGCTAGCTTCGTCCCATGTCAATCGATGTCGTTGACCTGCGTAACTTTTACGCGATGCACCTTGGCGTGGTAGCGCGGCGCTTTATCGGTCGCGGCATCCGGCGGAGATTTGCGGATACCCGGGGGATGAGCGTTGTCGGCGTGGGCTACCCTACGCCTTATCTCGGGCTGTTCCGGGAAGAGGCGGAGCGCTGCCTCGCCTTCATGCCTGCGGCCCAGGGGGTCGTGAAATGGCCGACCAACCGGCCCGGACTGGCGGCCCTTGTGGACGAGCTTCAGATGCCGCTGCCCAACTCTGCCGTCGATCGCGTGCTGCTCGTGCATGCGCTGGAGATGGCGCATGATCCCACTGCATTGTTGCGTGAGGTCTGGCGCGTGCTGGCAGGGGGAGGACGCTTGCTCCTCATAGTTCCAAATCGGCGCGGGGTGTGGGCGCGGACGGATACGACACCCTTCGGCCATGGGCGTCCGTATTCTCGCTCCCAGATCACCCAGCTGCTGCGCGAGGCATGGTTCACGCCGACGGGATGGGGTGAAGCGCTGCACGTTCCGCCGGTGGCGAGGGGCTGGTTCTTGCGCTCCGCCACGGCATGGGAACGGGTGGGCTCAGCTATCGCTGCACCGTTTGCAGGCGTGCACATCGTGGAGGCAACGAAGCAGGTTTATCGCGCCGTGCCCGCAAGGCGAACACGATTGGTGCCGGCCCTGGAGCCCGCGCTCGCGCCTTGGCCGCGCGGCGCGTAGGAAGATGTTCAGTCGTCCTGGTGTGGCGGTTCGTCCATGCCTGGACCGCCGCCTCCGCCTTGCAGATCAGGGCGGGGCCCGCGGTGACGCCGGCGGCGGCGATGCAATGGGAAACGGTCGCGATGGCCGTCATGCCCATTTTGCGCCTGGCCGGAGCTTGGCGAGGACTGATGCATGGGCGGCTGAGTGCCGGTGATGAAGGATGGCAGGTGATCGGGCTCGCCCTGCGCCTCGACCCCGGTTTGTGGCGGCCGGAACGACTGATGCTGCGGCGGCTGCGCTTGCTGGTACGGCTGAGCCTCGCGTGGAAGATACGGCTGTGGTTCACGGGTCCCGTACCGCGGCTCCCCAAAGGAGTCCATCGATGGTTGCCCGTTGTCGTCCCCCTCTTCGAAGGGTTCGTCGCGCGGGCCAGAGAACTCGCCCTCAGGGCGCGGGAGGTATGGATTGCTCTGCCGGAACTGCTCCTGCGCCGCCGCGATGACGCGGTAGTAGTGCTCGGCGTGCTGATAATAATTCTCCGCGGCTATGTGGTCGCCGGAGGCCTGTGCGTCGCGTGCAAGTTGGATGTATTTCTCGGCGATATGGGACGGATTGCCCCGGATCTTCACATCCGGTCCGTTGGATTCGAATACGCGGGCCATCGGGTTGTGGCTCTTCCGGTGGTTGTTCCGCCCGCGCATCCGCTTATTCTGACCGTTTCTCATGATGTGGCCTGTGCTCATCTCTTCAGTTGCTCTCGCCTGCATGCACCTTGTTGCCGCCGAACGCCCCGTCCTCTCTTGCGCAAGCAGTCGCAGCGGCATCCGCGCATTCGCGTCCCAGACGGGAATTATAGAGCGGCCCTAGGCCGCTATTACGGCTTCCGACTTGCGAAGCAGCAACCCCCCGGCGTTGCTCACCTCTGCGTCAGCGCGCATGCCTCGGCTCGTGAGCAGGCGCACAATAATGAAGCATCTTGTCCCGGTCCGGCAAACCATCCGCCAATTCATGCGGCGAGCTTGGCTCACTCTGTCCGCACCGCTGGCTCTCCGTCATCCCTGCGGGGCTCACAAGCGGCGCTTAAGCATCTCGGTTCGATTCCCTGCAAGGAACCTAGTCTTTCTTGACACATAATCCAAGAGCTTTTTTGGCTACCTGGGCTGTACGCCATTCATGCCAGCCGCCGTGCGACCAAGGCTCGCGGGGTGCCGGAAAGATCGGGTCGAGGGGTCATGGATGCAAGCCCTACGGCAGAAAAGAGCGATCGGACTGCGGCCGCTTGCCCCACACCGAGTTCCACGGCGAGGATGCCGTCCGGCGCAAGCAGGCGACGTGCCTCCGTGGCTATGGCCCGATATCCATCGAGTCCGTCCGGCCCGCCGTCGAGCGCGACCTGAGGATCGAATGCTCGCACCTCGGGCTCAAGCCCTGCGATCTCAGCACGCGGTATATAGGGGGGATTCGACACCAGGAGGTTAATGGGTCCGTCGAGCGCTGCTCCATAGTGGCAGGCCACGAATGCCGCTCGCGCACCTTGCGCAGCGGCATTGTAACGGGCGCAATCTATCGCCGCGGCACTGATGTCAGTGCCGACCCCGGACGCTTCCCGCAGCTCTGCAAGCAGCGACAAGACGAGGGTACCCGCGCCGGTCCCGAGATCGCCAATACGCAGGCCGCGCGAGCAATGCCCGCGCTCGCCTATCGCCTCCAATGCGGCCTCGACGACGGTTTCCGTTTCCGGACGCGGCACGAAAGTGTGAGCATCGATCCTGAACGACAGCCCCCAGAATTCCTTCGCGCCAAGGATACGTGCGATCGGCTCACGGCGGAGGCGGCGGTTGGCAAGGCTGGTAATTGCGACCGCCTCTCCTGCGAGGAGCCTGCGTTTTGCCTGAGCTGCAAGTGCCGTGTGATCGAGCCCCAGGGCGTGCCCGATGATAAGGCGTGCATCGAGGTCTGGACTGTCGAGCCCCCGGTTTCGAAAGCTCAGGGCAAGGACGCGCCGTACGGCGTCAACGCAATTGCCCGCGAGCGCATCGGGCTCAAGCCAAAGCGACATCTCCCGCGCTGCGAATTGGGCAGCAGCCGTCATCAGCATACAAGCTCGAACGCGAGTAAGCCCAAAAGAACCATCGTCATGATGGCTGCCCTTCCGCGGCGAGCAGGGCTGCCTGGTGCTCCGTTACCAGCGCGTCGATGACATCACCGAGTGCTTCACCCTCGATAATCTGCGGAAGCTTGTAGAGGGTAAGATTGATGCGATGATCGCTCACCCGCCCCTGGGGGAAATTGTAGGTGCGGATACGCTCGGAACGGTCGCCGGACCCGACTTGGCCCCGGCGCTCGGCGGCGCGTTCGGTGTCGCGTTTTTGCCGCTCGAAATCGTAGAGCCTCGCGCGCAGGACCGCCATTGCCTTGGCGCGGTTGCGGTGCTGCGAGCGGTCTTCCTGCATCATCACGACGATACCGGTTGGAATGTGAGTCACTCGCACTGCCGACTCGGTCTTGTTGACGTGCTGGCCGCCGGCACCGCCCGATCGCAGGGTATCGATCTTCAGGTCTGCCTCGTTGATCATCACGTCGATATC
This sequence comes from uncultured Alphaproteobacteria bacterium, assembly GCA_963841705.1. Lineage (GTDB taxonomy): Bacteria > Pseudomonadota > Alphaproteobacteria > Rhizobiales > Xanthobacteraceae > VAZQ01. The sequence continues at coordinate 6,244 of CAWJDY010000080.1, forward strand.
GGCAGCTTCCGGCAACACGGCGACGGTCGCGGTGGAAGTGTGAATGCGCCCCGAGGATTCGGTGTCCGGTACCCGCTGTACACGATGCACTCCCAATTCGAACTTGAGCTTGGCAAACGCGCCGCGACCGCGAATCTCGGCGATGACCTCCTTGTAGCCTCCCATGCTGCCTTCGCTGGCGGAGATGATCTCGACCTTCCATCCCTGCTTTGCCGCATAGCGCTCGTACATGCGCAAAAGATCGCCGGCAAACAACGAGGCTTCGTCACCACCAGTGCCGGCACGGATCTCCAGAATGACGTTTCGCTCGTCCATGGCATCCTTGGGCAGAAGAACGAGCTTGATCTCGCGCTCGATCGCGGCACGACGTTTCTCCAGCTCCGGCTTTTCGGCGCTTGCCATTGCCCGCACCTCCGCATCGGTACCTGCATCGGCAATGAGCACATCCAACCCTTCTATCTCGTCAATAAGACCGCGATAGCGCTTTACCGTCTCGACGATTGGCGCAAGCTCGGCAAATTCACGGGAAAGCTTGACGTACGTATCCGGCGCGATCTCGCGCGTCAGGTTTGCTTCCACCACCTTGTGGCGGGCCAGGAGTGCGTCGAGTTTCTGCTCAGGAAGCATGAAGGGGCCTAAACCATTGCCGCCGCACTGAGATAAGCAACAGGTATCAAGTCTGCAGCCCTTGCTGCTCTGCGTATTTCATCAGCTGCTGGCGGATGGATACGCTGCCCGCGGGACGTTCGATAAGGGGGGTAATGAAGGCTGCCACCTTGCCGGCGTCAACGCTCAGCAGCATCGCCTTGACCGGACCGACGGCGGAGGGTGTGAGCGAGAGCGAGCGATACCCGATACCGACCAGAGCGAGCGCGCCGAGCGGTTGCGATGCGATCTCGCCGCAAACCGTGACTGGCTTGCCATGCTCGCGGCTCCTCTCCGCGATCGCTCTGAGCGCCCGCAGCACGGGTGCCGATATGCTGTCGAAACGATCGGCTACCCGCGCATTTCCGCGATCCGCGGCATAAAAGAATTGGACGAGATCGTTGGTGCCGACGGAGAGAAAATCCACCCGCTCCAGCAATTCGTCGAGTTGATAAAGCAACGATGGCACCTCGACCATGGTGCCCACCTCGACATGCTCGGGCAGCTTGTGCGCATGGCGGCGCAAATGGGTCAGCTCGCGCTCCACGAGGGACTTGGCTTCATCGAATTCCTCGACGGTCGCGATCATTGGAAACATCACATGCAGGTCGCGTCCGCCTGCTGCGCGCAGCAAGGCCCTGATCTGGCTGCGCAGCAAGCCGGGCCGATCGAGCCCAAGCCGGATCGCGCGCCAGCCCAAAGCAGGGTTTTCCTCCTCGAAATTGCGCATGAATGGGAGCACCTTGTCGCCGCCGATATCGAGGGTGCGAAAGGTCACCGGCTTGTCGCCGGCCGCATCCAGCACAGCGCGATAGAGCGAGAACTGCTCGGCGGAGCGCGGGAAGCTCGCGGCCACCATGAACTGCAACTCGGTGCGGAAAAGCCCGATGCCGGAGGCGCCGGTCTCATGCACGTGGGGAAGATCGACGGCAAGACCGGCGTTTATCAGTAACGCAATCTTCTCGCCGTCCTTGGTAATGCACGCCTTGTCCCGCAGCGCCTGATACTGCGATTGCCGGCGAGCCCGCAGCCGTACCCGCTCGACATATGCGCGCTCCATCTCCGGCGTGGGCCGCACATGCACATCCCCAGCCGAGCCGTCGACAATTATCGGATCCCCCGGTTCCACCACTCCCGTCGCGTTGTCGATCCTGCCGACTGCCGGAATCCCGAGGGCGCGGGCAACGATCGCCACGTGTGAGTGAGGCCCGCCTTCCTCCAGAATCAGGCCGCGCAGCTGCTTGCGATCGTAATCGAGCAGCGCAGCCGGACCCATCGAGCGCGCGACCAGAACGGCATTTTCCGGCAGGCGATCGCGTGCCGGCGCGTAATCCTTGCCGACGAGCTGATGCATCAGGCGGTTCGCAAGCTCGTCAAGATCATGCAGGCGCTCGCGCAGGTAGGGATCGGTGGCGCGCAGCATGCGGGCGCGCGTGTCCGACTGAACGCGTTCAACCGCTGCTTCTGCGGTGAGCCCTGTGGCCACCGCTTCCTCCAGCCGGTGCACCCAGCCGCGGTCATAGGCAAACATCCGATAGGCTTCCAGCACCTCCCGGTGCTCGCCGCCGTCCACCGCTTCACCCCGCTCCAGCAGCAGATCGAGATCGGAGCGCATCGTGTCGACGGCGGCCTCCAGGCGCTTGAGCTCTTTTGGGACATCATCGGCAATGAAATTGGTGATTACGATACGCGGCTCGTGCAGCACGACGTGACCGAGCGCGATTCCGTCATTGAGGGCGAGGCCCGCGAGCTGAAGCGGGCGGCGAGCCGCAGGTTCCGCGCCAGGCTTCGCAATGGCCGAGAGCTCGCCCGAGGCGATCATCTCGGCGAGCACCATCGCCGTCGTCTGCAGCGCTTCTTCTTCCTCCTCGGTATACGTTCGGCGCGCCCGGTTCTGTACCACCAGCACACCTAGCGTGTTGCCGGCCCGCAAGACCGGGACGCCCAGGAACGAGTGATAGATTTCCTCGCCCGTCTCCTCACGGTAGGAAAAGGCCGGATGATTCTGCGCGTCGGAGAGGTTGATGGGGTTGGCCTCGCTCGCCACCAGACCGACGAGGCCCTCGTCCGAGCGGAGCACGGTTTGGTGCACCGCCGCCTTGTTCAGTCCTTCGGTGGCGTAAAGCTCGAGCGTGCCGTCGACGCGCAGCACATAGACCGAGCAGACTTCCGCCACCATATTGGCAGCGATCAGCACCACGATCTTGTCCAGGCGTTCCTGCGCGCTGACCTGCTCCGCCATGACCTCGCGGAGGCGGCGCAGCAGCACGCGCGGACCGCCGAGCGCTCCACGCATGACGTGATCCTCGGACCAGCCCATCGCGCCGAGGCAATTGGAGCGCGCTCCGGACGCACCCCAACCTGTTCAAACGGCGCGTTTTCCCTTCGGACGGCCGCGATCGCTTGGCCTGGAAGCGCCCTGGGCCTCGGCTTTTTCAAGCGGTAGCCGTCGCGGAACAGCTCTCCGCACCGGCCATGCTATCACCCGCCGTATAGCATGCCGTAAGGGGTGGGCAAGTCGAGGCTCTACGCGGGTGCTACCAGGCGTAACTCGCTGAAATACGACCGCATGCCGCACGAAATTCGTCGCTTTGAAAGATCGCGAGATAGACGTCGCGCAGGCAAGGAGCGTCCGCCAGACCGATATCATTCGCTGTCACCGCGCCATCCGGTCCAAATACCCGCGCGATGGCCTGCGCGATGTGCTCGGCACCAGCGGGCTGGTCCAGAGCTCCGGGAGGCAAGTCGGCGTTGAGTATTTCGCACGCGACATCAGGCTTCAGCAGCGGCAAGTGGATCATGTTGGTTCCTGCAAGCAACTTGGCCAACCGGTGGTCGGGATGTATCGGGTCGGAAGCGGCGGGCTTGATATTGCGAAATTGCAAGGTCGCTTCGACCTCTTTGATGGCTGAGCCGAGACGCTGTCGCAGCTCATCGGCTTCAGCGGAGACGTAATAGCGGTTGAGACTGTCGAACCAGGCATAGCGGTAGCCGTGCTCCTCCAGCATGGCCCCCCATCGTTGCCAGGCCGGCGCCAAGGTATAGGGTGCCAGCGCTTCGGCCACGACCACCTTTGGCCGGTACTTGCCCCAGTCGCCGTGAAGCAGAACGTCCTCTTCGGCGCCCTCGACGTCGACCTTGAGAAAATCGATCGCGCCGGGCGCGTACCGTTCGCAGAGCTCCGCGAGCGTAGTCATTGGGACAACGACAGGTCGGGAAGCTTTTCCAAAGCGCGTACGCGCCGATAGCGCATGGCCCTCGATCATGGTCGAAAAGCCATGGAGCTCCTCGACCAGATAAAACGTGGCCTCCCCCACCGCGTTTCCGACCAGCGCCTCGACGTGACAATCGCGCGGCCGCACCGCCCTGCTCAGGCGCGCCAGCCAGGGATTCGGCTCGACGGTAAGTCCGCGCCACCCCTTGAGGTAAAAGGCGAACGACGCATTGTCGTAGACGGGGTGGCCCGATCCAATGTCGATGTAGAAGCCTTCGCTGCGGCTGCCGAAGCACCGCATCAGGTAACAATCTTCGAACCGCTGGGCGTAAGAGATGGTCGGCGCCGAGCTATCGGCCATTCGCCTGCATCTATTTGTCGAGCTCGTACAAGGAATGCAGCGTTCGCACCGCCAATTCCGTGTAGCTGGCATCGATCAGCAGTGAAAACTTTATCTCGGAAGTCGTGATAGCGCGGATATTGATGCCTTTGGCGGCGAGCGCCTTGAAAGCCTTGGCGGCGACCCCGGCATGACTGCGCATGCCGATGCCGATCACCGACACCTTGGCGACGTCGTTGGCGCCGTCCACGCGTTCATACCCTACGAGATCCCTGACCTTGATCAGGACGTCGGTAGCGCGCTCGTAGTCTCCGGCCGGGACGGTGAAGGTGAGGTCCGTGGTGGCTCCATCGGCGGAGACATTTTGCACGATCATGTCAACGTTGATGTTGGCATCGGCCAGCGGACCGAAGATGGCTGCCGCAACCCCGGGCTTGTCCTGCACCCGCCGGATCGAGATTTGCGCCTCATCCTTGGAGAAAGCGATGCCGGTGACGACCTGCTGTTCCACGATCTCCTCCTCCCCGCAAATGAGCGTGCCACGCGGCATTCCACGCGGATCGATGTCCTCGGGCTTGTCGAAGCTCGACCTCACGAAAATGCGTACATTGTGGACCATTCCCAGCTCCACCGAGCGCACCTGCATTACCTTGGCGCCTAAGGAAGCGAACTCGAGCATCTCCTCATAAGCTACCCGATCGAGCCGCCGCGCCCGCTGCACGACCCTGGGGTCGCTGGTGTAGACCCCGTCAACGTCGGTATAGATGTCGCAACGCTCGGCGGCGATTCCGGCTGCGATGGCGACCGCCGAAGTGTCCGATCCGCCGCGGCCTAGCGTGGTGATGCGGCCAGTGTCCTGGTGGACCCCCTGGAACCCGGCTATGACCGCGACTTCCTGCCTTTCCTTGAAGCGCCGCACCAGCTCCGCCCCGTTCACATCGATGATGCGCGCTCCACCATGAGCATTGGTCGTCACAATCGGCAATTGCCAGCCCTGCCAGGACCGCGCATTCACGCCCATCCCCTCCAGCACGATCGCGAGAAGACCAGCCGTTACCTGCTCGCCCGAGGACACCACGGCATCGTACTCTCGCGCGTCATGCAGGACTGCGGCGTCCCGGCACCACGCCACCAGCTGATTGGTGACGCCTGCCATCGCGGAGACCACGACTGCCACTTGATGCCCCGCATCCACCTCGCGTTTGACATGCCGCGCTACGTTGCGGATGCGTTCCATGTCGGCAACGGAGGTACCGCCGAACTTCATCACCAGCCGGGACATAACGGCTTGCGTGCCCCTTGGGTGGAATGTCGGGGTGCGTTCGAACGAGCCCCCGCTTAAAAAAACGGGATATACATAGCGGCGGTATGAGTCAGTCGCAACTGCGCGGCTTTGGAGAACCTCAGGTGGTCAATTCTGCCGAAACCGAGCGCGACCCGACGGTCGATGAACGCGAGGTTGCGCATTTTGCTGCAATGGCGGCCGAGTGGTGGGACCCCTCCGGCAAGATGCGGATGTTGCACAAATTCAATCCGGTCAGGCTCGGCTACATCAAGCAGACTCTTTGCCGCGAATTTGACCGCGATGACAGGCGGCTCGATGCGCTTGCTGGATTGCGCATTCTCGACATCGGTTGCGGAGCGGGGCTTCTGAGCGAGCCGCTCGCCCGCCTTGGGGCGCACGTCGTCGGAGCCGATCCTTCGGAAAGCAACATAGCGGCGGCGAGACTGCATGCCGAGCAGCAGCAATTGTGCATCGATTATCGCTCGACCACCGTGGCCACGCTGGCCGAGCAAAAAGAACGCTTTGATGTGGTCCTTGCGATGGAGGTGGTGGAACATGTAGCGGACGTCGCCCTGTTTATCGAGCAATGCGGCAGCGTGCTCAATCCGGCTGGCGCCATGATCGTCGCCACCATCAACCGGACGATGAAAAGTTTCGCACTGGCGATCATTGGAGCGGAATACGTGCTGCGTTGGCTTCCTTGGGGCACCCACCGCTGGGACAAGTTCATTACCCCCAACGAGCTCGCGGCCGTGCTCGAAAGCCGTCGTCTGAGCGTCATTGATGAGACTGGCGTCGTCTATGATCTTTTTTGCGATAGCTGGCGGCTGTCGAGCGACATGGACGTGAATTATATGATGACGGCTCGCCAACAGCAGCAGCCCGGATGAGCGCGCTTGGTGCCTCATGGCTCTGGCTGTTTTCACCATCATCGCTGCTGCGGCACAGACCATCCGAAATGCCGCGCGGCTGGGCCTGACGCGTAGTCTCGGCACGGTCGGCGCCATCTAGGTTCGCTTCCTGTTCGGGTTTCCGTTTGCGCTCGTATTCCTTGCGGCCGTCGTGACGTGGCTCGAAGAGCCTTTGCCGTGGCCCCCGCTCGTCTATTGCCCTGGGTGGCAGTAGGCGCCGGTGCGCAACTTGCCGCGACGGCCCTGATGCTTGCAGCCATGGGCGACCGCTCGTATTGATCCCTTCAGTTGCGCTCGTCCGGCAGCACCGGCAAGGGATGGAATTCGATCCCTTCTTCGTGCAGCTCCCTTGCCTGCTCGGGACTGGCTTCGCCGTAGATAGAACGATGCTCGATCTCACCATAATGCATTTTGCGGGCCTCCTCCGGAAATCTTTGCCCGACGTAATCCGCATTCTGGACGAGGTGCTGGCGCAGCTCTTTCAGTTTCCTGTGGAACTCGCGCTCCTGCGGCGAGACCATCGCCACGGGAGCCGGTGCTTGTTCGGCTGGGGCGCCGGTCTGCGCCGGCGTTGGCGTTTGGGCTGGCGCGTCGGAGGCGCTTGCGTCCGCGCGTTTTTTCGCGCCCGCGATCCGTGGCGCCATGATCGTCTTTTCAATCTTGCTCGAGCCGCAGACGGGGCAACCAACCAACCCGAGCTTTACCTGGCGGTCATACGCTGCCGAGTTCTGGAACCAGCTGTCGAAGCTGTGCCCGCGTTCGCAGGCAAGCGCATACCGGATCATGCGCTGCCTCGCACGACACGCATATGAGCAGCGCCGGAGGTCGGCTCGATCAATTCAAACCGGCGCCCGTGCGTGAGCGAAGGGATCTTCGCCCGCGCCGCTGTCACCTGCGCGGGATCGATCCTGGCCAACACCACGCCCGGCTCACTCTTGGTTTCGGCAATGATCGTTCCCCAGGGGTCCACGATCACGGAATGCCCAAACGTTTCCCGGCCATTCTCGTGCCTGCCGCCCTGGGCGGCAGCAAAGACGAACGCGCCGTTCTCGATGGCTCTGGCACGATTGAGCACGTGCCAATGGGCCTCTCCGGTCTGTTTGGTAAAGGCGGAGGGGATCGCCAGAAATGAGCTTCCCGCCTCGGCGAGCGCACGGTACAGCGCAGGAAAACGCAGGTCGTAGCAAATCGTCAGGCCAAGCCGACCCCACGGTAAATCAGCCGTGACAGCAACTTCGCCGGGTCGATAGTTTCTCGACTCCCGATAGCTCTCGCCACCCGCAAGATCGACGTCGAACATGTGGATCTTGTCATAACGTGCAGCGATCTCGCCGCTGCGGTCGATCAGAAACGACCGATTGGCTGCCTTCTCAGGAGAGAGCTTGATGGCCAATGAGCCGACGTGCAGAAACAGTTTCAGCTCACGCGCAAGCTCACGAAACCGCGCCAGGCTGGGATCGGTTTCCTCGGGCGCGATCGCGGCAAATAATCGATCCCGCTTGATCTCCAAGATGTTTGTCATCTCGGGCGTGAGCACGTAGTCGGCGCCTCTGTCCCGCGCCTCCACGATCAGAGCTGCCGCTGCATCCAGATTGGCTTGCGGCGAGAGACCGGATCTCATTTGCACGAGCCCGGCAGTAAAGACTGAATCCGGATGGATGCTCATGTCTGGGGTTCCTGATCCACGTTCTGACCGTTGAGCAGCGCATCAAGCTTTCCCGCCTCCTCCAGCGCATAGAGGTCATCGCAGCCCCCCACGTGGGTCGGACCGATGAATATTTGCGGTACCGTCATGCTTCCCTTGGCACGCGCCACCATCTGCCGTCGCCCCTCGACATCCCGGCTCACGTCGATCTCTGTAAATGCAACTCCCTTCCGGGACAGCAGGTTTTTTGCGGCAGTGCAATACGGACAATATCTCGTCGTGTAAATTTCAATTCGGCGCATGTTTGTGTAGGTTATATGGGATTGCGGCCCGGCGTCACAACCCGAGCGAACACCAGCGCATCGACCGATGCCGCCCCGCCGCGGAACAGAGCCCGGGCACAGGCGTCCAGCGTTGCGCCGGAGGTCAACACGTCGTCCACCAGCAGCAGCTTCCGGCAGGCGACCTCGGCCCTGCGTTCCGGCGGCACGCGGAAAGCACCCTGCACGTTGAGCGCCCGGCCGGATTTATCCAGCCCCACCTGTTGCGGTGTTGCCTTGACGCGCTTGAGAGGCCCATGTGCCACGGTGCGGTTGCTCGCCTTTCCGATCACCTCGGCCAGCAATGCGGACTGGTTGAAGCGCCGCCACCACTGGCGTCGCCAGTGCAGCGGCACCGGTACGAGCGCATCTGCATCGGCCAGCAATGCACGGCCCGCGTTGGCCATCCAGCGGCCCATCATTGGTGCAAGGTCCAGCCGATCGCCATATTTGAGGCGATGGACGAGTGCGCGGGCAATGTCGTCGTATCGCACGGCAGCGCGCGCCCGCCCATAGGCCGGAGGGTCGGAGATGGCTTCCATGGAAAGAAGTCCCGGCCCCGCTTCGAACGCAAATGGAATGCCGAGCCGCTCGCAATAGGGAGGCGCTATGAATGAGAGCATGGACCAGCAGCTTGCGCACAGGCCCGCTCCCTCCACTGGTTTGCGGCACGACGGACAGAGCTGGGGTAAGGCGACCCGCGCGAGCAGATGGACGATTCCGCGCATGGCGCGCGTCAGCTCGGCAGACCGCCTCGCCGGAGCTGCGCGGGGCTCAATTTCCGCTTCCATCGTTACGACATTGGCGTCAGCGTCAGCTCGCGCAGTGATGTGTGCTCGTGCGTCCCATATGCAGCGAAACTAGCCGCCAGGCAAATATGACGCCAGCATCCCCCGTGCTGATTTTCGACCGACCGCTGCTCGGTGCGCGCCGGCGGCGTGCCGCAAAACTCGGTCCATCCGCGTTCCTCCTGGAGCGCGCTGCGCAGGAGCTGTCCGAGCGGCTCGCAACGGTGTTGCGGCAATTCGATCGAGCGGTCGATCTCGGCACTCCGGGCAATGCGGTCAAACGTGCGCTTGTCCGAAGCGGGAAGGTTGGCATCATCGTTTCCGCCGGCCCATGCACTGCGAACGTGATGACAAGGACGGTACCCAACGCGACCCGCGATGCTGATGATGGACCTGCAATTATCGCCGACCAGGAGATGCTGCCCTTTCGGGAGGGCTCGCTCGATCTCGTCGTGTCCGCCCTCTCTCTCCAATTCGCCAACGATCTTCCCGGTGTCCTTGTCCAGATCCGCCGCGCCCTGAAACCGGACGGATTGCTGCTCGCCGCGCTGGCAGGCGGAGATACGCTGACCGAGCTGCGGCAATGCTTTGCTTCCGCCGAGATCGAGACGCAAGGGGGCATCTCCCCGCGCGTGATCCCTTTCCTGGATGTGCGCGAGGCAGGTGCTCTGCTCCAGCGCGCTGGCTTCGCTTTGCCGGTGGCGGACGTTGACCGGGTGATCGTCCGCTATTCCTCTGCGATTGCGCTGATGCATGATTTGCGTGCCATGGGAGCGACAAATCCCTTGGTCGAGCGCAGCCGCCGTTTGCTCAGACGCGCGACACTGGCGCGGGTCGTGCAAATCTACGCTGATCGCTTCTCCGACCCTGACAAGCGCATTCGAGCGACCTTTGAGATTGTCTGGCTGTCAGGTTGGGCGCCGCATTCCGCGCAGCAAAAGCCCCTCGCGCCTGGCTCGGCTAAACGGCGCCTTGCAGATGCGCTCGGAGTGAAGGAGGTCCCGGCCGGCGAGCGCACGGGGTCCTAGAGCATGTCCCGCAAAAGTGGGAACCGGTTTTGCGCAAAGGACATGCTCAAACAACAGGACAGAGCGGGATGACGATTCGAGGAAAAGTCATCCCGCTCCAGCACAGGCGCTGAAAAGCCGGCGGGTCAGAGCGTAGCGGTGCGTAGTGGGTCAGTTTGAATAAGGCAGCCGCTTTCGCCATCGATATACAGCAACTGCTGCCCAGATTGCTTCAATGATTCCGAAAGGCCACGCCACTTGCAGAAAGCCGTAGATCGAGGCGAGCACGCACGCGCCCGCAAATGCAAGGATGAACCAATGGGTCTGGTCTTCCAGTGCATAGAAGATCAGCATCGCTGTGACCGAGACTAAGCCAAAGAGCGTGAGATGATCCAAAGTGGCGCTCAGGCCACGCGCTTTTGCGCTGCCTCGAAAGCTTCAATCATCTCGACCAGATCGGACATCTCCCATAGCCTTCTGCGCCAATGCATTTTGGTGGGCTGTAGCGCCTCTGGCCGGCAGGACCGGCGGCTGGCGAGATCAAAACATCGACGACAGGTGTGCGTATAAGCCCTGGGTGGTCGAGCCGAGATTATAGACGGCAGCAGCAACGGCGGCCCCAACCCCGGAAGCTATCAGCGCATACTCGATAGCGGTCGCGCCCTGCTGATCCGGGGCAAGACGTTCGCGCAAGAGCGTCACGATCAGGTGGAGCTGCGATTTCCTGGACATCTGTCTTCCTTTTTCGCCCGTGGCGGCGGTCAGAGCAGGCCCGTCAGATGGGCGATCAGCGGCTCATCTGCGGGGGGCATGGGATACTCTCGGAGCCGGTTTGGCCGCACCCAAGCGACCTTCTGTCCCTCGCGAGCAGTTACGCTCCCCTCCCACTTGCGGCAGACATAAAGCGGCATCAGCAGATGAAAGTCGGAATAGGCATGGCTCGCAAACGTCAGGGGTGAAAGGCATGCCTCGTGTACGGTAATGCCTAATTCCTCGTTCAGCTCCCGTATCAAGGTCTGCTCGGGCCGCTCCCCCGGCTCGATCTTTCCGCCGGGAAATTCCCATAGGCCTGCCATGGACTTGCCTACCGGACGCTGAGCGATCAACACGCGGCCATCCCCGTCCAGGAGAGCGCAAGCGGCAACAAGGACGAGTTCCACGCTCACACCCTCGCTGCAGGAGTTTAAAGGTCGAAGCAGTTAATTACTGTTCAATGTAGTTTGCTGCCGGTTCGGTCTTGGGCGCGTGGTTAATGATTTTGACCTGAAAAAATCCCCATGCAATGCGCCTAGACTTAGACTAAGTCTAGCTGCGGTAATCGCCGTTGATGGCGACGTACTCCTTGGTCAAGTCGCAGGTAAGAACGCGGTCACGCCCGCGCCCCAGCCCGAGCGCCACCTTGATTGCGATCTCCGGTTTCCGCATGACCGCGGATACAGCCGCCTCGTCATACTCGGGGTCACGCTCCCCTTTGCGCGCGACCCGGACGCCGCCGAACCAGATCGAAAGCCGGTCGCGATCCGCCGGCTCTCCCGCCTTGCCGACGGCCATCACCACACGTCCCCAATTGGCGTCCTCTCCTGCAATGGCGGTCTTTACCAGAGGGGAATTGGCGATCGAGAGCGCGACCTTTCTGGCCGAGGCTTTCGAGACCGCGCCCTCCACGACAATCTCGACGAGCTTGCGCGCGCCCTCGCCGTCGCGGGCAACCTGCTCGGCTAGGTTGTCGAGCAGCGCATTGAAGGCCTTGCGAAACGCAGCCAGCCGCGGGTCGGAGACGCTTGTGATCCTAGGCGCGCCGCGCGTGCGCGCGGCACCGGTCGCAAATGCGAGCAAAGTATCCGAAGTGGACGTGTCGCCGTCGATCGTCACCGCATTGAAGCTGTCAACCACCCCCTGCTTGAGCAGGGTCTGCAAAACGCGAGGGGAAATTTGCGCGTCGGTGAAGACGAAGGAGAGCATCGTGCCCATGTCGGGAGCGATCATCCCGGCACCTTTGGCAATCCCGCATATGGTTACCGGGGTTGAGCCGATCCGCGCGAGGCCCGCTGCGCCCTTCGGAAAGGTATCGGTGGTCATGATCGCCATGGCGGCTTCATGCCATCGTCGGGGCGCCGCACTCGCCACCAACTCGCCCATCACCTCACCAATCTTGCTTGGATCCAGTGGCTCGCCGATCACTCCGGTGGACGCGAGAAACACCTCGGAAGCGCGGCAACCGGCGTAATCGGCGACGAGCTGCGCAGTCACTCTCGTGCTGTTGCGCCCGTGCTTGCCGGTGAAGGCGTTGGCGTTGCCGGAATTGACCAGGAGCGCGGCGGCACGCCCACCCCGAACGCGCGCCTTACACCAGTCCACCGGCGCGGAGGGACATTTGGACCGGGTGAATACCCCGGCAACACTGGTTCCTTCCTCGCACAGGGCGAGCAATACGTCCGCTCGACCTGCAGCGCGAATCCGCGCGCACGCTGTCGCCAGTCTCAGCCCTGGAACAGGCGGCATGTCCGGAAATCGATCCGGCGCGAGCGGCGAGCGCGGCGGTGACACGTAAGGCGGCCGGGAGGGCTTAGTTTTTCTGCTGCTCGGAAGGCTTATCGAGGCGCTCGATCTTGGCGGACTGCCGCAGCTTGGAAACGAACTCCGTCTGTGCCTTGCGCGAGAGAAACAACTCGATCTGATCCTTCACCTTGCCGAAGTCCGGCGGCTGCTTGGTTCGTTTGTCCTCGAGCTTGATGACGTGCCACCCGAATTGCGTCTTTACCGGATTCGAGATTTGGCCGGGATACATCTTGAATGCAACTTCGGCGAACTCGGGCACCATCTGGTCCTTGGTGAAGTAGCCGAGATCGCCGCCTTCGGCTGCCCCCGGATCCTTCGATCTCTCCTTTGCCAATGCTGCGAAATCTCCCCCGGCCTTGAGCAGATCGACAATCGCGTTGGCCTCCTCCTCGCTTTCAACCAGAATGTGCCGGGCGCGTACCTCGTCCTGGCCGCCCATCGACTTTACCGCATCCTCGTACGTCTGATGCATGGCTTCGTCGGTTATTGCCGACTTCACCTCCTCCTGCAGCTCGAAACCCATCAGCAGCTTGTTGCGCAGAAACGCGAGCCGGTGCTTGAATTCGGGATCGTCGGCAAGCTTCTTCTTATCCGCGGCCTGGGTGACAAGGACGATGTCGGTGACATACGAGATCAGGTGGTCTCGCTTGGCTTCGGGAGACGCTGCCTGCAGCTCGGCACCGAGGTCCTCCTCCGCGAGCGCGAGATCGCTCTCCTTGATCTCCGTCCCATTCACCCGGGCGACGACCGGATCCAATCCCGAGGCCGACACCTCCGATGACGAATTTTTGGAGCAGCCGAAAAGGCAGGGCGAAACAACCAGCGAGACGGCCGTTGCAATAATCAGGAGGCCGCGCTGGCGATGCGCTGACGGAGCCGGTAAACGCGGGGAATGCATGGGGTATCCTTCATCAAGGGCCGGAAGCGGACAGTTCCGGATAAAGCCCCACTTGGCAACCCTTTAGAGCGCTATTGTGACGACAACGTGAGCATTCGGCACGACCGATTGACAAGCTCGTAACCCCCTCCTATGTCTCGATAAACCGGCTGGATCCGTCATCAGCGTGCCCGCCACGTTCGCCAAGACGGTTGCAACGACAGAATGCTTGCTCTGTTCGGCAGGGGAAGAGGCGAGCATGGACTGTCAAAGAGCTTCCGGCACGCCGTTGCCTTCAATGCGGGTTTGCTAGAGTGCAGCGACGCTCCTGCTAGGATGCAAGGAATTTCCGCATGATTGGAGCTATTGCCCGCAAGCTGTTTGGTTCATCCAACGAGCGGCGCATCAAAAGCTACCTGCCTCGGGTTGCAGAGATAAACGCCCTGGAGAAGGAGCTTAAATCGCTCTCGGACGAGGATCTGCGCGCTCGCACCGAGATGTTCAAGCAGCAGGTTGCCGCAGGCACCTCCCTGGACGACATCCTGGTGCCTGCATTCGCCACCTGCCGCGAAGCGGCAAAGCGCACGCTCGGACAGCGGCATTTTGACGTTCAGCTGATCGGCGGGATGATCCTGCACGAGGGCCGCATCGCCGAGATGAAGACCGGCGAAGGCAAGACGCTGGTGGCGACTCTGGCGGTCTACCTCAACGCGCTCGCCGGACGCGGAGTGCACGTGGTGACGGTGAATGACTACCTGGCGAGACGCGACGCCGAATGGATGGGCCAGATCTACAATTTCCTGGGTCTGAAGGTGGGCGTGATCGTTCACGGCCTCGATGATGAGCAACGCAAGCAAGCCTACGACGCGGATGTCACTTACGGGACCAACAACGAGCTGGGCTTCGACTACCTGCGCGACAACATGAAATACCGGCTGGAGGACATGGTCCAGCGCGGGCATATCTTCGCCATCGTCGACGAGGTGGATTCGATCCTGATCGACGAGGCGCGAACGCCGCTGATCATCTCGGGACCGCTTGATGATCGCTCGGATTTCTACAACACGATCGATGCCTATATCCCCAGGCTGGACAAGGCCGATTACGAGCTCGACGAAAAACAGCGCACGGTTACCTTGACCGAGGTGGGCATGGAGAAGATGGAGCAGATGCTGCGCAGCGCCGATCTGCTCAAAGGCGATCATCTCTACGACGTGGAGAACGTGTCGACTGTCCACCATGTGAATCAGGCCTTGCGCGCGCACAAGCTGTTTCATCGCGACAAGGACTACATCGTGCGCAACGCCGAGGTCATCATCATTGACGAGTTCACCGGTCGCATGATGCCGGGCAGACGCTATTCGGAAGGGCTGCATCAGGCGCTGGAAGCCAAAGAGCACCAGCCAATTCAGCCGGAGAACACGACGCTCGCTTCCATCACGTTCCAGAATTACTTCCGGATGTACGAGAAGCTTGCGGGGATGACGGGCACGGCCCTGACGGAGGCGGACGAGTTCCTCGATATCTACAATCTCGAGGTCCTCGAAGTACCGACCAACATGCCGATGATCCGCCTCGACGATGATGACGAGGTTTATCGCACGGCGGCGGAGAAATACCGCGCCATCCTGACCCTGATCAACGATTGCAAGGAGCGCGGCCAACCTGTGCTGGTCGGCACCACTTCCATCGAGAAATCCGAGCAGCTTGCCGAGATGCTGCGCAAGCAAGGCTGGGAGCAGCACGACTTTTCCGACGCGAATGCATTTTCAGCGCTCTACAGCGGAGATGACGGAGCCTCGAAGGCCAAGGTGTTCGCCATTCTCAATGCCCGCTACCACGAGCAGGAAGCCTATATCATCGGACAGGCGGGCGTGCCTGGAGCGATCACCATTGCAACCAATATGGCGGGGCGGGGCACGGATATTCAGCTCGGCGGAAATGCGGACATGCGCATTCGCCACGAGCTTGCCGACGTGGATGCGAGCGGGCGCGAACAGGATCTGCGCGCGGCGGAGATCCGGGCGCAAGTCGCGCGGCTGAAGGAGAAGGCGCTCGGCGCCGGAGGACTCTACGTGCTTGGCACGGAGCGCCATGAAAGCAGACGCATCGATAATCAGTTGCGCGGGCGATCCGGCCGGCAAGGCGATCCCGGCCATTCCAAGTTCTTCCTGTCGCTCGAGGATGATCTCATGCGCATCTTCGGGACGGACAAGCTGGATACCATGCTCAAGCGACTGGGCCTCAAGGAGGACGAGGCGATCGTTCACCCATGGATCAACAAGGCTCTGGAAAAGGCGCAGCAGAAGGTGGAGGCCCGCAACTTCGATATCCGCAAGAACCTGCTCAAATTCGACAACGTGATGAACGATCAGCGCAAGGTGATCTTCGAGCAGCGCATCGAGTGGATGCGGGACGAGGCAGTAAACGAGGTCTTGGCCGACATGCGCCAGGCCGCGGTCGAGGAGCTGGTCGCAAAACACGTCCCGGAGAACGCCTACCCCGAGCAGTGGGACACCCCGGGGCTGCAGGAAGAGATCAAGCGTGTCCTCAATCTCGACCTGCCGGTTACCGATTGGGCGAAGGAGGAAGGCATCGCCGACGAGGAGCTACAGTCGCGCATCGAGCGTCGCGCCGACGAGCACATGGCCGCCAAAGTGGCGCAATGGGGCGCCGATGTCATGCGCTATGTCGAAAAATCGATCCTGCTGCAGACGCTCGATCACCTCTGGCGCGAGCATCTCCTCATGCTGGAGCACCTTCGCCAGGTCATCGGACTGCGCGGATACGGGCAGCGCGATCCGCTGAACGAGTACAAAGCTGAAGCCTTTAATTTGTTCGAGTCGATGAGCACCGGCCTGCGGGAGGCGGTGACGGCCCAGCTCATGCGGGTTGAGATCAGGACGGCCCCGCCTGAGGAAGCAGCGCCCCTGCCCTACATGGAGGCGCACAAGATCGATCCGTCCACCGGCGAGGACGAGATGGCGTTGGCGCGTGCCGGGGCGGTGACCCTGGCGCAGCACGGGATCGCCACGGCGAGCTTGACGCAGGAGCGAAATCCCAAGGATCCAACCAGCTGGGGCAAGATCGGCCGTAATGAGGCTTGCCCCTGCGGGTCGGGCAAGAAATACAAGCATTGCCACGGTCGCTTTGCTTAGAGCATGTCCGGCAAAACTTGGAAACCGGTTTTGCGAAAAGGACCTCCTCAAAGGGGATAGAGCGGAATGACGATGCGAGGAAAAGTCATCCCGCCATGGTGCTGCCCGTCTTTAGCTGCCGCCTCCCAGGCGCCAAGCTCCGAAGCGGTTCTCGAACGGGCCGGCTGGGACCGTAGGCGCCGCGCCGGCAAGCGTATTGTCGGTGCTCGCCGGTTTTGCTTCCGGCTCGGCATTTGTTTGTTGCCGCGGCGGGGGTGATTCCGGCTTGGCACCGGCTATTTTCGCGCGTTTGCCATCTGTGGGCCGAGTCTCCGCTTTTGCGCTCCGGTTAGCGGACGCTGTCGGAGGCTGGGCCGACGTTGCGTTGGGCTTGGCGCTCGGTTCAGCAGGGTGCTCACTAGGCTTGGAGCCAAACAGATTCGCAAAGAACCCTTTTATGCCGCCTGAGTCTGCGGATGCGACCTGCAGCTGCGCGGGCCTCGATTCGGCCGACGCAAAACTCACAGTGCCGCCCGTTGCTTCGGGCTCGGCCGGCGGATTCACATGGGCGGGAATGGTGCCCGAAGCGGTGCGGATGGTAGCGCCCGGTCCCCCATTCGATTTGACTGCCGAGAGGAAGGTGGGGTTCATGCCGCCGTCCACGCCCATCCTGACCGGCACCGTCGCGGTTCCGCGGCTTATCAGCTCCGCGGTCTGAATATCGTCACGGCGTTCTTTCTCACGAACGGCTGACGCGATCTCCGCGGGCACTCTGTAGCTGGGACATTTGTCCGCCGGACTGAACCGGCCCGAGGATTGTGCATTGAACACGTAGCGCTTCTCGCAAACGTCGACCTTCGGCTCCAGGCGCGTGACCTCGAAATGATCGTACCCCTGCTTGAGCATTTTCCAGAATGCGATGTGCGGGGAGTTGCGATGTCGCGCCATGTTCAGCGGCGTCATACGGAATGGGTACGCCTGGATCTGGAATGATTTCTGACCTCCGAAGAAGGACTCCCGCGCCAGCGAGTAGATCTCGGCAATCTGCTCATCGGTCATTGCGTAACAACCGCGCGAGGAGCAGTCCCCATGGATCATGAGAAAGTCGCCGGAGCGCCCATTCGCCCGGTCATAAGCGTTCGGGAAGCCGGTATTGATGGCGAGATACCATTGCGAATTTGGATTCATGAGGCTCGGAGTAATCTTGTAGTATCCCTCCGGAGCCTGTCGGTCGCCTTCTCTGATTTTCGGGCCCAACTCGCCCGACCAACGGCAGATGGGGTATGTGCGCAGGAGCGCGAAGCGGCCGGTTTTATCCTCCTTCCAGACTTCCAGTTCCGATTCCTCTTTGAAGATTCGGACCAGAATAGGCGACTCCTTGGCCATGTTCTTGGTCTCGAGATCGGCGAGCAGGCGCTCGGAGAGCGGCTGCATATGACGGCCGCTCACGCCGGGCGTGCTGTCGGTATCGCAGCCGGCAAGGCCTAACGCAGCCGCAAGTGCAGCCGACGCCAGAAGCAAGCGCGCCAGACGCGGACAATTCAACGCCAACCCCCCACCCCAGAGGCTTCCCCAAGCCTTTCGCCAATCACCTCTATCCGCAAGGCATGCCCATCGCAAGGCTCGCCCAGGACAGCCGATTGAACCGCACCTGCTGGCACGAATAGGGAACAGACTGCCGAGCCGCTCCCACGAGCCATCAAGCACCTTGGGCAGTGCTATGCCCGAACTGAGGTAAGATCAGGGCAAGCGGACCGCCTATATTAACTCCCGGCCGATCGCCAGGAACTTCTCGCGCCGCTGGCGCCGGACCGTCTCCCGATCAAGCCCGGAAAGCTCGCCAAGGACGCCGGCTATGGCATCCCCGGTCGAGGCAATCGCCGTAGCGGGATCCCGGTGAGCGCCGCCCGGGGGCTCGGCCACGACCTGATCGATCACTCCGAAGCGCACCATGTCTTCCGCGGTGATTTTCATGCTGGTCGCCGCTTCCTGCGCCTTGGAGGTATCGCGCCACAGGATCGAAGCGGCGCCCTCCGGTGAGATCACGCTGTAGATGGCGTTCTCCAGCATCAGCACGCGGTTTGCCGTGGCAATGGCAATGGCGCCGCCCGAACCGCCTTCGCCGATGATCACCGCGACATTCGGCACTCCAAGCTCGAGGCTGGCGCTGGTGGAGCGCGCGATGGCCTCGGCCTGCCCGCGCTCCTCGGCATCTATCCCGGGATATGCACCTGCGGTGTCCACGAGCGACAGCACCGGTATTCCGAAACGGTCGGCCATTTGCATCAGCCGCTCGGCCTTGCGATAGCCCTCCGGTCTCGCCATCCCGAAATTGTGTCTGAGCCGGCCTTCGGTGGACGAGCCCTTCTCGTGCCCGAGCACGCAGATGCTCTCGCCTCTGAACCGACCGAAGCCGGCGACGACTGCATCATCCTCTCCGAATTTGCGGTCGCCTGCGAGCGAAACAAAGTCTGTGATCAAGGCCGAAACGTAGTCGAGACAATGCGGTCGGTCGGGATGACGCGCCACCTGGGTCTTTTGCCACGGCGTGAGCTCCGCATAAAGGTCTTTGAGAACTTGTGCGGCCTTGGCCTCCAGCCGGGCAATTTCCTCCTGGATGGCTCCTGCGCTATCGCCGGGCTCCACCGCCCGCAACTCGTCAATTTTGGCTTCGATCTCGGCAACCGGCTTTTCAAAATCAAGATAGCTGCGCATCGCACTCTCAGCGCTTCCGTCCGCAACGCGGCGTGGAGATCACAAATGTGTTGAACAAAGCTCAGTGCGCGCCTTGAATCCCGTAGCGCGAATACTCCTGTCCTATGTCCGGCTGCATCGCTTTTGCTGCCGCAATGTCGGTCTCGCCGAGGGGGTCTTCATTCTTCAATCGAGCCAAACCACGACCATACAGCGCAAAGGCCTGATTGGGATCCAGCGCCAGCGCGGCCTCATAATCGGAGACGGCCGCATCGAACTGGGTCATCTTCAGATACACAAAAGCACGGCTGATGAGTGTTGCGGCGTTTCTCGACTTTAGCCGGAGCGCCTCATTGCAGTCTGCAAGGGCCTGCTTGACAATTCCCACCACGGCCCGAGCCCAGCAACGGTTGTCAAGGGCCGGCGCAAACTTTGGGGCTAGCCGTATCGCCTGGTTGAAATCGTCAATGGCGTGGTCGAACTGCCCCTTGGCCAGGTAGACATTGCCGCGATTGAAGTATGTCTGCGCCGACGGCTTGAGCTTGATCGCCTGCTCGTAATCTTGCAGGGCGTGATCGTACTCACCTTTGAGGTCGTATGCCACTGCGCGATTGTTGAAAGCAATCGCCAGCTTGCCATCGAGCTTGATTGCCTGGCTGTAGTCCTGGATGGCGTGATCGATGTCGCCTTTGAGCCGGTATGCAAGCCCACGATAAGTCAGGGATTCGGCGGCAGCGTCAGCTTTGTCTTTGTCCCGGGAATCCTTGATCACTGCGGAACAGGCTTCGATACGTTGCGCCGGCGCTGGATGGTCCTCACCCTCGCACCAGCGGCGCTCCTGCTGGGTCTGAGCGAAAGCGGAATGCTCGATAGCCAGGAGCGCGACAAGCACGGTCGTGCAAAACAGGCAGTTTCTTGCGGCATCAGCGGCCATCAGCAGCTCCGGAACGACGTGGTCCTCTGTCGGACCGGTTATTATTCTTCTTCAGCGAGCGGATGCAAATCACGCACCAGGTTTTTGAGGCGATCCTCGATCACATGGGTGTAGATTTGCGTGGTGGTGATGTCGGCATGTCCCAGCAGCGTCTGGACGACGCGCAGATCCGCTCCATTCTGCAAGAGGTGGCTGGCGAAGGCGTGTCGCAGCACGTGCGGGCTGACGTCTTTGGTCCGCAACCCCGCCGCGGCGGCGAGCTTCTTCAACTCCCTGGCAAAGTGCTGGCGCGTCATATGCCCCCCGGCTCCCGAGGAGGGAAACAGCCATTTCATGGTCCGCCGACGCTGCGTCAGCTCGGAAGAGAAATTCTGCAGATACTCGCCGATCGCCTGCTTTGCCAACTCGTTCAGTGGAACCAGGCGCTCCTTGTTGCCCTTGCCGCGCACGACGAGCATGCGCGCCCCACGATCAGCAGCGGAAAAGGGAAGCGAGATGAGCTCCGAGACCCGCAGCCCGGTGGCATAGAGCAGTTCGATGAGGCAGGCCAGTCGCGCCGCACGGAAGCGGGAGCCCGCGGACTGGCCTGGGTTGTTCATGGCCGTGCGCGCCTGCGCAAGCAGCTTGTCGACATCGGCGATCGTGAGCAGCTTCGGCAGGGGGCGTCCCTGCTTGGGCCTTTCGATCAGGGCGGATGGGTCATCCTGCCGGTGACCCTCAGCCCGTAGAAACCGAAAAAGTTGCCGGGTGGCTGACAGATGCCGGCCGACGGATGAAGCCGCCAAGCCCCGGTTGGAAAGCGCAGAAAAATAGGCACGCAAGTCATCGGTTTCAGCGTTGCAGATGCTCCGATTGCGGGCGGCAAGCGCGTCTGAGAGCTCTCCGAGGTCGTGGGCGTAAGCCGCAAGCGTGTTTTTGGCGCCGCCGCGTTCGGCCGCGACCATATCGAGGAAGAGTCCGATCAGCGCCTGGTCGGAAGCTTTGCCCTTCGTCGCCACGACGATCAGGGTTCTTTGGCGAATCTGTCAGGGGGGATCAAAACGGTGATCTCGCGCGGCTTGGGGTCGACCCAAGTCGCAAGCATGAACATCGCCCCGTAGACGAGACCGCCGATGACGCCGATCAGCGTGAGAAATCGGAACAGGCTTGGCATTGTAGGTTACCTCACGCAGATATACACGAAATCATGGAAAAACTTGGGAGATTGGGATGAATGGTCGATAGCCCAGGGCTACACTGTCGAGCTGCGCTCCGCTCACTATATGTTAGGCTGGTCAGGGTGGTGAAAATTGCGGTTATTGCAGAAGAAACGCAAGCTGATAGCGGCGGGGTTTTAACGCCGGAACCAGCATGATCGGTAGCACGCCGGATCAGGTCGGCTTGCCATTGGAAGCCGTCATAACGAAGGCGCTGGACCGGCGTTCCATCGTGCTGGTCGGGATGATGGGCTCCGGCAAATCGTCGATCGGGCGGCGCCTGGCGCTCCGCCTTGGGATCCCCTTCGGTGACGCCGACACGGAGATTGAAAAGGCGGCTGGGATGTCGATCCCGGATATCTTCTCCGTTCGCGGCGAGGCAGAGTTCCGGCATGGGGAAGCGCGCGTCATTTTGCGGCTATTGGAGAACGGACCGCAGGTCTTGGCGACGGGCGGCGGCGCCTTCATGAATGCCGATACCCGCGACGCCATCGCTTCCAAAGGGATCTCGATCTGGCTTAACGCCGAATTTGACGTCCTCATGAAGCGCATCAGACGCCGGCATGATCGGCCGCTTTTGAAGACCGGGGATCCCGCCGAGACCCTGCGCAAGCTGATGCACGAGCGTTATCCGATCTATGCCCTGGCCCATCTCACCGTAGCATCGCGGGACGTCCCGCATGAAAAAATCGTCGATGAAATCACGAGCTTGCTTGCCGCGCATTTGACGATGCTCCCTGTTGCGAGCGGCGCGGCCGGAGGAGATCACTCCAGTGGCTGCACCCGTGCAAATCAGTAAGCCGACCGTCGTCGAAGTTGCGCTCCCCAGGCGCAGTTATTCGATCTTTATCGGGCGCGATCAGCTTCTTTCATTAGGGCAAAAAATCTCGAGCCTGCGGCCCGGCGCGAAGGTCGCCATCATCAGCGATGAAACGGTCGCACGACATTATCTGCCGGCAACGCAAACGGCACTCGCCGTCTCCGCTATCGATGCGACGTGCATCACGGTCCCCTCAGGCGAAAGCTCGAAGAGCTTTGCGGTGCTGGAACAGGTTTGCGAGAAGGTGATCGCGGCCCGCATAGAGCGGGGAGATCTGATCGTCGCCCTCGGCGGCGGCGTTATCGGCGATCTGGCCGGGTTTGCAGCAGCCATTGTCCGGCGTGGCATCGATTATGTGCAGGTGCCGACCACCCTCCTCGCGCAGGTTGATTCCGCGATCGGAGGCAAGACCGCCATCAATTCGCGTCATGGAAAAAACCTGATCGGTGCTTTTCACCAGCCGATTCTGGTCGTCTCGGATACGGCGTTGCTCAATTCGCTGCCGAGACGCGAATTCTGCGCGGGCTACGCCGAAGTCGTAAAATACGGGTTGATGGCCGATGCACGCTTCTTTTCCTGGCTGGAGTCAAACTGGCCGGAAGTCTTTTCGGGCGGTCCCGCACGCGAGCACGCGATTGCAACGAGTTGCCGCATGAAGGCAGCAATCGTCGCGGCGGATGAGCGCGAGACCGGTCAACGGGCCCTGCTCAATCTTGGGCATACGTTCGGCCATGCACTCGAGGCCGCAGCCGGATTTTCCGGTCGTCTGCTGCACGGGGAGGCCATCTCGCTGGGCATGACGCTGGCGTTCGCGTTCTCAGCCAAACGCAACCTGCTGTCCGTTGCTGATGCGGACCGGATAAAGCGGCATCTCGCGGCCGTTGGTCTGCCGACCGATATTCCCTGTCTCCCGGACGGACGGCCCGGCGCCGAACGCCTGATGGAGCTGATGATGCAGGACAAGAAGGTCAAGCGTGGAAAATTGAGCCTCATACTCGCGCGCGGCATCGGCGAGAGCTTCATAGCGACCGATGTCGATGCCGAGGAGGTCCATGAGTTCCTGGAGGAGAAGCTCTCCGAGCCATGACCAGTTACGACTGGCTCTCTCTTGCAATCGTGATCGTGTGCCTCTTGCTTTCCGCTTTTTTCGCAGGAAGCGAGACCGCCCTGACGACGTCTTCGCGTGCCAGCATGCACCGCCTGGAAAAGCAGGGCGACCCGCGGGCGGCGCTGGTCAACCGCTTGCTTGCTGGACGGGAACGATTGATCGGCGCAGTTTTGCTCGGCAACAACGCGGTCAACATCGCTGCGTCTTCACTCGCAACCGGCGTGCTGCTGAGCTGGTTCGGCGACGTGGGCGTGATCTACGCCACGGTCTTGATGACGCTGCTCATCGTCGTTCTGGCGGAGGTGCTGCCGAAAACGGCCGCTTTCAATGCCCCGGACCGACTTGCGCTGCGGGTCGCGCGTCCGATGGATTGGGCGGTGCGCGCGCTTGCACCGCTGCTGATCGCATTCGAATGGGTGGTAAAGGGGCTGCTTTGGCTGTTCGGCATGCGGCTGGATCAAAAGGAATCGATCCTCTCTCCGCATGAGAGGCTGCGGGGGGCGGTCGACCTGCTGCATCGGGAGGGCGGCGTCGAAAGGCTCGACCGCGACATGTTGAGCGGGCTGCTCGATCTGCGCGAGCTCACCATCTCCGATGTGATGATCCATCGTACCGAGATGATCACGGTCTGCGCCGACGATCCCCCTGAACAGGTCGTAGAGGCCGCGCTGCGAACGGAGGTAACGCGAGTCCCCCTGTGGAAGGGGAAGCCCGAAAACATTATCGGCATTCTGCACGCCAAGGACCTTCTTCGCGCGATCCAGGCAGCGGATGGGGACCTTGCCAAGGTCGAGGTCGAAAAGATCGCGCGGCCGCCCTGGTTTGTTCCTGAGACGCGCTCGTTGTCCGAGCAGCTCAAAGCCTTCCGCCGTCGCAAGACACCCTTCGCGCTGGTCGTCGACGAGTACGGCGAAGTAATGGGTCTCGTCACCCTCGAGGACATTCTGGAGGAGATTGTCGGTGACATAACCGATGAGCACGACATCGCCGTGCCCGGCGTGCGCCCTCAGCCTGACGGCTCTGTTAACGTCGACGGCGGGGTTCCGATCCGCGATCTCAACCGCGTAATGGATTGGAGCCTTCCCGACGAGGAGGCCACCACGGTTGCCGGCCTTGTCATTCACGAAGCACGGTCAATTCCTGAGCCTGGCCAGTCATTTACCTTTTACGGCTTTCAATTCCGCGTGCTGCGAAGAGAGCGCAATCGGATCACTGCGCTGCGCATCATGCCGCTGGCGCGCAAACCGCTCGCCAAGCTGGCATAGGGACTCAGCGCGCATCCTCGCCGGGGGCGAGGGCCTCGATCGCCAGCGCATGCACTCGGTTTGCGAGTTCCGAGCTGAGCACATGATTGATCATGCGATGGCGCTCCAGCCGGCTCTTCCCTGCGAACGCATCAGCCATGATATAAACCCTGAAATGGCTCTCCCCGCCGAGGCGGTGCCCGGCATGTCCTTCGTGCAGATGCAATTCATCGACTACCTCGATCCGCACGGGGGCAAATGCATCCCTGAGCTTGTGCGTAATTGCATCGCGCATGCGCATTTCGCTTGCGCCTACGGGAGCGCTATCGACCAGTCAAGAGCTGCGCAGGCTGAGGAAGCCAATCAACGCTGCTCATGGCTCTTGCAACCATGGGCGCGCTGCGCGCATATTGGTGGGTTATGAAAATCAACTCGCCCTTGTTCGATCGGATCAGGGTGAAGCCGGACAAGGATCGACGGCTTCACGCCCAATGTCCCGTCTGTGAATGGGCGGGCTGCAAAGCGCCGGCTACCCATCGCGCGCCGAAGGGCCGGTTGCGCGAGCGCGAGTATTGGCAGTTTTGCCTTGATCATGTCCGCGCCTACAATCATTCCTATAATTTTTTTGCCGGGATGAGTCCCGAGGACATTGCGCAATACCAGAAAGACGCGGTCATCGGTCATCGTCCGACCTGGAAAATGGGGATGAATGGCACGCACGCGAATTCCCGCTCGCATGCATCTCGGTCGCGCCGCAAATTTGCCGGTGCCGCGGATCCCTTTGGTTTTTTCCGGGAGTTTGGTGCGGCGGCCGATCCGGATTTCGACAGGTTTGAGACCCGCGTGGTGCGAAATGCCGAACGCAAGGCGCTCGGCGTGCTCGGGCTCGAACCCGAGGCTTCGAAACAAGAGGTCAAGACCCGCTTCAAGGAGCTGGTCAAACGCCATCACCCCGATGCCAACGGCGGTGATCGCTCTTCCGAAGACAAGCTGCGGGAGATCATTCAGGCGTACAACTATCTGAAATCGATCGGATTTCGCTGATCGGCGAAGCCGGCTGAAGTTGCGCCTTTGCACCGCCATCCCTATTTCAAATCACGATATTGAGCCAAACCCCGGCTTTCGCGACGCGGGGGGATTCTGCTAGTTTCGATGCCGTCCATATCTCCGATCGAGCGGCTCTCGATTGTCCGAGATCAGGGAGGATGAATGCCCGCCATAACCGAAGAGGTGCCCGGCCTGCCGGACATGAAGGTCTCTATCCGCCAGCTGTTCGGGATCGACAGCGACCTCGAGGTTCCGGCCTATTCCGAGCCGGACGAGCATACTCCCGATATCGATCCCGACTATCGCTTCGACAAGCCGACCACGCTGGCTATTCTCGCGGGATTTGCCAAGAATCGTCGGGTGATAATTTCCGGTTATCACGGGACCGGAAAATCCACCCATGTCGAGCAGGTGGCGGCGCGGCTCAACTGGCCATGCGTGCGCGTAAACCTCGACAGTCATATCAGCCAAATCGATCTGATCGGCAAGGATGCGATCGTCATTCGCGATGGACTGCAGGTGACGGAGTTTCGCGACGGCATTCTGCCGTGGGCGCTGCAGCACAATGTAGCCCTATGCTTCGACGAATATGATGCCGGCCGCCCCGATGTGATGTTCGTGATCCAGCGTGTCCTCGAGGTCTCGGGCAAGCTCACCCTGCTCGATCAGAACAAGGTGATCAAACCGCACCCGGCATTCCGGTTGTTCGCCACTGCCAACACCATTGGTCTGGGCGATACTTCCGGCCTCTATCACGGGACTCAGCAGATCAACCAAGGGCAGATGGACCGCTGGTCCATCGTGACCACGCTGAATTATCTGCCGCACGACAATGAGGTGGAGATCGTGCTTGCAAAGGCGCGGCATTACCGCACCGAGCAGGGGCGCGACATTGTCAACAAGATGGTCCGAGTGGCGGACCTCACGCGCAACGCCTTTATGAACGGCGATATTTCCACCGTGATGAGTCCTCGTACCGTCATCACCTGGGCCGAGAACACGGAAATCTTCAAGGATATCGGTTTTGCTTTCCGGCTGACGTTCGTAAACAAATGCGACGAGCTGGAGCGCCCGATCGTTGCAGAGTTCTACCAACGCTGTTTTGGAGTGGAGCTGCCGGAATCTTCGGTGAACGTGGCGCTTAGCTGAACGGAATGCCCGCTTACAGCTGGCCGGTTTCGAAGGTCATGAGCATCTTCTGTGACGGGCGACCGCGGCTACAAATGCAAAACCGAGCTGCACTCGGATGACATCCAACATCAAGGGCAAGAGTGCCGTAAGGGAGAATCCGGCCGAGCCGTTCAAACGCGCTGTGACAGGCTGCTTGCGCGCGATTGCGAGAAAGCCGGATCTCGAAGTCTCCTTTGCAGCCGAACGGCCGGGGATGGTTGCGGGGAAGGCGCGCCTGCCCGAGCCGCCGCGCAAGCTCAATCCTTCGGATGCCGCCATCGTGCGCGGGCACGCCAATTCGATCGCGCTCAAGCTTGCCTGTCATGATCCCATGGTTCATCGCAAGCTTGTCCCCGGAGGGCAGCAGGCGCGCGCGGTGTTCGAGGCCGTGGAGCAGGCACGGGTCGAGGCCATCGGGGCCCGCCGGATGTCGGGAGTCGCAAAAAATCTCTCGGCCATGCTCGATGATCGTTTCCACCGCGGCAAGTTCGACGAAGTCAGTGATCGCGCAGATGCCCCTATCGAGGAGGCGATCGCGCTGTTGGTGCGCGAGCGCCTCACCGGTCAGGCACCGCCGCGGGCTGCCAAAAAGCTGGTCGAGCTTTGGCGGCCGTTGATCGAGGACAAAGCGGGGCGGGATCTGGATCGCCTGGAGCGGCTGATCGAGAACCAATCGCGCTTCGGCGATGCCATCCACGACCTGCTCGACGCTCTGGATATGGGCGAGGACCGCAGCACCGAATCCGATGAGGAGGAAGGCGAGGAAGGGGAGGATCGGCGCAAGGAGGAGTCGAGCGAAGCTGGCGAGGGCGCAGACGCGGAGGATTCCCAGACCCAGATCGACGAAGCCGAGGTGTCGGGCGAGGATATGGCCGAGACCAGCGCCGAGGCTGCGGAGGCGCTCTCTGCGGAGAACGCCAATGATGCCGAAATGGGGGATGCGGAGGCTCCGGCGGAACCGCGCCGACCTCGTCGTCACGGGCAGAACGAGCCGCGCGGGCCGGATTACCGGCAATTTGTGTCGCGGTATGATGAGACCATCGGCGCCGAGGAACTATGCGAGCCGGAGGAGCTCGATCGGCTGCGCAGCTACCTCGATAAGCAGCTCTCGCATTTGCAGGGCGTAGTCGCCCGGCTCGCGAACCGGCTGCAGCGGCGGTTGATGGCCCAGCAAAGCCGGGCCTGGGAGTTCGACCTCGAGGAGGGGGTGCTCGATCCGGCGCGGCTGTCCCGTATTGTGGTTGACCCGCTGCACCCGCTCTCCTTCAAACGTGAGAAAGACACCAATTTCCGTGACACGGTGGTCACGCTCTTGCTCGACAATTCGGGCTCAATGCGGGGTCGGCCGATCACGGTTGCGGCGACTTGCGCCGATATCCTGGCGCGCACTCTCGAGCGTTGCGGCGTGAAGGTTGAAATTCTGGGCTTCACCACGCGCGCATGGAAGGGCGGTCAGTCACGGGAGGCATGGCTCGCCGCCGGGAAACCCGCCAATCCGGGGCGGCTTAACGATCTTCGCCACATCATCTATAAGTCCGCTGACGCACCTTGGCGGCGGGCGCGCAAGAATCTGGGACTCATGATGCGCGAAGGCCTGCTCAAAGAGAACATCGACGGCGAGGCGCTGGACTGGGCGCACCGGCGGCTTCTTGCCCGCAGCGAGCAGCGCAAGATCTTGATGATGATCTCTGACGGCGCGCCGGTCGATGATTCCACGCTCTCGGTCAATCCGGGCAACTATCTCGAACGCCATCTCCGCTGGGTGATTGAGGACATTGAGACCCGCTCGCCGGTGGAGTTGATCGCGATCGGCATCGGCCACGACGTGACCCGCTACTATCGGCGTGCGGTCACGATCGTCGATGCCGAGGAGCTCGGCGGCGCGATGACTGAAAAGCTTGCGGAGCTGTTTGACGAGCAGGAAATGGCGTCAGCCGCGGCGGAGCGCAGGCTCGGAGCCTCCTTGCACTGAGGCCGCAGACCTCTCGCACAAGCGGCGCGTTAACCGCTACTGGCCGATGCTGCCCTTGCCTTGCGGATTTGACGCTTGAGCTCCAGCACCTCCCTCGACAGCTCGCTATCCTTTGCCTTGAGAAGGAAAAAGTCGAGGCCGCCGCGATGATCAACCGTCCGCAGCGCGTTTGCTGAGACCCGCAACTTGACCGAACGGCCGAGCGCATCGGAGATCAACGTGACGTTCAGAAGGTTGGGCAGGAAGCGTCGTTTTGTCTTGATGTTGGAGTGGCTTACCCGGTGCCCTACCTGAGCGGTTTTGCCGGTCAAAACACATCGCCGCGACATCGAAACCTCGGTATCTCTGAACAGAATAGAACGCCCTGCGCGGCCATCCCGCAGGAACTGCCACGATTTCATGAACGCGAGGAGCTATAGTGTCGCCGCCCTAGGAGGTCAAGGAAGGAGAGAGCAGCACACCCTGTCGGCACCTGCCTGTCGGATATGCCCGCGTGAGAAAGCCCAGTTTATATCTTGACGCGCCTTGATCGGGCCAAGATGAATGGCCAAGCATGCACCTCAGTCGCCTCTCTGGCGGTGCTTGGTTGTGCGAGCTTCGGATCTGCCGAGGATCGCACTTCCGGTCCTCAATTGCGGCAGCGGTGGTGCTGTCTGCTGGATCACCGATGTGAACTCCCGCTGCGCCTGTCGCCACGCAAGTCTGCTCAGCGTCTTGGTCTTCGCCGCTGCAACGGTGGACGCGTGGCTTGGCGACCTCAATGCGCAAGGCAGGCTGGATGCGCGATACAGTGTCACATTGGCCGGCTTGCCCGTTGGCCGCGGCAGCTGGACGATTGACGTAGGCGACGACCAGTATTCGTCGACGGCCGATGGCGCGACAGCCGGATTGATGCGTATTTTCACCAGTGGGCGGGGACACAGTACGGTTCGCGGCACCATATCCGCAGAGTCAGCCTCCTTCGTCCAACTATGCGTCAAGCATCTACACCGACACCAAATATGATGAAGTTCGCATGGTGATCAGCGCGGGCGTCGTGAAGGAATTTTCGGCGGAGCCGCCAAACACACCCAACCCGACCCGAGTTCCGCTCACGGACACCCATCGACGCGGGGTATCGGACCCGATGACCGCATCGATGGTACGCGTGAGCGGCACCGGCGACACGGTTGCTCCCCAGGCCTGCCAGCGAACCTTGTCGATCTTCGACGGACGTATGCGCTATGACCTGCAGCTAGGCTTCAAGCGCTTTGAGACCGTGAATTCGGAGACCGGGTATCAAGGACCGGTGGTGGTCTGTGCTGTGCATTTCCGGCCGCTTGCCGGCCATGTCCCCGAGCGCTATGCGCTCCGATACCTTATGGATACGCGCGACATCGAGTTGTGGCTTGCGCCCATCGCCGGCACCCGGATCGTGGTACCATATCGAATTTCCATCCCAACTCCCGTTGGAGTAGGGGTGATGGAAGCGACCCAGTTCATTGCGATGCCGCACGCAAGAAAGACGACTGCAAAAACCCAATGACCTCTTTGTGGATCGCGCTCTCGGGGATGGCGATCCCAAGGAGCAACCGAGCCACTGGCGAGGCTCTGACTTAACCCATTCCGCGCACCTGGAACCGTGCCTTCCCTAAATCTAGTGGATCGAAATCTTGCCGTGCCGAGATATAGGCGTGAACGAATTCCGACAGTACTGGAGTCAGCGATTCGGGCTTGATTCGTTCGAGAGTCGTTCCACAGGTTAAGCGCAGTGAGGTCCGCGAGCGCTCAGCCGTCACATTGTGGTACAGCCACCCGGGAAAACGGGCGCCCAAGAGCAATTCGCCCCGAGAGCTCAACTGGTTTGATGGTTAACCTCTTATCTCCGGAGAGCCGCCGCGGCAGCAGCGCCCGCGGTGCGGGAGTTACGGCCGTTCTGGGCCCGACCAATACCGGCAAGACCCATCTCGCCATCGAGCGCATGCTCGGCCATTCGTCGGGGATTATCGGATTACCCCTGCGACTGCTTGCCCGTGAGGTCTACAACAAGATCGCTGACCGTGCCGGGGCGGATGCAGTCGCCCTTGTCACCGGCGAGGAAAAAATCAAGCCGGCAAATCCGCGCTTCTGGGTGTCGACGGTGGAGGCAATGCCGCGCGACCTCGACGTGGCCTTCCTCGCTGTAGACGAGGTTCAGCTGGCGGCCGACCTTGAGCGCGGACATGTGTTCACCGACCGCATGCTCAACTATCGCGGCCGCGAGGAAACCCTGGTGCTGGGAGCGCAGACGGTGCGCCCGCTGGTCGAGCGGCTTCTGCCCGGAGCCCACATCATCACCCGGCCTCGTCTCTCGCAGCTATCGTTCGCGGGGGAGAAAAAGATCAGCCGCCTTCCGCGCCGATCCGCCATTGTCGCGTTCTCCGCCGAAGAGGTCTACTCCATTGCCGAATTCATTCGGCGGCAACGCGGCGGCGCGGCGGTTGTTCTTGGTGCGCTCTCGCCGCGGACCCGCAACGCGCAGGTTGCGCTCTATCAGTCCGGTGATGTCGAGTATCTCGTCGCGACCGACGCGATCGGAATGGGACTGAACCTCGACGTCGATCACGTCGCTTTCGCTTCGGACCGCAAGTTTGATGGATATCAGTTTCGCCGGCTCAGCGCCGCTGAGCTTGCGCAGATTGCGGGCCGCGCCGGCCGGGCTACGCGCAACGGCACTTTTGGTACTACAGGCCGATGCCCTCCATTCGAGGCCGAGCTTGCGCAAGCGCTTGAGGCCCACTCGTTTGAAGCGATCAAGGTGCTGCAGTGGCGCAATACCGCGCTCGACTTTTCGTCGCTTGGTGCTTTGCAGGCCTCGCTTGCGCAAATACCGACGGAGAATGGCGTTACACGGGCGCTGATCGCCGAGGATATTTTGGTCCTTGAGCACGCCGTGCGTGATGACGAGATTCGCGCACTCGCGAAAACACGACATCTGGTCGAGCGACTGTGGGATGTCTGCCAGATTCCGGATTACCGCAAGATCTCACCTGCCACGCATGCGGAGCTTGTCATCACGCTTTATGGCTTCCTGGCGCGGGAAGGAACCATCCCAACCGACTGGTTCGGTCGCCAAGTCGAGCAGGCGGACCGCGCGGAAGGCGACATCGACACCTTGTCGAACCGCATAGCTCACATCAGGACCTGGACCTTTGCCGCGAATCGCCCGGACTGGCTCGCGGATCCTGAGCATTGGCAGGCAGTAACGCGCGCAGTTGAGGACAAACTCTCGGATGCGCTGCATGAGCGGCTCACCGAACGCTTCGTCGATCGCCGCACCAGCGTGCTGATACGGAGACTGCGCGAAAACTCGGTGCTGGCAGCCAATGTCAGCAAGAGCGGCGAAGTGGAGGTCGAGGGACATACCATTGGCCGGCTGGATGGTTTCATGTTCACGCCCGCCGCTTCGAGCGCAGGCTCAGAGGCGAAGGCGCTCGCAGGGGCGGCGCAAAAAGCCCTGGCCGGGGAGATCAATGCGCGTGCAACCCGACTTGCGCAGGCTGCAGACGGGCAGCTCACGCTCGCAAACAATTATACGATTCGATGGCTTGGCCAGCCGGTCGCAACCTTGGTTGCCGGTGACGAGCCGCTGAAGCCGCGGCTGCGAATCATATCCGACGAGCACCTCAATGGTGCGCCGCGCGACGCGGTCCAGGCGCGTCTCGATTTCTGGCTGAAGTCGCACATCGAAAGAGTTCTGGAGCCGCTGTTCAGGATTGCGGCCGCGGATGACGTGACCGGCATGGCCCGGGGCATCGCCTACCAGCTGATTGAAGGGTTGGGGGTGCTCGAACGCCAGAAAGTTGCGGAAGAGATTAAAGGTCTCGATCAGGCGGCGCGTGCAACGCTGCGCAAGTACGGCGTTCGATTTGGCGCCTATCACATCTATCTGCCGGTGCTGCTCAAGCCGGCGGCGCGCGTTCTCGCCACGCAGCTGTGGGTGCTCAAGCATGAGAGCGGGCCTGAGGCCAAGGGGACCGAAGCCGTGATTGAATCGGCTGCCACCGGGCGCACCTCGATCGCCGCCGACAAGGATTACGCCAAAATACTTTACCGGGTTGCGGGGTATCGCGTCTGTGGTGCGCGTGCGGTCCGCGTGGACATATTGGAACGGCTCGCAGATCTCATACGCTCGGCTCTTGCCTGGCGCGCGGGCGCCCCGGGATCAAAGCCGCCCGGCGCCATCGAGGGGTTTGGCTTTGCTGTGACAGTCGGCATGACCTCTCTCGCCGGCTGTGCCGGCGAGGATTTCGCCTCGGTCCTGCGTTCCCTCGGCTATCACATGGAAAAACGACCGAGGCCGGCTGCTGTGTCTACGGATCCGCCGAAGTCGGCTGCTGTGCCGAAGGAGGCTGCGTCCCCCGCTTCCGTGCCTTGCACCGAAGCAGATTCGGCCGGGAGCGCCGGCGCGGCTTCGGCGGAAGATGTTCCCGTCACGCCTCTTGCTGGCGCAAGCGCGTCAGCAAGCGAGGACCAGACCCCTGATGTTCCGGCGGTCGAGCATGTGACCTTGGCGATTAGCGCCGAGCTTGCCGATACGGAGCAGTCCGAGACGGAAACCACCCCCCTTGTGACCAGTCCGGTACCGGAGGTGTTGCCGGTGCCAGTCTCCGGGAGCGGGCATGTGAGCAGCCCCGATGAGACCGCCGCATCGCAATCAGCGGGCCCAGCGACAACGCAAGAAGCAGGGCCGGAATTGATCGAGATCTGGCGACCCATTCGGCGCGGCGGGCATCAGCGCAGTACCCGTCGCGAGCACAGCTCGCGTCGTCGCCGGACCGAGGACGCTCCGGCGATGCAGGCGAGCCCCACAGCCGACAACGAGACGGCTGGCGTTGAAGGTGGTCCCACCCCGGCGGCCGGTGCCGCCAGTGCATTGCCCGCGGATGGGCCTTCGGCTTCGCCCAAGGTGCGCCGGGGAGGTCGCCGGCGGCATCATGTGCCTGCGGAATCCCCTGAGGGCACCCCGCAGCGACGGCCTCTGCGCGCCATTCGCCGTGGGCGTGATCGCGCCGCGGAACCAATCGACGGCAGTGCCAGTTCTACCCCCGTCGAACGGCCCCGGCGCGAGCCGCGCGGCGACCGACCAGATCGCGATCCGGAGCTGCGGGCGAAATATATCAAAGGAAAAGGTGCTGGAGCCTCAGCGCGCGACCGCGAGCCGGATCCCGATTCTCCGTTTGCGAAGCTCGCAAAGCTAAAGGAGCAGTTGGAGGCAAACGCCAAGAGCCCGCGTTGAGGGCCCGCGTTGAGAGCCCGCGTTGAAGGACACGCCCTGCTTGGACCGACAGCGCATAGACAAATGGTTGTGGCACGCGCGCGTGGTGCGGACGCGCTCAGGCGCAGCCAACCTCGCAGCATCGGGGCATGTTCGGATCAATGGCGAGCGCGTCCACGCATCCAGTCGTGCCGTTCGCGCTGGCGACGTCGTCACGGTTGCCTTGGGTCACGGTGTTCAATTGCTCAAGGTCGTGGGGTTTGCAGAGCGCCGCGGCTCGGCCGATGAGGCGAGGCGAATCTGCGAGGTCGTTGATCCCACGCGCGGGTCCTCCTGAGAGGGTGACTCTGGACGATGAGTTGGATCGCGTTGCTCACGAGCGCGCTGGCACACGGAGCTAAAGCAGGATGCGTCAATGATGCACGCCGTATTGCTTGGCTTTCGCGCATGCGCTAGTCAGCCAATATTCGGAGAGACTTGGCATGACGTACGTCGTTGTCGAAAGTTGCATCAAATGCAAGTACATGGATTGCGTTGAAGTATGCCCGGTAGATTGCTTCTACGAGGGCGAGAACATGCTTGTCATCCATCCTGACGAGTGCATCGATTGCGGCGTTTGCGAGCCGGAATGCCCGATCGAGGCGATCAAGCCGGATACGGAGCCCGGCCTGGAGAAGTTCCTCAAGCTCAACGCGGATTACGCAAAGGTCTGGCCCAACATCACGACGAAAAAGGAGCCGCCGGCCGATGCCAAGGCGTGGGAGGATGTGCCGGATAAGCTCGAAACGCAATTTTCGACCAATCCTGGAACTGGCGACTAGAGAGATTGGGTTAACCAACTCTAACGAAAATGTAATCGAAAACGCCGGGAATTTGCTCTTTTGCGCCGCAACAAGCCTTTGAATCCAGGGGAAATTGTGATATATATCTGAAAAATGAGCAAAGCAGCGCACCGGACCCGCTCCCGCACTGGGAGCGTTATTTTTCGCTCATTCCGAGGAACTCGCAACTAGGGACGTGAGACCCACGCAGGAAAGCCGTGGCAGGAAAAACGCGCCATCGGTCGAAGAAGACCACCGCCGCAGCGCGGCGACCCAAGAAGACCCCCGTCGGCGCCCGTCGACGGACAACCCAGCCGTCGCGCGCAGTTTCGCGCCGCGCCGCGCCGCCGCCCAAGGCCTCTCCAACCAGGCCGTCTCCCCCAAAGCCGTCTCCGGTAAAGGCGTCTACTATAAAGCCGTCTCCAGTAAAGGCGTCTCCCGCAAAGGCGGCGCCCCCCAAGGCGGCCCCCATTGCGGTCAAAGCCCCCCTCCGAGCTCGCAAGCCCGACGAAGGAGCGACCCCTGCAATGTCCCCGAAGAAGGCGACGCATCAACGGCAAGGGTTCAAGACCGGCGAGTTCATCGTTTACCCCTCGCACGGAGTAGGGCAGATCGTCGGGATCGAGGAACAGGAGGTTGCGGGCGCCAAGCTCGAACTGTTCGTCATCCATTTCGTCAAGGACAAGATGACCCTGCGGGTGCCGACCGCGAAGATCGCTT
Organism: uncultured Alphaproteobacteria bacterium; assembly: GCA_963841705.1. GTDB lineage: Bacteria > Pseudomonadota > Alphaproteobacteria > Rhizobiales > Xanthobacteraceae > VAZQ01. Next base: position 41,934 of record CAWJDY010000080.1, read on the forward strand.
CGGTTGGCATGCGCAAGCTGGCTGAAGGCTCCTTGGTCAGGCGCGCGCTTGACACGCTCAAGGGCCGCGCCCGGATCAAGCGGACCATGTGGTCCCGGCGTGCGCAGGAATACGAGGCAAAAATCAATTCCGGCGATATCGTGGCCATCGCAGAGGTGGTCCGCGATCTCTTCCGCTCGGACACCCAGCCGGAGCAGTCCTACTCGGAGCGTCAGCTCTATGAGGCCGCTCTCGACCGCCTTGCCCGCGAGATTTCCGCCGTGCAGCGCATTACCGAGACCGAAGCGATCAAGGAAATCGAAGCCGCTCTTGCCAAGGGTCCACGACGGGGTCCCAAGCCCGCCGAGGGCGCTGACGAAGGCGAAAGCGAGGCCGAGGGCGAGGAGCAGAATCGGGATTCGGTGGTGGAAGACGAAGCGGCATAGATTTCCCGCCGTCAACGGAACTAAGGAAAAGCCCGGCAATTTCTGCCGGGCTTTTCCTTTGCCAGTCGGAGCAAATGGTCGAGCGAGCGACATGTGCGCTAACTTCAGCCTCCATCGCCAATCTCTCGGTTGTCATGCCCCGCCTCAAGCAGCCTCAAGCGGGGCATCCAGTAATCCCGATCGGCGGTTTCAGCCGAAGGCGTCCCGAATCCGACGTTCGGTGACTACTGGACCGTCCGCGTACGCGACGATGACGACCGACGGGCTGATGAATTCCTTAAGTTAGCGCATATGGCGCGAATAGGACGGATGCCGCCGCAACTCCGGCTAAGCCATAATTAAGCTCGGTTTGAGAAAACAATGTCGGGGTGGAATTGGGGGTAAGGGGACGTGGCGGCACTGTTCGGACGGAACAGCATCGCAGTCGCGGCTGGCCTTTGTGTCTTGGGCGCCGCGGGCATGGCAGGCTTTGCCTTCGGCCTCAATGCCCGTTCGGGGCCAAGCCGGTCCGAGTTGCCGCAGCTTTCGGCTGCGGACGTAGTGAATTTGCGCTTTCCGAATGATTGGGCAGATTCGCCGGCCAATTCAGGTATGACTGTTGCCTATGCCTCGGCGGACAGCTCAGCCGGGCTGCTCGATCCGACGCCGATCTATCCGCTGAAAGCTGCGCCGGTAGCGACAGCTTCAGCGCACCCCGCGGAGGAAGCAAGCTCAGCTATGCAGCCTTCGTTCGTAGGGTCGATCCAGCCTGCGGTCCCCATTCGGTCCGCGCGCCGATCGAATGCGGTACTGAGCGAATCCCAGATCGCCAGCATCAAGCGAAGGCTCAATCTCACGCCGGAGCAGGAGCAATATTGGCCAGCGGTCGCCGCCGAGTTGCGCAAGATGGAATACAAGCGGGACCGGACGCAGACAGCGGCGGTCGACATGAGCAAGGTGAATGTCGAGGGGCTGAAGTCCGCCGGATATCCGCTGGTGATGAGCTTTAATGACGACCAGCGGCGCGAGCTCAAGTCGCTCGCGCATCTGCTCGGGCTGGAGAGCGCCGTATCGAATTTTTGATTGTCATGGTGTGCGCCAACTTGCAAGCCCGGCCGTTGTGCCGGGCTTTTTGTTGGTCGCGGTTGCAGTCGCCGTGTGCACGCGCAGTTCCACGCTGCGGTCATCTCTCTGGCGGCAGGATTTCCTGAATGCAAACCCTGTCAATGAGATGCTCACGACCCAGGTCGATCAGATGCGCTCTCTTCTCATCGTTCGTCAAACCTGCACCGATCCCGTTGACCATGACCATGACGAGAGTGCGATCATCCATATCCAGCCAGTATGATCGGCGAACGAGCTTGTCATTGCCGTCCCGCACGAATGGACTGTCGATATTGGCGGTCAGGTCGGGTTGATAAAACCGTGTCATGCGCTCGCTTTCTCTGCATCGGGAAACTGCTTTAGCGAACCCGATACGTTACAACAAATTCTGCTTCAGGGCCGCAAATCGAGTAAATGCAAGTTGCGACAATGCGACCGAGATGCAACTTGCGACTTCTGGAGCTTGAAGCGGGACTCAGGCATAAAGGCCTATGAGAAGACGTGTCGAGGCCCGGCACGAATTACCGCGCCGGGCTTTGCTTGTTGGGGCAGCGACATGAGTGCGCGTGCGATATGGGAACAATCCGAAGGATGGGCGTCGGGATCGCGGTGCGGGAGCCGCTGCTGCCGTGCGGTTTGAATTCAACCTTTGGATGAAAATTCATTGCAGATTCATTGTTGTTTGCAATGGAGCGCTGATTTGCTCTCGCATTGGTTGTGGTCTCCGAACGGCATCGAGCGGCTTCGCATCGGATGCCGTTTTTGGCCGAACGAACCCGAGAGAGCTCAAATCAAGGCCGGCGTTCAAGCGCCCGCAAATCAGCTGATGCAAGGCGGGCCCACATGGCGCAAACGGCTGCGAACACAATCCAAGTCATTTGGCTCAAGTCTCGTGGGTGAGCGGGGTTGATGTTGTAATCCATGGATCGCGCGCAATCTTTTTGATGCGTTTGAGGCAGCGAAGCGCGCCAGCATGCATCGACTTTATAATATTCAGTCGTCTTACATCCCTACCGGCTGGGTACCGGACGACCTCAGCCGCACGCACCGCCTTTTGTTCGGCGACGGCGATCCTTGGCCTTATGGTCTGGAACGCAATAGGCCGACAATCGAGCCATTTCTCATGTATTGCAACGATCAGGGTGTGACTCAACGCCGGCTCACTGCAATGGAGCTGTTCCCTAAAGAGCTCGCCTTTGAAGTCAAAATCTAGGTCGTCACCACCGACCGTTGCGTCCCGCTGCGCTTGCGAACAGGCGCAACTCGGGGCTGAAAACGCAACACGTCGTTGGTGCCCCACAGTGCTTCACCCTAGGAGCATGGAGCGTCAGAGCCGCTGTAGCCGCCTTCAGAGACGCAACGCGGCCTCCGGCTGCGTCAACGCAAGCCCCAGAGCCTGTGCCACGGCGCGGTGCGTGAGCTTGCCGTCATAGACGTTGAGCCCGTTGCGCAGATGGAGATCCTCCCCGAGCGCGCGACGAACCCCTTTCTCAGCGAGCGCCAGCACGAATGGGAGCGTCACGTTGTTGAGGGCGAAGGTCGAGGTCCGCGCGACCGCGCCCGGCATGTTGGTGACGCAGTAATGGACGACCTCATCGACGGTATAGGTGGGTGCCGAATGCGTGGTCGGACGGGAAGTCGCGGCACACCCGCCCTGATCGATGGCGATATCGACGATCACGGCTCCGGATTTCATCCCTCTGACCGTATCCGCGGTGATGAGCTTGGGCGCCTTTGCCCCTGGAATAAGCACGGATCCGATCACGAGATCGGCGCGACGGCACAGCGTGGAGATTGCATCTGCGGTCGAGAACACCGTGCGTATGCGGGTGCCGAGCTGGTTGGAGATCCGGCGCAGCACCTCGGGGTTACGATCGACCACGGTGACGGTTGCTCCCATTCCTGCAGCTATCAATGCCGCATGGCTGCCGGCAACGCCGCCGCCGAGCACCACGACGTCGGCGGGCGGCACCCCAGGTACGCCTCCAAGCAGCACGCCGCGTCCGCCATTTTCCTTCTCCAGGCAGCGTGCGCCCACATGGGGTGCCATGCGGCCTGCCACTTCCGACATGGGCGTCAACAAGGGCAAGGTTCCCTGCGGGCTGGTCACCGTCTCATAGGCGATGGCTATGGCACCCGAAGCCAGGAGGTCGTTTGTTTGGGCGCGGTCGGCCGCAAGATGCAGATAGGTGAAGAGCACCTGTCCCGGCCGCAGTTTCTTGCGTTCCTGCAGCAGCGGCTCCTTGACCTTCACCACGAGCTCCGCGCGTGCGTAGATCTCTTCGGCGGTCGGAACGATCTCCGCTCCAACCGCTTCATAATCGGCGTCGGCAAGCCCCGCTCCAACGCCGGCACTGCGCTCGATGATGACGCGGTGGCCGTTGGCGATGAGCTCGCCCGCGGTCGACGGCACGAGCCCAACCCGGTATTCGCTGTCCTTGATTTCCTTTGGTACCCCAACGAGCATTATGCCCTATCCGGATGCGGCCAAAGTGTTGCGCCCAAGCCCGTCCCAGGAGCCTCATGCTATCCGACTTTGACGCAATTGGGCACGAATTGATGTGAGATCACAGAGGAGGCACGGGTGAGCGAGGATCCTTATGCGATCCTGGGCGTGAAGCGAGAGGCAACGCAGGACGAGATTCGGTCGGCTTACCGCCGGTTGGCCAAGCAGCTGCACCCCGATCTCAACCCCGGGGATAAGAAGGCGGAAGAGAAGTTCAAGCAAGTCTCAGGCGCTTACGACATCATCGGCGATCCAGAGAAGCGTGGGCGCTTCGACCGCGGCGAGATCGACGCTTCGGGCGCGGAACGGCCGCGCGAGCGGTACTACCGCGATTTCCATACGGCCGATGCGCAGGACCACGCCTATACCAACGCCGGCGGCTTTGCCGATTTCATGGAAGGAGAGGATATCCTTGCGGACATTCTCGGCCGCGGCTCAGGGCAAACGCGTTTTCGCATGCGCGGACCCGACATGCATTTCCGCCTGCCGGTCGAGTTCATGGAGGCGGTGAACGGAGCGACCAAGCGCATCACCTTGCCCGACGGAGGAACCCTCGACGTGGTCATTCCGGCGGGGACTCGCGACCAGCAGGTCCTGCGATTACGCGGCAAGGGCGCTGCGGGGGTCGGCGGAGGTCCGCCCGGGGATGCGCTGGTGGAAGTTGAAGTGCGACCGCACCCATTGTTCACGCGCAAGGACGACGACATCCATATCGAGCTGCCCATCAGTCTGCCCGAAGCCGTGCTGGGCGCTAAGCTGGACGTGCCCACGCCGACGGGGCCAGTGCGCATGACGGTGCCGAAAGGAGCGAATACCGGAAGAGTGCTCAGGCTCAGAGGCAAGGGTGTTGCGCGCCGGGACGGCAGCCGGGGCGATGAATATGTCACGCTGAAGATTGTGCTCCCTGAGCAACTCGATCCGGAGATCGAAGAATTCGCCCGCCGATGGCAGGCGGGACAACGGCACGATCCCCGTCGCGGGCTGGAGGTGTAGAATGATCTCGATACAGGAATTTCTGGTGCGGGTGCGGATCGAGCATCAAACACTTGAGGGCTGGATAGCCGCGGGCTGGATCATTCCGCCGCAAACCGAGCCCGAGGTCGCATTTGCCGATGTGGATCTTGCGCGCGCGCAGCTCATCCACGATCTGCGGGACGACCTCGGCGTTAACGATGAAGGGATCGCGGTCATTTTGCACCTCATCGACCAGGTGCACGGCCTGCGCCGGAGCATGCAGCATCTGCTCGAGGAGATGCGCGAGGCGGGACCGGGGACCGAGTAGGGGAGGGCTTGAAACGCGCCCCGACATAACCGCGGCCATCCTTCGCTCAACCGGAGACCCTCAAGATCTGCCTGCGCGCGCTGCTGAAGCAGCAGCGCACGGTCATTCTGATCGCGCATCCCTGAAAGTCTCGTCTTGTGATCAGCAGCACCACTGTTCAGCAAGCGACCGCCGCACCGGCCAGGGTCAAAGTAAATATAAGGGGCTACCGTGAGCAGCTTTTTAGGCTGGCTGTTCCACGGCAACACTGGTAAAGCGGGCAGTCCGATATCCGACATCCGAAACGGCTTGAGCGGCTGTTGTGCCAACCCTAGAAAGCCGAAACATGGTCGGCCTGCTATCGAGAATGGACATAATGCGCTCTGGAAACGAAGCGGCCATCTCAGCGGATGGGAACCCGCAGCTGTTCCACCTGGTGATGATCAAGCCGACGCATTACGATGCGGACGGCTACCCGATCCAATGGTTCCGCTCAGCCATTCCCTCCAACACGCTCGCCTGCCTGAATGCGCTCGCCGAGGACGCACGCGACCGGCGCGTCCTTGGCGCTGACGTTGAAATCCGGCTGCATGCTTATGACGAAACCAACCGGCGGGTCAGACCGCAGCGAATTCTCCGCGACATTCGTGCGGCCGGCGGCAAGGCGGTGATCGGCCTCGTTGGCGTGCAATCCAACCAGTTTCCACGCGCGGTGGATCTTGCACGCTCGTTCCGCGCCGCCGGACTGCCGGTCTGCATTGGCGGCTTCCACGTTTCGGGATGCATCGCCATGCTGCCGGAAATGCCGGAGGATCTCCGCGAAGTCCAGGCGCTCGGCATCTCTTTGTTTGCCGGTGAGGCTGAGGAAGGTCGCCTCGACGAGGTGCTCCGGGATGCCTGGAACGGCCAGCTTGCTCCGCTCTACAATTACATGGACCGACTTCCCAATCTGCAGGGGGAGCCGCCGCCGATCTTGCCGCGACGGTACATCCGCCGGACGGCCGGATCGCTCTCGAGCATGGATCTCGGCCGCGGCTGCCCATACCAGTGCTCCTTCTGCACCATCATCAACGTGCAGGGCCGCAAGAGCCGTTTCCGTTCGCCGGATGACGTGGAGAAGATCGTTCGCGACAACTACGCCCAGAACATCAGGCGATTTTTCATTACCGACGACAATTTCGCCCGCAACCGCGATTGGGAAGCGCTGTTCGACCGGCTGATCGCGTTGCGATCGGGAGATTGCCCGAAGATCGGATTTACCATCCAGGTCGACACGCTCTGCCACAAGATCCCGAATTTCATCGAGAAGGCAGCACGCGCAGGCGTGCGGCGAGTGTTCATTGGGCTCGAGAACGTCAACCCCGACAATCTCATCGCCGCCAAGAAACGCCAGAACAAGATTACCGACTATCGGCAGATGCTGCAGAAATGGCGCGAGCATGGTGCCATCACCTGTGCCGGCTACATCATCGGCTTCCCCGGCGACAGCAAAGACAGCATCCTGCGAGATGTTGAGATCATCAAGCGAGAGCTGCCGCTCGACATCCTCGAGCTGTTTTTTCTCACACCGCTGCCGGGGTCGGAGGACCACAAGGTTCTCTGGGAGAAAGGGGTCTGGATGGATCCCGATATGAACAAATACGATCTGAACAATCGTGTGACCCATCACCCCAAGATGACCGATAAGGAATGGGAGGACGCGTACCATGCGGCGTGGCAGCACTTCTACAGCTTCGAGCACATCCGGACAATTCTGCGCCGCGCTGCCGCGAGCCCCCTTGGCCGGCCAAAAACGACATTGTCCACGCTGCTATGGTTCAAGCTGGTGAGCGCGTATGAGGGTGTGCACCCGCTCGAAGGCGGAGCGTTGCGGTTGAAATTCCGGCGTGACCGCCGACGTGGATTGCCGTTGGAGAGCCCGTTTTTGTTCTACCCGCGGTATTTCGGCGAAGTCCTCGTCAAGCTGCGCCGATACTGGGCCGTTTACCGGCAATGCAGGGCGATGCTCGCCGAAATCACGGCGGCGCCCGATCGCTGGTCCTATACCGACATTGCCATCGCCCCACCCGGCGCTGACGAGTTCGACACCCTCGACCTTTACCACGCCACCAATGGAGGAGAGGCCGCGCTCGCCCGCAAGCGGCGCGACGATGCGATCCGGGCACAAGCGTCGGCAATCACACGCCAAGCAACTCCTGCGGGAGCGTAGAGCGGCCAAATGGGCGCATAATCCGCATATTTGGCTGCCGATCACAGCGGCAAATCTGCCACACCTGAGCCAAAACCTCGTTCTGCCCGCCAAAGCAGCCAGGTGCGGACACGGTAAAGGCGCTATCCTCTAGCCAATGTGATGCGGAATCGGCTTTGCCGATTTCTGAAGGCAGGCTCGCTTTTCCGTGCGCACCGCAATCACCGTTTCAGCTCTGGCACACGTGCTCTTCTGCGCGCTGAACGCACTGCCGTCTTCTTCGCCAATTGCAAACCCGGCCGAAAACGCCATCAGCGTCGATATTGTTTCGCCTGATGAGCTCGGCGAGGCAGCAGAGGCCCCAGTACCGGACAAGGCAGATACCCCTGATGCTGCTTCGGCGGATAGCGGGGCAACGCAATCGCAGGCCCGCGCCAGCAACAGCCCGCTGTCCCAGCCGTTGCGGCCCAGTCCCCAGCAGGACCAGGCTAGACAGCCGCAGCAAGGATTACACTCAAGGAGCGCGCCTGCGCCGGCGCGAATGGCGTCCGCCGCCCCGGTGCGGACCGAACCGACAATGTCAGGTACTGTGGCGCCAGCGGCGCAGGATAAACCAAAGGATGAGCCAAAGGCCGAATTGCCCCAGTTCGGCAGTAGCTGGCTTGATGCGGCGCTGAGCTCGCTTCCTGTGAGCACGACCCATTATGACGAGACCGAGACCGCGGCAAATCTCTCGCAAAGCGATATCGCATCGTTCAAGGCGCACTTGCAAAAATGCTGGAGCCCGCCCGCTGGTCTCGCCGACGACGGGCAATTGATGGCGGTCTTGCGCGTCGCTCTGAAGCCGAATGGAACCCTGGCGGGGGAGCCGACCATGCTTGCAGCCAGTGCCTCGTCAAACGGACCTGCGCTGTTGCAAACGGCCATGCGCGCATTGCGTCAATGCCAGCCTTACGGCTTTCTGCCCTCCGCAAAATACAACGAGTGGAAAGTCCTCGACCTCAGCTTTTCCCCAAGCGGGCTGAGCACCCGACCCTCACTCGTCTCTGGATTCGATAATCACTGACGCGAATGCATCGCGCGTCATCCGTCTCGGCTGTACGCCTTCACCGAGAGAAAACCGCCGAGCAGCAAAGATACCAGCATGGCTACGACCACGACGCCGCGATGCTGTCCGATCTGAACAGCCAATTCCGCAAGGCGGATCGGAAAGAACATCCGGCCGAGACCCCCGAGCACCGCGAGCGCGCCGAGGGCGCTGACCAATACCGGCCAGCCGCCGGTCCAGACATTGTGGGCGCGCAGGATCGCAAGCCCGGCAACAAACAACAGAACGCCCGATAGAAAGATGAGCGCGGGATCGCGGGAAACCTGATCCATCATCGCGGCGAACGAGCCGAGATTGAACAGCATTGCGAGCGCGATGGCGATCAGCGTCGGGCCGATCAGTGCCGCAATCGTCTTTGAGGTCGTCACGGTCATTATATCTCTCCAGCTGCCCGTCATCGCTCCTGGATAGAATTGAGGTACGCCAGGATCGCAGCGATGTCATCGGGCTCAAAAACGAATTCAGGCATATCGGGATGGCCGACCGAAAGCCCCTCCGCGCGGGATTCGGCGAGCCCGTCAATGGGATATTTGCGGGACAGGGTGCGAAACGGCGGCGCTGCCGATTGCGGGCTTTCCCCGGTTCGGGCAATGGCGTGGCAGCGCGCGCATCGGGCGCCCAGCAACTCTTCCCCGCGTCCTTCCAGATTCGACCCTTCAGCAACTGCGAGCTGCGAAACGATGGCGCCTGCAATCGCGATGAGGGGCAGGTTGATAATGGAATGCATGGTTTCGGTTCGTCGTTGGCGAGGGCTCCCCCGGCAGGGCAATTATTTTCAAAAACGGGTTTTTCTGCGTCCTGACAAGACGCTGCAGAGAGGTTGCTTGCAGCCCCGCAAACATAAGGTACGCGATCGCGGGCTAAGCGGTATACTGATCGGTCATCGAGCGGCGCCCCGCGCGATCCAGCTGTTGCCGACCTTCACATAGGAGCGCTTGACCGCGGCCCACGCGATCCGATGTGCCGCCTCCTCCTGCCGCGGATCGTTTGCATGCGCCGCGAAGGCATGATTGAAGGCCTCGCGGTAAATGTCCTGCGCGTGCGGTGGCAGATGTGCCTGCACCGAAGCCGGAAGCGCGCTGTTGGTGGCATAGGGCATGCCGCTCACCCCGCTATTCCATCACATGCAACAGGAGCACCTCTTCCTCCGGCGTCATTTCCGACTCTTTAAATTCTTTAGCGGGCTTACCGAGCGCACGGTAGAGAGCCTTTGCTCCGTCCCGCAATGCATCGCGGTGTGCGGTATCCGCAAGAGGAAGGCGCGCCACGGTGCGTGCGAGATCGTGCAGGATGTCGGCGAAGAACGCGTAATGGAAATGCATGCGAATGGATTTACGCGTGTCCGGCGTTCCGCCGCGGTACAGGCTCAGCGAGATCCCCGTTTTATCGAGGTGGGCGTCGAACCGCGACGATTTCTCGAACGTCCCGATGTAGAGCTTGTCCGGGTACTCGAGCGCAACTTCGGCCTTGTCTGGCATGGGCTTGGTCATCGGTTTGCCTTTCCTGGATATCACCGGGCGCCATCAAACCACCGACTGAGGACAGCGACCATGATTTGGATCAAATGCTCGGCCCCGCCATTCGGAATGGATTTGGCCCGCAGGCGTATTCGCAGGGCCGGCGATGAAAAAGCGCCGGCGCGGTTAATGCGACATCAGAGTTGGGAAAGTCATGGAGCCGAGGATCCCCCGCGTTACGCCACCGAGAATGAACTCGCGCAAGCGCGAATGGCCGTAGCCCCCCATTACAAGCAGATCCGCGGACTGATCGGCGGCGTAGGAGAGAATCGCGTTGGCAACGTCGATGTCCGGCGAGGCAATCCGCTTGACCTCGGCTTTGATCCCGTGCCGGCCAAGATGGTGGCCAATATCGGCTCCGGGCCATTCATCGCTTTTGACCGGCTCGCTCGAAACCATGACGATCTCGGTCGCCTTGCTCCGGACGAGGAACGGCATGGCATCGCCGACCGCGCGGGCGGCGCTGCGGCTCCCGTCCCAGCACAGCATGATGCGATCGAGCTTCAGAGGAGCTGTTTGAATATACGGAACGATGAGCAAGGGTCGGCCCGTTTCGAACAGCGCGGCTTCCACGAACAGGTGCGCCAGTGCAGGCTGATTCGGCTCCGGCTGCGCAATGACGCAGAGGTCGAATCTCCGCGCAATGCGCGCCAAGGTGGCGGGGGCCGCCCCGACCGGCGCATCGAGGGCACGGGCTTCGCCCGAGATACCGGCAAGCCGCGCAGCTTCATCGAACCTCGCCACCGCCGCCTTTGCGACCTTCTCGTTTTCAATCCGCTGCAATTCGATGACGCCGGGCGGAACCCCGTAACTGTCCACCATGACCGGCATCAGCGGCTCGTAAAGAAAGGCAAAGCCGGTCAAATGTGCGCCGAACCTGGCAGCGACGCTCACCGCAAAGCTGGTCACCGCATCCCGCGATCCCTCCACCGGAAGATTGACGATGATGTCCTTGATCATGCCTGTTCCTCCGCGCTCTTTCCCGGCTTCATCTTGCAGGACTTAGTCTACGCGCCGAGCAAGCGTCGTGTTGTCACCCATTTCCTTGCGGGCCTGCCTGCGTTGCTCTGTCCCCGATGCACCTACGCGCAACACAATCATGGTGAGGCGGTTCTTCAGCGCCGAGTACCGCCATCGAAGTCGCCGGCCATCAAGGCCATGCGCACCACGTCGGACAGGCTGGCAGCCTTCATCTTTGTCATCACATTCGCGCGGTAGATCTCAATAGTACGAGGACTGATCCCGAGCTCGAAAGCAATCTGTTTGTTTGCTTGTCCGGCGACAAGCCCCTTTAGCACGTCCCGCTCCCGGTTGGAGAGACTAGCCAGCCGCGCCTCGATCTCTGCCCGATGCGTCTGCTGTTGGCTGTCACGATCGTGCCGATCGAGCGCCGTGCGGACTGATTTGAGCAATATCTCATCGTCAAATGGTTTTTCGAAGAAATCGACCGCCCCAATCTTCATTGCCTCGACGGCCAGCGGAATGTCGCCATGTCCGGTGATCACGATGACGGGCAGATCGAGCTTGAGCTCGCGCAGACGACGCAACAGATCGACACCGCTGAGCTCCGGCATACGAACGTCGGTGATGACGCAACCTGCCTCAACCCGGCCAAGGGTTTTCAGAAATGCGGTAGCCGAGTTGTGCGTTTGCACCGCGATCCCCGCGGTCTCGAGCAGGAATTGCAGGGATTGGCGCACGGCATCGTCGTCGTCGATGACGTGGACGACGGAGCTTTCAGACGGCATCGCTGAAGTCCTTTTGCGATACGGCAGGGAGCGTCAAGCGAAATATGGTGCCACCCCCGGGATTTTGCTCCACTTCCAGCTTTCCGCCGTGCCCCTCCACGATGCTGCGGGAAATCGACAGGCCAACCCCCATACCGTGCGGCTTGCTCGTGACAAAGGGTTGAAACAGCCGGTCCAGCATGTCGGTGGGAATGCCGGATCCGGTGTCAGCAACGCTGATGGCGACCATATCGTCGGGGGCAGGGCCGGCAGAAATGATCAGCTCGCGTTTTTGCGAGTTTTCCATGGCGTCTATGGCGTTGCGCATGAGATTGAGCAGCACCTGCTGGATTTGCACCCTGTCGGCGAGCACCAGGTCAATCGAATGATCGAGTTGGAGCTGGACACGGATGCCGCGGTCCTTCGCTCCGACAAGAGCCAGCGCGCTGGCCTCCTCCATGAGCTTCTTGACGCTTTCTACCCGGCGTTCAGTTTCCCCACGCGCGACGAATTCGCGCAGGCGCCTGATGATCTGCCCTGCGCGCAGTGCCTGGTCAGCAGCTTTATCCAAAGCGTCACGCAGCCGGGCGGAGTGCTGGTCCTGCTCAGCTTCGAGCATCCGTCGCGAGCCTTTGATATAGTTGACAATCGCCGATAACGGCTGGTTGAGCTCGTGCGCCAAGGTCGACGCCATCTCGCCCATGGCGGTCAAGCGGGAGATATGAACGAGCTCGGATTGCAGCTCCTGAAGCCTCGCATCGGTTTTTTGCCGCTCCGTCAGGTCGCGCACAAAACCGGTGAAAAATCTTTGGTTGCTCGAGCGCATTTCTCCGACGGCAAGCTCCATGGGAAAGGTCGAGCCGTCCTTGCGCTCGCCCACCACGACCCGCCCAATGCCGATGATACGCCGTTCGCCCGTTCGCAAATAGCGTTCCAGGTATGCGTCATGCTGCTCACGATAAGGCGAGGGCATCAGGATGCTGACGTTTCGGCCGATGGCTTCCGCGGTGGTATAGCCGAACAGCCGCTCGGCTGCCGAGCTGAAAGATTGCATGATGCCGTGCTCGTCGATCACCACCATCGCATCGGGCACGGTATCCAAGATGGATCTCAGATGGGCTTCCCGCGTGAGCGCCTCGCGTGCGCTGGTTGCGGCCCCGATTCGATGACGCTGCAGTTGATCTCCGCTCCAGGCGATCGCTACGCCGACGGCAGCGAACGTCAGCGCATTGGCTATTTCCGGCACCGATGCCTGGGAAAACCCTGAGGCCATCGCAAAACCGACGACCGCGCTCAGTCCCGTGGCGAGCAGCCCAGGCCCCAGCCCGCCGATGGCCGCAGCGATCAAGACCGCCGGTACGAAGAAAAGATATCTCGAGCTGTCGTTGAGCATCGGCGTGAGCAGGATCCGCGCGGCCAAGGCGATGGCTACCGCTGCCGGCGCCAGGGCGTAGCCGAGGGCATGTTCGCGCAGAAAGAGCCAGGAAAAATGACTATTTAGGTGCCCCTTCCCACCGCGCTCGGCGGTGGTTGCAGCAGCGATCTTGCGCATTGTAGCCAGCCATTGATCTTGGGCTCCGTAGAACCCCTTAGGGAGATTATCTGAATTTTCCAACTCTTGCCCAGCAGCTACCACGGACAGCGCGAAATGGAGGCGAGAACATGCCCACGCACGCTGTACCTCGATCGAGCCACTACGTTCCGACGACCACGCGACACCCCCACAAACTCCTGCCCCGCGACCGAGCCCCGCAGGACATCATCGAGCTCATGGGCACCATCATACCATTTGCTCGCAACACGGAGATCTACGGCGAGAACGAGCCCGCCGATTACCTCTACAAGGTGATCAACGGTACCGTGCGCACCTACAAGATCCTGGTCGATGGGCGCCGGCAGATCGGAGCATTTCACCTTGCGGGTGATGTGTTCGGGCTCGAGACCGGGAATGAGCATAGTTTCTCCGCTGAAGCCATTACCGACTGCAAGATCGCGGTGGTCAAGCGCAGCGCGCTCACCGCTCTGGCAGCGAGGGATAATGAAGTAGCCCGGCAGATGTGGGCGATTACCGGCCGCGAGCTGCAACGCGCGCAAGCGCATCTCCTTCTGCTGATCAAAAGCGCACAGGAACGGGTCGCAAACTTCCTTCTGGAGATGGCGGAGCGTCTCGCGGGCGGAGACGCGGTGGAGCTTGCGATGTCGCGCCAGGACATTGCGGATTATCTCGGGCTCACAATCGAGACAGTGTCGCGTACGCTCACCCAGCTGGAAAAGCGGGCGGCAATCGAAGTCTCAACCTCGCGGCGTATTCTGTTGCGCAATCACTCGGCCTTGACCCGCCTCAACGCCTGAGATGCAGCGTTGTGCGCAGAATGGCCCCACGGCGCAAAAGCGTAAGCTGATGGAAACCACGATGTCGTCATCGGCCCGCTCCAACGAACATTCCAGATTCGCCCGCCGGATCGTTGCGCTCTGGCGCAACTGGAATAATTGCGCCCAACCGGATTACAGCACCGCTGGCGAGGGGAAGCGCAAGGCGCCCGAGCTCCCCACCAAGAGCAAGGCGAAGAGCAACGCGGAGAGCAAAGCTGAGCGGTCGGTCGTGGCCGGCAAATGGCCAAGCGCACCGGTCCTGCTGTCCCCACCACCGCAAGAGATCAAGAAATAGCGGCCTTCTGAATCCTGGAGCGCTGCAGCACGACTTCACTGTTCGACGGACAACGGCCCAGGTTCCTTGATCCAGATCAAGACATCACTGCCGGGAATGCGTAAGCCACTCCGCAGTGGTCGACGCCCAGGAAACAGGAAAGATTGTGATGGACGCATCCATTGCCCGCAAAAGCATGACACTCGGGGAGGGCGCGACGGCGCTTGCCTTCCTTGTACTCGGCATTCTGTCGCTCTTCGTCGCAGCTAACGCCTATACGCCCGAATATGCTTTTCACGCCTACCTCTTTGCCGCCGCCAGCGTGGCGGCGATCTTCGTCATCGTGAACCACTACTATGAGCGGCCCGCGCAACTTCCCCCGGCAACTGTGGATGGGAAGCCGAACTACAACATGGGGCCGGTCAAGTTCGCCACGGTTGCCGCGGTCTTCTGGGGAATCGCAGGTTTCACGATCGGGCTGTGGGCGGCACTCGAGCTGGCTTTTCCCGTGCTCAATTTCGATCTGCCCTGGTTTTCATTCGGCCGGATCCGGCCGCTCCACACATCCGCGGTCATTTTCGCTTTCGGCGCGGGCAGCTGTACGCATGGAACAAGCGTAGCCGCTGGATTCGAGCGATTGCTGGAACGTTTTGCCGGCTGGCAGCTTTTATGTATGGAAGGTGACATAGAACTGCGCTACACCAGCGAGGGCCAGGTTGCGGATACAATTCTGGGGAACTCGGGGGTCAATTGCCACGCCGGGGCTAAGCACGCGGCGGTATGGAGGCAATACCTCGTGCATCGAGGTTCGCTCGACACGAGGAACACTGGTCGTTATCGACTGCGGAACCGGGGCGCACGCGTTAGCCCAGAAACTGGTATCGGGTCATGATAACGGCCGGCGTGGAAGCATCCTGATTAGCCACACGCATTGGGATCACATCCAAGGCATCCCATTCTTTGCCCCTCTTTTTGTGCGCGGGAACGAATGGGACACATACGGTCCCAAGGGGCTGCGTGAGTCGCTGCATCAGACACTGGCAGGGCAGATGCAGTACATTTATTTCCCTGTTTCGCTGGACCAGTGCGGGGCCAACATCCGCTATCACGACCTTGTGGAAGGCAGTTTTACGATCGAGGATATCCGAGTCTCTGCGCGATATTTGAATCATCCCGCGCTTACGCTTGGTTATCGCCTGCAGGTTGACGGGGCGACACTGGTGTATGCCTGTGATCACGAGCCCCACTCGCGCATGCAAGCTCTCGGCGACGGCAAGATCACTGGAGAAGATCTACGCCATGCCGAGTTTATCGAGGGGGCTGATCTCCTCATCCACGACGCTCAGTACACTGCGGAAGAATATCGGGAAAAGATCGGTTGGGGGCATAGCCCGATCGAATACGTGCTGAAGCTCGCCGCGCAAGCGCGCGTGAAGCGGGTTGCACTAACTCATCACGATCCGCGCAGAGACGATGATGCCATCGACCGCTTGATGGCGTCCATCCGAGAAACATCGTCACTGGATGTTTTTGCTGCATTTGAAGGACAAGTGGTGGAGCTGAAAATGCGTCCCGAAACGGCAGCCTCGCCCTCCAGCGAAGGGGCAGCCGAGTTACCTGCCGAGCGGAAGCTCGCTCCACCAGTGGTGATGCTCGCTATCGCAGAAACAAGAACGTCAGCGGCAGTTTGTCAGGCCCTTCAGGCAGAGAGCATTTATGCCCGATCCTTGGGGAGCATCGATACTGTGCCTATCGCGATTGCGAAAGACGGCCCCGCGCTGGCAATACTCGAGCACAACCCCCCGCGAATTGATGGAATCAGCCTGTGCCGCGCCATTCGGCGGCAAGCGCCCGAGCATCGATTGCCTATACTCATAGTGGCTGAGCGCGAGGATCCGGATGCCGGTGCCATCGCCGGAGTTTCAGATTGGCTGATTAAACCTTTCACCACTGCCTATGCGAGAACGAAGCTACGCACTTGGCTGTTGCGGGCAGGATCTCAATTGATCAAAAGTGCGGGGCATATGGAAGAGGAGAAAGCCTTGTCCCCTCTGCGCGCTGTCCATGCTGCCAAAGGCCTCCGAGCCCATGGGATCGAAAAGCTGCCGCGCGTTTCCCAGAGAGCAGCAGGGAGGAACCAGCTTAGCATTAGGTCGGAGAAAGCAGCCTTGCTCTGGATGTTTGGCAGGCAGATAGCGTCGTTTGATACTCCAACCTTCAGCAACAAGGTCGGCGAGATTATCGCTCAGGCAACAACCCGGCCTCAGACGAGCAAGCGTCACACATGCGGAGGCGACCTATAGCGTCGTAAGGTGATCGAGTGAGCGCGCCGCATCTTTTGCGGCGCGCTGACCACCCTCACTCGGCCGGCGCAACCGCGGGGACTACGGGTACACGCGGAGGACGCAACCGAAAATAAATCTGGGTCGCAATCAGCAGCACGCAGAGCGCAATGAAGAACGCGCTTATAGGCCGCGTGACGAACACGGAGAAATCGCCGCGCGCGATCAACATCGCCCGGCGGAAATTCTCCTCGAAGCGCGATCCGAGCACGAAACCGAGCAAGATCGGCGCAGGGTGGAACCCCAATCGCAGCAGGATATAGCCCAGGAGCCCAATCACGAGCACCTCTCCGACCTGGAACATGTCGTTGTTGGCGGCGTAGACCCCGATGCAGACGAAAAACAGCGCGCTCGGATAGAGATATCGATAGGGGATGGCCAGCATCTTCACCCATACGCCGATCAGCGGCACGTTGAGCAGCACGAGCAGAATGTTGCCGATCCAGAAGCTGGCGACCAATCCCCAAAAAATATCGGGATGCTGGGTGATCAGTTGCGGTCCGGGCACGATTCCCTGAATCATCAAGGCGCCGAGCAGAAGGGCCATCACCGCGTCGCCCGGAATGCCGAGGCTCATGGTGGGAATGAAATCGCCCTGCACGGAAGAGTGCGTCGAAGCCTCCGGGCAAACGACGCCTTCGATCATGCCGGTGCCGAATAGTTCCGGGGTCTTGGACACCTTCTTTTCCGTTGCGTAGGCGATGAAGGACGCAATGGTCGGGCCCGTGCCGGGAATGAGCGAGCACAGGCTGCCGATTATCGTGCCGCGAAACATCGGCGCGATCGCCCGCTTGAATTCGGCCTTGCTCGGCCGCATGTCACGCAGGCGCACGTTGGTGTACTTGGTGTTGATCGTCGCCACTTGATTGATGCTGTTCATGAACTCGGCGATGCCGAACAATCCCAGCGCCAGCGCGACCAGCTCGATACCGTCCGCGAGCTCAGGAAGCCCAAAGGTAAGGCGCTCGGAACCGGTCTCGAGATCCTGGCCAACGGTGGCAAACAGCAGTCCCAACACTGTCATGGCCACGCCTTTGATCGGCGAACCTCGCGCCAGCGTCGATCCCGCCAGCAGTCCCAGCAGCATGAGCGAGCAGATCTCGGTGGGGCCGAATTGCAGGGCCGCTTGGACCAGCAGGGGCGAAAGGAAGATCATCTCGGTAATGCCCCAGGAAGCGCCTACAAACGACGCGAACACGGTAAGGCCCAGCGCAACGCCGCCCTTTCCCTGCTTCGTCATTGGGAAACCGTCGATGCAGGTCACAGCGTGTGGAGGATGACAGGGCAAATTGAGCAGGATGGAGCAGATCGCGCCCCCGTATTGCGCGCCGTACATGACGCCGGCGAGCATCAGGATTGCACCAACCGGCTTGATGCCGAAGGTGAGCGGCAGCAGGATCGAGATCGTCGCCAGCGGCCCCATGCCGGGGAGCACGCCGACCATGTTGCCGACCAGCACCCCGATGAAACACCACATGAGATTATGCGGCTGGAGCGCAACGCCAAACCCGTACCAGAGATCGGTTAAAGCGGTTTCGATCATGACAACCACGCTGCCTTGAAGAGCGGCATCGGGATCTGCAGCAGATACGAGAACACCGCGACGCCGAAGACGGTAACGACCACCGCCAGCACCAGCGCGCTTTTCCAGGTCGCGGTCCGGTCGCCCAGCGCGGAGACGAACACGCAGGCGAAGGTGGCGGGGATCAAGCCGAACGTTCCGAAGATTATGAACATGAGCGGCCCGGCGAGAATGCAGGCCCATCCCAGCCATTGCGGATGCTCCGGCATGATGTCCTCATCCTCCCCTGGCGGCACGCCAATGGCGGTGCCCGCAATGACTACCCCGAGGCATATGAGGATGACGCCCAGGGCCGTGGGCATGAAGCCCGGTCCCATGTGCATTACTGTTCCGATGCGATAACCTGGTCCGTTGACCGCTGCGACGAGCCCGAACAGGATCATCAGTCCACCGGCATAGAAATCTCGCTTGCGGGTGAAGTTGCGGCCGAGCTTGATAATGTCGTCGAAGTTACGAACAAGGGACAACGCTTCCTCCTCCTGTCCAGTCCGCGGTCACTTCAAGACAAACGAGCAGTATAGTGCTTGTTCCTTACATCGGCCTGAAAACCTGCCCCTGACATCAACCTGAAACCGAGCTATCCCCGAGTAGACCCAACAATGTTGCTTCCGAGTGGCCTCTGAAATGAAGCTCTACCACGCGGAGTCAGAAACGGCCGACGCCACGCCGGGCGCTCCTTAATCGCTGCCGATCGGAAGACTCTAACCCTACTATCTCATTCACTCAATATCGTTCCGGGTGCGGCAAAGCGGCAAAATGCAATAGCCTCGGTCGGTGATCGTGATGTCGTAATTGTGCGGTGCAGCAGCGTTAGCCCCTTTTGCCCGGGGCGGGTGGCGGGCGGCGAGCAACAGCGGGCGGCGGGGCAGCAGCCGGATGGACGGCAGGCGCTGGCGGACGAAATACCGGAGGCGCAGCCGCACGCACTGCGGGCGGCGGTGGATGGAATACCGGGGGAGCAGGCGCGCGTACGGCGGGCGGCGGCGCAGGTGGACGGAAAACCGGAGGCGGAGCGGCGTGCACCATCGGCGGCGGGGGCGCATGGTAAGCCGCAGCCGGAGGTGAAGGCGGGTGAAAGGCGGCGACGGGTGGAGGAGAAGGTGGAGGAGAAGGAGGCCGGACGATCGCGGGAGCGGCGGGCCGCGGTGGCGCGATTGCTGGTGAAGGCAGTCGCACCGACGCCGCTGCAGACGGACCTCGCACCGCCACATTGGCCGAGGGCGTCGGCACCGGCCGCGGTGGCTGGATGGGCGTGACCGTCGTCGGCGCGTGCATGGGCCTGCTCTGTGGAACTGATGCAGTACCCGTGACCGCGCCGGATCGTCCCGGGAGCGGAGGCAGCCGCCCACGCAAACCTGGCAGGGGCTGGTCGAGCGGTGCCGGCAGGCTCGGCGATGCATGTGCCGGTGGCAGATCGACGGCATGGGAGTCCTTCACGACCGATGGCGGCACCGCCGACAGCGCTGCCGGGGTGCCGGAGCGGCTCGGCAGTGGCGGAAGCGGCTGGCCGTGCATGCCGGGTAGGGGCTGACCCAACGGCAACTTGCTCGCGTGCTGTACGGGCAGCGATGTCGCGGTCGATTGGTTGGAGCGCACAAGGGCCCGCGTGCGGGCCAGCGACGGAGGGAGCGAGGCGGCAAGCCCGAGCCCGGCGAGCCGCAACGCGCCGGCACGGTGCGAGCCGGCTCGCTCGGAAGCGCGTGGCTCAAAGCTTCGGGGCTCAAAACCTGTTCGCTCGGAAGCCACGATATCCCCGTGCCGATTCCTGATGGTGACGACATTCGTTTCGCGATCGACGATGATCGTATTGTGGATATTGGCGAAGATCACGTTGTTTGGCGGCGGCGCTACATAAGCCGGGGGTTCGCACCACGCTGGGATGGGTACGAATACCGGCATCGGCAGAACGAAATCCTCCAGCACAGGCAGCGGCGCCGGCAGCACGAACAGCTCGGGCGGCGGCGGCGGAAGGAAGTCAGCCGGCAGGGGCGGCGGCGGCACGAAGCCGAAATCGACGTCGTCGAATGCGAGCACGGGGCGATCGACATAGACCTCCTCTTCGGCCGGCGGCGGCGGCACGTCATAGTCGATGAGGTCGAACGAACCGGGCGGCTCCAGCGCGAATGAGCCCAGCGCCAGCCTTCGTCGCGCATCCGCACTGTGCGGACCATGCGGATACCGGCGCAGGTAGGACCAATAGGCGTTTGGCTTATTCACCGCATAGGTGCGCTGCCAGGTAATGGCCTCGCGCCGTGCGGCAACGATCGCTCGCACCCGCTTTGCCAGGGGATCGCCGGGATAGGCGGCAAGGAATTCCTCATACCCTTGCAGCGTGTCGCGCTCGACTGCGGCTTGATAGGCGTCCGCAACCGGCAGCTCGCGGATGGATTTGGAAGAGGTCTCCGCGCTCTCTCCCGCTGCAGCCGCGGGCGCCGGGGCATCGGGCGTGCGCTCGAAAAACACGAATCCCCCGTCGATGCGGGAGGAGAACCAGGGAAGCTCGGCGCCCTTTGTCATATCGCTCACCCGCAGGCGCGCCCGCTCGAACACCTGCGGCAGCGAGAGGCCTCCTTCGCGCATCATCTCGGCGAGCGCCTGCGCGTAAGCACCATAGGGACCGCCCTCATCCGGCGCGATCGTGCCGGGCGCAGCGTTGAACGCCACCAGTGTGCCTGGGCTGGGCTCGACCAGCGCCAGTCCGCCCGCAAGCGGCTCGCCGGAGATGGTGAAGGGGTTGCGGCGTGCGGTATCGAGCACGACGATGCTCGCCTTCAATTTCAGTGTCGCCAATGGCCGGACGTAATCCGAGATCCGCAGCGCCTGTGCTGCCACGTCGGCAGCGCGTGCAATCTTTGCATCGATGGGCAGGAAATAGTTCTCCCCTTCGAGCTGCAGCCCATAGCCGCTCAGATAGATGAACGCGACCGTGTCCGGTCCCGAGCTCGCAGCTTTGCTGAGAAAATCGCGCAGCGCGCGGCGCAGCGCGTCCTCGTCGAGATCGCGCGCCCCGACCACGTCGAAGCCGGCCGCCTGCAGCGTCTGAGCGATCAGTCCGGCATCATTGGCGCTGGTCTTGAGCGCTCCTGGTTGATAGTTGGCGTTGCCGATGACAAGCGCGATCCGCTTTTCCTGGGTCTCGGCCTTAGCGGTCCAACCAAAGCCAACCGGTATCAGCGTACAGAGCGCAACGAGGCATCCAAACAAGCGGCGCATTGGAACACCATCAAGTTCTGCCCCCGAGATAAATCACAGCACAGCGGTGATGAACCCCGGCTGAACGTCGTGCACAGGAACGCTGTGATTTGTCACAGCTGGCGGGCGTTCCGGCAATTGCAGGGGTGCCCACCCTACAGCGGACGCGCCCCTGTAGGTTGAAGCGGCGCGGAGACACCTGCTGACTGACCCCCGCAGGTTTGATATGCTGCGATAGGGTCCCGGCCTGACGGGGGACCGCATGCGATCCCATCAATTGCAACGGCGCGAGTTCATCACGCTCCTCGGCAGCGCGGCAGGCGCGTGGCCGCTTGCCGCAGGCGACGAGGTGATCGAATGAAGCGACGCGATTTCATGCTTAGTTTTCATTCGATCTTTTTCCAGACAAGCGTCCGAACGCTCATCTTGCCCGTGAAGGCGTCCGGTGACGGGGAGGTCGCGAGTATCAGGCGTTCGCCATCGAATTTGTAATGGCGTATCTGGTCGGTCCCGGTCCACGTCTCGTTCCACGAAACGTCGGCATGATGTATTATTTGATCGCCCTTGATCGTGTATGTGCCTGCGTAAGCGGCCATAGATCGAAAGAGCGCATCCGCCTCGCTTGCGGTGGCAACGGAGCCGACCGGCTTTTTACGAGGCGAATCAACGGCGATGGTTATCATCCTTCCGTCGGCACCGTAGGTAATGAATCCGACCGGCGTCTTGTAGACGCTGGTTTTCTCGCCGGTCTCCAAGTCCTCGCTCGTCGCCGAGACAAGCTTCCAGGTCCCCAGAAGCCTGTTCTTGTCGTCGGCATGCGCCGACGAGGTGATCGAGTGAGGCATTATCTCATATGCGCTTTTACCGGATCCTTGACGTTCTCGAACTTGGCAATCTCCACATTGCGCACCTGGCCATCCACCTTCTCCACTCGGCGAATGTAGACCGTGTTGATGATGTCCCGCGTATCCGGATCGATCGAAATCGGGCCGCGCGGGCTTTCCCATTTCATTCCCTTGGCGGCGGCGATGAGATTGTCGCCGTCGGTCTTCCCGCCCGTGTGCTTCAGGGCCTCGTAGATCAGGTGCATTCCGTCGTAGCCGCCCACCGAGAACAAGTCGGGATTTCGGTGAAACTCCGCATTGTAGGCTGCCACGAACTGTTTGTTCAGCGCCGAGTCATGCGTGTAGTCGTAGTGGAATGCGGTAATGATGCCGATCGCGGTATCGCCCATCGCCTTGAGCGCGCTCTCGTCGGTGAGCTCCCCCTGGCCCATGATCTTCAGCTTCGCCGGATCCATTCCGCGCTCGACCATGGCCTTTCCCAATGCCGCCGGCTGCGAGCCGCCCGGAATGAAGATGAAGATCCCGTCACCCCCTGCGTCCTTCGCGCGCTGAACGAACGCGGAGAAGTCAGGATTGGCCAGAGGAACGCGAACCGAGCCGATGATCTGGCCCCCGGCCGCCGTGAATGCGCGCTGAAACGCGCTCTCCGCATCCAAGCCGGGCGCGTAATCGGAAACCAGCGTGAAGACCTTCTTCACTCCGTTCTGGGATGCCCAAGTCCCCATCGCTTCGCAATTCTGCGGTATGGTGAGCGAGGTGCGCACGATATAGGGTGATTTGGTGGTAATAATCGATGTCGCCGCATTCATTACCACCATGAATTTTTTTGCCTGAGCGGAAAGATCGGCAACTGCCAGAGCCTCCGGCGTGAGCACAAATCCGGCGAGCATATCCACGTTGTCATTGACGACGAGCTCCTGCGCAAGGCGCTTGGCTGCATCCGGAGCGCCGGCGGTATCTTTACGTAAAAGCTCGATCTTTTTTCCCGCGACCGTATCCCCCTGCTGTTTCATGTAGAGCTTGATGCCATTGTCCATCTGCGCCGCAGCGTCGGTGAACTGGCCCGTATAGGTCATGATCAGCCCGATCTTGACGGCCTGCTGCGCGGTCGCGGAGAACGCGATGACTTGCAGCGCGAGAAAACAGAAAGACCAAAGGATCGCTCTTCGCATTTCATTGTCCCTTCCTGTAACGGACACAGCCTTGGTACGCTCCCGCCATTCCACAATGGCGGCCGCAATGTTACCACGTCGCAGCCCGAATTGGAGGGCGCGGCCGAAAGGCGCGACTCCCGCCAAATGCGGGATCGCCATTCCCGGATTTCCGCTGCGCTGACGCCTCGCTTCAATTAGACCCTACACCACCAGCGTCACCCTGCAGGTTTCCGGCTCCTCGGCATCCGCTGCGATCGCAAAACCAAGCTCGCGGCACATCGCCAGCATGGTCCTGTTTTCCGACAGCACCTGCCCTTCGATGCGCTTGAGACCCTCGGAGCGCGCATACGCGATGATCAGCTGCATCAAGACCCAGCCAAGCCCGCGCCCCTTGAGATCGGAGCGAACCAGGATCGCATACTCGCCGGCCTCGTAGTTCGCGTCCGAGTGCAGGCGCACCACGCCGAGCAGCGAGCCGGTCGCCTGCTCGATGGCGACAAAAGCCATGGCCCGCGCATAATCAATCTGAGTGAAACGCGCGACGAAGGCGTGGCTCGCCGTTTTTATCGGCGCAAAGAAACGCAGGCGCAGATCCTCTTGCGTTACGTTTGCAAAGAACGGTCCGTACAGCGCCTCGTCCTCGGGCCGGATGGGGCGCAACAAGAGGTTTGTACCGTCGCGCAACGCGACGCGCCGTTCCCATTCCTTCGGGTAGGGCCGGATTGCAAATCGCGGATGCCCGTGCAACCCACGGCCGCCGGTCTGGTCGACGGGCGCGACCGCGATACGCGCGTCCACGGCAACCATCCCATTCTCATCGGCGAGCACCGGATTGAGATCAAGCTCGCGGATCTCAGGCAGGTCGGCGGCGAGCTGCGCAGCCTTGACCACGAGCAACGCCAGAGCATTCTCGTCGACGGCTGGGACATTGCGGTAGGCCTTGAGCTGGCGGGATACTTGAGTGCGAGCGATGAGCGCGCGCGCCAGGTTGATGTCGAGGGGCGGCAGGGCCAGAGCCTTGTCGTTGATCACTTCCACCGCCGTTCCGCCGCGGCCGAACACGATCACCGGCCCGAACGTCGGATCGTCTGCAACCCCGATGATGAGCTCGCGCGCCTTCGGGCGAACCACCATGGGATAGATGGTCACGCCCGTAATCCGCGCATCCGGCTTGGCCGCGTGCGCGCGCGAGAGAATGTCATCGACGGCTTCACGGACCGCCCGTTCGCTGGCGAGGTTGAGGCGCACGCCGCCCACTTCCGATTTGTGGATGATGTCGGGAGAGAGAATCTTCGCGACCACGGTCGATCCCTTGGCGAGGAGCGGTGCCGCAACCGCGGCAGCTTCGTCGGCGTTGCGCGCGAACGCCACAGGCACAACGGGAATGAAGTAGGACGCGAGCAACTGGGAGATCTCGATCGGATCGAGCCAGGTACGTCCTTGCGCAATTGCGCATCCAACTATCTGGCGGGCAGCGCCGACATCCGGAGAAAAGCCCTCCGGCAGGCTCGGCGGCGTCGCCATCAAGGCGTCGATCGCTTCCCGATAGCGCACGAGATACATGAAGCCGCGCACCGCATCGGCTTCGGTCGCATACTGGGGAATGCCGGCCCGATCGAAGGGCTCGGCCTCCGAGCCAGCCCCGCCGAGCCAAACCGCCAATACGGGCTTGGGGTTCAGGATGCCAGTGCGATGCGCTTGCACCGATGCGACCACGGCTTGTGCCGCCTCGGCCGCCGAGGCGAGCGCTGTCGGGACATTCATGACCAGGATGGCGTCGCTGCCGGGATCCTCGAGCAAGGCATCGCATGCAGCGGCATAGCGGGCGCCGTTTGCATCGCCGGCAATATCGACCGGGTTTCCTCTCGACCAGATCGGCGGCAAAGCCGCATCGAGCCGCCGCATCGTGTCGGTTGAAAGCTCGGCAAGCGTCCCGCCGAGATCCGCAAGCTCGTCGACAGCGAGCACACCGATGCCTCCGCCGTTGGTGAGAATGGCAAGGCGCTTGCCCACGTGCGGCCGCAGTCTGCCCAGGGTCTCCGCCGCGGCGAACAGCTCGTCGAGATCGACCACCCGCAGGAGGCCGGCTCGTCGGAATGCCGCGTCATAAACCGAATCGGAGCCGGCGAGTGCGCCGGTGTGGGTCTGCGCCGCCTTGGCACCTTGCGCATGTCGGCCCGACTTGACGACCACGACCGGTTTCGTTCTTGCCGCCGCGCGCGCCGCCGACAAGAACTTGCGCGCGTCTTTCACCGATTCGATGTAGAGCAGTATGGCGCGCGTGTGCCTATCGAGCGCAAAGAAGTCGAGAAGATCGCCAAGATCGACGTCGACCTGGTCGCCGAGCGAGACCACGGCGGAAAAGCCGATGGACCTCACCGCGGCCCATTCGATCAATCCGGCAGCAATCGCTCCTGACTGCGAGATGAGCGCCAGATCACCGCCGCGGGGCATGCTTGCGGCAAAGCTGGCATTGAGCTTGGCATGGGGGGCGATCACCCCCAGACAATTGGGCCCGACGAGTCGCAACCCGGTTGGACGAGCGGCCTGGGCGCAGGCCTCCGCCAGAGAACCGCGTCCATGCCCAAGCCCAGCGGTGATGATGACAGCCGCAGAGCTCCCCGCTTCCCCTGCCGTGGCCACCAGAGAAGGCACTGCAGCGGGCGGAGTGGCGATGACGACCAGATCGGGAAGCTGCGGCAGCGCGTGAAATGATTTGACGGCGCAAATGCCGGCGATCGCGTCGTAATGCGGATTGACCAGCTGTATGGGTCCAGCGAAACCGGCCGCCTTCAGGTTTCGCAGGACCGCATGTCCAGGCGATGTGGCGCGCGGACTTGCGCCGATCACGGCCACGGACTGCGGCCGGATGAGCTTGTCGAGACGATAGGTGGACATGATCGGCGATTGCTCCTGGAATCAC
The DNA here is from genome assembly GCA_963841705.1 of uncultured Alphaproteobacteria bacterium. Taxonomy (GTDB): domain Bacteria; phylum Pseudomonadota; class Alphaproteobacteria; order Rhizobiales; family Xanthobacteraceae; genus VAZQ01. Next base: position 68,434 of record CAWJDY010000080.1, read on the forward strand.
ATTCATGCGTCGAACTTGCAGGGTGGGCAAACGCGCCCCTCGCGAGACTGACCGCGTGGGCAAAATCGCACTCACTCTTGTCGCGTCGCATGACCGCGTAAGCGATTTTGCCCACCCTACAGCGCGATGATACTGTGTATGTGTGCTTTGCCGATCGGAGGATCCCATGCGGGAGGATGTTGTTGGACGCGCCCACGTCGAGGACACTCCGGAACTCAAGGCATATTATACGGATCTGGAGCGCTTCGAAGCCGCCGCGTTGTGGACCGTGGCAAACGAGATCGAGCCCTGGGAGCCGCAATCCCGGTCCATCCCGGTGGTCTGGCGATACCAGGACCTGCGCGATCATGTGCTCCGCTCGGTTTCGCTCGTTACTCCCGAGAAGGCGGGACGTCGCGTGATCTATTTGAACAATCCGGGCCGCCGCGATGTCGCTGCCGCCGTCGGATGGCTCTATTCAGGCTTGCAGGTCATGCACCCCGGCGAGGTTGCATCTGCGCACGCTCATTCCGCCTCCGCCTTGCGCTTCATCATGGAGGGGAACGGCGCCTACACCATCGTCGACGGCCACAAGATGACCCTGCAAGCGAACGACTTCGTGCTCACGCCCAACGGCACCTGGCACGAGCATGGCGTGGAGGAGACCGGAACGCCCTGCATCTGGCAGGACGGGCTCGACATCCCGCTTGTCAATGCGCTCGAGGCGAATTTCTACGCTGTTCACCCGAACCTGCAGCAGGCGGTCGCCTACCCGGTCGACGACACCAGCAACACCTGGGGCAGCCCCGGGCTGCGCCCGGTCGAGGATAGTTGGTCCAAAGGCTATTCGCCGCTGCTGCGGTACGAATGGCAGCCGACCTATGAGGCGCTGCAGCGCTATGCCCGAGCGACGAACGGCTCACCCTATGACGGCGTGCTGATGAGATACGTCAATCCGATCACCGGCGGACACGTGATGCAGACGATCGGTGCCGCCATGCAGATGCTGCGCCCCGGCGAGAAGACCAAGGCGCACCGGCACACCGGCAGCTTCATCTATCAGGTGGCGAAGGGGCGTGGTTATTCGATCGTGGGAGGACAGCGCTTTGATTGGCAGGAGCGCGACATCTTCTGCGTTCCGTCCTGGGCCTGGCACGAGCACGCCAATGCGTCATCGCGCGACGATGCCTGTCTGTTTTCCTTCAACGATCTCCCGGTGATCGAGTCGCTCGGCCTCTATCGCGAAGAAGCCTACGGCGACAACGCCGGCTATCAGCAGTAGGATCGCGGCAAGCTAACTAATAACGTTCGAAGGGCGACACATTGCGCCGCCCTGTTCCCGCGCGGGCTTAAGGGGTGCCTTGAAATCGTCCCTACACCGGCGAGCCACACTCATCCCAAATAGGTGCGCCTCTACGGCCCGGGCCGGGTGCACGCCTGTTTGCAGACGAGCTGTTGGGTGGTGCAATTGAGGCTGCAAGCGGAATTGCCACCCGGATTCACGGTGCTGGCCGTAGGGCCGACAATGACGCAGGCGTTCTGGCAGGTCATGACTTGCGTATCACAGGAGACCAGGCAACCCGTGGATGTCTGCGAGGATATCAACGGAGTCGGAACGAGCGGGGCTGGCTGGACCTGCCCCGGCACTGCTATCTGCCCCTGCACTGCCTGTGCAAGTCGTAGACGATCTGCTGCCAAGGCGGTTGAAACGTCCAACGCAGCGAGCAGAATTGAGAGTTGCAGGACGTACCTCATCGAAGCCTCCGTCGGTGCAGAAGGGAGGTCCTAAATCCTCCCAATATTATCGCCAAACCGCGGCACAGTCAGCCCTGTCCGCACGGTGAAGCCAACGAACGAAGCATTGCATTCCCGTCCAATCCCCGCAAGAATTGCTCGTCCAATCGTCTGAAGGATAGGCCATGCTCAAGGAATACCACTACGACCATCTCATCCGTTGGCCGCGTGGGGAGCGGGCTGCCGTCTTCTTGACCTTCGACTTCCAAGGCGGCGAGGACGTGAAGCCGGACAAGAACGGCATTCTCAACTATGAAATGTGGAGCCAGGGCGAATACGGTCCCCACCACGCCATATATCGCCTGTTGCGGTTACTGCAGAAAGAGAACATCAAGGCCACGTTCCTTACCTGCGGCGCGATCGCCGAGCGTTTCCCCGAGGCGGTGCGGGCCATACTCGACCTCGGCCACCTGGTGGAAGGCCACGGCTACAATCACGAGATCGCCCGTTACCTGCCGCGCGATCAGGAGGATCAGGTGATGAAGAAGACCATCGCCATGATCCAGAAGCGCACCGGGCGGCGCTGCTTTGGCTGGCGCTCGTGCACCCAGAGCACGAGCACCATCGAGCTCTTGATCGACAACGGCTTCGTGTTCAACACCAACTGCTTCCACGAGGAGCTCCCGTTCCTGTGGGAGAAGGGCGGCAGGATCCTGGTCGAGCTGCCGCGTCAGCCGTTCGGTGACGGCACGCTGTTCGGCCACCGCCACGGCGAATACGGCAACCCGTATCACGGGCTGGAGACCTGGAAGGCCTATTTCGACGAGCTCTATGCGGAGAGCAGCGCCGAGCACCCGAAATACATCCCCTTTACGATGCATCCCTACATCATCGGCCGGCCTGGCCGCACGCTGGCGCTGCGCGGCATCATTCAGCACATGAAGCAGGCCGGAAATCTCTGGTTCCCCACCGGCATCGAGCTTGCGGAGTGGTGCGTGAACAGCGTGTTCCGGGCTGAATGCCAGAAGCTTCGCTCCGTAGCCGGATAGCGCCAACAAAGATCGGGCCGAGATGCCCTCCTCCGTTAGGCTCTGTCGGGTTCGTTTGGCCGAACGTCGTGCTGTTCATGTTCAAACGTTGTTTTCACTATGGTTTCGCCGTTGGCTTCGTTTGCGGAACTTGGCTTCGTTTGCGGAAAATGGCGAAAATGGTTGCGCATGAGGACCAGGTCAGCCGCCAATAGAGGACGGCGGCGATCCTCTGTTTGGTCGTCGCATTTAAAAAGGCACCTGCTGCGGCCGTCCCCACGCTGATTTGCAAGTACAACCAATGGGAGAGGGAATCGACGCTCTATTGTAAACAACAATGAATCTACAATGATTTTTCTCCCATAAGTTGAACCGCCAATCAGGGGAGTCCGCGAGCCTGGGTCCACAGGCTTGCATCTGCCCCGAGTAGCGTCGCGAAGGATTGCCGCCATAGCGATCTCACCGAGAACAAAGCCCGACGCAGTAACCCGCGTCGGGTTGTGAACGCATCTCTGAAGGATGCACCTTTATGCATGAGTCCCGGTTCATTGTCGAGAAAAATCTGTCGCGCAGAACCTGCCAAGCCATCGCTCGATCGTGGGCCTGTCGCGCATCAACCAAGGGTGCCGTCTATGGTGCTGAGACGGCTTTAGTTTTCGCTGCTGAATGTGAGAGGGCTTGGACGCGGCGCGAAGGACGAGAGGGCAACCCGCATGCGTCTGCCGCATTACACCGCAGTTTTCAACCTGGCGGCGGACGGCCAAGCGCGTCCTCGTCCAAAACGGCGTTCCCGAGATTTTTGATTCCGAGAGCAAAGCCTTGGACAATGGCCGGTGTTCGGTGTTGCCCTGCTGGTCGTGGCCTTCGGGCCATAAGGCTGCGCTTGATAAGCATCCGCGAGGCTTTAGGGCGCAAACAGCAGGCTATGACTGCTAAACCTAGGCCATCGGTCAACATGGAGGCTGCCGCAATGTCCACCGCAGGCGCGCCGGCCGCATCATCAATCCGGTCACGGCGCCCAAGCCTCTGGTTGAGGGAGCTGCCTTTTGCTCTCGTGCTGGTCCTGACCGCACTGGGCGTTGCCTACACGAGCTTTTCGAAACAACCGATCATCGCGTATTGGGAAGTGCTCGCACCAATCATCGGCATCGTCTGCATCGGCGCCGGATGGCAGAACGCCAAGGACGGAGCAGCGCAACTGCATCTGATTTGGACGCAAGCGCTGCATTGGCTCGCGTTCATTCTCGTGATGAACATGATGCTGCTTCCGAGCGTCCAGCGAACCTTCAACGCCGGCACCACGGGGCTGGCCATTTTCATCCTGTTGGCGCTTGGCACCTTTACCGCTGGCGTCCACGTCCTCTCCTGGCAAATCTGCCTGCTCGGTCTGATCATGGCGCTTGGCATTCCGGCGATTGCGTGGATCGAGAATTCGGCTTTGCTTATCGCGCTCGTTGCGGCAGCGTTGCTCGGCATTATCGCGGTGTTCTGGTGGTATTGGCGCGAAAGGCGCATGCAATCAAATGGACAAGATGCTGGTTGCAGGGTTCGATAGCGATACCGCGGCATTCGATGGACTGAGCGCCCTGAGGGATCTGCACCGGGCTGGCGATATCACGCTCTATGGATGGGCGGTGATCGTCAAGGACAAGGTCGGGAAGATCAGCGTCAGGCAAGCCCCAGAGGAAGGGGGAGCCCCCCTTGGCGCCGCGCTCGGGCTGCTCACGGATAAGCTGCTCAAAGCGCTGAGGGGGCCAGCGGGCCTCGCCATAGGGGCTTCTCTTCCGGGCTTGACCGGCTTCCTGTTCGATCTGGACATGAGCAGGCTCGGCCCGAAGTTTCTCGATCAGGTTGCGAGCTCTCTTACCCCGGGCAAGGCAGCGGTGCTGGCGGAAGTGGACGAGAGCTCGACCGCCCGCATCGATGAGCGACTACGCAAGCTTGGCGGAATGGTTATCCGTCGGCTGCCCACCGAGATCATCGAAGATCAGCTTGTGGCCGAAAGCGCCGGCTTCGAAGCGAAACTGAAAGCCCTCGATCATAAGCTCAAGCAGGCGCTGGCCGAGAACAGGGCCGCAATCCAGAAAGACGTTGAGGATGCAGAGAAGCAGCGCAAGGCGGCGCAGGATCGAGCCAGGGCACGGCTTCGGCAGGTAGGGACCGAAATGGCGGCTAAACTACAGGTACTGCAGGATCAGGCCAAAGGAGCCGGCGACCGGGCCAAGGCACAGATCGAGAGACGGATCGCAGATCTTGAGGCGAATCTGAACCTGCGCTCGAGCAAGCTGAGCCAAGCCTCTAGTCTCGCGAACGAACGTTAAAAGCAGTCGATTACCTACGCTGATCGTTTCCGGAGGTCTTGCTCGTCTTTGCGGAATCTGAAGCTTCCTTGCCGCCGTTTGCGGCGCTCAAGTCGATCAGGGCGTACACGCCGACAAGCAGCAACGAGCCTGCGATGATGTAGAAGCGACCTTCGCTGTCGAGATTACTCGCCCATCCGTGGTATGCGGTCCACCACTCAAGAACCCTGTCCATCGGTCTGCTCCAGGTGTTCGCGGCACCGTCACCCTCTGCGCCACGCCGCTTGCACCAACTTAATCGCGTGAAATGAACCGGTCCATTGGACGGAGGGGAGATCCGCACCATACTTTGTATTGACACGGCCATACCTAGGTTTAGGGCCTGCCACTTGCGGTTTGCGCACTCGCTTCGGGGGTCGGCGCAAAATCAGAGCAATCCAGACGGCGGGTTGCGCGCCGCCCGTTCGAGGTTGAACATCATTTCCCGAGCAGAGTCTCGGTTCGATCGCGCAATTTCTTGATCAAGCCATCAGCTCCGCCCGCGGCGATGATGGAGGCGAACTCGTCGCGTCGCGTCGCGAGATCGCTGATGGTACCGTTGAGATAGATATCGATCACCCGCTCGCCCCGGACCAGATAGTTTATGTTCACGGTCCGGCCGCCGGGCTGCAGCAGCTTGGTTTTGACGATCTCGCCTCCGCCACGCGATTCCGGAGTTGTCTGCGGATCAACGACGAAGCTTTCGCCGGAATAATCTTTTATCTGGCTCGCATAATCGGCAACGATGAACCGGGCGAACGCGTCGCGGACCGCCGCCTGCTGCTCCGCCGAGAAGCCTCTCCAGGCGGGGCCTACCGCCAGCCGCGTCATTGTCGGGATATCGAAGACCGCGGCAAAGACAGGCGTAAAGCGCCTGTCGCGCTCGCGCACGCTGAGACGCGCGGCCTGCTGAATCGTCGGCATCAGTTGCTGATAGTAGGTCTGGATTTTTGCGACGGCGGCACTCGGCGTCTGCGCCAGCGATGGAAGCAAGCCCAACAAGACCGTCGTCACCAAAACCACTGCCCGGCCAATTGCGGAGCTCCGGCCGAGGTCGAGATACTTCACCATTAACACTTCCACTCGTTCGAGCAGGTCCAGGTGTCAGCCCACCGCCTCCACGCTTTGCTGCGCAATCGGCTGCAATCGCTCGCAAATCATTTCGGGCGGGATTGAGGCCGTGTCGTGGCGAGCGGTGACAAACGCTGGCCTTCATTTTGCGCTCATGATTTGCACGCGGGTCTCGATGGACCCCGCGCATATCACGCGGTCATCAATTCAGGGCGTATTCTACGCATGCATTCGTGAAAAGTTCGCAGGAAGTTCTCCGTCCGGTGAGTATTCGCGCGTCGGCTGGCACCTTGGTGATCGCCTCGGATTGCATTGACGGAATTGCTATTCACGCGCGCAATACAACCGTCCCGCAACAATCCGCGGGGAGAAATCGCGACTCTGCGACGATAGCCGCGATCACACGGCTGGTGCAGCTGTCGAGTCGCTATGCGTGGCCGGTGATCCTGAGCTTCCTGCTCCTGGCGGTGGTCTCCGGGAGCTATTTCACGCGGCATTTCGCCATTTCCACCGACAGCAAAAAGCTGCTGTCGAGCTCGCTGCCATGGCGCCAACAGGAGATGATGCTCGAAAATGCCTTTCCGCACCGGATTGACCAGATCATTGCGGTAATCGATGCGACCACACCGGAGGCCGCCGACGAGGCCGCCGATGCGTTGGTGAATGGGCTTGCGTCTCGGTCGGACGTGATTCGTAGCGTCAGCCGTCCCGATGGCGGCGAGTTCTTCGAGCGCAATGGCCTCCTCTTGCTCAGTCTGGACGAGGTACAGCGCAACACCGCAGACCTGATCTCTGCCCAACCCTTCCTCGGATCGCTGGCCGCTGATCCGACGCTGCGCGGTGTTTTTCGCACACTGTCGCAGTCGCTCGAGGGTGTACGCCTGGGCAAGGCAAAGCTGGAAGATCTCAAGCCGGCGCTCGTTGCGCTCGCGGATGCACTGGAGCTCCTGACGCAAGGAACGAGCCCTGCTTTCTCCTGGCGCAAGCTGATCACCGGCCGGGCGCCGAAGCTCTCGGAGCTTCGGCGCTTCGTGAACATCGAGCCGGTCCTCGATTTCGGTGATCTGCAGCCCGGACGCAAGGCAACGGCGGTGATACGCGACGCGGCGTCAGGGCTCGGGCTCACGCCCGAGCAAGGCGTGAAGGTGCGTCTCACCGGTCCGGTCTCCCTTTCGGACGAGGAGTTTGCCACGGTCGCCGACGGCGCAGTCCTCAACGGCTTCATGACGTTGCTTGTTGTCGGGTTAGTGCTGTGGCTCGCGCTGCGGAAGGCACGCATCATCCTCGCCGTCTTTGTGAATCTCGTCTTCGGGCTGCTCTACACAGCTGCCATCGGCCTGTGGATGGTAGGAGCGTTGAACCTTATCTCGGTCGCATTCGCTGTGCTCTTTGTTGGCCTCGGCGTTGATTTCGGCATTCAGTTCTGCGTCCGCTATCGATCCGAGCGGCATGCGTGTGATGATCCCGATGCGGCAACGGCACTTCTGGCGACGGCACGCGGGATGGCGGGACCGCTTCTGCTCGCAGCCGCTTCGATCGCGGCCGCGTTCTACTCGTTCCTGCCGACCGCATATCGAGGTCTTTCCGAGCTCGGCCTGATCGCCGGAGTCGGCATCATCATCGCGCTCGCAACTACGTTAACCCTGCTTCCGGCCCTGCTCACGGTGCTCAAACCACCGCCTGAGCGCAATCCGATCGGTTATGCTGCGCTGGCTACGCTGGACCGCTTTCTGGAGAAGCGGCGCAACTGGATAGTCGGGACGACGCTGGCTGCGACGATTCTCGGTTTGCCGCTGCTCGCAGGTTTGCGCTTCGACTTCAATCCGCTCAATCTGCGGGTGCAGGATACTGAATCGGTCGTGACATTGCTCGACCTGATGAACGTTCCGGAGACGAGCCCGAACACGATCGATGTGCTCGGAAGCAATCTTGCCCAGGCCTCGGCCACGGCCGAAAGGCTCCGCCAGTTGCCGGAGGTCGGCCGGGTGCTGACTCTGCAAAGTTTCGTTCCCCAAGATCAAGACTCCAAGCTTGCACTGATCGAGGACGCGAGCTTTTTTCTGCAGAATACCCTCAGCCCTGACGAAATCGATGCCGAACCGATGCCAGCGGAGACCCAGGCAGCGATCGCCACGCTGGTCCGTGACCTGTCCGGCGCGGCGCGGGACCTCGATAGTCCTGCCGCAGTACAGGCGCGCCAACTCGCAAGCGTGCTGGAGCCCTTGGTGAACGCGCCCCCGGCCACCCTGGATGAAGCTCAGCATGTCTTGATCGCGCCGCTGAAGACGACCCTGCGCCAGGTAAAAAGTCTCCTCGCCGCCGAGCAGGTGAGCATCGGGAATCTTCCTGACGCGCTGAAAAAGACCTGGATATCCACTGACGGCCGAGTCCGGATAGAGGTGGCGCCGAAGGGGGATGGCAACGACAATGCAGTCTTGCGTCGCTTCGTGACGGCCGTTCGCAGTGTCGCACCGGAGGCCGCCGGCGAACCAGTTTTCACCATCGAAGCCGCCGCAAGCGTCATCAAAGCATTTCTTCAGGCCGGCATCCTGTCGGTGGTGGCGATTGCGCTGATCCTGTTTGTTGCGCTTCGCCGCTGGATGGACGTTGCGTTGACGCTGATACCTCTGCTGATCGCCATCGTCGTTACGCTCGAGATCTGCGTGCTCATCGGTCTGCAGCTGAATTTCGCCAATATCATCGCGCTGCCGCTGCTTCTCGGGGTCGGCGTCGCGTTCAAGATCTACTACATCATCGCCTGGCGTTCGGGTGAGACGAACTTCCTGCAATCGAGCCTAACGCGCGCGGTCTTCTTCAGCGCCTGCACGACGGCCACCGCCTTCGGGAGCCTGTGGTTCTCTCACCACCCAGGCACATCAAGCATGGGCAAGCTGATGGCGCTGTCGCTCCTGACGACGCTCGCGGCCGCCGTCATCTTCCAGCCGGCTCTGCTGGCGACACAGCAGCGGAAGCGCCCGATCCATGAAGCCGGATGATCGCAAAAAGGCGAAAGTGCGGCAAAAGAGCAACAGTCATCCCGAAGAGCAACTGCTAGCGTAGGGTCCGTCGGATTGACGCGTGCGCCAGGGGGCCTGTGCGCGCCGTGATAGCGTTTGCGAGAACCCTTGCGCCTTGCCCAACCCGGTACGGGCGCGGAGGAGGGACGAAGAGTACATGCGTCGCGCTCAAGTGTGGAGCAGATGGGCGATCGCGTGGGTATTGGCGGTACTCGTGAGCGCATGCGCGGGTGCGCCTCGAGACGCATCGCTGCCGATCAGCGATCCCAACGAGCAAGTGAATCGTCGGGTGATGGCAACGAATCAAGAAGTGCTGCGACCAGTGTCCGAAGCCGTCAAAGCGGTCATTCCCGGCCCCGTACACGACCGGTTGCATGATCTGAATTCGAATTTGAAGGAGCCGCGCATCTTCGTAAACAATGTGCTGCAATTGCGTTTCGAGGCGGCGGCGCACACGGCCACCCGCTTAGTCCTGAATTCGACCGTCGGCATGGGCGGGCTGCTCGACGTGGCAGGCCGCGAGGGAATTGCGCAGGAGAGCGGCGATTTCGGCCAGACCCTGTTTCTTTGGGGGGTCAGCGAAGGCCCCTACATGGTGCGACCCTATCTGGGCCCGTCAACGCTGCGCGACGCGGTCGGCTCTACCGTGGATATGGTAGCCAACCCGCTGGGCTGGCTGATAGGAACGCAAATAGCCCTGGCGACCACGCAAGTAGCGGTAACAGTTGGCACCACGAGCGTCGATGCAGTAGACCGGCTTGGCCAATTGAAGCAGGCCGAAGATGCCTCCATCGATTTTTACAGCTTTATCCGCTCGGCTTACTACCAGACGCGGCGGGCGGAACTGCGCGAAGCCCTCGGGCTTCCGAGCGTCGTCGAGTCGCCGGCTACCAGCGAGCTTGACGACCCGGGTGACACCGGTCAACCGGTGGCGGTCGCTCATTGACGAAGCCAAATCGACCTCACTGGAGCGGGTATGGCGGCGTGCGTTGGCGCACTCCGGCGCAGGACAGGTGAGATCTGAATGCTCATCAACGAGCTGATCGTGTGATGGCTTGAGAGTCCTGTGGCACCGTCTGATCAAGTGTTCCAACCAACCCACGAGCACAGTCGGCCCAGGTTCGGGGACGGTATTCGGCCCGCAGTTGCGCCTCTCGCGCGGCTAGGTAACCGCGATCGATGAGCGGCCGTTCGATTTTTGCCAATGCATCGTCTTCATTCGACGGATCGAAATAATCGATAAGGTTGCCGCCCACTTCCGGGATCGATGTGCGGTTGGAGGCTACGCAGAACTTCCCGTGCGCCAAGCTTTCCGCAATCGGCAATCCCCAACCCTCGCAAAGACTTGGAAAGACCGTGAATAAGCATGAACGATAAGCTCGCTGCAATTCTGCATCGGACAAATCTCGCATCAGCATGATCTTTCCATTGAGATACTCGCTCGCCTCGAGATCCGCCAACAAGCCGTCAACCAACCAACCGATCTGTCCAGTGAAAATTAAGGTCGGCACGAGGTCAGCGCCGTGCCGCTCCAACAGTCTTTGCCATACTCTGACCAGCAGCCGATGATTCTTTCGAATTTCAATGGTGGAGACGAACAAGACATAGCGTGCAGGAAAGCTCGTCATTGTTTGGTCCCCAGCCGTCAGCCGATCGCCCAAATCCGAGCCCGGCTCCATAACCTCGACGCGAGGCAATCGCCAGCCGGACTCCGCAGCCAACTCGATAAGAGCAGCCCGTGAATACCTTGAATTGGTGAACACAATGTCCGCAACAGGTAAGGCGTCTCGAAGCCAATTTAGATATTGAACAGCGTGATGTGGCTCGACGAAAGATTGATATTTAATCGGAATGACGTCGTGAACCAAGATCGAGAACTTTATTCCGTAACACCGCTTCGCTTTAGCAACATGCTTCATGTAGTTGGGAATTCCCCAACCGGCGCCGACCGAGACGATCATATCGCCGCAGCGCACGAACCGCTCAAACCGGTTCTGCCGGAGCCATGTTCCGATGAGATCGCGAGCCGCAGCCTTGAAGATAGAAAAGAAAAATCGCGGATGCCGCATGACCACAGGGATCGATCTGGGGAATTCTCCCCAAAATATTGCCGGCTCCCAAAATGTCTTCCACGGAGCGGTACTGCCAAGCGGGTTCAAGTATGCGGAACGGATTGCGTCGAAGCCGATAGCGTGGAGTCGTTTGTTATAAACACTGAGTCGACAAAACCTCACGTGTTCGGATCGGCCGTAGAGTGTCTTGGCTGCACGGTAAAGCTCAAATGATACCCGCTGCACGCCGGTCGGATTAGGAAAGTGATCAAAATATCGAAGGAAATCCTCCACTTCGAACCAGATGACCGGCTGACGAAGCGTACCAGCGCGATGATCTCCCTTTGCGGTTTCGGTTATACGGATTACAGATGGCAAGCTGTTCCTGCGCTCTCCAGTATCGGGGTGAGTGGTGCGCTCGCAGTCGTCACCAAGTTCTAACGACTCAGGTTTCTGCGTTGCTGAACCAGCTAACCGCATCTGCTAGCCTCTCGAGTCTTTGGACTTTCAAAAGCTTATCCCAAAGGGATGAAACTAATAGTGAATTTTCCGTAAAAAATGGTGAGGATCGGATCGCCGTTTAGGTACTCGCGGTGCTTGACGACTTAGAAACGAGCTGATCCTGTGCGAATCAGCATATTCTCGACCCCAATTGCCCGAACTCCGGCGACGAGCGAATGGATGCCAGCCCACCGCCGCCTCTGGCAAAAAAGTTACAGTCACGGCGATTTGACAACCCGAGTAACACTGGTCAGTCGGTGGCGGTCGCCCAGTGACGGGGCAGGGGCAGGGTTGACCTCACTCGAACTCCCATGATCGGCGGGCGTTGGCATGCTCCGGCGCAGGAGATCATGCCCCTCGACCCAATGCCAGACAAACAAGCCGGGCAGGCCCACGGCCAGCTCGCGCACGCGTTTCGACAACGAAATTGCCAGTGCCGTATCGGCTGGCAATCCGAACAGCGCGCCGAAGAGGACAAAGCTGCCCTCGAGCGCACCCAACGCCCCGGGCAGCATGAACGCTGCAGCACGAACGCCAGAGGCAAGGCTTTCGAGGATAAACGCATCGATCATTCCGAGGGGCTGCCCTAAAGCCTGCATCACCAACCAGACTTCACCCGCGTCGGCAGTCCATGCCATCAGACGCAAAATGCTGGCGCGCAGCATGATCGACGGGGTCCGGTATGCCGCTACGACGGCATCATCGATCGCGGATGCGCCGGCGGCGAACGCGGACACCCACTGCTCGGGCAGCACGCGGCGCGCCAATCTCGCGGAGCCGGCAAACAGACCGCGATGCTGGCATATGACGAATGCGGCGATGAGCGCAAAGAATACGCCCGTGCCGATCAACACCGCCCACGCCACGGCACGCGTGCCGCGCTCGGTCGAACGCAACAGCAGCAAACACACTCCCGACATGACGAATATCAACTGGGTCGCCGCACCAACCGTGATGTCCAAGACCATGCTGGCGGCCGCTTGCGTGCCCGGCACGCCGCGCAGCCGGGCGAGGCGCACGCCTGCGATATCGCCGCCGATGCTGGCTACCGGCAAGAGCGAGTTGATGGAATCCCGGATCCAACGTATCCAGATGATCGTGATGACATGCGGACGCGTTGAAGCAGGCAGCAGCTCGCGCCATGAGAGAGCGCTGAAAGCGAAAGGAACAAGATGGAAGAAGGTTATCGGGATGAGCCACCAACCGATGACCAGCATGGCGTGGGCCACGTCCGCAGCGCCGCTCTCGATGATCAGGTAAACGACGAGCAAAAAACCGAAGGATGCGGCAATGATCAGCGAAACAGGAATGATCTGGCTCCCGGCTCTAGGTATTTTGCTTCAGGATTACGACGAAGCGTGATGGGCACTCACCATCTTCTATCAGCAATTCCTGCCCACTCCAATTGGGAAGGACACGTCCATGCCTGCTGCCATGCCTGAGCTGCTGCCCTTTCTCCGAGCTCAAAACTCCGGCCAATGAGGCCGCCTCGTCGCGTGACCGATCCGCTCACACGGGAAATGATTTACCAGACAATCAGCCGCATGGGCCTGTTGTCGAGCGCGGAGCCATTCGGCTGTGAACCGTTACCCGGGGGAGTCTCATCGGATATCTGGCGAATAACCGTCGGCAACAAGCGATATTGCCTCAAACGCGCTCTACCCAGATTGAAGGTGGCCCAGCTGTGGGAGGCGCCGGTCAGCCGCAACGGTTATGAATGGCAATGGCTACGAACTGCCGGCGCGATTTGCCCGGGCTGCGTGCCCAACCTCGTAGCCCGTGACCAGCAGGCCGGTCTGTTCATCATGGACTGCCTTGACCCCGAAAGTTACCCGGTTTGGAAAAACCAGCTCAGGGACGGGGTTGCCCGCGAGGAGACCGCAGAGCGGGTGGCCGAGCGGCTGGTCAGGATCCATGCCGCAACATCCAATGACGCGCACGTTGAACGGCAATTCGCCACCGACGATGCGTTCTACGCGATCCGCCTCGAGCCCTATCTTGTTGCTACCGGCCGGATTCATTCTGACCTTGCCGATCCTCTCCATTCGATACTGCAGGTAACAGCATCTACGCGGCGTGCTCTTGTCCACGGCGACGTCAGTCCAAAAAACATCCTCGTTGGCACAGACGGGCCGATCTTTCTCGATGCTGAATGCGCCTGGTACGGTGACCCCGCGTTCGACCCGGCCTTTTGCCTCAATCACCTGTTGCTGAAATGCCTATGGCGGCCGCAATACGCGACGGCATTTCTCGCCTGCTTCGACCGTTTTGCCGCCGCGTACTTGGGCGGCGTGTGCTGGGAGCCGCGGGCGAGCATTGAATCGCGCATCGCGCGCCTGCTGCCTGCGCTCTTCCTCGCGAGAATCGACGGAAAATCACCGATCGAATATGTCACCAGCGAGCGCGACAAAAATCGCGTTCGCAATACCGCGCGGCCTCTCATTCTCTGCCCTACCGATAAGCTCAGTGACATTCGCCAGACCTGGGCGCAGGAAGTCAGTTCCATATGAACAGCACTGAAATCGTCCGGGTGCATGCTCGCCAAGTCTGGGATTCCCGAGGCCGTCCCACGGTAGAAGCGGAAGTCACGCTTGCATGCGGCAGGAGCGGGCGTGCGATCGCTCCTGCAGGAGCTTCCACAGGCAGTGGCGAAGCCGTCGATTTGCGCGACGGCAATGCTCGCCTCGGCGGATTTGGAGTGACGCGCGCTGTCGGCCATGTCAACGAAGAAATTGCCGGTGCGCTTCTTGGCCGTGACGCAAGCTGCCAGCTGGAGGTCGATCAGGTTCTGATCGAGCTTGACGGCACCCCAGACAAGGCACGGCTGGGAGGTAATGCACTGGTCGCCGTCTCGATGGCGGTGCTGCACGCCGCGGCGGCGGCGAATGCGGATCCCCTTTACGTCCATCTTTTGCGTGATCGAGAGCCCGTGATGCCGCTTCCGGAAGTGCAGATCTTCGGCGGCGGAGCGCATGCCGGCCGTCGGGTCGACATTCAGGACTTCATGATCATGGCGCCCAAGGCCGCCACATTCGCCGAGGCCCTCGAATGGACGGCTGAGGTGTACCGAGCTGCAGGAAGCCTCATGAGCGATATGGGCCGTCTGCAAGGCGTGGCCGACGAGGGCGGCTATTGGCCGGCATTCGATTCAAACGAGGCAGCACTTGATACGCTCGTGCGCGCCATTGAACGCGCCGGCTTCGCCCCCGGGGAGGAGATCGCCATTTCCCTCGATATTGCGGCGTCCGACCTGTATCGCGACGGCCGCTATCGATTGGCCCTGGACGACCGGACGTTGGATTCCGATGACATGGCTGCAATGCTCATCGATTGGCTCGATCGATACCCTATCGCGTCCATCGAAGATCCGCTCTCGGAGTTCGATGAGGACGGATTGGTTCGGTTCACTCGAGCTGTCGGAGATCGCGTCCAAATCGTCGGGGATGATTTCCTGGTAACCAATGCTGCCCGCATCCGCAAAGCTTCAGTGGCTGGAGCCTGCAATGCAGTTCTCGTGAAGCCAAATCAAGCAGGAACGCTTACTGAGACCATGAAGGCGGTTGAGGCATCCCGCGCTGCCGATTGGGGAGCGATCCTCTCGGCGCGCTCGGGTGAGACCGAAGACGTTACGATCGTCCATTTGGCTGTTGGCTGGGCGGTGAGACAATTGAAGGTCGGTTCATTCTCGCGCTCGGAGCGAATGGCGAAATGGAACGAGGGAATTCGTATCGAAGAGGCGCTGGGGCATCGTGCTGGCTTTGCTGGAACCGAATTCGGCGATCGATTTCTTCCATGTCGCCCGCGCAAAACAGAAATGCATGCAAGATAGATACGGGACTGCAGGGCGCGGCTCCTCATCGGCCCGCGGCGAGCAGGGCGGATTCCGGCTGTGGCGATGACCGACGCGATCTGGTAGGCTTGCGGAAAATTCAGGAGGTAACGCCATGACCCCGGAACAGGTGCTCGCGCAGCCTGCACGCATCCTGGCTCAGGAGCAAAGAGAGAGCTACTTCGCCAACGGTTACCTGCTCGTGGAGAATGCGGTGCCGAGCGAGTGGATAGAGCGGCTTCGCTCGGTCACGGCCGAGATGGTGGAACGCAGCCGCGAGCGGAAACAATCGGATGCGATCTACGACCTGGAACCGGGACACAGCGCCGAGAACCCGAGACTGCGGCGCCTGTCGAGCCCGGTCGAGCACCACGCGGTCTACTGGGATTTCGTGGTCCAATCGCCAATTGCCGACATCGCGGCCGATCTCGTCGGGCCGAACGTGAAATTTCATCACGCCAAGCTCAATTTCAAATGGGCGGAGGGAGGCGAAGAAGTGAAATGGCACCAGGACATTCAGTTCTGGCCGCATACCAACTACAGCCCCTTGACGATCGGAACGTATCTGTACGACTGCGGGCCTGACCAAGGGCCGCTCGGGGTCGTTCCCGGCAGTCATGAGGGTCCGCTGTTCGACCAATATAATGACCGCGGCGAATGGGTCGGCTGCCTCGCCGAGCGCGACTTGGCGAAAGCACAGGTCGACAAGGCCGAGTATCTGATGGGGCCGGCGGGCTCGATCACCATTCACAATTGTCGTACTGTTCACGGCTCCAAGCCGAACCTCTCCGACATCGGTCGTCCTTTGCTTCTCAACACGCTTTCCTCGGCGGACGCTTTTCCCTACACCTATAATCCCCTGACGACGCGTTACTATGGTCGACTCATTCGGGGTCAACCGGCACGTTGGGCGCACCACGATCCGCGCCCGTGCCTGATGCCACCCGATTGGTCTGGTGGATACACGTCGATCTTCGCGCTGCAGCAGGAAGAATCGTGGGGTGCGGACGAGCTTGACGAGACCAGCCGCAATCGTAATGAGCGTGCGTTGGCAATGTAAGGCTAGGTGCCCAGATAAAGGCGCGCAATCTCCGGGGACTTAGCCAGGTCCGCCGGAGTACCCTGGAGCGATATGCGGCCTGATGTCAGCACGTAAACGCGATGCGCCACGCGCATCGCCATCGCAGCGTTCTGCTCTGCAATGAGGATCGTCATTCCCTCGCCTGCCAACCTGGAGATCGCCAGCTCGATTTCCTCGACGATGATCGGCGCGAGCCCCAATGTCGGCTCATCCAGGAGCAGGAGGCGTGGCTTGGCCATCAGGCCGCGCGCAATGGCGAGCATCTGCTGCTCGCCGCCCGACATCAGGCCCGCCTTCTGATCGCGCCGCTCAGCGAGCTTGGGAAAAATAGCGAACATGGCTTCGAAGTCGGGGTCGAGACGGTTGCGATCGGCACGGTGAAACGCCCCGAGCCGGAGATTGTCATAAACTGAGAACTCGGGGAAAACCTGCCGCCCCTCTGGAACCAACGCGATCCCCAACCGGATGCGGTCGGGCGTTGAAAGCCGTTGGATCGGCTGCGTCCCGAAACGGATCACGCCAGTGGCGCAGTCCTTCAGGCCAACAAGCGCGCGCAGCGTCGTCGTCTTGCCGGCTGCATTCGGGCCGATGAGCGCCGCCACTTCGCCGGTTTCAACACGCAGGCTCACATCGTGCAGGACGTGAATCTTGCCGTAGTGCACGTTGATGCCGCTAAGCTCGAGCATGCTGGCGGCCCAGATAGGCTTCGACAACGCGGGGATGCCGGAGCACCTTTCCCGGCGCTCCTTCGGCGATTACCGAACCTTGCTGCAACGCGATTGCCCGGTCGGCAATGCGCGCGAGGAAATCGACCTTGTGATCGATGACGCACAGGGTGGTACCGCAATCACGCAGATCCCGTAACACTTCCTCAAGCGTGCGAGTCTCATCCTCGCCGAGCCCCGAGGCGGGCTCGTCGAGCAGAAGCAATTCGGGCTCGCACATCATGGCCATTGCGACTCCCAACATCTTCTCCTGTCCGTAGGACAGACTGGCTGCCGTCCGATCCCGCACGCCCTCCAGTCGACACAGAGCAACGACGCGGTCGATCGCTTCCGCCACTTGCACGCGCTGGGACGAGTTCCGCCACGGCAGAAGCTCTGTCAGCCGGCTTAGCCCAAATTGGCGCTGCAGTCGCAAGTGACTGGCGATTGCCACGTTGTCGTAGACGGAAAGCTCCAGGAACAGCTGCGGATCCTGGAACGTCTTGACGACCCCCGACGCCGCGATGGCGTGCGGACGCTGTCCTTGGATTTCACCCGCCTTCCAGAGAATTCGGCCCGCGCTCGGCGCGAGAATGCCCGCAATGAGATTGATCAAGGTGGTCTTGCCCGACCCGTTCGGGCCGAAAATCCCGACGATCTCTCCGGCCGCAATCGAGAGCGAAACATCCGAGAGGGCCGTAAGGCCGCCAAAACGCTTGCTCAGCTCAATGACGTCAAGCAGCACGGCGCCAGCTCGCCAGAGTGCCAATGAGTCCCTGCGGCAGAATGAGAATCGTCAGGATCAACACCAGACCGTACAGGATCGCCCTGGCCTCGCCGGAGAGATCGATCATGTGCGGAAGACCGGTCAGCACAAAAGCTCCGGCGATGGGCCCGAGGATCGAGGATCGACCGCCCAGCAGCACCATGGAGATGATGTCGAGCGATTGATTGATGCCGAGATAATTCGGCTCGATATAACCCGTGTAAAAGGCGTAAAGACTGCCGGCTATCGCAGCGAGAGTATTGGCCAAAGTGAACGACAGCAGCTTGTAACGGAACGTGTCGATCCCCAACGTCTGCGCAAGATCTTCGTTCAGGCGGATCGCGGCGAAGCAGCGGCCGATCCAGGAGCCCAGCACCAGCGAGCAGACGGCAACCGTGAACATCAGGGCCGCCAGGCTGAAGAAATACCAGCCGAACACGCCGTCGATCTTGATCAGTCCGGCCCACGGGACCCAGACGAACGGCTTGTCGAGCACCATCAGTCCGAGTGTGCCGTTGGTCACGCTGTTCCAGTTGAGGATGACCAGCCGCGCCAGCTCGGAAAACGCCAGGGTCACGACCGCAAAATAGAAAGCTCGGAGCTGGAAGTTGAAGCAGATGCTGCCGATGATGAGCGAGATCAGGATGGTAAAACCTATGGCCGGGAACAGCGCCAGCCAGAAGGACACATGAAAAAACGACGCCGTCAGCGACGTGATGTACGCCGCAATCCCGAATGCCGCGGCGTGAAACATCGAAAGCTGCCCGGTGAAGCCGAAGATCAGGTTGAAGCTGACCGCGGCAATCGCAAGTATGAAGCTGAAGATGAAGATCGAGAGGATGAAATTACTCTGGACCAGCGCGGGAAAAACGAGGAAGGGAACCCAAAGCAATGCCTTCATCGCTCGGCTCCGAACAGCCCTGAGGGCTGATACAGCAGAATCGCCACGACGAATATAAGGCCATAGGCATCCCGAAACGCGCTCGGCAGATAGATCGAGCCCACCGCCTCCGTCACGCCGAGGATAATGCCGCCGGCGAGCGAACCGATCAGGGAGCCGATGCCGCCGAGAATGGCCGCCTCGACCCCTTTGAGAATGTAGAGTCCGCCCATCGACGGCTCGAGCGAATAGAGCGTGGCGTACAGCGCACCGCCGAATCCGGCGAGCGCGGTCGAATATACGACCACCGTCGACTGAAGCACCTGGGTGCGTACCCCCATCAACATTGCGGCTTCTGGATTCTGTGAGAATGCATATGCGGCCCGGCCGATCCAGGTGCGCGACAGCGCCGCATAGGTCAGGAACATGACGGCTGCCAGAAGAGCGAACACGACAAGCTTCATCTTCGGCAAGCTCATCCCGCCCAGACGCACCGCACCGGAGAGCACGTAACCCATGTCCTTTGGCGTTGTGGTCCAAAGCAGGAGCGCCGCCGCCTCGATGATCGAGATCAGCCCAATGGATACGAGCAGGCCGTTGATCAGGTTGTTACGGGTGAAACGGAACAGCAGCTGGTCGGCAGCGAACCCGCATCCGGCCGCGACGGCTACCGCCGGCCAGATGGCGACCGGGTAAGGCAGCCCGGCAACGTCGAAAAGGTACCAGGTGACATACGCGCCGATCATCATGAATTCGCCCAGTGCGAAGTTCACGATACCGGTGATACCGAAAGTCAGCGTCACCCCAAGCGCGATAATTCCGTACAGTGTTCCGACGATGACACCGTTCAACGTCTGGCCGACGAGCAGCTGCAGCATCGCCCCCCGCGTCAGCGCATCTTTTTTGGCGATTTCCTGCTATTGTACATCCACGCTGGTGACGCTGATCTGACCGCCTCGCTTCATTCGCACGACGTCGAAGTTGAAGATTTCCTCCCCCTTCTCGTCGAAGTGGATCTTCCAGAGGCCGTCGTAGGTCATGGCAAGAAGCTCCTTGCGGATCTTTGCCACGTCGTCGACGCTCCCCGCCCTCTTCATCGCCTCGATCAGCATGAACAGGTGATCGTAGCAGGAAGAGGAGCACAGCGGCGCCTGATCGTAAGGGAAATCACGCTTGTAGAATGCCTTGTAGTCGGCGACGAACTTGGCGATCTTGGGGTCAGTTTTCTCCGCCTGCTCGAAATACTTCGGCACATAGACGAAATAGTCGTCGAGCGCGTCCTTGTTCTTGAGTCCGGGGCCAAGGGAGCCCCGCACCAGGAAGAACTTGCGGAAATAGTCCCCCTCGGTCGCTTGCCGCACGATGTCGTAGAGGGGTGCGTCGCTGTAGGATGGGAACAGTATATCCGGCTTGCCGGCGGCGAGCTTGGCCAGCACCGCGCTGAAATCCTTGGTGCCGGGTTCGAACAGCTCGAGCTCGGTCTCGATGCCCTTCTCCTTGAACAGCGGAGTGTAGATATCGACGAGCACCTTGCCGCCCTGGTCGTTCTGGAACAGCATGGCAACCTTCTTGGCGCCAGTCTCCTTGACCAGCCTGTCCACCATCAAATTGCCAAACCCCTTCGGGCCCGCATCCCAGTTCCAGGTCCGTATCAGGAAATCGTGTTCGGGGGTTCCAATGAAATCGTGGATTCGAGTCGCCCCTCCCATCAGCAGAAACTTGCCGTTAAACTGCTTGGCATAGGGTTCGACGGTGACGAATACATTTGACAGAAACGGCCCGAATACAAACTTTGCTCCGTCTGTCTCCAGCAAGCGCTTGAGCTGAATGCTGGCTTCCTTGGGATCGCCGCGCGTATCGGACGCAAGCAATTCCACCGTATAGCTCTTATCGCCGACCTTGAAGCCGCCCGCCTTGTTGACCTGATTGACTGCAAGAGCCAGGCCTTGCGACGACATATAGCCATATATGGCATTCGCGCCGGTCTGTGCTTCGATCTGACCAATCTTCACGACGTTCTGGGCGGCAACCGGCGATGCCGCGAGCGCCACACCAAGCGACCCAATCAACCGCCTCATTGCATCCTCCCTACCGCTCTGGTCTAGCCGCGGACGGCAGCCGGCTCGTTGTAGCTCTTAACTTCGGTGCCACGATAGAGGATCTGGGCATTGCGCTCGGTGATCATCTTGTGCAGAGCGAGAAATTCGGGTTCCAGCTCCCGCGTGGGCCGCGGCTCCAGCTCGAAATAATGGAAACGATCTTCGCCCCTCACTAACGTCGCACTGTCCTCGCCCACGGTCTGGCGAATGCGGGTTGGAATGTAGCGGATCGCAAAGCCGATGCGCCTGTCGGGCGACGGATTTGGCGGCGAGCCGTGCACGAGACGAACGTGGTGGAGCGACATTTCGCCGGGCCGCAGAGGCAAGGTTACAGCCTTTCCAGAATCGACCTCGACCTCGATCTCCTGCCCGCGTGTCAGCAGGTTGTGCTTGTCGAACGTGTCGCGGTGCGGAATCTGGTCCAGGGTGTGCGTGCCGGGGATCACCTGCATTGCGCCGTTGGAGTCATCGCTCGCTGTCAGTGCGACCCAGGCGGTCACGACGTCCGGCTCGCTCAACCCCCAGTACGTCGAGTCCTGATGCCATGACACGAACGCCGGGTTCTGGGCTTCCTTGATGAAAAAATTTGAAGTCCAGCACAGCAAATCCTGACCGTACAGGTCCTCGACGGCGTCCAAAATCTTTTCGTTGCGCACGAGGTCGGCAAGCCAGGGAAACAGCAGATGGGCCTTGTGACGCAAATCGCCGCGGAGCGCACCTCCAGTCCGCGCTTCGAATTCCTCGAGACGTTTGCGGACGCCCTCCGCCTCGGCTTGCGGCATGACGCGGATGGGGGAAAGATAGCCTTCGTTTTCGAAGCGCTGGATGTCGCTGGATGACAGGAGCTTGGGCATCACACTCTCCTCCCTTGCGTTCTTTTTAATGGGGCCGCCGCCAATTGGCCCGGTTCGCATGCTAGTCGAGGGGTGTTCTTGCCGCCAGTCCGACTTACCCTACCTCCTCGGCCATCGTAAAACTACCGGTCCATGCTGTTCGCCTGAGCGACGATCGCCGCGCGGTCGAAGTGGTTGCAGGCCGCCAGGAACTGCTCCGTCAAGGAATCGGTCGCGGCTTCGGTACCTTTGAGCGTGCCCAGCTTGACAAAGGCGGCATGCGTGTTCTGCCAGTTCGTCTTGATGAATTCGCCGAGACGCGACCCCTCGGCCTGGCCTTCGAGTGCCTTTTCCAGGAACCGATCCATGATATGCACGCTGTTCTTGAGCGCGGTGGCATCGTCCAGATTCGCGGGCTTCGTGGTCGGGAACTCATCCCAGAAGATGCGGACGGCGGCTGCCCTGTTGGTCATCGTAAAGACCAGGGCCTTGGTCATGGCGCGGCAATAGCCTGCTACTTCTTTTGGATTCGTGCTGGCGAACGCCTGCCTTGTTGCGAGCGTCGTTCCGACCATGCGGTCCTCGAGCGGGATGTTGACCAGGCGCAGCGCGAGTCCGGTGTTCTCCGCCGCACCGAGCATTGCATCCCACATGACCAGGGCGTCGATTTGGCCGCTGCGCAGCGCCGCGATGGCCGAAGGCCCGGCGCCGGTCGCAATCCCGGTATACTGATCGGGCGTAATGCCGATCTCGCTGAGGTTCTCTTTCAACGCCAGGCCGCCGCCCGCCCCGAATGAGGGCGCACCGACGATCTTGCCCTTGAGGTCTTCCAGCTTCTGGATCGGCGAGTCGTTCAGAACGACGAGGAAGGTCCCGGCATTGCGCTTGAGATTGAAGAACGAGACCAGATCGCCATTCTGCTCGCGTACCGCCATTACGGCCGCGGCCGCGGTGGTTCCGACCTGGGCATTGTTGGACTGGAGCACTTGCGCCGAGATCATCCCGGTCTGAGAGTTCTGGATATCGACATCCAGCCCTTCTGCCGCGAAATAGCCAAGGCGCTTGGGCACCGCATAGAGAAACACCTCCTCGCCAATGCCCATGATCGGATGCATCTGCACCAGCGTTATCTTCTTGAGCAATTGCGCCGCGCCAGCCGCGACGAAGCAAAAGGACATGCCGGCTGCGAAAGCGAGCGGGAGCGTGGCATGACGTGCTAGGGCGAGCATGGAATGGCCCTCCGTTGCTGATGTTGTGTCCCAATTACGCGCGCGCCGTTGCATTTGACCGCTGAGCCCAGAAGCAGTAGCGGCGCTCGATCAGGCTCACGATGTGGCTCATCAGGAAACCAATCACCGCCAGTAGCAGGATGACTGCAAACAGCTGCGAAATCTCCATCGCCTGGCTGAACTGCATCAGGAGCATCCCCAGGCCGGCAGCGGCCCCGACGAATTCGCCAACCACGGCGCCGAGAATCGACAGCACCGACGCGACGCCGAGCCCGGCGAACAGGAACGGCAGGCAGCTGGGAATGATGATCTTCGTGAACAGGTGTAGCTCGCTGGCATTGCAGGAGCGGGCCAGCTCGATCCGCTCGGGCTCGACCGCGTGATAGCCGGCCATCATATTCACCAGCACCGGGAAGAAGGTGATGATCGCGGTGATGAACACCTTGCCTTGGAGACCGAAGCCGAACCACACCACCATCAGCGGCGCGAGCGCGACTTTCGGCAGCGACTGAAAGCCGACAATATAAGGGTACCAGCTCTTTCCGAGGATCGGCCAATGCGACAGAACGAGCCCGAGCAATGCGCCCAGCACCGAGCCGATGGCAAAGCCGAGCACCGCTTCCCAGACGGTAATCCCGGCGTGATACCAGTAGCCGGCCTTGTCCCAAGGCGAGCGGCTCAACCCGCCCGCCATGGCGCGCAGGACATCTTCCAGCGGCGGTATCACGTAGGTCGGCGCGCCGAGCACGTGAGTGACGAGCCACCACGCCCCGAGCAGCGCCAGCAGTATTGCCGGCGAGATGGTGAATTGCGGGTAGCGTCGCAGCACGCCCGGACGGGTCTCGCGCGCGGGCACGGAAGAGCGCGTATCCAACGCTTGCACCGCCATCAGAATATTCCTTCTCGGGCATCGAGCAGCGAGCGCAGCCTCGCGGCGTAGCGACCGAAGCGATCAGTGTTGATGACCGCGAGGTCGCGCGGCCTCGGCAGGTCGATGGTGATGACGTCGGCGATGCTGCCGGGCCGAGCCGTCATGGCGATGACGCGGTCGGAAAGGAACACCGCCTCGGCGATCGAATGCGTGATGAAAATAACCGTCTTGCGGCTCTGGCTCCAGATCCGGATCAGCTCGAGATTCATCTGATCGCGCGTCATCGCATCGAGCGCACCAAACGGCTCGTCCATCAGCAGCAGCTGCGGGTCCTGCACCAGCGCACGCACGATGGCAACGCGCTGCTGCATGCCACCCGAAAGCTCGAACGGATAGCGTTGTGCAAACTCGCTGAGGCCAACCATGTCAAGCAGGTCTGCCGCGCTCTGCCGGTAGCTCGTCATCGGCAGCTTGCGGAATTCGATCGGCAGCAGCACATTGTCGAGCACCGTGCGCCATGGCAGCAGGACCGGTGATTGGAACACTACCGCGGCCTCGCGCGTCGGACCGCACAGGGGTTTGCCGTTGAGCTCGACCGATCCAGCGGTGCAGGCCAGGAGACCGGCGAGCAATTTGAGCAGCGTCGACTTCCCGCAACCGCTCTGGCCGATGACCGAAACAAACTCGCCGTCATAGATCTCGAAGTCGAGGCCCTTGAGCGCCGGCACTTCGCCGGAGCCGGTAAGGTAGGTCTTCGACAGGCCGTGCGCGCGGATCAGCGCCGGTCTTCGCGCAGCGCTGGTGTCGAGCGTAGCGGCGCGAATGGGCTTCATCGGGTGCTGTGGCATGGCGTGGGCCAGTGACCAATTCGCTTCAAGCATATTGCACGCATTATGGTGCAAGGAATATGCCAGCGATTCAATGTGCCGCGCTTAGCAATTACAGCAATAACAACGAATGCCATTGGAAACACGTGTTCATACCGGGCTATGGCGGGCTAGCGTTCCGGCCGAATGGACACAGTAGGACGGGTTAGTCTAACTCGTCCTACGCGCCCGCTACCAACTTGAATGAGGCGATCTGCGGCGCGGTCTTGAAATACACCGTTTGCAACTCGGCCGAGTCCTTGAACTTTGTCTGCCGCAACCGGCGGAAGATGACGTTGGTGGTCAGCGACGGCTGATCGAACGGATAGGGATTGAGGGCGATCATATCCGATTGTAGCGGGGTGAGCGTCATCGCAACTCCCCGGGCGCCCGAATAAGCGAGCGGTACCGGCTCAATCCGGTCCGGCTTGAGTGCCTCTGTGCTGCAAATGTACAGCGACAGCATGTCCCAGACCTGCAGCAGATTGTAGTTGATCGCGACCTCCCTGGGGTTGAGCTTCTCCGCCGCAACCTTCTGCTTGGCCTCGCTCTTGGCGATGAACGCCTGGATCTCCGGCGACAGCGTGCCGCGGTTGATCGCGGGCGGGTGGGTGATGACGCCGTAGCGGCCTTGCCACAGTCCGGACCTGTGCTTGGTGATCATCAGTCCGGCATACGGATCGATGGCGCTCAGCCAGTCACCCGCCCATTCGAATGCTTCGAGTTGCGTCCGGTCGTTGGGGACCTCGCGGTAGTTTGGCGTCTTCCCAGTTTCCCGGTTGAGCTGCGGGCCGGTTTCGTAACGGATCCAGCCACGGTCATGGAACATGGCAGCGCGCACCAATGATCCGTAGGGATGCGGCTTCTCGAACGTGTCATTGCCCCAGTGCGCAGCAAACAGCCCCGAGAGCTGGGCGTGATCGTTCTGGGTTATCATGACGATCGAGCCGTCGGACTCGTACCTGACGATCATAGCTGCCCTCTTTCATCGGCCGCACGCAGAAGCGGGACAAGCGTGCCGACCTCGCGCAATTCTGCGGAATCGAAGCTCTCGAGGCAAGTCTTTTTTAGCGCATCCTCTCGCTACTCGTTCGCACGGGCGACACATGCGTTGCCCGTCCTGGCAGCCACTGCGCGTGCCGGGAGACATCGGGTCCCCAAAAAAGGCGAAGTGGGGTGTCGCGTAAAAGCGGCGCCTATTGGCGGTTTACTTGAAATTCGGCATATTTTGCCGGAACAATCCCGCGGCGCCACCGCCGTGAAGCATTGTCGTGGATATCGACAAATCGCCAGAGCTTGCTGGAGAAGTGGAATGAACTCAAGTAAGGCGCAAATGGTGGACACGCTGCCCCGGGTCAAATCCGTCACCGCGCGCGCGCCATGGACATTGCATGTCACTTGGGTTGATCGCAAGAAAGACCAAGTCGATCTGACCGGCCTCATCCATCGGTCCAGACATTTCCGGGTCTTCCTCAATCAGCCGGCCGCATTCCGTAAGATACGCGTTGCGGACTTTGGCGGCGGGATCGAATGGGAGAATGGGCTGGACTACGGGGCCGATACACTCAAGCTGATGGCCGACGAGCAGCGACCCGTGAGCGGAGCGGATTTGGTCGCATTCGAATCGGAACTCGGCCTCAGCACGGCCGAAACCGCCACATTGCTCGCCTTGGCGGAACGCACCGTCCGCGCTTATCGCAACGCGAAGCATTTGCCCCAGTCGGTCGCGATCGCCATCCGCACGATCAAGGCCAGCAATACGGTGCTGGCTGCGCACTACCGTCCGTCCGGCCATCGCGCTCGCGGCCGTCCGAGGAAAGAGCTCAGGCCGCGTGCCGCGTGAAACGCAGCAAGCCCGAGGAGGCCAAACTACGACGAGGAAGAAGGCAATTCATTCCACCACGAGCTTCACCCGGCCGCCGGCTTTCACCCGGTCGCCGGGAGCGAGCCCGTTGAGGATGCGGAAGCGCTCGAGGTTGCGATCGGGCGTCGCCATGCGCGCCGCCAACCGTTCGACCGTGTCATCCGGCCCGACCGCGGCAACCCTGATGTGCAAGGGCTTCGCCACCTCCATTTCGGCGACGGTCATGCGGCGAAAGCTGGCGACGGCCTCGCGAAACACGCGATCGACCTCCGCATTCATGCGCTTCGACGCGAAGATGAAACGATAGACGTCGCTGCCGAAGCGCACGACGTAAAGCCGAAATACCCATTGGTCTCCCTTGGCGGTCGCGGTGGCCGCAGCGAGCCCGTTGATCGTGCTCTCTTCCACGCTCTTCGGGTCGATGTTCTCGATCCAACCCGAATTGAGATAGCCAACGAGCGTCTGCTCCGCGGCAACGCGGACGACGTCCACGCGCAAGGCTTGCCCCCCGCCGTCGCGCACGCCGAGGACCGCCTGCGCGGTATTGTCAAGCGTAAAGCCTTCCGGCGCGAGGAAGGTGAAGCCAAGCCGCGGGTGCAGAAATCGCCGGCCGCGGATGAAGCCCTCGCTCGGGTCCTCGCCGTAGGCCATCCCGTCGATGCCGCCGAGATAAGCCTCCTTGTCTTTCTCGGTCTCGGCGCTTGCGGCATACTGGCTCGCATTCGCCTGCGCATTCTTGATGCGCTCGGGCGTTGCCGGATGCGTGGAGAGAAAGTCCGGCGCGCGAGGATCGATGTGCGACTGCCCGGCGCTCGTCTTGAAGTCGGAATTGCGGCCCATGGAGGTGAGAAAGCGCACCGCCCCATAGGGGTCATATCCGGCCCGCGCGGCGATCCCGATCCCGATCCCGTCGGCTTCGAGCTCCTGCGCGCGCGAGAAGCTCGCGAGCTTGATCTTTGATTTGGCGAGCGCGAGCGCGCTCGTTTCCGGATCGCTGCCGAGATCGGTAAATACGCGCGTCACCAACGCCACCTGGCGCGCCTCGTTCTCCCGCATTTCCGCATGCCGGGCGATCACATGCGACATCTCGTGCGAGAGCACCGAAGCAAGCTCGGACGTGTCATTGGCAAGCGCGATCAAACCGCGCGTCACGTACAGGTTGCCGCTCGGCAGGGCGAAAGCGTTGACCGAGGCGGAATTGAGAATGGTGATGCCGTACTGCAGATCGGGCCGCTCGGATGCAGCGATCAGCTTCGCCACGGTCTGACGCAGCAGAGCTTCGAGCTTGGGATCATCGTATTCGCCGTTATAGGCGGCGAGAATGCGTTGGTGCTCGCGCCGCGATGGGCCCGAGGTCGCGGTCGCAGCCGAGGCCGCGCTTGGCGCTTGCGGCAACGCCGCGGGTGGTCCGCCTGCCGTCAGGATGGCCGAGCTGCAGCCGCCAAGGAAAAGCGCGAAAGCGGCTGCCGCGAGCGTGACCGTGCGATGCGCCAACGGAGAGGTTCGGCGCGCCGCTCGCGCAGCAACACGCCATGTCCGCGCGCTAAAAACTTCCAGCGTTGCGTTCGCGGCGGTCACGTCAGCGCTCAGCAATCTCGATCTGCTCCGGACGCATCGCCTCGATGCGCGGTCCGTTGCGGTCCTCGATCCAGCCCCGCACCCGCACGCGCAGGTTCGCGAGGTCTCTCGGCTGCACGCCGGCGGCGACGAACATGCGCTCATTGCGTTTCGCGATCGTGACGGTGAGGCTTTCCGACCACCGCCGTCCAAAGTTCACGTAGATCGTGCCCCCGCTTTCGCGGACCGTCACCACCTTGCCCTCTGCGACTGTGAATTGGCCTCGTTGAGCGACGAGCACGGCATGATTCTCGGCGCCCACAATGGAATAATACGCATCGCCCCACAGGCCAACTTTTCTTTGCCGCGCATCGCGCTCCCGGGCCAAGAGCTCGGCCGCGCACGCCATGTCGCCGACATGCGCGGAAACCCGGGCGAACCCGACGGCCACCATCTCGTGGGCCGCCGACTGCTGCTTTCCATCGGCAGCGAAATAGGCATGCGCCAGGATACGGCCGTACCGATCGGTTGCCGGCAGCTGGTGCCGGAGCTCGACCGTCTGGCCGGCCAGCATGGCGTGGAGTGCAGCCCGAGCGGCGGTTCCAGCCTCGGCGCGCGCGCCGGTCTCGCCCGGCAGCGGCGCAAGCGGCACTTCGATGCCGGGGAGGCGAATTTCGCGCCCGTCCTCGAGGAGGAAGCTGCGCCCATCGACAACAGCCTGGACGTTTCCGCTGCCGAGCACCTGGAGCTGGCATGTGGTTGTCGCAGGAACCCCGCGCGATTGGGCGGAGGCGGGTGCGACCCATGCGAGCGCCGCCGCCATGCCGCACAACCACGGCAGCCTCACCAGCTCGCGCACCCCATGCATTTGTCAACGAAACGGGTGGAATAGGGCGGCACTGCGGCGCGGCCGCGCTGGAGAGTCTCCCGCGCCTACAAAGCGGCGACGGCTCGGTCCACCGTCGCGATCAGCGCGTGGGGCGCGTAGGGCTTGGGCAACCAGCCGAGCGGCGCGGCAGGCGCGGCACGCGAGCGCATGTGCGCATCATGGTGCGCCGTGGCAAAAATGCAGCGGATGCCCGTCTCGCGAAATATTTCGAGCGCGGCATCGACACCGTCCGCCTTCCCGATCAGACGAATATCCATGATGACCAGAGCGGGGGATTCCGACTTGGCCAGTCGCACAGCTTCATCCGCGCGGTCGGCAACCCCGGAGACCTGATATCCAGCCTCGGTCAGGACGGCCTCCATGTCGGTCGCAGCTATAAAGTCGTCTTCCACGACGAGGATCCGCACCGCCTGTCGTGACGCTTTCGCTCCCCGGCGATCCTGCGGAGCAAGGCTAACCGGTTGGGCGGCCACAGCGGACGCAAAATGCGCAGTGCTTCCGCCGGCGATCATACCGGCCGAAGATATCACTGCGCCCTGCCACGGTCGAGGAACTGCACGCTGCAGCGCGCACCTCCCATGCGCTCCACCTTAAGCGCTCCTCCGAGCTGGCGGGCGAGGCCGCTTACGAGACCGAGTCCTGACGAGCGTCTGCTGGCTGCGCCGAGATCAAAGCCCGGGCCCTCGTCCTCCACGTTGAGCTCGAAGCAGTCCTCGCCTTTGGTCAGGCGAACCCGGACCCAGCCTTCGCCGCTGCCGTTCACGCCGTGTTTGGCTGCGTTCGTCAACAACTCGTTGAGAATGAGCGCGAGCGGCATGGCCGTGTCGTTCGAGAGTCTCTCCTCCACGCAGTCCGTGATGCTCACGTTGATGTTGCCGGCAAACGCCTGCTTTGCGCTGGCGCAGACGCCTTCCAGAAAGTCTCTGGCGCGATAGCTGCTCGTATTGCCTGCATCGTAGAGAACCTGTTGCGCCGCGGCCATGGCGCCTACGCGCTGGCTCGCGTCGGCGAGCACCGCGCGCGCTTCCGCGCTGTGCGTCTCGCGTTGCCCCGTACGCAGCAGCGAATGCAGCATCTGCATGTTGTTCTTGACGCGGTGATTGAGCTCGTCGAGCAGAACCTTCTGGTTCGCTTCGGCCTGTTTGCGTTCGCTGATGTCGACCAGCATGTTCACGGAGCCAACGAGCTCGCCGTTCTCGTCGCGCAACGGCGTGGGATAGGGAATGAACGGCACGCGCGTGCCATCGGGGCGCTCCGCAACCGCCTCGATCCCCCGTACCGGCCGATTTTCCTTGAGCGCAACCGCCATGGGCCATTGGTCGTGCGGCAGGGGTGTCCCGTCGGGCCGGTACATTTTCCAGATGACGCACCACGAATCGCTGCCGATCGCCGGGCGCCGTCCTGCGAGCTCGACGGCGGCCTGATTGTAGAATGTGATCCGGCCGGCGGCATCGGTCGTATAGACGGCGGCGGGAAGCGCTTCGATGAGCTCGCGGAAGCGCCGTTCGCTCGCGCGCAGCCCCTCCTCGGCGTGCCGCTGGGCGGTGATGTCTCGCATTACGCGAATGCCGTAGCGAAATCTGCCGGCACCATCGCGCACCACCGAGGACGTCACCGCAACCCAGATGATACGGCCGTCCTTGCGGATGAGCCGCTTCTCGACCGCATAGCGCCGGTCCGGCTCGGTGGTCTGCCGGTCGAACGATTGCGCGTCCGACTCGCGATCGTCGGGATGCGTGACGTCGAACACCGAAAGTCGCAGGAGCTCCTCGCGCGAATAGCCGGTGATCTCGCACGTGGTCTCGTTGACCCGCAACAACCGTCCGTGCGCATCGACCTCGGAAATGGCGACGCCCGCGTTCTCATACGTCGCAGCCAACCGCTGCTCGCTTTCGGCAAGGGCATCGGCGGCACGCTTGTTCTCGGTGATGTCCTGGAAGATGCGCACGCCGTAAAGAAACCTGCTTGCCTCATCGCGCACCGCCGAGCACATGATCGACGCCCAGATCACGGCGCCGTCCTTGCGCACGATGCGCTTCTCGATCGCGTAGCGGTCGATCTCGCCTGCGACCAGGCGCTGGTATTGGCGAAAGTCCTCGTCGCGATCCTCGGGATGGCGCACATCGAAGACGCTGCCGCCGACGAGCTCCTCGCGCGAACGCCCGGTGATGGCGCACGCCGTCGCATTGACGCGCAAGCGCTTCCCGGCGGCGTCGGTCTCGGCGATGCCGACCGTGGCGTGCTCGTAGGTCACCGCGAGCCGCAGGGTCTGCTCGCGCAGGACCGCTTCGATGGCGTTGTCGATCTTCATGCGTCTGACGCTGGCTGCCCCAACTTTGCACAACACCGGGCGACGCCACAAACGCAAAACCGAGCTTTTGGTTCCGAGGGGCGTTTTGGGAAAAGCCTCAGGAATCCAGGGAGCTGTACGAAAAATACGGGTTTTTACGGGCGTAAGCGTGTAATCAGGACGTGATACAATCATTAATTAGCAATACGACAACGGATGCAAACCCGCGCCGAAGTCAAGCAGCGGATATGGTGCGATCGGGTTGCGGCCGCACGGCGGCGAAATGCTCGCGACCGTGCGGCGCCAGGAAATTGAGCTCAGGCCCGAGCGGCACGATGCGCGTGGGGTTGATGTTTTCGTGGCTCTGATAATAATGCCGTTTGATGTGCGTGAAATCGACCGTGCCGGCGACGCCGGGATACTGATAAAGCTCGCGGGCGAAGCCCCAAAGATTGGGATAATCCACCAGTCGTCGCAGGTTGCATTTGAAATGTCCCACATAGACGGGATCGAATCGCACCAGAGTCGTGAACAGGCGCCAGTCCGCTTCGGTCAGGCGTGCCCCGCAAAGGTATCGGTGCGTTGCCAGCCGCTCCTCCAGCATGTCCAAGGTCGAGAATAGCGGCCGTACCGCTTCCTCATACGCTTCCTGCGTCGTTGCAAATCCGGCTTTGTAAACGCCGTTGTTGACGGTGTCGTAGATGCGCGCATTCAATGCGTCGATCGTCTCTCGCAGGTCAGCGGGATAGAAATCACCCGGAGCGGCGCCCACGGCATCAAACGCGGAGTTGAGCATGCGGATGATCTCCGACAACTCGTTGGAGACGATCACGTTGCGCTGCTTGTCCCAAAGCACCGGCACGGTCACCCGCCCGGTGTAGGCGGGGTTGGCGCAGAGATAAACCTGATAGAGGCGGCGTGCCCCGAGGATCGGATCAGGGATGACGCCGGGGCCCTCGTCGAACGTCCAGCCTTCCTTGCCCATGAGCCAATGCACGACCGAGAGCGAGATCGCGCTCTCGAGGCGCTTGAGCGCGCGAAAGATCAAGGTTCGATGCGCCCACGGACACGCAAGCGAGACATAGAGGTGGTATCGTCCAGGCTCCGCCTTGAACCCACCCTCCCCTGTCGGCCCAGCCCTCCCGTCCGCGGTGATCCAGTTGCGGAACCTGGTTTCCTGACGAACGAAGCGGCCTCCGCTCGTGCCGGTGTCATACCCGCGATCGGTCCATTGGCCATCGACAAGCAGGCCCATGCGCGCATTCCTTTTACCAGTCTCATGAGCTTGAGCGTTCCAAACCCGGGCTCAGAGGCGTGCGTAGATGAGTTGGCGCCATTGGTAAACCCCGGCATTCGGTCGGAGAGGGCACGGGTTTGCCCCGTGCAAGGCGCAAACGCATGACACAAACACGACGGCTCCCTCCTCTTTTCACATGCATCACAAATTAATTTGAACATTGTTGCACGCATCCTGGCGGCTCACACCCCGTGCGGTTGCCGCAAGGTCGAGCAAATGACGACAAGCCAAATAAAGCAATTCCCAGCTGCGCTCTCATATCAGCCGGGCCGCAGCGATGGAACTGGTGATCTGACAACGCACCGCATGTCCGAAGCAGGAAGACCTCGCATGAAAACGTTGTTTGCAGCTTTGGGTCTGGCGGCTCTCATCGCCGGCTCGGCATTCGTCACGTCGGCTGATGCCGCGCGGCGGCACGTCCCCGAGTACGACCAGCCTCGCGCGCGCGACAACTCCGATGGGTCGTGGCGGTGCTATCCGTACTGCCCGGGCGGGACCTATGAGGGACGCCCGGTGCGCGAGTGGCTGAAGCCGGATGGCTGGTGAGAGCCGACAGCCGCCGAGGTGAGCCTCCGATTGGGGACACACCACTGCTGGGTTTTTCGCCACAGCGGGGACGGCGATGAATCAATCACGCACCGCCTTGCGCGAACGCAGGGCAAAGTTTCCGAGCGAGCGGTGATCCGCGATTACACCCCGAAGATCCTGCTGTAACGCGCTTTGATGTCCTCTCGTTGCGCTTCCATCATGACGGGATCGCTTTTCATCAGCTTGATGTCGGACAACGACCGCCGTCCGGGTTTTTCCTTCGCCAGCGCGTGGAATGAGCATAGATTCCAGGCATCGACCAGCAATTGCTGCGCCTGGATGCCGAACAGGAAGCTCTGGAACAAGCGGGCCGCATTGGGATTGGGCGCGCTCTGAAAGATACCGCTCGGAGCAGTGACCAGCGGGGTACCCTCACTAGCGTACACGGCCGCTACCGGAGCACCTCGCTGCTGCAACAGCAGCAAGTCGGACTCGGCGCCGTCGGCTTGCACTGCGCTCTCGCCAAGCGCGAGGCGCTTCGGCGGCTCGGACGCCGACTGTACGGTCGTGACCTGTTGACGCGCGAGCTTATCGAAATAAGACCAGCCGAGATCGCGCGCGAGCTCAAAGGTAGCGGTCAGGATCGTGCCGCTGTATCCCGGGTTGGCCTTGACGATCTTGCCCTTCCACTTGGCATCGAGCAGGTCAGCGAAGCTCCTGGGCGCATCCTCGGGCTTGATCAAATTGGTATTATAGCCGATCGGGCTGAGCAGGGCGAAGGCTGTTGCAAAGCTGCCTTCCGGATCGATCTGCTCGGAGGGCAGATTTTTGGCTACATCCTCGGGCAGGTAGGGTGCGAGCAATCCTTCGCGCTTCCAACGGACGAAATGGGCGGCATCGGTGCTGCAGACGACATCCACCTCAAACAGCCGGATCTCCTCTTCCTCCCCGATACGCTGAAACACGCGCTCGGCCCCTGACCGTTTCACGTGCACGGCAATGCCGGGGTACCTGGCTTGGAATGTCTTGGCGAGGGTCTCCGCGACCGGGATCTCCATCGCGGTGTAGAACGCGACCTTCCCCTCCTTTCGCGCGGCCTGAATGAGCGCCGGGTTGACTGCGGTCGCTACCGGCGCAGCGGCATTGAGCGGCGCCGCAAATACGGTGCCGACGGCCGCGACCGCGGATGCCTTGAGCACATCACGTCTAGACAAATTCCGGTTTCTCACAGCCTTGGCTCCTGCCGTGGTGGTACGCGCGTTCGACCTGAGTTATGCGCTCACCAGGAAGCATGCAATTGAGGACTTGGGCGGGAAGACGACGCCCGGCAGTCGGGCGCCTTCGGTCTTTGCTCGTCAGCTGCGATCCACCACGCCGGCGAGAGAATCTCGTTCCGGGCTTGAGCGCGCTCCGGGACGGAAAGATGCTTTGTGATCTTGACCAATCTGTCGTCCAATACGGGTCGGGTTTCAGCAAATCCAAGCTTACGCGCCAGCGCCACCATTGCCGCGTTCGAGCGGAAGACGTCGCCGACGAGGTAGCGGGCGCCGAGCGCCTTGGCTCGGCCTTCGATAATTCCGATCAGCAGCGTGCCCATGCCCTTGTGGCACCAAGGCTCGGCTACCGAGAGCGCGAATTCGCAGGTAATCCCGTCGGGTGATACCGCATAGCGCGCTTCACCGATCATGGTGCGAGCGCCCATGTCGCCTGTTTCCACGATCAAAGCCGGAGGAGCGGCGTCATCGCCGTGGGTCATGCGATGGAGCTCGCGCGCGGACAGCCCATTCACAGAGCCAAGAAAACGATTCCGGCGCGAAGCGAAAGAGAGGGTGCGCAAATACGCGTTGATGATCTCGATATCCTGCGGGCGAGCAGGTCGAACCGAGACCTTTTCTCCGCGCAAGACCTGCAATGCTTGAACGGACTGAGAAGCATCACGCAAAGGATCGATTGTCACGGTCGTCCCTTTCGTTGGCTCATCGGACCCGACATCAGGCTATGCCGCAGAGGCGCCGAACTCGCTCGTGACCACGGCGCGCAACAGCTCGCGCAGTTCCGAGGTTCGCTTGCTGCCGAAGGTGGATTCGAAGCGCGCTTGCGCCTTGATCCATTCCGGCCGTGCTGCCTCGAGGCGCCTGTCGCCGGCTTTGGTGAGGTGCAGCGCTTTGCTGCGACGATCGGATGCCAGCGGCTCGATTGCAATCAAGCCGTCGCGCTCCAGCGGCAGTATGTTCCGTCCCAGCGTCGTTCGGTCCATGACCAGATCGGCGGCGAGGGTGTTGATCGTCATTGGTCCCTTTCGTTTCAGCTTCGTGAGAATAGAGAACTGCGTGGTGCGCAATCCCGCGGGTGCCAGAAACTGGTCATACGATTGGGTGACGTGCCGCGCCGCCTGGCGGACGGTGAGGCAGATGCAGTCCTGCGTCTTGGTTCGGGTATCGGAAGTCATCGGCCTCCAGCTCCTCTTGACGAAATGCGTATGTTCCCCTATTTAGGCGCATATACGCTCAGCGTCAAGCGGGCATAGCCGGGAAATTCCTCATGCCGTTGAATGCGATAGCTGGTGGCAAGACATCCCCGCCGGCGCGACCGGGGCCGCAATCAGCATCGCCGCAGTTCGACCCGCGCACGCGACTGCTCATGGAGGGGCCGATCACGCCGACGCTGTTGCGGCTTGCGGCACCAAATGTTCTGGTCATGGTGGTGCAGGCCTCGGTCGGGCTCATCGAGACCTATTTCGTCGGCAAGCTCGGGACTGATGCGCTTGCCGGCGTCGCTCTGGTGTTTCCGGCGCTGATGCTCATGCAGATGATGTCCGCGGGCGCGATGGGCGGCGGCATATCCTCCGCGATTGCCCGCGCGCTCGGCGCCGGACGTCGCGCTGACGCCGATGCACTGGCTCTGCACGCACTCGTCATTGCGGTCGTCTTCGGGCTTATCTTCACGGCGACGGTGCTCGCCGGCGGGCCATGGCTCTACGGTGCGATGGGTGGGCGAGGCGCATCGCTTGGTGCGGCGCTGACCTATTCCAACGTGATCTTTTCGAGCGTGGTCCTGTTGTGGCTCTTTAATTCGCTCGCAAATATCATTCGCGGGACCGGCAACATGGCGGTACCGGCCGCCGTGACCTGTGCGGGCGCGGCGGCGCTGATCCCGCTTTCGCCTTGTCTCATTTTCGGATGGGGACCATTTCCCCGGCTTGGGATCGCGGGGGGTGCCGTCGCGGTCATCGCCTTCTATGCGTTGGGAAGCCTGGCGCTGGTGCTCTATCTGCGCTCCTCGCGCAGCCTGATCCGCTTTTCGATTCGCGGTTTCGCATTTCGCCGGACGTTGTTTCGCGAGATCCTGCGCGTGGGCGCCGTGGCGGCGCTGATTACGGTCGGCACCAATTTGACCATTGCGGTCGCGACCGGGCTCATCGGCCAGTTCGGATCTGCGGCTATCGCCGGTTATGGCACCGGCTCGCGCATCGAATATCTCCTGATCCCGCTGGTCTTCGGGCTCGGCGGCCCGCTTGTCGCCATCGTGGGCACCAATATTGGTGCGGGCGAGCGCCGCCGCGCTCTGCGCACCGCCTGGATCGGCGCTGCCATCGCGGCCGGACTGTGCGAGATCATCGGCCTTGCTGCGGCAGCTTTCCCGCATGCCTGGCTATCGCTGTTCGACGAGAACGCGGCGATGCTCGATGCCGGATCGCGCTATCTGCGCGTCGTGGGACCGTTCTACGGCCTCTTCGGCCTCGGCATGGCGCTGTATTTCGCCTCGCAAGGCGCCGGCCGGCTTGCATGGCCGCTCATTGCAAATCTCATCCGGTTGGCCGTTGCAGCCTTGGGCGGATCCCTGGCGCTGCGGCTGAGCGGCGATTTCACAAACGTGTTTGTTGCGCTCGCCGTTGCGCTCGCGGCGTTCGGGATCATCAACGCGGTAGCGGTTGCGGGCGGCGCCTGGTTCGGCCCGGTGCGTTTGCGCTGGCCGCGGGTCAGCGGCAGGGACGAGTTGCGCACGAGCTCGTCAATTGCCTAAAGGCACGGCGTGTCTCATCAAGCCTAGGCTCAGGAGGATTTGTC
Source organism: uncultured Alphaproteobacteria bacterium (assembly GCA_963841705.1). Lineage (GTDB taxonomy): Bacteria > Pseudomonadota > Alphaproteobacteria > Rhizobiales > Xanthobacteraceae > VAZQ01. The sequence goes on from CAWJDY010000080.1 coordinate 105,804, forward strand.
ATGACATCGCAGCGTTCAGTGGTTTTCGCCGAGCCGGTTCGCACCGCGATCGGCACGTTTGGCGGCAGCCTCAAGGATGTGCCCGCGCCCAACCTGGGCGCACTGGCGATTGCCGGCGCCGTCAAGCGCGCCGGGCTTCGCCCCGACGAGATTGAAACGGTCGCCATGGGCAATGTCGTGCAGGCGGGCGCCAAGATGAATCCGGCGCGCCAAGCCGCAGTGCAGGCCGGACTGCCGGTGACGACGCCGGCGATGACCGTCAACCGCGTCTGCGGCTCGGGCGTGCAAGCCGTCGTCTCGGCCGCGCAGGAGATCCTGCTGGACAACGTCAACGTCGCGGTCGCAGGCGGCATGGAGAACATGGACCTTGCGCCTTATCTCCTCGCGGGCGGCCGCTGGGGCTATCGCATGGGCGACGGAGCGCTCTACGACAGCATGTTGCGCGACGGATTGAACGACGCCTTCTCCGACGCGCATTCCGGCTGGCACACGGAAGATCTGGTGGAGAAATATCAGGTCACCCGCGAGTCCCAGGACCGTTGGGCGCTCCGGTCGCAGCAGCGGTTTGCCAGCGCACAGGCTGCGGGCCATTTCAAAACTCAAATTGTGCCTGTGGAGCTGCCGGGCAAAAAGGGGCCGACTTAATTCGAAAAGGACGAGCACAACCGGCCCGACACGACACTCGAAGGTCTGGCGCGCCTGAAACCGGCCTTCCGTCCTAACGGCACCATCACTGCCGGCAATGCACCCGGACTGAACGACGCCGCTGCCGCCATGGTGCTCGCGGACGAAAAATGGGCGCAGAAGCGCGGCCTCTCTGCCGCGGCGCGCCTTATCTCCTATGGCATCGCAGCGGTCGAGCCCGGCATGTTCGGATTGGGACCAGTGCCGGCAGTGCGGCAAGCGTTGCAGCGTGCCGGCTGGGACGTCGGCTCGGTCGAGCGCGTCGAGATCAATGAGGCATTCGCGGCCATCGCCATCGTGGTCGCGCGCGAGCTCGGATTTCCCGAGGCCATCGTCAACGTGGAAGGGGGTGCGATCGCCCATGGCCACCCGCTCGGCGCCACCGGCGCGGTGCTCATGACCAAGCTCATTCATGCGATGCGCCGCGACGGCCTCAGTCGGGGTCTGGTCACGCTGTGCATCGGCGGCGGCCAAGGGATCGCGCTCGCGCTCGAAACGCTGCATTAGACCAGGAGACCCGCGCGGATCGCCCAATTACGCGATCCCTGACCCGCCCTGCGCACCTGTGCCGTGCCGGATTGTGCGGCAAAAAAAGAAAACTTAGAGCAAAACCGTCAGAGCGGGCGCACTTGTTATGGACCACTGTGACTTCGCAGTGCCATGCAACGCGCGGGTATTCGCGCTCATGGCAACGCTCCGTCTGCTACCCAGGGCTCAGCGATCGGAGATTTCGGCCCTGGAGCCCAAATCGCCGTCACGCATCTGCCATGGCTGATCGGGATCTAACAAGGCCACAGATCGTTATTGCAGGCGCGCTGGCGTTCGTATCCCGCCGCAGAAGCTTGGAGATCCTGTGATGGCTCAATCACTTGCGCCGGCTCGCGACCAACGGTCAAGACTATCGGCTCCGGAAAAAATCAACATCACGCTTCGCGTCAACGGCGCTGATCGCAAGCTGAGCGTCGCGCCATGGACTACGCTGCTGGACGCGCTGCGTCTGCATCTTGACCTTACCGGGACCAAGAAGGGCTGCGACCACGGCCAGTGCGGCGCCTGCACTGTGCTGGTCGACGGCCGGCGCATCAATTCCTGCTTGACCTTGGCGGTCATGAAAGATGGCGCGCAGATCACGACCATCGAAGGGCTGGCGCGAGGGGGCATGCTGCACGCCTTGCAGCAGGCCTTCATCGCGCACGATGCCTTCCAGTGCGGCTATTGCACCCCCGGCCAGATCTGCTCCGCGGTTGGCCTGATCGCCGAGGCCAGAGCGGAGACGCTCGACGACATCCGCGAGCTGATGAGCGGCAATATCTGTCGGTGCGGCGCTTATCCCAACATCGTGGCGGCCATCGCCGAGGTCGTATCGGGCACGAGCGTCGCAAAGGCAGGGGAGGCGAGGCGATGAACAATTTCGGCTACTCCCGCGCCAGCGACGTCGCCGATGCGGTGCGCCGGATCGCGGCCAACCCGGCGGCAAGCTTTATTGCCGGCGGCACGAACTTGATCGATCTCATCAAGGAAAATGTCGCGCGCCCATCCCGAGTGATCGACATCACCCACCTGCCGCTCAAGCAAATCGAGCAGACCGCGGACGGCGGCTTGCGCATCGGCGCGCTCGTCCCCAACAGCGATATCGCCTACCACCCGCAGATCGAGGCGCGTTATCCGTTGCTGGCAAGCGCCATCCTTGCCGGCGCTTCGGCGCAGTTGCGCAACATGGCCTCGACCGGAGGCAATCTTCTCCAACGCACGCGGTGTCTTTATTTTTATGACACCACGACCCCCTGCAACAAACGCGAGCCGGGCAGCGGCTGCTCCGCGATTGGTGGCATCAACCGCATGCACGCGATCCTGGGTACCAGCGAGCACTGCATTGCCACGCATCCCTCGGATATGTGCGTGGCGCTTGCAGCGCTGGAGGCGCGCGTGATGGTGGCCGGAACGGATGGAGCGCGCAGCATTGCCTTTGCCGAATTCCATCGTCTCCCCGGCAGTACGCCCGAGATCGACAGCAACCTGCGGCCGGACGAGATCATTACCGCCATCGAGCTGCCCCCGAAGGGTTTCGCCCGCAACTACACCTATCTGAAAATTCGCGACCGCCTGTCTTATGCGTTCGCGCTGGTGTCCGTTGCGGTAGGCCTCGAGCTCGAAGGTACAACGATCAAGCAGGCACGCCTCGCTCTCGGCGGCGTCGCGCACAAGCCCTGGCGCAACCGCGAAGCCGAAGCACAGCTTCGGGGCGGGCACGCAACGCGGCAGCGCTTCTCGAACGCCGCCGAGATCGTGCTTCGTGAGGCGCGCGGCTTCGGCCACAACGACTTCAAGATCGAGCTGGCGCGGCGCGCAATCGTGCGCGCGCTGGACCAGGCGGCGCGCGGGCAACCGCAGTCGCAATCGGACAAGCGGATCACGTAAGCGGAGAAGGCCATGACCGTCACGAGTTATTTCGGCAAGCCCACCTCCCGTATTGACGGAGCAGCCAAGGTTGCCGGAATTGCCAAATACGCTGGGGAATACAACGTGCCCCGGCTCGCCCACGCCTTCGTGGTCTCATCCGCTATCGCCAAGGGCCGGATCAAGCTGATCGATACCGCGGCTGCGCTTGCAGTCGAAGGCGTGCTCGACGTGCTCACCCACGCGCATCGGCCCAAGCTCGCTTCGTCGGACGAGAAATATAAAGATGACATCGCGCCGGAGGGCTCGCCGTTCCGTCCGCTCTATGACGACCGGATCCGCTTCAGCGGACAGCCGGTGGCACTGGTGGTGGCCGAGGAGCTCGAGATTGCGCGGTTTGCCGCTTCGCTCCTTCGCATCGAATACGAGGCGCAGGAGCATGTCACCGATTTCGAAGCGCAGCGCAAGCGCGGTGCCGTCTCGACCCCGGAGGATGCGCCATCGCACAGCCGCGGCAATGCCGGGCAGGCGTTCGCGCAGGCGCCCGTGCGCGTAGAAGCCGAGTATCGCATCCCGGTCGAGCACCACAATCCGATGGAGCCGTTCGCGACCACGGCGGTGTGGGAAGGCGACGGCCGGATCACCGTCTACGACAAGACCCAGGGACCGCAGAACAGTCGAAACTATGTCGCGGATGTCTCCGCAATGTCGCGCGACAAGGTACGGGTGCTGTCAGCTTATGTCGGCGGCGCATTTGGATCCGGGCTGCGCCCGCAATATCAGCTGCCGCTCGCGGTGCTGGCGGCGCGCGCGCTGCGGCGCTCGGTGCGCCTCACCCTCACGCGTGCGCAGATGTTCACGCTCGGCTACCGTGCCGGCATCGTTCACGAGTTGGCGCTCGGGGCGGACAGCGACGGAAGGCTTCTCTCGTTCCGGCACAACGCCGTTGCCATGACCTCGCAATTTGAGGATTTCGGGCGCAGTTTCGTGCTCTGGTCGAGCCTCCTCTACCGCTGCCCCCACGCCGAGCTTCGCCAGAGGCTGGTCAAGCTCGACCAATACACGCCGTGCGACATGCGTGCGCCCGGCGGCGCGGAAGGCATGTATGCCATCGAGTGCGCCATGGACGAGCTCGCCCATGCCGCCGGGATCGATCCGCTCGAGCTGCGGCTGATCAACTACTCCGACAAGGATCAGATTGAGAACCACCCCTACAGCAGCAAGGAGCTGCGGGAATGCTATCGCCAAGCCGCGGAGAGGTTCGGCTGGTCCAAGCGCAACGGCAAGCCGCGGTCAATGCGCGATGGCAGCGAGCTCATCGGCTGGGGCATGGCAACCGGCATCTGGGAGGCGATGCAGCTGAAGGCAAGCGCCCGTGCGACCCTTAGCGCCAACGGCAGCGTCGAGATCGCGAGCGCGACCGCCGACATCGGCCCGGGGACCTACACGATGATGGCGCAGATCGGCGCCGAGATGCTGGGAGTGCCGCTTGAAAGCGTGACGGTGAAGCTCGGCGATTCCAGCCTGCCCGATGCCCCGGTCGAAGGCGGATCGTTCACCACCTCCTCCGTGGGCTCCGCCATTCATTCCGCGTGCCGCGCGGTGCAGGCGGAGCTTCTGCGACTGGCGCAGAAGCGCGCGGGATCGCCGCTCGCGGGTGCCGCGTTGGACGATGTCGTGTTCGTGGATGGCAGGATCCGGCGCAGGCACGAGGCGAGAGGAGAGGTTTCGGTCGCAGACGCAATGCGGGCCGGCAAAGCGGATCGGATCGAAAAGGAAGCCACCGCCGAACCTGCCGAGAACAGCAAATATTCGCACTACACCCACTCCGCGGTGTTCGCCGAGGTCAGGGTCGACGAGGAGCTCGGGGTCATTCGGGTCACCCGCGTGGTCAGCGCAGTGGCAGCCGGCCGCATTCTCAATCCCAAGGTCGCCGGCAGTCAGATCCTCGGCGCCGTGGTCGGCGGCATCGGAATGGCACTCCATGAGGAGACCTCGACCGATCATCGGTTCGGGCGCTTCATGAACCATAATTTCGCCGAGTATCATGTGCCGGTGAATGCCGATGTGGCTGCGATCGACGTGATCTTCGTCGAGGAGAAGGATGACGAGATCAATCCCCTCGGCGTCAAAGGCGTCGGCGAGATCGGCATCGTGGGCACCGCGGCGGCAATTGCCAATGCGGTCTATCATGGGACCGGCAAGCGCGTGCGCGATCTGCCGATCACGGTCGACAAACTAATGCGAGATTAATGGCTCAATCTGGAGCGACCTGGGCAACGGTCTGTTTGAATGCCTTGAGGTGAAGCCAGTCTCGTCCGACACCTATTCCGAGTACTGAAGCGTGGTCGCGAGGACAGCAAAGCCCACAGCAGCAGCCAGGGCGAGCGAAGCAAGGGCGATCCAGGTCATTGGGGCCTCCCATTCGGAGCTAACCACGCCAACGCCTTCACCCCCGCTTGGGTTCCGGGGGAGCCCTTCATTGTCAAGCAGATCGCGATAGAACAGTCGGAACCATGGCATTTCGCTTTCCCGTCCCTGATTTGTTTCCATTTACGTGTCGGAATTTCAACAATTGGATTCACGTACGTTAATGCCATGTCACACAACTTGCAGGAAGGTTCCGTGTCCGGGTTGTGTTGCCATGATGTTGTCCGAAGCGAAAAAGTACCACGGGTATGCGCGGGAGTGCCTGAAGCTGGCCGAAGAAGCCACGCGCGCAGACGTCCGGGAGCAATTAGTGGAACTCTCCCGCATCTGGATGGAAGCGGCGCTCAAGGAGGAGCAGCATCACCGGAGCGGGACAGGCTCTAAATCGGAACCGGAATGAACCTGCCCGCGCTGCAGCGCGGTGCCAAGTTGTGTGGACCGGACGATCAGATCGCACGCTCGGCGGCCGAAAGAGGCCACGTCAACCGCGGCAATGAGATCCGGACAATCAAGCTCTGCAAGCAGCTCTTGCGGGCGGTCGCGCGTTCGTGAGCAGGGCGCCAAAGTCTTTCCACATTGTGGCAGTTCCTGGGCGCAGGCCCGCGCGAGTCGGGCCGCAGGACCAGATCCGCACCGAGTGGACGACGGTAGGAACGGAACGGGCGTAGGCGTAAGGGAGTACGTGCACTATTTGAGCTCTCGATCCCCAGGAGCTTCGCGATGCCGAATTTCGACCCTGAACTGGTTCAAGTCATGCGCAATGCGCTCGATGAGATCATGACAAAGGTGCCGCTGGAGTACGCAACCCAGGCCACCAAGGCTTACCTCGCAGAGTGCATTCTGAAAACCGCAGCGCAAGGTCAGACGAGCTATGATGCGCTCATCGCTGCGGCCGCCGATCAGATCCAGACCGTGCTGACCCTTTTCACCTGAGCTTTTTTGCCGGCTGTATCGCCTCGGTGCCCCCGACCAAGCGGGACATTACGACCAATTTTCGCGCATTGGCGCAAAGCAGCCGTGCCTATGACGCCTTCTTCATGTTGCTTGCCGCCTCGCGTGCCAGACGCAAAGCTCGCAGCCGCGCGGTCTTTTCCCGCAGCGCCTGCTCGCGCGCCTTGTACTCGGTCATGACTTTGTTGGCCTCGATCTGCGCTTCTTCCTTTCGCTTGAAAAGCGCTTCAGCCTGCGCACGCGCGTGTTCCTGAATCATGGATACTTTCCCGTTGATGCAGCCGTCGCCCGCAAGAGCGACGCGCCCTTTGCTTTGCTCCCCGCCCTCCGCTGCGGCCGGGGCACTGCCGATGTGGGTTGAGCAACATATTAACGCCGTGCGATGAGATTCGTTCCGGCCGCGGGCCTTCACGGCGCTACTCGTCGGCGCGCAGCAAAAAAGACTTGAGAAGATGGCAAGCCTCGGCCGCCTTGATGGCGATGGCCAGGCAGGGACTTGCTCCGGTCTTTCATTCCGCCGTCATATGCCGGGTATGCTTGCGCTATAGCCGTATGACGGCATCTTGCGTTGCGTGCGCCAATCCCTTATCTCTCGGCCATCGAGTTTTCGGCCGAACGACTTGGCCTTGCGGCAAACTTGCGCGCCTGACTGACGAACTTCTCCCAAAATCTCGAACCAACCCGCTGCTCGCGAGCAGCTCTAGCATCGACACGTGAAGGAAGTCGTTATCCATGATGACGGGAACAGTGAAGTGGTTCAATGGCCAGAAGGGCTACGGATTCATTGAGCCGGAGGGCGGCGGCAAGGATGTCTTCGTCCATATCAGCGCTGTCGAACGCGCCGGGATGCAAAGCCTCAATGAGGGGCAAAAGGTCTCGTTCGACGTGGTTCCCGATCGTCGAACCGGAAAGTCGTCCGCAGATAATCTCCGCGCCATCTGATCCGGTGGCACCGCTCCCGGATACTAGCGATATCCGGGCGAGAAATTACGACGGCATGAGGCTCGGCGGCGCGGCTCCACCAGTCGGCCCGCCGCTCGACCCGCGCCGTCATCATGCTGCAACATTAGGCATCTCTATTCTCACGTGGTGAAAGCAAAATCAGCCAGCTCCCGCTACTCGCACCTGTTCGCCTGGATCAGCGAGGAGGACGACGGCTATGCGGTCCAGGTGCGGCTGCATGATGAAGACAAGCCCCAGAGCGCCGCCTGGGGGGAAGAGCTGGCGGATTCGCTCGAAGCCGCATCCCTTCTGGTCGCCAGACTCGCCGACGAATTTTCGATCCCGCAAGGGCGGATCAAGATCGAGATTCGGACCAATGATATGACCAACGGCACACGGCATTGAACCGGATTCGAACAGCGCAAGTCGGCGTACAAGTCGAGATACAAGTCGAGACATAAGCCGGGCGCTTGTCCGCAGAGCAGCGAAACGCGTGCGGGGCCGCCCGCATGAGCAAGGCTTTCACCACGGCGAACGAGGAGATTGCGATGGCAACGCGCCTGAGCAAAAAGAATCAGACGGAAGACGCGGCGCAGGAATTGTCGCAGCGCAAGCAGCCCGAGGGTCGCTACCGACTGCAGGTCGACAGGCAAACCAAAGCCAGCTACCCCACCTGGGAAGCTGCGGAGAAGGCGGGACTTGCGATCAAGAAAAGCTTTCCGGTGGTGCAGGTCGGCATCTACGATCACGTCGAGAGCGTCAACAAGATCATTCAGTTGCCTGAGGCCTGATTTGGCTCTGCTCACTCGGGTTATCCTTAGCTGGAAGCAAAGAGCCCCAGTAGTACTGCCCGAAGATTGTGTATCGTTCGCACGAACGTCGTTCGCTGGCAGATGCTCCCCGTCACTATTGTAGTCGAGACCGGCGTGTCCGAGTGCGGCAGACATGCCACACTGCGAAACTATTTCATTGCCACGTCAGACCAGATGTGCCGTTTCCAACCGACAGGCTTGGTCGCCAGTTTCGACTTGGATGGTCGGATGGGCGATCCGAAAGCGCAGATGAAGTTCCTCGCACACCTGATTAAGGAACTCGTCTCCCGGCGCGCCGCGCGGCATGACAAGATGGCACGTCAGGGCAGTTTCCGTCGTGCTCATTGCCCATACATGCAGGTCATGCACGCTCGATACTCCGGGAAGGGTTTGCAAATATTCGCGCACGTTCGTTGGCTCGATCCCAGGGGGCACAGCTTGGAGGGAGAGGTTCACCGCGTTTCTCAGCAGGTCCCAAGTACCCCAGACGATTACCCCCGAAATGAGTAGGCTCACGACCGGATCGACCCAATACCAGCCCGACAGGAGAATAACACCCCCGGTAGCAACGACGCCGAGCGAGACGGCGGCATCGGCAAGCAGGTGCACGAATGCGCCGCGAATGTTCAGATCATGCTCGCCGCCCCGCAGCAACCACGCAGAGATGAGGTTGACGGCTATGGCAATGGCCGCCACGACCATCACAGTAGGAGCCGCTACGGGCAGCGGCTCTGCGAACCGTCGCGCGGCCTCCAACACGATTGCGCCCGTGGCAATCAAGAGGATTGCCGCGTTCGCGAGCGCAGCAAGGATTGATGCCGAACGAAAGCCGTATGTGTATCGGTCGGTGGGCTCCCACCGCGCGAGGTTATATGCCCCCCATGCGATCAGGAGGCCGAGCGCGTCTCCGAGGTTATGGCCCGCATCAGCGATAAGGGCCATTGAGTGGGCATGGATGCCGTACAGAAATTGGGCTGCGACCAGCCCGACATTAAGGAGGGTCGCAGCGGCAAAGGCGAACCCAAAGTTCTTGGGAGCATGACCGTGAAGGCGGGCATGATCGTGATCAGCGTGATTGTGTGTTGAGTTCAACGCTATCCTCATCGACTGCGGCGGCATAACCGCAAATCAGTTTGGACCAAGACCTTCCGGTCCATCCGGCATCGCTTCCGCAAAATTATTTTTTTCGCTATACCGAGCCGGCTTACCCGTGGCTAGGGCGTGGCTAAACAAACCCGAACCTCGCTAAGCCTTTGATTATCCAAGCCGGTCCCGTAGCTCAGCCGGATAGAGCAGCGGTTTCCTAAACCGAAGGTCGGAGGTTCGAGTCCTCTCGGGACCGCCAGACGGAAAAATTTTCCTGCAACGTCAATGTTGAAATTGGCAAACCGATCAAGCTGTCGCTCACAATCGTTGATTGCGGAATTTGAATAAGCGCGGAAGATCGCGCGCGCCATGCACGATCCGCAGGACAATGACCTTTGGCACGACTACACGCAGGAGGACGATATGGCGGCCGATCGGGATTGTCCGGGTGTGGGGGCCAAATTCCGGACGCGGCTGCGCGCTTTCCGAAAGCGCTCCAGCAGCGCAATTCGGCGCAGCACATTGGTGCGAAAGCGCTGAGCGGCGCCGGGATCTTCTGACGCAATGCGGGTGTCGATCCGATCGAGGTCTTGCCACGCTTGCTGGCGAAAGACGACCTCTGCCATTCAGCGTTGGGGTGCGGTACCCTTGGTGGCGAGCCTGCGGACGACATCCTTGAATGGAATCTCACCGCCCTCCGCGTCGGAATCAGCGATCATCCGGCGGACCGCGTCGGTATCGACATCATCCCAGTTCAACGCAGCGCCGTCGAGCAGCATCAGCGCCGCGGCGACCGCGCTCTCCGCGTCGGGATAACGGCCTTCCGCAACCTGTCGCTCGACGATCTGCGCGACCTCGTCCTTGAGAGTGACCGTGATTGTCATTGGTTCGCCTCACGCACCATCATAGCGGGCAGAGTCGAAGCGGGCAAAGGCACCGGAAAGCGCGGCCAAGCATGGCGCACGGTCCCAGTGCCGGCGTAGGTCCGCGAGAACGTCTTTTTAATATCGGCCGGGTAGCGGATGCCTTCGACGGCGCTGATTCGCTCTGCGGCGTTCAGGTCGGAGTGATCGACGCACTCGCCAGGAGCGTCGCTGGACATTGGACTACCGATTGCGCGTGGTCCACAATGGCCACGCAAGGTCATCTGCTTTCTGGTCGGCTCATGCGGGGCCCGAACATGCTGGTTCATGCCAAGGCGCTGAGAAGGACAATCGCGGTCCTCATAGGCATCACTCTTTGCGGGGTTGCGACACCATCGCCCGCGCAAAACCTCAACGACATCCTCAACCGGTTGCAGGGGATGGCCGAGTCAGAGAACATAAAAAGAGTGGAGGCCGAATGGAACAAGCTGCCGCAAAGCGAGCGGGGGTGTGTAAATCAGAAACTCGGCGATCGCGGCGATAGCGTGCAATCGCTGGCGCGTCGCGGCATCCTTCCCTCCGATACGCGGGTAGCTGAGCTCCGCTCGCAATGCACGCGCGCTGTCCCGCCGGCAGCGTCGCAGGATCAGCCATTGCCGCAGGCCCAGCCCTCCGCGCCCGCACCTTCACCTGCACCAGCACCAGCACCAGCACCTTCACCTGCACCCGCACCTGCTGCCGCGGCAGAGCCCGTACCCCAGCCGGCACCGCCGCCTTCGCAGACCGAGCAGCCGAAACCCGATGTGACGCTCTACGAGCTGCAACAGACAAACGAACGCCTGAAATCCGACCTGGCGAATTCTGCCACGCAAATCGCGCAGCTCGAAAAGACAAAAACCGAGCTGGAACGCGCAATCAAGGACTCCGAGCGCGCACGCTCCGATGTCGAGAATGAAAAGGGGGTCATCGAGGAAACGCGCATTGCGGACAAACGCAAGTTCGATGCCTCGCTCGCTCGACTTGAGGCTGAGAAGGCCGATGCCGTTGCCAAAGGCCGCACATCGGAGTTCTTGGCCTATGGCGCGTTCGGCGGCCTGATTGTTGTTTTGCTGATTGGCGGAGCCGTTCTGTTGTCAGGATGGAGACGCTCCGCCCCGCCACAGCAGGTCAAGCAAGGCTAACACGACACGCTCGATCATCAGCTCGCGCTGATCACCGCTCCTGGTCAGGCTTGGGGCGCTTGGCGCCTGGAACCTGGCTCGCCTCGCTCTTTCGCCCATTGACGGGCGCTCGCCCAGCTGGATTTGCCGGCGTGCGGCTGTTACCACCGCCGGGCTCCATGCCAGCGCTCCCCAGCCTCCAGTACTGGCCCAAGAATGCCGTCGCGGCGCTTGCCATGGCGGCGACCCTTGCCGCCGGCGTGGCCGGCGGCTTCGCGGCGCGATCACTGCATCTGCCGCTGCCGTGGCTTCTTGGCGCGTTTGCCGCGACCATGGCGATGTCGCTTTCGGGCGCGCAGGTACGGCTGATTCCCTGGGGGCGGCCGGCAGGGACGGTCGTCGTTGGGACTTCCACCGGCCTCCAGTTCACCGCCACCGTGGTGGCCAAGCTGGTGACGCTGTTGCCGCTGATCGCCGCGTCGGCGCTGGTCTCGACCGTCATCGGCGCGATGGGTGGCTTGCTCTATATCCGCCTCGCCGGCATCGACCGCACCACCGCGTTCTTTGCGACCGTACCGGGTGGCGTGGTGGAGACCATGAACCTCGCTCCGCGCTACGGCGGGCATCTCGAGCCGATCATGGTGGCGCAGACCACTCGGGTTGCGCTCATCGTGGTGTTTGCTCCTTTCCTGGTGCTCTGGTTCGCCGGTGGCGGCAGCCGCAACCCGATCGCCGCGGTGCCGGTCGCTCCCTGGCTGCCGCTCCTCGCGGCGCTCGTTGTCTCGGGCGTCATCGCAACCCTGCTCTCGCGCACGCGCTCCCCCAACGCCTGGCTGATGGCGCCACTATTCGTCGCCGCCTTGCTCAGCCACCTCGGCTTGCTCTCCGGGCGCATGCCGGACGTTCTCCTGATTGCCGCGCAGGTCGTGATCGGCAGCTCGCTCGGCGCCCAGTTCCGGCCGGAGTTTCTCACCCGACTGTTTGGCCTGCTTTGGGCCTCGTTCCTCGTCGTCGTATTTGCTGCGGGCGCGATGGCCTTGTTCGGGGCGGGCATCGCTTGGCTCATGCGCTATCCGGTGCCGACCATGATTCTCGCGACCGCTCCCGCCGGCATCGCCGAGATGACGCTCACGGGCAAGGTGCTCGGTCTCGATGCCACCGTCATCGCCGGATTTCAGCTCGCGCGCATCATCATCGTGCTGATCTGGTCGCGCACGGCGCTGCAGCTGTTCGGACCGTTGGCGGATTGGGTATTCGGTAAAAAGGACGCCGACACTGCGTAGCCCGCATGAGGCAGCGGGTCGCGGCGAAGGCGCGCCCCGATGGCGACATGCGGGTATCCCCGGATCTCGCGGCGCGCTTTGCATCACGCCCGCCGCGAAGATTGAGCGGCGCGCCGCTCATCCCGGGCTATTGCTGCTTGGCCGCAGTTCGTAGGGGCGAGGCATTGCCTCGCCCTTACGTGCTCCTTGCCAAGGAGGGCGACGCAATGCGTCGCCCCTACGGAAGGATCGGGGCCGGGTTTCAAACCCGCCCCTGCATGCTACGTACTCCGAGCACAGGACAGGAGAGAGCGGATGGCGGCGAAGAAAAAGATCGGTTGGATCGGCGTGGGACGCATGGGCTACCCGATGGCCGAGCGGCTTCTCAAGGCCGGCTATCATCTATCCGTGTGGAATCGCACACGCTCCAAGGCCGAGCCGCTTGCGAAGCTCGGCGCCACGCTGGCGGACAATCTGCTCGAGCTCAAAGACGTGGACGTGCTGTTCTCCATCGTCTCGACGGGCAAGGATCTCGACCAGGTTTATTTCGGGCGCAACAGCGTCACCGGCCACGGCGGCAAGCTGCCCAAGATCTTCGTCGACTGCTCCACCATCTCGGTCGAGGAATCCGCTTCGATCCGCGACCGACTGCATCAGCTCGGCAGCGAGCTCGTCGCCGCGCCGGTGAGCGGGAACGCCAAGGTGATCAAGGCGGGAAAGCTCTCAGCCGCGGTCTCCGGCAACGAGGTCGCGTGCAAGACGGTCATGCCGATGCTTGCGGAAATCGCGCCCCAGGGCGTCTCCTATGTTGGCGAAGGCGAGCTCGCGCGCATCTGCAAGATCGCCCACAATGTGATGCTCGGCGTCGTGATCGAGAATCTGATCGAGATCACGCTTCTCGCCAACAAGATGGGCGTCCCTCGCCACGCCTTCCTCGCCTTCATCAACAACAGCGTCATGGGCTCGATGTTCACGCGCTACAAGTCGCCCGCTCTGGTCAATCTCGACTGGACGACCACGTTCACCCCCGAGCTCCTGCGCAAGGACCTCGACCTCGGGCTTGCGCTTGGGCGCGAATGGGACGTGCCGATGCCGGTGACGGCGACGACCCGCGAAGTGCTGCAAACGCATTTCGGCGCGGCGACGCTCAAGCCCAACCCGGATCAATACCTGCAGCAGGATTTCTCGGCGCTGCTGGAGACCATGGCGCTTGCCGCCGGGATGAAGCTTGCGAGCGAGAACAAGAACGTGCCGACCGGGCTGGAAGGTTGAGACGCTGATTTGTAGGGGCGAGGCATGCCTCGCCCCTACGGTCGAGGAGAACCGAGGTGTTGTCAGCGGAGAAGAACCGGCTGCTCACCCAGGTGGGGCCGGGAACGCCGATGGGCGAGCTGCTACGGCGCTACTGGCAGCCGATCGGCGGCGCGAGCGAGCTCGACAGCCGCCCGATCAAGCCGATGCGTCTCATGGGCGAGGACCTCGTGCTGTACAAGGACATGGGCGGCCGCGTCGGCCTCATCGACCGGCACTGCCCGCACCGGCGCGCCGACCTCTCCTACGGTATCGTCGAGGAGCGGGGCATTCGCTGCAATTATCACGGCTGGCTCATGGACGAAGCCGGCCGCTGCATCGAGCAGCCCTATGACGACACTGTCAACCCGCAGTCGCGCGCCAAGGAGCGCTGCGGCGTCAAAGCCTACCCGGTCAGGGAATGCGCGGGGCTTCTCTTCGCCTATATGGGACCGCAGCCCGTGCCCGAGTTGCCGGTGTGGGAGCCGTTCACCTGGGAGAACGGATTCCGCGAGGTCGTGCTCTCGGACGTGCCGTGCAACTGGTTTCAGTGCCAGGAGAACTCCTGCGATCCCGTGCATTTCGAATGGATGCACGACAACTGGGCGCTGCGGCTTGCCGGCAAGAGCGGCCCCTATTCCGGCAAGCATCTCAAGCTCAAGTTCGAGGAGTTCGACTACGGCTTCGTCTACAAGCGGGTGCGCGAGGATTCCGACGAGCGCAATCCGTACTGGACGGTGGGGCGTGTCGCGTTGTGGCCGAACGGGTTCTATCTCGGCAACCATTTCGAATGGCGGGTGCCGGTCGATGACGAGAACACGCTGAGCGTCGCCTGGTTCTTCATGCGCGTGCCGAAGGGGCGCGAGCCCTATGTGCAGGGCAAGGTCCCGGCCTGGGTGAGCCCGATCAAGGATGCCAACGGAAACTGGATCACCAGCCATGTCATCAACCAGGACATCCTCGCCTGGGTTGGACAAGGCAGGATCGCCGATCGCAGCCAGGAAAATCTCGGGGCGAGCGATCTCGGCATCGTCATGATCCGCAAGCGCCTGTTCGAGGAGCTCGACCTTATTGCGCAGGGGCGCGATCCCAAAGGCGTGATCCGCAATGCCAATGTCGCAACCTGCGTCGAGCTGCCGTTCTTTCACAAGCGCGAGAGCGTGGAAGGAATTCCGCTCGAGGACTTCGACAAATTCCCCCTGCTCAAGGCGCGGCTCAAGGCGTTCCGCCATTGCTTCGGCCAACCCCCCGAGGTGCGCCGCGCCTTCGAGCAGGCCATGGGAATAGCCGGCTCTTCGTAGTCTTCGTAGGGCGGATTAGCGGAGCGTAATCCGCCGCCAAGCGGTGGGTTACGCCGCTCGCCGTCATTCCGGGGCGTCGGCAAGTCGGTTTCACCGACTTGCCGACGAGCCCGGAATCCATAACCCCAAGCAGTGATGAGTGCCACCGCAGTGTAACCACTTTCATCACTGCACGGCTTGTGGTTATGGATTCCGGTAGCGTCAGGAGAGCAGGAGAGGAGGACGATCGTGAAAACGAGCTGAAACCTTTCGTAGCGGTCCAGAGGGTTCGACTCCCTCCCGGCAAAGGCGCAGCCCGCCAGCCGGAAGCGAGCCTTGCACGTGTGCGGCAACGTCACGCGTGAAGCGTACGGTAGCAGGTGCTGAAGCTGCGGGTTAGCCCCGAAATCATTTTCGCTGAAGCCTTCGTAGTCCGGAATGCGGGGGTAGCATCGACGTGGCCGTCACTGGCGAGGGCACGTTGGTTCGACCGGGGTCCTGGAACGGAGCAGAGGCACGGGATGGATCGCCTGAAGACCTGAGAGATCCCATTCGCGTCCACGTGCGAGAACCGGAGCAGGGCAGCCGGCAACAAAAGCCCCGGCCTGGAGGAGACCTCCGCTCCTTCAGGAGCGCCACGGCGGGACACGAACCAGGAGGATCGCGTGGGCGGCGGGAGCGAACCAATAAGTGACCGTTGATACGCGGGTGGGAAGTCGTAGCGCCTTCATAGTACCGACGAGAGCGGGGAACTGGGCTCACTGGGACCCGATGGAGGAAAGGGAGGCGTCGTGAGAGAGAACCATTGCCGGGAAACACGGGAGGGGACATGAACCTCGCGAACCTGTACACGAAACGACAATGGATAGCCGAACTGGCGAGAGCGAAGCCGAAGAAGGTGCTGTTCTCGCTGCACCACGTTATCGATCTGGAATGGATGCTGAAAGCCTACCGGCTGACCCGCAAGGATGGAGCGACTGGCATCGACGGTGTTACCGCGAAGGAATATGAAGCGAAGCTGCAGGCCAATCTCTTGGACCTGCTCAATCGCATCAAGTCCGGAAGCTACAAAGCACCGCCGGTGCGCAGAACCTACATCCCGAAGGCAGACGGCTCAAAGCGGCCGCTCGGCATTCCGACCTTTGAAGACAAGGTGGCGCAGCGGGCGATTGTCATGGTTCTGGCGACCATCTACGAGCAGGACTTCATGCCTTGCTCGTATGGCTTCCGACCGCGACGCTCAGCCCATGAGGCGCTGCGCAAACTGCATGGCGCCATCTCGTGGCATGGACAGCACTGGGTGCTGGATGTCGATATACGCAAGTACTTCGACTCGATTCCGCACGCGCAACTTCGGGCGTTTCTCGACCAGCGAGTAACGGATGGCGTGATCCGACGGATGATCGACAAGTGGCTGAAAGCAGGGGTCCTGGAAGATGGAACCCTGCGCCTTGCGACTGAAGGTACCCCGCAAGGCGGCGTCATCTCACCGATGCTCTCGAACATCTTCCTGCACCACGTGCTGGACGAATGGTTCGAGGCAGAGGTGCGACCCCGCATGCTGGGAGAGTGTACGTTGGTGCGCTTTGCCGATGACTTCGTGATGACGTTCAAGAACCACCGCGACGCCAAACGGGTTCTGGAAGTGCTGGGGAAACGGCTTGCACGGTATGGGCTCACGCTGCATCCCGACAAGACCCGGTTCGTCGACTTCCGCCCCGAGCGCAAAGGTGGCACGCATCCGGACTGCGCCGAACCGCCGTTCGACTTTCTGGGCTTCACCCACACCTGGGCGAAGTCACTCAAGGGGCAGAACGTGGTACGGCAACGGACGGCCAAGAGCCGGCTCGCTCGCGCGCTGCTCGCGGCGAAGGAGTGGTGTCGGTTCAACCGCCACCTGCCGATCCTCGATCAGCGCAAGCGGCTGTCTGAGAAGCTGGTAGGTCACTATGCCTACTACGGTATCACGGGGAACAGCCGGCAACTCGCCACCTACGCTCATCAGATCACAAGGACGTGGAGGAAGTGGCTGGAACGGCGGACGCGCTCGGAGCCTCTCTCATGGGAGCGGTTCTCTGCCTTCCTCGCCCGCCATCCCCTCCCGCGACCTCGCATCGTCCATCAGTACGCCACCGCTAGCCAGGCTCTCTCATGAAGAACCGGAAGCGGTAATCCTGCACGTCCGGGTCCGTGGGGGGTGAGGGTGGTAACATCCTCACCTACCCGGCGCTCCGCTCGCTACGCTCGCGGCCCCGGAATGACAGCGTAGTTTGTAACGCAGTAGGACTAACCACCCTACAGAACCAGCTGAACTAAAACTTCTCCAGCCAGGGGCGCAGCTCCACCTCCCACGCCCAGGCGCTGCGCGGCTGATGGATGAGGTGGAGATAGGTCTGCGCGATGGCATCAGGATCGAGAAAGCTGTCGGGCCTGTCTGCGCTCTCCGGCCGGCGCGCGCTCCTGATGCCGCCGTCGACCACCACATGCGCAACGTGGATGCCGGAAGGCGCAAGCTCGCGCGCCATGCTTTGCGCCAGCCCCCGCAGCGCGAACTTGCCCATGGCGAACGGCGCCGACTGGGCATAGCCCTTCACGCTCGCAGACGCGCCGGTGAACACGATCACGCCGCGCCCCTTCGGCAGCATGCGCCGCGCCGCCTGCTGGGCGACGAGAAAGCCGCCGTAGGCGCTCACCAGCAACGCCTTCTGCACCTCGGCGGGATCAAGCTCGAGCAGCGGTCCGCGGGTGCGAAAGCTCGCGTTGTAGATTGCAATCTCGGGCGCTCCGAACTCGGCATCGAGCTGGGCAAAGAGCTTGTCCACCTCCCTACGCTCGCTGGCATCGCAGGCGAAGGTGCGCGCGCCGGTCTCCTTGGCAAGCGATGCAAGATCCCCGGTGCTGCGCGCTGCGAGCGCAACCTTCACGCCTTGGGCCGCGAGCGCGCGCGCCAACGAGGCGCTGAGCCCCGATCCAGCGCCCACGATGAGCGCGCTGTTGAAATCCGCAGATGCCATGTCTTCGGTCGTGCGCGGGCTTGACCCGCGCATCCATCGTCTTGAGAACGTCTTGATGAAACGGATGGATTGCCGGGTCAAGCCCCGGCAATGACGTGGTGGGCGTGATGGGCGCGGATCAAAGTCCGCGCGCGCCGCGCCGACTTATTGCCGGTATTGCTGAATGCGCGTGGTGCGAAGGCCCGCAAGCCCGTGCTGGTCGATGGAATACTGCCAGGAGAGGAATTCCTCGACGGTGAGCGTATAGCGGCTGCAGGCTTCCTCCAGCGAGAGCAAGCCGCCGCGGACGGCCGCGACCACCTCCGCCTTGCGGCGGATGACCCAGCGCTTCGTTCCCGGTGCGGGCAGATCCGCAATGGTCAGCGGACTGCCGTCAGGACCGATGACGTACTTGGCCCTTGGACGAAGGGACTCCGTCATTTGCAACTCACGCACTCGACTGACCAACTCAGGGGCAACTCTACCCCTCGGCAGCTTAAAATTTGGCTAAGCCGTTTGTTTCAATTGGGTAAATGCCCGCCCCCGCTGCGAATATGGACCCAGCTGCGCAGCAAGCTCCGCAATACCTCCCCCTGTAAGGGGTCGGGTGGGGGTCCTGAGCCAAGCGCCGCGCTTTTGCTGATTGTCGCAGCCGCGAGTTCACCCCCACCCGGCTCCCCCCGATCAAGTCGGGGGAGCCGACCTCCCCCTGAAAGGGGGAGGTATTGCCGAGCTTGCTGCGCTCGGCGCGTGGCAAGGCTGCGCGGGAATGCCTATACTTACCGCTGGTGAGGCCGGGCCCGTTGGCGCGGCACTGCGCGGACGGACACGGCGAGAGTGCGCAACAGCCTGGACATCGAGGGTCGGCCGGCGGACACCCGCGTGGTTGTGGCGATGTCGGGCGGGGTCGATTCCTCGGTCACCGCGGCGCTGCTCAAGTCCGAGGGTTATGACGTCATCGGCGTCACCTTGCAGCTCTACGACCACGGCGCCGCCACCCATCGTCCCGGCGCCTGTTGCGCCGGACAGGACATCTACGACGCGCGCGCAGTGGCGCAGCGCATCGGCATTCCCCACTACGTGCTCGACTACGAGGACCGCTTCCAGGAAGCCGTGATCGACCGCTTTGCGCAGAGCTACGTTGCCGGCGAAACCCCGGTGCCCTGCGTCGAGTGCAACCAGTCCATCAAGTTCCACGATCTTCTGGGAACGGCGCGCGAGCTCGGCGCCAAGGTGCTGGCGACCGGCCACTACGTGGCCTCGCGGCGCATGCCGGGGGACGGACGCGCGCTCTATCGTGCGCGCGACCCCGAGCGCGACCAGAGCTATTTCCTCTTTGCCACCACCCGCGATCAGCTCGAGCGGGTGCGCTTTCCCCTGGGCGAGATGACCAAGGCGCAGACGCGCGAGCTCGCCCGCCGCTTCGGGCTTTCGGTTGCCGAGAAGCCCGACAGCCAGGACATCTGCTTTGTGCCCTCCGGCCGCTACAGCGAGGTGATCGAGCGGCTCAAGCCGGGCGCTGCCGAGCCGGGCGAGATCGTTGATACCGACGGCCGCGTGCTCGGCTCGCATCCCGGGATCATCCATTTCACCGTGGGACAGCGGCGCGGGCTCGGCATTGCCGCTGGTCGCCCGCTCTATGTGGTGCGGCTCGATGCGCCCTCGCGCCGCGTCGTCGTCGGGCCGCGCGAGGCGCTGCGCACCAGCCGCATCCGGCTGCGCGCTGTGAACTGGCTGGGCGACGGCACCATCGACCAGGCGCTGTGCGCCGGCTGGCACGAGGTCTTCATCAAGGTGCGCTCCACCCGCGCGCCGCAGCCGGCGTGGCTGAGCCGGGGCGCAAACGCGGTCGAGGTCGATCTCGTCGACAGCGAGGAGGGCGTATCGCCGGGACAGGCCTGCGTCTTCTACGACGCGCCCGAGGGCCAGGCGCGGGTGCTCGGCGGCGGCTTCATTCACAGCGCGGTTGCGGCCTCGGCGGTGCCCGGGCGCGAGCGCCGGACCACGGCGGGATTGGCGCTCCAGAGCTGAGTACAAGCGGCGTTGCGGGGGCATGGCGGGCGAGATCGACATCGGCACGGTGGCCAAGGCGTATTCGCGTTGGGCGCCGTTCTATGATCTCGTCTTTGGGGCGGTCTTCGACGCCGGCCGCAAGGCCTCGATCGCAGCCGCCGAGCGGGTCGGCGGGCGCATCCTTGAAGTGGGTATCGGCACCGGGATCTCGCTAACCGACTACTCGCGAGCCAACCGGGTGGTCGGGATCGACTATTGCGAGCCGATGCTGCGCAAGGCGCATGCGCGGGTTGCCCAGCACCATCTGACGCACGTCGAGGCGCTGGCGGTGATGGACGCGCAGCAGCTGGCGTTTGCCGATGATTTCTTCGACGTGGTGGTCGCGCAATACGTCATCACCACGGTACCCGATCCCGAGCGCGCGCTCGACGAGATTGCGCGGGTGACGCGGCCGGGCGGCGAGATCATCCTGGTCAACCATCTTGGCGCCGAGATGGGCCTGCGCCGCGCGTTCGAGCAGGGCTTTGCGCCCATTGCACGCCGGCTCGGCTGGCGACCGGAATTCCGCTGGGAGCGTCTCGCCCAATGGGCGGCGGGGCATCCCGATGTGCGGCTCATTGAGCGCTGCCCCATGCCGCCGTTTGGGCAATTCTCTCTGATCCGGTTCGCGCGCGCGGCGCCGCACGGGCGCCGTGGGGACGGAAAGGTTGGAGCTTCAGGGGCGTAGGGCCGAGGCATGCCTCAGGGGGTGTAGGGGCGAGGCATCGCCTCGCCCGTAGTGAGGCTCGGGATCCGCGCTTGGAAACGCTGTCCGGATGCCCTATCTCTGATCCCGCGCCGCAGGCATTCTCATCGCCGGCACCGGTCTCGCTCCGCATGGGAGCGGCGGATGCGCCGGTGCCTTGCTTATCGAGTGCCGGAATGGCGGGGTAGCTCAGCTGGTCAGAGCGGCGGAATCATAATCCGTAGGTCGCCGGTTCGATCCCGGCCCCCGCTACCAGCAAAATCAATAACTTATATGCCATCTTTTTATAAACTACCATCGTGGGGTAAACTACCGGGTAAACAGTGCTCTCGGCCAGCAAGATAAGGCAAGCCCCCCGCACCTGGGGCGCCACGCGCATTCGATCGCGCGGCCAGTTCCTTGGCTATGTCGAGGCTGCCGTCGCGAAGGCAGCCGAAGCCGCCGCGATGCGGGCATTCAGTCTCAGCGACGAACAGCGCAAGCGGCTTGTGGTGCGGGAGCGAGGTTAGGCAATGGTCCCGGCCTCCTCCCTTGCGCGTCGTGGTCGCGCTCGTGGTCTGCTTTGCGGCGGGATATTTCATTGCTAGCTGGTGGCCCGGCCCACGCGATGCAGCAGCATCACTCTCACAAATATGTGGGCGCGTCGATTACCTGAACAGCTTGTCGGAAGGCATCGACGGCCAAGCCTCGTCGGGCACGGAACTGCGCAATGAATTGTAGGGACTCGTTGAGCAATGTCGGCTGCAACAATGGTCCTTGTACCGTGACGTCTACTTTTAGTTGAAGCCTTGAAAAATCTGACCGGCATAACTATATATAGGCATATTGCGAATGCCGTGATCATTAGTTTGGAGTAGAGCATTATGTCAGACGACTCAATTCGTAACGAAAAAGGCCAATTCGCTCCCGGCATCTCGGGCAACCCAACTGGACGCCCCAAGGCGGATCGCACGATCCAGGAGCTTGCCCGTGCCCACGCTGCGGAAGCGCTGGAGGCGCTTGTCGAGATCGCTACGGGCGGTCGAAGCGAGTCCGCGCGAGTGGCGGCATCAGTTGCCCTCCTCGACCGAGGATGGGGCAGGCCTCCGATGGCTGAGCATCAGTCGGGCGATACAAGTGTGAAGATCGTCTACCTGCCCGAGCCGTGCCACTCCCTTGAGGAATGGCAAGAGAAGTACAATCGGCCCCACAGCAAGGTCGAACCGGTGCAGTGAAGAGCGTTCGCGTACCCGGCACGGCGAAGCCCTGGAGCCGGCACCCCTCTTGCGATAGGTCAACACTCTCTGGTGCCCTCGTCGCTACAAGCCGGTATGGCACCCTACCTATTCCGCTGCCCTAACACGGGCCTGACCGTTCAAGGCTGGGTCGCAGACGAGATTGATAGCCGTAACGGTGAGGCCTATGAAGCCGTCAGCTGCCTTGCCTGCGGGCAGGTGCATTTAGTCAACCCGACCACCGGGAAAACGCTTGGCGATGACACCGAGTAGGTCGCCCCAGAAGGCGAGCCTTCGTCTACCGATCAGGCACCAATAGCTGGGGCGGCTTCATGTCCGCTGTCTGGGGAGGAGCGGCCGTCAATGTTGCGGTGCGGTAATGTGTGCTAATGACCCAACTCCGACATGAGAGCCCCATTTTGACGCACTGCACAGTGCTTGCCTGAAGACGCCGTATACCCCATGGTCGGCGTGGTCCTCGGCTCGGGGAAGAAGCCCATGAAACGGCGCGAGTTCATCGCCCTGCTCGGCGGCGCGACAGCTTGGCCGCTCGCGGCGCGCGCACAGCAGCCTGACGTAGTGCGACGGATCGGCGTGCTGATGGCGTATTCCGAGAGCGACCGGGAAGGACAGGCCGATGTCGCGGCGTTCCGGGAGGGTCTCCAGAAGCTTGGCTGGACGGACGGCCACAACCTTCGGATCGACTCTCGCTGGGCGGCGCTCGACGCGGAGGCGATGCAACAATTCGCGCAGGAACTCGTCGCGCTGCAACCCGACCTCATTCTTTCGAACAACACACCCACGACCGCAGCGATGCTGCAACAGACACGCACCATCCCCATCATTTTCGCGAGCGTTGCCGATCCGGTCGGCAGCGGCTTCATCGCGAGCCTGCCGCGGCCGGGCGGCAACGCCACCGGTTTCATCCTTATGGAGGCCTCGATGGCCGGCAAATGGCTGGAGCTGCTCAGGGAGATTGCGCCGCGCGTCAACCGGGTCGCCTTCTTGTTCAACCCGGCAACGGCGACATTTTTCGAATATTTTCTGAACCCCCTCAAGGCCGCCGCTGCGTCCCTCAGCGTGGAGGCGGTCGCAGCACCTGTTCGCGACACCTCCGAGCTCGAATCCGTCGTTGCCGCACAAACTCGCACGCCGAATACTGGCCTTATCGTAATGCCGGAGGCGTTTATGGTCGATCATGGCGAGGAGATCACCTTGCTGACTGCTCGCTACGGTCTCCCTGCCGTCTATCCGTGGAGATTTTTCGCTGAACTCGGCGGCCTGCTGTCTTACGGAAATGACAGGCTCGATAACTTTCGGGGCGCGGCAACCTATGCCGATCGCATCCTCAGGGGCGCGAAGCTGAGCGAGCTTCCCGTCCAGGCCCCAGTCAAGTTCGAGCTGGTGATCAACCTCAAGACCGCCAAGGCGCTCGGCCTCGACGTGCCTTTGCAACTACAGCAGCGCGCCGACGAGGTGATCGAGTGAAACGCCGCACGTTCATCGCGCTGCTCGGCAGCGCGGCGGCGTGGCCGGTTGTCGCGCGCGCGCAGCAGGCCGGAACGCCGCGCCGGATTGGCCTGTTGACACGCAAAACCGACGCGTCCGTCGCAGCTCAAATTGACGCGTTTCGACAAGGGCTTCGAGACCTCCGATGGGTCGAGGGAAAGACCATCAGCATCGAGCACCGAGACGCAGACGGGTTAGCTGATCGTCTCCGTCCACTGGCTGCGGAGCTTGTCACCCTCAACGTGGATGTCATCGTCACGGTCGACACGCCGCCTACGCAAGCCGCTAAACAGGCAACGAGCACGATCCCGATCGTTATTGCGGTCTCTGCTGATCCAGTGGCAGCCGGATTGGTCCAGAGTCTTGGCCATCCCGGCGGCAATACCACCGGCTTGTCTCTCCTTGCTCCTGAGACGGATGAGAAGACGCTGGAGCTACTCAAGGAGACGCTGCCGAAAGCCAAGCGAGTGGCGATGATTTTTGATC
The DNA here is from genome assembly GCA_963841705.1 of uncultured Alphaproteobacteria bacterium. Lineage (GTDB taxonomy): Bacteria > Pseudomonadota > Alphaproteobacteria > Rhizobiales > Xanthobacteraceae > VAZQ01. Next base: position 129,921 of record CAWJDY010000080.1, read on the forward strand.
CGAAAAATCAGGGTATGATGCTTAGACTTCAGCGAATTACGGCCGCAGCGCCGAAGCTCGCAATCGAGCTGCAATCAATTCCGGCGCTCAGCACAAACGAACTTGCCGGCGCGCTGACAGCCGCCGCGAAGGACCCTCCTGACGTTCTCATCGTGCTTTCCCCGATCTATGCGGCTTATCGCGACCAGATAGTGCAATTCGCGACCAAGACGAAAGTGCCGCTAACCGTGGATACCAGCGGCCTTGCCGGAGAGCCCGGTGCCGTATTGTCCTACGGGGCCGACATCTCGGACTTATTTCGCAGAGCCGCCACGTTCGTGGACAAGATTTTGAAGGGCGCCGCCCCGGCCGATTTGCCGGTCGAGCAGCCGATCAAGTTTGATTTCGTGATCAACCTCAAGACCGCCACCGCACTCGGCCTCGACATCCCGCCCACGGTGCTGATGCGCGCCGACAAGGTGATCGAGTGAAGATGCTGTTTGCTGCACTGCATACGGCAGCAA